>NZ_PKUS01000009.1 GCF_002866825.1 Pseudohalioglobus lutimaris | reverse complement strand
GAATTTGCGATAGTCGCGCATATTTTTATCCTCTGGTGGTATTCCGATGTTATTCAAGCACCACTTCTGTGAGCGCTGGAACTGGTTCTGGACAAGTTGGCGGAGAATAGGCCAGCGAGGGCGATAAGAATGTCGACAAACTGACAATGTAGCGCAGAACGATTACCCGGTCTTCAGCCACGAGGTGTGGCGCTGCACCCGGATTGTCGTCAAGGTGACGGTATCGTGGTGACGCGAGTCAGTAGTCTACAATTGTTCACCAATGCTGTGCGTATCTGCACATTAACGAATATAAAAGGATAGCCCACATGGCAGGAAAAACACCGGAAACATTGCGCAGCCGCCGCTGGTACGGCGAAGGCCCCGGTTCTACCGAGCACACCAGTCATGCCCTGCAGGCAGGATATGCCCGCGAGGAATTTCAGGGGCGCCCGGTTATCGGTATCGTCAACACCTGGAGTGATATGAATCCCTGTCACGCCCACCTGCGGGACAGGGCGGAGGCAGTGAAGCGCGGAGTCTGGCAGGCGGGTGGCTTCCCCGTGGAACTGCCGGCCATGTCGCTGGGGGAGGGCTATGTTAAGCCGTCTGCGATGCTCTATCGCAATTTCCTGGCGATGGAAACAGAGGAGTTGTTGCGCTGTCACCCCATCGACGGCGCCATATTGCTTGGCGGCTGTGACAAAACCACGCCTGGTTTATTGATGGGCGCGATCAGCATGGACATACCGGCAATATACTGCCCCGCCGGTTTTACCATGGGCGCAACCTTTCGCGGTGAGCGATTCGGTAGCGGTACCGGGCCGTTTCGTTATGCACCTGACCTGATCGCGGGGCGCCTGCCCATGGAGGACTGGGAGGCCATCGAGCAGAAAATATGGAGCTCCCCGGGCACCTGTAACGTAATGGGCACCGCGTCCACCATGACCGCGCTCGCGGAGGTGTTGGGGATGTCGCTCACCGGGGCGTCCTCTGTACCCGCCATGGACTCGCGTGGTCACCAATTGGGGGCTGCGGCAGGCAGGCGTATTGTGCAAATGGTCTGGGACGACCTGAAACCCAGTGACATCATCAGCGATGCCTCCGTTTTCAATGCCGCTAAAGCCTGCGTAGCGCTGGGCGGCTCCACCAATGCGGCGATTCACCTTATAGCCCTGGCGCGCCGGGCCGGGACGAGCTTTACGCTCGATGATTTCAACGACATCGGTCGCCAGGTGCCGGTGCTGGCCAATGTGCAGCCGTCGGGCGAATACATCATGCATGAGTTTGCCGATGCTGGCGGGCTGCCTGCTCTGCTGACCCAGATGGCGTCGAAACTGGATCTGGATTGCGCAACTGTCACCGGCGCCACGCTGGGTGAAAATATCCGCGGGGCAAAGGTTGGAGACGCCAATATCGTGCGCCCTCTGGATAACCCGGTGGCCACGGAGGCGCTGGCTGTGCTCAAGGGCAACCTGGCACCCAACGGCTGCGTAATAAAGCCCAGCGCAGCCACCGCGGAACTGTTACAGCACCGGGGCCCGGCGGTGGTCTTTAATGACGCCGACGACCTGGCCGCACGTATTCATGACCCGGATCTTGATGTGGATGCAAATAGCGTACTGGTGCTGCGCAATGTCGGCCCGCTGGGTGGGCCGGGTATGGCGGAAAACGGCATGATTCCCATTCCCAGGAAGCTGGCAGAACAGGGTATTCGGGACGTGGTACGTATCAGCGACGCCAGAATGAGCGGTACCAGTTTTGGTACCTGCGCACTGCATATAAGCCCGGAATCCTGGATCGGTGGCCCGCTGGCGCTGGTGGAGGACGGTGATGAAATAGAGCTGGATGTAGCGGGGAGGGCGATCACGCTCTGCGTGGAGGACGCTGTGCTGGAACAGCGCAGGCAGGCCTGGCAGGCCCCGGAGCCTCACTATAAACGCGGTTGGGGGATGTTGTTCTCGGATAACGTCAATCAGGCGCACGAGGGCTGTGACTTCGACATGCTGGCCAGCCGGGAACCGACTCCAGAGCCGCCGGTGCACGGAAAAATATAGTCCACCCCAGACAGATAGCGCAGCCGGCAGCGTCCAGCCATATCGAGCAATAGAAGCAAAGACAGGTAAATGTCACTTTGGTGACATTTATCTATTATTGTCCGGTTTATATTGCGCCGGTCCCGGGAACGAAGTCAGCGCCGGCTCCCGGGGGCACCGCAATAAATAAAATAATGTAACAACCGAACATAATACGTTTAAAGGAACTCTCTCATGAAGACGAACGCCCGTTTCTCTCTCACTGCCATGACGCTTGGCCTGGCGATGGCCCATCAGGCCGGTGCACAGGGTCTTGAAGAAGTCGTGGTAACAGCCACCAAGCGTGCCGAAAGCATGCAGGACGTGCCGATTTCGATGATCGCGATGAGCGGTCAGGACATCAAGGACTTCGGCGTGACCCGTGGCGAGGAGTTCTCCGCCAATATGCCGGCCGTATCGATAAAGCAGAACCCGATTGGCAACTTCATCTTCATTCGGGGCGTCGGTACACCCGGTTCCAACCAGGGTATCGAGCAGTCGGTGTCACTGTTTCACGATGGCATCTATATGGGCCGCAGCCAGCTCTCACGGGCACCCTTTATGGACCTGGAGCGAGTGGAGGTACTGAAAGGTCCACAGAGTGTGCTGTTCGGCAAGAACACCATAGGTGGGGCGATTCACGTTATCAGCGCCAAGCCTACCGATGAGGTAGAAGGCATGATCAGCGGCCTCTACGGTTGGGAAGACGGCGAGCAGGAGATTACCGGTGTACTCTCCGGTCCGATTACCGACAGCCTGTCGGGACGCATTGCCTACCGGGGTTATGAACTGGACGGCTACCTGGAGAATGAACTGACCGGCGACGACGCCCCCGAACGCGACGACAAGACACTGCGTCTGCAGTTGTCGTGGGACGCCACCGATAACCTGAATATTACCGGTAAGTGGGAGAACAGCGAATTCAACCAGGTGCAGCAGACCACGCAGTTGAGCGTGATCGACCCGGTCGGCAACGGCGTTGGCTTCTCGGCGTTGAACTCGGCTCTGCGCTCTTTCGTTACTGGCGACACTTCCCCTGAAAAGTATGATGATAAGCGCGCGGTTATCAACGACGGTGGCGCCACGCTGGGGGATGCGGCCCTTTTCTTGGACT
>NZ_PKUS01000008.1 GCF_002866825.1 Pseudohalioglobus lutimaris | reverse complement strand
CCCCCGAAAGGGAGTCAAAAGGGGTTCGACCGCTCGGGGGTATACCACGATTGCAGTGGCCGCCCAGCTGGAAAGTGTCTATAAACTAAGCAACCCCGCTAATCTGCGAAGAGCCTTTTTATACCTGGGAAATACGCTTACTCGAAGCGGGCTTCACGCCCTACAGGCAGGCGTCATACTCCAGGGGCGTCACCTGCCTGTCGAACTCATCGAGCTCTTGTTGCTTCAGGATGGAAAACACTTTCTGGAAATCCGCTCCGAAGTACTCACGTATGTGCTCTGACGCTTCGAAGCCCTGCAGCGCGTCTGCCCAGTAGCGCGGCAGCGATGGCGGCACCTGATCATAAGCGTTGCCCTCCAGGGGCAATGGCGGTGTCAGCTGGCTTTCAATACCGTGCAGCATCCCGGCCAGTATCCCGGCAATTACCAGGTAAGCATTGGCGTCTGCACCCGCCACCCGGTGCTCTATACGTGTCGCCACGGGCGCATCGGCCGGAATGCGCACGGCCACCGTACGGTTCTCGTAGCCCCAGGTCGGGGCGAGTGGCGCGTGCGTACCACGCTGGAAGCGGCGGTAGGAGTTCTGGTTGGGCGCAAACAACAACATGCTTTCTTCCATGGTGGCAAGACACCCCCCGACAGCGTGCTGCAGCAGTGGAGTGCCATTGCCGGTGCCATCATCAAATGCGTTATTGCCCTCGCCGTCGAGCAGGCTGCAGTGTACATGCATACCGTTACCGGCGATGTCCGCAAACGGCTTGGCCATGAATGTCGCCAGAAAGCCGTGCTGCCTGGCAACACCCTTGATGGCGCGTTGCAGCATCACTGCCTGGTCAGCTGCCAGCAGTGCATTGTCTGTGTGATAAAGATTGATCTCGTACTGGGAGGGTGCGGACTCCTTGACCAGCGTATCAACGGGCAGGTTCTGCGCGGCACAGACGTCACGGATAGCATGCATCAACTCCGCCTGTTCCTGCATCACGTCGATACTGTAGGTCTGCCCCGAATTCAGGCTGCCATCCATGCGATCGTGCTGCGTATGCTGTGGCCGCCCGGCGCCGTCCATCTCCTGACGCAGCAGATGAAATTCCATCTCCGTCGCCACAACGGGCGTCAGGCCGAGTGCGGAAAAGCGCTGCACAAGCGCTGTGATAATGACCCTGGGATCATAACTGCAGGGGCTGCCATCCACCTGCGCCATGGACATCAGTACCTGGCCACTGGGGCGGCCAGCCCAGGGCGTGGGTACCAGGGTGGAAATATCCGGCCGACAATAGCCATCACCGTCACCGGTCTCAAATACCCACTCCTCACCGTCGCGACCCCATACATCGAAAGCAAGGGTGGACAGGGGCATCTTCAAGCCCCCTGCCATCGCTTTGTAGATCTTGTCGCGGGTGACCCACTTACCGCGCAAGCCACCGCAGAGATCTTTCAACATAATCTCGAAGATCTCTATGTCGGGATATCCGGCGAGAAAAGCATCCAGTTGTTCGTCAATATGGGACATAGGTGGGCTTCCTGGCGCAGCGGTATACAAACACCACTTTAGGGGTAATTTATTGTGCGAACGTGTATGCCACACTATTTAACAATGATGCGCAAATCCCGGCCATACCACTTCAGGGTATAGCCACCGCATTACACAGTGTTCTGAAACGGAGGCAGGTCAATGAACATGCAAGCAAACAACGGCAATCTGCAACGCCTGGACCAGTCTCATCACCTGCATCCGTTTACGGATTTCAGGGATTATGCGCAGCATGGCGGCCGGATATTCTCCCGCGCGGAACACATTTACATTTACGACAGCAACGGCCACAAAATGCTGGATGGCATGTCCGGCCTGTGGTGCTGCAACCTCGGCTACAGCCAGCAGTCCATTGTTGATGCCGTCACCGAGCAGATGCAGCAGCTGCCCTACTACAACAACTTTTTTCAGTGCTCCAACCAACCGGCTATCGAGCTGGCCAAGGCCCTGGTGGACGTCACCGAAGATCGTTTCAACCATGTATTTTTCACCAACTCCGGCTCCGAGGCCAACGACACCAACCTGCGCCTGGTGAGCCGTTACTACCAATTACAGGGACGGCCGGAAAAGAAGCATATTATCAGCCGCAAGAACGCTTACCACGGCTCCACCATCGCCGCTGCTTCGCTGGGCGGCATGAGCGGCATGCACGAACAGACCAATGGCCTGGACTACATCCACCACATCGAACAACCACATTGGTTTGAAGTGGGCCCGGACGAGGATCCGGATGCGTTCGGCCTGCGTGTTGCCCGGCAGCTGGAAGACAAAATTGATGAGCTGGGGGAGAGCAATGTCGCAGCTTTCATCGCCGAGCCGGTGCAGGGTGCCGGCGGCGTCATCATACCGCCCGACTCTTACTGGCCTGAAGTCCAGCGTATCTGCGACGAGCGCGACATACTGCTGATCGCTGACGAGGTAATCTGTGGCTTTGGACGCACAGGCCAGTGGTTCGGATCTCAGACCTATGGCATCAAGCCAGACCTGATGACCTTTGCCAAGGCAGTGACCAACGGCTACCAGCCGCTGGGTGGCGTGATGGTCAGCGATAAAATCACCGACGTACTGCTCAATCATGGCGGCGAGTTCTCTCATGGCCTGACCTACTCCGGTCACCCGGCAGCAACTGCTGCAGGACTGGCCACGCTGAAGATTTTGCGCGAAAGCAATATTATCGCCAACGCTGCCGACAATGTGGCACCGCACTTCCAGGCGCGCCTGAAGGAGCTGGAAGCTCATCCCATTGTTGGACAAGTGCGCGGTCGCGGCATGTTCGCTGCGGTTGAACTGGTCAGCGACAAGACTTCGCGCGAGAAGCTGGCACCGGAATCTGCAGGTGCCGTATTCTGTCGTAACACGGCTAATAATCTTGGCCTGATGGTACGCCAGACCGGGAACGCGATGATCATGGCGCCGCCACTGATCTGCAACACCGGGGAAATTGATGCACTCGTCGATATGCTGTCTCAGGCCCTGGACGCAACGGCGAAACACTACGGCATTTAATCTGCATACCTCAAACCCGGCCTCGCCGGGTTTTTTATAGCAGGCGACTGCGCAGGAGCATCCATAAATTCCCGGGTAGGCAGGGGCCGATGGCATTCAGGGTATTATAAGACGGCGTTCCCGCTTGCGCGGGCGTGACGCGCCTTGTCAGCCAGTGACAAGTTAATAATAAAACAAGTCGGAACAAGACCTCATGAGCACTGTGACCACCGTTATCGAATACAAAAAGACACTCAAACTACGGGACATGGTGCTGTTTACGGTGTCCGCTATCCTGTTGGCAGACACCCTCACCGCAGCGGCATCGGTGGGCGCTTCCAGCATTTCCTGGTGGATCATCCTCGGCGTTTTTTTCTTTGTCCCCTTCGCCATGATTTGCGCAGAGATGGGCTGCGCCTACCCGGAACAGGGCGGCATCTATGCCTGGATACGGGATGGCTACGGCGGGCGCTGGGCCTCCCGTGCCACATGGTGCTACTGGGTGAATACGGCGGTGTGGATTCCCGCCATCTACATTCTCTTTGCCGGCGTCTTTGCACAGATGTTTTTTCCTGAGCTGCCCATGGGCGGACAGATCGCCATCGGCATAGGCCTGACGTGGGTGGCCGTAGCCGTCAATGTGGTGACTCTGGACATCGGTAAATGGGTGCCCAATATTGGTGCCATCCTCAAGGTGGCAATATTCGTCGCTATCATTATCGGCGCGGCCATCCATGTGTCGACTGCCGGCATGGCCAATCCGCTCACCGTGGAGTCACTAACCCCCGACTGGAGCGGCAGTGCCCAGTACATTCCCGCTATCATCTACGGCATGCTCGGCTTCGAACTGGTCAGTGCCGGCAGTGAGGAGATGAAAGACCCGGCTCGGGACGTACCACGGGCAATCTTTATTTCCGGGGTGGTGATTATCCTGCTCTACATACTCGGCACCATGGCGGTACTGGCGGCAATCCCGGCTGGTGATATCAATCTTGTCGAGGGTCTGGTGGATACGCTCACCCTGTTCTTTGGTGAAAGCGCCGCAGGTAAGCTACTGGTCGTCGTATTGGGGCTGGGCGCCCTGTTCTCTTTCTTCTCCAATGGCGTCACCTGGGCACTGGGCTGCAACCGCGCAGCGGCTGAGGCGGCAGTAGAGGGTGAGTTGCCAAAAATTTTTGCCCTGGAAGACAAAGAACGCGGCACGCCAGTGGGCGCCGCAGTACTGATGGGCATCGTCAGCACACTGTGCCTGCTGCTCTATGGACTACTTTCCGGCTCCAACGAGGACCTGTTCTGGTCGCTGTTCGCGTTCAGCGCGGTGATATTCCTGTTACCCTACCAGGGTATGTTACTCACCTTTCTCAAACTGCGACGCGTGGATGCGGACCACCCCCGCCCCTACCGGGTACCCGGCGGCAACAACGCAGCAGTGCTGACCGCGGGCTTATGCATGACCATCCTCGCCCTGTCGATCTTCCTCTTTCTATATACGCCTGGCTCTGGCTTCGAATGGGCCGTGGTTGGCGGTGTGGTAGTGACGCTGATCATCGGCGAGGTGGTCATACGCTTCGCGGAGAACCATCGCCAAGCAGGCTGAATGGGAGCTGACTCTTCCTGCTGGGGCACGGCTGGAACATCACGACCAGGCATCGGACCAGGAGGCCTGCACAGCTTTCGCATTTCTCCTTCAACCCATCAGGCTTGCTTTAACGGCTTTTCTACTGATCATATCGGCATCACGCGTGAGACAGCGAAAATCGCTCGCCACCAACACCCGCTCTCGCAATAGGCGCGATAGCACATCCACTGGTAGCGAAAGCTCTACTCGTTCTTCCTTCATTGCCACGGTCCTCGGTTGGTTCCTCTGTTTAAAACTATATTTTGATCTGCGCTAGTGCTGTACGGGGCTGGCTCGCCGCCCTGGCGAAGTCATCCTCCTCAGCAAAGTCCATCCCTTGTTGGTATGCGTTCAGGCAAGGCGACAGGGCCGCGGTCGGGTTAGTCTCCAACCAGCGGCAGCGGTGGTGGTGGGCACACAGGAATTTCATTTTCATCGCCAGGAACGCGCTCCTACGTTGATGGGGTCTTCACCTTAATGATAATTATTCCTATTTGCAACACCCGACAGGGCGTTGACGATGCAAATACTAATCATTATCATTCACGATCTTCTGCACCCCACGATAAGGTCACCTGCAAGCATGAAACGTTCTATCACACTCACCACCGGCGCAATCGCTGCCATCTGCGCAGTTGCAAACGCCTATGCAAACACTGAGGAAACGCAGTTGGAGGAAGTCTTGGTTTACAGCACACTCTCCCGATTTTCCGCACTCAAGTCGGATACGCCGATAATGGAGGCCGCTCGCTCCGTATCTATCGTATCGGAGCAGCAGATAGTAGACCGCGGCGCCCTGACTCTGGATGACACATTCACCTACAGCGCCGGGGTGATTGGAGAAACCTACGGCTATGCCACCAGGGGCGATTGGGTCAGAGTTCGCGGCCTTGACGTTCCCCAATACCAGGACAGCCTGCAGTCGCTGTTTGGTAACTACAACAACACCCGCCCTCATGTGTATACCCTGGAGCAGGTAGAGATTCTCAAGGGCCCCGCTTCCGTACTCTACGGACAAGGCTCCCCGGGCGGCCTGGTCAATGTGGTCAGCAAACGGCCTCAAGAAGAGACCGAACACGAGATCAGGGCCGAATACGGCACTTTCGACTACACGCAGTTTGCGCTGGATAGCACCGGTGCGGTGAGTTCGTCTGGCGACTTTCTCTATCGCATGGTCGCTGTTTATCGAGATACGGACACTCAGGTTGATCAGGTGACGGACAAAACGATGGTACTCGCCCCTTCAGTGACCTGGCGACCCGACGCGGATACAGATGTCACCCTGCTCATCAACTACACCGACACTCAAAGCGATACGGCGGCGCAGTTTCTACCCATTGCCGGCACACTGGAGCCGGCCGCTAATGGCAAGCGAATCGACAGCAGCGCCTATCTCGGTGACCCTGCGTTCAACAAATACGATGCAACCACTACAGCAATGACACTCCTGGCGACACATCGTTTTAACGACATCTGGAGCATGGAACTCACCTCACGCTATACCGACGCAAGTGCCGACTATCAGCAGGCCTGGCCTGCCTTTATCGGTGGCGATCGCTATGTTTACAACAGTGATGGCAGCCTGTTCGAAGACGGCACCGTACCGCGGTCCTGGTATCGTTCTGACGCTACCTCAGAACAGTTCGCGTTCGACGCCCGATTTCGGGCCAGCTTCGACACCGGCGCAATAAGTCATCGGGTATTGTTGGGCGGCCAGTATCAAGACGTCACCACCGGCGACGATGGTTATTACGCTTATGCGCTTGGTTACCTGTTTATTCCGGGCGACCTCCACCCCCCCGGTGCCGACCAATACTGGATAAACGTGTTCAATCCGACCTATGGCAATGTGCCTCCTGCGGAACAACTCAACGCACTGTACGCAAAGGGACCGCGCACCACAGTGAAGGATGCCGGTGTGTACGCCAGCGACCATATGACACTGGGCAACTGGCACCTGACCCTGGGCCTGCGCTGGGATGACACGGAGAGCGACACGGAAGGCAATACACAAAGAGACGACGAAATCAGCAGCAGCGTCGGGCTTCTATACCAGTTTGACAGTGGGCTGGCCCCCTATGCCAGCTATGCTGAATCCTTCGAGCCCGTCATTGGCGACAACGGCACGGGCACACCCCTGCGCCCCCAGGAGGGCGAACAAATCGAGATCGGCATCAAATATCAGCCTGATGCTTTTCCCGCGCTGGTAACCCTGGCGTGGTTCGACCTGGAGCAAAGCAACCTGCCAGATCCACTAAACAACCCGGGGGAATTTGAGCAGCAATCAGGCAAGGCGACGGTGCGGGGACTGGAACTCGAGAGCATCGCCCGCCTTGGGGACGTTGAGCTACAGTTCAACTGGAGCAAACTGGAAACAGAATCCGCCAACGACTACCGTTTCGACAGCGTTCCTGAAGACCAGGCTTCCGCTTGGGTAACATGGCGCCCCACTGGAAGCTGGGAAGGCTTTCGCGCAGGGGCCGGCATACGCTATGTCGGCGAAACCTGGGGCGGCCTTGACCAGACAAAGACACCTTCCTACACACTGGGCGACTTAATGCTTGGCTACACATGGCGTAACTGGGATGCCGCGTTAAACGTGCGCAACATCGAAGACAAAGACTACTTCGCTACCTGCCTGGCGCGAGGAGATTGCTTCCCTGGTGACCAGCGCAGTGCGGTAGCAAGTCTTCGCTATCAATTCTAGCCATGTTACTTACCTCCGGTAGTGCAACCGCAGCCAGTCTCATCACGGGTTGCTGTGGCCTGGTCGCGCTGCGCTATAGCTGGCGGCAACCGGGCACAGTGCAACGCCTGATCAGCCTGGCGGGCTGGGTGCTACTGGCGAGCACTGTCTATTTTGCTTCTCTGGCATGGGGTAGCGAGTTTGGTATCAGCTATGCGCTGGCGGGATTTACGCTTGCCGCTCTGGTGCTGGTGGCTGTGAATACAGAGAGACGACCCCCAAAGCCAGAGGGAGCTGCAATCGGCACCCGGATAAGTACCAGCGCTGCCCGCAAGTTACTCACGTTCCTTGCTGCGGGCCCCTGCGCCGGTGCAGCCAGCTGCCAACTCACACTGGCAACAATTAATGTTCTGCCGGTGTCGGAGATTAATGGCATGGCGGCTGCGGCACTGTTGTTCCCCGTTCTCTGGGGAATCATGGCTTACATCAGTGTAGCCGTGGGCCGCCCCGCTCGATACGCGATGGGGTTCGCAGCTATATTTCTCGTTTCCTCAGCTGTCATTTACTTGCCTGGTTATTAATATGCGCATGAATCCTGGACTGGTTAAACGCTCGCTTGATGCCCATTCAGCCATCGGCCTGGTCGTCGGCGGGCTGATGTATTTAATCTGCCTCACGGGCACCCTGGCCGCCATCGCCGAAACATTTGAGCGCTGGGAACAACCGTCAATCCCTGAGTTCAGTCACGCTCAGACTGGGGCGGTTGAGAACGCCATGAACCGGTTTCGCAAGGAGATAAATGAGAATCCCGAGTCGATCTGGGTTGTTTTCCCCACTGCGGAAATACCGCGCATGCATGTATCCGATGGTCAGCAGGAGCGCTTTACGGATGCCGTCGGCAACCTGCTCGCCGAGCCGGTAGAGGGCTGGACACATATGCTGCGTGAACTGCACATCAGCCTGCACCTGCCCCACAATATCGGACTGGTAATAGTCAGCGCTATCGGGGCCATGCTGGTAGCGCTAATCGTGTCTGGTCTGTTGGCGCACCCCAGGCTATTCAAGGATGCATTCAAATTTCGCCTGGGTGGGTCGCGACGCCTGGAGCAGGCTGACATACACAATCGTTTGTCTGTCTGGGGTCTGCCTTTCCACATCATGATCGCTACCACGGGTGCGTTCTATGGGCTGGTAGGAATTCTGGTATTTTCAGCGGCTACTGCCTGGTATGAAAGCGACACCAACGCATTGTTTGACGCGGTATATGGCGCCGACCCTGTGCTTGAAGCCCCCGCGCAAAAACTCGACACCGCACGCGCCATGAGCGAATTGAAAGCGCGACATCCAGACGTATCACCAATCTATCTGGTAGCGCACCAACTGGACACCCCGGCACAGTTCATGGAAATTGCGGCCACGGTTCCGGGCCGCCTCGCCTATTCGGAAATTTATCGCTTCAATGCGGACGGCAGCTATCTCGGCAGCCAGCAATTAACCAGCGGACCAGGCGCACGCCAGTTCCTGTATTCACTTTACCGTGTTCACTTCGGCTACTTCGGCGGACAGGCCACGCGCATTCTCTGGTTTATACTGGGGCTGGCGCTGACCGTGGTTTCCGTTTCCGGCATCAATATCTGGCTAACAAAACGCGCGCGTAACGACTGGCTGGACAGGACCTGGTGTGGACTGGTCTGGGGCACGCCATTGGCCCTGGTGCTCTCGGCAGCCGGCGCTGTATTCACCGCGCTTTCCCCTCTCGCCATTTTCCTCAGCGTCGTGGTGACCAGCGCTTTGGTCGCGGGCCGCCAGCGCAATTTGCCAGCTTGTAGAGCGCTCTTACAGGCGACTTGTGGCGCCTGCCTCGCTCTGCTGGCGATCGCGCACCTGCTGAACTATCCCCCCACACAATTTGGCCACTACCTGTTTTGGCTTAACGGCGGCCTGCTGTTGGCTGCGGCGATACTGGCGGTACTGGCCCACCGCAGCCATCGTGTCTTTCGAGACCCCGCTGCGGATGCGATTCCGGTAACTATCGCGTAAGGGTTGATCCGTCAGGCATTGTCAGCCAGCAGTGATGCACAATCCTCTGGCTACTTTCCGCTGTTACTGGCGCACAATGCCAACCAGTGACGCGTGGCCGCACTGTTGTAGCGGTCGCGGCGGGCGATAAGGTTGAGCTGACGGCTGAAGTCGCGCTGCGGTACGTGAATCGGCACCAGTGAGCCACGGGCAAAGGCGTCCACCAGACTGATGCTGGACAGACAACCCACGCCCAGACCCGCTTCCACAGCGCGCTTGATCGCCTCGGTGTGCTGCAACTCCATGACGATATCCAGGTCACTTAGTAGTCCGTGCATGGCGCGGTCAAAGGTTTGCCGGGTCCCCGAACCGGGCTCACGCACAATCCACTGTTGCGCTTTCAACTGCGCATCGCTGACCCTGCGCTTACCAGCCAACGGGTGGGAAGGTGCCGCGAAAACCTGCAGCGTATCGTCGCGCCAATGAATGGTTTCCAACTGCGGGCTGTTAATCTCACCCTCAATCATTCCCAGGTCCAGTTCAAAATCCGCAACCCTGCGGGCAATGGTAGCGGTGTTGGCCACTTCCAGGGTGACCTCCGCCGTCGGAAACTGCTGACGAAACGCCGCGATAAGCGCCACGGCCATGTAATTGCCAATGGTGAGTGTGGCCCCGATACGCAGGGAACCCACGGTCTGACCGCCGGAGAGGGCCTGCTCAAATTCCTGCGCCTGCTGCAACAAACTCTCGGCCTGCGCGCGCAGTTGCCTGCCCAACTCACTGAGCTGCAGCCGCTTGCCAACACGGTCGAACAGCTGCACTGCGAACTGCTGTTCCAGTTCTTTCAGTGAACCGCTGGCAGCGGATTGCGACATGGCCAGCTCATCAGCAGCACGACTGACGTTTTCATGCCGGGCGGTGGCGAGGAATACTTCGAGCTGGCGAAGGGTGTATTTCATCTCTTCATCTTATATCCACTTAACCGATATAGAAAATCGAATTTATCCATTTTACAGATATATAACGACTGCCTACTATCTGCATCCCAACCAATCGGCAGAAAACGAGGCCACAATGGCGACACTATTGAAAGAACAGGTTACCGAGGTACACCACTGGACGGACCGTTTGTTCAGCTTCAAGACCACGCGCGACCGCGGCTTCCGTTTCAAGAATGGCCACTTCACCATGATCGGCATTGAGCACAAGGGCAAGCCGCTGATGCGCGCCTACAGCCTGGCCAGTGCCAACTATGAAGATGAACTTGAGTTTTTCAGCATTAAAGTGCCGGACGGTCCGCTGACCTCGCGCCTGCAAAATATCCGGCCCGGCGATGAACTACTGGTCAATTCCAAGTCCACTGGCACCCTGCTGCAGGACAACCTGCTGCCGGGCAAGAACCTTTACCTGATCGCCACCGGTACCGGCCTGGCGCCGTTCCTCAGCATCATCCGCGATCCGGAAATCTATGAGGCCTATGACAAGGTTATACTCACCCATGGCTGTCGGGAAGTGGAAGAACTGGCCTACCAGGAGCTGATTACCGAGCACCTGCCCAGGCATGAGTACCTGGGCACAGACGTGCGCGAGAAGCTGATCTATTACCCCACAGTGACCCGCGAGGAATACGTTAACAATGGCCGGCTCACCGACCTGATACGCACCGGTAAACTGGAAAACGATATCGGCCTGCCGCCGGTCAACCCTGAGCAGGATCGATTCATGATCTGCGGCAGCCCCAGCATGCTCACCGAGATCTGCGACCTGCTCAACGAACGCGGGTTCAGCGAGTCACGCAACGGGCACATTGGGGAGTACGTTATCGAGCGGGCTTTTGTCGAGTTCTAGCGCGCTATTCTGACTCCTGGAGCGGAAAGTAGTCATAGCGCTGGGTGCCCACACTGGCTTCCACCATCAGCCCACCGCGCACCTCCACAAACATGGCGACGTCCGGGTTGTACCCGGGCGTGATTGCCTTGCCCACGTTGGCCACGCTGGCATTGGCCTGGCCGGTGAACTCAAAGCGGCCCCGCTTGAACTGGTCCAGAGCGGCCTCGCTGCGAAAGAATAAAATCTTGCGATCGCCCTGTATGCCCAGGTTCGCGCCCACGAATGCTTCCACCATCAACGCGCGACCGGTTACTTCGCCGCCTTCCAGCAGCCAACCGGTACCGAAAGCACCGCCAAAACCGGTGCCCGCACGCCAGTTGGCGGGGAACACGGCATAGGCCACCGCCTGATCAAAAAACCGCGTCAGTTCCTCGCGGGCGCGAAACGATGCCAGCGCGGATTCTAACGCCTGCGCACGCGCCTCGTCATAGACCACCGGCTGCATGACACAGGCACTGGTAAGAGACAGCATCAGGATAATAAGACTGGTTTTCCAGCGATTCATCGCTTGCACTCCAGGTGCCCGGTGACCACGTCCGATCCGCCAGAAACATTACCGAGAATATCGACCCTGCCAAAGATGCCGGAACGATGCACCAGGGTGACGCCACTGTAACAGTGCTTCCACCAACCGCGATCACCGAACAGATTACGCAGGGGAAAATCCACCGTTGCCTCCAGGTAGTTGAGGAAATGAGAAGTGTCACGGTCGCGTTTTTCCTGCTTGCGCCGCTCCACCATCGGCACACTGTCGGCGTATGAAAATCCATAACCGAAACCGTAACGGAACAACTCGCGATTACTCCACGGTGAGTAGCCTGTACCCATCAGCATGATGTAGGGGTTGATCTCCCAGAAGTCGTCCTGCAGGTCATTTTCCAGCCTGCGATTAACCGAGACCCTGCCCCATATATCCAGCCGCTTGCCATCAAGCGCCAACTTGCTCAGGGTAAGTCCCGCCAGGTAAGTGTGGACATCGTCACTGCGCTCGATACTACCGCGATGTACCTTATGAAAGGTCTCCTCAGCGGTATAGCCGTAATTGACGCGCCAACTCCATTCCCCTGACCGCTGCGCATCGCGGCGTCCCGACTGGCCTTCATCCAGAACATTACCGAACGCGTAGGCCAGGCCGACCATGGTCGCCGGCAACCAATCCTCATCTACCAATGGCGATCCGGCGACCACGTCGTCCAGACGGTCTACAGAGATATTGGCAAACAGGCGCAGACGCTTGGACATACGGTAGCTGGTGTTGACGCCGGCGCGCCAGGTTGTGGACGAGCCCGGTCGATAGGCCGGCAGGTCCTCCCGGGCTTCACTCCCCGCAACACCGTAGTAATAATCGGTGAGCGACTCGTCCCAGTGCACATAGCTGGCAAAAGGCGAGATAGTCCACTTTTCGCCCACCCAGGTGAAACGGTAGGTCAGGTCTATCTCCTGACCGTTATGGCGATCCAGGGTATCGGTCAACCAGGTCAGTGAGACCTTGCCCCAGTCCCCCATCACACTGCCCCGAAGGCCGCCGTCCAGGCTCTGCTCACGCTCATCCACCCCGGTAAAAAAGTCATCGCGCTCGGGCTCCAGGCGGTCGAAACGATAGGCAATCAGCGCATCAAGACTGAAGCCCCCGGAATCATACAGGTGCACGCCTGCGGTACTGCCATGGGAAAAGAGGTACTTACCCTCGTAGAAATAGAACGGCAGCACGTCCGAGTCCTGCTCAGTTTCCTTGGAAGAAATATCGTCTATGCCACGATAGGGGCTGTTGCCAAAACGCCAGCCAAGTCCCAGCCCCAGCGTGCCTTTGGGTATATCCCCTGTGGCGATCTCAGTGACCGGATTGGTGGCGGAGACCGACAGTGAACAGGCTGCAAGGCACGACAACAGAAAACCGCGGGAAATGCTCTTTATGGGTTGCTCGTTAATTCGCAAAACAGACCCTATTGACGACAAAGCTACTGATTTTCAACTCCGATGCACTGCACTTAAAGCATATTATCTTAGTCGCTCATGAGGCCATAACAAAATGAATAAGCACCCACTGTTGACCCCGATCAAGGCATTAGCTGCGCTACCCCGACCTTACACATCAAACAATCTGACCTGATACGTCAGCAGCTTTCGAGCGTGGGTTGGCTATACTAAGCTCCTACCCTTTGGAGAAGGCTATGAGCGAGCAACGACAAAAATTGAACAAGCAGACCATGGGCATCACCGATGGGCTTCCCCTGGAGGCCAGCGCGGGCGGTATCGATGAGCTGCGCAAGAACATCCAGATGCTGATGGACATTGAGGCGATCAAGCAGCTCAAACACGCTTACTTTCGTTGCATAGACACCGCTAATCTGGAAGAACTGGCCACCCTGTTCCACAGCGATGTGGAAGTGGATTTCAAGGGCGGCAACTACCACCTGAAGTACAATGGCAAAGCGGAATATGTGGCGGGCATGGCCCAGTCTTTTACCAAGCAGACCATCGGCCAGCATCACGGCCACCATCCTGAAATCCAGATACTGTCAGAAAGTGAAGCCACCGGCATCTGGTACCTGGAGGACAAATTCTGGGTAATCAATCACAAGTACTACACCACCGGCACGGTGCTGTATTGGGATCGCTACGTGAAGGAAGATGGCAGGTGGTTGATCCGGGATACCCGCTACGAGCGCCTGTATGAGTTCAACGAGGCGCTGGAAGAAGAACCCAGCCCCAGTTCACATTACCTTGGCGTGCACGGCGCTGAACCGCAAGCCTGATTGAACAAGGGGGCACGCCCCCGCTTTATCAACCCAGGACATCTTCGGCAACAAAGTACTTGGGATCTTCAATCACGTTCACTTCCACCAGGTTGCCGGCCTTGCGCAGCAGTTGCTTGCACTCGGCAGACAGGTGCACCAGGTGCAGCGTCTTGCCGGCGTTCAGGTAGCGCTCCGCCAGCGTATCGATCGCCTCCAGCCCGGAGTGATCACATACCCGTGACTCGGCAAAGTCTATCACCACGTCATCATTGGCACCGGCCGGGTCAAACTGCTCCAGGAAGGACGTGACCGAGCCAAAGAATAGCGGGCCGCTGACCGCGTAGACGGTGGAGCCTTTGTGGTCTTCCATCGCCTTGACGTGGACCTGCTTGGCGTGTTCCCAGGCAAACACCAGTGCCGAGACAATAACGCCCACAATCACGGCCATGGCCAGGTCGGTCGCCACCGTCACCGCAGATACCAGCACCAGCACCATTGCGTCTGACTTGGGCACCTTACGCAGCACGCGGAAGCTGGACCACTCGAACGTACCGATGACCACGATAAACATCACGCCGATCAGCGCTGCCAGCGGTATCTGCTCAATCAGCGGCGAGGCCACCAGGATAAAGGCGAGCAGGAACAGTGCGGCAGAGATACCGGACAAGCGACCACGGCCTCCCGAGTTCACGTTGATCATGCTCTGCCCGATCATGGCACAGCCGCCCATGCCGCCAAAAAAACCGGTCGCCACATTCGCAACGCCCTGGCCCACACACTCTTTGTTGCCACGCCCGCGGGTCTCGGTGATCTCATCCACCAGGCGCAGGGTAAGCAGCGACTCGATCAGGCCGATGGCGGCCAGGACGATCGCGTACGGAAAGATGATAACCAGCGTTTCCCAGTTCAGCGGTACGGCGGGTATATGAAACTGCGGCAGCCCGCCCTTGATAGAAGCCACGTCGCCTACCACCTTGGTATCCAGGCTCATGCCGACCACCAACAGGCTGACCACTACGATGGCCGCCAGTGAAGAGGGAATCGCCGTGGTCAGGCGTGGCAGGAAGTGAATAATCGCCATGGTGAGCATCACCAGGCCGCAAAGCATGTACAACTGCTGGCCCTCTAGCCATGCGACGTCGACAATTGACCCTTCCATGAAAGTGCCGTGCAACCAACCCGGTTCGCCCGGGGTACCAAACTGCCCCAACTGGGCTAGAAAAATCACAATCGCCAGGCCGTTAACAAAGCCCAGCATCACCGGGTGGGGCACCATGCGGATAAACTTGCCCAGGCGCATGGCACCGGCGGCGACCTGCAGCACGCCCATCAGCACCACGGTTGCAAACAGGTATTCCACCCCGTGATCGGCCACCAGCGCCACCATCACCACGGCCAACGCGCCGGTAGCACCGGAAATCATGCCCGGTCGACCACCGATACAGGCGGTAATAAGGCCCACCATGAACGCCGCGTAGAGGCCCACCAGAGGCTCAACACCCGCTACAAAGGCGAAGGCCACAGCTTCGGGCACCAGGGCCAGGGCTACGGTGAGGCCCGATAACACATCATTTTTAACGGACGCGGCTTTACTCGGATGAATCTCGAACATCGGGTTCTACACCTAAAACTATACGTCGCGAATCTTGCGGCTCGCGGCAACGAAGAAAACCAATCAGCGGAGGAGTTGTTATGCGCAGACGGAGGAGGCGGCGCATTTTAGGCTATACAGCGCGCCGCCACCAGCCTGGTCAGCGTGAAAAATAACAACCTGGCCCGCTGCAGTAAGCGCGGCACATTGCTACGGATTGTTTGCACCGCCTCTGCCTGGTGGCAAGCAGGTTTAGCGACTAGACTGTTCTCAAACGCGCAGCGAGGGACAACAAAGATGGCATTACTCATTACAGGCATACTGTTGTGGTCACTGGTGCACCTGATCCCCGCCATCGCACAACCCCTCAAGCAATCACTGCTGGGCAAACTGGGTGAAAACGGCTACAAGGGCCTGTTTTCGCTGCTGCTGATCGGCGCCATCCTGATGATCGTCTTCGGCTGGCGCAGCATCGACCAGCCTACCTACCTGTACACGCTGCCGCTGTGGACGCGCCACCTGGGTATGCTGCTGGTGCTGGTGGCCTTCATCCTGTTTGTCGCCTCGGGAATGCCCACGCGCATCAAACAGGTCCTGCGCCACCCACAGCTGACCGGTGTAGCGATCTGGGCGGGGGCTCACCTGCTAATGAATGGCGACGGCCGCTCACTGGTGCTGTTCGGCGGCATGGGTATCTGGGCGCTACTGGAAATCGTGCTGATCAATCGCCGGGAGGGAGCATGGGTCAAAGCGGATATACCCGGCATAGGCCAGGAGGTGAAAATTCTGGTTATCAGCCTGGTTGTCTTTCTCGCGGTGATGTTTGCCCACCCCTGGCTGGCCGGTGTGGCAGTGCGCTGATCAGAATTGGCCCAGGGCCCTGCCCACCGCCTGGAAAAATGCCATACGTTCATTGATGCGCTCGACGGTGACGTTGTCGGGCGCCAGTTTCAGCGCAAGATTTAACTGTTCCAGCGCCGCTTTCATGGCACCGTTCAAAAAGAAATACTCCGCACGTGACTGGTGCAGACCGAACCTGTCACCGGCCAGGCCCTGAATTTCCGCCAGCCAGTACCACAGCGTGGCATTGGTCGGCTTGCGCTTGGCGTGAGCCTTGAGTAGCGCGTCTGCCTCGGTGTAGCGACCGGCCTTGTAATAGGTCTTGCCCAGCTGGATGGTCACCGGATGATTCCCGGGCATGATCTCCAGTCCACGGCGCAACTTGGTGATAGCCTCTTCGAAACGCTCCTGCTGCAGGTCTATCTCTGTTTCAGCCAGCGCGTAGGACAGGTTGGCGGGTTTGAAGTCGCGCATGGGCTTGAGCAGCTCGCGCGCTTCGGCAAATTCACCGTTTTCGGTCAGCGCGAGAATCAGGCCATACTGCGCGGCCACGGCCTCTGGTCCGCGTGTTTCCTTGCGCCGCTTGCGAAAATGCGCCACCGCCTCGACAGGATCTTCAATAAAGCTCAGCTCAACCCGGGCCCGCATTAACTGGAAGTCCGGGTTGTCCTCATACATTCTGTGCGGGTACTGGCCCGCCCGGTTGCGTGCGTCGGCAATGCGCTTCTCTGTCAGCGGGTGGGTCATCAGGAATTCGGGAGGGCGCGAGCCGTATTTACGGGACTCGGCCTGCATCACCTCGAACATGCCCGCAGCGCCGCTGGGGTCCATGCCTGCGGCCACCAGGTTCTGCATGCCCACACGATCTGCCTCCTGTTCATGCAGGCGACTGTAGCGCAGGGCTGCGTCCTGCGACGCCGCCTGTGAGCCGGCAATGGCGGCTATCCCGGCATCACCACCACCGGCTGCCACGGCCACCAGCCCGGTGAGCAGGCCGGCCAGCGCCATCTTCTGTGATTTCTGCGCATTCTCCTGACTGCGGGAGAAGTGACGCTGGCTCAGGTGAGCCAATTCGTGCCCCAGCACCGATGCCAGCTGGGCTTCATTCTGCGCCGCGAGTATGAGCCCATTGTGCACGCCCACCACCCCGCCGGGGACGGCAAAGGCATTGATCGACTTTGCATCCACCAGCACCACCTCGAGCCGGCGTTCGCGCAGCTGGCTGCTTGCGGCGAGACGGAAAACCAGGCCCTCGGTATATTCCTGTAGTTGGGGGTCACTGAGAATAGGGGCCTGGCGACGAAACTGCATCAGCCAGGCGCGGCCCAGCAGATACTCCTGTGACAGAGGAACGGCGTTGCCTTCGCCGAAGTCGGGTATGCCCTGTTGCTGGGCAAGGGTATTTGCCGACAGGAAGAGGCCGATTGTCGCTAAAAGTACTCGCAGGATCATACTGGAACTCCGGCATCTTCGCAGCGCTGCGGATGGAAACGTGCGTCGTGATTCAGGAGGTGGAAAGTTCGCAGGCACAAACCGCATCCTACAACAGATCGGTCAGGGTAAACCCAATACCGATTCGATTGGTGCTTTCGTCATAGTCGATCAGGCTCTCACCATAGCCGTTAAAGTACTGCACATAGCCGCGAAAGCGCCTGGTGTTGGGCAGAGGGAAGGTCCAGTCCAGTTGGATGGCGCCCTTGTTCTCGCTGTTGAGGTTGTTGCGCAGGGTAAAACCCAGCTGGTGCTGATTGAGCTTCCACACTCCGCTGAGATCACCATAGCCCATGTACTTGTACATGCGAGGATTGTCGTTGTCTTCATCGTCTTCCGGCAACCGATACCAGGTGCGCCCGGTGAGCAGGAAATTATCACGCTCCAGAGTGGCCATAGCCATCACCCGATTCCAGCTGCGCGAGAGCAGTTCGCCGCGCCCATTGGACTGGTGGTTCAGGCTCAGGCCCAGCATCGTGTTGGTGAAGCCAAATACTTCCCAGTCATTGTCGAAGGTCAGTATGGCTTCGGGCTGATAGTTGGTCTCCCGGAAGGGTGCGGACTCGTCTGTGTTATACACCTGCCACCAGCTCTCCTGCGTGTAGGCACCCCACAGGTTAGTACCCTCTCCGAGAATGTCTTTCCAGATAATGGCTTTGAAACTGATCTGGAATTTTGCTTCCACGTCATCCATCTCAGCATCGGGGAAGATGTCGGTCCAGGCTTCCTCGTTGATGGTGCTGTTATAGGTCACCGGGAGCAGATAATTGCGCTTGTGCGGCGTTACAATCCAGGGGTTGTCCGCGAGCTTTTCCTCCGTATCCATACGCGCGGCGAACAGCTCCTCTTCCGCAGGGGCCACCACCGTTAGTACTTCTTCCTCGAGTTCAGAAGTTGCCGGCACCGACGGCTGGGATGCCAACCTGTCATAACAAGCCAGCCGCTGCAGGTCTTCGATGATCACAGCGCACTCGGCGAGCGTGGTTGCACTGCCTGCCTGGGCTACAAACACCAGGCCAGCGGAAAACAGGGCAATTGAGTAGGGCTTCATGGCGGGTCTCTCCAAGTGTACGTGGCGCAATGGTAACGGCAGATCGGCCGGCCTGATACGGACATCGCACCCCGGCGGTAAGATTACCGCGATATCAGGGCCGTCCAAGCATTTTCTTCAGCACGCCTTGGGCCTCGTCAGCATTTTCAAACAGTTCATCACAGGGGTTTAGCGAGGTGCCCACCCAGCGGTCCCACAAACCTTCAGCGAGAATAGACAGCCCTCCGGTTGCGACGGCGGCACCGCCTGAGATCACCACGCCTTTGGCGTTGACTACCAACCTCGGGTGACTCAGGTTGCCGCCCAGCCTGAGGTAGGGCGTCACCGCCTTGGACGCACTGATCCCGACCCCGGTACGCGATCGGGTGTTGAACGCCAGATTGAGTCGCTCATCATTCAGATCGACGGTTCCGCCCAATATCATATCCAACTTATCCGTGCGCAGTACCGCGCCGGGATTGACGTCTACCAGACCGTCGGTAACGACCAGTATCGCCGCGTGGCAGTCGACATTGGTGTAGGTGTCGTCCCTTACTTGCGGGTTGAGCTGCGAAAAAATCTCACCGAAAACGTCACCGAAGAAGAACATCATGCCGCGGTTGTCCAGGCGACCTCCCCCACCGCGCACTGCCACGGTGCCATCGAGGCTGGCGGCAAGTTGACGCAGGGTAGCGCCCTGCCCAACGAGCGCCGCCTTGTAGGTCGCTTCCTGTGCATTGTCGGGCGCAGCATTCAAAATCCAGATCAGCGGCAGGCGATGGGTGTCCAGATGGAGACTGATGCGCAGCCCCGGTGCCGCGTTGTGCAACGCCAATTGCGCGCTACCGGATGAAAAATCACCGCTCCATTGCATCTTTTGACTGACCAGTGCGCCGTCGGCAATGGTAAAGCGGAACTCAGCACGACTGGTCATATCTTCCCGCAACAGCACTTCGCCAACACTGAGGGACATATTCCCTTCAAGGTTGTCCAGCCAGTCTCCAGGCAAGGGGGTCTGTGGAATGACTCTGTCGCGCAGCTGTTTCGATGTCAGCGGGGCATTGTCGCCCAGAGCGTCAGGACGCCCGGCATTGTCTGTTCTGGCGCTGCGTGACTGGCGCTGGAACGCTTCCACCATGGGGCGAAGATCCAGCGTTCCGGCATGCAACTTCGCCTGCAAACGCGCTGGCGTACCGGCAACATAATGCCATTCACCAGACACATCGCTGCGTCCCAGCTGACCCTCCATATCGCTCACGCTGACGCTGCCGTCTTCATGCATGCTGACATCAGCCTTGAGCATAAAAGGATCATCCGCAACCTCCGTGGTTGCACCCAGAACCCCGAGCATATGCTGTGCCCGTCGCCCACTCAGTTGCAGCCTGCCATTCATAACGGGCCGTTGCGCATTGCCACGCAAGGTGAAACGGCCCAGTAGCCGATTGAGCCCGACCTCCAGATCAAGCGTATGCACGGTCAACACCGGTGACGCCCAGTCGGCCTGAAAATCGAAATCGAAGGGTGCGTCGTCATCCGGCTCCCTCTGTATCCACGGCGAGAGGGCTGTCGCCAGGGACTCGCCACTGCCGCGCAAGGCAACGGTCGCGCTGCGGCCCTTACCGGCAGCAGGCAGATGCACAGAGCCCTTGAGCCGGGCGCCGCCGCTGCGACCGCGCAGTGTTTGCAACTGCAGGACGCCGTCGACAAAGCGCAGCTCCCCCCGCAAGCTCAGCGGCACCGCTTCAGGCTGACTTGTTACTACGGGCAATAGTCGCTTGACGTCCGGGGTACTCAGGTCCAGTCGCAGCGCCAGACCCTCAAAATTCGCAGGGTTGCCCAGTGTTCCATTGACCAACAACTGGCTATCCCCGCTGCCCAGGGTTCCGTTCTGCACATCCAGCTGCGTACCGGAGCCGGTCAGTTTCAGGTCCAGGTACAGCGGCAGCACTACCGCGTCGGCATCCGCTGTAGCAGGGAGCGCATAATCACCCTGTATACCCAACCGCGCATCCAGCCCGGTAAAGGCAAAGGGGTCTGCCAGCGTGCCGCGAAGGGAAAGCATCCAGTGTTCAAATTGCCCCTCACCCTGCACTGCCAGGCCGCCGTCACGCTGCGAGACATGGCCGTCAAATGACACGGGGTGCCCCCGGGACTGTCCGTCCAGGAGCACACGCAACCCTTCGCCTCCCTGCAACTGACCGGACATGCGAACCTTCAGCTCACGCTCAGGATCGCGATAGACCAGGTGACTATTGGTAATGGTTGCCTGTTCCAGCACCAATGGCAGCTGCAGACTGTCGCTCGTGGGGCCTGCGTCAGCCGGCTGCGCAGATAGCTGCCATGAGGGCGCATGACCCCCGGGGGCCAGTAGCGCGGCCTGCAAACCGGAAACGTCCAGGTCATTGATGACAATGGGCCCGGATTGAAAGATTGAAAGCAGGTCAAGATAGATCCGGGCTGTTTGCACGCTGAGTAGTTGCGGCTCGCCAGCCCATTGCGGATTGGCAACGCTGACGCCCTCTATCGTAAAGCTCGCCTGCCTGCCCAGGCGCACCTCATGAATACGCTCTATACGCACTTCACGCCCCAGCGCGGATGAGAGGTAGTCCTGCAGGAAGCTGGTGTCGCGGGTGAGCTGAAACAGGGTGACGCCCGCCAGCCCAATGAGCAGCAGAAGGACCAGGGCGCTGACCCACAGCAGCGACTTCACCCCGCAGAACGCCCCGCGTTGCGACCACCCTGAAGATATTCCTGCAGGCGCATGGGGGCGTCCTCCCCGAAAAGAATGTCGCAGGCCTCCACCAGGCCGGGGGCGTTTTCAATATCGCGCCAGCGGATCACCTGCTCGATCTTCGAGCGGCGCCGCATGAAGTCTTCCAGCTTCACAATCATCTCCCGGCGCGCCGCCAGTTCGATTTCGCAGCGGGTGTACTCCGCCTTTTCCAGCAGCAAGCGGGCACAGGACTCATCTTCACGGATACGCTCCAGCAGACCGAACGCGGCGGTGCCATAGCGCCGCCAGAATCGCTCCGACAGCGGCTCCGAAGAGCTGGCATCCGTCAGCTTGTCGAGATTCATCAACTTCGCCTGTAGCATGAACTCTTTCCGCTGGCTGGCGGAAGGCTCGCCGTACCAGTGATTATCCGGGTCGGGAACGATCACCCCCATCGCCGCCACCTTCTCCACCACTTCATCGCCCACGTTGAGGCAATCGGTGAGCTTGCCGCCAAAAATAGTGAGATGGCGGTGATGCTCACTCTGCTCAATCACATGCTTGCGCGACAGCTGAACCCAGTCGGCATCGCCACCTTCATCTTCCGTCGCCAGGGGCCTGACGCCCACACGCTCTGCCACCACATCATCGATAGTCAGGGGCTGCTCCAGGTCAAGCAGCGCATTGACGTTGTCGAGAACAAAGTGACGATCTTCATCGGTTACGCCCACTGCCGGATCTGTCACCTGCGTGTCAGTGGTGCCTATACAGGTTTTCGGCCCCATGGGGATCAGGAAGAAGAGGCGTCCGTCGCTGGCGAAAAACGTCAGCACACGCTTATTGTCGGTCACCCTGTCCACGATCAGGTGTATCCCCTTGGAAAAGAGGTGGTGGTATTGCGTGGCCTCACCAGTCAAGCGGTTGTGAGCGTCAGCGTAGGGTCCGCAGGCGTTGATCAGCACGCGGGAGCGGATCTGCAATGCGGAACCGCTAACCACATCACGTGCCTCGCTGCACCAGAGCTCACCCACCCGGCGCGTGCCCAGCGACTCGACATAGTTGGCGGCAATGCAACCGTAGTTCAGCGCGGTACGCACAAAATTGAAAACAAAACGCGCATCATTGTCGTACAGGTAACAGTCGGAGTACTCCAACCCACCGGCAGCATTTTCGGTATTGACGACCGGCTCCAGTCGCTCCAGCTGCCCGGCGGTGAAGTAGCGTGGCGGCCGGGTTTTGCAGCGCCCCATCAACCAATAGAGCACGGCTCCCAGGTAGACAAAAAAGGACGGAAAGCGAAAGCCGCGCTGGATGGTGGTGAAAAAACGTATCTCCTTGACCGTGGACGGATACGCGCGCATCAACTCGTTGCGCGACTTGCACAATTTGTTGACGAGCAGGTACTCATGACTTTCCAGATATTTGATCCCGCCCCAGGCCAGGTTGGAGGAGCTGGAACTGACCCCGCTGGCAAAATCCTCGCGATCAATCAGCGCCACCTTGACGCCACGCCCTGCGAGCGCAGCAGCCGCTACCGCGCCGTTAATACCACCACCCACGATGAGCACGTCGTAGACCTGCTCGCTCAGTTTTTCCAGATTTGTTTTACGCAGACTGATGGCCATGAATCCCCCTGTGTGAGCGCCACACTCTACAAGTTCCAGTGCGCCTCGCAAAGCGTAACGAAGCGCCCGGCGCTGACGGTCAGCTGCTTACCGGCGCGATAGTAAATGCCCACCTGTTTATCTATGGTGCCAAAAGAGACGTCATCGATAACATGAAATGACGCGCAGTCCGGGTGCTCCTGCAACAAGCGACGGTCAATAAACGCCACACCCATGCCCTCGCGCACAAGGTGGATGCGCAGCAACAGACTGCTCACCTCCCACACCGTGCTGAACTGGTCACGCAGGCGCTGGATAGAGGGTCGCAGGTCAGGGCTATCAAGAGCAGAGGTAATCAGCGGCGTATGCTTGAGAGCGTCCGCGTCACCGCGCTTCATCTCCTCGAACCGTGGGTGGCCGGGACTCACCACCAGGTGCCGTGAGTCGGAATACAGGGGTACCGTGGTAAAGGCCTGCATATCTTTCTGGAAAGGCCCAAACCCCAACTCGGCGCTGCCGGCAAGGACGGCGTAGATGATATTGCGCGCGGGCATTTCCACCAGCTGCATTCTTGCCTGGGGGTTCTGTCGATAGTAGTCGCTGATCAGTCCGGGGGCATGAAAACGATTGATCGAGGCGCTCAACGCCAGGCTCAGGGTTTCCAGCTGCCCCTGGCGCAGCTGGGCGATATCTTCCAACGTTTGCTGCTCGCCAGTGAGCACCTCAAAGGCATGGTCGAAAAGCCGCCTGCCTGCGTCGGTCAGGCGCAGTTCCTTACCGCGACGAATGAGGCCGGTACCCAGCTTGCTCTCCAGGCCCGCTACCGCCTGGCTAACTGCCGACTGGCTTATGGACAAGGATTCTGCGGCCCGGCGAAAGCCACCTTCTTCAATCACCGCACGAAAGGCTCGTAACTCACTGTTTTCAAAACGCATATAAGCTATCCTAATACTGCGATAAGTAAGATTAACCCAGCTAATCAATTTCGCCGCTATACTGTGAAAAATTACCGAAAACGAGAATCTGCACAATGTCCGAAACACAAACTGTCTTTTCCAATGACCTGGCTGGCATCGTCGTCGGGGAAACCGCCATTTCCGACGTACAGGGCGATATAGGCCTGCTCAGTTATCGCGGCATCGACATCAATGAACTGGTAGACGTGTCATTTCTTCATGTGGCCTGGTTGGTGGTATTCGGTGAATGGCCAACGGACGAGGAACGGCGCAGGCTGAAAAGCTTCATGTGCAGCAACGCCCAGCTCACCCATCCGGAGCAGGACCTGCTCGGGCAGGTACCGCGCGAACTGCACCCCATGCTGATGCTGCAGGGTATGATCCCCCTGCTGCAAATGCCGGAAGAGGAAACACTGGGCCGCGGAACGGACGCCGAGCACGGTCTGTTTATTACCGCTAAAATCTCTGCCCTGATCGCCGCGCATTACCGCCTCGGGCAGAACAAAGTCATTCTCCACCCCACTGCCGGAAAATTGCGTCACGACAACTTTCTCACCATGTTCCACGGCAAGGCACCCACCCACGAGCAGGTGCGTATGCTGGACGCCGCGCAGATTCTGCAGATGGAACACAGCTTCAACGCCGGCACCTTTGCCGGTCGCGTATGCGCCAGTACCCTGGCCCCGATCCAGTCCTCCATTGCCGCATCTATCGGCACCCTGTTCGGCAAGCTTCATGGCGGCGCCGACCAGGCCGCACTGGAAATGGCGATGGAGATTGGCAGCCCTGACAAGGCAGAGGCCTACGTAAAAGATTGCCTGGCCAACAAGGTCAAAATTATGGGTATGGGTCACCGCGAATACCGCACCGTGGACCCCCGCGCCAAGATACTCAAGCCCATGGCCATCGCGTCCTGCCAGGATGAAGAGAGTAAAAACCTGCTGGCAACACTGGTCGCGGTAGAAGAAGCCTGCCAGCGCGAGTTTGGTGCCCGCGGCCAGGAAATCTGGGCCAATGTGGAATTCTACAAAGGCGCCGTTTTCCACAGCCTGGGTATTCCACCGCACTACTTCACGGCCATGTTCGCCATGGCCCGGGTCTACGGTTATATCGGCCACTTCCTCGAGTTCCGCGAGCAGAGCTGCCTGATTCGCCCGCGCGCCGCCTATGTGGGCTCACCGCCACAGGCCCGCGACCAGTCTGCCGCCTGACCTGTCGCAGCTGCGCGGCTGTGCCGCGCTTCCCCTGAATTGCATCCCGGGCCAACTGCCCGTATAACTTCTGCAACACGCTGCTGTTGTGGAACACTCACATGCCCCTGTTCAGATCATTGCTGTTGATTTCACTTCTCACCGCCTGTGGCGACCCGTCGGCTGGCCAGGCGCTGGGTACGCTGGAGCGCGACCGCATCGTGCTCAAGGCCACCGCCAGCGAAATCATCCTCGACCAGCCAATACCTGAAGGCACGCTGGTCGCGGCGGGTACATTACTGGTGCAACTGGACAACACCCGCCAGAAAGCCATGGTCGCAAGGGCTGCAGCAGAGGCGGCCAGGGCAGCAGCCGTGCTGGAGGAACTGCGCAACGGCGCCAGGCCGGAAGACATAGCCGCCGCCAGCGCCCGGGTGTCCGGCGCAAGAGCCGCGCTGGTCGAGGCTCGCGCCAGTTATGACCGCGCCGTGTCGCTGGTAAGGCGTAAACTCGCTGCCCAGGCCCAGCTCGACCGGGCATTGGCGGGGCGCGACGAGGCGGAGGCCAACCTGGAGTCCGCAGAGGAGGAACTGCTGCGCCTGACCAACGGAACGCGTCAGGAACAGTTGGACGCGGGCGCTGCGGCGCTGCAGTCTGCGCAGGCACAGCTGGCGCTGGAACAACATCTGCTCTCCGAGCTCAGCGTGGTCGCCACCCGCGACGCCTACCTGGACAGCCTGCCCTGGAACGAGGGCGAACGTGTCAACACGGGCGCCACTCTGGCGATCATGCTCGCCGGAGACCAGCCCTATGCGAGGGTCTACGTACCGGAACCCTGGCGAGCGCGCCTGCATATCGGCGACAACTACCCAATTCACGTGGACGGTGTGCCCCAGACATTGCAGGGCACGCTGCGCTGGATCGCCACGGAGCCGGCATTCACTCCCTACTATGCGCTCAATGCTAGCGACCGGGCACGCCTTGTCTACCTGGCGGAGTTCGACCTGGAGGACGCTGACTCGCTGCCCAGCGGCGTACCCGCCCAGGTACTGCTGGAACATGACTGAAACAGCAATCACTACCCGCGGCCTGAGCAAGCACTTCGGCGACCTGGTGGCTGTCGATGCGGTCAACCTGGACATTCCACGCGGACAGATCTACGGCTTTCTAGGCCCCAACGGATCCGGGAAAACCACAACCATACGCATGCTCTGTGGCCTGCTTACACCAACGGCGGGCGATGTTGAGGTACTTGGCCTGGAGATTCCAGCAGCTGCCGAGGCCCTGCGGCGCCGCATCGGCTACATGACCCAGAAGTTCTCTCTCTACGACGACCTGACGGTGGTGGAGAATATGCAGTTCATGGCGCGCATTCACGGTCTGCCCCGGCAACAGGCAAACCAGCGCATCGCCGAGCTGCTGGATCGTTACACCCTGCAAACCATGCGCGGACGTCGCGCCGCGGCGATGAGCGGGGGCCAGCGCCAACGCCTGGCGCTGGCGGTTGCCACGCTGCATTCCCCTGATCTGTTATTCCTGGACGAGCCGACTTCTGCGGTCGACCCGGAGAACCGCAGAGACTTCTGGGAGAAACTGTTTGACCTGGTGGATGAAGGCAAAACCGTACTGGTCTCCACCCATTACATGGATGAGGCCGAACGCTGTCACCAGCTGGCCGTCCTGGAAACAGGCAGCCTGCGCAGGCAGGGCCCGCCCGCGCAACTGATGGCCGCGCTGGATCAACGCGTTATCGAAATTCGCGGTGCAGATCTACGCCGGGTAAAAGCGAGTGCCCTGCAGCTGCCAGAGGTGCAGTCCGCAGCGCAGCAGGGTATGCAACTGCGGATACTGCTGACGGCAGACGCAGCCAACGGCGCGATCGAGCGGCTACGGCAGCAGCTGCATTATCCGTCTCTTGAATTCAACGTTACGCGCCCCAGCCTGGAGGACGTTTTTGTTGACTGCACCCAGGGGGACGCGCTGCGATGAACAGCGGCCAGCGCATCGTTGCCGTTGCCGGCAAGGAACTTCGACAGCTGTCCCGGGACAGCGTGACCTTTGGCATGGTGGTCATGATTCCGTTGATTCAGTTGCTGCTTTTCGGCTATGCCATCAACACCATGGTCCGCGACATCCCGGTGGCAATCGTTGATCTCAGCGGCAGCGTCGCCGCCCGCGTCATTGCGGAGCAGGTGCGCGTCACCCAGGTCGTGGAAATCGTGGCCACCTACAACACGCCAGCTGAGGCGGAAGCGGCGATCATTGCCGGCGACATTCGCGCGACACTGGTGCTGCCCCACGACCTGCCCCAGCGCCTGGCTGGAGGCGAAACGGCAGGGCAATGGCTGGTTGACGGATCAGACACGATGGTGGGCTCGGCACTGCTGGCACTGCGCAGCATGCCACTGAAGCTGGAGGCAGGCACGCCGCCCGGCGCCTACAGCGCCCGTCACCCCACCTTCGAGGTTGCCCTGTTTTTCAATCCGGAACGCCGATCTGAGGTAAACGTGGTACCCGGACTCACCGCCATCATCCTCACCATGACGATGATCCTGTTCACCTCCGCGGCGCTGGTCAGGGAACGCGAACAGGGCAATATGGAATTATTGATTACCACTCCCATCCACCCGCTGGAGCTGATGATTGGAAAGCTGATCCCCTACGTGTTCGTGGGTATCGTGCAGATCACCATCATCCTGGGCCTGGGTCGCCTGATATTTGACGTCCCGCTGCACGGCCGATTCATAGACCTGGCCATTATTACCCTGGCATTTATCGGCGCCAGCCTGACCCTGGGACTGCTGATTTCCACCCTCGCGCGCACCCAGATGCAGGCCATGCAAATGACGGTATTCATACTCCTGCCCTCCATTCTGCTCAGCGGCTTCATGTTTCCCTACGACGCTATGCCAACACTTGCGCAATACATCTCCGAGCTGCTGCCGGCAACGCACTTCATTCGCCTGATACGCGGGGTATACCTGCGCGGTGCGCAGGCCTCACAGCTACTACCGGACATACTCTGGCTGCTGGGCTTTACGGCATTGATGCTGGTGATTGCCACCAAGCGCTTCCGCAAGACACTGGACTGACTGCGCTTAGGCGCGCCGGCCAGGGTGGCGCTAGGAACCCGTGTTTTCGAGCCGGTCAAGCTCGGCGGCGGCTTCCTGGGGTAACAGAAACCAACGCAGGCGCTCACACTGTTCGCTCAATTCGAGCGCATGGCGCTCCCCCTCGCGATGCGTACGGGTCAACTCCATTTCAGCCTGTTCACAATACCCCTCGAGCTCCAGGCGGCGGGGCGCAGCCGCATCGTCAGCTGCCGCCAGCGCGTCAAACTGCCAGTCATCGAGACGGGTCAGCAGCTGTGTGGGCCGGCCCTGGTAACGCCAGGCACCACACGCGAAGTCAAATTGATAATACGGCAGCAGTCGCCAGCCGTGCTCCGCGACCAGCTCTACAGCGCGCAGCAAGTACTCGAATTCCTGTTCGTCGAGAAAGTAATTGAAGTTGAGTCGCACCCAGCCGGGGCGCATCATGGTGACACCGCGACCTATTTCCTGTTCGATGGCGCGACTGAATGCCATATCCATGCCCAGCAGGCTGTGGCCATATGGACCGGCACAGGAACAGCCGCCACGCACCTGCAAACCGAACAGGTCATTGAGCAGGGCCACCACAAACCCATAGTGCAGGTCTTTATCACCGTGGCGAATTCGCAGGGAGGTAATCGACAGTCGCGGCGCCTCCGGGTTGCCCAGAATTTCCACATGGGGACACCGGGAAAAACGCGCTGTAGCCCGTTGCACAAAATCATGTTCGCGGGCCTCTATCTCGGCAATACCCACTTCCTGCTGGAGTTTGAACACCAGACCGGCACGAATCGACTCAACAATGGCTGGCGTTCCGCCTTCCTCGCGACGCTCACGGTCCTCAGTGTAGAGGTGATCAAGGGGTGTGACGTATGCCACGGTGCCACCGCCGACAACAGCCGGCACAGAGTTGTTCAGCAGGTTCCTGTTCACCACCAGTATGCCCGGCGTACCGGGACCGCCGACAAACTTGTGCGGCGAAATAAACACCGCATCCAGGGGATACTCGCCCTGCATGTCGATACCCACATAGGGCGCGGCCGCGGCGTAATCCCAGAACGCCAGTACCCCGTTCGCCTTGAGCAATGCGGTGACGGCGGCAACATCAGTCTTGATTCCGGTTACGTTGGACCCTGCCGAAAAGCTGCCAATACGCAGCCCACGGCCAGCGGTGGCGCGCAACTGCGCCGCCAGCACCTCCAGGTCTAACTGCCCTTCCCGGGTTAGCGGAATGGAAATGACCTCAGCGATGGATTCTCGCCAGGGCAGTTCATTGGAGTGATGCTCATAGGGCCCTATAAAGACCACCGGGCGCTCACTGTCAGGAATGTGCTGCTCCAGCTGACAACGGTCGGCAAGATCCCGCGGCAGGCGCAGGTTGAGGATATCGATGATTTTGTTGATGGCGGCCGTGGCGCCGGGCCCGCAAAAAATCACCTGGTCTTCCACGCTTCCATTGACCGCCAGACGAATCTGCTGCCGTGCCTGCTCGCGCAGCGCCGTGGTCTGGGCACCGGTAAATGACGCTTCCGAGTGCGTGTTGGCGTACCAGGGAAGCACGTGGTTACGGATGTAGTCTTCGATGAAACCCAGGGCGCGCCCGGAGGCGGTGTAGTCGGCGTAGACCAGCGGTTTTTCACCAAAAGGCGTCGCCAGCGGCTGGCGGGCACCAATGACGTCGTTGCGAATGCGCTCAATGAGTGCGGACATGACCTGATCCTCTTTCAACAGGACGTCATGATAGGCCAGGGCAGCGAGCACATTGTGCCTGATTATGGCGACATATGACCATAATTCGAATCATCCATCCTAATAATCTATTATTTATGAAACATTATTCCTTTAGCTAACACAGAAACGGATTCGTAGAAATATGAACAACACCGATCGCGCGCTCTTACGACATATGCAGCGCGATGCCAGCCTGAGTATCGCAGAGTTGGCCGAGCTGACCGCTATGTCCAAGTCCGCCTGCTGGCGGCGCGTCCAGAAACTCGAAGAACAGGGCGTTATTCGTCAACGCGTCACCCTGCTTGACGCGTCCGCCCTCGGCCTTCCCCTCACCGTCTTCATTGCGGTGAAGACCAATGCACACAACCAGGCCTGGGCCACGCGGTTCAAGGCCGTGACGGAAAACATAGCCGGCGTGCTCGAGGTCTACCGCATGGGCGGCGACGTGGACTACCTGATCAAGGCCGTGGTTGCAGACATGGCCGGTTACGACGCCCTCTACCAGGAACTGATCCAGGCCGACTTGTTTGATGTCAGTGCCAGCTTTGTGATGGAGGAATTGAAGCAGACCACGGAACTGCCCGTGTAGCCTGCTCTGGCGCTGGCGCCGTTAATCAAAGTCATGCGGGCGCGAGGGGCCACGTCTGGTCACAGGCTCCAGCCGCGCTCCCTGTTGCCCCCGGGAAGATGGCGGACCCTGGCAAGGTAATTAATGCCATTCTTCCCACATCAACTCCTCACGACTCTGGCGCTAGAATAGTGCCCTGAAAATATTGATACATCCGCAATGAAAGGAATCACATCATGTCAAAACAATTATCCCTGGCCCTGCTGCTGAGCAGCGTTTTTGCGCTTGGCACCAACCTCGCTCAAGCAGACAGCACAGGCTTCTTTATCGCCGGTGGTGGCAACTATGCCGAACTGGACGCATCCTTCGATGACATTGACTTCGATGATGACATCGAAGCCTTCTTCGATGACAAGGCAGCAGGTTACAACCTGGGCGGCGGGTACCGTTTTAACAAATGGCTGGCTGTAGACGCAGCATACTGGGATATCGGTGAGTTCAAGTCAGACAGCCTCGATACCGGCCGAAAACTAAAGTACGACACCACTATGTGGACCGCTGGCGGCATTGTATCCGTCCCGCTGTGGATTCTGGACGTCTACGGTCGCGCGGGAGTTGCAATGTGGGATGTGGATTCACGCAACTTCAATGAAGATGGCACTGACCTTTACTACGGCGCAGGCGTTGCACTGAATGTTTTCGGCAGCCTGGACCTCTACGCTGAGTATGTACGCTTTGATGCCGACGAGGCTATCGACTCAGTCGGCCTGGGCTTCCGCTTTACTTTCTGAATGTCTCGACGCCCCGACCTCCCGGGGCGTCACCCCCTTCTCCAGCAATCTCCGAAACCGTTCAGGTTATTACCCCGCAGCGCCTGCCAGGCTGGGCTAACGCCACCAGAGCTGGCAAGCCTTAACGACAAGCGCTGGATCAGTTCAGGCCTTCGTCTTGAAGAAAGCGGCTGCCCTGCAGCACCTGCTGCAGTCTGGTGCCAGTGGCAGTCAGTGGGTAGATGGCGGTACCTGGCGCAGCATTACTCTCTGTTAACGAGCCGTCGCCCTGGTCCACAGGCTGCGGGTTAGCCTCAGCCTCGCCAGGAAACGCCCAGCCATCCTCTTCCACCCGGGCAATAGCATCGGGGGACTGAAAAACAACAATAACAGCAAAGTCTTCCAGACCGGTTTCCTGGCTGCCATTTGTGGAAAGCATCTTGTAGAACACGTCGCGGCCGGAGCGATTGATGCGCAAAATACCTCCTCCGCGCCGGTTGGACACCAGGCCCAGATCAAGGCCGACGCTGGAGAACACTGCGTAGCCCAGGCCGTTTTCCAGTACCTGTTGCGCCGCCGGCTGCTGACGGAAAAGCCGCTGCAGCGCTTTCAGACGGGCGTCCTGCAGTTCTATGTGCTCTCGCTCAACGTCTCTTTCTCCCTCTGGGGAAGACATCGCGGCCGGCGGCAGGCAGAGCAGCAAAACGCAAAGTAAGGTACGTCCCAAAATCGTCATAGCCGGGTCCAGTCAAACAAAGGTTGTGCCACAGTATAGCGATGCTACCTGAGCCAGGCCACGAATCGAACTCGCTGAGAATCGGCGTTGTGGTCAGGCGGCGTATGTTCGTCTCACCTAAAGCACTGTTTTACCTCTATACTTGGCAAACGCAACACGACACCGGCTAAAGAATGATAAAATTTCTCTCGCGGCTGCTGGCCGTCCTGCTTACTACTACAGCCCTCTCTGCCTGCACCGGCGGCGAATCGAATGTCGAAATCGGCAATCGCACGGGGGTGCTTCACTTCGGCAACGGCTCAGAGCCCCAGGGGCTTGATCCCCACGTGGTCACCGGCGTACCTGAAAACAAACTGGTGCGTGCCATGTTCGAGGGCCTGACGGTGAAGAACCCATGGACGCTGGAACCGGAACCGGGCGTCGCCGAGTCGTGGGACATTTCAGCGGACGGTAAAATCTATACCTTTCACATCAACCCGGAAGCCCGATGGTCCAATGGCGACCCGGTTACCGCAGGTGACTACGTCTGGTCCTGGAACCGGGCTCTGCATCCTTCCATGGGTAACCAGTATGCCTACATGCTCTACCCGGTAGTCAACGCAGAGGCCTTTTCCCGGCGTGAAACGGAGGACTTTTCCGATGTCGGGGTGAAGGCGCTGGATGACCAGACCCTGCAGGTCACGCTCAATGCCGCAACGCCCTACTTCCTGCAGTTGATGGACCACTACTCAACCTTCGCCGTCCACCCTGAAACCATCCTCAAGCACGGTGCCATGACCGATCGCTACACCAAGTGGACCCGTGTGGGAAATATGGTCAACAACGGTCCTTTCAATATCAAAGAGTGGAAGCTGAATCGTCGTATCGTGGTCGAGAAGAGCGACACCTACTGGGACAAGGACAAGGTACGCCTCAACGGTGTGGTGTTTTACCCTACGGAAAATATCGTTTCCGAGGAACGCATGTTCAGGGTTGGGCAGTTGCACACCACCGGCACAGTGCCCCTGGACAAGGTTCCCGCGTACCAGGCCATGGAAAACACGCCCTATGTGCAGGCCCCTTACCTGGGCACTTACTTTTACCTGATCAATACCAAACGCCCGCCGCTTGATGACGTGCGCGTACGCCAGGCACTGTCAATGGCAATTGACCGCGTCAAGCTCAACGACACGGTACTGCAGAAATCCAACTTTCCCGCCTACAGCATCACCCCACCCGGCACCATGGGCTACAACCCACCAAAACTGTTCGACTATGACCCGGCGCTGGCGCGGCAACTACTCGCCGATGCCGGCTACCCCGATGGCGAGGGCTGGCCAGACGTTGAGCTGATCTACAATACCAACGAGAGCCACCGCAAGCTCGCGGTGGCGCTGCAGCAGATGTGGAAGGACGTACTCAACGTAAAGATCACCATATCCAACCAGGAGTGGAAGGTTTACCTGGATTCTGTGGACACCATGGATTTTGACATTGCCCGCCGTGGCTGGATCGGTGACTACGTGGACCCCAACAACTTCCTGGACCTGTACATTACCGACGGCGGCAACAATAGCACCGGCTTTGGCGACCCGCGCTACGACGAGATGATTCTCAAGCTGGCGCCGCAGGCCAAGACCCAGGAGGAGCGCTACCGCATCTTCTATGAGGCGGAGACCATGCTCATGGAGCAGATGCCCATACTGCCGATCTTCACCTATACCAGTAAGAAGCTGATGCACCCCAGTGTGCGGGACATGCCGTCTAACCTGATGGACTCCCTCAACCTCAAGTATGTGTGGCTGGACCCCGATTGGGAAAAGGACAACACCCAGTGAGCCAAAACAATAACAACGACAACCAGGAGACACCCCAATAATGTGGCGCTTTGTCGGCATCCGCCTGTTGCAGGCGATTCCCGTGATCCTCGCTGTGATCACGGTCACCTTTTTCCTGGTGCGCGTAGCACCGGGTGGCCCTTTCTCCGCAGAGAAAGCCGTACTGCCCGAGGTAAAGGCGGCTCTGGAGGCGCAGTACCGCCTGGACCTGCCGCTGTTCCAGCAGTACACCGCCTACCTGGGTGATCTGGCCCAGGGAGAGTTCGGCCCGTCATTCAAGTATCCCGGGCGCAGTGTTAACGAACTCATCGGCGCCGGCCTGCCGGTCACCGCGGAACTGGGATTCTATGCCTTGCTGGTGGCGGTCATTATCGGCGGCTTTGCCGGGGTGATCGCGGCGCTGAAACCCAATACCGCCCAAGACTATATACCGATGACCGCGGCAATGATCGGTATCTGTATGCCCTCCTTCCTGCTGGGGCCGCTGCTGGTGCTGGTATTCGGCATTTACCTGGACTGGCTGCCGGTATCGGGTTGGGGGGATATTCCCGGCGACAAGATACTACCAGCCATCACCCTGGGCTCCGGCTATGCCGCCTATATTGCGCGCCTGTCCCGTGCCGGCATGCTGGAAGTGATGTCCCAGGACTACATCCGCACCGCCCGGGCCAAAGGCCTGCCGGAATGGGAGGTGGTGGTAAAGCACGGCCTGCGCGGCGGACTGATTCCCGTTGTGGCGTTTCTCGGCCCGGCCTTTGCCGGCCTGCTCGCCGGTTCCTTCGTGGTGGAAACCATTTTCCAGATACCGGGCCTGGGGCGCTTCTACGTGCAGGCCGCTTTCAACCGCGACTACACCATGATTTTGGGCACCACCGTCTTCCTGTCGACCCTGATCGTACTGTTTAACCTGCTGTCGGACATCCTCGCCGCCTGGATGAACCCCCGATTGCGCGCACAGTTCGGCGAGAACTAGGGGCCACCATGACTACTGACATTATCGAAGACATCACCGAAGCGGAGCAGGGTTCCTCACTGTGGCATGACGCCTGGCTGCGCCTGCGCAAGAACCGACTGGCCCTGGCCGGCGGCATGCTGTTGGTGGCGTTCACCATTATCGCTCTGCTGACACCGTGGATCGCGCCCTACGCCTACGATGCCCAGAACCTGGACCTGGGCGCCAGCCCGCCCTCGGCCCAGCATTGGCTGGGCACCGACATTTTCGGCCGCGACCTGCTCACACAAATCATGTTCGGTGGCAGGGTCTCCCTGGCGGTGGGCTTCGTCGCCACCTCCGTCGCGTTGCTTATCGGCGTGACCTGGGGGGCTATTGCCGGCTACGTGGGAGGCAAAGTCGACGCGGTGATGATGCGCCTGGTGGACATAATGTACGCCCTGCCCTTCATGATCTTTATCGTCCTGCTGATGGTAGTCTTCGGGCGCAATATCCTGCTGCTGTTCCTCGCCATCGGCGCGGTGGAATGGCTGACCATGGCGCGTATCATGCGCAGCCAGGTTCAGCAGCTGCGCCAGCAGGAGTTTGTCGAGGCCGCTATCTCCCTGGGCCTGCCACCCAGCACGATTATCCGCAGGCACCTGATCCCCAACGCACTGGGCCCCATCATCGTCTATACCACGCTGACCATTCCGTCGGTGATGCTGCTGGAGGCCTTCCTCAGCTTCCTTGGCCTGGGTATACAGCCGCCGCAGACTTCCTGGGGACTGCTGATTTCTTACGGTGCGGAGACCATGGAGGAATTCCCCTGGTTACTGATCTTCCCGGGCCTGGCCCTGACCGTGACCCTGTTTTCACTGAACTTCCTCGGTGACGGACTGCGCGATGCACTGGATGTAAGAAGGAGTAAAGACTGATGAGCCTGCTCGAAGTCAAAGACCTGGCGGTCAGTTTTGTCACCCGCATGGGCACCAACAAAGCCGTGGACGGTATTTCCTTTGCCGTGGACACAGGCAAGATTACCGCCATTATTGGCGAATCCGGTTCGGGTAAATCAGTCGCCTGCTACTCCATGCTGGGACTGGTGCCCATGCCCCCGGGACGTATCGACGGCGGCACTGCCCTGTTTGAAGGACAGGACCTGCTGCAAATGAGCGAGAGCCAACTGCGGGAAATTCGCGGCCGCGACATCGCCATGATTTTCCAGGACCCCATGACCTGCCTCAACCCGTTCATGACCATCGGCAAGCAACTGGTGGAACCACTTTTCTATCACAAGAAAGTAAGCAAAGAGCAGGCTAAAAAGCGCGCGCTGGAACTGCTGGAAGAAGTCGGCATCCGCGATCCGGAGACCACCTTCGACAACTATCCGCACCAGTTCTCCGGGGGCATGCGCCAGCGGGTGATGATCGCCATGGCGCTGATCAACGAACCCAAGCTGTTGATTGCCGATGAACCAACGACCGCCCTGGACGTGACCATACAAGCGCAGATACTCAAGCTGATCGCCGAGCTGCAGACCAAGCGCGACATCGGCGTGATCTTTATATCCCACGACCTGGCGGTGGTAGCGGATATAGCTGACCAGATCGTGGTGATGCAGCAGGGCAAGATCGTCGAAGGGGGCGATTCCGACCATATTTTCCATCACGCAGAGCACCCCTATACCCGCAAATTGCTGGCCGCCATTCCCGCTGACAGTAAAACGCCCATGGAAGGCGAACCGGAAACCCTGATCGAGGTACGCAATCTGTGCACCTGGTTTGACCAGGGCAAAAACAAGGAGCCGGTAAAGGCGGTCAACGATGTCAGCTTCGACATCAAACGCGGAGAGGTACTTGGCCTGGTGGGAGAGTCGGGCTCCGGCAAATCCACCATCGGCCGCTCCATACTGCGCCTGGTGCCCGTTACCTCAGGCAGCGTGAACTTCGACGGTACCGACGTCACCACCCTGCAGGGCGGTGACCTGAAGAACTTCCGTCGCCGTATGCAGATGATATTCCAGGACCCCTTCGCTTCGCTGAATCCGCGCATGACTGTTTTCGACACCCTGGCCGAGCCGCTGCTGCTGCACGGCATAGAGACCCGCAAGTCAGTTGCCAGCGGCGTACTCAAGCTGATGGACGACGTCGGCCTGGCCCGCAACTTCGTGCGCAAATACCCCCACGAGTTTTCCGGTGGTCAGCGTCAGCGCATTGCCATCGGCAGGGCCCTGGCAACGCGCCCTGAGTTTATCGTGGCAGACGAGCCAGTGTCGGCACTGGACGTGACCATACAGGCACAAATTCTCGACTTGATGCAGCACCTGGGGAAAGAATACGGCTTAACCATGCTGTTCGTGTCGCACGATCTGGCAGTGGTGCGCCACCTGGCCGACCGTATCCTGGTGCTGTACAAGGGTAAAATTGTAGAGCAGGGTAGCGGAGACGACCTGTTCGAACGGCCGCAGCAGGACTACACGCGCCAGCTGCTAAGCTCCATCCCGGGCCGCGCACTGCTTGAGTAGCAGCGTTCAAGTCAATCAGCGCGACCGGACGACCTTTACCCGGGATTCGCATTGACGCCGGACGCAGCAGGGGCAAGCCATGCCGATAAACATTGACCACGCACAGGTCAGCGCACTGATACGCGAGGCGGCGGCAGAGGACATCATGCCGCTGTGGCGCAAACTGGAAGACCACCAGGTCGAGGAGAAACGTCGCAACGACGTGGTAACCGATGCTGACCGGCACTGTGAACAGCGATTGAGCCACGAGCTGGCGGCGCTGCTGCCGGGCTCCCTGGTAGTCGGCGAAGAGGCCGTACACGCCGATCCCGGGTTAATGGCAGCGCTGGAGTCCGTGCGACCGGTATGGGTGATAGACCCTCTGGATGGCACTAACAATTTCGCTTCCGGCAGCGGCCCCTTTGCCGTGATGGTTTGCCTGGTAGAGCGCGGCGAAACCATCGCCGCGTGGATCTATGACCCTCGATCAGAGTCAATGCTGACAGCTGAAAAGGGCGCGGGGGCTGTACTTGACGACCGGCCACTCCAGCTGACGCCGTTTGCCGGCGGCACCAATGGCGTATCTGGCGCGCTCTCCACCCGCTACCTGCCCGCTGAACTCACCCCCGCTGCGCTGGCCGGTGCGCAGCAGCTCGGCACCACACGCGCCAGCGGCTGTGCAGGCTACGACTACCGCGCCCTCGCCACCGGGCATTACCAGTTTGCATTCTACTATCGCACCCTGATCTGGGATCATGCCCCCGGTGTGCTCATTGTCACAGAAGCAGGCGGCACTGCCGCGCGACTCGACGGTAGTGTATATCGTCCAACCGCATCCACTCCTGGACTGCTCTGCGCCTGCGACCCGCAAACCTGGCGCACGACCCGAGACCTTACCGCCCCTTCCTATCAACCAGACTCGACGAGCAGGACCTGAACATGGACATCACCGGAAAGCACATTGTTATCACCGGCGCCACCGCCGGCATCGGCCAGAGTTCGGCGCATACGCTGGCGCAACAGGGCGCAGACCTCACACTGCTATGCCGCAACCTGGAAAAGGGCGCTGCCGTCGCCGCGGACATCATCGCGGCCGGAGGCCGCGAACCCAAGCTGATAGAAATGGACATGGCCAGCCTGGCAAGCGTGCGCAGCGCGGCCCAGGCCGTGCTCGCGCCGGGTCGCCCGGTGGATATCCTGCTCAACAATGCGGGGGTGGTAAACACGGCACGTAAGCTTACCGTGGACGGGTTCGAAGAGACCCTGGCGGTCAACCATTTCGCGCCCTTCCTGCTCACCGGCCTGCTGCTGCCCAACATGCTGGAAGTGCCCGGCGCACGCATCGTCAACGTCGCTTCGGCGGCGCACGAATTTGTCAGAAACATGGGCTTTGACGACATGCAGGCGGAGCAGGGGTTCAAAACCTTCCGCGAGTACGGCCGTTCCAAGCTCGCCAACATACTGTTCACCCGCAGTCTCGCCACGCGCCTGGAAGGCGAATCCATCACGGTGAACTGCCTGCACCCCGGTGCCGTCGCGACCTCCCTGGGCGCACAAAACAAGGGCCTTGTAGCCAGACTGCTTCCCGCCCTCCTCAGGCCTTTTTTCCGCACCGCGGACAAAGGCGCGCAGACCTCTATCTACCTGTGTACCAGCGATGAGGTTGCCGACGTCAGCGGCGCTTATTTTGCCAACTGTAAACAGAAGCTGCCCAGGCCCTGGGCCCGCGACGATGACGCTGCGCAACGCCTGTGGGAGTACACCGAAGAAACCATTGGTTTTGAATATCCCTGATGCACGACGCACAGGGTGCAGAGCTCCCCGCTACTGAGACAGGCACCCGTTTGTGCCAGGACATCGCCAGCGGCGAAATCCGCTCGGCTACCGGGTATCAAGACCTGCCCAGGCAGGCTGCCTACCAGGCCACTACGGTGCCATCTTTACGCATCTCAGTGGCCCCGGCGTAGCTTCCTTTCTCGCGATCTACCTTGATCGCCTGATAGCCGCCGAAGCGCACGCCGCTGGCATCGATTTCAACTTTATGACCCATCGCCCGCAAGCGTTCGACCGTTTGCGCCGGCACACCGGGCTCCAGGTACAGCGTCCCCAGGGGGTCACCGTCCACGCTGGTCGGCTCCCTGCCACCATCGTGCAGGAAGCGTGCGGCATCACCGGCCTCCTGCACATTCATACCAAAGTCCAGCATGTTCACCAGTATCTGCACATGACCCTGCGGCTGCATGGAGCCACCCATGAGACCGAAGCTCATCACCGGCTCACCATCTTTCATCAGGAAGGCCGGAATAATGGTCTGGAACGGGCGCTTGCCCGGTGCATAGACATTGGCGTGCCCCTGTTCCAGGGAAAACAGCTCACCCCGGTCCTGGAACATAAAGCCCAGGCCATCGGGCACCATGCCCGACCCCATGCCGCGGTAGTTGGACTGAATCAGGGAAACCATCATGCCGTCCTTATCTGCGACAGTAAGATAGGTCGTGTCCCCTTCACTTTCCAGTTTGGGCTCACCGGGGCCGAACTCTGCAGAGGCTCTGCGCGGGTCGATCAGGGCGAAGCGCTGCTTACCGTAGTCATCCGACAGCAGCCCGGCGAGCGGCGCGGGCGCAAACGCCGGATCAGCGTAATAACGCGCAACGTCCTCAAACGCCAGCCGCTTGGCCTCCACCATGTAGTGAAAAACCTCAGCCGAACCCCGGGACCACTGGGACAGGTCTACATTCTTGAGGATGGACAACATCTGCAATGCCGCGAAGCCCTGACCGTTGGGCGGCAGTTCATAAAGATCATAACCACGGTAGTGGACGCTGCCGGGTGCAACCCATTCACCCTGGTGTACGGCCAGGTCCTCGTAGGCGAGGCCGCCGTCCATGTCATCGAAATAGGCAGCCATCTGCCGCGCCAGACTGCCGCTATAGAAGGCGTCGCGGCCCTCCAGCGCTATCGTCTCCAGCGTGTCGGCCAGGTCTGTATTGGTCAATATGTCGCCTGGCTGCGGCGACTGCCCGCCCTTGAACCAGGTGTCGCGAATGTTATCCAGATGGGGGCTGTCGGCATAGATCCTGCTGAAAAAATCCCAACTGCGTGAAAAATAGTATGCGATCACTGGTGACACCGGGAAACCGCTGCGAGCGTAGTCGATAGCCGGCGCCAACACCTGGTTCATCGGCAGACTGCCAAAACGCTCATGCAGCGCAAACCAGCCATCTACCGTACCCGGAACAGATACCGGCAAGGGGCCATGGGAGGGTATGCCCCTGAAGTCTCCAGGCAGCTCTCCCCGCGTCTTCATCGCATCAATACGCGACTGCAGTTGCGCCAGGGTTTGTCCTTGTGGAGACCGCCCGGAGCCGTTGTATCCGTGAAGCTGCCGCGTTTTGGGATCCCAGACAATCACGAAGATATCGCCGCCAATACCGTTGCCGGTTGGCTCCATCAGCCCCAGCGCTGCATTGGCGGCGATCGCTGCATCGACCGCAGAACCACCCTCCTTGAGAATATCCAGCGCCACCTGCGACGCCAGCGGATGTGCGGTGGCGGCCATACCGCGACTGCCATACACCGGGCTGCGCGACCAGGTCTCTCCTACCGGCCTGCCACCGGGGCCCAGCTCAGCCGACATACTGGTGGCCTCCTGCCGGGGCTCCACGTTGGAACATGCCTGCATCAGGCATAACAAAAGGGTCGCGCCCAAAATTCCGCATAGTGATCTCATCATCGGCCCAGGTTGGTATGGTCTGGACCGGATGATAGCCCAGAAAACCCGGCCGGACTGCCCCTCAGGCTCAAATGCGCCGTGCAAGCTCCCGGCGCAGCGTAGCAAGCAGTGACACATCCGGCTGGTACACCACCGGAGAGACGCGCTGCACCTTGCCGGCGAAACGGGTGCTGATCTTTTCGGCGACCTCGGCGGGGGTGCCCACCACGGCGAATGTGTTGAGAATCTCGTCGTCGACGAGGTCATTGAGCTGTGCCCATTCACCCTGCCGGATCATCTGCAGCGCATCGCTGTGCAACTGCTCCCACCCATGACACGCCAGCACCGGCAGATAGGCCGGAGTGGACGCGTAAAAGGCGATTTGATTGCGTGCGGATGCAATGGCCGCGGCCATCGTCTCCTCGTCCAGACCAGTGGCAGTAATCACCTGCGCAGCCACCTGGAAATCAGCGCGATCCTTGTTTGCCCCGGCAAGGCCGCGGTCAATAGCAGCCAGTGACAGCTCATCCATGGAGCGGGCAGTGCTGAAAGGATGCATAAAATAGCCGTCCCCCACCTCGGCCGCCACTTCCGTCATCACCGGCCCTACACCGGCGACAAATATTTTCGGCACGCCGTAGGCGTTAGGCTGGGGAGCAAACACCGGCGACATCAACGTGTGCTGATAGAACTCGCCTTCAAATCGCAGCTTTTCCCCGGTCTGCCAGCAGTCCCAGATAGCGCGTACCGCCTGCACCATTTCACGCATGCGAGACGCTGGCTTGCTCCAGGGCATGGAGAAGCGACGCTCAATATGCGCTTTCACCTGTGCACCCAGGCCCAGAATAAACCGCCCCTCGGAGAGGTTTTGCAGGTCGTTGCCCAGATATGCAAGGTTCATCGGATTGCGGGCAAACGCGACGGCGATAGACGTCATCAGTTCCATTTTCGAGGTGCTCATGGCCGCAGCGGCAACGGTGATAAAAGGATCGCTCTGGCCTTCAAATGTATAAGCCCCGTCGAACCCGGCCGCTTCCAGGTCGGCCGCCATCGCCGCAACTCGCGCCGGTTCAAACATCAGCGAACTATCGATTTTCATCAGCACCACCTCATCAGGCAAAGCGATAGTATTGCCGACCACTGGCGTTTCCACCACCATCGAAGCGGACAGTAAAGATGGGCATTTGTGTTCACCCTGATCGCAAACAACAGGACAATGTGATCGCGAGCGTCATTGTCCGGGCGCCGGCCTTGTGGCACTTTCTGCTGCAGATGAGGCGAGCCCCGCCGGGGCAACGTAGTCCAGACACTGCACAACTCCTATTCAGGCTGAAACGATGAACCCAGAGATTCTGTATCAACAACCCCTTATGCCGCAGCTGCTGGTGGAAGGCCTCAACCGCTTTAACGACGAGCCCTGCCTGTACCTGGGAGACAAGGTTGCCAGCTATCGTGACGTGCGCGAACAAACCAGCCAGTTGGTGCAGGCACTGCAAAGCAAGGGCCTGGGCATAGGCAGCCGTGTGGCAGTAATCTCCGCCAACCGCCCGGAAGTATTGTCCAATATCGCCGCCATGCAGCTGACCGGTTGCATCGGGACGCCGCTGCACCCACTGGGCTCGGTTGACGATCACGCCTACGTACTGGAAGCGGCGGAAATTGATACCCTGGTGTTCGACCCCTCTGTATTCTCAGAAGTGGCGAAGGCTCTGCAGGCGAAAGTACCCAAGCTGAAGAACCTGCTCGCCTTTGGTCCCACCGAGGTCGGCGAGGATTACCTCGCAATGGCCGCCAGCTTTGATCCGCAGCCACTGCAGGCGCCGGATATCGGCCCTGAGGATATCGCCTCCGTCATGTTCACGGGCGGCACCACCGGCAAACCCAAGGGTGTAATGAGCCCGCACCGGGTCAGCGCCACCATGACCCAGATACAGATGGCGGAGTGGGAGTTTCCGGAAGAACTGCGCATGCTCATCGCCACGCCGCTGTCTCACGCTGCTGCCGCCTTCTTCATTCCCGTATTACAGAACGGCGGCGCGTTTTACGTGATGCAGGGCTTTGGCATTGATGACTTCTTCGACATGGTGCGCGACCACAAGATCACCTGCACCATGCTGGTCCCGGTAATGTTGTACTTCCTGCTGGACTCGCCGCGTGCCACTGACGGCTCTATGGACAGTATGGAAACCATTTTTTATGGCGCATCACCGATAAGCCCTGCACGCCTGCAGGAAGGCCTGGAGAAATGGGGTCAGATCTTCTACCAGTTCTTCGGCCAGTCCGAGTGCCCCATGGTAATCGCCAATATGCGCCGGGCCGACCACGACCTGAGCAAACCGCAGCGCCTGGCATCCTGCGGCCGCCCCACCCCCTGGGTACACGTTGCGCTGCTGGATGCCGACTGCAATCCCGTTCCGCCAGGTGAACCCGGGGAGATCTGCGTGCGCGGCCCACTGGTCATGCAGGGCTACAAGGACATGCCGGAACAGACCGCCGAGGCCTTCGCCGGTGACTGGATGCACACCGGCGATGTTGGACGCCTGGACGAGGACGGCTTCCTCTATATTGTCGACCGCACCAAGGACATGATCGTCACCGGCGGGTTCAACGTGTTCCCCCGGGAAGTGGAGGACGTTCTCGCCACCCATGAGTCTGTCGCCCAGGTCGCCGTTGTAGGTGTGCCCGATGAGCAATGGGGAGAGGCCGTTAAGGCCGTGGTCGTGCCCAGGCCGGGAGTGGAAGGTTCCGACGAACTCGCCGCTGAACTACAGGCACTGGTAAAAGACAGGAAAGGTTCAGTGCAGGCACCCAAGTCCGTGGACTTCGTCACCGGCATTCCGCTGACCCCGGTAGGCAAGCCGGACAAGAAAGCGGTCAAGGCCCAGTACTGGGAAGGCAGCGAGCGCAGCGTAGGCTAATCTCCCCGGAAGACCCTCACACCGCGCCGGACCACGCTCGATACCCGGGCACCGGGCTTCTGGCCGCCAGCCCCCTAAGCCTGCTGGAGCGCGCCCTGACGTGGGCGAGCTGGTAGCGTCCCTGAAAGCGAATTACAAGTCTGGACAGGGGGCCTCCCAGGCACCAACATAAGATTCGCGCCCCGACACTGGATATCGCATGCAAAACCACACCCCTGAGACCTATCGCGGACTCGACTTCCCTTTTGGACGCAAGCCCGAGATTGAGCCGGGTAAACCGCTAAAGATTGCCGCGGGCGTCTACTGGGTGCGTTTCGCCATGCCCATGTCCCTTGACCATATCAACTTGTGGCTGCTGGAAGACGCCGAGGGCTGGACGGTGGTTGACACCTGCCTGGGCATAGAAACAGCTCGCGAGACCTGGGAATCGCTATTTGGCGACTTCATGCAAGGCAAGCCTGTCAGCAGGGTCATCTGCACGCACATGCATCCTGACCACGTCGGCCTCGCCGGCTGGCTCTGTGAACGCTTCAACTGCGAGTTGTGGATGTCCCGCGAGGAATTTCTCATGTGCCGGGCAATGGCTGCAGATACCGGGCGACCCGCGCCCGATGTGGCCCTGCGTTTCTACCGCGCTGCAGGCTGGAAAGATGAATGGCTGGAACAGTACAAAAAGAAATTCGGCAATTTCGGCCGCGCGATTCACGCCCTGCCCGACAGCTTCCGTCGACTAATCAACAGGGAGACCATAACCATAGGCGAACACTACTGGCAGGTTATCGTCGGCAGTGGACACTCGCCAGAGCACGTAGCGCTGTATTGCCCGGGGCTCAAGCTCCTTATTTCAGGCGACCAGATCCTGCCCCGCATTTCGCCCAACGTCAGCGTTTATCCCACCGAACCCAAAGGTGATCCGCTCAAGGAGTGGCTGCGTTCACAAGCGCTGATCCGCGAAGTCCTGCCAGATGACCTGTTGGTACTGCCTGCTCACGAAGCACCATTCCACGGACTGCATGTACGTCTCAGCCAGATCATCGAGGGACACAAACAGGACCTGGTGAAGCTGTTCAACTTTTTGGAACAGCCCTGCAGGGCGGTGGACTGTTTTCCCGCACTGTTCAAGCGCGAGATCAACGGCGGCAATATCAGCCTGGCCACCGGGGAGACTCTGGCCCACCTCAACTGTCTGTTGGGCCGCCACCGCATTACCCGTACACAGGATGAACACGGCGTGGACTGGTACCAGCAGATACCGGAGACGGCCGACTACGGAGATTAAGCTCAGGCCGCCGGGCGCAACGGCTCCGCCTCCTCCGGCGCGACGCGCACAAAGTCGTCCAGCTCAGGTTGCTGCAACTCTTTCTCCCATTGCTGCCAGGAATAGGGCCACATGGCCGGGTCGCCATCAGCATCCAGGTACCAGCTCTGGCAACCACCAACCCAAACCGTATTCTTCATCCCCTCGCGCAGGTAGGCGTTAAAACGCTGTTTGGCCTGCTCGGTAGCCTCCACCACAGGCAAATCCCCACGACGCCACAGGTCGATCAACTTCAACATGTAGCTCGCCTGCACCTCGCTCATGGCGATCACCGAGTAGTTGCCAATCGGGGTGTTGGGGCCCAGCATCAGGAAGAAGTTGGGAAAACCGGGTAGACATAAGGAGCGGTACGCCTGCACCTTTTTCGACCAGGCCTCATCGATGGTCTGTCCATTGCGGCCGCGCAGGTCCATGGGACGCATAAAGTTGAAGGGGTGAAAGCCGGTGGCGAGAATCAGCACGTCCAGTTCATGGGTGACGCCATCGCTGGTGACCACCCCGGCGTCGCAGATACGCTCTATCGCGGTCGTCTCCACAGTCACGTTGTCCCGCTGCACGGCGTCATAGAACGTGTTGTTGATGATGAGGCGTTTACAGCCCACGGGATAGTCCGGCGTAAGCTTTTTGCGCAACTCGGGGTCGCGCACGCTTTTGCGTAGATTACGCTTCGCCGTCCACGACATATAGGCATGCTGCAGCTTGCTGCCGGTGACCGCTTTGCTGAAGGTGTTGCGCAATACAAAAGCGTAACGCCGGCTTATTGCCGCCAACTTGTCCTGCCTGCCGCGCAGCCTGGCCTTGTCGGCTTCACTATAGGATTTATCCGCAACGCGAATGATCCACTGCGGCGTGCGCTGGAATACGGTCAGGTGACCGGCAGTGTGGCCAATCTCACCGATAGCCTGGCAGGCCGTAGAGCCTGTACCGATAATACCAACGCGCTTGCCGGCGAGGTCCACATCGTGGTTCCAGCGGGCGGTATGCCACATATCGCCCTTAAAGCTGTCCAGCCCCTCAATGTCTGGATAGGCCGGATGATGAAGAATGCCGGTGGCAGAGACTACAAAGTCCACTTCCAGCTGGGTGCCTTTACTGGTGCCCAGCTGCCACTTCCCGTCAACGTAGTGACAGCTTTCCACCGCTTCATTAAAACGAACCTGCCCGGTGACGCCCTGCTCGTCAGCCACCTGCTGGAAGTATTGCTGGATTTCAGCACCGCGAGCAAAGCGGTGGCTCCACTCCGGGTTACCGCGGAAACTGTAGGTGTACATGTGAGCGGGCACATCGCAGGCGACGCCCGGGTAGGTGTTCTCACGCCAGGTGCCGCCGAGCTTGTCGGCCTTCTCGAGAATGGTGATATCTGTTATCCCCGCCTCGCGCAGTTTGATCGCCATGAGTATGCCGGTCATACCCGCCCCGATCACTGCTACCGAGGGATTCTGTCTCGCTGTACTGTCTTGCATTGCCACACCCATTTTTCCATGATTATAACTGCGTACTTTAAAAAGTATGGAGCCAGAAGCAAATATGGCCCCGGGACAAATACTTATGAAAATAGGACACAAGCTCTTGTCTTGTCGCCGTCATTAACCTAGTCTCGAAAGTGCTATGACAGAGAAGCAGTAAATGGGTAGTAAAAGCGATACCAGCCATCACATCAAAGCACTGCCCACCGCGCTGAGAGCGATGAGCGCGATGGGTTTCGACCCAGCGGAGTGTCTCACCGGCACCGGCCTTCGCCAACGCGACCTGGAGAACAGCAAAGACATACCCTTTACGCTGGAGCAGGAATTCCGCTTCCACCGCAACCTGCTCGCGCTCACCGATAACCCCATGCTCGGCCTCCTGCTGGGGCGCGAATACCAGCTGGAGTCATACGGACTGCTGGGTTACGCGTTCATGAGTGCCCCTACACTGCGACAGGCAATGATCGTGATCCGCAACTATGGACCGCTCACGTTCACTCTCTTCGATGTCAGCTTTCTGGTGGAGTCCGGCCGCGGCAAACTGCGCTTCTCTCCGGACATTGCCATCCCACCGGATCTGCTGACCTACTATGTGGATCGCGACCTCACCGCAGCGGTCAGTGGCGGTCACAATGCCGTTCGCCAGCCACTGCAACCGATACAGATACAGCTCATGCACAGCGGTGACCACCAGCGTGAGCTCTACGAGCGCCATTTTTCCTGCCCGGTGACCTTCTCTGCACCCGCGTCGGAACTGCAGATCGACGCCGCAGTACTCGATGAGACCCTGCCCATGGGCGACAGTGAAACCAGCGCGATGTGCCAGCAGCAGTGTCGCCTGCTGCTGGCGAGAATGCGAGCCGGCAGTACCTATGTCGACAAGGTTCGGCAACTCATCGTGGCCCGGCCAGGTTACTTCCCGGATATCGACTACGTCGCCGAAAAACTCAACATGACCAGCCGCACCCTGCGCCGCAAACTGTGCCGCGAAGGCAGCTGCTACCAGGACATTCTGGCAGAGGTACGCTACCAACTGGCCCAGGAATACCTGGCCACTTCCACACTGCCGCTGGAGGAGATTTCCATTCTTTTAGGCTACAGCGCACCGGGCAATTTCAGCAACGCATTCAAGCGCTGGCACGGCTCTTCTCCGCGCGATTTCAGGCGGATGGAGCGCGGCACGCCAGGGCTGTAACGGGTGCGCGTGCGCTGCACCCCCCGCAGGCGGTAATGACACAAACAACACATTAAGCCCTCCCGAGGAACGACGTGTATGAGTCAGATGGTTGATTTGGTAATTTTTGGTGGCACTGGAGATCTCTCCACCCGCAAATTACTGCCCGCACTTTACCAGTTGCATCGAGACAAACTCGCGGGCCGCCTGCGGCGAATCATCGCCACCGGTCGCAGTGACATGGACAGCGCAACATTTTGCGCCGATGCTGAGGCAAACCTGGTGCGTTTTCTTCCCGAGGGAGACTGGGACGAGTCCGTATGGGCAAGCTTTAGCGAGCGCCTGGTATACGCCAGAATTGAAGCAAGCCAAAGCGACGACTACCAGCGGTTAGCCGCCGTCCTCGACCAGGGGGGCGCCCCCGGCCGGCTCTTTTACCTGGCGACACTGCCTTCACTGTATGGCGCGATCTGCCAACAATTGCAGTCCGCCGGTTCAGTCAATGCGGCCAGTCGCGTGGTACTGGAAAAGCCCCTTGGCCATGATCTAGCGTCCTGCCGGCAAATCAACGAAGAGGTCTCCGCCGTATTCGATGAAGAGGCAATCTTTCGCATAGACCACTACCTGGGAAAGGAAACGGTGCAGAACCTGCTGGCACTGCGCTTTGGCAATCCGCTGTTCCACCCCATGTGGAACAATACGTTTATCAGCAACGTGCAGATCACTGTGGCTGAGGACATCGGTGTCGCGGGCCGCGGCAGCTACTACGCCGACACCGGCGCCTTGCGCGACATGGTGCAGAACCACCTGCTGCAGGTGCTTTCGCTGGTAGCCATGGAGCCCCCCGCCAGCTTGAAGGCGACCGATATTCGCGATGAGAAGATGAAAGTGTTGCGCTGTCTGGAGCCCATCACCACGGCCAATGCAAAGGAGCGCACGGTACGCGGACGCTACAGTGCCGGCGCGGTGAGCGGCACAGCAGTCAAAGGGTTTCTGGAAGAGGATGCATTCCATGATGCGGACAATACCGAAACCTTTGTTGCCCTCAAGGCGAGCATCAATAACTGGCGCTGGGCTGGCGTCCCCTTTTATCTGCGAACCGGCAAGCGACTGGCCCGCAGCTATTCGGAGATCGTGATCGAGTATCGCCGTCAGCCCTTTTCACTGTTCGCCAATGATCCCCAGGAACTCACCAACAAGCTCGTGGTTCATCTACAACCTGAGGAAAGCATCAGCCTGCACACGGTAAACAAAAAGCCCGGACTGACCAGCAGGCTGCGGCTGAAGCCAGTGGAATTGCACCTGACGGATGATTCCCAGGAAAAGCACAGCAGTTACGACGCTTATGAGCGGCTGTTGCTGGACGCCCTGCACGGCGACCAGACGCTGTTCATGCGCCGCGATGAAGTGGAAACCGCCTGGCGCTGGATCGACTCCATCATCGAGGCCTGGGATGAGAACGGCACACCGGTGAAGCCTTACAACGCGGGCACCATGGGACCCAATGCGGCAACGGCGTTGGTGGCGGTCGATGGGCGCAGCTGGCATGAGTGAGCAGCGGCTGTTTGAGGATCGGGCGGCCCTGGACCGGAGCCTTGCTGAACACATTGCCAGGCAGCTGCAAGAAGACATCGCGCAGCGTGGCGCGGCCAGCCTGGCGGTGTCCGGCGGCAGTACCCCCCGTGGCATGTTTACCTGTCTCGCGAGTCAGGTGATTCCATGGGATCGCGTACACATCACGCTGGTCGATGAACGCTGGGTGGATGCGAGCAGCCCGGATTCCAATGAGCGGCTGGTGCGTGAAACGTTAATGCGCGGTCCCGCCGCTTCAGCGCACTTTACCGGCATGAAGTCCGGGCACGATGATGCCGACCATGCACTGGGGGAAATGAACGCAAAACTGGAACGCATGCCGCTCCCCTTTACCTGTGTGGTGCTGGGCATGGGCAACGATGGGCATACCGCCTCATGGTTTCCCCGCGCAGCCAACCTGCAGCACTTGCTGGACCCTGAAAGCGATCTCCTGGTGGGAACTTGCAATCCAGTCACGGCGCCACACCAGCGCATGACACTGACCCTGGCGGCGGTGCTGAGCGCCACCGACATCATCCTGCATATCACCGGTGATGAAAAACGTGCGGTACTCGAACAAGCCGCAGAGAAGCACTACCCGGTTGCCGCAGTGACCGGGCAGTACGACAACGAAGCAACTATCTGGTGGGCGCCCTGATGACCGATCCCCGATTGAACGCAATCACACAACGCATTGTTGAGCGCAGCCGCAGTACCCGCGCAGCGTACCTGGCGCGGATGGATGACCAGCGGGCACAGGGGCCGCGGCGCGGGACCCTGTCCTGCTCCAACCTCGCCCACGGCTTTGCCGCTTGCAATGCTGGCGACAAACAGACCCTGAAGCTGATCGAAGCCGCCAACATCGGCATCGTCAACGCGTACAACGACATGCTGTCGGCACACCAACCACTGGAAACCTATCCCCGCCTGATCAAAGAGGCGGCACACTCGCTGGGCTGCACCGCCCAGGTAGCAGGAGGAGTGCCGGCCATGTGCGACGGCGTGACCCAGGGCACGGCGGGAATGGAACTGAGCCTGTTCAGCCGCGACATGATCGCCGGCGCTACCGCAATTGCGCTGTCCCACAACATGTTCGACGGCGCGCTTTGCCTGGGCGTCTGCGACAAAATCGTGCCCGGGTTACTGATTGGCGCCCTCTCCTTTGGCCACTTGCCAGTCATTTTCGCGCCGGCGGGGCCGATGACATCTGGCCTTTCCAACAAGGAAAAATCGGCCGTACGGCAAAAATTTGCCGAGGGCAAAGTTGGCCGTGACGAACTGCTGGAAGCGGAGTCCGCCGCCTATCACAGCGAAGGCACCTGTACGTTCTATGGCACCGCCAACAGTAACCAGATGCTGATGGAAGTCATGGGCATTCATATTCCCGGAGCGGCCTTTGAACCTCCGGGTACGCCCCTGCGCGATGCATTGACCCGTGGCGCCGCCGAACGTCTGTGCCGTATAACTACACTGGGCAATGAATACACCCCGTTGGCAGAGGTGGTGAATGAAAGGAGTATCATCAACGCGATAGTCGCCCTGCTGGCCACCGGTGGCTCGACCAACCACAGCATCCATTGGGTCGCTATCGCCCGGGCCGCGGGCGTGCTCATCGACTGGCAGGACTTCAGTGAGCTGTCCGCAATCATTCCGCTGGTCGCGCGGGTGTACCCCAATGGCAGTGCCGATGTAAATCACTTCCATGCCGCCGGCGGCGCCGGTTTTGTTATTCGCACATTACTTGAGAACGGCCTGTTGCATGAGGACGTCACCACCAACTGGGGACATGGCCTGGGGCACTACACACGGGAACCGCAACTCGAAGAGGGCAGACTGCACTACATCGACGGCGCCACGCACAGTGCCGACACCGAAGTCCTGCGTCCGGCCAGCCAGCCCTTTTCCGTCGAGGGTGGCCTGCGCCTACTGCAAGGCAACCTGGGACGCAGCGTCATCAAAGTGTCCGCGGTGGCCACCGAGCATCGAATCGTTGAAGCACCGGCCCGCGTATTCGACAGCCAGGTAGCGTTGAAACAGGCCTTCGAGGCCGGCGAACTGGACTGCGACGTGATTACCGTGGTGCGCTTTCAGGGGCCTGCCGCCAATGGCATGCCTGAATTGCATAAGCTCACGCCTTACCTTGGCGTACTTCAGGACCGGGGCTTTCGCGTTGCCCTGGTAACCGATGGGCGCATGTCCGGCGCATCCGGCAAAGTACCTGCGGCGATTCACCTTACCCCTGAAGCACTGGCCGGAGGTGCAATTGCCCTGGTTCGTGATGGCGACATGCTGCGACTCGATGCCGAGACAGGGGAGTTGCGCTGCCTGGTGCCGGATGCGGAGTGGGCGCAGCGCACCCCCGCCACCCGCTGCACCGAGGATGCAGAACAGGGTACCGGCCGCGAGCTGTTTGGTTTTATGCGCCGCGCCGTCAGCGACGCTGAGTCGGGCGCCAGCGTCTTTTAGGCGGTTATCTGGTCAAGTATGCGCAGTGCACCCGCTTCGTCCAGCAGCCGGGGCACTGGGTAATCCATACACTCAGCGGCAGCGGCGGCGGCCAGTTCACCATGGTCCCCACGCTGGATCAGGTCAGAGCGATCCGGAATACCCACCTGGGTGCGCAGTTCACGCACTTCCGCAATAAACTTGTGCGCCAGCTGTGACGCGGGCTCACCCTGCTTGCCCACCCCGATAACCACAGCCAACTCTGCAAGGCGCGATTCTGCCTCTTCCCGGCAGTATTCCAGCACATGTGGCAGGACCAGCGCGTTGGCCAACCCGTGGGGAATACCATACTTGCCACCAAGCTGGTGAGCGATGGCATGTACACTGCCCACGGACACCAGATTGATCGCCATCCCGGCATAATAGGCAGCCAGTGCCATGCCCTCGCGGGCAGCCAGGTCATCACCTTGCTGGTAGGCATTCACCAGGTGCTCGAAAATAAGCTTGACCGCGATGCGCCCGTCCTCAAGGCGCGATCCCCGTTCCCAGACCCCAATATAGGCCTCGATGGCATGCGTCAGCGCATCCATCCCCGTGGCAGCAGTGATGTGCGGCGGCAGGCCCAACATCAACTGCGCATCCAGCGCGGTCGCCTTGGGCAGCATTGAAGGGCCGGAGATGATGCTCTTGGATTGTGTCGCGGCATCCTTGACCACCGCACCGGAGGTGACCTCGGAGCCCGTGCCAGCAGTGGTGGGGATCGCATAGATAGGCAGGGCCTCGTGCTTGACCTTGCCCAGCCCCTTCCACTTTCGGGGATCTTCACTGGACGTCGCACAGGCGGCAATCATCTTGGCGGTATCTATCGCAGATCCGCCGCCGATCGCCAGTACCACATCGCACTGTTCCGCCCGGAGCACAGCAAGTCCCGCCTCCACCTGCTCATAGGTGGGGTCGGGAAGTACGCCGTCAAACCAGGCCACCGGCAGCCCGGCGTCAGCCAGGGCTGAGGTTGCCTGGTCAGCAATGCCCAGATCGCGCAGCGGTTTATCGGTAACGACCAACAGCCTGGTAGCACCCAGGCTGGCGATATGCTGGCAGAGCTGACGACTGCAGCCTGGCCCAGCAAAAGCAATATTGCGGGCATCACCCATGAACGGGGTCAACACACGCAGCATCGCAAGGAAGGCGCGGTGTCGAATCGAGCGAATAGACAACGACATGACTGAATCCTTGTAGTTTCCCAAAGTCGGGCGTAATAGTAACAGGAAAAAACGGCGCCGAGCTTGGGTTCTCGGGCCATGCCCGCTGAGAAACCCCGCTAGTTCAACTGAGAATGCCCAGCGGACTCTTAAGTGATTCAGGGCTGTAAAAACGGCGGACATTGGGCAGGACAATGTCGAGTTCGCCGGGTGTAACGCCAAACCACAGTGCCAGTTCTGCGAAGTATTCCTCGACCGCTGTAGTCGGCGCGTAGATGCCGCGTCCCACATCGAGACCATTGCCAGGGTAGATCTCGGGGTACTCACCATAAAAAGTCCCGCCGTTAACGGCACCTCCCATGACGATATGGTGTCCGCCCCAGCCATGGTCAGATCCTTTACCGTTGGAGGTAAGTGTGCGGCCGAAGTCTGACGTGGTGAACGTGGTAACCTGATCCGCGACGTTTAGCTCCTGCAAGGCATCCCGGAACGATAACAGCGCCCGGCTCACCGTGGGCAGCATGAGGGCCTGGTTACCGAGCAGGTCGTCGTGATGGTCCCAACCGCCAGCAGTAACGAAAAACACCTGCCGCGGCGCACCGATCTGCTCGCGGATGGAAATGACTCTCGCTATCTGGCGCAGGGCGGCGGATAAAGGGTCACCGGTAAAAGGGGTACTGAGCAGCGGCGCGCCCTCCATTGCCGCTACAAAAAATTGCTGCGCGTCGATACTGCCCGCCAGTCGATTGCGATACTCGCGACGCAGAATATGATCCGGCCGGGCAGCCAATAGACCGTCGATAAACTGCCGACGCAATTCACCCACCTCCGAGCCATCATTGTATCCGTTGAGGCCGATGGCACCATTCCCCTGAGCCTCCACGCTGTATTCAGCAACAGAGGCACCACTCTGGAAAACGTTGTTGCCCGATAGCGATATGTTCATGGAGATACCGTTAGCGGGATTCGGGCCTTGCATCAAGTCGGCGATTCGACCGCCCCAACCCTGAGCACTGCGCTGATCAGAGATAGCGGTCTGCCACTGCTGTATCTGGTCGGAGTGGGAGAACAATCCCAGCGGCGCGCGCGCAGCGCCCGAGGAAATCGCCTCGGCATCAAACGGCTCCAGCAAGGTGCCGACATTACAGATCAGCCCGGCGTCGCCCTCGGCAAACAATTGCTGCAAACCTTCCATGCCCGGATGCAGACCGTAGCTGCGTCCATTCGCCGACGCGCCGGGCAATGGCAAAAGCGTGTCCCGAGGCAGCGCCAGATCGGAACGAATAGAGCGGTATTCGCCATACTGGTCGTTATCTGTAGGCACCAGCATGTTGAACGAGTCGTTACCGCCCGCCAGCAGAATGCAGACCAGGGCACGGTAGTCCTGCGCTCCCTGGGCGGCCACGCTGCGTGCGAGGCCCAGTTGCAGCAGGGAAGAGGCTGCAGTGACGGTGGCCAGACCACAGCCATGAGCTAGAAATGTCCGGCGCTTCATCATCGTAGACTCCTCATAATTCCACGGCCTGGTCGGGCGAAACCAACACCAGGTAAATCGCCGCCCTGACTCTGATTTCGAGGTCCTCAATCAACTCGATCGAGGCAAGAATGCTCTCCCGGGTGGACTCCGACAGTGTGCCGTAGGCCATAACCAGGTCAATGCGATCGAGCAACGCGCGGGGATCATCAGCCACCGCCAGGTACTCGCCGAGATCAGCTCGCGCGGGCTGAAACGGGGGAATGGCCAGGTCATTCCATTGACCCGCCAGCACGGCCGCATCCAGCAGGTTGGAAATTGATACCACAGTGGTGCTGTTGGTGATTTGGAACTCCGGCGCAACCAGATCCTGCGCGGCAATATCACCCAATGGGCTATGGCCAGGCAGATAGAAATTAAACACGCTGGGGGCAGACAGCGGGTGTTGACCGATAGTTTGTTGCACCGCGAAACCACTGTTGGCATAGAAGCCGTCGGGGCTGGTCACATTGAGCTGGCGTATAGGGGCTATAGCCCGCAGCAGTGGCTCCCGCAATTTACCACCAGTAGCATTGACGTCAGGTAAGGCCCTGGCCTCGGGGTCGAGTAGAACCGCGCGGATAACCGCGCGCATATCACCGCGCTCACCGGCACTGCCGCCATTGAATGCCTCCGCCACACGCTGCACATAGTCCGCGCTGGGGTTAGACATCACCAACCGCTGGATAAGCTGGCGGCCGATAAAGGGCCCCACGTTTGGGTGCTGGAAAAGATTGTCCAGCGCTGCTTCGATGTCCTCCATCCCGGGCTGCCCGGCTGGCACTATCTGGCCCCGTAAGAGGCGCTTCTCACCCGGGTCGTGAAAGGCCTCGAACATTTCCATGGGCGCCGTAAAATTGGGCTGACGGCGCTGCCACGGTCCCGTGCTTTGACCGAAGTTAAGCCCGGTAAACACGCGCGCGAACTCACGAATATCATCGTTGTCGTAGGTCGCAATCAGCTGGCCCTGAGCATCGCGCTTCTCGGTGCCATCCACGTTGAGCTCATACAAGCCAATCGTCAGCAGCTGCATCACTTCGCGCGCATAGTTCTCGTCGGGAAAGCGATTGGCGTCCGGATCCGCCAGGGCATTACCAAGATGACTGAGGTAAACCCCCATGGCGGGATGCAGGGTTACGGCCCGCAACAGATCGCGATAGTTGCCAAAACTGTGCTGCAACAGCGTGTCGTAGTAGTCACTCAGGGTATGCGGGTACAGCACCAGGTCGTCGAGGTTGTCGGAGACCACCATGATCTGGCTTAGTGCGTAGGCCACCCGCTGGCGCAGCTGGTCCTCTGCTGTAACCGTCTGATGCCACCAGGCCAATCGACGGAAGAACAACTCCGGCTGGTTAATCTCCGCTTCCAGGGCTGCCAGGTCACCCGCATCCTGGCGCCGTTCCAGTTCACTGACTACCGGGTCGTGATAGCTGATGGGCTGCTGAAACTGGCGCTCAATCCAGGCCTCCTCCCCCAGCGCGTGCATGGCCTCAATACCAGCATAACTCATGCCGAACGTGGCTCTGGATGCAAGGCGGGAAGCGGCTTCAATACCCGAAAGTACGGGTGTGGAGGGTGGCGGGTCCGGGTCGGGAACCGGGGCTGGAACCGGGTCGGGGCCTGGCTCGGGTCGCGCTGACCCACCGCTTCCACTGCTGCCCCCGCCACAGGCGGTCAGGGCCAGTGAGAGGCAGGCAAGCAAGAAACATCGGGCTAGAAACATAATACCCCCTCTTTAGCGCTTGTTTCCCCGTAGAGTTTCTCTACCGGGGCGAAACTTCCCCTGGCAAGCGTTCACTTGTCCAGTCCAACAATTGTAGTGCAAACCCGGCATTAACCGGCAAGCACTATGGCGCAAAAAGTGACGTTTACTGTCGCTGGGCACGCAAGACCTGTTTTACCAGCCGTATCGCGTCGGCGCTCAGCTGCAGGGGGCTGTCAAAACTGCTGCGCCAGACATTTTCAGGGTGCGCCGGCGCCACACCAGGGGCAAGGGCCTCGACCACCAGCCAACCAGCGTAATCGAGAAAATCCAGCGTCGCGAACGTCTCTGAAAACTGGACCTGGCCACGCCCAAGCGCACCGCGCTGGCTCTCGGCGAGACGCACGTGCAGCAAACGGTCCCCGGCTGCCGGCAGCGCCCTGGCCGGGTTGGTCTCCTCCAGATGGGCATGATACGTATTGTAGGCCACACCAATGTTGTCAAGGCCCACATCGCGACACATACGCGCAGCCGCAGCGGCCGTGTTAATCAGGTGGACATCAAATCGACTCTGGAATTCGATGGCGAGCGTGATGCCCAGCTTTCCCGCATACTCTCCCGCTTCGCGCAGGCAACGACGGCTCCACTCCCACTCGCGATCTGAAGGGGGCTCGCCGCTGAAAACACCATGGGCCTGGTAGAAACCACCACAAAGCAGTCGACTGCCCAGCAGCGCGCACTCATCCACACGTTGATGCAGATAGTCAGTCGCTGCCTGCCGCTCCCTGGCATCGGGCGATACCGGATTGGCTCCCGCCGGGAGGCGAGTACTGGCAGTTACGGCAAGGCCAAGGTCGCGCAGGGCAATAGCGAGCACTTTCAGCGTGGATGCACTCTGCCCGGCAAGGGGCAGCTCCACACCCTCATAACCCTGGGCAACCAGCATCTCCAGCAGCGGCAGTTGCTCCACGCCCGGTGCATGCGCCCAGAGGCGCAGGTCCATGCCTATCCTCACATCCACGTTCAGCTTCCCAACATCATGGTTCTCAATCGGTCCATCCGGGTTCGCAGTGATTAACGATGCCTGCCGTCACAGCCCCAACCAGCCTATTCTACTACCATGCAAACGACAGAAGTGAATCACCGGCTCTGCTACAATTAGCATAATAACCCCGAGGAAGAGCGCGATGACAGGTTCCCTTTACCAAGCCGCCGTCTGGTCCGCACTGTTTGCTTTTGCCCCGATGGCCTCTGCCTCTGAGCGCCTCGAGGACGGCAAACGCACCTATGAGAAGATCTGCGCCGGATGTCACCAAACGGGAGTGGAAGGCGCACCGGTAGTTGGCAAGGCAGACGACTGGGACCAGCGTTCCAGCCTGTGGGATGCGGTACTGGTAGAGCATGCCCAGAATGGTTATTTGAAGATGCCCGCCCACGGTAACGCGGACTATACGACGGACTACGATGTCGGCGCGGCTGCAGAGTATATGCTCACGCTGACCCACCCCGAGCTGCCCGCGGATTAGTCTATCAGCGCGCTGGGCGTGGCAGGGCGAACAGCAAACCCAGGCTGACCAACGGTAGTAGCGCCAGGCACTGGATAACCAGCTCGTAGCTGCCGGTCTGGTCAAACACATAGCCAGCGAGCGGTGGCGCGGTCAGACCCAGCGGTAGAAAAAACGGTGATTGGGCGCCATTCACCCTGCCGATGATATCCGGGCTGAAGTAGCGGCTGTTGAGGTAGGGGTGCAGAGGCAGAAAGGAACCACCACTAAAGCCAAGCAGCGCAACGGAGGCGATCAGCACGGCCGTACTCACTGCCGTCGCCAGCATCAGCAGGCCCGACAGCATGATCACCAGCAGGGCGACCACGATCCAGCGTGTGCGGTGGCGCGCCGTATCGGCAAAGGCCGCTATCAGCAACTTGCCGCCAAATCCGGCAGCGCCCCCGACGGAGAGGAACAAACCCGCCTGCACTGGCGAAAAACCGCGGTTGACCAACAGCGGCGGATAGCAGATTGCCAGCACAAGCGTCACCCCCAGGGCCATGGCGACAAGGGCACCTACCAGCCAGAATTCGGCGCGTCCGGTAATCTCTCTGCCAACACTCTCACGCGGTTCTGTCGCCTGGGCAACGACACCCGCGGGCAGCACCGCCAGGACCCATAGCCAAAGCACCCCGAGCATTGCCAGCGACAACAGCGCAAGGCTGCTGCGCCAGTCCAGCACCTGCAACACCGCCCCTGCTGCCACCGGCAGGGTGATAGATGACACGCTGATGCCCAGAGAGGCAACGGCCAGGGCGCGGGCTTCGCGTGCGGGGTAGAGTTTTATCATCAGGGAATTAACCGCTAGCGGCCCGTAGAACACCAGGCCCACGGCAAACAACAGGAAAGCACTACAGACCACCAGCAGCGACGTGGCCTGGCTGAGCACGAACAGGGACAACATGGAGACCGTGCTGCCCAACAGCATCAGTCCGCGTATCGACCTGTGGTCAACCAGCTTGCCAACAAAGGGAGACAGCAGTCCCGGGGCCAGCAGAAAGACAACCGGCGCCATATTGATCGCCGCCACCCCCACACCAAACTCCCGGGAGAGGTGCGGCACAAAGAACCCGAACATGGACACCAGGCCAATACTAAGGCCAAGGCAGGTCATACCTGCCATGGCCGGCAGCCAGAACCGCAGGGTTGTCGCGGCGGCCTGGCGGCGGCTCACGAAAAACCGCCGGAAGTCTTAGCTGCGCTTCGGTCCGCCGTTCTCTCCTGGCCAACGCGAGCCGGAGATGGTATCCGCGAACGGCAGGAACGCCTCTGCATCCAGTTCGCCGGCCAGGGTAATCTGTCGGTCGAGAAAAACAGGCCACCACAAGTGCGCAGAGAGCTGTTCACGCAGGGGCAGCAAACTCGCGATGGGATCCCAGGGGCTGTCGCGCAGCACCAGTTCACCCTGCACTTCTTCTTTCCACGCGGTTCCGTACTTGCTCATCACATGCACAACGTGAGGCGGAAAATCAAAACCGGTGGCCGGGCCCCCGACACTCACCGCGCGGGAGTACTTTAACCACCATTCGTTTTGCACCCATTCTTCCTCGAAATCTACAGGGCCAGTTGATACGCCCTTGAATTCAACGAAGGTATAACCATGGTGTATGCAGCGCGCGCTTACCTGGGGCCCCAGACGGTAGTATTCTGTAGTGCAAGGATACTTGGGCTGGCCGTTGGTCTCCTGGCTGATAAAAATCGCGGACTCCTGGTCAATACCATACCCCAAGGTATACTCGCCGGGAGTACCGTTGTAGTCCGCATCGACTGTTGTAACGATGCCGTACTCGGGCTCGTCCGGTACCGGAAAGTTATAAATTGTCAGATTGACGTTCGGGTTGGCGCCAGGATCAATACCCGGCGGCAATAGCCTGGCAATCGCCTCCGGATCCGTGCGATAAACAATCTTGAGCATGGGCCAGTTGAAGATATCGCCGGGATTGCCCTGAGGTGCACCTGATTGATTGGTCATAATTTCTTATTCCTTGTGTATAGCTAACCCTCACAGGAGGGGACTTTTTTCTTTTCGTCATCTGCACGTAAGCGGTGTCCCGCCGTTGCGAGATCCAGTTGCCAGGCTCTACTAACCCCTGGCTGGATTCCCGCCTGCGCAGGAATGACAGTTCATAACTGATTACCCCGCCTCGCGGGACCAATACCGATTGTCACTGACTATCCCAGCATGGCCGGCACCGGCGTGGTCCGATTCAGTATCATCTCAGCGCGAGCGCGAATCTTGGCATCCGTGTCCTCGGTAGTCTCCAGCAGCCAGAACGCGTCCTGCTCCAGCCCCTTCACTGCCATCTCCGCCACTTCATCAGGGTGCGTGGTCTGCAGCTCGATACCGTATTGCGCGGCCATCTCTTTCATATCATCGACGGAGTTGATGCCAGACTCATTGCCCTGAGTATCCTTTTGCAGGGCCTCGGGGCGCACCCTGCCGGAATTGAACAAACCAGTGTCCACCACATGCGGCCCAGGGAACAGCGCACTCACTTTCACCGGCAGCTGTCCGGCCTGGCACTGGTAGTGAAGGTTTTCCGTAATCGCATGCACGGTGGCCTTGCTGGCCGTATAAATCGGCGCATCAGGAAGAATCAGGTAGGCGCCGTTGCCCGAGCCAGTCACCACAAAGTGCGCTTCCTTTCCGGTCGCCACCAGCCGCGGCATGAAGGCGCGGATACTGTTGATCACGCCCCACACGTTGACATTCAGGCACCACTGCCAATCCTTCTCTGAATAGTCCCACATGGCCCCCGTCTCGCCGGCACCAATACCGGCGTTGGCAAACACCAGGTCCAGACCGCCGAGTTTGTCCGTGGCCGCATCTGCCAGCGCATTCAGGCTTTCCAGCGATGTCACATCACAGTGCACCACAATTGCCTCGATATTCTCCGCTTCCAGGTCAACGGCGATCTGCTGCATGGCGTCGGCATCGACATCCCCTACCGCGACTTTCGCACCACGCCGCCCCAACGCGAAAGCCAGCGAACGGCCGACACCGCTGGCGCCGCCGGTGATGACCGCGACCTTACCGTTGAAGTCCTTCACGCGATCTCCTGCTGGTCCTGCGAGGTAACGTAGAACTGGCGCACCCATTTGCGAAACATGACCAGGGTTTGATCACCCTTGCAGAAGACCGGCCGGCGCCGGTGCACCTTGTTCGCCCAGATCGGGTAGTCGTCGCTCAGGCCGTCGATAATGCCTTTCATAACATCGTCACCGGCGAAATCCTCAATCTCCTTACGCACGATCAGGGTCCAGCGCATCAGCGTCTGCCCGTCATCAATCGGCTGTGCGCTGTTGTACATGATCATTTCTGCGCCCGGCCCATAGGTGTTGCGCACCATGGCGAAACCGGGGCTGTACGTGGTCGCGTGCAGGTGGCCAGGATGATCCGCATCTTTCATGTGTGAATGCAGGTGCATGGTGCGCCCGTCCGGGTCGATGGTAACCTCAGACTCAGGCACCGACATCTGGCCGTGAACGTATTGGAAGTGCACCGGATCGCATGAATTCTCGCAGATGTCCTGCACGTGCGCCGGCACCAGGTGCTCGGTGTAGCGTGGTGACGTCCAATCGGGGTCGCCCAATTCAGGCAGGTCGGGGAGCCCCCACTGTGGCCCCGTATTTTCCGGATGGAACCATACGTAAACTTCACCATTCTTCTCTTCCGCATGCCAGGTACGCACGCGGGCGCGCTCGGGAATTTCATCGCAGTAGGGAATGTGGGAGCACTTGCCGTCGTCTGCGTTGAACTGCCAGCCATGAAAGGGACAGCGAATGGATTCGCCAACCACCCGTCCTTCATGTCCCAGGTGCGCGCCCAGGTGAGGGCAGAACGCATCCTGCGCAGCAGCCTTACCGGAGCGCGTGCGGTATAGCACCATCTCCCGGTCAAACACCTTGATCGCTTTCACCTCGCCGATGGCCAGTTGGTGAGAACGTTCTACAGAATACCAACCCATGGGGAAATCAGGGGTAGTGTTGGTTTTGGATTCACAGGCTTCCACGATGGTCATGGTCAGTCTCCGCTCGCTCGGGTTCAGTTGAATATGGATACGTCAGGGCCGATCTCGTCGGCCACCTGTTGCAGTCTTGCACGGTCAAGCCCGTAAAATGCCACGGCGTTCTCACCCAGTATTTTACGGCCGTCAGCCTCAGGCAGACCGCTGAAAGTCTCATTGTAATAATCCCGGGTGTGGGGCCAGGTGCCCTCCGGATGGGGGAAATCGCTGCCCCACATGATTTTTTCCAGACCTATTTCATCGCGCATATCGATATCAGGTCGCTTCACGCAGGACGCTCCTATGCCGATATTGCGCGCGAAGTATTCGCTGGGCGCCATGGAAAGGTGACTCTTGAAGTCGCCGAGTTTGGCGGAGATATCACCTTCGTTGTACTGGAAGTCCATCAGCTTCAGCCAGGGCGGGAGCATGAACATGGTGCCACCCTCGACGATCATCGCCTTCAGCCGCGGGAAACGCTCGAAGACACCGCCCCAGATCATGAAGGTGAGCGGCCGATACATCCACCACATGACCTCCGAGACATAAATGCCCATGGCGCCGGGCATTTGCTCGCGCGCATCCTCTACCGGGAAGCCGGCGCCGAAATACTCTGCATGCGGAGCCGGGCCGGAGTGAAAATGAATGATCACGCCCAGGTCCTGGCAAACCTCCCAGAACGGCTCGTACTTCACATGGTGATAGGCGTCGTTGGTGTACCACATGGTGGGGATCATGACCGAGCGCAGGCCGTTGTCCACGCACCAACGCACGGCTTCCACCGCCTGGCCCACATCCCATAGCAGCGGAATGGAAGCCACGCCAATATGGCGCGCGGGGTCATTGGCACAAAGCTCCGCAAGCCAGCGGTTGTGTGCCATGGCGCCCGCCCATTGCAGTTCCGGCACCATATCCTTGGGCGACAGCCCGAGGCCAGCGCCGAACGGGGGCGTATTCTTTTCGGTGATGCCGTCCGGGAATACAATCTCAGCCGCAATGCCGTCACCAGCCAGCATCTTCACACGCTGCTGATAGTCCCAGGCGCCGGTCAGCTCTTGTTCGATCGGGGCCCGCCAGGCGTCGTTGATCTCCTTGATCAAAAACATGGCCTCGGATTTGTCCATCATATCCACGGTGACCGGAACCGCCATGTCCAGCATTTCGTGATACTTGCTCTCGACGTAGGGCTTGTAGTCGGCAATCGGAAGCCCCGCATGGCAGTCAGTAGAAACGACCAGCAACCTGTCTGACATTATTGTTCTCACCCACTGGATAAATACACAAAACGTGACAAATGCGCAAACTTGCACATTTGTATACAAAATAGTTTAATGGCCGCTTGAATGCAACCGCATTACGGTATTTTCATGGGCATCGTTGAGACGCAGGTTGGCCGCCGGGAAAAGCGTAAACAGGAGATTCGCGCGCGCATAGAAGACGCCGCCTACCGCCTGTTCCAGCGCCACGGTATAGAGGAAACCAGCATCGAGCATATCTGCCAGGAAGCAGACGTGGCCCGGCGCACCTTTTACGGCCACTTTCCCAACAAGCACGCCCTGCTCGGCGGCCTGGGCATCAACCGGCTCTACAGCCGTTCCGAGACCATGTTGCGGGAATTAATGGCAAACCAGCACACCACGCGGGGGCGGCTGGAAGCGATGATCGATTATATTGAATCCAGCTTCGCCAGCATGAACAACATTGACCGCCAGCTGGTCCTGGTGGGCCCCACCGCCTTCGCAGAAGACCAGGAGCGACAGCGGGAGATAGGCAACTCGGCCATGGCCAGCTTCACTGAGCTCATTCGATCTGGCGTTGAGCTGGGCGATGTGAATGACCACTTCTCCGCTGATATGCTCGCCACCACGGTGGTCGGCACACTCAACATGATCACCATCAGCTGGTGCATGGATGAAAACTACCCTGTTTTCGCCAAGCTCGAGGAAGCACGTCGCCTGTTCGACAATTTGATCTGCAAAGACGGCGCATAACCCCCCCACATCATGGCCTCCCTGCAGGCCAGAAGCCCACTCGCTGCCTCGCCAATCAGGCGTTCGACCCACGGGATCACTCACAGGCTTCACCATCATAGAAATCGCCGGCCCGGGAGCGCCCCGCAGGTGAGCGAGCGTGAGCAGATAAACCGCTGCCACCCGCTGTGACAAATTTCCAGATTTTGTGCGCGCAAGGTCACCCCCAAAGCGACGAGTCAATGTATGATTACGCGTTCACTGACACATTCGAGAAGCAATTCCATGGCGGCGTTCGGCACACAGTTCACGGCGAAAATGGTCACCAGTCGATTCAGGGACGGGCAGTGGTCCGACCTTGAGGTCGTGCCCGTAGAACCTTTCTCCATGCACCCGGCCACCCACGTTCTGCACTACGCCAGTGAGTGCTTCGAGGGACTGAAGGCCTACCGCACCGAATCCGGGGACATTCACCTGTTTCGCCCGGACCGCCACGTTGAGCGCATGCTCAACAGCGCAAGTCAGTTACTACTGCCTGTGCCTGACCGGGCCGCACTTACCCGCGCCCTGCACATGGCAGTCGCCGCCGTTGCCGAGGAGATTCCCGCCTACCCGGGCGCCCTCTACCTGCGACCCACGCTGCTGGGCACCGAAGAGGACATAGGCGCGGCGGCACGCCCCACCCAGAAAGCGCTGTTCTACGTGCTGACCTCACCCGTTGGCGATTACTTCAGCGGCGGCCTACAGCCCCTGCGCGTAAAAGTGGACGACAAGGCACAGCGTTGCACACCCAGCTTCGGTGCCGTCAAGACAGGGGGTAACTATGCAGCTGCCATGCGCCAGATTGTGCAGGCGAAGCAGGAGTTGGGTACCGACCAGGTGCTGTTCGCGCCGGGTGGCGTGATCCAGGAAACCGGCGCCGCCAACTTCATCCTCATCGACGATAAGGAGCTGCTGACCAAGCCACTGGACGGCTCCATCCTGCCGGGCGTCACCCGGGACAGCATTCTCGCCCTGGCCGCCGATGCCGGGCTCACCGTCCGCGAAACGGATTTTACCGTGGCAGAGCTACTCCAGCGTGCCCCTGGCGCCGAGGCCGCCCTGACCGGCACCGCCGCCGTGCTGACACCGGTGGGCGAACTGGTTTACGAGGGCGAAACCATCCGCGTCGGTGATGGCCAGATGGGTCCATGGTCGGCGCAACTACGCGAGCAACTGTGCGCCATCCAGAGCGGCGCCTCCGAAGACCCGCACGGATGGCGGGTCACCCTGGAGAGCTGAAATGCCCACACTATGGCGGCGCTACGTGGCCATCGACCCCGATAACCAGAGTCTCAGCATAGAACAGGATGCGGCACCGTCCCCGGGTGACGGTGAAGTGCTGATCGCAGTGGCCGCTGCCGGACTCAATCGCGCCGACCTGCTGCAACGCATGGGACTGTACCCGCCGCCTGCTGATGCCTCGCCTGTTATGGGGCTGGAAGTTGCCGGCAAGGTGTGCGCTGTGGGTGCGGGTGTAGAGGACTGGAAAGTCGGCGATCCGGTTTGCTCATTGACCCACGGCGGCGGGTACGCCGACTACGCGATTGCCCCGGCAGGCCAGTGCCTGCCTATTCCGGCGAACCTGGGCATGGAGGAGGCTGCGGCCCTGCCCGAGGCCCTGCTCACGATCTGGCATAATATCTTCCAACGCGCGGCGATGCGCCGGGGAGAAAAGGTGCTCATTCATGGCGGTGCCAGTGGCATCGGCACACTCGGGATACAGATGGTCCATGCCATGGGCGGAGAGGTCTACACCACGGCCGGTACCGCTGAAAAATGCAGCGCACTGGAGGCTCTGGGCGCGGTGCGGGCCATCAACTATAAGGATGAGGACTTCGAGCAGGCACTGACTGACGCCGGGCTCAAGGAGCGGATTAACGTAATCCTGGACATGGTGGGCGGTGAGTTTATCCAGAAAAATATCAACCTTGCCGCCGCAGAAGGCCGCATCGTGAATATCGCCTTTATTCGCGGCTTTCAGGCCGAGGTCAATTTCGCACCCCTACTGATTAAACGCATCACCCTCAGCGGCTCAACACTGCGAGCCCAGAGTTTTGCGCAAAAGACCGTCATGACCCGGGAGATTCGGGAGCATATCTACCCGCACCTGGAAAACGGCAGCGTCAAGCCCGTGGTCGACCGCGTATTTGAACTGGCCGATGTGGCACAGGCACACGATTACATGCAAAGTGGCGCCCACATGGGCAAAATCATTCTCCGCACCCAGGAAATCACTCACTATGGATAGCTTGCAAAATCAGGTCGCATTGATCACCGGCGCGGCCTCTGGCATTGGCCGGGCCACCGCCATTCGCATGGCCACCGAGGGAGCTGCGGTATTCCTCGCCGATATTGATAGCGATGGCCTGGTGGAAACTGTCAGCGCCCTGCCAGCCGGCAGTCGCAGCGAAACCCACCGGCTCAATGTTACCGACTCCGCAGCCTGCAATGCCGCCGTGGAAGCCTGCGTTGCCAGCTTTAGCAAGCTGGACGTACTGTGTAACATCGCCGGCATCGCCCTGTGCGAACACATGGCCGACATTACCGATGAGCAGTGGCATCGCGCGGTCAGCATCAACATGAACGGCGTATTCTTCATGTGCCGTGCCGCCATACCCCACCTGTTGCAGAGCCAGGGCAATATCATCAACATGTCCTCCACCGCCGGGCTTGTAGGCCAGGCCTACAACTCTGCGTATTGCGCCACCAAAGCGGCTGTACTGATGTTTTCCAAATCCCTGGCGATGGAATATGGCAAGCAGGGTGTTCGAGTCAACGCGGTGTGCCCGGGCTTCGTCAAGACCCCGCTCACCGAGGCCTTCAATACGCCTGAAAACGCAGACATGGACTTGTTGGGCAGGCTCATGCCGTTGACCGATGGTGCCCAGCCGGAGGAAATCGCGGCGGCCGTGGCCTATCTTGCCTCTGCCGAAGCCCGGTTCATCAATGGTATAGCGCTGCCCATCGATGGGGCCCAGACCGCAGGCTGAACGGCGCAAAAGATGTTGCCAGAAAACACCGTCGTGGAGATGATGACCGTCGCATGAGAACGCCTGCGGCACCACCCCAGCACTGTAGACAGAGAAGCCATATGAAGAAACTGAACCCCCTCGTTCTACTGTTATGCTTTTTAAGCCTTGCAGCCTGTGGCGATGCACCTCAAGGCGCGCCTGCCGCGACGCCAACAGAAACGGCGGGCTCAGCAGATTCGCCAGCAGCAGACGCCTCCGACCCGCAAGACTCGCCTACCCTCGCCCCTGAACCGGGGGAGGACGAACTGCCGGCAGCTCGCACCCTCCAGGCCTGGACCGGCGACCTTGATGTGATGGAGGAACGCAGGGTCATCCGGGTTCTCACAGTGTACAGCCCGGGCCGCTATTACCTGGAGGACAGCGGAGAGGAGAAGGGTCTGGTCAAGGAGATTGTCACCCGCTTCGAAAACGCTATCAACCAGCGACTGCAGCGGAAAACAGTGAAGGTGCACGTGGCTATTTTACCAGTGGCACGCAACCAGCTCATACCGGCACTACTCGCGGGCCGCGGGGATATCATTATCGCCGGTCTGTCGATCACGCCAGAGCGGGACGAGATCGTCGATTTCAGTATCCCCTTCAGCAAACCACTGTCAGAAATACTGATTACCGGACCCAGCGCGGGCCCGCTGGCATCCATCGACGACCTCTCCGGGGAAACAATACACCTGCGCCACTCCAGCAGTTACCGGGAGAGCGTGGAGATTCTCAACCGCCGCCTGGCCGAGGCAGGTAAGGCACCGGTTGATATCGAGTTGGTTTCCGAGTTTCTGGAGGATGACGACCTGATCGAAATGGTGGACAAGGGCCTGCTGCCCTGGGCTATCGTCGATGACTACAAGCCCCTGCTGTGGAAGGACGTTTTCACCAACACCGTGGTGCGCGATGACATTGTGTTTCGCGAAGGGGGCCGCACCGCCTGGGTATTTCGCGAAAACAGCCCGCTGCTGGCCGAGGCCGTCAACAGTTTCCTGAAAAAGAACCGGGAAGGCACCTTGATCGGCAATGTGCTGAAGAACCGCTACATTCGCGATTTTGACTGGGCGGCCAACGCACTGAACGATTCGGATTACCAGCGCTTCCTCGAGTTTGAACACCTTTTTCAGAAATACGGGGAAAAGTATGAAGTCGATTATCTGGTGGCCGCTGCCCAGGGCTACCAGGAATCACGTCTGGACCAGAGCGCCCGCAGCCACGCCGGCGCAATCGGCGTGATGCAGTTGCTGCCCAGCACGGCGAGCGACAAAAATGTGGGCATACCCAATATCGAAAAGGCTGAAGCCAATATCGAGGCGGGCATCAAGTACCTCAACTTCCTGCGCAATCGCTACTTTAACGATCCGGAGATTGATGAGCGCAACCAGATCTTTCTCGCCCTGGCCGCCTATAACGCAGGCCCGACCCGCATGATCAACATGCGCAACAAGGCAAGGAGTATGGGCTACGACCCCAATGTCTGGTTCGATAACGTTGAGTTGGTCGCGGCAAAGGAAATAGGCAGGGAAACGGTGCAGTACGTCGCCAACATCTACAAATATTACATCGCTTATCGTTTCACTCTGGAGCAGCAGAGCCGCCATGCTGAAGCCAGGCAACGAGCCGGCATAACGCCCTATCGCACCGGCGAGGGGGAGTAGTCAGGGCCGGGAAGAGATACTGTCCAGCCGCGCCGCGGTGTCACTCAGGCGCGACTGTAGCCAGTAGATTTCGTAATCGTTCTGCAGGCCATTTTCCGCAGCATTGAGCAGGACTGACAAAGCTTGCTGCCGCAGCGCCAGTGCCTGGCTGTTGGCAGGCTCAGCCGCCAGTACCACTTCTACAACGTGAAGTGTTTTCACCGCTGCACCTTGCAGCAAATAGTTCCGCGCCAGGCTGACCAGGCCTTCGCTGCCGGCTACGGCGGCGAGATCTGCGTACACCTCGCGGGCCGGTACGGGGTAAAGCTCCGTGGTGCTCTCAAAGTGGAACCAGGTCATATAGTAGTCCCAGATACTGCGCACCGCCCAGTCCACCTTGCCGTGGTTTTGCACCAGGTCCAGCTCCGCGGGTAACTTGATCTCCTGCATCAACTGGTAAACCGTTCTGCCTGAGTTCATCCCCGCCACCGTCTGGTCGTGAACGTACTGTACGGCATCGCGAATGCGCTGCATATCGGCGCCTATTTGTGCCTGACCGTAAGTCGGGTCAAGGTGGCTGGGAACGACAATTTCCGCACCCAGTGGCATCAGGAAATCCAGGGATTTTACGTATTCCATCGGCTTGCGCACTTTCTCTCCGCGCATGGTGAAAACGTTGGGGAACTGGGGAAACTGGGGGCCGAAGAAGTCTCCGCTGAAGAGTATTTTCTGCTGCGGTAACCACATCACCACGTTATCCGCGCCCTCCGCACCAGGTGTACCCAACACCACGAACTCCACGCCACCCAGGGTGAAGCTGTAGCGCTCCCAATCATCCACGGTGAGATCAGGTTCGATTCCACCGTAGCGCATCATGGCAATATCAGGACGCTCGTCCCAGGCAGGCATCCACGGAAAAAGTGTGCGGTTGCGCTGGTACTGGTAGGGCTCCAGCTCCATCAGGTAACGCTGTTCTTCGCTAAACTGCTTGTGGGCGATTATCCTGGTGTCTTGCCCGGCAAAAAAACGCGTTCCGCCAATATGATCCGCGTGTGAATGGCTCAACACAATGGTGTGTATAGGCGCATCGGACACCGCCTGCAGCGCGGCCAGTTGCCTGGGTGTCTGCAGTACAAGACCGGTATCAAACAGCACATTACCTTCGCTGGTGGTGACCATTATCACATTGCCTACACCGGTCGCCATGTAAACATTCTCTGCCACCTGCTGAACTTCGATCGGCCGCTTGATCAGTTCCACCGCACTACCGTGCGAGGCCTCGCCGTCGCTGTCGCCGCCAATACGACGGGTAGCGGCGTCACCGATCGCTTCCAGCGCGACCAGCTCAGCCTTCTTCTTCACATCCCTGGCCGCGTCCTCATCAACGTAGAGCCACAGTCCACCGGCAACCAGCACGGCGAGAACGACCAGTAGCAGTGACTTTACCCAACCGCGATTACGGGCAAGGCCTTGCAATGTGTTGATCATGGTGCGCCCTCTACAGGTGCTACAAAAATGGGGGAAGACCAGGCGCGCTGCTGCGCAGGCGCCAGGCAGTCATCGTCAGCAGGGGTACGGAAGTCTCCGTAACAGGGATTCACCGCGATACAAACACCGGCTGCATCGTACTCGCAGCGCAGGTTGTCGGCGTTGATCATCTCTGTTGTTTCCTGAACGGCACGCGCGTAGTAGATCACCTCGCGCTGCTCTTCCAGGAAGCCCTCGTCATCGAATTCGACAACACACTCCAGCGTGTCCGGGTCGCAGGGAAAGGTCTTCCAGGGATCTTCTATCAGCTGATCAACTGCCTCATCGGCGACTTGCTGCGGACGGATACGTACTATCTCGATCCGGTCCATGCGCAGCCTTTCGTCGCCGGGGTGATAGCATTCGCCGCCACACAGGGAAGCGACACGCTCCGCGCCCATGCCCCGGCGGGCATAGTCAGGGCAACCCGGCTGCTGCCTGAACGCGCCCATGGCACTGACGCGGAAGCGCGGAGTGGCGTGGACACTTACTTGTGAGCCCATGGGGTGGCGCTGCCCCTCTTGCAGCAGGTCAAACCACAACAGGATACGGTCGCCGGAGGTCGCGTAGACCTCTCGTCGCTTTAAGCTGTCCCAGATGGCGTGCCGGTCCCTGCCGCTGCTATGGGTGGCGACCAGGCCTCCGGTCAGCCAGAACGAGTTCTGGCGCCCCATGTTACGGGCATTCTGCAAACCGACGTTTTTGGCCGTATCCAGCGGCAGGGAGAATGGTTGTGCATCACGCTGGTCACCGATACGTCTGGCGAGACGTGGATTGTCTGCGCCGAAGGACTCGGTCATGAATTTGCGTTTCTCTTCTTTGTAGCCGGTTCCAGGCTGGCTGCGATGGTTGTCACTGGAACCAATAAAGCCGAAGCGAAAATTGAGAGGGCCCTGACCGGATTCAAAACCGGTAATCGCCAGTGCATACTGCGCGGTGGCCGCAGGACGGTGATCCATTGGCTCGTTGAAACAGTCGGGGCAGGTACCACAGTTAAGCCAGTCGACGACCTGCTGGCCCGGCACGGTCAAGTGCCCCGAATTGCCTGCATCGACAAAGTTCTGTCGCGCCTCAAATTCGCGCCGCTGGCACTCTGCTTTGCTCTCACCTGCAGCTTCACAGCGCTGGCGAATAATCTGCCCCGCGCGGTGGCAACAGGGCATGTAGTCATCAAAGGGGGCGGGACAGACCAGGCCGCCGTCTGCGCCTTTTACCGCAGCCCGCCATTTGCGGTATTCCTCGGCATTACCATGGCCGGAGTAGATTTCGAACAATATCTGACGCTGCGGGTCATGCTGCTGCGAGTTCAGCTGCTTGTCAAAACGGGTAGAAGCTGGCGTGTTCATACCCCAGGAATTACCATGGGGAATAACAATACTGTCAAAACCCCACTGATCCAGCTTGGCAAAAAGCTGTCGCGGCTCCGCCGCGACTTCAAGGCAGTCCGCGGGTAGTGCTCTCGAATCTGTTTCCGGATCACATATCGGCGTCTCGCCGATCTCGTCGTAATACTGCTGAATCCCAAGGTAGAAATCGCGGTTTTCAAAATCCATCAGCGACATCATCACCTGGGTCACGCGTCCCATAGGGGCCTGCGCCAGACGTTCGCGAGGCGCGGCAATGGCCCGCGTTGGTACCCTGCCCTCCTGCGTATCCAGGAAAATGACATTCTTGTGGCCGTAGTGTTTTCGGGGGTCAGTATTGACCTGACTCCACTCCCAACCCAGGAAAGAAACCATATCCGGATTCGCGGGGTCGCCGGCGGCCGCATTGCATTCACGAATACTCTCACGTGTTTCAGCCCACCTGCGGGGGGGTAAGTCCCTCGGCATGATCATTGATCGACCAGAAATCGAGAGCGGAGCAGTAACGGGCAAAGTCACAGGCATCGGCCGGCGGATGCAGACCCGTGCCGCCAGTAAGCGGTGTCGCCATGATGAATGCGTCGGGCGAAAATGTGGTATGCACATGCAGGTCGCCGAATAGAATCTGCTGCGCTTGTCCGGCCACCGCTAACGGCTGTCGTCCGGCTCGCACAGCAATAACCTCATCGGGCAGTGTTGCGCCTTGCACGCGACCTCTGCCCTCAGGCTCACCACAAGCAGAGAGCTGCACCAACATTACGCACAGTAACAGAAGCGGAGGAAAGCTTACCCCCTTAACTACGACTGCTTTGCTCTGACTCATTGTAGCTACTATTCAAGAATATCTTACCCACCCGGTGTGCACAGCCCGTTCCGGGAACGGAAGAGCCTCCGCAGGGGGCACTAAAACAGAGTCTGGGGCTGACTATACGATGATCACCCATCGCTCGCGGCCAGATCCGCGCGCGATGGGGGTGCTACTACGCCGGCGCCTGTCTACTCGCCAGCGGCGGCCTTACTTCCTGGCTGCTGCTTTTTTCTTTGGTGCAGCTTTTTTCTTAGGGGCCGCTTTCTTTTTAGCAGCAGCTTTCTTCCTGGGAGCTGCTTTCTTTTTAGGAGCAGCCTTCTTTTTAGCTACAGCCTTCTTCCTCGCTGGTGCCTTCTTTTTGGAAGCTGCTTTCTTTTTTGCTGGTTTGGCTTTGGCGGATGCTTTTTCCACCATCGCAGCGGCCTGGTCTGCAGCCTTGGCCTTGCGCTCCTCAAGCAGCACATCAGCTCTCACCGAGGTGTATCGCTGTGCCGCTTCATAAGCCGCCTTGGTGATTCGGCCCACTGATTCTGCAAGGTCCTGAACCTGCTTCATCAGCGCATCAACTTTCTTCTGGTTATCGGGAGTGGCTTTTTTCTTCAACGCTGTACGGGCTTTTTTCAAGCGCGCATTCGCCGTGGTGTGACGCTTGCGTGCTGCCTGCAGTTCCCGTTTGGCTTTGGCATGCGACTTTTCCGATTCCGATACCAACTTCTTGCGAAGCTGCTCTACTTTTTTATTGGCCTGTGAGGCCATCTTGGTGGCCTGCGCCAGTTCTTTTTCCAGCATTACTACACTCGCTCTGTTATGTCGTTTAGATACCGCAAAAACAGTGTAGGACGAAAAACTAAATAAGTAACGTACATTTTTTGACCTGCATCAGTCAGTGGCGCTGTTTCATTGATATCGTTATTCCTTCGAAGGATCAGGCAGGCGCATTAGCAGGAGTATGCAAATGAGTACAAACAACTCGGATATCATCATTGATTACTACAGCGATGTACTCTGCGTGTGGGCATGGATTGCACAGCACCGTCTCGAGCAGTTGGAGAAGCAATGGGGCAAGCAGATAAAAGTGCAGCATCACTTCGTTGATATCTTTGGGGACTGCGAATTGAAAATCCCGCAGCGCTGGGGTGAAAAGGACGGCTTCGAAAATTTTGGCAAACACGTCAGGGAGTCAGCGGCGCCTTTTGAAATGGCAACGGTTCATCCCGAGTTATGGGAAAAAAATCGACCACGTTCTTCGGCCCAGGCACACCTGCTACTGTGCGCTGTGTCGCTGACGAACTCGGCGGAAGCGATGGCGGCAACCGCACTGCGTATTCGACGCGCGTTCTTCTGTGAGGCGCAGAATGTTAGCAACATGGATCTGCTCCTGGATCTCGCGGAAGAACAGGGGAGTGCCAGGGATTCCATTCTTGCTGCCCTGAACGACGGCAGCGCTATCGCAGCGCTAATGAGTGACCTGTGCCGGGCAAAAGAGCTGGGCGTCAATGGCAGTCCCACCTGGATTCTTAATAGCGGCCGACAGGTTCTCTATGGCAATGTGGGCTACCGGATTCTCAATGCAAATATTGAAGAGCTGCTCAAGCATCCTGCCGACGAGGCTAGCTGGTGCTGACCTCAATGAAAAAAGCCACCCGAAGGTGGCTCAAATTACCGGGTGAATTGCGCTTACCTGGTCAGTCCCAGCATGAACTTCGCAGCAGCCAGGCGCGTCTCATCGTCGAGGTGACCTTGCGGCGGCATCTCAGGATAGTCATCGCGTTTCCTGACAGGCGCGGCGGCGTACGCAGCGATACCTTCCGGATTATCCATGTATAAAGCCTGAATGATCTGCGTGGGTGGGCCAATCATGCGCGAGCCGTAGGCATGACAGCCGGCACATACGCCGTAGTAGGCAAGCTTACCCTTGTCCATATTAGTTTCGTTGACTCGTGGCGGCACCGGCTCGGGCAGCGTGTAAGTGAGAACCGTCTTGGTATTTTCAAATTCACAATCGCCATATTTCTCCAGCCCAAAGGTGCGGTAGCGCTCAGGGTTGAGGATGCAGCCGTCATCCATGCCCACCGTATCTATCACATCGGGGCCGCGCGTCAGCATCTGGGTGGCCAGGACCGCGCGTACCATGGGTGCAGGGTTCTTACCATTATCACGCATGATGTTATTGAGAATTTTCGGACGATTTGGTCGTGGGTCCGCATCCGGATCAGTGGCGGCATTCCCGGCAAGTGAGAAGTCAGTGAACAGCATGCCCATGGACTCATTGCCGGTGATGATGTTCTGCTCTACCACCACGTCATCACAAGCCATGATCAGCATGCCGGTACCCTGTGGGATATTGGAGACCAGAGATCCGGGAATGGCAAAGTTCTCATGATTGTTGTCGACAACGAAGTTGTTGCGAATGATTACATCACTGCAGGTCTTGATAGGTAGTCCGGGAGTAATGAACGCCAGAATGCCCCCTGTATTGTTGTAGACGAAGTTGCCTTCAACCAGAGCCGAGCGGCTGTTCTCGATCTCGATGCCGGCCACGCTATCAAAGACCTGGTTGTAAACCACGTCTACGTTGTCCGACATACCTACATAGATGGCCGCATCCTCTATGCCTGAGATCACGTTGTGCGCCACAATCCCGTTCTTGCCCAATTGAGGAAAGATTCCGTATACACCGGTATCAACAATGATGTTGTTGCGGATGATGTAGTTGTTGCCCGCCTGCCCCATGATCGCGTTACCCTTGTACTTGGTAATGTACAGGTTCTCTACGGTGAAGCCGTTACCGGAGTACAACACGGCGTCGTTGCGTACACCCTCACCGTCCATCACCGGGTAGGCGCCTCGCTCGATCACGCCTGACAGGGTGATGTTGTCCTTGTCAACGTACACGGTCTCCTTATAGGTGCCAGGCATCACCTTGATCACTGCGCCGGGCTGTGCGGCCTTCACCGCATCCTGAATCGACTCACCATCCTTGACGATGATGACTTCACCACTGGTTGGTGTCTCCCAGGCACGCACACTGACTTTGCCAGAGGCTGCAGACACTTCGTCCGCCCCACTTGAGGTAAATTCAGCCTTGGGTGCTGTGGGCACCTTGATCACTGTAGGCTCCGGCTGATTGGCATTGCCGAGGTAATATCCCCCGCCCAGCAGCGCGAGCGCGCCGACTACGGCTACGATCTTATTCATGGTCTTCTTCTCCGTTGTCGTTTTCGCCAATATAGGCGATTACTTGATGCATCGGCTGCAGCCCGGAGGGCAGTCGCCGCGGTTGTTCAGGTTTGAAACTCTCATCGGTCAGTGTCTTGAGGAAGTCCACCAGCCTGTCCAGTTCATCTTCGGTGAGATTGGGCTCCCAAATATGCCAGTGAATTTTCAATTCCTCACCTTCTGGCACAGCGTGGCCTCTGCCGCCGGTATAGAACGAAACCGCCTCGCGCAGGGTAGCAAATCGCCCGGAGTGCATATAGGGCGCGGTCAGTTCGATATTGCGCAGGCTGGGGACCTTGAAGCCACCGCGCTGGCTGGGTTCGTTCATGGGTATTTGTGCGCCTGGATCAAAGGGCATGCCCTCGGGCTCGGGTGTACCGAGCACGGCAACCTGCTGGTTGGTGAAAAGGGGTGGTGTATGGCACTCAGCACAGCGGGCAACGAATGAGCGGAAAATATTGAGGCCCTCTATCTCTGGCTCCGTGAGCGCGTCGGCGTAACCATGAGCGTATTGGTCATAGCGGCTGTTGAGGGATACCAGCGTGACCTGGAACGCAGTGATGGCAGCATAGACCTGATCGAGTCGAATCTCTGCATCGCCCGACTTGAAATCAGCGGGAAAAGCCTGCGCAAAGAGCTGCCGATAAGCGGGTATGCCATTGAGCGTGTCGAGCAACAGTTGCGGGTCACTGCCCATCTCGTGCTTGTCAAACAGCGGGCCTACCATCTGCTCTTCCAGGGAGTCGGCACGACCATCCCAGAAAAAGCTGTTAAGGAAGGCCACGTTCCATAGTGAGGGCGCGGACCGCGGTAAAACGGAGCCATTTATCCCCACACTCCTGCCCAGACCATCGGAAAACCCCCTGTCCGGCGCATGACAGGTGGCACAACTTACCGTGCCGTCGCGAGACAACACTGGATCAAAGAACAGGTAGCGCCCCAGATCCGTCTGCTGCGGCGTAAAACCATCGCGCCACCCTGGTAGTCCGGTTTTCAGCCCCCCAACACCCGCATCCTGCAGCGAGGGGTAGAGCTGGTAGAGACTGCGCAGTTCGCATTGGCCCGTGCTCAGCTCAAATCCGGGGGGGCAGTCTGCATTGAGCACGATCGGCTCCGCCTGGGCCAGGGCGACGGCGCTGGCTAACGAGGCAAACAGCATGGGGAGCAGTCGCTTCATGTTCAATCCTGCTGCGTCAGGCTGTGCAGATAGGCGACCACGTCCTTGATCGCTTGTTCGTCGGGCAGTATGGCCGCCATCGCACGCATCTGTCTGCCGGTCTTGTCTTCAGGGTGTGCGCCACGCTGACCAGCACGGAAGGCGAGAACCTGTGCCTCCAGATACCAGTCATCGCTGCCCGCCAGTCGCGGCGAATTCAGTGCGGGGTTACCTACACCACCAGCACCGTGGCAGGCGCCGCACAACTGATTGTAATAATCCGCACCCAGGGTCACGTCCCCCTCAACAATGGCAGCCGATACCGGACTCTCCAGGCTGGCGATATATGCCGCAACATCCGTTAACGCCTCATCGTCCGGCAGCGTGACTGCCATAGGCGCCATCTGCCTGGCCGCATCGGTATCGTTGGCCCCGCCACGCATACCACTGCGAAACTTCTGTAACTGGGCAGTAACATAAACGGCTTGCAGATGACTGAGCCGTGGCGCGTTCAACGCTCTATTACCCTGTCCGTTTTCGCCGTGACATGCCACACAAGTGGCGTAGTGGGCCTTACCTGCGTCCGCGTCATCCAGGGCGAAGACCACTGTGCTGGACAGGGTCAGGAAGGCAGCAGCCAACGTTTTTTGCAGTCGTTTCATTTGGAGATCTCCGGCCTGGGGCTTTACCGTGGGCAATGCGCTTGTGTCCGCTATAACCCCGTATGGTAGCGCTGAAGATTAAACGTAGCTTAAAAACCACAACCGGCGCGTGTTTTTTGCTTCGCCGGGGGGAGGACAAGCGATCCCGCGTGGGCTAGACTCTTGCGTTCTGTATCGGCAACCGTGCCGGCGACCTTAAAAAAATCGAAAACAGGGAAAGCAGATGGAATATAACCCGGATGAACACAGCATGAAGTGTCCCAAATGCGGTCACGGCATGGATGAAATCACTTATGGTGGCGATGTCGTCATCGACCGGTGCACGCATTGCGAGGGCATCTGGTTCGACATCGGTGAGGCGGAGGCCCTCAAAGGCAAGTGGATGGGCGATGCCCTGGATCGCGGCAATCCCGATGAGGGCAAAAAATGGGATGCCGTTGAAGATATCGCCTGCCCACGTTGCGGCAAAGACATGGAAAAGCGCTCCGACTCGAACCAGCCACACATCTGGTTCGAAGAGTGTAATGAACACGGTATGTTTATGGACGCCGGCGAATTCACCGACTTCAAACATGAGACCATAGCGGACTGGTTCCGCAGCCTGATCAAAGGCGCCCGCTGAACTCCGCAAGCGACTACATAGGGCGACGTAGTCGCCCTTTTTTGGGACACACAGAGTATGCGAGTACTCACATACATGGACACCAGAATGTCTAAAAAAGAAAGCACGGACGATATTCGCATCAGCAAGGCCCGCCCCCTGATCACGCCTTGGGTACTGGCAGATGAACTACCGTTGAGCGCGCGCGCCGGCGCGACCGTCGCTGCAAGCAGATCGACAATCGAGGCGATTCTGGCCGGAAAAGACCCCCGTCTGCTGGCAATCGTCGGGCCCTGCTCGGTGCACGACCCCGCTGCATTGCTGGATTTTGCCGACCGCTTCCAGGCCGCCGCAGCCCCACTGTCCGATGCAATTTTTCCCGTACTGCGAGTCTATTTCGAAAAACCACGCACCGTCGTCGGCTGGAAGGGGCTTATCAACGACCCGGACCTGGACGGCAGCTTCCATATCAATCGGGGGCTGCATGTGGCACGCAAGGTGTTGCTGGACGTAGCCGAGAGGGGCATGGCAGCCGCAAGTGAATTTCTCGATACCACTTTCGGCCAGTACTATGCCGACCTGGTCAGTTTCGGCGCAATCGGCGCACGCACAGTAGAAAGCCAGATACACCGGGAACTGGCCTCCGGGCTGTCGATGCCTGTGGGCTTCAAAAACGGCACCTATGGGCAGATCGACGTGGCCATCGACGCCATTCGCTCCGCCAGCCATAGCCACTGGTTCCCCTCGCTGACCAAGGAGGGGACACCCGCTATTCTCGAGTCCACCGGCAACCCCCACGGCTATCTCATTCTTCGCGGCGGCAAACAAACAGGGCCAAATTATGGTGCAGAGGCAGTCAAGGCAGCGGCGACAGCTCTCGCGGCGGCCGATCTGCCACCCTCGCTCATTGTCGACTGCAGCCACGGCAACAGTGGCAAAGACCCGCAAAAGCAGGCCGTAGTTGTCTCCAGCCTGTGTGAACAGATACAGACCGGAGAACACGCCATTCGTGGCGTCATGCTGGAGTCACACCTGGTAGCGGGCAGCCAGTCCATTGGCGATGGCAGCGAGCTGACCTACGGCAAGAGCATCACCGACGCCTGCCTGTCGCTGGAAGACAGCGTACCGCTGCTGCAACAACTCGCAGCTGCGGTACGCATGCAGGGACAGTGACTTACCAGGTGTAACCAATGCGCAGCGCGTAGCGCTCGTCGAGCTTGTCCACGCCTGCCACCGCACCGGAATTGTAGTCCAGGCGGACTTCTGCGGCTGCTTCCAAGCCAAACAACAGGGGAAAAGCGAGGCCAAAGGTGTTATTGATGACCACATCCGAGGCCTCATCCAGGTTGAGGATACCCAGTTGGTCGAAGTACAGCCTGGAATCGCCGCCGAGATAATCGCTGGACATATGCAGCTCCCAGTTGGCACCAGGATAGTCGTTGTCCTCCGCCACAATGAAGTCCTCGCTGACGTAGGAGATACCGATCATGGCCTCAAACATAAACACCGGTTCCGTATAGAATTCCCGGCCAATATACGGGCCGACGTACCAGCGCAGGTCCAGGTCGGCAAACTCATCAGATTCTGCGTAGGCATTGACGCCCCAGAAGTTAGGGCCCTCCAGGAAATAGTCGTATTTACCGTTCACTACCCAGTTGTCGGCATTTTTGACGTCATTGGCCTTATCCACATTACCAAAGGCCTTGAGCGTATAGCGGTCGTCATCGCTACGCCATACGGACTCCAGCCGATAGTCCAGTTCATCGGTTTTGGTGTTGCCGCGTTCCACGGCGAAGGCAAAGCTGGCCAGGCCGGTCCATTTATATCCGTAACCCAGCTCCCAGGGCTCGGGGTTGACCACCAGCAGGTCTTCCAGAGGCAGTGGGGAAGCCCCGCCAACGACCAGTTGATCGTTGTTGATTACCAGCGGTTGATTTTCGATTACCGACTCGTCCGCCATCTGCATCACTACCGGGTTAGCCGTCTGCATTGACGAAACCATATCAACTGGAATTTCCAGCGTACCTGCAAAGTCCGTTTCCACAGTCACCACACCGTCACGAACCGTGGTAACGGTACCCAGGATTCGTGATCCATTGGTCAGGGCAACCTCGTCAGGCGCGGGCGCTGCTTCGGCCAGGAGCGCTGCCTCGTTCAGGGCTGCGGCCTCGGTCGGGGGAGTTTCTTCTGCGCTGGCACCTGCGGTCGCAACAAACAGCGACATCAGCACCAGGAGTACATGTGCATATCTGAAATTCATGATTTTTCCTGTGGGTTTTCGGCCTGCAAAGGCCGTAGCTATCGGGACGCCAATTCTAATCGAGCAGAAAGCGCTACGAAACCTTGATAAAAGGTATTTATAGCCGGGATAGTTAAGCCATTCTCACAGCTGCTGTTAGACTAGAACCACTTTCAAATGAGGATCTGCAACGTGTCCAATTACGACTATGATCTGTTTGTTATCGGCGCCGGATCAGGCGGCGTCAGAGCTGCGCGCATGGCCGCAGGTTTTGGTGCTCGTGTGGCAGTCGCCGAGGACCGTTATATGGGCGGGACCTGCGTCAACGTGGGTTGTGTGCCCAAGAAACTCTATGTATACGCCTCTGAATATGGCAAAGGCTTCAAGGATGCCCAGGGCTTCGGTTGGGAAGCGACCCAACCAGGCTTTGACTGGAGCACTCTGCGCGACAACAAGAAGACCGAAATTTCCAGGCTCAACGCTATCTATCGAAACCTTCTATCAGGCGTAGAGGCGGAGCTGATCGACGGCCGCGCCACTATCGTCGGACCCAATACCGTGGCGGTAGGCGACCAACAGTACACAGCAGGAAAAATCCTGATTGCCACCGGTGGCTGGCCGCATATCCCTGATTTCCCCGGCAGGGAGCTGGCCGTGACCTCCAACGAAATCTTCGACCTGGAGACGTTCCCCGAGCGCCTGGTAGTCGTCGGCGGGGGCTACATCGCCGTGGAGTTCGCCGGTATCTTCAACGGCCTGGGCGCCAGGGTCACCCAGCTCTACCGAGGCCCCCTGTTCCTGCGCGGGTTTGACGCGGATATACGCGACCATGCAGCCCGGGAAATCGCCAAGAGCGGTGTGGACCTGCGCTTCAATACCAATGTCACCGCGATTACCTCCAGTGCCAATGGCCTGGAATTGCAGCTCACTGACGGCAGCGTGATCGGAGCAGACGCCGTACTCTATGCCACGGGACGCAAGGCCAACTTGACCGGACTTGGCCTGGAGAATGTATCCGTGCAGTTCAACGACAATGGCACCATCGCCGTCGACGCTAATTTCCGCACCAGCGAGGCGAGCATTTACGCACTGGGCGATGTGACCGGCGGTATGGAGCTCACACCAGTAGCGCTCGCCGAGGGCATGGCATTCGCCCGCCGCGAGTTCGGGCAGCTCGAGGCCGCTCCGGAGTACGACTTCATACCCACGGCCGTGTTCTCCCAGCCCAATATTGGCACCGTCGGTTTTACGGAAGAGCAGGCGCGTGAAAAGTTCGCCGACATCACGCTATACAAATCTTCCTTCCGGCCGATGAAACACACGCTCTCGGGGCGCGATGAGCGCAGCTTTATGAAGATGATTGTGGACTCAGCTACCGACCGGGTAGTCGGCGTGCATATGGTGGGGCCGGATGCTGGCGAAATCATGCAGGGTATAGCCATCGCCATGAAAGCCGGCGCGACCAAGGCCGTATTCGACAGTACAATTGGCATTCACCCCACCGCCGCAGAGGAGTTCGTCACCATGCGGGAACCCTGGCTGGGAGATTGAACCCGGTTAACGGCAGGGCAACATGATCACAGCAAACCACCTGAGCAGGCAGTTCGGGCGCAACACCGCAGTGTCCAACGTCTCTTTCTCCATTGGGGACAACCAGGTAGTGGGATTGCTGGGGCCAAACGGCGCCGGTAAAACCACCATCATGCGCATGCTCAGTGGTTACCTGGAACCGACTACGGGGCAGGTGACCGTCAATGGTGAAAACCTCGGGCAGAACGCCTATTGCATTCAACGCCAGCTGGGTTACCTGCCGGAAAACCTGCCCGTTTACCCGGACATGATGGTCGCAGATTACCTTGACTACGTGGCAACCATTAAAGGTATTTCCCGGGAAGATCGCAGTCGCGCAGTGCGCGAGGCACTGATTGCTACCGAAATGGTAGACCGTGGCGTCGACAAAATCGCCACACTTTCCCGCGGACAGAAGCAACGTGTGGGCGTTGCCCAGGCGGTGCTGGGACGACCTCATTTCCTTATCCTCGACGAACCCACCAACGGACTTGATCCGCACCAGACCGCGCAGATGCGCAAGCTTCTGGAGCAGCTTTCGCGTCGCGCCACGATTCTCCTTTCCACCCACATCATGCAGGAAGTTGAAGCCGTTTGTGACCGGGTACTGATACTGCGCAACGGGCAGCTGGCGCTGGACCGCGATCTGGCAGACCTGCACTGCAGTGACAGCCTGGTCCTGCGCACGGACAAGGCAGCGGAGTTGCAAAAACTGCTACAGGGCCTACCCCAGATCGTCAATGTGACAGCCAACCTCACTGACTCTGATTGCCATGAGTTCGTGCTGCAGCTGAGAGAGGGGTGTGACCGGAATACAGCCGCGGGAAATATCTCTCAGTGTGTGCTGCAGGCAGGCGCTCGACTCTATACGCTGGAGCCGCGAGTGAGACATCTCGAAGAAGTCTTTCAGGAAGTAATGAACAATGGCGACTAGCCGCATCGCGCAGAAAGAGCTGGGACTATTCTTCGCCTCCCCGGTCGCATGGCTCTTTCTGGGCGGCTTCGCATCGGTATGCCTGTTTGTCGTATTCTGGGCGGAGTCCTTTTTCGCCCGTAACATCGCCGATGTACGCCCCCTCTTCCAGTGGATGCCACTACTGCTGATATTTCTGTGCAGCGCCCTCACCATGCGCATGTGGAGCGAGGAGCGTCGCAGCGGCACACTAGAACACGTACTGGTGCAACCCTGCCCCCTCTGGCGCTTCGTCCTGGGGAAATTTATGGCTTGCCTGCTGCTGTTATTGCTGGCCCTGGTCACCACGCTGCCGCTGCCCATCACCGTAGCGCTTATTGCCGACCTTGACTGGGGGCCCGTATGGGCGGGCTACCTGGCCAGTCTTCTGCTGGGCGGGACGTATCTCTCCATTGGCCTGTTTGTCTCCTCACGCACCGATAACTCTATTGTCAGCCTGCTGGGGAGCGTCGCACTGTGTGGGCTGCTCTACATGGTCGGCAGCAGTCTCTTTACCGAGTTCTTTGACAGTCGCAGCGCAGATCAATTACGCCAGTTGGGCAGTGGCTCGCGTTTCGACAGCATTACCCGCGGCGTCATCGATTTCCGCGACCTGTTTTACTACCTTACGCTGGTCATCGCTTTCCTGGGCCTGAACGTCTATACACTGGAGAAGGAAGGCTGGGCACGCTTTGCCAGCACCCCCCGCCAACGCCACTGGCGCATTTTCATTTTCCTGCTGCTGAGCAACCTGGTGCTGGCCAACCTGTGGGTAGAGCGTATCAACAGCTTGCGCTGGGATGTGACCGAGGGTCGTATTTACTCGCTTTCCAATGCCAGTCGCCAACTGGTGGGGCAGCTACAGGAGCCTCTGCTGATACGGGGTTACTTCAGCGCTCGCAACCACCCTTTACTGGCCCCGCTGGAGCCACAGCTGAAAGATCTTGTTCTGGAGTACGCCGAGGCTGCCGGTGGCAACGTCCGGGTTGAATTCGTGGACCCGCTGGAGCAACCTGAGATAGAGCGGGAAGCCAAAGACCGCTATGGCATAGAACCCACCCCCTTCCAGGTTGCCGACCGCTATCAGTCGTCGCTGGTCAACGCTTATTTTACGGTGCTGGTACAGTATGGAAGCGAGCACCAGGTCTTGCCTTTTAACGACATGATCGAAGTGCGCAATGCTGCCAATGGACAGGTAGAAGTGCAGCTGCGCAATCCGGAGTTCGACATAACCCGTGCAATTCGCGATGTGCTGTATAACTACCGGGCCGGGGGCGACCTGTTCGCCGGTATCGAGCAGCCCGTTGAGTTGATCGCCTATACTTCTGACGATGCCCTGTTGCCGGATGCGTTGCTGGCTTACCGCGATTCCATTGAGGCACAACTGCAGCTGGCTGTTGACGCCTCCGACGGCAAGTTCAGTTTCCGCTTCTTACGCCCCGAAGCGGGAGATGGCGCGCTGGCGCGCATGATTGAGGACGAGTGGGGCTTCTCGCCCATGACCTATGCCCTGGATGCGGAACAGGAATTCTATTTCTACCTCACCCTGGCGGACGCCAACCAGGTAGTACAGCTCCCCACAACCAACTTTGACCCGGGGCAGTTTCGCAAGGCGCTCGATTCCGGCCTGAGACGTTTCGCCAGCAACTTTACCCGCAGCGTTGCGCTCTCCGCACCCCAGGTGAACCCGCAGCTGGAGCAGTACAACATGGGCGGAGCGGGCTTCGCCACCCTGGAGAAAGCCATTACCCGCGACTACAGTGTTCTGCGTGAGAATCTCGAGGACGGCGAAATCAGTCCAGAGGCAGATATCCTGGCTGTGGTAGCACCTGGCCGACTGAGCACTACCGCCATCTACGCTATCGACCAGTTCCTGATGCGTGGCGGCACGGTTATCCTCGCCACCTCTCCTTACACGGTGGAACCCGATCAGGGGGGCCTGGCCCTGCGCGACCGTGACACCGGCGAGTTACCGGCGTGGCTGGAGCACCACGGTATCCGCATCGGCAAGGGCCTGATCATGGACAAGCGCCACGGTCGTTTTCCGGCGCCGGTGAAGCGAGATAGCGGTGCCTACCAGTTCCGAGACGTACGCATTGTTGACTATCCCTACTTCCTGGATATTCGGGCCCAGGGGCTGGCCCGCCACCCACTGGTGGGCAACCTCCCCCAACTGACAATGGCCTGGGCATCGCCGCTGGAGGTTGAGCGAAATGATGGCCGACGTGTAAGCCAGTTGCTCTGGAGCAGCCCAAACGCCTGGCTCAGCGAAGACAGGGCAGTTACGCCCCAGGATGGCCAGGCCTGGGAAGAACCGGCAACTACCCAGCGCTACCTCCTTGCAGCATCGATAAATGGCCGTTTCCGCTCGTTCTTCCAGTCTCCCCCGATGGCCTTGCAAAACACCGATGGGGCAAACCGTTCCGGGGTCAACACACTGGTCAAACGCTCACCGGAAGCCGCGCGCATTATCGTGTTTTCTTCCAATGACTTTCTGAGCGATCGCGTGCTTGGCGCCCAGGTGCGAGCCAGTGGCACGCAGTACCTGGGTCCCATCGAACTGTTCAATAACACCCTGGACTGGGCACTGCAGGACGAGCAACTTCTGGAGATTCGCTCCCGTGGTCACTTCAACCGCACCCTGCCGCCCATGGCACAAAACGTTCGCGTTGCACTGGAACTTGTCAACTACGCTGCGGCCTTTGCCTGGCTGCTAGCGCTGGGTTTCGCGAACTGGCTGCTGTCAAGAAGGCGGCGGGCCCGCTACATGCGGGAGTTAGGCCTGTGAACAGGTCCGGTCTGCTGCTGTTCATCCTCCTGCTGCTGCAGCTGGGCATTGTCGCCATGCTGTACCAGGAGGAAATAACCGAAAGCGATCACCTCGCCAGCAATAACTTGCTTGACCCGGGCGCTTACATCGTTGACAAACTATCCCTCACCGATGAAAGCGGGGCCACCCTGGAACTCAACAGAGCGGGCGAGCGCTGGTTGCTGCCCGGTCTGGAAAATTTGCCGGCGGACACCACCAGGGTCGAAGCGTTGCTGCAGCAACTGACGGCAGCGGATCCGGGTTGGTCGGTCGCGCACAGCCTTGCCGCCCGTCAACGCTTCCTGGTTGCTCACTATCACTATCGACGCAAACTGACCCTGTCAGCACTGGACCGGGAACTGGGCACGGTGTATCTGGGCACTTCCCCGGGCTTTCGCAAAGTGCATGCGCGCAATGATGCGGCAGATAACATCTATGCCGTGGCACTCAACCTCTTCGATTTACCGGTGGATCCCGGCAAATGGCTGGACCCGAGCCTCCTGCAAATACGCGCGCCAATGGCAATCAACGCCGACGGCTACACGCTGCAGCGAACCTCGGGAAGCTGGCAGCTGGGTAGCGGGGCGACACCGGACCCCAGGGAACTCCAGGCCCTGCTGGACGCCCTGCGCCATATCCAGATTCAAGGTGTCGCACCGCGCGCAACGCAGACCGCCCTAATGGGTACAGAGGCTCAATTGATCCTGCAGGTGCAGGCACTGGCAGGCACGGTCGAGCTGCAATTGTTCAAGCATGGCGACCAGCATTTCATCGGCAGTTCCGAGTATCCCTACCTGTTCCTTATCAGTGCCTATGACTTCGACAAACTGACCGGTATCGACAGCCTGCTGATAGCGGGTGAACAATAACGCCTCACCGCGACGGAACGGCTGGCCAGGGTATGTCCCCTTACTGAATAGCCTTGAGCTGTCGCAGGGGTTCTGCCGGTTCCCCTGGGCCACTGAGATGCTTCATCAACAGCGTACGCATCCACTGGTGCGGTGCGCTGCGTGAAGTGCGCGTATGGCGCAGCAATGACATCTTGCCGCGATTGGAGCTGTGTGTATTGCGGATCATGCGCTGCAGTTCCGCCGGCAGTTCGCGACCAAGAATCAGGTTACTGTACAGACCACTGGCCTCGAAGCCAGCGTTGGCAACCAACAGGCAGTCGGTGCGTGCCAATACGCCCACGGCTGAAGCGAACTGGGTAGTCTCCAGAGCGATATTACGATGCACGCCATACTGGCCCAGGACATCATCCACCATTGATGTATTTTCCCGCGAAAGGCCCGGCAGATAGAGCCGCAGGTGACTGTAAGCAAGAAATGCCTGCAGCTCCAGTTCGGCCTTGTCCTGCAAAGGATGGTCGCGCCGCATATAACAACGCGGCGCCAGTGTCGCGATCGGCTCTGCATGAATGTCACGATCCGTGTCCAGGGCCAGGAAGGCAACAAAGTCCACCTCCCCCTTTTTCAACTTTTCCTGATAGTCAGGGGTAATTTCGGAGGTGATCACCTGCACACCGGGGGCAGTCTCGTGCAACTCTGCGACCAGGCCGGGGAGCAGCGCTTCACAGAGTATGGGCGGCAATAGTAGCTTGAAGCTGGTGCAGTAGGTCGCCGGATCAAATTCCGCGTCGCCCAGCACGCGCTCCACAGATTCCAACAGGGCGGGGAGCTCAAGACCCAGTTCCTCTGCCCTGGGCGTCGGCACAAGGCCATGGGCGGTGCGGGTAAACAGCTCGTCTTCAAACGAGTCGCGCAGCTTCTGCAGCGTCTTGCTCAGCGCAGGTTGGCTCACCGACAGGCGCTCAGCAGCGCGGGTGACATTGCGCTCTTCCAGCAGGATTTGCAGTGCAACCAACAGGTTCAGATCGGTGCGGATCAGCTTTCGTGAAATCATTAATGCCACTCAACAGAAATAACTTCTGGTTATCTGCTCCATGCTAGCAGAACTCAACGAAGAGTTTACAGGAGAAATTTACCACACTAACCATACGGTTACCCGGCCGCGCCCGCTAACCAGGCCATTTACATAAATGGAGGCCTGATTAAAAAATTCACTTACTCCAACGCAGACTGCTAACATGGTCATACACCGTTCAATTCATAAGAGAGTCGCTGCATGCGTAGCTTCACCGTCCTTGCAACCCTGATGCTGATCTTTGGCCTGACGGCATGCAGTACAATCGAAACCCGCCCTGAAGACACCGCCAGGTTTGTCGCCGGGCAGTACAAGTACTTTACGTGGCGCAGCCAGCCGCTCAACAATCCGGGAGGCTCCTCGGATCCGCTTTATACAATGGATCCCATGATCCGCGAGCAGGTGAATGCCCAGTTGGTAAAGAAAGGCTATATTCTGGATCCGGCACGCGCCCAGTTCAGCGTGGACTACCTGCAGGCCACCGCCCTGCGCGAGGGCGTCAGCAGTCAGGATGCCAGCGGAGGGATTGATCCTATTCCCTCTGCCAGGCCCAATCGACAGATTAACCAGGCCATGGTTGATAACGCCAACGCCCTGGCAGGCGTACAAACCACCAACAATATTGCGATTCAGTTCAACGACATGGAAAGCCAGGAAGAAGTCTGGCGCGTGGTGGTCACCAAGATTGTCGATGACGTCAACCGCGTTGATGCGAACACCATGCGCAACAATCTGCAAAAGGGCATCAGCAAGGGAATGAGCTCGCTCCCGGACGCCAGCTAGCCGCGATAAACCTCCGGGTTCACGCAGTGAGGCATGGGTTCTCCGCTGAGCGCGGCTATGGCGTTGATCGCAGCTATATCGGCCATTTTTGCCCGCGTCAACGTGGTGGCACTGCCTATGTGCGGGGCGACGACCACATTGGGCAGAGCCAGTAACGGATTGTCCAGGGGTACCGGTTCAGTCTCGAACACGTCAATCGCTGCCGCGGATAACTGGCCGCTGGAGAGTGCCGCCGCCAGTGCCGCTTCATCGACAATGCCGCCGCGGGCAGTGTTGACCAACACAGCGCCGGGCTTCATCAGCCCGATCCGGCGAGCGTCGAGCAGTCCTCGGGTATCATCATTGAGCGCCACATGTACACTGACGAAGTCGCTGCGCTGCAGCAGTTCGTCAAGCGACACGCTGGTGATTCCAGTTACCTGGCGAGGCGAGCGGTTCCAGGCCAGTACTTCCATCCCAAAACCGGCGGCGCGTCGGGCCATCGCCTGACCGATCTCACCAAGGCCGACAATGCCCAGGGTGGCCCCGCTGACATCTTTGCCCGTAAAGAAGTCCGGAGCCCAGGCGTTCTCCTGCGTCCAGTTACCCACGCGAATAAAGTGATCAGCCTCCACCACCCGCCTGGCTGCGGCCAACATCAGGGCGAAAGCCGTGTCCGCCGTGGTGTCGACCAGCACACCAGGGGTGTGCCCTACTGGTATACCGCGTGCGGTCAGGGCTTTCACATCAATGTGATCGACTCCCACCGACATACTGGATACAAACTCCAGCGCCGGATTGGCGGCGATCAACTCAGCATCTATCCGGTCGGTGAGCAGGCAGACCAGCCCGCTGCAGCCGGCGAGTTCCTCGCGCAGGGACTCGGGGCTGAGCAGGCCGGGATCCATCCACACGTTCATCTCACAATGGGCCGACAGATCGTGAATGCGATCTCCTGGCAATTGATGGGTTACGAGTACTTTTTTGTTTTTGTCTGAATGCATTCAATCTTCCGTTTGTGCAGGTTCCAGTTTCAGCATACGCACCAGCACGGATTGCCATTCCTGCAACTGTTCCGGCGCATAATGTGCTCCGTCTTCCAGATTGCCCCAGACCGGCTGCGGCCAGCAGGGGTCGAGCCTGGAGCGACCTATGACGTGCAAGTGCATTTGCGGAACCAGGTTGCCCAGGCCGGCAAAGTTAACCTTTTCAAAACCCAGCACGTTTTTGATAAACGCGGAGACTGCGGTGCAGTCAGCCAACACTGCCCCACCGTGCTCGGCGGGAAGGTCCAGGTAATCCTCCATGCGTGTGTCAGGCACCAGGATAAACCAGGGCAGGCTGGCATTGCGGTGCAATAGCAACGCAGTTGCCGGCAGCGTTCCGAGATAGTGACAGTCCCGCAACAACTGCGGATGAATTTCCGGCACACTCATAGCATCAGTCCTTTCTTGCTACTGCTATTACTCTAGCCACCGCCTACAAGCTTTGGCAAACACTAAATGGTCATTCCACCATCTACCACTATGCACTCACCGTTGGTATAGCTGGACGCATCCGACACCAGGTAAAGCACCGTACCGGCCATCTCGTCAGGCTCCGCGTGACGGCCCATGGGAATGCCCTTCATCGCCTCCTGGTAGATTTCATCGTGAGTGAACAGTGCGCCAGCAAATTTGGTCCTGGTCAAACCGGGCAGCAGTGCATTGCAGCGGATTCCCGACGGCGCGCACTCCCTGGCAAAAGCTTTGGTCATATTGACCACCGCCGCTTTGGTTATCGAATAAATGCCCTGCATAGGCCCGGGCTGCAGCGCGTTAACCGAGGCGGTATTGACGATGGCGCCACCGCCATTTCCGCGCATCAGTTTGCCCGCCTCGATGGACATAAAGAAATAGCCGCGAACGTTCACTTCCACTGTCTTGTTGAAGGCACCGAGGTCGGTGTCAAGGATGTGGCCGAAATAGGGATTGGCCGCCGCGTTGTTCACACAGATATCAAGCCGCCCGTGTCGCTGGCGGATGTGGTCGAAAATCGCAGTGATGTCCTCCATGTTGCCCACATGGCAGGCAACAGCTTCCGCGCTGCCGCCTGCGGCGTTGATCGAATCGGCCACTGTCTGGCAGTCGGCCAACTTACGGCTTGAAACGATCACATGCGCGCCCTGCTCCGCAAGCAGCCTGGCCACGGATTCACCAATACCCCGGCTCGCGCCGCTTACCAGCGCGATCTTGCCTGTCAGATCAAACAGATCAGTACCCATCATTTTCTCCTTTGTTGTCATCCATTCACGCTGAATTGCTGCCGGACTCGCGTATCACCCACGCCAGGTACCATAGCAACACCAGCGACCAGACCCCCCAGGTGGCCGAGTAACCGATTACACCCAGTGCCAGCCCGCTGAACAAAGGACCGAAAACTCTTCCCCACGAGGAGGCAGCGGCAGTCGTACCCAGGACTCGCCCTCGATACACGGCAGGTGTGCGCTGGGTGATAATCGTGTTCAGCAAAGGCATGCATAAGGTGGCACCCGACATCGACAGGAACATCGAAGCAACCATCGTCGGCATGGAGTCAGCAGCAGCGGCCAGCAGGAAACCACCCAGGAACATAACGATAGCAATGCGCAACAAACCCCACTCACCCAGCGCGCGCACCAGCGCACCCATGGCACCACCCTGTAAAAGCACCATAATGGCACCCTGTATACCAAACACCAGCCCCACGTCCCGGGCCGTCCAGCCCAGCAGGTCGGCCACCCACAGGGGGAATACATAGGTGGCGGAGCTGACACAGGCAGTATGCACGGTGTACTGAAAGACAAACAGGCGGGTGCCACTGCTTTTGAGCATGGAATACGTGGAAGGCTGGTCTCCGCTACGCTGCAGCCGTCGGTTCGCTCGCCGCTTGTCAGCGGCCAATGACTCCGGCAGCAAGACGGCGGCGGCTATGATTGCCAGCACCGACATCACTCCGGCAAAAATACAGGGCAGGGCAAAACTGCCGCTGTCCCCGGCCAGCAGCCCGCCCAATAGCGGCCCCAGTATCATCCCCAGACCAAACGCTGCGCCAATAAGCCCCATCCCGCGGGCGCGATTCTCCGGACCGGTTATATCCGCCATCATCGCCGATGCCACGCCAAAGTTACCGGCCATCAAACCGGCAAAGCCACGCGCGACGAAGATCATCCACAACTCGTCCGCCAGACCCAGCGCCACATAGGCCAATGCGCCCCCGGCAAGGCAAATCATTATCACCGGCTTACGCCCGGTGCGGTCGGAAAGGCGGCCCCAGAATGGCCCGGATATGCCGGCGCAGGCAGCATAGGTAACAATAATCAGGGCAATATCGAGTTTATCGGCACCGAGCTGCGGTGAAAGGAAGGGGAGAATGGGAATGACGATACCAAAGCCAATCAGGTCCAGCAGGACAACTCCGAAAAGTACTGGCATCAGCTAAGGCCCGGCAACACAGTACGCTGACCCTATCCCTGCCAGCGCTTGACCTGCTCTACAGGCAGGTCGAAGAGATCCAGAACGCGTCCCACTCCCTGGGTAACAACCTCCTCCAGAGACGAAGGGCTGGTATAAAAAGCGGGCACAGGGGGGGCAATCACGGCGCCCATTTCAGACAGCTGGGTCATAGTGCGCAAATGCCCGGTGTGCAAGGGCGTCTCGCGTACCATCAGTACCAACCTACGGCGCTCCTTGAGCACCACATCTGCGGCTCTTGTCAGCAGGGAGGAGGTCACCCCTGTGGCGATTTCCGACATACTGCGGATAGAACAGGGGGCGATCAGCATGCCAGCGGTTACAAATGAGCCACTGGCAATAGACGCACCTACGTTTTTGATCGCGTGCACCTCACTGGCCAGCGACTTTAGTTCAGCGACGGAAAGCGACATTTCGTGATGCAGGGTAAGTTCAGCAGACTTGCTCAGTACGAGGTGTGTTTCCACACCGCACTCACGCAACAGCTCCAGCGCTCGCACACCATAGACAATGCCGGAGGCGCCGCTTATACCGACAATTATGCGCTTGTTCATAGCTCAGTGCTCTGCCCATTGAGCAGCCACTCTAGCAAAATTTCAGCGCGGGTGCTTTTTGGGTCCGCCTGTTTTCTTGCCCTTTGCGGCCGCTTTCTTGTGCTTGTGCTGCTTCGCTGGGCCGTCCTGCACACGACGGGCCTTAAGCCGCTGGCCGCTGACCCAAACCGTCTGTAAGTGCTTGAGAATCTCTTTGGGCATACCCTCCGGCAGATCCACCGTGCTGTGGTCATCGAATATATCGATGCGACCTATGTACTCGGCATCCAGTTCGGCCTCGTTAGCGATTGCACCGACGATGTTAGCCGGTTTCACGCCATGCTCGCTCCCCACTTCAATGCGATAGCGTTCCATGCCTTTTGTCGGCTGGCTATCGGGGCTGGCGCGCCGCTTGTCCCGTTCTTGCCCGCTGTCACGCCGGGGCTTCTTTTTCTCGCCCTCGACCCGCTGCTCTTTGTTCTTGCCGTGGGCCCGGGCCTGACTCTTATTCTGGTCCTGATCCGGACGACGGGTTTCAGCCACCAGAGGCCTGGTGCCCTGCACCAGCGCACCAAGGGCAGCCGCTATGTCAATTACCGGCACCCCATACTCGGCCTGATACTCTTCCACCACCTTACGGAACATGTCCAGTTCTGCGGTGTCCAGCGTTTCGGTTATCCGCTGCTTGAAGCGGGACATGCGCTTGTCAGTCAGCTCCTCCGCGCTGGGCAGCTGCATTTTTTCTATGGTTTCGCCGGTCGCCCTCTCGATCGCCCGCAGCAGTCGTCGCTCGCGATTGGCGGCAAAGAGAATAGCGTCACCTTCACGACCGGCACGGCCGGTGCGCCCTATACGGTGGACGTAGGCTTCGACATCGTAGGGGATATCATAATTAATGACGTGGCTGATTCTCTCCACATCCAGACCACGTGCCGCCACATCAGTGGCGACAAGAATGTCGATCTGGCCAGCTTTGAGTCTGTCGATGGTTAACTCTCGCTGCTTCTGCGGAATGTCGCCGTTCAGTGCCGCCGCGGCATAACCACGCGCCGCCAGCTTCTCTGCCAGCTCAGTCGTAGCCAGCCGGGTACGCACGAACATAATCACCGCGTCGAAGTCTTCTACTTCCAGAATGCGGGTCAGGGCATCCAGCTTGTGTACGCCGGCCATCATCCATACGCGCTGGCGAATAGACTTGTTGATCACCGTCTGCACCTCGATGGCCACTTCCACCGGGTTCTTCAGGTGCTGCGTGGCAATACGGTGTATCACCTTGGGCATGGTGGCCGAGAACAGCGCGAACTGGCGCTGCTCAGGGGTCTGCTCAAGAATCCATTCCACGTCATCGATAAAGCCCATGCGCAACATTTCATCGGCTTCATCCAGCACCAGGGTGCGCAGGGCGGACAGGTCCAGCGAACCCCTGCGCATATGGTCCATCACCCGCCCGGGCGTGCCCACTATCACCTGCACACCGCGTTGCAGCTGCCGCAGCTGACCGCGGTAGTCGGCACCACCGTAAATGGGCAGCACATGGAAATCTTTGAGGTGGCGTGCGTACTTCTGGAAGGCCTCAGCGACCTGGATAGCCAGTTCCCGTGTGGGCGTCAGCACCAGGACCTGAGGTAACTTTCCCTTGGTCTGCAGGCGGGCAAGCACGGGCAATGCAAATGCTGCGGTTTTCCCGGTCCCGGTCTGCGCCTGCCCCAGTACATCCCTGCCGTCCAGCAGGGCTGGGATGGTAGCAGCCTGGATCGCCGAGGGGGTTTCATAGCCTACATCGGTAAGGGCTTGCTGCAGGGGAGCGGGGAGTGCCAGCTGCTCGAAGCTGGTTATCGCCGTTTGCGAAGACATGTCATTTCCTTGGGCGGCAGAATCAGCCGCCCCCAGAGAGGGGGGCGGGGATTATACAGGGATGATACGCACTGTCGCTTGTCAAAAGTTCGCACTTCTGCTGACTGCGGTTAAAAGCTGTAGCGAAGACCAGCCTCAATGGAGCGCCCCCCTTCGGGCGCTACATCGCGCAGAAAGGAGGTGCTCAGGCGGATTTCCTCGTCACTGATGTTGTTGAGATTCACAAACGCGACCAGTTCCCCAGCGGCAATCGGCAGCCGGTAATCCAGGCCCATGTCCCAGCGCGTATAGCCGTCTGTCTCTTCCGCATTCGCACCGGCACGATCCTGGTCAGCCGCATCGACGACCTGTCCCCAGAACTGCCAGCTATCATTGGTCCAGCTCAGGCGCGCCCCCACGCGCCGGGGTGGTAGCCGCGGCACATTGTCACCATTGTCCAGTTCACCGCGAATGAGGTCGCCAAATAGACGCAGGCGTAAATCCCCATCTCCCGGGCCGGCCAGAGTGAACTCAGAGTCGATTTCAATACCATAGAACTCAGCGTCTTCCTGATCGTAGGCATACACCATTACCTCGTCGACTTCCTCACCCGTTGCCAGCAGGCCTATATAGTCTACAAAGTCATTGTAAAAGACGGTGAAGGACACATAGTGCTCGTCACCCAACCAATCAATACTGACATCCAGGTTGTTGGACGTCTCGGTCTCCAGGTCGACGCTGCCAATCTCAATCGCGTTGGTCGCAGCATGCACGACCAGCTCTGACTGATTGCTCGCCTCCACGTTGGAATAGAGCTCTTCGATGGTGGGAGCACGCTCGGCGGCGGACAAGGCGGCACCTATTTGCCAATCGGCGGCGAAGTTCCAAAGCGCGGACACGGACGCACTTACCGCATTGAAACTGGTGCTGCGCGCCACTGCTGAGTCGGGGTCACGCTTGTCGTGGTCATAGCGCGCGCCAAATTCGAAGGTCCAGTCGCCACGATGCCAGTCCTCGAGAAGGAACAGACCGGTCTCATCGCTATCAGTAACCGGTATAAAAGCCTCCTCACCCAGGGCACTGAACTCGGCCGACTTTATTTGCAGGCCGAATACACCGTGGAAGTTGGCCATGGTCTCGTGCACCAGTTCCAGTCGGCCTTCCCAGCTGTCGTTGGCATAGGTGGTGCCGACTTCGCCGGAGCCTTCGATTTCCTTGTGCTCATAGTCAGTGTAAGTAAGAAAACCGCGCACAACCTCGAGTCCGGCGACGGGCTCGTGCCAGTGCAGGGCCGCGTCGTAGCGCACCTGCTCTACATCCAGGGTTACGCCCTCTTCCTCACCCTCGTCCTGCTCTTCGCCCTTATTGTCATCCACGTACTCTTCTTCGCCGTGGTGCGCATGCGCACCCGCCGGTATACCATAGGTATTCTCCAGCCGGCTCACCGCGAGGCCGAAGAAACCGTCCTCAAAGTGATAACTGCCGCCCAGGGTGAGACTCCTGGTGCGGCCGCCTGTGTTCTCCAACACGCCCTTACGCCCGGCTTCCTCCTCACCATGCTCTTCACCCTCGTCGTGGTCTACACGCTCCGCGTAGCCGGGGATTTCCAGATCACTCCAGTCGCGATACAGGGCGTCCACATGTAACGCAAAGTTGCCGCTGCCACCTTCAAGACGCCCTACTACATTATCCATGTCTGAGGCACTGTCGTGGCGATATTCCAGACCACCAGAGGGTTCATCTGGCAGCGATGTCGGGATGCGATTGTCGAGGACATTGACGACGCCGCCGATGGCGCCCCCACCGTACAGCAGCGTCGACGGGCCACGCAGTACCTCGATGCTGTCTGCCAGTAACGGCTCCACCGAAACCGCGTGATCTGCCGACAAATTGGAAGCATCGGCACTGCTGGTGCCGTTCTGTAATACGGTGACCCGGGCACCCTGTTGCCCACGAATAACCGGCTGGCCAACGCCAGGGCCAAAGGAGGCATTGGCCAGACCGGGCGTGTTGCTGAGGGTGTCGCCAATAGAGCTTGCCGCTACCCGGCGCAGTTCATCACCAGATAGCACGGTTACCGGCAGCGCGGTCTCCGCTGTCTTTTTGTGCAGGGGCACGGACACCAGAACATGTTCAAGTTCCGACTGCGCAGCAGCCGAATTCGCAGCGGCCACAGCCACGGCAAGGGGGATAAAACGCTTCATCGTTCAACTCCTGATTAAATAGAAAAATAGTTCTATCAGGAGTAGTAAGGGGGAGCCCGGGGCAGGGACGGCGAGAAGTCAACGGCGGAAAGCGCGGGAGCAAGCAGTACAGCGGCACCGGCAACGATGCCAATGGGCTGGACCGCGGGCGCCTCCAGGGGCAGGGCTGTGCCGACTGAGTTCTTGCACACCAGACACTGAACCGAGGTGTCGTCGTGCTCAATCCAGTGCCCGTGGCCGGCCTCCTGCACCTGCAGAGCGCCCACGCACAATAGCGCGACCAGGGCCAGCGCTCGCGTCAGGGGCAGGGCCGTTTTTCTGTGCAGCAGAGATGTGGAAACTGACTCAGTCATAGCGAACGGAGTATACGCCAAAAAAAGTTACGCGGACTATCCAGACTTTCAACCAAACCATCTCAGTAAGGTGTTGATGATCAGCGCGTTGCTCAGGTCGATAAAGAAGGCGCCTACCAGGGGCACGATAACGAAAGCGCGGGGCGCGGGCCCCAGAGACTTCGTTACTGCAGTCATGTTAGCGATGGCGGTTGGGGTCGCGCCCAGCGCCAGCCCGGAGTATCCCGAACAGATGACCGCGGCATCATAGTCGGCGCCCAGCGCGCGAAACACCACGAAAATAGTAAAGAGCGTAATCAGCACGATCTGGGCTACCAGCAATATCACTATCGATCCCGCGAGGTCGGCCAGCGCCCAGAGTTGCAGGCTCATTAACGACATGGACAGGAACAGGCCGAGGCTCACATCAGACACCAGCGCCAGTGAGCGAGTACCGGTGGGCCACTGGTAGCGCGGCAGGAAACGCGGCAAGCTGTTGGTAAGGATGATGCCTGCGAACAGGCAGGTAACAAAATCAGGCAGCCTCAGGCCCCAGCTGACAAACAGCTCGTTGAGGTGGATACCCACGCCGATGGCGATGGCAATGACCAGCAAGACTTTGAGGATGCCGTCCACATTTATAATTTCGTGCTCTTTATAGCGGAAGCCCACGGTAAGGTCACCGCTCCCTCCCACGTCCAGTTTATTACGCCAGACCAGAAAGCGGGCGATAGGCCCGCCCAGAATACCGCCGAAGATCAACCCAAAGGTGGCACAAGCCAGACCCACTTCCATAGCGTACGGCATGCCGTAGTCGTTGGCGAAGGTGGGGGCCCACGCTATAGCGGTACCATGACCGCCACTGAGACTGACCGACCCGGTTAACAGACCCAGGCCGGGCGGCGCTCCCGCCAGGGAAGCAATACCGATACCCAGCATGTTCTGTAAAAACAGGTAAATTACCGCAAGAACCAGCAAAACAAGTAGCGACTTGCCTCCCTGCTTAAGTACGTCAATCCGTGAAGACAGCCCAATCGTGGTAAAGAACACAATCAGTAACATATCGCGATTGGCCATATCGAAGCTGATTTCAGCACCGGAAAAGACATAAACCAGAGTGAAGCCCAGTGAGGCCAGCAAGCCACCAGTGACCGGCTCAGGGATATTGTAGTCGCGCAGCAGTTGTAACCGGCCGTTGATGAATCGCCCCAGGTAAAGCACCAGGATGGCGATGATCAGCGTTTGCCGCGAGTCCAGTTCCACCGGTCAGGTCCGTCTGGTCATCGGCGCTGCTTGAAAGTAGACACCACCCGGTCGCCCTGCATTAGTTCAAGGCCCTCGCCCCGCATACGGTATGCATCAACGCTGTCCAGCATTTTGAGGTAGGCCCGCTCCAGCTCATCGCCTTCTGCGCAGAAACGCATCGTGCCAGCCAGGGGACCAAACTTGATTGGCGTCCCATGGGCAGAGCTGCCCTCGGAACTGAACTTGCCGCTGTAGCGATTGCACCCGGAGAATCCCGCTGCGGTGCTGTCTTCTGAGTTCATGGAGAGCTGGACGGGATTGCCATCTGCTCCGGTCGGGGCTGGCTCGCCCGCCAGCGTCACCAGTTCCCAGACAGCAGGGGCTGACACTTCATCATCTGAGCTCCGGGATCGAGCAGGCGTACTCGCGATTCCCGATTCTGGACTCGCCGCTTGTTCTACGGCCGCAGCCTTGTCGACCGGTTCGGCCACGCGCTGCACCATTATCTCAATCGAACCACCTGTAAAAGGGTCGATATATTCCGTGCTGGTGAACAGCAGGCGATCACCCATGGAGATGATTGCGCGCAAGGCATAGCGCATGCGTGGATCAATTGAATCGGGGTCATACTCAATCGCAAAGGGATAGGGGGGAGCTGACTGAAGCTGCTGCATCACGGTAGCAATAACCGTGGCCATGGCATCAGCCCGGGAAATATCCTGCAGCTGCACTTCCAGCTCCGCACCGGGTGGCAACATCATGCGTTCCCGATAAAATACTTCGCCTTCGATCCTGGACATCTGCCTCTCCTTCCCCCCCTCGGGTATCAGCGGTGAAGGGGCTTTGTCAGCACCACACGCGGCCACGGCCAGCAGGGTTGAGACAAGCAATATTCGCAGCGTTGCGGAAATGGTAATCATGAGCTCGCTCCCGGTATGTTCCGTCTCTGGAAATACGTCCACCGTCGTCAAGCCGACAACTGATCCAGCATTTCGCCCATCTTCATGTGCACCGCATTGATGGCCTTGAGTGGGCGCACCATCACCTTGAACTCGCTGATCTTACCCTCTTCGTTGAACGTCATGATATCCACGCCGTTCACCTGCAGGCCATCTATTTCGCAGGCAAACTCAAGCACCGCATGATTACCGCTGACCACTTCCTTTACATAGTGGAAGCCGTCTTCAAGCACGTGCATCGCCCCGGTCAGGTAAAGGCGGGTAATATCCCCCCCTACCTGGGGCGTATGCACTACCGGCGACAGGAATACACAATCATCTGCGATCAGCTCGTTCAGCATCTCAGCATCACCGCTGGCAACAAATCCATGCCAGCGCTTCAGGGTATCGCTCATTTCCATTCTCCGGCTATCGGGCATCCGCCCCGGAAACCGTATGGTAGGTCAGCAGCGGCCACTTTCCAAGCGCGCCTGATACGGGCGCCGCGAGAGATCAGGGGCTGAGCGAGTACCGAGATTGCGCATACGCGCTGACTAGTTACCTTTGTATTCGGGTTTTCGCTTCTCCATGAAGGCAGCCGTGCCTTCCCTGGCATCGTTGGTCGACGCCACAATCACGCCGGCGATTCCCTCATAGTCGAGAATGTCTTCCAGCGTCGCGCCCTGGGCAGACATATGAATCATTCTTCTGGACATGTCTATCGCCACACTGGCCCGGCCCGCCAGTGACTTCGCGTAGTCCAGCGCCGCGTCATAGGCCTTACCCTCCTCCACAAGTTCGTCGAGTAGACCCAACTCCTTGCAGCGTTCAGCTTCAAATATCTGCGCCGTTTCCACCATCATCAGTGCGTTGGGAAGGCCCACGATCCTGGGCAGGAAATATGACATACCGCAATCTGGCGCGACGCCAATGTTGGTGAATATCGCCGCCATTTTTGTCGTTGTATCACCGAATCGCCGGTCACAGGCCAGCGAGTAGGCCAGACCCGCGCCCACCGCGGGGCCGTGTATTGCTGCAATGACCGGCTTGTCGACATAAATCAGTTGGCGTGCCACTTCGAAGAATGGCCCACCTGGCGTTTTACGCTGTGAACGAGGAATAGGACGCGAGGGATCAGAGGTTCCCGGCATCGGGCGGTCGCTGTCACCGGAGATAAAATCGACATCCCCACCAGCACAGAATGCACGCCCGGCACCATGGATGAGGATAGTGCGCACCTCATCATTGAAACGCAAGGATATCAGTAGCTGGGACAACTCTTCCGCCAACTCCCAACTCACCGCATTAAGCTTCTCCGGACGATTGAGTGTAATGATCCCCACACTGTCTTCTACACGAAACAGGATCATGTCTTGTTCACTAGCCATTGCTTTTCTCCAGTCTTTGTTTCATTACCGAATATCAAGGACTAAACAGCCGGATCAACGCTGGCCTCCCGCTATCGAGCGCGTACGCGGCACCACCTGCAAAAGCCAGAACAGGGGGCAGCGCCACCTAGATGAAATTAGGAATAATATCCTCGTCGAACCAGGCCAACCAGTCCAGGCACTGCTCAAAGGTTTCAACTTTGGGTGGCATCACCTGGGCAACGGTAGCACCGGCGTTTTGAAGCCACTCGATCTCACGCATCACCGCGTCACGGTCTGACTCTATCAGGGTATCGGCAGTTTCCCGGTGAGAGTAGTCCTCCACCTGATATTCCGTGGTAGGCATCACTATTTCGAAGCGGTCTTTCTTCTCCTCATATGCGGGCTGCTCGCGAATATACTGCAGGCAGTCTTCGAACTGGTCATGGGTTATCAGCCAGGGAATCCAGCCATCGCCATGCTCTACCGCGCGGCGCATCGCCAGTTTGGTGTTGCCGCCGATGAAAATCGGCGGATGGGGTTTCTGTACGGGTTTGGGGTCCATCACAATGTGATCAAACTGCGAATAATAACCCGAGTAATGTGGATGATCCGACGTCCAGCATTCTTTCAAAACCTGCAGGTACTCGTCAGTAATCTTGCCGCGGGCTTTAAATGGGATACCCAGCATCTGGAACTCTTTTTCAAGATGACCAGGCGCAGTGCCCAGGGTAAAGCGCCCACCGGCGATAAATTCGATCGTTGATATTTGTTTGGCCAGCATGAGTGGATTTCGATAAGGCAGCACCAGCACGTAAGTAAGCAAGTGTATACGCTCGGTCGCACCGGCCAGCACCGCACAGGCAGCGACGCCTTCGGGAAAACGACTGCCCATGGATTCACACATATCCTCAGGCATGAATACGTGTTCGGGCACGGTCAGCCACTGCCATTTCTGCTTGTCCGCCGCCCTGGCGAAGCGCAAAATTTCATCCCCGGCCGCCGTTTTTTCCCAGGGAGCCATGGACGCCGGGTAGTTCAGGAGCCCGGGGGTCGCCAATGCGAATTTCATTGCTTTCATAAGGTCGCTTCCATTACCAGCCTGGCATTCTGCCTATCGCTTCCGTTCGAGTTGAACGCGGGTACAAGCCTGCCTGGCGGGTATAAACAATCTAAAAAAGGTGTGTCACGTATCACCATATTGTTGCGGGCATGCTGCTGGCCCCTGCCAGGGGGCCAGCGTCAGTTGGCCGCTATTGCAAGGTACCAAAGCGATAGATCACATCCACACCATAAGTGCGAGGCTCACCAAACTGCCCGATGGCCACGCGCCCTATACCACCAAAGGCAGGGTCGCCACCGTCCACTTCATAACCGCCGATCCTGTACTCTTCGTCGGTGGCGTTCTTGACCCAGGCCGCGATGGCCAGAGTGCCATCACCTATTGCAATATCACCGTATGTCAGGCGCGCATTGAGAACGTCATAGCTGCTCTGGGTGAGGTCATCGTTACCACTCACTTTCGGTGTAACATGGATCTTGCTCTGCCCCGACCAATCCACACGGCCGTAAAGTCTGCCGTTGTCAGTGAACTGCGGGAACGCATAGCTGACCGAAACGTGGTAATTGTTCTCGGGCGTGAACTCAAAGGCACGATCATCGGAGATGTCACTGATTGCTCCGCTTATCGGGTCGAATGAACTGAAGGTATCGTAGTCCGCATCTGTGTAGCCATAACCCACGTTGACATTCAGGTCCGGGGTCAGCTGCGCAATAAACTCCAGCTCAAAGCCAGCCACCGTCGCATCTGCGGCATTCTGAATCACTGATGAGAACCCGGACTGCTGGTTGCTGGGGTCCACCGCGTTGACCTGTGACTGCATATCGCTGAGCTCCTCGTAGAAAGCCGTGGCGTTCAGCCGTATGCGGTTATCCCACAACATTGATTTGACACCCACTTCGTAACTGTCGACTTCCATGTCGTCGTAGGGGCCCCATTGCAGTGGTGTGGCGCTGCGCGCATTAAAACCACCACTCTTGAAGCCCTTGGCATAGGTCGCATAGGCCATCACGTCCTCTCCCAGGTCGTAGCTTATAGAGAGGCGTGGCGAGGTATTGGTTGCGTCCACCTTTGTAGGGTAAGCCTGTGGGAATCCGCCAAAGGTCTGCGTATACGTATTCAGGAATACAAATCCGCTGGGGATATCGGTCACAGTGTGGTTCTGTTCCCTCTCCTCGTCGGTGTAACGCAGGCCTGCCGAAAGCGCCAGTCTGTCGGTGAGATGCATTGTCACTTCGGTAAACAGCGCCCAGCTGGTATTGTCAATTTCTGTCAAATACTCTACGTGCGCCGCGAATGCGTTAATTTCCTGGTTATTGGTGTAGGTACCCTCCTCATTGAAGTAGAAAGCGCCCAGAACGATATCTCCAAAGCCATTGCCAAAGCTACCGCTGAACTGCACTTCCTGACTAAAAGCGTCATAGTCAAATATATCGTTGGAATAGATAAAGGGGCTGCTGGCACCGGAGGAGTTATTGAGCATGTCGTTGTCAACCTCGCGATAGCCGGTGATCGACTTGACCGCCATACCCTCAAGACCGCCACGATCCTGCAGTTCGAAATTCATGGTCAATGAGTGAGCCATCATGTCGACTTCACTATGGGATGCACCAAAGGTACGAACCTTGTCGGCGTAGTCCGGGCGCACGTCCTGGGCAAACAAGTCTCCCAAACCAAATCCGCCGACTTCGCCTGTCGCGCTGACAATTTGTGAGGCCAGCGGTTCTTCATCTTTCTCCTGCCAGTCGAAGGCGTAATCGATGGTTACGGTATCACCGGGCAACCAGCGCAGTGCTGCGTGAATCGCCTGGTTATCCTCTGACCAGCGATCATCACCCATGGTGTTCTCCACAAAGGGGTCACGGCTCTTATAAAGGTACGACAGGCTGCCTGCCAGCGTGTCGGTGATCGGGAACTCGATAAAGCCCTTGGCATCAAGCCGGTCAAAATTTCCTGCAGTCAGCGTGGCAGTACCACCCCACTCACCACTGGGCTTGCGCGTGTGCAGCAATACCGCTCCGCCCAGCGTATTTTTGCCATACAGCGTGCCCTGTGGCCCGCGCAGAACCTCAACACGCTCCAGCTCTGTCACGTCGAACAGCGAGCCGATGGACTTGCCCACGTAGACGCCATCCAGGTAAATCCCCACCATGGGGTCCTCGGTAATCGTAAAGTCGGTACGACAGAGACCGCGCATGCAAATCAGCACGCCATCGTTACCACCGGTATTGGGTTGTACAATGAGGTTGGGAGTCAGCTCGCTGAGGGCGGCAACGTCGGTAATGCCAATCGCCTCAATGTCTGCTTGACTGAAGGAGGTAACCGAAACGGGGACATCCTGCAGGCTTTCACTGCGGCGCCGGGCGGTAACAATAACCTCCTCCAGCGCACCAGCGGTTTCCTGTGCATAAACCGAAGCCACACCAGGCACCATACTGCCAAGGACGACCGCCGTGCAGAGGAAGGATCGGGCGTAACTGAACGGTGCCCCTGTCAATTGATTTGTTGCGGTAGCGAATTTCATAGCATCATTCTCCCTGGAATGTAGTTATGTGTTTGCAATGTTCCTGACGAAGCCAAAGCATCAGCCAGAGTGAGTCTATTTCCCCGATAAAGCTGAACTGTTCATGCAGCGCCCCGGGGCACCGCACTAAAAACAGTCTAGTTGTTGTCGGCCTGCAGGAATGCTCCGGCTCATCTCAAATTGGGACAAAGCTGTATGAGAGCTGGACATTCTTCATTGGTCGCTAAGCCTGACGGCTTGTGCGGCGCTCGCATGGCATATCTTGCAATGTCTGTGTGCATGTGGCGCTCAATAAATCACTTTCGCATCGACCAGGCTTGCGTAGCGCTCCGCATCCATGCCGAGAATATCCTTGAACACGCGCTCATTGTCCTGACCCAGCCAGGGACCCGGCTTCACATCTGCCTCTGTACGACTGGTTTTGACATAGGCACCGTAGATAGTCTCGCTGAATCCTAACGGGTGCGTGACCTCCACGTATGTACCTCTCTCCCGGTAGTGCGGGTTGTCCAACAAGTCGGCAATGTTGAGCACCGGGGCTGCCGCCACGCCGTGTGCCTGCAGCTCTTCCGCCAGCTGAAAATCATCCGACGCGGCAGTCCATTCCGCCAGCCGGCGGTGCAGCGCGTCGATATTTTCCACGCGCTGAACAAGTGTCGAGAACTCGGGGGCGTCGGCCCAGCATGGCTTACCCATTGCCACCTGCAAGGACTGCCACTCCGTTTCCGACGGTACGGCGATACTGATCCAGCGATCATCACCCGCACAGGGAAACACACCGTGCGGAGCCGCCGCAGCAACCGGGTGCTCATTTCCCTTTGGCCCTGCAACCCGGCCATTGAGTTCATAGTCCATGTAGTCCGGCCCGATCATCTGCATGATGGCCTCCTGCTGGGAGAAATCCACGTGCTGGCCCTGCCCGCTGTTATCGCGGTGATTCAGCGCTGCCAGTATTGCGAACGCACTGAAAATGCCGACAAACGGGTCGGAGTATGCATTCTCCACAGGCACCGGAGTCCCTCCCTTGTAGCCGACAAGACTATCCAGACCGGTGATTGAAGTCAGACTGAGGCCATAGGTGCGCACATTTTTCATCGGGCCATACAAGCCTGCACCAGGCATGGAGCAAAGAACGACATCCTTTTTGACCTTGCACAACTCAGCGTAACCAAAGCCCATGTTCTCCATTACGCCGGGACCGAAATTCTCAATCACCACATCAGCTGTGGCAATCAGGTCCAGCGCCAGCTGCCTACCCTCGGGTTCCTTCAGGTTCAGTGACACGGAACCGTTGCCCGCCCAACATGCATGATTGGACAAACTGCGATTGAAGCCCGGCTCGCCCTCTGCGTAGGGAGGCAGGTTGCGGGTCATGTCCACGCGCGCCTGGGACTCGACCTTCAATACTTCAGCACCAAGAAAAGCCAGCGTCTGGCCAGTCACCGGACCCGCCCAGACCCAACCGAAGTTAACTACGCGTATACCTTTAAGTGGTAGTGCCTTAGCCATTGCCTGCTACCTCCCCAATTGCGCCTTCACGCCTGAGCTGATCGATCTGCACAGCCGCCAGGCCGAGAATTTCTGCGTAGACCTCCTGATTGTGTTGACCCAGCAATGGCGCCGGTGTCTTCGGTCCGCCCGGACTCGCCGGCAGCTTGAATGGCGCGCCCATGTTTCTCACCCGGCCCAACTCGGGATGCTCCATATCAACAAAGAAATCTCGCGCTGCAAGGTGGGCCTGTTGCGCGGCCTCAGCGACTGTAAATACAGCACTGATAGGGCAACCCGCCGCCTGGCATTTCTCCATAATTTCCATCTTGCCGTGTTGCAGTGTCCACTCCTCGATAAAGGGGTAGATAATGTCGGCGTTCTGGGCACGCGTCAGCATGTCGTCGAACAGCTCCATGTCCGCCCATTCCGGGTTGCCCATCACCTTCTTGAGTCCCTGCCACTGGCCCACCTCCAGAGCGAGCATCCACACGTGTCCGTCTTTGCAGGGCATTATCGTTGCCGGTGCGCCCAGTGGCATACCGATGCCGGTACGCTTGTCGAACCTGCCGTCCTGAGCGTAACCCCCGATATTCTGACCACCGACAAAAGTAGCGGCTATGGCTTCAGCACAGGATACGTCCACCAGCTGCCCTCCCCCGGCCAGTTTGCGGCCATACACCGCCGCCATTCCCCATGCTGCACCGCTGACCGCGCCAAAATAGTCGGCAGCAAATGTCCCGTGCTCTAGTGGCATCTCACCCGGACGCCCACAGTAACGACTGCTGGCGCCGGAGAGATGATAGGCATTAAGGTCGTAAGCGTTCCAACCACTGTAGGGCCCCGTTTGTCCAAAAGGGGTAATCGAAATGACGACAAGGTCTTTATTGACCTGGGATATCTGCTCGTAGTCCAGGCCCCACTCCCGCATCTTTCCCGGCAGGTTATTCTCGATCAGAACGTCTGCCCACTCCAACAGACCCAGGAATAGCGCCCTGCCAGCCTCGTTGGTGACGTCGCAGGTAACACCGCGCTTGTTGGTATTGTTGATGAAATACAGGCCACTTTTTTCCGCATGCGGCACGTCGTCGGGAAATGGTCCCGTGCGCCGTGCGGCGTCGCCCTCTGGCAGTTCCACCTTAATCACATCCGCACCGTAGTCGCTGAACAACTTTGCACAGAATGGCGCCGATACCATCTGGCCAAAATCGACAACCTTTATTCCAGCCAGAGCTCCACCCGACATATTATTTCCTCGCTTCCATTTAACACCCAAAGATGCTGGCTGACCTGCGTTTATAAAAATCGGAGCAGCTGTTCTGCTCCGGTGGAAAAGTCCCTTGCCATACCATGCGTATGCACAGCGTTTTCCACCACCCCTTTATTGTATGAATAACAGGCGCCGTCCGGCATATTGTCTGCCGTTGCCGGGCGTCCACCTGCACGCATGTAGTCCTGCCGTCGTACCTGGGCAACAAAGTAGCCGCGCTGCAAGACCTGGGCGGCCTCCAGTGAATCGTCGGCAAATGCCGCACACGCCCAGCGGTAGAATCCTTTCTGCAGGGTCATGCCCGCATGGGGTGATGGCTGAATAAGCTGATGCTCACGTACCGTCCATCGATGAACGGGTACACCGTCGCAAGCGACTTCGATTTCCACGCCGCCACCGGAATCATCAGGAACAGTTATGTCATACACCCTGCTATCCGCCTCACGCACTGCATGCGCCATCGCAAGCAGGGTCAGGTCATAAAGGTGTGTGCAGTTCTGGCCGGGATCCAGCAGGGCACGCAAAGACGATGCGTCAACATCCAGGGCACTGCCAATCAAGGGGTGCAGCTTTTCTACGGCCGCAGGACAGGTATCGAAAGGGTAGCGCAGCGGCTCAGCCATCACCTCAGTGACGGTGGCCCCGTCATGTGCCAGAAAAAGACGGAAGGCATGGGTGACATCCTCCAACTCGGCGCGCACACCACTGCGGGTCTTTTGCAGAAGAATACGGCGTCGGTATACACCCTGACCGTAGCCCTGGTTGCCGCTGTCGACATTTTCCGCGTTGCTATTCAATTGGCATTCCACGGGTCACTGGAACTTTCGGCCAGGCGCCGCTGACCCACCTAAACCTTGAATGGATTCACGATGGTGATAGCGTCGGTATCGAGAATGTCTGCAGAAATCATGTCTTCCAGGGTCCTCGAATCAAGCCAGTTCATCTGCTGTTGTTTGGCGCGTCTGAAATACAGTTGGATATCGTATTCCATGGTGAAGCCGTAGCCACCGTGAATCTGCTCGCACTTTGCCGTGGCATCCCTGTTTGCATTGCAGCAGAATAATTTGGCCATCGGCGCCAGACGGGCAACGGACTTGCCCTCTCTGTGTGCCCAGGCCGCCTCCCAGACCAGCACCTGTGCGCCGGTAATATCGACCTGCGCATCCGCCATGTAGTGGGCCAGCGCCTGAAAAGCGCCAATAGGTTTGTCAAACTGCTCCCGTTCGTTAGCATAACGCACGGTGATATCCAGCGCCTGCTGGGCCGCGCCCACTGCGTAGGCAGCCTGCAGAATGCATCCATCCATCAATACGTCATGCCAGTTTGACCAGCCCCCGGAAAGCTTGTTGGCGGCGGGTACTGCAACATCGGTGAACGTGACTTTGTACTGAGTGTCGTATGCCATTGAGCGTTGTTGCTCCAGGGTGACACCCTCAGCATCAGTATCCACCAGGAACAGGTCAACGTCTGCTTCCGCATCGCCGGTGCGCGCAAGCACAAGGAGCTTCTGCGCTGCCCTGGCGTAAAACACATGGCGCTTGACGCCATTTAATACAAAGGTATCGCCATCATTCTCCGCACGCATTTGCACACCCAGCGGCCCGAACCCGTTGTCAGGTTCCAGCCACGCTGGTGCCACGATTAGCTCACCGCTGCCCATGGCAGGAAATAGTTCGGCCTTTTGCTGTTCACTGCAGCCGCGGCTGATCGCGCCAACAGCGATGACAGAGCTGACGAAATGCGGGCCAGGTGCCAGACCACGCCCCAGTTCTTCGTAGATTAACGCACAATCGACCATGTCGAGACCTATGCCGCCGTACTCCTCCGGCAACATCATCCCCGTCAAGCCCATCTCGCTCATCTGCTGCCAGAGTCCGGTAGGAACGCCGATTTTGTCGTGCTCCATCTCACGCACCACCGCCGTGGTGCTGTGATCTTCGACCATGCTGCGGACCATGTCCCGAAGGATGTGCTGTTCTTCTGTAAATTTGAGATCCATTGATGATGCCTCTTGAAATATCTCTCGCTGGAATTGAGTAACAGGAAATTCTCTGGCCTGTCGATTATCGGTTTAAGCAGCACAAGGCTGATTGCTCAGTTCATGGACGCCACTGGTCGCCCTTTCTTGCCCACGGGTTATCACTTGCGTCTTCGGGAATGGCTACCCTGGCCTCGCAGGACGTCGACACTTCTCCGTCTACTGAGACGCACACATTCAGGTCCAACCAGCAGCAGCCTGCTGCGTCAGTGCTGACGTTCTTCACCGAGCCGGACATAAGCATCTCATCACCGGGAAAAACCGAGCTGTTCATCCTGAACTTCATTCTGCCCAGCCGGCCGAAAGGACCTGTCCAGTCTGTGATATAGCGCTCGAACCAGGCAGCGTTATTGGGCGTGTTGATGAAAATATCCCTTACGCCATTTCGGTTGACCGCGAAATCCCGGTCATGGTGCATGGGGCGCCAGTCGCGGCTGGCCAGGGCACCCAGCACTACCGTTGTCGCCGTCACCGGCACCGTCAAAGGAGGCAGCTCGTCACCCACTGATACCTGCGCCGCCGTAAGTTTCGGGTTAAGGTTTGCACTCATTGCGCGGGCCTCCGATATCCAAAACAGTTATAGATGTCCGTGCCCACATGCTCGTCGTGCTGATTGAAGCAGTGCACTTCGATAACCCAGAATCGACCTGTACCGACGCGTGTCTTTTTAACCTCACTGACCGAGGTAAGAACCTGATAGGTGCGCAGTTTGTCACCCATCTTCACTGGCACCCCGAAAATACTCTCGTTCCCGCCTATGATGGCCTCGGGCAACTCCATAATCCGTTTCATATCGAAGTGCGACTGCAGCGCGGTGCGTTCCCCCTCAAAACCCGGCGACCAGTAATGTGGCCTGAACCAGACCGAGAGCATGGTCGGCGGTGCGATCTGGGCACCCACGACCTGTTCTGCAAAGGACTTATCCCAGTACAGCGGGTTAGCGTTCTGCACCGCGGCGAGCGTGTTGTATACGTACCCCATCTCGATTTCGAACTCGGTCTCCTCTTCGTACTGGTGCTTACCGATGAGATCGAGAACTTGCTGCGGGATGTCCGCGTTGGTCTCAGGCATTCTGCTGCCCCCCTTACTCGACACAGCCGCTGTCTTTCAAGCGCTGTATATCTTCATCACTGAAGCCAGCGGCGAGCAACACTTCATCTGTATCGGTGCTGCCTTCAGCGGACACCTGATGTACAGGCTGCCTGCGCTCACAGCCTGCAAGCACCGGTGCCAGCTGACGGAACTCACCCTCCTGCGGATGATGCGCCCGCATGAAGGTATTGCGTGCCTGCAGGTGTTCATCTTCAACTACTTCCGAGACAGACAGCACCGGCGCAACGCAGGTGTTCTCCGCGGCCATTCTTTCGGTCCATTGATCTCGCGTGAGCGTAAGAAATTTCTGCTGAAAAGCAGCTTTCATCGCCGCCTGCCTGCTGTGGTCATACTGCGCGTCATTAAACTCCTCGAGTTCAAGCAAACGACAGAGGTTCCTGAAAAAGTGCGGCTCGATGGCGCCTACGGAAACAGCCCCGCCGTCCTTAGTCCCATACAGGCCATACCAGGCATAGGCCCCGGTAAGCACAGCTTCATTGGGCCTGGTCTCCACACCCGTTGCCGTGTACTGGTCCAGGTAAAGCGACATCAGAGTCAATACACCGTCTGTCGCGGCGACATCCAGATACGCACCTTCGTTGTTACGAAAGCGGTTGAGCAGTGCAGACATGATCGCCATCGCGGCATGCATCCCGCCCCCTGCGCTGTCCGCGACTGTCGCTCCGGGAATGGCGGGAAGCCCATTGGCGTCCTTGCCGCTGCAGGCAAGAAATCCGCCTACGGCAAGATAGTTGATATCGTGGCCCGCCCACTGCGCATAAGGGCCTTCCTGACCATAGCCACTGGTAGAGCAGTAGATGATGGCGGGGTTGAGCTTGCGCATATCTTCATAGCCGACACCGAGGCGTGCGGCCACTCCGGGGCGGTAGCTTTCCATGATCACATCGACGCTGCTTGCCAACTTATAAATAGTTGCCCTGCCGTCCTCTGACTTGAGGTCAACGCGAATACGCTGCATGCCTCGTCCAGCGCCGTAGGCGTGATAGACCGGGTCGATCTGTTTTCCACCGCTGGCCACAACCGGGGCCACCTTGACGACATTCATGCCGTAATCAGCCAGAATACGCGACGCCCGGGCCGCAGGACCCACGCTGGCGAAATCAAGAATTGTCAGGCCGTCCAGAAAAGCCATGTCTCAGTCCTTATCCGGTGGTGTGACTAGAAGTTTTTCGGCAGACCCAGCTTGCGCTTGGAAATGATGTTCCTCTGTACCTCAGACGATCCGCCGCCGATAGTGTCGATTACTGTATAGGTGTAACAACTCTCCGCACGCCCATTGCCAGGCGCTTCTTCAGTGCCGAGTGCAAGTTGGGCACCGGGCCCCATAATATCCATGGTTGCATTGGCCACTCGCAGCGAGAGTTCCGTGGCATACAGCTTGTAGGCAGATGCCTCATAAGTTGGCGTGCTGCCAGACACTGCAGCGTCGACAAACTTGACGCCCAACAGACGCGCTACCTCACACTGAGTAGCCAGCTGTGCGACGCGCTGGCGAATGACGGCGTCATCTTTCAACGGCTTGCCGTCGCGGGTTGCCGTTTTCACATAGTCGCACAACAACCTGACCCGCCCGAGAATGGGCGAGATCGTAAACAACGTGAAACGCTCTATATCCAGGGCTTCGGCTATGTATTGAAATCCTTTGTTTTCCTCCCCGACCATGTAGTCGTCGTGGACGAATACATTGTCGAAGAACACCCCGTTGGTGCGCTCACCACCCATGGTAGGCATGGGATGAATGGTCAGGCCGGGATCATCCATGCGTATCAGGAACAGGGATATACCGAAGTGCTTTTTTACATCGGGGTTAGTGCGGGCACCAACCCAGTACCAGTCGGCAAAATGTGCTGACGTGGTAAAAATCTTCTGGCCATTAAGTACCCACCCGTCACCTTTACGCTCAGCTTTTAGGCGCATCGCCGCAGCATCAGAGCCAGCATTGGGTTCGGAATAGCCCACAGCAAATTCAACTTCAGCACTGAGAATCTTGGGTAGAAATTCCTTTTTCAGCTTTTCCGAACCAACGTTAATCAAGGTCTTACCGACAATACCCACGCCCTTGCCGATCTGGGGGGCACCAACTGAGGAAAGTTTCTCGTTGAGCAGGAACTCGTAGAAGCCCTCGCCATCCTGGCCGCCGTATTCCTTGGGCCAGGTAATGCCCAGCCAACCTTTCCTGGCGAGCTTTTTCATAAAGGCGCGGCGCTCTGGCGTATCCGCTACCTGCGCCATATTCTCACGGGTCACATCCATGACATCGATATGACGGTTTTCCTCCAGGAAATCATCGACCTCTCTGAGGAACTGGCACTCTTCTTCGGAAAATTCAAAATTCATGGTTTTTGTCTCTGTGATAAATGGTTTCTATTCCGGTGAGAAAAAGTTAACCCGACCTATACGTTTCAGACGTGGTGTTAATTTTAGCCGGATGTCTTTCTTTTGGCAGTGCCCGGGCAAGTCTGAACCGGACGAAAGAATGTCAAAAAGGGACAGCCCGCGCACCACTTTGCGGTGGCGCTACGAAGCCAAATATCCCTACGCTTTCATTGCTCTCCATCACCGTCAGGCCCTATCGCTCCAGCATTGCGCAAGGCATCAATTCGGCTCTGTGGATAACCAAGTACGTCTTTCAGTACCTCCTCCGTATGCTCACCAACGGTTGGTGCACGGGACGGCGTTGGCAACTCCTCTCCAGAAAAATGTACAGGAAATGCGAGCATATCCGCGCCATGCTCCTCGTGGGGGAGTATCCTGAATCGTGCCTGGAACTGGGGATCTTCAATAATATTTGCAGACGTGTTTACCGGTGCAATCGGCGTATTCTGCTCGGCGCTGAACCCCAGCCATTCCTGTGATGTTCTGGTCTTGAAGATATCCCTTAGCTCCGCCTGCAATTCTCGATTCCCCGGCGCGTGATCGGCGTATTTTGAGCCCGGCCATTTTTCGAACAGGTCAAGCCTGTCCACACCGGCACAGAAGTTCTTCCAGAATGCCTGCTCCGATGCCATAAACAGGACATGACCATCGGCGGATTCATATAACTGGTAGCGTACGCCCGCTTTCATACCGGCAGTAGCAACAGGCCGGCGCTTGTAATTGTCAGCCTTGTTTCCGGTGACCACATCTTCCGGCCGGGCGTAGGCCATGTGGCTCTCGATGCGATACCAGTCAAAGAAAGCAGCGGCGTCACTTTGCCCAAGTTCCATTTCGCAGCCTACACCTGTCTCACGGGCCCGCAGCACCCCCGCCAGCATGGCCAGCCCGCCCACAAACGGGGCCGCGGCGATACCAACAGACACGTGTTCGGGGATATAGCAGAAGCCCTCTTCATCGTAGGCAGGTGTCACCGCACCGGACCACGTATCATAGGCAATACCATGTGAGGGCATGCGCTGGTAAGGCCCCGTTGCCCCATACCCTGAAATATTGATGAACACGATTTCAGGGTTGACCTCGCGCAGGTCTTCAAAGCCAAGCCCCAATTTTGCCAGGGCGCCGGGGCGCATGGTCTCCACCACGACATCCGCATCCTTGACCAGATCCTTATAAACGGCTTTACCCTCTTCCGTTTTCAAATCCAGCACGATGCTTTTCTTGCCACGGTTGAGGTGATAGTGCATCAGTGAGACGCCTTCGATGATTGGCCAGGTCATCTCCCGGATGTAATCGCCTGCAGGCGATTCAACTTTGATGACCTCTGCGCCCAGGTCGGCGAAAGAGGTGGTTAGCGCAGCCGGCCCCAGCAGGGAGCTTTCGATAATGCGCAAATCGGCCAGGGGGGGATGACTGTCTGCCATATGGGAGATTCCTCTTTAATCACTTATCCACGGCGGCCTCTTGCACACTTGCGCGAGGGCCCGCCTATCCATGGATTCAAGATAAAGGACTGACCGAATTTCGGCGGCGAAAACACAGTGCAGTTTTGGCCGATCCTATGTCATTTGGGGACAGTATCGATCATACCGGATGCACCCTCTCCGACGTGGCTGGAATCATGGTGCCTGGATAACACCCGCGTTTTCCAGGCGCTCAAATTCTGCCTGCTCCAGGCCCAGCAGATCACAGAATACGGCGCGATTGTCACCGCCCCGCGCCTGACCGGCATGCCGTGTCCTGCCGGGGGTTACCGACAGGCCCAGTGGCAGTCCCGGTGCGATCACGCTGCCCTTGACACGATGGGTAATCTCCTCGAAAAACTGGCGTGCGTGCAGGTGCGGGTCGCGCAGCCACTGGTCTTCCACGTGCTGGGTCACTCCGGCGGCAATACCAGCAGCCTGCAAGCTGTGCATCACCTCATAGGGATCACGCTCCCGCGTCCAGCTCTGGATACCAGTATCCAGTTGATCCTGATTAGCCAGCCGCTGCGCAAGGCTGCAAAAGCGAGGATCATCCAACCACTCGGGGCGACCCACAACGCCACAGAAAGCGCACCACTGGGCTTCCGTGGCGACCACAATGGCACACCATCGATCGTCACCACCTTCGCCGTCACCACAGCGATAGACCCCGTGGGGCGCCATGTGCAGCGAACGATTACCGAGTTTTTCCGGCTCACGATCATTGGCCAGCACCTCCATCAGTACATCACCTATAGAGGCAACGGTCGCCTCTAACTGCGAGATATTGATCTGCTGCCCCGGCCCCGAGCTATCGCGGTAGTCAAGCGCACACAAGGTTGCGAACAGACCATAGAGGGCCGCCAATGGGTCGGGGTAGGCGAACTGGGTCATGGTGCAGTCGCGATGGGCAAAACCGGACAAGCCGGAAAGGCCGGACAAGGTTTCAATATTGGGGCCCCAGGAGATATAGCTGGAATCCGGGCCGGTCTTGCCATAGCCGGTGCTGCTCAATAGCACCAGTTCCGGCTTGAGTTGCCGCAGCCTGTCAAAGCCCAGGCCGAGCTTTTCCAGTACGCCATTGGCATTATTGTCGATGACCACATCACTGCGAGCGACCAGCTGCAGCGCCAGCTCCTTCGCCTCAGGTTGGGTCAGGTCAAGCGACACGCAACGCTTGCCCGCGTTCCAGTCGGTCAGCCACGGAGACAACTGCGACTGAAGACCCAGTTCCGGGGACCTCGGCGGCACGAACAGGCGGGTCACATCGGGGAAATCACTGGATTCAACCTTCACCACGTCAGCGCCGCAATACGCCATTATCCGCCCTATCCATGGCCCCGCCATACCGGCAGTGAACTCCACCACGCGCAGACCCTGGAGAGCATCGCCGGACGCCGCAGGTGTGCTATTGCCTGTCGCTGGCGGGCGGCGCTGCAGCAATCGCTCCAGCTCATTATTGTGCTCCCCCGCGCAGGGTGCGGGGCCCTGTATGCGCCAGGGTGTTACGGAGAACCGATAGGGCGGACCAGGATAGCGGAGTCGTCCGCAGTCACCATGCTCCACATCTACGTAGAAACCCCTGGCATTGAGATGTGGGTCAGCGACAATGCTGTGCGCAGTGCTCAGCGGGGTCACCGCGAGGTGACGCGCCTGCGCTTCGCGATAAAATGCGTCCACAGTGTATGTCTCGGTCAATTCGGCAATAAATATATCCAGCAGTTCACGGTAGGGTTGTCGCACAGAAGACGGACCGTCAAACATTGGGTCCAGTACTTCTTTATTGCCGCTGACTTCATGCACCCAACGCGCCAGCGCCTGCCAATGTAGCGGACGATTGACCATGATATAGACACTTCCGTCCTGACAGGCATAGGTACCGGAGGGGACCGAGGCAAACAGGCTGGTCCCGAAACGATTGGATATGATGCCATCTTCCAGCCACTTGCCTACGCCACAGATACTGGTAACCGCGAGCATGGATTTCTGGATGGAAATATCCACGTGCTGGCCCACGCCGGTGCGTCGACTGTGCCGCAGGGCAATCATGCTGCTGGCAGCCGCCATGGTTGATGCCATGACATAAGACTGCGAACCGGCCAGCCTGACCGGCGGGTCCTCGGGAAACCCGGTCACCGCGGCAGCGCCACCCAGGGCGCTGGCAACCAGGTCAGATGTTTTATAGTCTCGATGTGGCCCCGACTGCCCAAAGCCAGTAATGGACGTAATCACCAGTGCGGGGTTGTCCGCCAGCAGGGTTTCCACCGACAACCCGCAGGCCGCCAGCTTACCTGGAGCAAGGCTTTCTATTATCAGGTCACAACCCCGGGCAAGCTCCCGAATTATGCCTTGCGCATCGGCACACCCAATATCCAGAGTGATGCTCTTTTTGCTGGTGTTTCTATAAAGATAGCCGAGGCCCGCCGAAGCAGCTGTGCCGCCGGACCAGCGCGGCGGCAGCATCCTTCCGTGATCGCCTCCGGGGGGCTCAATCTTGACAACCTCGGCACCCATATCGGCAAACAACTTGCCGCAGTAGTCGCCCTTGTCATCACAGAGCTCAAGCACACGGATGCGACTCAGGGCAGTTGCATCGGGTCCATTGCTCATTCCCGATAGTCGGTCAGCTTATTGCCGGTCCAACCCTTGAATGCCCGACGGAAGTTACTGACGCTATTGTAACCAAGTAGATAACCGATCTCTTTGGGCGTGAGGTGAGTATGCTTCAGATACTGCAGGGCAAGATCTTTACGCGTTTCATCAAGAATCTGTTGGTAGGTCAGGTTTTCCTGCACCAGGCGACGGCGCAGCGTTCGCGAGCCCATGTTCAAGCGCCGGGACATTTCTTCCAGGGTCGGAAATTCACCGGGGTTTTTCACCAGGGCATTACGAATTTTACTGGACAGGAGATCGGCGTCAGCCATCTGGTCGATGATGGCCTTGCACTGTTTTTCACAGAGCTTGCACACCTCTTCGTTGGCCAGGCTTATGCGGTTATCCTGACTGTGAACATCCCAGAGAATCATGGTGCGCGGCTGGTCAAAATAGATAGGACAGTCGAAGCGCTCTCTGTACACCTCGACATCTTCCGGCTCGGGGTAGGTCACCCTGATCTCCAAAACCGGAAAAGGCTTATTGGTCAAATCGCGGGCGAGACCGCAGGTGCGGCTGACAAATTCCTCTACCGCGAACACAACCAGGTCGCCCAGCGGAAAGATCTCCTTGAGCTCGGTACACCATCGCTCGGCGGTTACCACTGTCGCAGGCAGCAGGATATGCTCGACAAGGGCGTCGTATCGTGAAAACAACTCTCTGGAATGAGACAGGTTGGAGGCGCTGAGCGCAGCGTACCCGAGCACACCCAGGTTGCTTACCTTGAACTCATCTCCAAGTTTGAAACCAATATGCGCATCGCCCGTCAGGGTGATAATGTTGTTTATCACTGCACGATACTGGTCCGGCGTAGGGGAGAATGCGTCGCTATTGATTTGCGACTGATCCAGGCCCGTATCTTCCAGCACCTGCTCAGCACTGAAGCCCCGGCTTTCCATGCGCTCCAGGTAAAAGCAAAACTTGTTATTTGTCTTTAGATAATTTTCGGGCATAGTCGTGAAATTCTATATGAAAATCAGGCGGTCAGGAAAATATTCCAAAGGCTTTTCCAGGACACCGGGTCAGGAGCCCAGCCTGGCCTTAACCTCCCGGCGCAGCAGCTTGCCCGTTTCGTTATAGGGTAACTCATTCCAGAATTCAATCAGCTGCGGCACCCGCGAACTGCGCATTCTATCCCTGACCCAGGCCTGCAGGGCCGGGATATCCCCAGTGTGGCCGTCTTTAAGGACAATGGCCGCGGCAACGGCTTCACCCCACTGTTCATCCGCTACACCGACCACCGCCACGTCAGCGACGGCATCGTGCTCTAGCAGCAGATCCTCTATCTCTCCGGGAGACATATTCTCCCCACCGCGCACAATCACATCGTCAGCCCGGCCCTCGAGGAACAGGAAACCCTCTTCATCAATGGAACCTGCATCGCGAGTGGGAAACCAGCCCGCGCTATCGAGCAGGCTACCACGACCTACATATTCACCGGATACCTGCTCACCGCGCACATAAATCTCTCCGCGGGAACCAGCGGGCAGTGGCTTGCCCTCCTCGTCACGTATTTCGACCTCTACCCCGGGCAACGGGCGGCCCACCGAGACCAGCCTGCGGCGCACCGCCTCATCCTTACTGGCGGCGGCATCACGGTGATCCTGCGGACCGAGCACGGCGATAGTTGAGCTCGTTTCCGTGAGCCCGTAGGCGTTGGTAAAATCGGCATTGGGAAATAACTGCATGGCGCGTTCGATCACCGACAGCGGCATCTTGCCGCCGCCATAGGCCAGCGCCTTCAGGCTGGGCATCTCCATACCGGGGTCGTCGGCTACTGCCTCGACAATACGCGCGAGCATAGTGGGCACAACAAACGCGTTGGTAATCTTCTCCTCGTTAACCAGCGCAATCCAGTCTGCGGCGTCAAAATTGGGCAACTGCACCATACGACGACCCGAATAGACCGAGCTGATTACCGCAGATATTCCGGCAATATGATAGGGGGGAACACACCCCAACGCGGCATCGTCTTCCCCTGCGGACATGAACTCCACCGAGCCCAGAATGTAGGAAACGAGATGTTTCTGTCGCAACACGGCCGCTTTGGGCGCCCCGGTAGTGCCGCTGGTGAAAAGCAGCACACCGGTATCTTCCTGCTCCATCGACCAGGGCTCTTGCAACGGGTCGCCATTGCGCGCCGTGGCCAGAAAGTCATCGCGGGTACAGACACTTACCTCATCGTGGCCACTGAAATCCTTTGCCCGGTCAGACTCAGTAATCAACATGCAGGGCTCAACCCGCGCCAGCAGACCCTTGATCTCGTGGCCAGTCAATCGGTAATTGATGGGCACATAGGGAACGCCTGCCCAGGCGCTGGCGAACAGTGCAACCGGCATCGCCAGGCTACTGACATCCAGCATCGCTACATAATCACATCCGGACTTCTTTATTTCAGCGGCGGCTGCGCCGGCGGCGTCAAACAATTCCTGATAAGTGAGTGAATCATCCCCGTTGGTGAAAGCCACACGGTCACCAAAACCCTGCGACGCCATCTCCAGCAGCATCATTACGTTCATTGCATAAATCCCGGCTTAAAGACGGGACGAGACGGTAGCAGCGTGCGCGTCAGACCCGCCGCATATCGCGTCGCCCACAGTTGATCAGTCTGAGGAAGGCAAGGCCTTGGCTTCTTTCAATACCAGTGTCTCTCCGTCAAGGGCCAGTGACCCATCCCCAGGTTTAACGCACAGCAACTCCAGGTCGCCCGCCTGGTTGACATACCGCTTGCCGAGCAGGGTGCCCTCGGCAAACGCCGCATCGACTGACCCGCCCCCGGCTTCCTCAGCGCTACCCACCATCGCAGCACCACCGCAGGTGATGTCGAGACTACCCGCTGGTGCTGCTATCACCATGACTTCCGTGGCGCACACAGCGCTCTTCATTCGCGTTCCCGCTTTTAATTCGGCCATCTTTGTCTCACTAACCTCGTTACAATTATTTAGACTCGCTTGGTGGGTTCAATACCCGTAAGCCTCGCCAGGTTCAGGCCCAGGATGTTGGCCTTGTCCGCATTGCTCAATTGCTGGTAGCCCCAGTTCTTCTGCAACTCTTCCGGCATGTCGAAGTTGCGAATGTAATCTACCACGCGCGGCAGGTCATCGAAGGGCAGGTCGAAGCCAAGCACAATCTGCTCGGAAGGCATCCACTGCAGCGCGGTACCAATGGCGTGATACCCTCGGTAGGGCGCACGCTCGTACCAGCCAATGATGCCGGAGATGCTCATGTAGAGGTTCTTGTGCTTGCCACACAACCCGATCAGTTCCTCAGTGTTGGGCCAGCCCGCGTGATAGGCAATGATGTTCAGGTCAGGGAAATCCAGAAGCACGTCGTCAAGTTGACGCACTTCACAATGACTGCCTGGCTGCGGATTTACATAGGCCGCACCGGTGTGAATAGTCAACGGCACGCCAAGCTCCTGTGCCTTTTCGTAATAGGGCCAGAGGCGCCGGTCGTTGATCGGCCCGTCATCTTCAGGCTGGTAGATCTTGCACAGCTTGGCATCGCGCTCCTTGACCAGGTATTCCATCTCCCAGATCGCGTTATCCAGTCCACGCTTAATAATGGGTCCGCAGTTCGCCTCCAGATACATACGCTCCGGATACGGGGCGATCTGCTGCATCATAAAGCCGTTGGTAGACATGGAGACCGTGCCGCCGGAGATGTCCATCATTGGCTCACGCAGACAGAAAGCCACGTCGCAGCCTGCTTCGTCCATGTATTGAATCAGCGCCTCCGCCGTTGGTGAAGGCCATTCATCATCCAGGCTGCGTCCTGCCCAGGCCTTCAACACACCGCTAACACTTTCGCCAAAGCGGTGCATTTGCGGGAAGTAATCAATCTCCGACATTGTCTGGGGATTCATGAAATGGAATTCCGTGAGTGCTACAAAATAATCCTGCTCAGCCATGACTATTTCCTCTTGATCCTGAAACGGGTTTGGCGACTTGAATTCGGTCCAACCAAAATTTACCGCTAGGCCAACGTGACGCTAAAGCGGCGATGTCGAAACCATCATATACCCAAATCCAAGGCCCCGGCAATTTCACCCCGGGCAGCCTTACGAGCCTGCAGAGAACACCCTATCTATCTGTATTATAAGCATTTAATCTTATTTTCCCTGTGAAAAACACGTTCCTGAAGCCCACCTTCGGAAGCGGAAGTGAGGGAATGTCCAAAAATGAAATCCTGTAGGCCGGATATGATCTGCTGCGCTATGGAGGGCGCATTACTTTGCCTTTAGACTGAATGCAAAATCACCTGGCAAGGACCTTTGAAGATGAGCGTAGTGTTGTGCACATGGGGTAACACGATAGAGGGCGGCACCGAGGAAGCACTGTCTCTGGCGCACAAACTCAGCAACAGCAAAGCTGTCGAATTAAACTGGCTGGTGATTGGTGCGGCGGCAGATTCAGCCAATGACATCGCGGCGAAATATGGTGTAGCGCACATCGACAGGGTCAGTGACGAAAAGCTGCAGCAGTTCGGGCCTGACTGCCTGGTTGAAGCAATGGCACAGTACTGTCAGCAGACAAGCCCGCAAACCATCCTGTTCAACCAGAGCGTCAGTGCGCGACTGATCGCACCGAGGCTGGCCGGACGCCTTGGCATGCCCATAGTCACTAACGCTTTCGATCTCCGCACCAATGATCACGGCCTCGAGGTGACGGCCACGGCATTTGGTGGAGACACACACCGTGTTTACCAATTGAGCGGTCCAGCCAACGTCGTTTCGGTCGTTACGACAACCGTGGTCGCCGAGGCAGCTGCACAGCCTGGCAGCCCCGATAACCGTACCTTCAGTATCGACCTGAGCGCCACCGATGAACGCTTCAAGATCACCGAGTCGCCCAGAACTGAGGGCCCGAGGCTGGAGGACGCCGACGTTGTAGTGTCCGGCGGGCGCGGGCTGGGCGCCGCCGAAAACTATACTCTCATTAAGGAGCTGGCGGCAGCGCTGGGTGGCCTTCCGGGTGCCAGCCGCGCAATCGTCGACGACGGCTGGGTGGATTCTTCTCACCAGGTCGGCCTTACCGGAAAAATCACCCGACCGGGTCTTTATCTCGCGGCAGGAATATCAGGGGCCAGCCAGCACATGGCCGGCTGCTCCGCAGCGAAGACCATTGTCGCCATCAACAAGGACCCGGACGCATCGATCTTCCGCTATGCACGCTATGGCATTGTCGGCGACTGTGTAGAGATCCTGCCCGAAGTTATCAAAGCTGCAAAAGCATAAATCGCACGGGCCGACTGTAGCGGCGGCCCGCACACAACAGGAGTGGTTATCAATGTCTGAAGAAAGAGTCCCCTGCGTAGAAGGCTTGTTCAGCGAGGAAAACGGTGTGGCGGTATTGCATGGATCAAAATGCAGCAACTGTCAGACCCCTTATTTCCCCAGGTCCGCAGCCTGCCACAATCCAGACTGCGATGATTCAAACATGGAGGATTTCGACTTCGGCGGCAAAGGTGTTCTTTGGAGCTATTCCGTTGCTGACTTCCCTCCCCCGCCCCCGCACAAGTTCGATCAACCCTTCGTACCCTATGTGATGGGCGTTGTGGACCTGGATTGCGGCCTGCGCCTGATTGCGCAGATGGTAGAGAAACCCGAGGAAGTCAAGGTTGATGCCCAGGTCCAACTGATCATCGACACCCTTTACCACGAAGACGGCAAAGCCTTAACTACCTGGAAGTTCAAGCAGATCTAAATCTGACGAGGAGAGCACAACATGCGCGAAGTTGCAGTAATCGGTGTGGGAATGCACCGCTTCGGAAAGACCGGAGATGACATCGTCGGAACCAAATCCGTTGGCGAACTGTGCCGCACTGCGGTTGATGCCGCACTGAAAGATGCGGGGGTCAAATGGAAACAGATACAGGCCGTTGCCGCGGCCAGCTCCCGATTTTCTGGCGGCAAGGGCTGGGGGCTCAATGGCAATGACGTGGTGGAAGACCTGGGATCCACAGGCGTCCCGGTCTACAATATGTCAGCGGGTTGCGCGGCCGGAGGCAACGCGTTCAACGTGGGCTATTCCATGGTTGCCGGCGGCGTTTACGACATCATGCTGGTAGTCGGTGGCGAAGTCATGCCCAAGGGGATGATCCAGACCTCCGGTGTTGAGGAGGCCACCGACCCGGAGTTCCTGCGCCAGCGCTGTATCGGCATGCCCGGGCCGTCTTTCTGGTCTACGCTGGCCCGCCGCCGTATGTTTGAGTACGGCACTACCGAGGAGCAGTTCTCGCAGGTGGCGGTCAAGGCCCGGCAGTGTTCGGTACACAATCCCAACGCGCGATTCCAGAAAGCGATCAGTCTGGAAGATGTTATGAACTCGCCTTACGTCAGCAATCCATTGCGGCTGTTCCAGATTTGCCCGGTATCCAATGGTGCCGCCGCCGCGATTATCTGTTCTGCGGAAGTGGCCAGACAATTCACCAGCAAGCCCATCACCGTCGCCACCAGCACCGTCGCCACCATGACCTTTGATGACATGCTGCCGCGAGGGCTTGCAGACCCGATAACCGACTGCCCCAATCTGCATACTGAAGCGCAGAACGCGGTAACAAGTGCCTTCGAAAGGTCCGCCATCGGCCCCGGGGACATCAGCTTTACCGAGTTACAGGACAATACCTGTTACTACGAACTGGCCTTCCCCGAAGAATGGGGACTGTGCAAACCGGGCGAATCGGAGCGACTGCTGATGGCCGGGGAGACCACGCCCACAGGAAGCATGCCAATCAACCCCTCCGGCGGATTCGTTTCATTTGGTGAGGCCACTACGGCAATGGGCGTATTCCAGATCGCCGAGCTCACCTGGCAGTTGCGCGGACAGGCGGGCGGGCGGCAGGTGCCGGATGCAAAAGTCGGCCTCGCCCAGACTCTGGGCCTGGGCGGAAACGCAACTGCAGCAATACTCAAAAGGTAGCGCGACGGCATACACGCCCCGGGGCAACCCCGGGGCATCCTGTGTCCCCTCTGGACCGGGGGCTTAATGTAAGTAAACTGGAGCCACGCTGATGTGGCGGTTCAGTCTCACCCCGCAGGCGCCAGTTCTCCAACAAGGCATAGCTTACGATGGATATCATTCCAACCTACAACTACTTCATCCTCGCGGCACTACTGCTGGGCGCACTCTACAGCCTGTACCTGGGGCTGCGGAAATACCTGCGACGCGTGGAACAAGGCAGGCCCTGGTTCGGTGAAAAGCTTACGCTGGATGGCGCCAGAGCACGCTTCAATGCGGCAACCTTTATCAAGCGCGGGTTGATGACATCCCGCCTGAAGCAGCGCCCTGTAGCCGGCAGCTTCCACGGCATCATGTTTATAGGTGCTCTTTTACTCATCTTTGGTCACGCCGTGTTTATGCTGGATTTCGTTGGCATCGATGTGTACCAGGGCTGGTTCGGTTACCTGTTCCTGCAACTCGGCAGGGAAGTAGGTGGCATCCTGTTGTTCACAGGAGTGGCTTTTTTCCTGATTCGTCGCCTGAATCCGCCCGACCGGCTCACCGCAGGGGGCAAGACCCGATCGGGCTTTGAGCGCGGGGAAGCGTTTCTACTGGTAATAGTCATAGCGGGTTTTATCACCGAAGGCTTCCGCCTTGCTTTCGAGGTCTCCCCGGGCAACGGCGAGTTTCTGGGCAGTGCCATAGGCGCTGTTCTGTCCAGGACTTTTGGCGAAGAAGGCAGCATGCTCGGCATGCAGATCATGTGGTGGGTTCACGGCCTCATGGGTTGTGCTTTCATCGCCATGATAGCCCATAGCCCTTTTTCTCATATGCTATTGGGGCCAACCAACTCCGCTTTCGCCCACAAACTGCCGGGTATTAACCTCCCCCCCATCAACTTCGACTTCGATGAAGACGATGATGGTGAGGAAGAGATGAGCTTCGGCGCGGCGAAGCTCGCAGACCTCACCCAGAAGAACCTCCTGGACGCTTCCGCCTGCCTGTGGTGCGGGCGCTGTCACGAGGTTTGCCCGGCAGCACAAACGGGTAAGGACCTGTCGCCGAAGCGGGTAATGGCCGTATGCGCCGAATTCATGGAAGAGGATAAATTCGACGATGACTCACTGATAGATGTTCTCGGGCAGGAGGCAATGTTCGCCTGCACCACCTGCGCTGCCTGCGTGGAAGTATGCCCGGTCAGTAACAACCCGGCGGAGGTTATCGTTGAGTTTCGCAGGCATTTCGTGATGGACCGCTCCGAAATGCCGGAGACCATGGCCGCAGCCAACCGCAATCTGGAATCGCGCGGGCACCCCTTCGTCGGCACCGCCTCCAACCCCGAGGATTGGCGTAAAGGGCTGGACGTGCCATTTTTCCAACCCGGCATAACCGAGTATCTACTGTGGATAGGCTGTTCCGTCGCCTACGAGGAGCGCGCTCAGGAAATTGCCCGGGCAATGGTGAAAATACTCGAGGCAGCTGGTGTCTCCTACGGTATTTTCGAGGAGGCGGGCTGCACCGGCGATCCAGCGAAAATGATGGGCAATGAAATGCAGTTCGTGGAGATCGCCGAGACCAACATCGAGGAATTTAAAGACAAGCAGATCCAGAAAGTGATCACCATGTGCGCTCACTGCTACAACAGCTTTGACCGCTACTATCCGGAGTTGGGAGCTGACTGGCAGACCATTCCACACTCGGTATTTATTGAAGACCTGCAGGCCCAGGGGAAACTGGTCATGGCTGCGAAAAGCGACGAGAAGATAACCTTCCACGATCCCTGCTACCTCGCTCGCCATAACAACATTGTCGACGCGCCTCGCAACGTTATCGCCTCTGTTGGCGAGCTGATCGAAATGCCACGCAGCAAAAAAGAGAGCTTCTGCTGCGGTGCCGGCGGTGGCAACTACTGGGGTGGACAGGGCGGCACAGCACGCGTCAGTGATGTGCGCATGCAGGAAGCCTTCGATACAGGCGCTGACAAAATCGCCACTTCCTGTTCATTCTGTAATCTGATGCTCACCTCCAGCAGCAGCAAGCATACCGAAGAGCGCAAGGTATTCGATGTGGCAGAACTGGTGGCTGAAAAGATCACCATAATCGACAGCTGAGCCTACTGCGCCTGTTTCAGTCACGCCCCTAAGCCGGGCGCTCGTATATCAGCTCACCGCCACGAACCGTGGCGAGCACATCAGCGCAGTCCAGTCGGCCCCTGGCGCTGATCCACGGGCGATCAAGCAAACAGAAGTCGGCCACTACGCCTTGCTCCACTACCAGCGTACCACTCCCCGGCTTTCGCGGATCCGTGGTAAATAATGCCAGTGCCTGTTCAGGCGAAAGTACCTCTTTCGCTGCCACGCGACGTCCGCTGGCAGTAGTTCGCTCCACCGCTGCGCGCATCACAAACCAGGGATCATGCGACCCGTAAGGCGCATCACTACTGCCCGCCAAAGGCACCCCGGCGCCAAGGAAAGACTGTCCTCGATAAAGCAGTTGCTGGTATTCAGGTTCCACGTCGTCGAGATACTGATCACCCCGTTCACGGATAAAGCCGAACTGTGTAACCACCGCGACACCCGCCTGCTGCATAAGCGGCAACGCCTCATCCGGCGTCACCGACGCATGCTCAATACGGTCGCCGGGAAATTTCCCCGCAGCGATCAGTGAAGACAGCGCGAATATCAGTTCGGTACGCGTGACACTGTGGATAGCAACGGGCCGTTGTTGATCATGCGCGGCGCGGATAAGCCCGGTCAGGCTATCCAACTGTGGAAGCCGATTCTCATCCAGCAGTATTTTACAGGCACCCAACCCGACATCGGGGTGATCCGGTTTCTTCAGTGCCAGGTCCCCCATAAGCAACAAACGCTGCAGCAGTTGCCCGCTGTCAACGGCACGGGTATAGATGGAAGCGTTGTGCTCCGAATTGGAGGGTGTGGCATCAGTGATGCCCGTCACTCCGTAGCTCGCCAACTGCCTGGAAACTCTGGCCAGGGTCGGTGCGTCCTCATTGGGGAGCATTGTCCTGAGCCAGTGATCGAGGCGAAACAGCCTGCCGTTGGCGACGCCGGTGGCATCACACTCTACGCCCTCCAGATGTCGATAGCGGTCTATCTGCAGCAACTCCGCTGCCGCCGAATTGACCATCCACAGCTTACCGCTGCGATGCTGAATGCGGACGGGGCGATCTGCCACCAACTGGTCCAGCACCCGGCGGTCTATGTCGCCTGCTACCGATTCATGATAGGCGATTCCGCGAATCCAGCCGCTGCCGGCCTGCGCTCTGAGCACTTGCGCCAATTGCCTCATAGTGGTGACCCGGGGCGGGCCGCATACCACTGACGACTCCGCAGCAGCGAGAGCTAACAGGTGCAAGTGATGATCATGAAGGCCCGGCAGCAGCGCACCACCAGCGGCATCGATACACAGCTCGCCAGGGGACGCAGCAAGCCGTTCACCAATGCGAGTCACTCGACCGTTATCACAGCGCACGTCTACGACACGCGTCCCACCCAGTTCCGCATTCTGTATCAGCATCTGATGCCAAACTCCTGCAATATACGTCGCGTATCGCAACCAGCGGACGCAGCACGGGCTTGCCCCTGCCGATATTCGGGTTTTGCTATCGCCAGCGTATGCCGCCCAAGACGCATTGCCCAGCCGTCATCGCCTTTTTCAGTATCACCTTTTACCGCCATTGCGCGGTCAATACCAAGGCAGAAATCCAGGCAATACGCGGTGACCCCGGTAAGTGAAATATCAACCAGGGCACCACCACCCGCCATCCAGAACGCCTGTGCCGCGAGCGCGGCGTGTATTCCCGCCAGCGGGTCTGCCAACGCATCACCACAGAATTGCGGCGGATTCGCGGTAGCCATGGCCACGCCGGCCGCCACCGCGGCATCATCACCGAATGCCACCCAGCCAGCGGCCGGATCGCCTCGGCCATACCCGGTGATACTCACCCAGGTCAAACCCGGAACCGAGGCAAGCATCTGTTCGGCCTCAATACCCAGTTGCCTGAGGGCGCGCGGCCGGGACGCTTCGACGACAATGTCAGCCCGGGCTATCAGTGCTTTAAGTTGCTCTCTGCCCAGGGGTGTGCCCAGGTTGAGCACCACGCTCTCTTTATTGCCATTAAGCAGGTCGTAGAAAACCGGATTACCCCCGCGAGCACCGTCCAGCCGGGCATTGCTTTCCACCTTGATCACCCTCGCCCCCGCAAGTTCCAGCAAATGCGTACACAGAGGACCAGCCCAAAGGGATGAAAGATCAACAACCAGAGGAGCGGATGAGGAGCGGGCCTCAGCCGGCACCACCTGCGCGGCAACGGAAAACCAGGCTTCAGCAGAAGTGCGGCGTGATTCGGCATCGGCGACGGGCAGCCCCATCAACCTGCCGCGCTCCACCAGCGCCACAGTGGATTGCATGGCAACCTGCGCAGCCACCGCATCCCAGTCAGAGGGGTCCACGGCGACTTGCAGCCAGGCGGGCAGTAATTCACGATCTTCGTCTCTGGCCAGGTTGAGAGCGAGCCAGCCGTCGGCGGTGGCTAGTAAACGGCAACTGCCGTTGGCGGAAACCTGGTCACCTGCCTGCAGGTCGAGCAACGCGGCGCGTTCACTCAGCAGACTGGCGCCGTTCAGGGAATCCAGGCGCGAAGGGTCTTTCAGCAGTAGCTTCAGGGCCTGCAGCGCACCCCGTGCAGACGAGGGAATTGCGGCAGGCCCCTGCAGTGGCGCGGCATTTCCACCCGTTAACGGCACCAGGCCGGATGCTGCCCAGTCACGGGCCACATCCAGGGAGGAAAAAACAGTGGGCACTGCGATCTCTGCCCCCAGTGACCGCAACACCCGTGACATATAGGCAGCGGCGGTATCTGTGGCTGGCGCAGTGATGTGGCGCCCTGCAAGCGGCAGGGCGATGTCGATTAAACTTTGCATTTCACGCGCCCCACTCCCGGGGAGCTATGATTGAATCAGCCCGATCATCTGCCGCATCCAGTCCTGGTCTGCCCGGACTTCAGGGGGCAGATCCAGCAATATACTATCGAAGAGACCGGCCGACTTCTTTTTCACCTGGTCGGCAAACTGGTCACAAGTGCAAACAATCGCCCATTCGTCGAGCATATCGTCAGTGATCAGTGAAGCGATTGTGTTGATCTTGCCATCGCTAATCCTGCGATTCAATTCCAGCCCAATATCCTCCCACCCATGGAAGCGCAGGACCGGGTGATAAGCAGGTGTGGAAGCATAAAAAGCGATCTGCTGGCGCAAGCCCTTCACGGCGGTGTCCACTGCCTCCTCATCACGCCCAACGGCAAGGAAGGGTGCGCCCAGCAGATCCAACTGCTCGCGCGCTCGTCCAGTGCTCCGGGCACCTTCCTCCAAGGCCGGAATAATGACATCACGGGTATAGCCGAAAGTAGCGATGGGGTGCAGCCGGATACCCTGGCACAACTCGCCCGCCAGCCTGGCCATGTACTTATTGACCACGGCCAGGTAAATGGGGATATCGGGATGGACAATCGGCCCGGGGTTGAAGAACGTAGGCAGCAGAGTGAACTGGTAAAACTCCCCCTCGAAATAACACGGCTCTTTGGGATTCTGGAAGGACCGGAATATGGACTGCAGGCAGAGAATATACTCGCGCATACGCGGGCCCGGTGCACCCGGCCACGGGGTCGCATAACGGCGCTCGTTATGGGCTTTTACCTGGGTTCCAAGGCCCAGTGCAAAACGCCCGGATGAGTAGTTCTGTAAATCCCAGGCCGCCTGGGCAGTGACCATCGGGCTGCGCGGAAAAGACACCGCGATATTGGTGCCCAGGCGAACTGTTTGCGTGTGCTCCGCCGCGATCATCAAGGGCAGATAGGGATCGTGACCCGCTTCCGGAGTGGTGATGCCATCAAAGCCAACAGCTTCCAGCTGCCGAGCAGATTCAGCAATGCGGGCCAGTTCACTAACGTTCTGGACGGTACCCGCATAGTGGGACTTTTCCGGTCCCAGCATGACAGTCTCTACCCGCATCGGTCTTACTTACCGGTAAAGTTCGGCTTGCGTCGTTCCATGAAGGCTTTGGGACCCTCCTGGGCATCGTGGGAACCGAAAACCCTCGCCGCCAACGCCTTCTCCAGTACGAAACCTGCTTCCAGAGACGCCTGGCGCACCGCGATTTCCTTGGCAGTGCGCACCGCAAGCGGGCTGTTCATGCAGATCTTTTCCGCCAATTTCATCGCCTCTTCCATCAGTTCCTCTTTGGGCACGATTTTGTTAATCAGACCGATATCATAGGCGCGCTTCGCGTCCAGGTTTTCACCCGTGAGCAACAACTCCATGGCGACTGCCCAGGGTATCTGCCGCGGAAGGCGCACATGTGTGCCACCTGCAGGCACCAGGCCAAAACGCACCTCACCGAGGCCAAACGTGGCATGCTCCGCCGCGATGCGGATATCGGTACCCTGCATAAACTCCATACCACCGGCAATGCAGAAACCGTTTACCGCGGTGATGATCGGCTTGAAAACATCGGAGAACGGCCGCTTGGTGTGATCCTCGTAGCCCATTTGCTCGCCGGCATTGAGTTTCGGAATCGCTTCACCGAGATCCATACCGGAGCAGAAGGACTTATCGCCGGCGCCAGTGAGTATGGCCACCCACAGGTCATCGTCTTTCTGGAAATCCTCGAAGGCCGCGTCCATCGCCGACAGCATTTCCTCGGTGAACGCATTCATTGCGTCCGGGCGATTCACCGTCATGATGGCTATCTTGCCACGCTTCTCGTATTTGAATGTTTCTGGCATCTGTAAGCTCATGTTCACGTCCTGTTGTCATAGTTTCGCTGCTGTTTTCAGTTCTTGATGCGCCGGAAACGTGGCAGGGTGACGGTATCGGTCACCACCTCGTAGACCACTTCCACGGGCATATCCATCTCCAGCTCTGCAGGCAGGCAATCCACCATATTGCTTGTCAGGCGCACACCTTCTTCCATTTCGACCACTACGGGCGCCATGGGAACCGCATCCGGCGCCGGGTCGTAAAAAGCCGGATGCAGGGCGCGGTTTACCACTACCCAACTAAAAATAGTGCCCTTGCCACTGGACTTGACCCACTCCCATTCGAAGGAATTACATTCTGCGCACATTTCCCGCGGCACGTGACGAAACGTATTGCAGGCGCTGCACCGCTGGAAGTGCAGAGCCTCCTGCTTACAGAAGTCATAGAACTCTCCGGTCAAACCATCGAGCCCGGGCAGAGGCTTTTTGTATTCACTCATCACCGTCTCCTTCAGCTTATCTGCGCAGGATGGCGATACTGCCATCACCAAAATCACCCCACCCGGTTACCACGCCCAACTCAGCGCCGGCAACCTGGCGGTCGCCCGCCTCTCCACGCAGCTGTTTTACTGCCTCGACAACGTGCCCCAGGCCAAGAGAGTGGGCTTCCGAAAGCAAACCGCCAGAGGTGTTAACCGGAAGCTTACCGCCCAACTCGATACCGCCATCTTCGACAAAGGAACCGCCCTCGCCGCGTTGACAAAATCCGGCCTCCTCCAGCTGTTGAATCACTTCAAAGGTGAAACAGTCATAAATTTGCGCAAAGTCCATATCCGCCGGCGTCACCCCGGCCATGCGAAACGCCTCCGGCGCGGCGATACTCAGCCCGGTCTGATGAAAGTCCTTGCGCGTGGTGAACTCATCCGCCGGATACGGCTGTCCTGACGCGGCCCCCATAATGTAGATCGGCGTCTTGCCCAGATCACGAGCGCGCTCCACGGTGGTGACAATGAAGGCCGCACCACCGTCGGTTTCAAGACAGCAGTCGTTCACACGATAGGGATCCGCCAACATGGGCGACGCCATATACTGCTCCAGGGTCAGCGGCTTACCACACATTAACGCTCCGGGATTGAGCTGGGCATGCTTGCGCATGGCTACTGCCACGGCGCCCATCTGTTCATGGGTGGTGCCGTACTCGTGCATGTGCCGCCTACACATCAGGGCGTACCACTGGGGCGGGACTGTGAGCCCCTGGGGCAGGTAATAGTCCCAGGCAATCGCACCGCCGGGAATGGAATTCTTGTCAGTAGTCACCGTCTCCCGCACCCGGGCCCCGGAGTAACCGTTCCATGCGCCGGGTATCAGTACATGATTGGCCGCCCCCTGCGTTACCGCCATCGCCGCCATTCTCAATGAGGCAACCGGCGAAGCGCCCCCCATATGTATAGTCGCCGCGAAACGCAAATTTTCGCTACCCAGGCTCGCCGCAAATGCTTCCGACTTGCCCAGATTAGGGAAAGCAAGAATACCGTCGATTTCTTTTCCCTTGAGCCCCGCATCGTGCAGGGCGGCAACCGATGCCTGCAACTGCAGGCGCTCCTCACTCATTCCCGAACCTGGTTTACGGCAATATCCCGTCTCACCAATTCCTACAATACATGCAATGTCTTTAAACACTTTTTAACCTCATGTATGGCGCCGTCTCTCACGGCACCCCGCGCATAACGTTACTCTCTGGTTTTTTCGAGTTCGGCGTCATACTCCGCCAGTAATTGCTCGCGCATCTCGGCCTCACGTTTACGAATAGCCCAGAAATTAGGCGGACGCTTGTTTACAAAGGCCTCGCCGCCCTCTTTACCCTCGGGCATATCGAACCAGCCGGGGTACATGGACGCTGAGGTAACACAGGACTCCTTGTACCCGTCCATCTCCTGGTCAAACGATGCCTTGAGTACCTCCAGGCAACCGGGGCTCTTGGCCAGCATTTCCTCACACCACTGGTCCACCTCCGCTTCCAGGTCCTCCGGCGCTACCACCGTGTTAACCAGACCCATCTGCAGTGCCTCGGCGGCGGGGTACTTGCGGCATAGCATCCACATCTCCCTGGCTTTCTTCGCCCCTACCACCTTGGTCAGGTAAGGCACGAAAAAGCCGTCAGCGGGAGAGCTCACCTTGGGACCCGCCTGACCGAAAATCGCGTTATCAGCTGCTATCGTGAAGTCACAGCAGTAGGCCATATGGTTATGTCCGGCAATACAGTAGCCCTGCACCTGGGCAATTATCGGCTTGCGCGACATTCGCATCAGCCGATTGTGCGGATAGCGATTATAAAATGCCTCGCGTAGACCCCAGCGCTCCCAGTCCACGTCACCACCGGCACCGAAATGCTTGCCGCGGGCTGCGATCACGATAACGCCTATCATTGGGTCATGGTTGGCGTCGTAAAACGCCCGAAACATTTCGTCCACCGTGTCCGTGGTGAGCGTATTCATTTTTTCCGGGGTGTTCAGCGAGACACGGGCGATACCGCCACCCAGTTCAGTGTGCATCTTTTTCTCATAGGCGATCAGCTCAAAGTTATCGAGCCCGTCGCCATCCACGGTATTCCATTCAGTCCATGCCATCTATCTAACCTCTGTTTACGTCGCTACTGCCTCAGGTGAGCCGGGGCTCAGGGGATAGCGCCTTTGGCTTTGAATTCTTCAATCTGCTCCCATTCATACTCCAGCAGATCCATCATCAATAACTCAGTGTCCTGGCCCAACTGTGGACCCAATGTATTCACCTCACCGGGTGTTTTCGACAGGGTAACCGGCAAGCCACGAACGTCCACCTCACGTTTCACCTCTTCACAGTATGCCTTCATGAAGTAGTTGTTCTGCCAGGCCTGCTCGTCCTCAACCACATCGGCGTAACTGTTGACCGGGCTGTGGACCAGACCGTTGCGCTCAAACTCCGCCAACAGTTGGTCATCGCTACGACCAGAGGTGATGGCATCAATAGCGGCAATCAGCGCGACATTATTCTCACTGCGTGCCTGCGCACTGGCGAAGCGCGCATCGCTGGCCAGCCCATCATCACCCAGCGCATTGCATAGCAAAGCAAAACGCTGATCCGTGTTTTCCTCGCACAGGTATAGCCACTTGCCTGCCGTCGGATAGAGATTCCACAGCGGGTTTTCAACTTCCTTGCGCGACTGTTGCAGTGCGCTCTTTTTATCACCCGCCAGGTAGGCCTGCAGGTAAGGCGCTGCCAGATACAGTTGCGCACCGTACAGCGACGCATCAATACACTGACCCTTCCCGGTTCGGTTGCGTTGGTATATGGCCATGGCGATACCCATCGCAGACATAATTCCTCCGTAGGCATCACCGGACCCCATACCCATATAAATAGGTGGCTGACCGGGTTCACCCAGTCGGGCCATAGCGCCCGTCAGGGCCTGCACGGTCATATCGAAGCTGGGCTTGGAAACCCCACCAAAACGCCCATACCCGGTGTTGGTGGCATATACCAAGCGCGGATTAATGGCAGAGAGCTGGTCAAACGAGAGGTTCATTTTGGCCAGCAGCGCGGGTGACAAGTTGGACAGAAATACATCGGACTTCTCCACCATCCGATACAGGATTTCCTGCCCTTCCGGTTTCTTCAAGTCAATGGCGATACTTTTCTTGTTGCGGTTGATGACCAGGAAGTACTGGTTCCAGTCACCAATCGCGAGGGATTTCATGCTGCGTACACCGCGCCCCTGGTCTCCGCCCTTGGGGTTTTCGACTTTGATCACTTCTGCGCCGAAATCGGCCAGGTATTGCGCTGAAACCGGGCCCTGGAACCAGACCGTAAAGTCGATAACCCGAATACCTTCCAATGCTTTTGCCACGGGAAACCTCCTAGATCACGCCATCGGTCGTGAGTTGATAGATGTCATCTTCAGAATAACCAAGCAGATCGTGCAACACGCCCGCTGTGTGTTGGCCAATACAGGGCGCCAGACTGCGCAGGCGCGCCGGGCTGTCGCTCATGTAAATGGGAAAGCCGAGGCTATTGAGCTTGCCGAAACTGGGGTGGTCCAACTCCATAATGTACCCGTTGGCTGCTACCTGGGGGTCCTGCGCAGGGTAGTCAAACTGTTCGATGACGTCGGCAGACATCTGCTGCTCAGCGAACAATGCACGCCAATGCGCCCCGGGATGCTGCTGGAACCTTGCCTCCAGTTCATGGATCAATTCCAGCCGGTTAATTTCACAGCGTTTATCATGGCTGTCGAAACGTTCGTCATCGACATCGATTCCCACTGCGGGTGCCAGCAGCGGCCACCACCGATCGGTGTCCGGCATGGTCAGAGTAACCCAGCGGCCGTCGGAACTCGGATAAAGGGCGCCAGATATCGGGTTGGAAACATCCAGGCGTGAGATGGGGTGCATCAGGCGTTCCCGCTGCTTCTCGTCTATCGCCAGAAAAGCCTGTAAATCCAGGCTGGCTCCATACATATTGGCCGCAAACAGCGAGGTATCCACCTCCTGGCCTTCACCCGTCGCCTGGCGGTGTACCAGCGCGGTAACCACGCCAAAGGCCAGTAACACCGTCGCATGCATCGCCCCGGCACCGGTATACACGGGGGGTTCGCCCGGCTGTTGCAGGGTGGGCATGGCACCGGCACGGCAGGCGGCGAGTTCGTCGATGGCAGGGAGGTCGCTGTCTGGACCTACGGGGCCAAAGCCTGAAGTGCGCCCAAAAACAACACCCGGATTAGTTGCTGCCACACTGGCGTAGTCCAGGCACAGTTGTTCCAGGTCGGGTGTTTGCCAGTCGGTGATGATGACATCTGCTTGGTTGGCAAGCTCCACCAGCAACTCTCGCCCGCGGGTCTTGCCCGGGTCAATCAGGACACTTTGTTTGTTGCGGTGAATCAGGTCGGCCTCGTGGTTCCAGCCGGCCTTCGCCTGTCCACGCTCCTGCGGGCTGGTCGCTAATTCAACACGGATAACGTTCCCACCAAAATCCGCTAGAAACGCCGCGGTCAGGGAAGACGAGAAACGGGATGTCAGGTCCAGCACAATGACATCATCTAACGCTGCATTCATCTTATCTCCTCATACATCAGTCACGGTGGGACCGGGGAAAGGCAACCTGGCGGGTTTTCGCCATCACACACTTCCAATCTGCTTCGAGTCTAATGGCTTCGCGCAACTGCCTCCATCCTGCATGGCATCAATTCCGGCCTACAACATCTCTTTTTTGGACAGCTAAATTGCTCGCTCCAAGGATCCCGGACAGGTGCGTATTAGTGTAGTGTAGACACTGGATAAACAGCCTTCAAAGCAGCCGCCAGCGACGGAAAACCATGCCAAGATCACCGCACACCCTGTCCCCCGCAGCGCTGGAAGAACTGTGCCGACAACCCGCCAGTGCGGCGCAGTACTCCACACTCACAGGTTGCCCGCTGGTATTGCTGGACCTGCTCGAAGACAGTCCGGTTACCGAACAGCAACGAGAACCACTGGGCCTGGCCCTGACCCACATGTCCTGTCCGGTAATCGCAGTCGCGCCGACTGGACAACGCTGCCAATTGACAGACAAGGTCGATGTAGTGGTGTCATCGCGGCAAGAGGCCGAACCACTGATCAGGAATATCAGCCGCCACCCGCTGGCGGCCATGACCCTGGTACAACTGCTTCGTCACAACGACCGCGCAAACGTACAGGATGGACTGCTGGCCGAATCGCTGGCCTATGCGACGCTGCAGGCGGGCGGAGAGTTCCGCCACTATCTGGCGACCAGGCCCTCTCCGCCAGAGCCACCGCCAAACCCGGAACCGGCCGTGCTGGTGGCTCGCCAGGGCAACCAACTGCACCTTACCCTCAATCGGCCGCAGCAACACAATGCCTGGTCGATCGCCATGCGTGATGCCCTGTTTGAGGGCCTGCAATTGCAGGCCGCGGACGACTCGATCAGCAAGACCATAGTTCGTGGTGCCGGAGACTGCTTCTGCAGCGGTGGCGCTCTGGAGGAATTCGGTCTGGCAACGGATATGAGTGAAGCGCATGCAGTCCGCTCCTCACGCCATGTAGGCGGTCTGGTAGCTGCCCTGGCGGAACGGGTTGAATACCGACTGCACAAGGCCTGCATCGGGTCAGGTATTGAGTTGCCGGCCTTTGCCGGCAGCGTCATCGCCAAACCGAACACCTTTTTCCACCTGCCGGAGATCACCATGGGCCTGATACCCGGTGCGGGGGGTACGGTGAGTATTCTAAAGAGGATTGGCCGCCAGCGTATGGCCTACCTGGCCCTTTCCGCCAGGCGCATCAGAGCGACAACCGCACTGGAGTGGGGCTTGATTGATGCAATTGATTCTACGGTTGATTGAGCCGCAGGTAAGCGGCTCACCCGAGTGAATCCAGGCCAGCTGGCGCGCTGGCCAGATTCAGGCCGCTATTGACCTACTTGGCTTTACCAAACAGTCGCTTGAAGAAGTTGACGATGCCCTGCCACATAACCTTGAACACCACCGCCAGGACATTGATCGATTCGTCCTCGGCGTCGCGGTGGAATTCCGGGGGGGACTGAACTGCAGCCCCAGGGACCTGGGGCCCACCCTCCTCTCCCTCGACTGCGGGGACCACCTCCAGAGTTTTCTTAATGTTCTTTACAAACTTGCCAATAATCTGCGAGGCGACGCCCTCGATCATGCCGCGACCTACTTGCACCACGCGCCCGGTCATATCGATATTGGATCTTACCGTCGTCTGCACCACGCCGTCCTTTTCCACAAGTTGGGTAGTAATGGTGCCAGACACCGTGCCGCCGCCCTTTTCTTTTGCCTCGGCCAGCATCACACAGGTATACGTGCCCTGGTCAGCGGTGGTGTAGGTGATCGTACCGTCGTACTTCGCGGTGATGGCCCCTATCTTCAACTTGACGGTGCCGACAAACTGCTCCTTACTGACGATCTCTGTCACCGAAGCCCCCGGCAAACAGGGAATCATTCGCTCCGGATCCATGAGAAACATCCACACCTGGTCTATCGGTGCCGCAATTTCAAATACTTCTTCCAGCTCTATAGCCATTTAACGCCCCATAACGGATAGGTTTATTTGTTTCGGCCCCGCCTGCACGGGACACGATTTCAGTTTTCTTCTACGACATCCTGCAACAGCTTCCACAATCGATTGGGAGAAATCGGCGTCTCCCTGGTTTGCACACCCAGGTGCGCGATAGCATCGTTAACTGCGCAAACAATAGTCGCTGGTGTCGTATGAATCGCTCCCTCACCACAGCCTTTAGCGCCCAGCGGCGCGACTGGCGAGGGTGTTTCTATAAACGCCTTTTCGGTCATCGGTACTTCGTGTATCCCCGGCAACAGGTAGTCTGAAAAAAGCGAAACCAGCGGCTGTCCATCTGCTTCGGAATACACATACTCCTCGTAAAGCACAGCACCCACTCCCTGCGCCACACTACCCTGAATTTGTCCTTCTACATTGGCGGGATTGAGCCGCGTACCACAATCATCGACTATGAAATATTTGAGTATCTGCGTGATGCCCGTGTCTCGGTCAACTTCCACCAGGGCGATATGACAGGCGTTAGCTGCGGTAAGGTAGCTCTTGCAGCGCCCCTGGTCGTCAGGCTCGTTGCGATCATCTGCAGTCCATACGTAGGTCGCTTCAGGGCTGGGCTCCATACCGGGGGGCAGCAGATCGCTGCGGCCGAGCATGGTCCCGGCAACCTGGGCAACCGGCATCTCCGCCCCGGGCATGCCCTGCACCCGCATATGTCCGTCCATCAATTCCACGTGGTCAGGCTCACATTGCATCAGGCCTGCCACCACCAGTCGAAACTTCTCTTCAATCTTCTTGCAGGCGCCCATAATGGCGCCGCTAAGGGCCACCCCGAGACGGCTGCCGCCATGACCGAAGTGAGGCGGGGCGACGTCCGTAGAGGCATAGGTCACACGCACGGAATCCATCTCCACACCAAAGTAGTCCGCCACCAGTTGCGCTGCGAGGGTGTATTGACCCTGCCCCTCCAGGGTAAAGCCCAGCGTCACGGTGATATGACCAAGAATATCGATAGCGACTTTGACACCCTCGGGGACGCCGACGCCGGGAACGCCCACCGTCGAGTAGGCATTCCAGTCGAACACGCCTGGCTCTACGGTATTCACCACCCCTATGCCCAGCAAGCGCCCCTGCTCGCGGGCCTCACGCTGTTGCTGGCGCATGGCCTGATACTCAGACATGTTGATGACTTTATCGAGAACGGCTGCGTAACTGCCGCTGTCATATTCATTGCCGCTGGGAATCGTATAGGGAAACTGATCCGGCTGAATATAATTGCGTCGCCGGATATCAACCGGATCCATGCCCAGATCGCGCGCAGCAATATCGACCATCGACTCCAGCACAACATTGTGAGGAGGCGGTCCGTAACCGCGATAGGCATAGGTGGGCGCACGATTAGTTGCCACCAGTTTCATATGATACTGGGCGGCCTCGATGGTGTAACAGCCAGTGAAAGCCGCCAGTGGTTTGGCGGCAGAAATAGTGCCATAACCCTCAGCACCCGCGCCCTGGTCATCCACCAGGTCGACCTTGAAACCCGTCAGCTTACCATCCGCCGTCACCGCCAGAGAGGCCTGGTAATAGCGATCCCAGGATTGTCCCGCGCCCGCGAGCAGGTACTCTACGCGGTCCTCGATATACTTCACCGGTTTCCCGTTGGCCTTGCGCGACAACAGAGCCGCGATGTCGGTTCCACGAGGTCCACCCTTGCCGCCAAAGCTGCCACCATGAGGGTGAGAAACAACCCGCACTCTGTTGGAGGGCAGGTTCAACGAGGCTGCACGTCCAAGGGCGATAAAACTCGGTGTCTGGTACGACCCGTAACAGGTCAGGCTGTTGTTGACCACATCCCAGTGACAGATACACCCAAAGGTCTCCATCGGGTTGGCGCCGACTCGATTCCAGCGAAACTTCTCCGTGTATACATGATCCGCGTCATCAAAAACCTGGTCCACCTCTCCCCAGGTGTAGGTGCGGTCCTGAATCACATTGCTGGGCTGATTGTCGAAAATCAGGGGGGCATCCGCCGCCACGGCATCCTGCGGATTTCTGACCGTTGGCAAGCTCTCGTACTCAACCTCGATAAGTTCCAGGGCGTCTTCGGCGACGTAACGACTGGTGGCCGCTACAGCAGCGACCGGCTCACCGACAAAGCGCACCTTGTCCACCGCCATCGGCGTACTGCCCCAACCCTCGGGGGCGGTGGTGCCTACATTGCACCAGCGCTTAATATCCGCGCCGGTCAATACCGCCACCACGCCGGGCATCTGTTCCGCAGCTGACGTATCAACGCGTAGAATTTTTGCATGCGGATGTGGACTGCGCAGGATGGCCGCATGGGCCATTCCGGGTAGGGCGAAATTGTCAATGAACTCCGCCGTGCCGGTTACCAGCGCGGGATCCTCGATCCTTTTGACCTCTTTCCCGACGTAGCGCGGCGCAGTGGTCGGCATGTCCTGGGGCGAGCCTGGAATTGTAATCGCCATATCTAGCCTCGTAAGCATTCTTGTGTATCAGGCGCTGCCATGCGCACCGGCAACTTTTCCGCCCCGGACCCTGGCAGCTGCCAGGCGTACCGAGCGAATTATCGATTGGTATCCGGTACAGCGACACAGGTTGCCATCCAGGGCATCCTTGATTTGTTCGTCGCTGGGATCCGGGTTTTCCGCCAGTAAGTCCAGCGTACTCATCAGAAACCCGGGGGTACAGAAACCACACTGCAGACCGTGCTCATCAATGAACGCCTGCTGGATTGGGTGCAGTTCCCCGGTCTCGACATTGCGCAAACTCTCCACTGTTTGCAGGTTCGCACCGTCTGCCTGGGCAGCCAGCATAAGACAGGAACGCACTGCCTGACCGTCCTTGAGAATTGTGCAGGCACCACATACGCCGTGCTCGCATCCCACATGCGTTCCGGTCAACCCCAGTTCGTGGCGCAGAAAATCGACCAGAGTGGTGCGCGGATCAATCACGCGCTCGTAGCTGACACTGTTAACAGTGACTTGTACTTGTTGTTGTGGTGCCGTCATCGAAAAGACCTCTTAAACTGTTGAACCTGTTACCGCGTTAAACTACCCGACCCGCTCGACCGCCTCCAGCAGACAACGTCTGACCAGCGTTGCAACCAGGTCACGACGATATTCCCCGGAGGCATGCACATCACTGATCGGTTCGTCGAGTTCGGCGGATGCCACCCTGCCGGCCTCACGGAAAAGCGCCTCTGACGGTGCCTTGCCATTGAGCAATTGCTCGGCATCACCCAGGCGAGCCGCGATGGCGTTAACTCCGAAAACGGCGATGACCACGTCGGTACAATTGCCGTTCTCCAGGCGCAGGGTGACAGCCGTGCCGGCAATCGCCAGGTCACCCTGGCGGCGACAGATCTCTTGAAATGCCCATCCGGTGCCCGCTGCCATAACCGGAGCGCGCACTTCTGTGAGCACCTCCGTGCTATCGATATCGGCAGTCAGAAACGAAATGTAAAAATCATCCGCCACTACCACACGCTCGCCGTCAGGCCCGACCACGACCATCTCCATACCCAACGCCTGGGCGATAGCGCCATATTCCGCCGCGGGGTCCGCGTGGGCAAAAGAGCCGCCCACCGTGCCCTGGTTGCGAATCTGGCGATGACCAATGTGCAGGGTAGCCGCGTGCAAAAGTGGCTGTTTCTCACGAATCAGCGCAGAGTCTTCTACTGCTCGTTTACTGGTCATCGCACCAATACTGATATTGCCGCCTTCCTCGCGAATATAGTCCAGGGACTTGATTTTACCCAGATCAACCAGCGCTTCCGGCCTGGCCATGCGCAGACTGAGCATCGGCATCAGGCTTTGTCCGCCCGCCAGGATCTTGGCCTCGACGTCGTCGTCCTCAAGCTTCTCGAGAAGCGCGACTGCGTCTTCCAGAGTCTCGGGAGCGTAATAATCAAATGGTGCGGGTTTCATCGGGTCTCCCCATATCATTCGGCTGATTCTTATCCGGTGGGGGCGTCACTCCCCAGCCCTGCTGTTGCCCGGATTATACGCCAGGCGGACTCGATTGCCGTCGCCTCGTGCGGGCACCTATGCTGTCTGCATCAATGCACCCACGAATAAGGCGATTGCTCATAAAAAACTATACCGTTACCGCGCATTGCTCCCGGTATTGAACGCCACAGCAGAGACGGCCAATCTTGGGAAAAGTCTAATGACTAATCGCCACCCTCACCAGCTTGCATAGAATCAATGCTGGCCTTCAACATCTCTTTTTCGGACAGGGAGTGCGCGGCAGAAATCACAAATGCGCCGCAAGCCATTGCTGTTAAAAGCGTTTTAGCATTATGCCCGCGTTTGACGGCACGGTGGACAGCGCATAGGCCGGTTGAGATGAAACGCAAGACTGCCTAGACTCGTTTTCAGTTATCCACCAAATCACAGATGGAAGGGCTGACGATGGCAACAAAGAATCGCAACGCAATGGTGAAGCCGGACTTTATGTCCGATGAAGACTGGGAAAACCTGAAAAGCGCAACTGCATCAATGGACCGTATTATCGGCGATGCCAAGGCAGACGTGGCCGATTACCTGGCCAACCCCGAGGGCCGTGCCACTGGCGCAGGGCCCTCAGGGCTGCCCACACTGTTGCTGACCGTGGTCGGGCGCAAGACCGGACAGGAGCGCACCACGCCATTGGTATTCCTGCAACACGGCGAGGAGATGGTCGTAGTAGGCTCGCTGGCTGGCTATGACGAACACCCGGCCTGGGTGCTCAACCTGAACGCCACACCGGAGTGCATCGTGCAATGCGATGCCAACAGAATGACCGCGACCAGCCGCGACGCAAGCGACGAGGAACGCGAGGCCCTCTGGCCAAAGCTGATTGCCATGTTCCCTCCGTGGGGCTACTTCCAGTCTCAGACCGACAGGCCCTTTGCGGTGAAAATCCTGACCCCCACGGGCCCGGCCGAGGCTTTGAGTTAACCGCCAGAGTAGCAAGCTGATGCAGTGCTGCGCGCACGGCTTCACCCGCCGCGCGCGCCGCCGCTGCCGGACCATCTGCGTGCGGCCACATGCCCTCTGTAACCCGGCGCCGTCGCAGCTGTCCGCAAAAGGAACGCTTTAGGCCCGAAATGAATAAACTCGCCTTTGTTCTATCCCAAGTATAGTTTCTAGACTGTCTATGCGCTGTTAGCACGTGATCATCGAGATAATCAGGAGAAGACCGCCATGAGCAACGTGAAATTCGAACACCTGTTCGAACCCTTGCAGGTGGGACCAATGCGGGTCCCCAATCGCATCTGCGAGACCACCAATACAATCAACTCCTCGATGACGCCAGGCCGACTGGACGAGCACTTTATTGAGCACCACGGCGCCAAAGCAAGAGGCGGTACGGGCTGGATTGGCAGTGAAACATGGTTGCTCAACCTGCCGTTCCCTCCTGAATGCCCCGATGAGATCGGCCTTGGCGTCGGCTTCTCCTCTCACTACGCAACTTATCAGGACCCTGGTTTCGCCGAAGACATGGCCAGGTTCTGCGAGGAGATACACGGGCATGGGTCGGTAGCTGTTGTACAGTTGACACACCTCAACGCGATCTGGGCGCCCTCCCCGGTACCGATCATCGCGGCCCAGGACTACACTCCACACATCATGGGCGAGGAAGAAATCGAGTTCTGCCTCAATACCTACGCCGATGCCGCAGAAGTGGCAATGAAGGCGGGTGCCGATGGAATTGAAATACATTGCGCCCATGAAACCCTTGCCTACAGCTTCCTCTCACCGGTGACCAATCGCCGCGATGACCACTGGGGCGGCGGTCCTGCCGATCGCGTACGCTTTGTGCTGGAAGCACTTCGAAGAGTACGCGAACGGGTGGGCGACTCCATGGCCCTGGGCATCCGGATTGCCGGAGCTGAATTCCGGCACCAGGGCTACGACAATATGGAACTGCGCGAGATGCTCTATTGCATCGCTGAAGCCGGACTGCTTGATTTCGTCGACATCGACGCCGGCCACTGCTGGGGTGCGCCCTCCTACGTGCCTAATTCTTACTACGCCCACGCCCAGTTCCGCGAATTTGGCAAGGCGGCGATGGCCGACCTTGCGGAAATGGAGCCTCGTCCGGCAGTGCTTTTTACCGGCCGCTGCAATGACCCGGTGTTGGCGGAGGAGCTACTGAGAGATGGAATCTGCGATCTGGTGGGTATGGTACGTGCCGGTATCGCCGATCCCGAATTTGCCAACAAGGCGCGCGAGGGTCGCCTCAGCGAGATTCGCCGCTGTATCAGCTGCACCCGTTGTATAGACGAGGCCTCGGAGCCGGTAACGGTGCCGTATACACCCACCTGCTCCATCAACCCGGTGATCGGCAAGGAATTACTGTGGCGCGAGAAGTACCAGCCGGCAGAGCAGGCCAAGCGCGTGGTCGTGGTCGGTGGCGGACTCGCCGGCTGTGAAGCTGCGCGTATCGCCGCCATGCGCGGCCACGAGGTGATATTGCTGGACCAGAACAAGCGCCTGGGCGGGCAACTGTTGATCGCCGCCAGGTCCCCGGGGCGCGATGATTTTGAAGACCAGGTTTATTTTGAAGAGAACGAAATGCAGCGTGTGGGCGTTGATGTGCGCCTGGAAACGTCTGTAGAAATTGAAGGGATCAAAGCGCTGGAGCCGGATGCAGTGGTTATCGCCACGGGGTCGACACCCCGCGTACCCGAGGACATTCCCGGTATCGACCTACCCCACGTGGTACAGGGCTGGGATGTGATGCAGGGCAAGGCCAGCACCGGCGACCGCGTCGCCATCATCTCCCAGGAAGATTACTACGAAACACCCTGTGTCGCTGAATACCTGACCGAACGCGGCAAGCAGGTAGAAGTGTTCCACAAGTCGGTTCATCTCGGTTACGAGGTTGCCCGCTACTCCATCGGCATGGTGCTCAAGCACATGGAACAATGCGGCGTGGTGATACACCCAAACCTGATCTTGAACGCGGTGACCGCGGGGGGCATCGAACTGGTATCCTCCTGGGGTGACAAAACCTATGAGTTCGCAGGTTTCGACAGCGTAGTCCTGGTATATGGGTCTGTCTCCAGACACGAACTCTATGACGCCTTGAAAGCCGACGGCAGTATCGGCGAAACCTACCTGGCCGGATCGGCGTGGCTACCCAGGCATATGGCGGAGGCCACCAGTCACGGTGCAAGTATCGGCCTTACCATCTGAGACAGGCACACAAGTAAAAGCGGGGGCGCGGCGATGAGGTTCGGTTTTCATATGTTTATGGTTGATCCTGCTGAGCACCAGGAGATCGCTCGCGCCGCTGATAAATCGGGTTGGGACAGCATCCAGGTGGCGGACGCGCCCTTTTTCCCGGAAGAAATCTCCGTTCCCTATCCCTATACACCGGACGGGAAGCGGTTCTGGCCGCTGGACACGCCTGTACTGGACCCCTGGGTTGCGATCGCCAATATGGCCACAGTGACCCAGCGCATCCGCTTTCTGCCGTCGGTTTTACGCCTGGCTATCCGCCAGCCCCTGCTCGAAGCGAAGAGTCTCTGCTCTGTCGCCGCTATATCCAACGACCGGGTAGCGCTGGGCGTGGGCCTGGCGTGGATGCCCGAGGAGTTCAAGTGGCTGGGACAGGAGAAGAAAACGCGCGGCGCGCGCCAGGATGAGGCCATCCAGATTATCCGCCTGCTCCTGAGTGGCGAGATGGTGGAGTTTCATGGCAAGTATTACGATTTCGACAGGCTGATCATGGCACCCGTGCCAAAGCGGAAAATACCGATCTACGTGGGCGGCACAACTCAGCCCGCTTTGCGCCGGGCGGCGCAGTATGGCGATGGCTGGGTTAGTGTGATTCATAACCTTGATGAGGTAGCCGCAATTATCGATCAGTTGAATGATTACCGCCGCGAATACGGGCGGGAAAATGAAGCCTTCGACATTATGATGCACTGCCCCGATGCCGCTTCAGTGGAAGATATTCGTCGACTGGAATCCATGGGCGTCACCGACCTGCAGGTTACCCCGTGGAGCGAGCGCATTCTGGCGGAAATGGGTGTGGGTGCCATCATGCAACAGCAACCGTCCCTGGCGGTTAAGCTGGACGCCGTCTATCGCTATGCGGATGAAGTGATCAGCAAATTCAGCTCGGATCCGACCTAGGGCCGATCAAGTGTAGTGTGCCAGGTAAAGCCACACAGCACTTCACTGCCCCTGTGAGCACAGCCGGCAACACTCTCGTTCATCAGCCGCGTCGTTGCTTTCGCCTGCGCTTGATGTCCGCGTTGTCAGCAGCCAGGCCCTTGCGGATCAGCTCATCGATATCCCCGGCGCCGTAACCGGCCTCCGCTAGCAACTCCCGGGTGTGCTCCCCAAGCAACGGGGGGTGCTGACGCACCTCACAGGGTGTACCGTAGAAGCGAATGGGTATACCGGTGACCGTGACTTCCCCGTACTCCGGATGGACGACATCCACCAGCATATTGTTATGCCTGATCTGCGGGTCCAGGGGTACCTCCGCGGGCGTATTGATAGGCGCTACCAGCACGTCTGCGGCCACCAGTTTTTCCACCAGATCCTGGCGGTCGAACTGGCACGTACGCTCGCTAATCAAGCGGTCGAGTTCGTCTTCGTTGGCCTTGCGGGCGGCAGCATTGGCAAATCGTGTGTCACTGTCCCAGTCTGTTGCCAGCGCACGGCAGATATTCGCGAAAAACTTCTCACCCGGCGTGGTGATGACCACGTGGTGACGGTCACGGGTCGGGAAACAGCCGGAGGGAGCAAAAGCCAGGCTGCGGTTGCCGGTGCGCTCGGGTATTTCTCCCGTGGTCAGGTACGTACCAATGGAGCTGGCCTGAGCATGCACCAGCGTATCCAGTAGAGACACTTCGATGCGCTGCCCCTCACCAGTGCGGTCTCGCACGCGCAGTGCTGCCTGGGCAGCGTTGGCCACCATCATGGAGGTCATCACGTCTACCGCCGGAAAACTGGTGCGCACAGGCTCCCCGTCAGGCTCGCCGTTGAGCGCCAGGACACCGGCGTAGCCCTGGACCAGAAAATCAATACCCGGGCGACCGTCATAGGGCCCATCGGGCCCAAAGGCGGTGACGCGAATCCAGATAATATCTGGCTTGTGCGCTTTGACCTGCTCGTAACTGATACCCAACTTGCTCAGGGCCGGCTCGCGTACGTTGGTGATCAGTACGTCCGCCGTGCTGGCCACATCGGCAAAAACCCGCTGCGCCTCCTGCTGCCGCAAGTCCAGGACCATATCTCGCTTGTTGCGATTCAAACTGAGGAAAGGCCCGGCGTCTTCTCCACGCATAGGCCCGAACTTGCGGCTGTCATCGCCATGATGAGACTCGATCTTGATCACGTCGGCACCCATATCGCCTAACAGGGTGGCCCCGTAAGGCGCGGCTAACATGGTGGAGCAATCCAGCACCCGCAATCCGCTCAGTGGGCCATTGCTGAAGTCAGTATCATTACCGGTCATATCACTCATTGCGTTTACCTCTTTCCGCTCTCGTGTTGCGCAGGCCCTCTGTGGAGGACACGGCCGGTTTTTTAACCGCGCTCGCGCAGGGGTAACAGTGTAATGAAAACCCGCGAAATCGGCCGCCGCAGGGAATTCAAAAACGGACAATATAAGGTTGCTTCAGGCCAGCGCCCCGGGCATTGGGCGGCGGCCTAAATCACCAGCTCATAGCCAACCTGATTAGCGCATACGCGGTCACCCAGTACGTTCATCAGCTGCGCAGTTGGGCGCATACCCGTGCAATGACCCACGACCATTCTATCCACTTCAAACTCTCGCAGATGAGCGAGCATGCGCTCGATTCTGTCCTGGCCGGCATGTTCCAGGTGAAGGCCTCCGAGAATCGCATGCACCTTACTGCAACCAGTGATTTCCGCGACATGATGCAAGGTATTGATCAGGCCACTGTGAGCACATCCCATTAAAATTACGCTACCTTTATGCGTATCCAGTACCAGCGCCTGGTCATCCTCCAAACTGTCATGGCATTCAGCACCCGGCTGACCGCAAAAGAAAATCGGTTCGATTTCCTCAAACTCGTTGCGCCGCGGAATACTGCCGGTGGCGATAACACCGGGCATGATCTCCTGTGGTCCGCTGGCAAGTTGCAACCGCACACCCGCATTTTCCAGCGCCGCACGATCGTCGTTCACGCCCACAGGAAACAGTGTCCCCCGCACATTTACCATCTTCCTCTCAAAGGCATCATGGTGGGCGAACAGGTCAAAATCCGCAGTGCGCTGCAGCAGGTGTAGCAGCCCACCTGCATGATCAAAATGGCCGTGACTAAGCACCACCGCATTGATAGTACACAGGTCAATACCCAGGGCATCAGCATTGTGCAGCAACGACAACCCCTGCCCTGTGTCGAACAACAGTTGCCTGTCTCCGCAGTCGATAAAGAACGCCTGGCCGTGCTCACCCAGCAGCGGGGTCAGCCCCTGTGGCACGCGATTTTCAACCACGGTCACGATCCTGAATTGCACCTGATTTTCCTCCACGCGATTTTGCATACGCTCAATAATCCCGGGCTCTCCAGCATTCTAGTCACAGGCGCGGATCAATTCCGGCCTACAGCGCCTCATTTTTGGACATCTATAGGCTATGGGTCGTGCAGGGAGTTTCTTTTGTTCATCGGAGTCTGTAGATTTCAGAGCATTAAACGAGGTGCGGCGGCACGCGGGTTTGCCCCGCTATTCACTGTGAAAAATTGATTACGGGAAATTCCACTATGAGCGATCCATTGCATACCCTCCTATGTGAGAAGCTGGGCATTGAGTACCCCATCGTTGCCTTCACCCACTGTAAAGATGTTGCCGTTGCGGTGATCAACGCTGGCGGTTTCGCAGTGCTAGGCGAGGCAATGCATCCGCCAGAGCACATCCGGGCCGATATCCGCTGGATTCGCGAGCGTATCGGCGACAAGAAGTTCGGTATCGACCTGGTGCTGCCCGCCTCCGTGGAGGAGGAACGAACCGTCGAAGAACTGATGGCGATGATTCCCAAAGAATCGCGGGATTTCGAACAACAAATTAAAGCCAAGTACGACGTACCCGACCCCAAAGAGGCTCCCGACCTATACACCTGGGGAGGCCTCGACCAGGCGCGGGCACTGGCGCAGCTGGAAGTGGTATTCGAAGAGAATGTTCCGGTGTTCGCCTCTGGCCTGGGTTCACCGAAATTTCTCCTCGAAAGAGCTCATGCCCAGGGCATGATGGTCTGGGGGCTGGTGGGCACTCCGCGCCAGGCACAGAAGCAAATCGATGCGGGCGTTGATTGCATCATCGCACAGGGTTTCGATGCCGCAGGGCACACTGGACAGATTGGCACACTGTCAATCGTGCCACAGGTGGTGGACCTGGCAGAGCAGCGGGGTATTCCCGTTCTTGCTGCCGGAGGCATTACCACGGGCCGCCACCTGGCTGCCACCCTGGCTCTTGGCGCCTCCGGTGTATGGACCGGGTCACTGTGGCTTGCATCCCGTGAGTCAGACCTCAACCAGCCGTTGAAAGAACGCCTGCTGGAGTGCGAGGCTACCGACACCGTCTACTCAAACTGCATTTCCGGCTACACCATGCGCACCACACGCTGCCCCTGGCATGACGAGTGGCTGGGGCCAGATGCACCCCCTGTGCTCAAGGCGCCACTACAAATGATGCTATCTTCAGACTACATCCAGGGTTCGCTGGACTACCAACGCAAAGACCTGATGACTGAGGCTGCTGGCCAGGGCATCCACTACGTAACCGAAATGAAACCGGCGCGACAGATTCTCTCCGACATAGTGGAAGAGGCCCTGGACGTGTTTGATCGTTTTGCGAGTGACGATGACGACTGAACAAGGCCCTGATGCCCCCTTCGTCAGCGGCTTCAATGCTGATTACCGGGGCAGGCGGGCCGAGTGCGAAGGCGGTGCGCCCATAGCGGAGACAAAATACGCGGGACGCCAGTTTTTCGTCGGCACCCTGACCGGGGATTACCGTGACTTTAATTTCGGCGGCTCACCCTGGCGCTGGTACCTGCTGGCGGAGCTGACGCAAAAGCCGGAGGCCTATTCCAGAGACGCGGTGTGGTGCGAAGAAGAGAGCCTTACCCTGATGGATAATTGACGGGAGAAAAACGATGCGAATTATTGTATGCGTAAAAGAAGTACTGGACCCGGACGCGGTCAACAACTACGCGCTGGCGGGCAACCTGAATATCGGTGCCGACGGCAAGACCCTGGAAGTGTCGGCTATCCCCCGCCTCATCAATGGGTACGACGAACAGGCCATGGAAGCGGCACTGCGAATCCGCGACGCCGGAGTAGACTGCAGTATCACCGCGGTCTCTATCGGCCAGGACCAGAAAGCACTGCTCAAGCAGTGTGCCGCGCTGGGCGCCGATGAAACCGTCGCCATCGAAGTCGATCCACAAACCCTGGACAGCCAGGTGACGGCCAACATACTGGCCGCTTATGTCAACAGCACCGATGGCGCCGACCTGATACTCTGCGGTAGACAAGCATCCGACGACGACCAGGGCGTGGTGCCGGCCCTGGTCGGTGAAATACTGGGAGTCCCGGTAGTTCCCCTCGCCCGCGCAGTGGAAGCCAATGGCGCTTCACTGACCGTCGTTCGCGCGACGCCGGACGGTGATGAAGTCGTCACCGGAGCGATGCCTGCAGTTGTCACCATCAGCAACGAACTCGGAGACCCTCGATTCCCGACCGCCAAGGCAAAAATGGCAGCGCGCAAGAAAAAACCGACCTGCCTTTCTGTCGCCGACCTGGGCTTGTCGGAAGATGACCTTAGCCCTCGCGTTGTTTTGGATAAACAATACGTACCTGAAGTTCAGGGCAACTGTGAGTTCCTCCAGGGCTCTGCGGCAGAAGTAGCCGCTGCTCTGGTCGAGAAACTGCGCGGGGACAGCGTAATCTAGCGAGGTAGGAAGGTTTCGATGAGAGTCTACACCACCGCACCACTGGAAGATCCGCGCGACGCACGGAGTGTCTACAAAAATCTTGAAGACCTGGGCTACGACGGCGGCTTCTCCTTTGAGGCCAAGCACGACCCCTTCCTGGCTCTCGCCGTCGCCTCTGAACATACACAGAACATACGCCTGGGTACGGCGATCGCTATTGCTTTCGCCCGCAACCCCATGAATCTGGCCAACCTGGGCTATGACATGCAGTCGATCAGTGGTGGTCGCTTCGTGCTCGGCCTGGGCACCCAGGTACGCCCCCATATTCAGAAGCGATTCAGTTGCACCTGGTCCAGTCCTGCCAGGCGGATGCGCGAGATTGTGCTGGCGATCCGGGCGATTTGGGACTGCTGGGAGGGCAAGAGCGAACTGGACTTCCACGGCGAGTTCTATACCCACAGCATCATGATTCCCGCCTTCAATCCCGGCCCCAACCCCTATGGGCCGCCGCCGATCTTTACCGGTGGCTTCGGCCCGTTGATGACCCAGGTGGCCGGCGAGGTAGCCGACGGGTTCATAGCCCACCCCTTCACCACTCGTCGTTCACTACTGGAGAATACGCTGCCCGCACTTGAAAAGGGACTGGCCGTCTCCCAGCGCCAGCGTAAAGACCTGGAAATCATGTGTGCCACGCTGGTGGTAACGGCCGATACTGAAGAGGAAATGGCGGCATCAAAGCTGGCCGCAAAAAAACAGTTGGCTTTTTATGGCTCAACCCCGGCCTACCTGCCCACACTCAGCTGCCACGGTTGGGAGGAAGTGCACCGTGAACTCAATGCACTGTCCAAGCAGGGGCGGTGGGACGAGATGACAGAACTGGTCAGTGACGAAATGCTGGAGACCATAGCCGTGGTCGGTGAACGCGACGAAATCGCCGCTAAACTACATTCCCGCCTCGACGGTATCGCCGACAGCGTGAGCCTCACCCATAACCGCTACCCCGATCCGCACTGCTGGGCGGACATCGTAGCCCGCCTGAAACAGCCCTGAGCGGCCTGCTCAACCGCTAAGCTTCTGCCATCATGTGATCGGCGGCGCGGAAGGCGATAGACATCGCCGGCCCCAGGGTACAGCCTGCTCCCGGATACTTGTCCCCCATGATGGAGGCAGTGCAGTTTCCAGCCGCATACAGGCCCTCTATCGCATTACCCTGTTCATCCTGCACGCGTCCATCGTGGTCTATAACCAGACCACCCTTGGTACCGATGTCGCCGGGATAGATCGGCGCGCCGTAAAACGGGGCTTCGTCCAGCGGCCCCAGGCAGGGGTTGGGGGTGACTTCTACATCGCCGTACATTCTGTCGTGAGCGTCACTGCCGCGACCGAACTCCTCATCAACTCCCGTCCTGGCGTACTCAGCCATCTTGCTGGTCGTGTCTCGCAGACCAGCCTTATCCACGCCGAGCTTGTCCGCCAGTTCATCCAGGGAACCGGCCTTTATCAGCATTCCATCGGGGCCAAAAGCGGAACGATTCATAAAGTCCGGTGACATGCTTGATTGCACAATTCCGCCGAAAAAGTACTTCTTGCGGTAGTTACCGTCAAAGATCATATAGGCAGGAACGCAGTCATAACCGGCTTTGCGAGCGTTGTAGAAGCACTCTCCATAGGAGTTATAGGTAATTGCTTCATTCATGAATCGCCGACCTTGCTTATCGACGACAATCAGGCCCGGCTTGGATTTTTCCGAAAACAGCACCACTGATGTATCACCATTTTTCACTACCGGCGCCCACCATGCCTCGTTCATCAGCCCCGTGGCTGCGCCAATCTCCTGGCCAGCCCGAATGAGGTCACCGGTATTACCGGGAATGGCTGCGCTCCAGTCAGTATCGGTGGGCCCGGGCAGGTAATCGCCACGCATTTGCGGATTGTTCTCAAAACCACCAGCTGCGGCCACCACTCCCCGCTCAGCGCGAAGCTCAATATCACCATGTTTCGCGGAATGCGCTCGCACGCCTACCACCCGATCTCCTTCTTTAATCAGCCCGTTTACGCCTGTCTCCAAAACCAGCTCAACGCCGTGTTTGCGCGCTGCCATCAGCAGCCCCCCGATCAGCGCATTACCCTGGCAGAGACGGCGATCACGCATACCCCTCAACCTGCCACCAATATCCAGGAGATAGCGAGCAAAAATGCCGGCCACGATTTTCTGCCAACCTGGCGTCGTCGCCAGAATTTGCGAGCCTTCAACGATGCTCATACCAAAAATGCCCATTGCCCGGCTCTGTTTTGGTGTTTCTTCCATTTTGTAGAGCAAGTCGCCGAGCGGCCTGCCGTCAATCGGCATCGGGTCCATGGTGCGCCCGCCTTCTTTCCAGCCGGGATAGCTGGGGTAGTAATCAGCGTAGCCCGGTACGGGTACATAATTGACCAGGGTTTCGCTGGACAGGAAATCGAGCATTTTCGGTGCGGTGGCAATGTAGTTGCGAATAGTGTCATCGGATACCTGGTCCTCTGGTATCACCTTGCGCATGTACTGGTACGCATCTTCGTCGCTGTCAGTGACGCCGACGCTCCCTATGTTGCGATTATTGGGCACCCATAGCCCACCACCGGACCTTGCCGAAGTGCCGCCATAGGTGGCCTGTTTCTCCAGCATGATGACCGAGGCACCCTGGCTGGCTGCCCGGATCGCAGCTACAAATGCACCGGCACCGGAACCCACAACAATCACGTCATATGTCTTTTTCACCGCGTACTCTCTTACAGGACAACTGTTGAAGATCGGAGTATAAAGCGCCGGGGACCCTGGGAAGTACTTTTCGACAATAAGCTTTGGTCTGGTTTAAAAGTAGCGATAAAAACCGACTTTTTCACCGGTCAGGGCGGTAGAAACAGCATAGTCCAGACAACTCCGATCCAGCCCTCACCCTCCTGATGTCGAACGGGCCAGGTGCACAGCATGGGGCGTTGAGGCAGCGATGCGCCGGCCGGGGCGGACATTCGAGAGGCTTCTCACGGCAGGCTGCGGTCAGCGATCTTGGTAACACCCGTTTTCACGGGAGTACTAACAATATGAACCAGCCCGGGTAGGCTGCAGGGTCAGCAGCGAGTCAACACAAGGATTTCAGGAAATCGTCTATAGCCACGCGCGCAGCAGCCTCGTTCAGGGTGGGCGCATGGCCACGACCGGGCACCTCGAAATAGCGCAAGCCGGAGTGCTTTTCGCTCATGGTTTTTACGCAGTCCAACGCTAGAATATCTGAGTTTTCCCCACGTATAACCAGCATGGGAATACTCGAACAGGCTTCGAACACCGGCCACAGGTCCGGTGGTACGGCAGCTGACTCCTCATCCTCCATCGGCTGTGAGATAGCAGGGTCATAAGCCAGCACTGGCACACCGCCCTCATCGCGATAGATACCCCGGGTAAAATCCTCCCACTCTGCATCGCTGAAATCAGGGAAGGCAATCGCGTTGATTTCCTTTGCCTGCACAATGGCTTCCGGCCAACTGCTCACCGGTCTGGATTTGCCCACGTAGTTCTTGATGCGGTCCAGCCCGGTCTGGTCGACCTCCGGGCCGATGTCATTGATTATCATGCCGCGGACGCGCGCCGGCTGCATGGCCGCCATGATAAAGGACATCAGACCGCCCATGGACGTACCGCAAAGTATTACCTGGTCGATGTTGAGGTCCGCCAGCAGGGTAAACATGTCCTGCACATAGGTCGCCGGTGTGTAGTTGGCGACATGGGCATCATACTCGGAGAGGCCCCGACCGCGGTTGTCCACGGCAACCACCCGATAGCGCTCGCTCAAGTGGTCTGCGAGATGGGCAAAGTCTGCGGAGTTGCGAGTGAGACCGTGCATACACAGCACAGTTTGCGGGTTGGCATTGGCCTCATCCCTGCAGGGATAGTCCCTGGCGTAGAGGCGCAGGCCATCGCCACTCAGGTAATAGTGATCACTATAGTTAGCCATACTCCCTCTCCCGATATTCAACGCGCAGCTCGCGCTTGAGTATCTTGCCATTGGGATTACGCGGCAGCTCCGGTCGCAGAATGACCTCTGCAAGTCGCTGTTGTTTTCCCAGGCGACTGTTAGCCCATTCGAGAATGGCTGCACAGTCGACATCAGTGTTTTTCGGGACGACCAGGGCTACCGGCGTCTCTCCCCAGCGTTTACTGGGCAGACCGATCACCGCCACATCATCAATTTCGGGATGCTCAAACAGCACCGCCTCGATGTCCTGCGGATAGATATTCTGCCCACCGGACAGGATCATGTCTTTCTTGCGGTCGACGATGTAAAGGAAACCCTGTTCATCAATATAGCCGATATCCCCGGAGCGCAGCCACTGCACGCCGTCGCCATCAATGAACTGGGCCTCCAGCGTGGCCTCTTCCCTGCCCCAGTAGCCGGGCATGGAGATGCGCCCGCGGGAAACAATCTCACCGGACTGGTTCGCTCCCAGTACCTCATCGCTGTCACTGACGATGCAGATATCGGTGCCAATCAACGGTTTGCCCACGCTGGACCAGCGCCCATCGGCGTCTTCGGGCTCAAGAGTCGTAATGATGCCCTCGGTGAGTCCATAGAGCTCGATCACCCCGCTGGGGAACAAGGTGAAAATATCCTGCTTGAGGCTTTCATGCAGCGGCGACCCACAGCTCATCATCGCCTGCATGCTGCTGACATCGCCGCCCTCTGCTTTCAATGTTTCGATCACCCGTTGGAACTGGATAGGCACCATTGCGGTGTGGGTTATACGCTCTGCCTCGGTAGTTTGCAGAAAACCGGAGGCATCAAAGCGCGGATGTATCACCAGAGTGCCTCCAGCCAGCAGGGTACAGAGCATGGCCACCCAGGAGATGTTTGAATACAGGCCGATGGTCAGCAATGTCCGCGCAGAGCCGTTGTAGCGCAGCGCTATAGCCAGGTCATAGGCCCAGTCGCGACGACCCCGGTGAGTATGCAGGATGCCTTTGGGCAGACCCGTAGTGCCCGAACTGTAAATGATATTCAACGGACTGTTGTCGGCAATATCTATTGCCGGCAGGACCTCGGGCTGACCCGCGCACAGCGCATCGATACTGGTCCAACCTTTCTCGCCTGCGCCATCGGTCAGCAGCAGGGAGAGCGGCGACGGCAGCGTATCGCGCAGCCTGTGGATTCGACTTACCTGGTCTTCCGTGGCCACCAGCGCGACAGCCCCTGAGTCCTCAAGCATTCCCACCAGCGCCTCGTCGCTCACCGAGAGGTTGATCGGGACCGAGCAGGCACCCGCGGCCATCGTGCCGTATAGCGCCTGCACCATGGACAAGCCGTTAGACATCACTATGGCGACCCGGTCGCCAACCTGGATACCGCGCGCGGCCAAACCATGGGCGAAGCGATGGTTGCCAGCGCAGAACGCGGACCAGGAAAAGCGCTGGGTGCCACAGATCACCGCATCTTTATCGGCACGCCACTTGCCATGCAGGGCAAGAATTTCAGGCAGCAGCGGGGCGGCTGAATCAATTCTATTCACAGCTGATACCTATGATTGTGTTAGGAAAAAACGGCCGCAGGTTACCCTGCGGCCAAAAAACCGGGACACCGCAGCCCCGGGCACCCACAATCAGAAGCGGTACTCAACTGTCGCGCTCACAGTCAGCGGCGGCGCGTAGAAGATCGAGGTATTATCTTCGAGGCCCAGGGTCGATGGACAACCTCCCGAGCCAAAGCAGTAACCCGCTGTCTTGATCTCCTCGTCAGTCAGGTTTTTGCCGTGAATCCCCAGCAGCCAGGTTTCGCTGCCGCTCACCCACACCACGCTCGCGTTGATCATGTCATAGGCATCCTGGTCAAGAATGGGCGCAGGCGCCTCGAACTGGGTGATATCACCCTTGTATGACCAGTTGGCGTTAAGTGTGAGCTCACCGTTCATGGCCATGGTGTTATAGGTGAAGCCGATGTAGGCCATCTCCTCGGGGGTGTTCTGGATCTCACGCTGATCGGAAACATCCACGTCGTTGACTATCCACTCCTTGATATCAGCATCGAGGAAGCTGGCGGCCACCTGCATGCTGAAGTTTTCGGTGAACAGGAAGTTACCCTCGATCTCGATACCGGATATCTCTGCCTCACCGGCATTGGTGAGCGTGCCCACAAAATCATCATTGATGCCATCGCCATTGGTATCAATACCTACTGAACCAGGCACCTGCATGTCAGTGTATTCGGAGTAGAATACGGCGATGTTGGTGATTGCACGGCCGTCCCAGTAGACCGACTTGAAACCAATTTCGTAGGAATCCAATTGCTCCGGGTCGACGCCTTGTTCAACAGCGGGTGTGACCAGGTTTGCACCGCGCGGGTCAAACATCCCCGCCTTGAATCCCTGGCTGTAACCACCGTACACCGTTATGTCATCGGTCCACAGGTAGCTGACGTTGATGCGCGGCGAGAAGTCATAGAAGGTGCGCTCCGCTTCGTAGTCACTGGTCACCGCCAGCAGGAACGCGTCGTCGTTGCCGAAGAAGGGCGAACCGCCCGCACCCAGGTAGCTGCCGCGGAACACATCTGCACTGCGCTTGTCTTCGGTGTAACGACCACCCACGGCAACGGAAAGTTTGTCGGTGAAGTTCCAGGTCAGATCAGCAAATACAGACCAGGATTCAGTGTCCACCTGCCCGCCGGTATAAGCCGTCAATTCGCTGCCATAAGCGGCGCGCCCGAGCTGCCCAAGTACCACGTCGAAGTCGTTTGAGGCTTCTGCATCAATATAGTAAAAGCCGGTGACCAGATTCATTTTATCGCTGTTGAACAACAGCTGGAACTCCTGGCTGAACTGGTCGTTGTCGTAGATGACGGGGGCGTCGAAGTCATCCACAGCCAGGCTGTCGAAGTCGATAACCGACTCGGTGTAGTCCTCGCGGTCGGCAGTGATAGAACGGAAGGTCCAGTGGTCGCCCAGATTCCAGTCGACGCCGAGCATCCAGCCCTCAGCCTGCACCTCATTGTTGCCATTGATACCCGCGGTAGAGATATTGTCACTGGCTCCAGCGGTGGTGTCGTAGATGTCATTCAGTACCGGGGCACCGGACACTGCACCGGCGAAGGGCCGGTACCCGGCCACAGCACTGGAGTCATCCTGAGTGTCATCGTAGGAAAAGCGTACCAGGATGTTGTCGGTGGGCAGCCACTCCGCACTCAGGCGGTAGGCGAAAATATCCTTGTCATACTGATCGTCACCGGTGGTTTTGTTCTCGCCGTACCCGTCACGCTGGAAGGAAGCCACCGAGCCCCCGACGCGGAAGCTGTCGCCCAGCGGCACCGATACCGTACCCACCAGGTCAATCTGGTCATAGGAGCCATAGGTACCCTTGAGCGAGCCACTAAGCTCATCACTGAGGCGCCGGGTTACGTATTTGATGGCGCCGCCGACTGTATTGCGGCCGTACAGGGTTCCCTGCGGGCCACGCAGCACCTCGATGCGCTCCACATCATAAATATCAAGCACTGCTGCCTGCGGGCGTGCCAGGAACACGTCGTCAAGGTAAAGACCTACGCCCTGTTCATAACCGGCCAGCGGGTCCTGCTGACCCACACCGCGAATAAAAGCTGTGAGCGTGCTATTGGTGGCACGTGAAGGCTCCAGCGTCACGCTGGGAACTGACTGGGCGAGTTCGGTAATATCCGCGGCACCCCTCAGCTTCAGTGCATCCCCTGACAGGGCGGTCACCGCAATGGGCACATCCTGCAGGCTCTCCGAGCGCCGGCGTGCGGTAACAACCACTTCCTCTAACGCGAAACTGGTTTCATCACTCTGCGCTACAACAGCGGGAGAAGTGACTGCAGTAGCCATGGCAATTGCAGCAAATAGCGGCGTTCGGGCGATACTTGGTTTCATGGTGGAGACCTCTTTTCGAGTTTTATGGTGATACAAAAACGCTTTTGTTATGGACCGGTCTCCCGGAGGAGGCCATCTATTCAACGCTTGTTGAATTTGATCGAAAATCTATTCAACAACCGTTGAATTGTCAAGCCCCGTAATAAACTATTATCAATCAGGTTGCTTGAGCAGGGAGCTGGTTGCGCGTGAGCAGCAGACCCGCTATTCCAAATACCAGCGACGCGATGATGCCGTAGGTCGCTGATACTGCTGGGTTTTCTATGCCTCCAAACAAGTTGAACCAGAGGTGCAGAATAAGCCCGATCGCGGCCGAACCCATCACTACCCAGAGCGGTATGTGCCGGCGCACCAGCACCCCGAAAAGCACTGGCACCAGCGATGCTGCTGCCAGACCGTACACACCTTTCTGGGCAAACAGTCCGATCAACGGCGGCGGATTCCAGGCCAGTACCACGCCCACTACCCCCACACCCACGAGAACCCATCGTGAGAGCACGAGGCCGTCATAACGCTCGCCTGCGAGTGGGTGCACGATGTCGTTGACTACCATTGCCGAGAGCGAGACCAGGATTCCGTCCAGCGTACTCATACCCGCTGCCAGCAAGGTGATGAAAATGAACACCAACACATACTCTCCCCATAGCGAACTACCAAACTCCTGCAGCAGGTATTCGCGCACTACCGTGTCCTGAGTCTCCACCTCCAGCCCGGAGAGCCGCGCGTAAAAACCAATCATCAGCATGAGCATGAACAGCGACCCCACTACCACAGTAGTACCGATAAACTTGTTGATATCTTTCTCGCTGCGCAGGTAAAGCACCTTGGTGAGAATGTGCGGCTGCAGCATAAGCGCGAAGGTAATCACAAAACCGCTCAGGAATACGGAGAAAAAATCGAAATAAAGATTGCTGTCGGCATTATAGGCTGAGGCATATTCTTCGCCGATGCTGCGTAAAGCCCCGAAGAAATCACCGTTGAAATATTGCCACCCCTGCACGAACAGTACCGCGGTGACCAGCATCATCATGATGCCCTGCAGTGAGTTGGTATAAGCATGTGCATAGGTCCCTCCCATCAGTACGTAGGAGAAGACAAACACCAGCACGAGCACCAGGGCCGTCTTTTGGTCCACCGGAAACAGACCGGTGACCAACAAACTGCAGCCGACAAGTATCAAGACAACGAAGGTTATGGACAGCAAGTTGATAAAGGCGAAGAACAGGCTGAAGCCGCGATGGTTGTAGCGGTAGTAGATCCACTGGGGAATGGTGAGGGCAGCGCCACTCTCCCCCAAACGCAGGAACCCTCGAGTCAGTACCAGGAAAGCGGTGAGAATACCCAGGGAGCCGGCTACGCCGTAATGCAGATAGGCGGACAAACCGTGAACATATACGAAACCGGGATTGATAACGAACGTCGCCGTGGAGGAGATAGAGGCCGCCAGTGTGATACCGACAATGTAAGGGCTCATATCCTTGTTGCCGATAGCAAAGCCCTCCACAGTGCGCGTGCGGCGCATACCCAACCAGGACAACCAGTACACCAGCAGGCCGTATGCGGCCACCAATAGGTATTTGAACATTTCCGGAGTCATTTGAGCACCTGTGTTTTATACGCTTTATTTGCAGGGCAGCATATTCAACAAGCGTTGAATTTTCAACTATACTAATTTTGAACATGAATCAGTAAAGTACAGGCCATGAGCAAGAAGTCCCCCAGCCCGAAGAGCGAACGCATACTGGACGTAGCAGAAGAGCTGTTCGCTCTGCATGGTTACGATGGCGTCACCCTGCGCCAGATCGCCAATGGGGCGGGTGTGGACGTTGCCCTGGCCAGCTACCACTTCGGCAAGAAGCTCGACCTGTTTAACGCCGTTTTCCAGCGCCGGGCCGGTAAACTGAATGAGTCCCGGTTGAGTGCTCTGCGCGCCTGCCAGAAAAATGCAGGGGATCAGGGCCCCACTGTAGAACAGATAATAGAAGCGTTTTTGCGCCCACTGGAAATCGCCCAGGAAACCGGCGACCAGGGCTGGACGAACTATCTTGCGCTGATTGCCTACATCAACAACTCCCCCTATTGGGGACAAAAGATGATGTCCAAGCTGTTTGACAAACTGGTGCTGGAGTTCATCGAAGCCCTGCGCCAGGCGCTCCCGGGAGCCAGTGATGAAAATCTGTACTGGTGCTACCACAACCTGTCAGGTGCCCTCACGCTGACACTGGCCCAGACCGGCCGCATCGATAAGCTGTCGGGGGGCAAGTGCCGCTCAAGTGACTTTGAAGCAGCCTATAATCACATGATTCCTTTTACCGCCGCCGGCTTTCGCGTCGTCTGCGGTGCGACAGGGCCGCACTGAGGCCAGCTACAGTTCCGTCTCTTCCCGGAACTCCAGCTCTATCTTCTGTTGTTGCTCATAGCGACTGATAGCAGACCTGGTATTAGTGTCACGCATTCGCTGTTGAAAACGTTGCTTGCGATAATGCGCGACCAAACGGGGAAACAGCTCCGCCTCCGACTCTCCTGCAATCAGCTCCTCTATGAACGCAATGTCAATACCTATCCGATAGGCAATACGGCTGGGACGTATCTTATGGGCGTGGAACTCGGCCACGATGTGCATTTGTTCCTCACGACTATAGGCACACTCGCGTGAGTACCCGTAGGGCGGCGAGGGAGTTCGCGAGTCTTTCTTGTCAGCTGGCCGATTCATGCACTTACTTTTAGCAGCTCCACCTGCGATTGCCAAGTTGGAACACCTGCGCGCCTGGCCAAGTTCGTTGATGCCGCTACGAGTGGCAGCGGGTTTAATCTTGATGATGATCAATAATTGTCCAATTTGGCATTGGCGCAACCCTGAAGCTCTCCTATTCTTTGGAACAACTGCCTCCTAATGGCATATCAGGCAAGGGGATTGTGCATGGAAATGTGGATGGACCATACCGGTGTCGACGACCGGGGCATTCATCGGAAACGTGCGCGGCCGCCCAAGGGAGATGGCACACTTGATATTGACCTCACTCCCATGCTGGACGTGGTGATGATCATGCTGATCTTTTTCATTGTTGCCGGCTCTTTTGTCAGGGAAGTGGTTGTCGAGGTGGAGCGCAAGAATACCAGCAGCGCACAAAGCGATGAGCCCTCGAAGAACATCACAGTTCAGGTCAGCGCCAACAATGAAATCTGGATAAAGGGTCGTCGTATCGAAGAGCGCTCAGTGCGCGCCAACATCAGCCGCCTCAGGGCAGAGAACCCCAAGGCAACCGTCATCATCAAAGCCCACAATAAGTCCACCGTTGACACCGTCGCCTCGGTGCTTGATTCGTCCAGGGAAGCCGGTATCTACAACGTATCCCTGTCCACGGGAGAGTAACGGGCGGGCATTAAACTGGCGACTTACCACAACAGGTGCAATACTTGAGCACAACACCTGCTGAGGAAAAGAGTCTCCGATGAAAAAAGCACTGGTATATTCCGCGATTATTCTGCTGGCAGCCTGTAGCGCTGAGCCCGGCAGTGAAAAATGGTGCGCTGCCAAGAAGGAGCAGCCCAAGTCTGAGTGGAGCGGGTCTGACGTCGCTACCTACGCCAAACACTGCCTTATAGACGGCCTTGAGGTCGGTTCTGATGCGTGGTGCGAAGAACTGGCCGGTAAGCCCAAGGGCGAATGGACAGCCGATGAAGCCGCAAGTTACGCCAAGCACTGCGTGATGTAACCTTCCAGAGATACTCATTATGACAAAACTACTGCAACGACTCCTGCTTGGGGTCGCCTTGACCCTCGCTTGTTTTCAGGGCCATGCTGGCGAGACACTGCAACGCATTATTGACTTCAAGACACTCAAGGTAGGCATGTCCGCCGACCAGCCTCCCATGACAGCGCTGAATAAACAGGGCGGAGTGATGGGTTACGACGTGGACCTGGCCAGGGCGCTGGCTAACGCGATGCGAGTGCAACTGGATATAAAAGTCATACCTTTTGGGGAGTTGCTGGATGCACTGGACAAAGGCGAGGTAGACATGGTGATTTCAAACATGTCTATCACTCCGGAGCGCACTGAGAAGGCCTACTTTGTGGGCCCCTATATGATGGCAGGCAAGTCCATTCTCACACGCAACTCAGTACTGGCCGAAGCCCAGGACAGCGGGGCGCTGAATCGCCCTGACCTGAAGGTCACTGCGCTCAAAGGCTCCACCAGTGCGATGTTTGTAACGGAAAATCTGCCCGAAGCGCAGTTACTGGAAGTCGACAGTACAGATGACGGGGTTGCCAGTTTACTTGCAGGCAAGGTGGATGCCATGGTCGCCGATATGGCCACCTGCAAGTTGGCGGTATTGCGCAACCGGGACGCGGGGCTGGTCACCCTGAAAGAGCCGCTGACAATAGAACCGGTAGGTATCGCCATTAACGGTGATGACCCACAGTTCAAGAACCTGGTGGACAACTACCTGGGCGCATATGCAAAAACCGGCATTCTGACCAAACTACGGGAGAAGTGGTTCGAGCAGGGTGACTGGGTCAGCGCTCTGCCCTGACCCCCGCCCCCCGCTGGCAATGCCTGGCCGTGAATTACCAATACTTATACTGCCTTATAAATAAAGCGCCACTGCGATGAGCGATCCCATTGTTATTGCTCATCGCGGTGCCAGTGGCTACCTGCCCGAGCACACTCTGGAGTCCAAGGCACTCGCGCATGCCATGGGCGCCCACTATATCGAGCAGGATGTGGTGCTCAGTCGAGATGGCGTCCTGATGGTGCTGCATGACATCCATCTCGAAAGTACCACGGACGTGGAACAGCGTTTTCCCGGTCGAGCCAGAGACGACGGCCGCTTCTACGCACTTGACTTCAGTTTGCAGGAGCTACGCACACTGCGATTGCACGAGCGCAGTTATCGCGACGGGAAAGGCCTGGAACTCGCCTACTTCCCCAGGCGTTTTCCCCTGGGCCAGGGCAGCTTTCGGCTCCCCACTTTACAGGAGGAAATTGAGCTACTGAATGGCCTGGACCAAAGTCGCGGAGTGAAAACCGGCCTCTACATTGAGCTCAAGGCACCACGCTGGCACCGGGAGCAGGGTCACGACCTCCCCGCCGCAGTGCTGGACCTGCTGGAGCAGACCGGTTACGCAGACCGTCCACAACAGGTTTTCCTACAGTGCTTTGACGACCTGACTCTGCAAGCCCTGCGGAAAAAGACGTCTCTACCGCTGATTCAACTGATCGGCGAAAACGCCTGGGCCGAGGATGGCGCCGTTGACTACGACGCCATGCGTACACCCGAAGGGATAAGACGCGTGGCACAGTACGCCCAGGGAATCGGCCCATGGATTCCGCATGTCCTGGACGCGCAAATGACGCCTACGCCCCTGGTGGCGCTCGCCAGGGAGCACCAGTTATTGATGCACCCTTATACGATGCGTGCAGACCAACTACCGGGAGGTGTGCCCAGCGTCGATGCACTGCATCACGCATTGTTTATCGAGGCGGGAGTGGACGGTCTGTTTTCCGATTTTCCTGATCTGACCCGTCGTTTTCTTGATGCCAACCGGGGCCGGGAATGAACTATCAGCAAGCCAGGGCCTACCTGCTGGGCAAGCCCGAGTCGACGGAAGACTTCCCCTTTGGACCCGAGGTAGCGGTGATGAAAATTCGCAACAAGATGTTTGCGACGCTGTCCCACGGTGAGCACAGTGGACGCATGAACCTGAAGTGCGACCCCGTAGAGGCCGTGATGCTGCGCGATATTTTCCCGGCTGTGCTCCCGGGTTACCATATGAACAAGCGCCACTGGAACACCATCGAGCTTGATGGCAGCATCCCGGACAGCGAAATCGAACGCATGATCGATAGTTCTTTCGCACTGGTTGTTGCCGGTCTGCGCCTGCGCGACCGTCAGTCCCTCGAAGTCGCCCACGGCAAAGAGGCTCTGTACGGCAAGACCAGAAGCTGACATCGACAGGGCGGCTTTGTGCTGGCACTGGACGACACAAACAGGCATTATCTTGTTTTCCGCATACCTGAAGATCGGGTCAGCCGCCTGCATAACAGGGTGCGGCCACTCAACAGCAGACTCCGGATTGCAGCGTGACCCCCAAGATAAACAGACGCACCAAAATCGTCGCCACGATAGGCCCGGGAAGTGAATCAGAGGACATGATCGCCAAGCTGATCATGGCCGGTGTCAACGTGTTCCGCCTCAACTTCAGCCATGGTACCGCCGGGCAACATGCTCTGGTCGCCGCTCGCATTCGCAAACAGGCATCCATCGCCGGTGTCTATGTGGGCATACTTGCCGACCTGCAGGGCCCAAAAATACGCATAAGTTCCTTTCGTGAAGACAGCGTACATCTCGCCCAGGGAGACCGCTTTCGCCTGGACCTTGATCTTGGGGAGGGAGAGGGTGACGCCCGCGCAGTGGGCCTGGACTACAAGGACCTGTGCAGCAGCGTCTCACGCGGCGACACGCTGTTGCTTGATGATGGGCGTCTGCGCCTGCGTGTTGATGCAGCCACCGACTCGGCTGTTGACTGTACAGTGCTGATAGGCGGTAAGCTGAGCTCCCGCAAGGGCATAAACCGCCTTGGTGGTGGTCTTGCCGCCCCCGCGCTGACCAGCAAAGATATGGCGGATATAGACGACCTGAGCCGGGTGCAGCCTGACTTCGTTGCGGTGTCATTTGTCTCCTCAGCGGAGGATATTCACCAGACTCGCCGCCTGTTGGAGAACCATAATCTGCGCGCAGACATCATCGCCAAGATCGAGCGCGCGGAAGTGGTTGCGGATGAAGAAATTCTCAATGGCATCATTAACGCCTCCATGGGCGTAATGGTCGCGCGCGGCGACCTGGGGGTTGAGGTTGGCGACGCGCAGTTGATCGGCATCCAGAAGTCGCTGATTGCCAAATCCCGCACCATGGACAGGGTAGTCATCACCGCGACGCAGATGATGGAGTCGATGATAGACAACCCCATGCCCACTCGCGCCGAGGTGTTCGATGTTGCCAACGCAGTACTGGACGGCACCGACGCAGTGATGCTCTCGGCCGAGACAGCGGTAGGCAAGTATCCGGTGGAAGTCGTGAGTGCTATGTCAGAGGCCGCACTGGGCGCAGAGCGCCAGGCTGTTACGCGCACCTCTCGCTATCGCCTGGACAGGGAGTTCTCCGACGCCCAGGAAGCCATCGCCATGTCCGCGATCTATGCAGCCAATCACTACAGCAATGTGCGCGGTATCGCCTGCCTCACGGAATCGGGCAGCACACCGTTGCTGATGTCCCGTCTCAGCTCCGGGCTGCCGATCTTCGGGCTCAGCCGCAACGCCCAGACCCTGCAAAAACTTTGCCTGTGTCGAGGCGTTATCCCGCTGTTTTTCGATGCTGCGGCTTTCGAACCGAATGAGGTGGAGTCCCGAGCCATTGAGTTTCTGCTGGACGGCGGCTACCTGTTAAGGGGCGACTCTATACTACTGACCAAGGGCACAGTGATGGGTCAGTCCGGCTCCACCAATATAATGAAGATTCTGCCAGTAGTTTGAAGACGCCAGATACACGCCTGGTCGCCGACGTCGGCGGCACCAATACCCGGCTTGCGGTTTTCGATCAGGCCAAGCTCACGTTCCGCAGTGTTGCCCAATTTACCAATCGTGACTATGACTCGCTGCAGTCAATTATCGACTACTGGCTCAAAGGCCTTGAAGAGGCGGCTCCCAGGGCAGCCTGCATTGCTGTTGCGGCGCCTCCCTCAACTGAACACGTCACCATGATCAACATCGGTTGGTCGTTTTCCTGTCGAGCCCTGGCCAGGCAGTTTGGATTTCAGCACCTGACCTGTATCAACGACTTCCAGGCCAATGCTCACGCACTACCACATCTTGACGCGGATGACCTCGAGCAACTTCACGCAGGAAGTAAAGGACGGGGTGACGGGCTATGTACAGTCGGCCCGGGAACTGGACTGGGGGGAGCCAACCTGCGCTACATAAACGGCAGGCCTATCGCCTTCGCGGCTGAACCCGGTCATATGGGCCTATCGCCGGGCTCAGAGATGGAGTTTGCTATATTCGAGCTGTTACTGCGCCGCCATGGGAACATTTACGCCGAATTGCTGGTTTCTGGTAACGGCCTTGTGCTGCTGTACAGGACTATAGCCGAGCTGGCCGGTATTAGCCCGGAAAGCATGGACCCCGCCGACGTGTCCCGGCGTGGGTTAGAGGGCAGTGATGCACAATGTGTTCAGGCCCTGCAAGTTTTTTGCGCGCTGTTGGGTTCAGTATGTGGCGATTTTGTCCTGGCTAACGGCTGCTATGGCGGGCTCTACCTTGCCGGCGGTATCGTACCGAGGATGGCGACGTTCCTGCGTAGTAGCGATTTCCTGAAGCGCCTGCATGAGAAGGGCGCGATGGGGGACCACCTACAGACCATGCCTGTGTACATTATCACCGCTGATAACCCGGGGCTCATCGGCGCAGCACATGCGCCACTTCAATCAGCTTGAGGAAAGTACACCCGTGCGCAGAAGCCCCTGCCCGCATCACCAGCCCCGGTTTCCAGCCTGGCACCATGCAAGGCCGCGATGCGACTGACAATAGAAAGGCCGAGACCCGCACCGAGGCCGGCACTTCCGGGCACGCGGTAAAAGCGATCGCAGAGGCGCTCATGCTCCGCAGCCGACAGGGGCATGCAATCATTGCACACTGCCAGAATCACCTCATTTTGGCGTAGCGCCAGACTGATTTTAACGACTGGGTCGCCACTACTATAGCGAAAGGCGTTCACCAGAAGGTTGCGCATGAGTATCGCCAGAGCCTCGGAATTCCCCTGTAAAGTTGCTGGAGTCAGATCCTGGACAGAGACCTCCAGGCCCCTGTCTGCGGCCAGGTGTGCGTTCTCAGCAATCACCTCGGTGAGCAACTCATCGAACCGCACCGGGCCCGTACCAACCGGAGCATCAGGATCCACCCTGGCAAGCGTTAGCAATTGCTCTACCGTGTGACCGGCGCGATCAACCCGCTCGGTGATGCGCTGCAGCATGTTAACAGCCGGACCATCGCTCAGCTGACGCTGGCATAGCTGCACTTCTGTCTTGATAGCTGCCAGGGGCGTCAACAGTTCGTGCGCTGCGTTGGCGGTGAAGCGCTGCTCGCTCTCCATCGCCAGGGCCAGCCGCCCAAACAAGTCGTTCAAGGACGAAACTACCGCTGACAGCTCCTCAGGTACATCCTCAGTGGCTACCGGGTCAAGTAGCCCGGGCTTGCGTTGCGATATCTGCTCGGCAAGGCTACGCAAGGGCAGCAATCCACGGAACACACCCAGGTAAAGCAGGGCTATGGTCAGTGGCAGCACGATCAGCAATGGCATCAGAGCACTACCCAGCGTTCCCAGCATGTCGCGGCGTGCTGAACCCAGCTCTATACCAACCTGTATCCATAACGCCGTGGTGTCATCCCAGCGGCTCAATGTACGCCACTGGTTCGCGCCGCCGTCTAACTCCAGGTAACCCAGCCCTTCGGTCGAAGGCTGCTGGAAGCGCGGCGAGCCTTCCACCAGTGCGATCATGCTGCCGCCTTCCCAGACGTTAATCGCCGGGGCGATGCCTTCACTGTCCAACCCTTCTATCAGGATAGGCTGCAGATGCGCCTGGTCGTAATCATGCCCACTCCAGGCCTCATAGAGAGGCTGCCCCTGGGCCAACTGCCGTGCGAAAACCCTGGAGATATACGTCACCAGGTCCGCGTATTGCTCCAGCTGACGGTCTACCTGCTCCAGCAGTGCCCGACTGGAATAGAAGTATGTCACCGCTGCTGAAGCAACCCAGGCAAACAGGGTCAGGGCAAGCAAAATCCAGGTAAGTCGTTTCTGCAGTGAGACCTTCATCGTGGAATGCGGTATCCCACGCCACGCATGGTTTCAATCGCCTCGCTGCCAAAGCGTTTGCGCAGCCGGGAAATGTAGACTTCCACGGTATTGGATCCAACCTCCTCGCCCCAGCTGTAGATCCCTTCTTCCAACCGTGGTCGTGACACGAAACGCCCGGCGTTACGCAGCAGGATTTCCAATATTGCGTATTCCCGGGCGGTCAGGTCCAACTCCTCACCATCGAAGCGGACAACACGAGTCACCGGGTCAAGGGAAATACCTGCGGCCGCTATTTGCTGACTGCGCCGTTCTCCACTGCGGCGTAGCAACATGCGCACTCTGGCGAACAACTCCTCGATTTCAAAGGGCTTGGTAAGATAGTCGTCGGCACCCGAATCCAGGCCATCGACCTTGTCCTCCAGGGTTTGCCTTGCGGTAAGCACGAGCACTGGCAGGTCATGCTTGTCTGCCCGCAACTGCCTGAGAACCTGCATGCCGGGCACTCCGGGTAACCCCAGATCCAGTATCAACAAGTCATACGGTGTCGCACTGACCGTTGAACGCACCGCGTCCCCATTACGCAGCCAGTCAACAGCATACTGCTCCAGCCGCAGGGCCGCCTCTACGGACTCCCCCAGTTGCTGATCATCCTCCACCAACAATATGCGCACGCTGTTTCCCAGGCCTGCTCCACCAGACCAAAGGGTATACGTTGCCCGGGCAAGATGAAACTGCCAGAAGCCGTAAAGACAGCCGCCAGTGAGCCGCAAAATTGCCGAAAAATATTTTTTGCAGCACAACGCAAACCTTTTTTTGAGGTGCTACACTCAAAGAGCTGACTTTTCAGCAAGTCGTGGAAAGCGGTCGATGGACTCTAAAGGTCCTTCGGTACGTGCACCATTAATACTTAGATAATACGCCACGCTGTAAATGGCGAGGCGAGCAAAACAGGTAAAATTTATGTCTTCAACAACCGGCACCGTTAAATGGTTTAACGAAAGCAAGGGCTTCGGCTTTATCGAGCGCGAGGACGGTCCCGACGTATTCGTACATTTCAGCGCCATCAAGGGCGATGGTTTCCGCACACTGGCGGACGGACAAAAAGTCCAGTTCGATGTAACTGATGGCCAGAAAGGCCCGCAGGCGGAGAACGTAGTCGCGGTGTAAAGCTGTACACAACAACGCGAAATAAAAAAAGGAGCTCTATGAGCTCCTTTTTTTGTACCTGACTTTTGAATATAGCAGGACAGTCAAAGTCCTGCCGCGGCGCTACCCCTCAGCCAGGGACCTCTGCCGCTCGAGTTCAGTGTCCATATACTTGATCCACTGCGCAGCGTACTTGGAAGAGCGCTCGTCCCGCGCTGCCGACTTGAACGCTTCCCGCGCCTTGTCGTACTGCTTGGTATTGAAATAGGCCATACCCAACACCAGGCGTGCGTTGTCGGGCCGCTTCACGCCACCTCGCGACAGACCTTTATTGATCGCCGAGATCGCTTTTTCGTTCTCGTCGCCATCAAGGTAGATATTCCCAAGCCGGGCATACAACTCACCAGTATCGGATTTCGCCGCGGCTTTCTCCATTGCGGGAATCGACTTGTCCACCTCCTGGGCCTGACGCCAGGCGCTACCCGCCACTTCCCAGTTCTTGGACTTGTCCTCTATGGTGCCGTCCTTCAGGCCCTTATCCATGACCTTCGCAGCTTTATAAGGTACATCGCCGTTGAGGAAGAGGTAGGCCATCGTGACCTGCTCGGTGCCCTTGTCGAGCATCCCCTGAACATAAGCGGTCTCCATTGCCGCAAGCTGTTCGGGCTCTTTTTTCTGCTCACCGTACATATGGGACACCTGCACCCAGTACTGCTTCTTGGGGTAGTGCGTTAACAGAATTTCCAGAATTTCAACGGTCTTGTCGATATCGCCCTTCTCGAAATAGAGGAAGCGCGCGAGGTTGTACCATTGTTCCTTGGGAAGCTTACCCTTCTCGTTGAACATGCTGATCGCTTTTTCGACATTCAGCAGGGCTTTATCATAGTCCTTCATCTGATAATAACCCTGCGACAGCAGCACGTAGGCGTTCGCATTGGGCGTCTCGGTCATATCGAACCACTTGAGCAGCGCGTCGATGCCTCGCTTCCAGTCTTCCTGCACGAAGTACAACTGGGCGATGGTATAACGCGTGTTGATCTCCATCGCCAGTGGAATGTCGGGTTGAGAGACCACATTTTCGTAGGCCTTCAAAGCCTTGGAGTAGTTCTCCTGGCTGTAATAAATGAAAGCGTAGAGGTTATAAACGTTGGCCAGCTCATAGCTGTTGAGCGCCTTCTTGCCTCCTGCGGCCACCATGCCGTCGAGAATCTTCTCGGCACCAGGCAGGTTCTTGGCTTCCGCCTCCGCCTGGGCTTCCGCGAGCTTTTCATAGACCTTGTTGCGCAAAGCAGGTGTTCGCCGGGTCTCCCGCGTGTCCGCTTGCTTTTCCTGGGCAACGGCAGACGACAGGGGGGCAAATCCAGCATCACGCTGTAACTGGGTGACTGCAACCTGTGCAACAACCAGTGGCAGCGCCAATAGCGCCGCGCGGGTCCAGATGTGGTTCTTCAGCAATATCATCACGCGTAAACCTTGTTACTGTTCCAGCTCATAAGTGAACTTGTTCTGCACACCCGCCACTTCAATCGCCTCGCCGTCAACCACCCGGGGCTTATACTTGAACTTGAGGGCGGCCTTTACTGAAGCCTTTTCGAACACACCGGAGGGCTGACAATCGACAGCCACCGGGTCACGAATCGCACCAGACGTGGTCACGGTGTACTCCACAATGCAGTATCCGGTGATACCCCGGGTCTGCGCACGGCGTGGGTAAATTGGCGCAACCTTCACGATGGGCAGGTACTCACCATCGCCGGATGACATACCAGTGGTACTGATTTCCACATCTACAGACGCCGTTGGTGCGGTGTTCACCACGTCGATATCCATGTCCATGTCGAGATCGGGCGTATCGAGGTCCGGCGGCGGCTCTTCAGGGTCATCGACCTTATCCGGCTTGGGCTCGTTCACATTGGTGTCGATCTCACGCTCGGGCATGTGAATGTCCGCTACCTTGCGCGTCTTGCTGTCATCGATCTTGGGGTCAGCGGTGGCAATCAAGTACTGCATGATAAAGAACAAGCCGCCAGCAACCGGTAGCGCCAGCAGCGCACCGAGGATCAATCTGGTTAGATTACCATTCATAACAGGTCAATCATCCTCGGTGGCCAGGGAGACGTCATAAACTCCCGCTTCGCGCGCGGCGTCGAGCACCGCTGCGACCGTCTCGGTATTGGACTTATTGTCCGCCTGGATTACCACGGCACCCTTGGGGTTCTCCGCGTGCAGGCGCTCGATATTGGCGCGCACTGCGCGCACATCGATACGTCGCTTGTCCATCCAGATTTCATTGTTGGCGTTAATCGCAACCAGGATATTCACATTCTTCTTGGGCTGCGAAGTGGATGCCTCCGGACGGTTAACTTCGATACCCGCCTCTTTGATAAAAGAGGCGGTAACGATGAAGAAGATCAACATGATAAAAACGACGTCCAACATGGGCGTCAAGTCGATCTGGGCCTCGTCCTCGGCAGCTGCTCGATTGTTCCTGCGCATTGTCTGTGCTCTCTTAGTGATCGGTGGTCAGGTTGTCTTCCAAAAACGCACTCTCGCGTTCTGCAACCCGGGTAACGTAAGTATTCGCGAACACCCCGGACAGGGCGGCGACCATGCCGGCCATGGTGGGGATAGTTGCCCGCGATACACCGCCGGCCATCGATTTAGCGTCACCACCACCGGTGACCGCCATGATGTTGAAAACTTCGATCATACCGGTGACTGTTCCCAACAACCCCAATAGCGGACACAGTGCCACCAGGGTCTTGATCACCGGCAAGTATTGGTTGATCCGCATGCGACACTGCGATATCAGCTTCTCACGAATGGCGTGAGCCTCCCAGGACTTGCGCTCCTTGCGCCCTTCCCAATTGCCAATCGCATCCGCAACATCTTTTTTCCAGCCTGTCTTGAAGTACCAGGCCCGCTCAAAGATCAACGCCCACATCACGAACAGCAGGATGGCAATTAACCAGAGGACATTCCCGCCCATATCCATGAAGCGGGAGACGGCCTCATACGCACTATCAAACCAGTACATATATCAGCTCCCCTGCTTGGCCTCGGTGTGCTCCGCAATGATGCCGGTAGTCTGCTCGTTGAGCACGTGGATGATGCGTTGGGCGCGGCCGTTCACGATGGTATGCAGGAGCACCGTGGGAATCGCCACCAGAAGACCCAGTACCGTGGTCACCAGAGCGCCAGAGATACCGCCAGCCATTGCCTTGGGATCACCCGCACCAAAGATGGTGATGGCCTGGAAGGTAATAATCATACCGGTTACCGTACCCAGCAGCCCCATCAGCGGCGCAACTGCCGAGATGATCTTGAGCAGGGTGAGGCCAGACTCCAGCTTGGGCGTTTCCTTGAGAATACCCTCAGAAAGCTTCAACTCCAGAGTTTCGGGATCCATATTCGGGTTGTCCTCGTGGATTTTCAGAACACGACCCAGCGGATTGTTCTCCTTGGCCTTGTCACTCTTGAGCTGCGAACCGACTTTGGCGCTGACGCCGGTAAGTACGACCAGCCGCCAGATCGCCAACAGGAACGCAAATGCACCCACGGCGGTAATGGCATAGCCAATGTACCCGCCCTGATGCCAGCGCTCTTCGAGGTTGGGGCTGTTAATCAAAGCTGCAAGGAACGAACCGCCGGTGGGACCAGTGGGGTCAACACCGAACTTATGCATACCGTCGGTGGCGTTTGCCAGCCCTTTGGCCCAGCCAATGTAGGGACCGGATGGCTGGCGAGCAAGCTCTTCCAGGCTACCCTTGGCGGGCACGAACTGCAGGTACTGGCCGTCTTCAGACACCATGTTGAAGGTACCAACACGAACCACTTTCTGCTCGACTTTATCACCATTTGGCTTGGCAACTTCGGAAGTGAACGATACCACTTTACCGGACTCAACCATCTCCCGGTTCAGCTCAAACCAGACGCGCTCGATTTCCTCAATGCTTGGCAACGTATCGGAACCACTCATCTTGGCGATCAACTCCTGGAGGAACACTTCACGACCAGGATACTGCGCACTGGTCAGTGACATCTCGAGGTTGCTGGCGAGGTCGCCGGAAGTGGATGTCAGGTGACCGAACAGCTCGGCAAGCGTACCCAGCTTTTCTTTCAGCTGCTTCTGCTTGGCAGCGACCAGCAGTTCATTCTCTTCAAACTGATCTTCAAGCTGCGTGGATATCTGCTCCTGGCGAGTGCGCTCAGCTTCTGCACGCTTGAGCTCCGCAGCCTGATTGGCCTTATCCTTGGCGAAGCGCTGCTCACGGGCGCGGTTTTCTTTCTGTTCCTGAACCTGACCCTGCTTCACAAATTGCAGAAGCTCATCAAGGGACTTCGCTTCCTGCGCGAGCACGGAGCCCGCCGATACTGCCAGCGTACCCGCCATGGCGAGGGCGGCGGCTTTCACAAATTTAATGCTCATTATTTGGCCTCCGGGGCGGCGATAGGCAGATTCATCAGGTCAATTGAGGCTTCTTTGCGCGCTATCCGCAGCCCCTTCATGATCGCGTTGCGGTATTCACCGCGCTCCAGTGGCACCCAGCTGCGGCTGGACTGGTCCCAGGCTCCTGAAATCTCGGTGTCAGTCGTCTGGTATAACAGGGCTATCCTGCCAACCCGGAAGAAGTTCACGTCACGCTCCACACCATCGATCTCGACATTGCCCTTGTAGGCGTCGATCTTGCGGCCGTACTCGTTCTCAATCTTGTAGGCTTCCAGAACCTGACGGAATTTCTCGGCCACCGAAACATCAGAACGATCCAGGTTGGCGCGAAGGAAGGCAATACGCTGTTGACGCTCCTCAACGTGGAAAGGCACGTCCAGTTCGACGAACTTTTCCAGCCCGTCAATCATCCGGATGACCAGCGGGGTCATCTGGCGCTGAATAACGGTGACCTGATCGATGGAGTTGTCGATCTGGCCAATGCGCGTCATCTGGTTGTCGATCTGGCGTTGCAACCGGGAGTTGTAGACTTTAAGACCATCAATCTGTTTATTGACCGTCTTGTAGTCGCTGAGCAGATCGCGCGTTTCATCGGCAAGGCGATCAATCTTTGCCTGGGACTTGCGAGCGGCAGCGTTCTTGGCCTCACCCAAATCCAGAATGGAATCCAGCGTACTGGCCTGCACAGTTACCGCGGCGCCCACCAGGGCCCCTGCGGAAACAAGTGCAGCGATCAGTGCATTTTTCAGTCGATGCATAGTCATGGGAATTATATTTCCTGTGTCCAACAAAAAGAGACGGCTCTGATAAACCGGTACCTGAACTACTTATATAGTGGATAAACCAGAGTCGGTAAACCGAGTAGCGAAATTTAAACCAATTGAGCAGGCTATTTCAATTATAGCGCTCCCCTTACGGGCCAGCGGAGAACTTATGAGTAGATAGGTAACACAAAAATTGGAAATCAGCCCAACAGTAACAAGCCATCGCCGGTCATACATTGCGCTCGTAGACGACAAAGCTATAGTCAAACGGATTCTCTTCGCTGGCGTAAAAGCGCTCTCGGGACACCTCCAGCCACCGCGACCAGTCAATGTCGGGCAACAGGGCATCGCCCTTCACATCAGCGTGCACCTGGGTCAAATACAGGCGCTCTGCCCGGGGAATAGCGTGGGCATAAATCTCGGCACCGCCAATGACCATCAATTCCTCGATACCGTCCATGCGAGCAATATCAGCGGCAAGGCGCAGCGCCTCATCGAGGCTGTGCACGACGCTGACGCCCTCTGCAAACCAGCCTTTGCTGCGGGTAATAACAATGTTGGCGCGGCCCGGTAGAGGCCGGCCAATAGACTCGTAAGTCTTTCGACCCATCACAATGGGCTTGCCCATTGTGACCCGCTTGAAGTAGCGCAGGTCTTCTGGCAAGTGCCAGGGCAGCGCATTATCCCTGCCTATAACACCGTTCTCAGCGGCGGCCACAATGACGGCTAGCGCAACCATAGCAACCTCAGACCGCCACGGGCGCAGCAATATGTGGATGCGGGTCGTAGTTCAGCAGCTCAAAATCCTCGAAGCGATAGTCATAAATACTGTCCGGTTTGCGCGTGATATTCAGTCGCGGCAGTGACCGCGGCTTCCTGGCGAGTTGTTCGCGGACCTGCTCCAGGTGATTGCTGTAGAGGTGCGAGTCGCCAGTGCTGATGATAATTTCACCCGGCTCCAGGTCGCATTGCTGGGCCAGCATCATCGTCAGCACCGCCAGGCTGGCGGTGTTGTAGGGCAGGCCGAGGAAGGAGTCGCTGGAGCGGATGTACAACTGGGCAGAGAGGCGGCCTCCGGCGACATAGAACTGATAGAGCAGGTGACATGGCGGCAGCGCCATGCGTCCGGCCGCTGCATTCTCCTGGGGGCTGGCCTGCTCGTCGGGCAGGTATTCCACGTTCCACCCATGGAACAGAATGCGCCTGCTGTCGGGATTATTACGCAGGCAATCGACAACATAATCGATCTGATTGATCTTGCCCCCCTCACGCGTTGGCCACGCTGTCCACTGCGCACCGTAGATTGGACCCAGATCACCACTTTCTGTCGCCCACTCATCCCAGATGGATACCCCGTTCTCCTTCAGCCAGCGCGTATTGGTATCGCCGCGCAGAAACCAGATGAGCTCATTGATAATGCTTTTGAGATGCAACTTTTTGGTGGTCAGCAGGGGGAAACCGTCGGCCAGATCGTGCCGGTACTGACGCCCGAAGACCGAGAGCGTGCCCGTGCCGGTGCGATCGCCCTTTTGTACGCCATTGTCGAGAATGTCCTGCAGCAGGCCGAGATATTGCTTCATTTTACTTTTCCACTTCGCGCGCCGCCGCGATAGGCGACAAACAACAGGGCCAGACCGACGAATATCATCGGCAGACTGAGAATTTGCCCACGGGTCAGCCAGCCGAAAGCCTCATAGCCGATATGGGCATCGGGCTCGCGGAAGAACTCAACCAGGAAGCGGGCACAACCGTAGACCAGGGAGAACACGCCCGACACAGCACACACTGGCCGGGGTCGTGAGGAAAACCAGAACAACAGGGCGAACAGCAACACGCCCTCAAGTGCGAACTCGTAGAGCTGTGATGGATGACGTGCCAGTTGCAGGGGGTCGTCGGGAAAAACCATCGCCCAGGGCACGTCGGTCGCCTTGCCCCACAACTCCTGGCCGATGAAATTCCCCAGTCGCCCCAGGCCCAGGCCTATAGGCACTAGCGGCGCGATAAAATCCATCAGCCGCCAGAAAGGAATATCGCGCTTGCGGCCGAACAGGTACATGGCCAGCAGTACGCCGAGAAAACCTCCGTGGAAAGACATGCCACCTTCCCATAAACGCAGCGCCCATCCCGGGTCATCGATAAGTCGCTGGCCACCGTAGAACAGGGTGTAGCCCACCCGCCCACCCAGCACGATGCCCATGGCGGCGAAAAAAACGAGATCATCCACCTGCTCTCGGCTAACCGGACTCCAGGCCTGGCTGCTGCGGCGCAGGGCCAGCCACCAGCCGGCAGCGATGCCGGTCAGGTAAGCAAGACCATACCAATGGATTTTCAATGGCCCGATGGCAAGGGCGACGGGATCAATTTCAGGATAAGGAAGCATGAGCAGACCAGAGGAACGAAGGCGTATTATCATGCAGCATCGAATCCGACACAATTGTTTACCGCAACCCGAGGAGCAAACCCACTCTCATGTGCCTGATTTTGTTCGCCTACCGCACCAGTGCGGCCTACCCATTGATGGTCGCCGCCAACCGGGACGAATTCCACGCCCGCCCTACCGCCCCCGCCGGCTTCTGGGATGAACATCCCGATGTGTTTGCGGGGCGCGATCTGCAGGCAGGGGGGACCTGGATGGGCATCAACAGGAATGGGCGCTTTGCCGCAGTCACCAATTATCGCGATCCCCAGCGCACCGTTCCCGGGCCTCGCACCCGGGGGGAACTGACCACCAGCTTTCTTGCCGGGAAACAGACCGCTGAAGCGTATCTGCGGGAGGTAGCGCACCGCGCTCGCGACTACGCAGGATTTAATCTGCTGCTGGGTGAGGCCGGCACGCTCTGGTACTACAGCAACAGCACCCACGATGAGGGGCCTCGACAACTCCGGCCGGGAATCTACGGATTGAGCAACGCCCGCCTGGATACTCCCTGGCCAAAGATCCTGCTGGGCAAGCAGGCCATGCAGAACCAGATCCACAGCATCCCCAGCCACAATGGACTGGCAAGTGCGGTATCAAGCCGGGAGTTGGCCTCGCCCGAGCAGCTACAGGCCCAGGGGCTGGACAGCGAAATGGATCAGTTGCTTTCTTCGCAGTTCATCGTCAACCCTACCTACGGCACGCGGGCAACCACGACGCTGTGGCAGGATGCAGAGGGAAGGCTGCAGTGGCGGGAGCTTAATTTCAGCCCCGACGGGTTAACCGAACAGGTGATCGAGCAAACCCTGGCACCGGCGTGAGCTCACTCCACAGGGTTGTGGATAAACTGCTCCATACCGTGTGAAGCGAGGAACAATTGCAGTCGATTGTGGATCGCTGCGGCGTCCTCCATCTGTAGCACTTCCCTCAGCAGGTCTTTCGCCTCTGCCAGATTGACATTGCGCAGGGCTTTCTTGACCTTGGGCAGACTGGTGGCGTTCATCGACAGAACGTCATACCCCATCGCCAGCAGGAGCACAGCGCCTTCAGGATCTCCCGCAAGCTCCCCGCATATGCCCACATTCTTACCCTCGGCATGGGCTGCATCAGCCACCTGCACCAGGGCCTGCAGCACCGCAGGGTGCAGTGCGTGGTAGAGATCTGCCACCCGGGCGTTGTTACGATCCACCGCCAACAGGTATTGGGTCAGGTCGTTGGAGCCAACCGAAAGGAAATCCACCCGTTTGGCCAGGGCCCTGGCCTGGTATACCGCCGAGGGCACTTCGACCATCACTCCGATCAGCGGCATCTCGGCATCCACGCCTTCCTGGACAATCTCCCGGTGGCTGCGATGAATCAGGTCCAGCGCCTCGTCTACCTCGGGAATATTGCAGATCATCGGTAGCATGATGCGCAAATTTCCCAGCCCGGCATTGGCCTTGAGCATGGCCCTCACCTGGGCCAGGAATATCTCCGGGTGGTCCAGTGTCACCCGGATGCCGCGCCAACCCAGGAATGGATTGTCTTCCTCGATGGGAAAATAGGGCAGGGCCTTGTCTCCACCAATATCGAGGGTGCGCATGGTGACCGGGCGCGGGGCAAATGCCTCCAACTGGTTGCGGTAGATCTGCCGTTGCTCTTCCTCCGAGGGAAAGCGCTCACGCAATAGAAAGGGGACCTCGGTACGGTACAGACCGACACCCTCGGCGCCCTGCTCCAGGGAGCGAGTGACGTCTGCCATCAGGCCGGTGTTGACCCACAGGGGCAACCGATGCCCGTCAAGTGTGATACAGGGCTCACCGCGCAGCGACTCCAGGTCCTTGCTCAGTTCCCGATCCGAGTCCAGCACCTCTTCGAAGCGCGCCAGCACCTCGGGCCGTGGGTTGAGGTGTACGGTGCCGTTGTAGCCATCGATAACAACTTCACGCCCCTCGAGGCGGGTGTATGGCAGGTCCACTGCGCCCATCACCGTGGGAATGCCCATGGCCCTGGCGAGAATGGCCACGTGGGAGTTACCAGAGCCGCGTACCGAAATCAGGCCCGCCAGCCGTTCTCGAGGTATTTCCCCCAGGGAGGAAGCCGTGAGCTCCTCTCCCACCAGCACCGTTTGCTCAGGAAATGTCTGCACCTGTTTGTCCGATGCCTGCAGGTAAGCAAGTACTCGCGTACCCAGATCCTTAACATCTACCGCACGCTCCTTTAGGTAGCTGTGCTCCATGCGCTCAAAATGACGAATGTGCTCGATCATTACCTGACTGAGAGCGCCCTGGGCCCAGTGCCCTTCCCGAATCAGGCCCACCACCTCGCGACCGATGGAAGAGTCATCGAGAATGCCCAGATAGACATCAAAAAGCGCATGATCTTCACGACTGAGCTGACCGCCCAGGTTATCTGCCACGGCCTGGATGTCCTCGCGAACCCGCTGCAGGGCAACGCGGAACGCATGCAGTTCGGCCCGCCGGTTGTCCACGATTTTGTGTGGCACAGCGTAGAGATCGGCGATTGGCGAAATGACCACCGCAGTGCCAATAGCGATCCCCGGTGCCCCGGGAACGCCGGTAATTTTTGCCTGCGCGGCAGTAGTAGTAATATCAGCCAGGACTGCGCCGGTTATGCGCGCGTGGGCGATAACCGCGGCAAGCTGTGCCGACATGGTAACGAGAAAAGCTTCTTCACTCTCGTCAAAACGACGTTGTTCCGCCTGTTGCACCACCAACACGCCCAGTACATCCCGCTGGTGGATGATGGGTACGCCGAGAAATGCGTGAAATGGCTCTTCGCCGATATCGGGAAAGAAGCGAAAGTTGGGATGGTTTTCGGCGTGCTCAAGGTTTAGCGGCTCCTCGCGCTCTGCAACCGTGCCGACAAGGCCCTCCCCGGGGGCAAGGCTGGCGCGGCCCACCTGATCCTTATTCAGTCCCTCCGTAGCCCGGAAAATGAAACGCTCACCGCCTGGCTCGCGCAAATAGATACTGCAGACCTCTGTGCCCATGGCGCTCTGCACACGACGCACAATGATATCCAGGGCCTCTTCCAGCCCATTGGCTGAGTTGACCTCCTGTACTATATGGCGCAGGACTTCCAGCATCTAACTCTCTACCCACTTTTCGGTGTGGCGCCCCATGGGCAAGGCCAGCTCTTTCATCGCACGCCTATATACCTCACGCTTGAAGGCTATAACCTGGTTCAGCGGATACCAGTAACTTACCCACTGCCAGTGGTCGAACTCCGGTTTGGCATTAAGGTCGAGGCGCACAGCAGTGTCATCCTCCAGCATGCGCAGCAGGAACCACTTTTGCTTTTGCCCGATACATAGTGGCTTTTGCCCCTTGCGCACAAAACGCCTGGGGAGCTTATAGCGCAACCAGTCGCGGGTCACGCCGAGCACTTCAACTGCATCCTGCGACAGACCCACTTCTTCCTCCAGCTCGCGATACAAGGCCTCCTCGGCAGATTCACCGCGATTGATCCCGCCCTGGGGAAACTGCCATGCATCGCGGCCGCCTACCCGCCGCGCCCACAGAACCTGGCCCTGATCGTTGGCAAGCACTATCCCTACATTTGGTCGAAAACCGTCCTTGTCGATCACGTTACATCTTATTTATTAGCTGTTGATGCTTTTATTGTTCCACACTTTCCTCCCCCAGAGAAATTTACTCTGCCTTTAGCAGACGTTATGCTGCTTCGCTTTCACTCGGTACTTCCTCCATGTCCCTGGCAATCTTTGACCTCGACAACACCTTGATAGGCGGTGACAGCGACCACCTGTGGGGTCAGTTTGTGTGCGAGCAGGGATTGGTGGATGCGGAATCTTTTGCTGCTCGAAACGACCAGTTCTATGCAGACTACCAGGCTGGTCAGCTCGATATCCTCAGCTATCTGCGCTTCGCGCTCGGGCCGCTGAAGGGCCGATCTGCGGACGAACTGGACAGTTGGCACCGCGCTTTCATGGCCAGCAAGATCGAACCCATTATGCTGGCCAGAGCCGAACAGTTAATCCAACGGCATCGCGACCAGGGAGACGACCTGCTCATCATCACGGCCACCAATGAGTTCATCACCCGGCCCATTGCCGCAGCACTGGGCATAGCTGACATTCTGGCATCCGAGGCGCAGATAATCGACGGGCTATACACCGGCGAACCGGCGGGTACTCCCTCCTATAAGGAAGGCAAGATCACCCGGCTGCGGCAATGGCTGGCGGGAAAGGACATCCCCCTGGCCGGCGCCTACTTTTATAGCGACTCGCATAACGACCTGCCGCTGCTGGAACTGGTAGACAAACCAGTGGCGGTGGACCCGGACAACACACTGCTGGCCCATGCCCGCCAGGCTGGATGGCCGGTGATTTCGCTACGTTAGGCTATTGGCGTTTTACTGCCATTTTACGGGCCAGGCCTAAAGGCCATCTTCGGGGCTGGGTATTTACCCGCCAATCCACGCGGGTAGCTACCGCAGCCTATGCGGCCTGGTGAGTCAAGGCTCTACCCAACCCGACGAGCAAAAACCGCCTTAAGATACTCAGTTTCTGGTATCGCCGGATGAATGGGATGGTCCGGCCCCTGGGCGCCTTGCTCAACAACACGCAACTGGCAGTCCGCACGCACCGCGGCCTGCTGCATGGCGGTGAACAGGTCAGCTCGTGACAAGTGCATTGAACAGGACGCGGATACCAGAAGACCGCCCGGCTTGAGCAGACGCAGGCCGAGCTCGTTAATGCGCCGGTAGGCGGCGAGCCCTTTCTTCAGGTCCTTGCGCCGCTGGATAAACGCAGGCGGGTCCAGAATCACCACATCGAAGGATAAGCTCTCGGTGCGCATCTGCGCCATGGTCTCCGGCGCGGAACCCTGCCTGATCGACACCTGGTCGGCCAGCCCGTTGAGCCCGGCGTTGACCATCACCCCCTCTAGCGCCGCAGCCGAGCTGTCCAGGCAGCACACCGAACTGGCGCCAAACACCCCGGCCTGGATGCCCCAACCGCCGATGTAGCTGTAAACATCCAGCACCGACTTATCCTGCACCCAGGGCTGCAACCGGGCGCGAGCCATACGGTGGTCATAAAACCAACCGGTCTTCTGTCCGCTATGTACCGGGGCGAGAAACTTCACCCCGTTTTCCTCTACGGGCACCCGCTCCGGTACGTCACCCAAAACGACTTCTACATCTACCGCCAGACCGCTCTCACGACGGCTACGGCTATCGCCACGCAACAGCACGCCCTCGGGCTTGAGCAGGTCCACCAGGGCATCCAGCAAAGGTTGCCGGTAACGTTCCACCCCCGCATTATTCAACTGCACCACCAGGTAGGGGCCAAAACGATCGATAACGATACCGGGAAGCAGGTCGCTGTCACCATAAACCAACCGATAGAAGGGCTGGTCAAAAAAAGCGTCACGCCCCGCAAGTGCAACCTTCAGGCGCTGCAGGATAAGTGAGAAGTCCAGCGACCGCTGCTCACCCGGGGCAAACATGCGCGCACAAATCAGTGATTGTGGCTCCATGTAGGCAGAACCCAGCAGCTTGCCTTCGGCACTGCGCACACATACCGGCTCGCCGGGGGCAAAACTGCCAAGCGAACTACGTTTGCTGTCTATTTCATTGGAATATATCCACAGGTGACCGCCACGCAGGCGGCGGTCTGCGCCCTTGCGCAGATAGAGGTCGGCGGATGTCATGGTGTCAACGGCTCAGGGAACCGCATCGGGTTCAGTCGTCCTCGTCACACTTGCTCTGGTATTCCTCGGCATTGAGCAACGCATCCAGCTCACTGACATCAGTGGGACGCAGGCGGAAAAACCAACCATCGTTGTAGGGGTCGGAATTGACTGTCTCGGGCTCGTCTTCGAGTTGCTCGTTGATCCCCAGAACTTCACCACCGACAGGGGAATAGATATCTGACGCCGCTTTTACCGATTCCACGACGCCGGCATCTTCACCTGCTGCCAGGCTGGCCCCCACATCAGGGAGTTCTACGAATACCACATCACCCAGGGCATCCTGGGCGTGGTCAGTAATACCGATCGTGACCGTGCCATCCTCTTCCAGCCGAGCCCATTCGTGGCTGCTGGCATATTTCAATTCACTGGGGGTCTGGCTCATGTAAAAGTCCTCGGTTCGGTCAATGCGGCGGAGCTGAGCGCCTCATTCTAACTGGCAGAAGGGGAAAAACAATACGGCTCAGTCAATACCCATAGCGTGACGCATCAGACGCAGCTTCAGTGGGGTAAAACGCGCAACCCCCCGCAGGCCCGCATTACGTAACCAACGAAGCGGCAGTGCCTGTTGCTCAAACAGGCGCTTAAAACCATCCATGGCGCCCATCATCAGCAGATTTTCACCCTTCCGGCGACGCTGGTAGCGCCCCAGCACATCCAACTGGCCCAGAGGCATATCCCTGGCATGTGCTGACAATAGCTCCTCTGCCAGCACAGAGACGTCCTGCAGACCAAGATTAATACCCTGACCTGCCAGTGGATGAATCGTGTGTGCGGCATCTGCCACCAGGGCGACACCCGGCTGCACGTAATCGACAGCATGACGCTGGCGTAATGGAAAAGCAAAACGTGGACTGGCAGCCACCACGTCGCCAAGGCAATGCTCAATCGCACTGGCAATCTCATCACAAAATTCGCGCTCGTCCAGGGCCAGCAATTTTTCGGCGACCTCATCCTGCACAGACCAGACAATGGAGCAGTAATGCTCACGCTCCGTGCCCGGCAGGGGCAGAAACGCCAACGGCCCGGTGGGCAAAAAGCGCTGCCAGGCCGTTGACTGGTGATCCCGGGATACCTGCACGGTGCACACCAGCGCCTGATGACCGTAGTCCCACTCACGCGTCTGGAACGCAAACATTTCCCGAACTCTCGACAACGCCCCATCGGCACCTACCACCAGGCGAGTCTGCAGTTGTTCACCACTGCTCAGCGTCACGTTGAGCGTGCCATCGTGGTTGCGGTCGCAGGCCTCCAGCTTGTCAGGACTGCAACGCCGGATATCGGTGGCGGCCTCGATACGCTCCAGGAGACTGTCGACAATGGCGCGGTTTTCTACAATGTGTCCCAGTACAGGCACATCCAGTTCGTCACAATCAAACTCGATTCGACCGGTGCCCTCAGCGTCCCAGACATTCATATGCCGGTAGGCGCAATGCCGGTAGGCGGCTATTGCTTCCCAGGCATCCAGGCCCTGCAACAGGGAGACCGACTTTGGGGTCAACGCACTTACCCTTGCGTCAAAAGCGCCCAGGCCCGGCTCCCGGGGAAGCGGCTTGCGAACCATGGGTTGCGCCTCGACAACGGCGATCGCGAGGCCATTCCCGCTCAGCGCCAGGGCCAGTGCACTGCCGGCTATGCCAGCGCCGATGACGACCACGTCAAAAGTACACTCCTGTGGCAAGGCTAATCTCCCATAGCTGCGACACCCGCCGCGTAATTGACAAAGCCGCGCTTCAGCGCAGGCGCTATATCCAGGCCCGCAAGCGCCAGGTCACGCGCGAGCCCGAGTACCGGGTCGCCACCCATAAACAGGGAGGGCAGGCGGTCACTGAATTCGATAGTACGCTGCTGGTCGCCCTGCTGGCGCTGCTCATAGCGTTGCAATACCGCTATATCACCCGGGCGCTCGCCTCGCTCGACAGCAGTCGCAAGCACCGTGGCGAGTTCAGCCACGTCACGCAGGGCCAGGTTATATCCCTGCCCGGCTACCGGATGCAGGGCGTGCGCTGCATTGCCCATCACCACCACCCCCTGGCGCACTTGTTCTGTGGATTTGACCAGTGAAAGCGGATAACTGTGGCGCTCACCTACATGCTGCATACGGCCCAGGCGATAGCCAAATCGCTCCTGCAAAGCGACCAGGAAGTCCTGCTCCGAACACTGCATCAGTTGCTCGCCCTCGGAGGGCGAAACAGTCCACACCAGACCGCTGCGGTGCCGGGCATCGCTTACGCCCAGCAGGGGTAGCAAGGCCACCGGACCATGCTCTGTAAATCGCTCGAAGGCACAGCCGGCATGAGGCTTGGCAAACGCCACATTGGCCACCAGCGCATGCTGTCCATAGGGTTTTTCACTGACAGCAAAGCCCAGTTTCTGGCGTAGTCCCGAAGCGGCGCCGTCGGCCACCACCAGCAGGCCGGTGTGCAGACCTGCCAATGCATCCCCTTCGAGAGAAAGCCTTACCCCGTCATCTGCGCAGCGCGCGTCAACCACGCGGGCGGGGCTGATGAGTTCCACCCTGCCCTGACGGTGCAGGGCCTGCACCAGGCTGTTGCCCAGCCAGGCGTTCTCAACTACATAGCCAAGTGCCGGCCATCCGTGATCCTCAGCCTGCAGCAGCGTGCTGCCGAAGTGCCCGCGGTTGGATACATGAATACTGGCGATAGGGCACAACCATTGCTGCAGGTTGTCCCATATCCCAAGGCGCTCATAAATCAGTTTGCTGCTATAGCTCAGCGCAGTGGAACGCGCATCGAATGCAGGGTGGTAATCGGGCTTATGCCCGGGCAACGGCGCGGGAAAGGGGTAGCCCTCTACCAGGCAAATTCGTGTTTCCGCTGGCAGCACTTCCGCCAGGTAGAGCGCGAGGCTGATGCCGACCATGCCTCCGCCGGCGATAACAATATCTCTGTAATCTTCCATAGTCAGGCTGCCATTGTGGCTTCTATTTCCTCCACCGTACGTGGCGCATCAGCAGTGAGTATGTCGCAGCCATCGCGCGTTATCAGCACATCGTCTTCAATACGTACGCCAATACCTCGCCACTTCCGCGCTACCGACTTGTTGTTCGGTGCCACATAGATTCCGGGTTCAATGGTCATTACCATGCCCGCTTCAAGCAGTCGCCATTCGTCGCCCACCCGGTAGTCGCCTACATCGTGTACGTCCAGGCCCAGCCAGTGACCCACGCGGTGCATGTAGAAATCCCGGTAGGCCTGAGTTTCGATCAACTCATCCACCTCCCCTTCCAGCAACCCCAGTTCCAACAGGCCAGCGGTGATCACGCGCACGCTGGCATCGTGAGGCTGGTTCCAGTGGTTACCCGCACGAACCTGCTCAACCGCTGCCTCGTGCGCGGCAAGCACCACCTCATAAAGCGCACGCTGCTCAGGATTGAAACGACCGTTTACGGGGAAGGTGCGGGTAACATCTGCCGCGTAATACTCGAACTCGCAGCCGGCATCAACCAACACCAGGTCGCCGTCCCGCATCCGGGCATTGTTCTCCACATAGTGCAGTGTGCAGGCATTGCGTCCGCTGCCAACAATGCTCAGGTAGGCGGGGTATCGAGCGCCGCCCAGCACAAACTGGTGATGGAGTTCACCTTCCAACTGGTACTCATACATACCCGGCTCACAGCTACGCATAATGTGTCGATGCGCTCCCGCAGTAATTTCTCCCGCCCTGCGCATGAGTTTTTGCTCTGCTGCACTTTTTATCAGCCGCAGGTCGTGCAGCATATGATCAAGATCGGTGAACTCACCCGGTGGTACAGCGCCTGTCGCCTCCTTGCTGCGGATGGTATTAACCCACTCCATAATCTCCCTGTCGAAGCGGGAGCTTCGGCCCATGGAGTAGTAGACACGCTCCCTCCCCTCAATCAGGCCGGGCAGTATTTCGTCCACATCCCCGATAGGGAATGCATCATCGGCACCAAACTGGTCACAGGCACCGTCAGGACCGGCGCGACTGCCGTGCCAGAGCTCCGTGGACGGGTCCCGCTCCCGGCAAAACATGACAAACTCGCCATGCACACGCCCGGGAACCAGAACAAGTACCGAGTCGGGCTCGACGAAGCCGCTAAGGTAATAGAAGTCACTGTTCTGACGGAAGGGGTATTCGGTGTCGCGGCTGCGCTGTACCTCGCGGGCAGAGGGGATGATGGCGATGCTATTGGCCTCCATCATCGCCATGAGGTTGCGGCGACGGCGGGCATATTCCGTATTACTGATTTTCATTGGCGAAACGGTCGTTAACCAGGCTGAGTGCGAGCACGGGTGGCTTAATGAACGGACGGAGTTTGCCCGTCCTCCAGGTTGGCACGGCTGTCCATGAACACATTCAGCGAGGCGAAGCGCAGATACTCGGCGACCTCCACAAAGCTGCTCTCGGACTCTTCTTCCTCTGCGTCATCATCAATGACGGCCTCGGCGATAGCGGCAAAGTCCTTGAGAATCTCGCTGCTGTCCTGGCTCACCTGGGTTCGGTTTACCTGGGCGAAACCACTGAGAAAACCACTGGCCCAGGCGGCGAGGGATTCGGTGCGCGTCGCTATGTCCACCTCGTCATCAGGCAGCAACGGGTGAAAATCAAACTCCTCGTCCAGCAGCGCGGCGGCAGACACCTGGTATAACTGCAGCAACTGGCCAGCCAGCTCTCCATAAACGGAAAGCTCCAGAGCCTGGGCCAGCAGGGCCAGCCCTGCTTCCGCCTGGTGCGGCGCTCCGGCCGCGAGCAAGCCGCACAGGCAGCCGTGCAGTGTTGAGGGAGAGGTGTCATGTCCCTGCTCCAGCAGGTGGTTGGCCAGTTCCTCAAAGTCAAATACATCGACCTCGTCACCGGGGTGATCAAGCATGGCATTTTCCTGAATTACGGCCTGCTTTTGCGGCAGCTACAACGCAGACTAACAAAGTATGGCAGGCCTTTGATTTACATTGCTTTTGTTCCGTTGACCTAAAACGGAAGCGCCCTTATAGTAAAGTCCCTATCAGACTAACACCAGTAAAACTCCATGGCAGACAAGCAACTGCAGACTCTGGAACAGAAGATCGACCAGTTGATCGGGCTGTGTAACGAGCTGAACAGGGAAAACCAACTGCTCAAGGCGGAGAACGCTGGCTGGCAACAGGAACGTCAGGACCTGATTGATAAGAACGAGCTGGCCCGCTCAAAAGTGGAAGCCATGATCAACCGCCTGCGGACAATGGAGTAACCCGGTGAGCCAAGCCAATACCGTCACGGTGAAAATTCTCGACAAGGACTACCAGGTCGCCTGCCCTGAAGAGCAGGAGGCCGAGCTGGTCGTGTCGGCCAAATATCTCGACAAACAGATGCGGGGCATTCGCGAAACCGGCAAGGTCATAGGCCTGGAGCGCATCGCAGTGATGGCCGCGCTCAACATCAGCTACGAGCTGTTACAGGCCTCTGAGCATGGCGAGACGGACCGTTCAACACCCGACCCTGGCGCCGTGGAATCCCTGACTCGCAAGCTTGATGACGCGCTCTACCAACTGCGCCAGCTCGAGATCGGCTAACCCACTCCTAATTTCGGCCAAATTTCAAGGGCGAACTCCCCCCCGACCCTGCGTTATACTATGCGCTGATCCCTGGCGTATTCGCCAGGCAGACAGTCCTCGAGCCGATAATGTTATATCCGGGGGCCTCTCGTTGCTGTTGGTGTGCATGTCCGGCATGACCGGAAAGCCTTATACAGTGCAGGTGTCTCCACCTTGAACCGTCGGGTTCAAGGGCAGCGCTGTCAGCGGTACGCCGGGAATCTCTCACCATGCTTTCAACCGAGCACAGCAAGTGCAATTTGCGACGACAGTTGCGACGCATGCGGCAGGGGCTGGATGCGCAAACCAGGGCCCGGGCCGCGACGGCTCTGGGTGAAACACTCGCCACGCTGCCAATTCTCGCAGACACACTCCACATCGCCACTTATCTCGCTGCAGATGCAGAGATCGACCCGAGCACCGGTATAGACAAACTGCGGGAGCAGGGGAAGCATATTTACCTGCCGGTAATACAACAAGATAGCAGCCTGTGCTTCGCTCCGTGGGTAAAAGGGGAGCCTCTGCTGCCCAATCAATTCGGCATTGGCGAGCCTGAGTCAGGTGCAGCGCTGCGATCGGCCCGCGAAATGGACGCGATATTGCTGCCACTGGTCGGCTGGGACGGAACCGGGCAGCGGCTGGGAATGGGGGGCGGATTCTATGACCGCAGCCTGGAAAAGGCACAAAACGTCATAAAGATAGGCCTGGCCTATGACCTGCAGGAAGTACGCTCCCTGCCGGGAGAAGACTGGGACGTGCGACTGGACTACGTATTGACGGAGTCGGGCCTCCTGGCTCTGAACGCAGCTACTGGTTGATGATCACGCCTGCCTGCAGTCCGGACGCAGGTGCGGCTACTGTGTCGTTGGCTGCCATGGGCAGCATCAAGGTCACGACCACGCTAATACCAAAAACGGCCATGAGCACTACCATCAGGTCTGGTTTACGCTTCACTTTTCATCACTCTCTTAAACTTGCGATTTCTCGCTTGGGGGCCGGGCTATTCTGGGAAGCCCTTGCCGTTGTTATTGTTAGCTGAAAACAACCACTAACTTTGCGGATTATTTCACAAAAGCAGGAAATGTCTACTGGCAACGACGGAAAACTGACGTTTTCTGCCATTTTTAGCCAATAAGAGCGCCTTAACCGTCGCGACGACCGAGGTACAACTGATATGCCACGTTGTCGGACTCGTCCCAGAAGCGGTAACCGATTTCCTCAAGGGCTGCCGTAAACGCCTTCTTCTCTGACGGCGCCACCCCCACACCGACCAAAATGCGCCCATATGCCGCGCCATGGTTGCGGTAATGAAACATCGAGATACTCCAGCGCTGCCCCAGAGCGGACAGGAATTTAGCCAACGCTCCAGGGCGCTCGGGAAACTCAACACGGTAAACGCGCTCATTTTCTATCGTTCCCGGGACGTGACCACCCACCATATAACGCACATGGAGCTTGGCGACTTCGTTATCGGTGAGGTCGACGACGTCGTAGCCCTTGCGTGCCAGGCCTGCCAGCAATTCAGCCAGGTCATCACCGCCGGGCACCACGGACAGGCCCACGAAAACCTGGGCACTCGCAGCATCGGCGAAGCGGTAGTTAAATTCGGTAATGTTGCGTCTACCCAGCGCGTTACAAAACGTGCGGAAGCTGCCGGGTTTCTCCGGGATCGTAACCGACAAGACAGCCTCGCGCTGCTCGCCGATCTCGGTACGTTCGGATATGTAGCGCAGGCGATCGAAATTGGTGTTGGCACCGCTGACAATGGCCAGCAAGTCGGCACCCTCAATCCCCTCCCGATCCGCGTACAGCTTAAGTCCAGCCAGGGCAAGCGCACCTGCGGGCTCAGCGATGCTGCGCGTATCCTCAAAAATATCCTTGATCGCCGCACACATCTCGTCTGTGCCCACGGTAATCACTTCATCCACCAGATTGCGCACAACCCTGAAGGTCTCCTTGCCGATCTGGGCGACAGCACAGCCATCGGCAAATAGCCCCACCTCAGGCAATACTGCACGCCGACCGCGTTCCAGCGCCAGTTTGAGGCATGCCGCATCCTCCGGTTCGACACCGATCACCCGGGTCTGCGGCCAGACATACTTCACATAGGCAGCCACCCCGGCAAGCAAACCGCCACCGCCGACAGGAACGAAAATAGCGTCCAGTGGCTTCTGGTGCTGGCGCACAATTTCCATACCCACAGTGCCCTGTCCGGCAATCACATCGGGATCATCAAAAGGATGGACATAGGTCATGCCCTTTTCAGCCACCAGTTGCTGGGCATAGTCTGCGGCTTCATCGTAGGAATCCCCCCTCAGTACTACCCGTGCCCCACGGCGGCGCACCGCGTCTACCTTGATCTGCGGCGTGGTCCTGGGCATGACGATGGTCGCTTTGACATTCAATTTTTGCGCCGCCATGGCCAGGCCCTGCGCATGATTCCCCGCGGATGCCGCCACCACGCCCAGTGCACGCTGCGCTTCGCTGAGACGATTCATCTTGTTATAGGCGCCGCGCAGCTTGAAGGAAAAAACGGGCTGGAGGTCTTCACGCTTGAGCCAGACATTGTTCCCCAGGCGCCGCGACATCAACTCGGCGCGGTCCACGGGCGTCTCCTTCGCGACGTCGTAGACGCGCGCGTCGAGGATACGCTTGATATAGGACTCTGGCATGGGCTTGTAATCCACTGTTCGGGCGAATCGGCCATGTTAATGAAGCACCGCAAGAATTCCACCCCCGCGGCACTGTAATAATGCTGTCCGCCATATGAGGGTGGCCTATAATGCCACCTCGCCTAACAGCCGGAGCAGCAAACATGAATCAGGACGAGCTGAAACAAGCAGTAGCAGAGGCCGCCCTGGCCTATATCAAACCAAAGATCGACGATGATACGGTGCTCGGAATTGGTACCGGCTCTACCGCCAATCTGTTCATTGATTGTCTGGCAGAAATTCGCGGCCACATCAACGCTACTGTCGCCAGCTCCGAAGCAACCGCGCAGCGGCTGAAAAAACACGGCATTCCAGTTTACGACCTGAATGCAGTGGATCAGGTCGACTTCTATATAGATGGGGCAGACGAGTGCAATCGCTCACTGCAGCTGATCAAGGGTGGCGGAGCAGCGCTGACACGGGAAAAAATTGTCACTGCGGTGGCCCGGGAATTCATCTGTATCGCCGACGAATCCAAGCTTGTTCATACGCTGGGCGCATTTCCGCTGCCCGTGGAAGTCATCCCCATGGCCAGGAGTCACGTGGCGCGTGAACTGGTTAAGCTGGGCGGCGATCCAGTGTACAGGGAGGGCGTGGTTACCGATAACGGTAATATCATCCTCGACGTCTATAACTTCTCTATTCCACAACCACTCGCCACGGAAGCGAAGATAAATGGCATCACCGGCGTTGTCACCAACGGTTTGTTCGCTCTCAAACCCGCCGATGTGCTGCTCCTGGGAAGCAGCGAAGGAGTGCAGACGCTGTCCGCGGAATAGGCGCGGCTAGTGTCGCTTCGAAGGCGGATAGATCACAGCCCAGAGCCAGCGCCACAAGCTGTTGCCCGCCAGCACCTCCGCGTTGATCGCATCGAAAAAGCGTTCAATTGCCTCAGGGTCGGCAAAATAGTCCATACGCGTAACGAAGCCGCGTTCCGGATCCAGCTCCTTCACCACTTTCGCCGGGTTGCCGGCCACTACCACATTAGCCGGTACATCCCGTGTGACCACGGCGCGGGCCGCCACCACCGAATTGTCACCGATGGTCACCCCCTTGAGCACACAGGACCCATCGCCAAGCCAGACATTACGGCCTATGTGCACCGGCGTGGGCCGCGGGTCTCGCTCGGTACGGTCGTAAATCATGTGCCAGTCTGAATCGGTAACATAGGCACCGTTTGCAAACATGGTGCCATCCCCGATCACAACCTCATCACTGGCACTGATCCGCGAACCGGGACTCATCAACACGCAATCACCAATATCAACCCGGCCATGACCCTGCTCCCGACCCCATACGCCGATCTCTACCTGGTGCATGGGCTCACCGATAGCGGTAAAGGAGCGGCCGATACGAATGTTGTTGCCAGAGATATTGACGTACCAGGGCTTCATAATGGTGTGATAGGGGCCCAGCGCCTCACATTCAGGGCGCAGGAAGTATTCTGCGTACCAGTGACGGAAACGCAGGTATGATTTTTTCAGCCACCAGGGTCGCAGGTCTTCACGCATGTCCGGGTCTTGTCCGCCGTGTTTATTGCCAGGGGTGCGTTATCATGGCAATGCCAGTGATGAACATCAATGGATAAGCCCGGAACACCGATGATGAATGACGAAAAAAACCAGTCGCGCGAGGTCAGCAGCAATCAGCCGGGGCTGCATCCGCGACTGCTGGAAGTCGTCACCAGGCACCTTGAAAGCGACTTCAGGCGGCCGGTGGCAGAACACTCCCACAACGCCTATACGGTGCTCAGGGACAGGCTCCGCCACGAACAGCGACCACTGGTGCTGGACTCCTTCTGCGGCACCGGAATGAGCACAGCGCTGCTCGCCAGGAAACACCCGGATTGCCTGGTAGCGGGCATCGACCAATCAGAGCATCGCCTCGACAAGCATGTGCCGCTGGCCACAGACAACTATCTGCTGCTGCGTGCCCAGGCAGAGGATATCTGGCAACTACTGCTGCAGGACGGCTATCGACTGGCACACCACTACCTGCTCTACCCCAACCCCTGGCCAAAGAGCAAACACCTGCAGCGACGCATCCACGGCCATCCTGGCTTCGCCTGGCTTCTCGCCCTGGGCGGTGGCGTCGAATTGCGCAGCAACTGGCAACTGTATGTGGAGGAGTTCGGTCTTGCCATGCACCATGCGGGACGGCGCGGCTGCATCTCACTTATCGCCAAGGCCGCACCCCTGACTCTGTTCGAAGAAAAATATCAGCGCAGCGGCCATTCCCTATGGCAATTTCGCTGTGACCTGCCGTGACGAATCACGGTTTATAGGCTACAGTCCTCGGTCGATAAGGAGTTACATTCATGCCCAAGCAGCAAGACCCGGTATGGGATCGCATCCGCACGGAAACTGAAATACACGCTCAGGAAGAGCCTGTACTGGCCAGCTTCCTGCACTCCACCATCCTCAATCATGACAGCCTGGAATGTGCGCTGAGCTTTCACCTGGCCAGTCAACTGGACAGCCCCACCGTAACATCACTGTTGCTGCGCGAAGTGATGTTGCATGCCATGCGTGCAGATCCGGCCATCGCAGCGGCGGCTCGAGAAGACTTACTGGCAGTGGTGGATCGCGATTCTGCCTCCCATGAGCTGTACATCCCCTTCCTCTACTACAAGGGCTATCACTCGCTGCAAAGTCACCGCATAGGACACTGGCTATGGAATAATGAAAGACGCTCCATGGCCCTGTTCTTCCAGAACCGTGTCTCGGTAAAGTTCGGCGTGGACATCCATCCCGCTGCGCGTATGGGAAGGGGCATCATGCTGGACCATGCTACCGGTCTGGTCATCGGTGAAACAGCCGTCGTCGGCAACAACGTTTCCATCCTACAATCTGTGACGCTGGGCGGTACCGGCAAGGAAGATGGAGATCGTCATCCAAAGATCGGTGACGGTGTACTGATCAGCGCAGGGGCCAAGATCCTGGGCAACATACGCGTTGGCGAGGGCGCCAAAGTCGGCGCCGGCAGCGTGGTACTGGAAGATGTTCCGCCTCACACTACCGTGGCAGGGGTCCCCGCCAGGGTTGTCGGCCGGCCGACCTCGGAATCGCCGGCCCTGGATATGGATCACGATTTTTGTTGCGACGGAAACGATGTATCTGCGGCCAGCTGAACCGGGGGGCTAACGCCACCAGCCGCAGCAAGAGAGTACCGCAAATGACACAGCGGCTCAGTCGGCCTGGTGATACTGCGGCGACAGTTCCTGCACTGCGTCAACAAACGCGGTAACGTGATCCGGGTTGACCCCGGGGGTGATCCCGTGACCCAGATTGAACACGTGCCCGCTGCCATGGCCAAATCCGGCCAGAATCGCCGCAACTTCTTCGCGAATCCTTGTCGGCGAAGCAAACAGCATACTCGGGTCCATATTACCCTGCAGGCAAACGCTGTCACCAATCTGTCCGCGGGCCACACCGATATCTGTTGTCCAGTCTATGCCCACGGCCTGCGCACCGCAGCCAGCGATCGCACTTAACCATTGACCACCGCCCTTGGTGAAGACAATCACCGGAATGTTCTGTGTGTCGGAATCAGCCTGCAACCGCGAGATGATTCGCTGCATGTACTTCAAAGAGAATTCTTTATACCCGGCCGCAGAAAGACTGCCGCCCCAGGTATCAAAAATCTGTATGGCTTGCGCACCCGCGCGAATCTGTGCTGCCAGGTAGTCTGCCACCGCATCAGCGAGCAATGAGAGGAGGCCGTGCATCAGTTCAGGCTTGTCGTAGGCCATACCCTTGACGTTGGCGAAATCCTTGGATGCTCCGCCTTCCACCATGTAGGTGGCCAGCGTCCATGGGCTGCCGGTAAAGCCGATCAGGGGAACCTCTCCATTCAGCTCGGCGCGAATCGTGCGCACTGCATTCATCACATAGGCCAGGTCATCATCCGCCTTGATGCTGTTCAGCGCCGCAAGATCCGCTTCGCTGCGCACGGTCTTGCGAAACTTGGGCCCTTCGCCTTCCTCAAAGTACAGTCCAAGACCCAGGGCATCGGGAACAGTGAGAATATCCGAAAACAGGATGGCTGCATCCATTGGATAACGTCGCAGCGGCTGCATGGTCACTTCGCATGCCAGCTCCGCATTTTTGCACAGATCCAGAAACGATCCCGCCTGTTTACGGGTGGCCCGATACTCGGGCAGATAGCGCCCTGCCTGGCGCATCATCCAGATAGGCGTGCGATCAACAGGCTGGCGCTGCAATGCGCGCAGGAAACGGTCGTTCTTCAATTCAGTCATGGGTACTGGCTCCGGATCAGACTTCAAGGTAGTCAAGTATTCCCTCGGCTGCCTGGCGTCCTTCCCAGATAGCTGTCACTACCAGGTCAGAGCCACGCACCATATCGCCGCCGGCAAAGATTTTCGGATTACTGGTCTGGAACTTATAGGTTTGTTCTTCTTCCGCAACAACACCCTGCCAGTCGTTGGTTTGCACCCCGACCTCTTCCAGCCAGCGCGGGGGACTGGGCTGAAAACCGAAGGCAATTATGACCGCATCTGCTTCCAGCACTTCCTCGCTGCCAGGAATGGGCTGCGGGCGACGGCGGCCTCCGGCATCCGGCTCACCCAGTTCGGTTTCAATCACCTTGATACCGCAGGCCTGACCAAAATATTCCACCACCTCAACCGGCTGCCGGTTGAACAGAAACTCTACACCCTCCTCGAGGGCATTCTGCACCTCGCGACGCGATCCGGGCATGTTCTCCTCATCCCGACGATAGGCACAAATCACCTTGTCCGCTCCCTGTCTCACGGCGGTTCGAACGCAGTCCATGGCCGTGTCTCCACCGCCCAGCACAATGACCCGCTTGCCTTTGAGGTTCACATAGGCCTCAGCGTCCTGCTCAAAACCCAGGTTGTGATTCACATTGCCAACAAGATAGGGCAGCGCCTCATATACACCAGGCAAGTCCTCTCCGGGGAAGTTACCCTTCATTGCAGTGTAGGTGCCCATGCCCATGAACACGGCATCATACTGCTCCAGCAACTCACCGATCTGCACATCCCTGCCAATATCTGTGTTCAGGCGAAACTCTATACCCATGCCCTCGAAGACTTCGCGGCGGCGCACCATGACCTGCTTTTCGAGCTTGAATTCCGGGATACCAAAGGTCAGCAGACCGCCAATTTCCGGGTAGCGATCAAAGACCACTGCCTTCACGCCGCTGCGCGTCAGAATATCAGCACACCCAAGACCCGCAGGTCCCGCACCGATTATTGCGACCTTTTTATCAGTCTTTACAACTCGTGACAGGTCCGGGCGCCAGCCCATGGCCAGTGCGGTGTCAGTAATGTACTTCTCTGAAGCGCCTATCGTCACCGCCCCAAACCCGTCATTAAGCGTACAGGCACCCTCACAAAGGCGGTCCTGAGGACAGACCCTGCCACAAACCTCCGGCAGCGTATTGGTCTGGTGGCTGAGTTCGGCGGCCTCGAACAGGTTGCCCTCGGTGACCAGTTTCAACCAGTCAGGAATGAAATTGTGCACCGGGCACTTCCATTCGCAATAAGGGTTGCCACAGGACAGGCAGCGGTGAGACTGCTCCGCTACCTGGTCCTTGGTGAACGGCTTATAGATTTCCACATAATCGCTTCTGCGCGATTGAATGGTGTTCTTGTCCGGGTCATTCCGACCGACATCAATAAACTGAAAAGTATTTGCCAGACGATTGCTCATAACTTACTCCTGCACCCGCATCAATCGGTGTTGCGCAGACGTGAAAGCAGACGATCGAACTCTGCTGCCTTGGGCTTGACCAGCCAGAACTTGCCGACATAGTCCTCGAAATTTTCCAGCAGGTACGCACCCCACTCGGACCCGGTCTCCTCGACATACTCGCGCATATTACTGCGCAAGTGGTTGCGATAGGGCTCCATATATTCGGAGCTGACACGATGGATCTCCACCAACTCACTGTTATATTTGTCGATAAAGGTGCGGTCCAGATCCAGCACGTAGGCAAAACCACCGGTCATGCCAGCGCCAAAGTTGACTCCAGTGGGGCCGAGCACTGTGATGTTACCGCCGGTCATATACTCACAGCAGTGATCACCTGCACCCTCCACAACAGCGTGTGCGCCGGAGTTACGGACCGCGAAACGCTCACCTGCTATGCCCGCGGCAAACAGACGACCGCCGGTTGCGCCATAGAGGCATGTGTTGCCGATAATCGATGTGTCCTGGGACTTGAACTCACTGACCCTGGGCGGGTAGATCACCAGCTTGCCGCCGGCCATACCTTTACCGACGTAGTCATTGGAGTCACCTTCCAGATACATATGAAGGCCACCGGCGTTCCACACACCAAAGCTCTGTCCCGCTGTGCCGGTCAGGCGCAGAACCAGCGGATTCGCATCCATGCCGTGGTTGCCATAGCGTCGAGCAATCTCTCCCGACAAACGCGCACCGATAGAGCGATCACAATTGCACACAGTAAATTCATACTCGCCGCCCGACTGGGATTCAATGGCAGCCAGCGTTGCCGAGACCATCTCTTCGGCCTTCTCCCCTTTGTCGAAGGGGTCGTTGGACGACACCTGGCAAAACTCCGGTTGGCCCTGCGCAGACTCATCCTTGTGCAGGATGGGGGAAAGGTCCAGGCGAGCCTGCTTGTCGGTGGTACCAGGCAGCACCTCCAACAGGTCGGTTCGGCCTATCAACTCTTCCAGGGAGCGCACACCCAGCCTGGCCAGCCACTCCCTGGTCTCGGTAGCAATAAAGGTAAAGAAGTTGACCACCATCTGCACGGTGCCGTTGAAGTGGTCCTCACGAAGTTTCTCATGCTGTGTCGCGACGCCGGTAGCACAATTATTCAAGTGGCAGATACGCAGATACTTACAGCCCAGGGCCACCATAGGCGCCGTGCCAAAACCAAAACTCTCGGCTCCAAGTATTGCCGCCTTGACCACATCCAGGCCGGTTTTCAAACCGCCATCGGCCTGCAGGCGAATAGCGCCGCGAAGGCTATTGCCGCGCAAGGTCTGCTGCACTTCAGCCAGGCCAAGCTCAAAGGGCGAGCCCGCGTAGCGTATCGACGTCAAAGGACTTGCTGCAGTGCCGCCGTCGTAGCCGGATATAGTAATCAGGTCAGCATAGGCCTTGGCCACGCCGGCGGCGATGGTACCGACACCGGGCTCCGAAACCAGCTTTACTGAAACCAGAGCTTGCGGATTAACCTGCTTGAGATCGAAAATAAGCTGCGCCAGATCCTCGATGGAATAGATATCGTGGTGCGGGGGCGGTGAAATCAGGGTGACACCGGGAACAGAGTAACGCAGGCGCGCAATCAACCCGTTCACTTTACCCCCGGGCAACTGGCCGCCCTCGCCAGGCTTCGCTCCCTGGGCGACCTTGATTTGCAGTACCTCTGCGTTGACCAGGTAGTGAGGGGTCACACCAAACCTTCCCGAGGCAATTTGCTTGATCTTGGATACCCGCTCGGTACCGAAACGCTCCGGGTCTTCGCCACCTTCTCCAGAATTGGAGCGCGCGCCGATGCGGTTCATTGCTGCGGCCAGGGATTCATGAGCTTCGGGGCTAAGCGCACCCAGTGACATACCGGCCGAGTCAAAGCGCGGCAGAATGCTCTCTATCGGCTCCACTTCATCGAGGCTGATACTGCCCTGCTCCACAGGTTTCAGCAGATCGCGCAAGGTCGCTGCTGGGCGCTCATTGACCAGCGTCGCGTAGCGCTGGTAGTCACTATAGTCGCCGCTGGCTACTGCCTGTTGCAGGGTCATGACAACATCAGGGTTGAATGCGTGGTACTCCTGACCGTGAACATATTTCAGCAAACCGCCCTGCTCGATTCCCTTGCGAGCAGACCAGGCGCGGGCAGACAGCGCCTGCTGTTCCCGCTCGAGCTCGGCAAAACCGCTTCCTTCAATACGCGAGGCGACGCCACAGAAGGCAACATCAACCACCTCACTGGACAGGCCAACCGCTTCAAAAAGCTGTGCACCTCGATAAGAGCTCACCGCAGAGATGCCCATCTTGGACATGATTTTCAGCAGGCCCTTGTTAATGCCCTTGCGATAGTTCTTGTAACAGGTGCTGGGTTCACCCAGCACTTCACCACAGCGAATCAGTTCCTCCAGAACACTGTAGGCGAGATAGGGATAGACGGCCGTCGCCCCAAACCCGATGAGACAGGCAATCTGGTGTGAGTCCCTGGCACTGGCAGACTCAACAACAATATTGGCCTCCGTCCTCAGGCCCGCTTTGATGAGATGGTGATGGACGGCGCCGGTTGCCAACAGGCTGTGAACCGGCAGACGCCCGTTTTCAACGCCGCGATCAGACAACACCAGGATGGCCGCACCGCCGCGCACCGCCTCCTCCGCAGCGGATACCACCGCCGCAATACCTTCCTGCAGATGGGTGGTCGCCGTGTCGTAAGTACAATCGATCTTGTGCACCGTATACCCGGGTCGCTCAAGGGCGAGCAGGCTGGTGAACTTACCCTGTGACAAAACCGGCGAGGAAAGGATCACCCGATCTGCGTGCTCAGGCCCCTCCTCGAACAGGTTCTTCTCCCCGCCCAGGTGAGTCTCCAGCGACATAACAATGGTTTCCCGTAAGGGATCTATAGGCGGATTGGTAACCTGGGCAAATTTTTGCCGAAAATAATCGTATAGCGATCGCTCTTTGCGTGACAGCACCGCCATTGGCGTGTCATCGCCCATTGAGCCGACTGCCTCATTCCCGGATTCAGCCAGCGGTCGCAGGACCTGGTCGCGTTCTTCAAAGCTGACCTGGAACATTTTCATATAGGCATCCAACTGATCCCGTTCGATGCCGGAAATCATTTCACTGCCAAACGTACCCTCAATTCGGCTGGCCTTCTCCTTCAGCCAGCGCTTATAGGGTTGTCGCGATTTCAGGCGTTGGTCAATGTCCTCAGTCTGCAACAACTCACCCGTATGGGTGTCCACCATGATCATCTGACCGGGGCCAACCCGGCCTTTGGCGACCACGTCCTCCGGCCTGTAATCATAGGTGCCGATCTCGGAGGCCAGGGTAATGAACCCGTCCTTGGTCCTGACCCAGCGCGCGGGGCGCAGGCCATTGCGGTCGAGCATGCAGACAGCATAGCGCCCATCGGTGAGCACGATACCCGCGGGGCCATCCCAGGGCTCCATATGCATGGAGTGATATTCATAGAATGCCTTGAGATCAGGATCCATCAACTCCATGTTCTGCCAGGCGGGTGGAACCAGCATGCGCAACGCGCGGGCCATATCAACGCCGCCTGTCAGCAGCACGTCGAGCATGTTGTCCAGGCTGGATGAATCAGAGCCGGTGCGGTTAACCAGTGGCGCAATATCCTTGATATTGGGCAGCAAGTCCGTTTTAAAACCAGCCGTGCGGGCCTCAGCCCAGTTGCGGTTCCCCGCAATGGTATTGATTTCGCCGTTGTGGGCCAGCAGGCGGAACGGCTGAGCCAGCGGCCACAGCGGCATGGTGTTGGTAGAAAAACGCTGGTGAAAAACACAAATCGCTGTTTCCAGGCGCTGATCAGCGAGGTCCAGGTAAAACTGCGGCAGGTCAACCGGCATCACCAGCCCTTTATAGGAGATCACCCGGCCGGAAAGGCTGGCGATGTAGTACTCCTTGTCTGCTTCACAAGCTATTTCAGCTTTGCGGCGCGCTACCAGAAGCCTGGTACTCAACTCAACCTCTGTCAGCCCCGGCGCATTTACAAATACCTGCTCAATACGCGGCAGGGTCTGCAGCGCGATTTCACCACAGACGGAGTCATCCGTAGGCACCACACGCCAACCCAGCACGGTGAGCCCCTGGTCTGTTAGCGCGACTTCCGTGGCCTTGCGGGCAGCTTCGGCCTTGCTTTCGTCGGTGCTAAGAAACATCTGGCCCACGGCAAAGCTGTCTTCAAGCCGGGTGTTGAAACACTCGTCAGCCAGCGTGCGCATGAAGCTCGCAGGCATCTGCATAAGCAGGCCGCAACCGTCGCCAGTCTTGCCATCCGCAGCGATTCCTCCGCGGTGTGTCATGCACGTCAATGACTCGATAGCCGTCTCCAGCAGACGGTGACTGGCGTCACCGGAAGTGTGGGCAATCAGTCCGAATCCGCAGTTGTCGCGGAACTCTTCAGGTCTAAATAGGCCTGCGCTCATAGTCAGTCCAGAATATCAATTGAAAACAACAAGTTACACCGGCAGCCCGGCCAACAAAAGAAACCGGGACAGAGGGGGGACGTTATTTTACACAGATGGCCGGTGGGCGACAAACGCCGTGACAGGCCCTTTTTACGCGGCTTTCAGGAAGTGCTCCAGGAGATCGGTCAACTCGCTCTCGGTGGCATCATCCACTATCACCGCCTCGCCCATGGACTTTAGCAAAACCAGGCGCAGCCTGCCGTCCAAGACTTTTTTGTCACGCCCCATCAGGTCCAGAAACTGCCCTGGCGTCATCTCTGACGGCGGACGAACCGGCAGATTCACCGCCAGCAGGAGATCCCGGAAGCCCTTCACCTCCTCACGATCAATCCAGCCGCGGCGCGCGGACAACTCCATGGCCATCAACATGCCGGTCGCTACAGCTTCTCCGTGCAGCCAGTTGCCGTAGCCCTGCGCCGTCTCTATGGCGTGGCCAAATGTGTGGCCCAGGTTAAGTATGGCGCGCAGGCCTCCCTCACGTTCATCTGCAGCGACCACTTCCGCTTTGCATGCGCAACTGCGCTCTATGGCTTCGGCGAGGGCTGCCTCTTCTCTGGCCAGCAACTTGGGCATCTGCTCTTGCAACCACCGGTAAAACGGCGCGTCACAGATCAATCCGTACTTCAGTACCTCAGCCACGCCCGCGGCAAACTCACGTGAGGGCAGACTGCTTAAGGTATTGATATCGATCAGCACTGCCTGCGGTTGATAGAAGGCGCCAATCATGTTTTTACCCAGGGGGTGATTCACCGCGGTCTTCCCGCCTACAGAGGAGTCCACCTGGGACAGCAGTGTGGTAGGCACCTGGACGAATTTCACCCCGCGTTGGTAGCAGGCCGCGGCGAAGCCGGTGATATCGCCGACGACACCGCCACCCAGCGCGATCATGGTGGTACTGCGGCTGTGACGGTCGGTCAGTACCCGGTCGAAGATTTCGTTGAGCGTGTCCATTGACTTGAACTGCTCGCCATCGGCAAGAATGATCTCTGTGACCAGCTCCCGCTCGCCCAGGGCTGCGCGCAGGCGATCGAGGTAAAGCGGCGCTACAGTATCGTTACTGATGATAACGACCTGCGTTCCAACGACGTGTTCTGCCAACAGGGCAGAATCTGCCAGCAACTCACGGCCTATGTAAATCGGGTAACTACGCTCGCCGAGTTCAACCTGCAGTTTATGCATCAGCAAAGACACTGGAACATCCTCTGAATTTCAAAGGACACATAATACTGCCCGGGGCGGGCCGTGTCTTTAAGCGGTGAGTTCCCTTACCAGTCGCTGGGCGACTGTTCTGGGACTACAACCATCGGTTTCAATAATATGGTCGGCTATCTCACGATAGAGCGGGTCACGCTCCTGCATCAGGGAACGCAAGGTCTCTTCAGGGTCACCATTTTGGAGCAGTGGTCGTTTGCGATCGCGCCGAGTCCGCCTCACCTGCTCGTCGACACTGGCGTATAGGTAAATCACATAGCCGCGCCCCCCCAGCGCGTTGCGATTCTCGGGTCGCAGCACCACACCGCCGCCGGTGGCGAGCACGGTGTTGTCCCACAGGGTCATTTCTTCGACGACCTGCTGCTCCCTGTCGCGAAAGCCTTCCTCGCCTTCAACATCAAATATCCAGGGTATGTCAGCACCGGTGCGGACTTCGATTTCGCTGTCGGTATCAGCAAACTGCAGTTTCAGGTGGTCTGCCAGGTACTTCCCAATGGTCGTCTTGCCGGCCCCCATGGGACCGACAAGAAAAACGCGTTGCAATGATGGCATCAGTCGAGCAGCGTATCTGCCAGAATGCGCGGGGTAATGAAAATCAGCGTCTCGGTCTTGGTATTACTCCGTGTCTCGCTGCGGAAGAAAGCGCCCACGTAGGGGATATCGCCGAAGAAAGGCACTTTGTTCACCGTCTCGATATCCTCGGTCTTGAACACACCGCCCAACACCACTGTTTCACCGTTGCCAACCAGAACCTGAGTTTGCAGTTCAGTGGTATCGATAGAGGGAATGAACCCGCCCTGACCACTGGGCACCAGGTCACCAACGGAATCCTGCTTGACGTTCAGGTCCAGCATGACACGGTCATCAGGGGTAATATTGGGTGTTACATCAAGCTCAAGCACTGCCTCCTTGAAGGAGGTAGAGGTCGCACCAGAGGCAGACGCTTCCTGATAGGGGATCTCGGTACCCGACTTGATAGTCGCCTGCTGTTTGTCGCCGGTAATCACCTTGGGCTGGGAAACGACTTCACCCTGTCCGGCAGCTTCCAGCGCGGAAAGCTCCGCGGTCAGGAACAGGTCATCGCTGGTAAAGCCCAGGGCAAAGCCGCTGGTGCTCGCCACGCCCAGATCCACCAGCAGGGCACCGGGATAACTGACTGACGGTGTCTCACCATTGACCAGTGAGTTATTAATACCTATCACGTTCGCCGCATCGCCGGACACAGACAGGAGGTTGCCATTGACGTCATCAATGTAGCCACCACCCCATTCGATACCCAGGTTGTGGGTGAGGTCAGACTGGGCAATCACAATGCGCGACTCAATCATCACCTGACGCACGGGAATATCGACACGCTCGATCAGTTCACGAATCTCCGCCAGCTTTACCGCAGTGTCGGTGATGACCAGCGAGTTGGTGCGGGCGTCGACGACTACCGAACCACGTTCCGAGATCAGGCTGCCGCCCTCTTCTGAGCCGGCCTTGAACAGGTTTACCACCTGGGCCGCGCTGGCATAGCGAATCCGCACGAACTCGGAGCGCAGGGGAGCCAGCTCAGCGATCTGTTTGTTAGCCTCAATTTCCTGACGCTCGCGTTCAGCGATTTCCGCCGCGGGGGCAACCATCAGCACGTTGCCGATCTGCCGCTTGTCCAAACCCTTGGTTTTCAGAACCAGTTCCAGGGCCTGATCCCAGGGAACATTCTGCAGTCGCAGGGTAATGCGGCCGGCGACCGTGTCGCTGGCAACCAGGTTGAGCTCAGTAAAGTCAGCAATCAGCTGCAGCACTGCCCTGACCTCGATGTCCTGGAAGTTAAGCGAGATACGATCACCCACATACGTGAATTCGTTGCGTCGCTCTTCCACTTCCTTGGCGCTGAGTGGCTTCACGCTGAGAATGTATTGGTTGTTGGTCTGGTAGGCCAGGTAATCAAAATCGCCAGTCGTTTTCAGCGTCAGGGTGGCGCCGCGCTGTGTCGTGTTTACAGAAATACTGTCTACCGGCGTGGCGAAGTCGGTGACATCGTAGCGTCGCATCAACCGCTCCGGCACAGTAGTATCGAGGAATTGCACCTTGATATCTCCGGCCTCGCTGAACACATTCACGTCTACCGCAGGATTGGAGAGCTCGAGCGTCAGCCTACCTTCACCATCACCACTGCGCTGGAACTGCAGATCGCTGACCTCTGACGCCACATCCGCGACGGGCTCGACCTGGGTGCGCAGGCGGTTGGGATCGGTCGTGACCTTGGCGTAGTCGCCGCCGTCCTGACCCACAACGAGAAACAGGCTGTTGCCATCCACACGGGTTTCGTAGGGCACTAGTTTGACCAGGTTCACAATCATCCGCGTGCGATCACCGGACTCAAGTACTACCACGCCGGTCGCATTGCCATAAGACAAGGGATAGCGCTTACGCTCCAGACTGCTGGACGTACCGGGGAAATCTACAGCTATGCGCGCGGGCTTCTCAATGGTATAGGCTTTCAGATCGGGCGGCGTCTCGTTGAAATCCAGGCGCACTTCAAATTTGCTGCCTGGACGCGAGCTGAACTCGATATCGGTAATCGTTGGTGCAGCCTGGGCCGCGAAGGCCCACAGACTCACCACCAGCCCGGTCACAGGGCGCATCCATTTCCCCAGATCTAACGTTCCTTTCCCCACGGCCTTTGTCCCCAGAAGTTGTTTTTTAAATGTCATGGCAATCACCCATGGCCTCGGCTTATATGCCGGATAATTTTATTGTGCGCGGACGTTCTACCCAGCCGTCCTCGCTGCCGTCGCTGACGATCTCCACGACCGCGACGTAAGTTTCAGCTGTCTCCACTATTTTGCCGTGAGAGCGGCCGAGATAGTTCCCTGCGGTCACCCTGTGCACGCCGCCCTGCGGGTCACGAATCAAGGTCCAGTTGGTCCCGTTACGCTCCAGGGTCCCCACCATACTCAGTGAATCAAAGGTAAACTGCTCAAGAAATTCCTTGGCGCGATTTTCGTCTGGCTTGATGGCGCTGACTGCCTGTAACTGGGCTATCTGTCGCACTTCTATCGGGCGCTCGAACGGGCTGCGCAAGGTGGTGGCGCTATAGGCAAAGGCCTCGTATGCCTTGAACGTCGGTATTGGCGGGATGATGCCGCCCGGGCGTGCCAGCTTCTCGGCCATAAACGCATCCAGGTCAGTAAAATCCTTGGCACTGCAGGCGACGATGGCCAGGGAGGCAGCCAGAAGCAATGAGATACGGGTCATACGCTTCATCCTCATAGCTCGTCATCCCGGTAGCGGTAGGTCTTCGCAGTGATGCTCATCTGCAGTTTGTTGGCGTCTCCCGCTGGCGCGGATATCTTGAAATCGTGAAGGGTCACAATACGCGGCAATGCCGCCATCCCGCTGATAAATGCACCCAGGTCGTGGTAGGACCCGGTAGCGACAATGCCGATAGGCAACTCGATATAGAACTCCTTCGCCTGCTCGGGCAGCAGGTCGATGGTGCCTATATTCAAGCCGTTGAGTAAGCCCTTGTTGGTAATATCCTCAAGCAGGCCCGGAACTTCTGTATCACTGGGTAACTGGCTGACCAGGGCACCAAAAGATTCTTCCATATCCTGCATCTGTTGCCGGTAGGCATCCAGGTTGGCCGCCTGGAAGGCTTTATCCTCAAACTCTTTCTTTAGCTTCTCTTCTTGTTTGCGTTCGCCATCCAGTGTCAGTTGCAGGTCTTCAATGTGGTAGTAATAGCCCGCCGCCAGCGCACCCACCAGGATCACCACCCAGATGAGCAACTTGATGGGAAAAGGCCACGACCCGACATTTTCAAAGTCCAGGTCGTTGACATCAAACTCTTTCAGGGAGCGAATGGTATCTTCAAAAGCCATCTTTTATTGCCCTCCCTGCTCTGCTTCCTGCTTGGGCAGCTCCAGCGCCACCGTCAGGTTGAATGTTGTTGCCTGGTCACCGTAGGTCGGCGCGGCTCTCACCTTGTCCAAATTGGGCGACGCCAGCCAGTCAGAGCCGTCCAGTCGGCGCATGAGGCTAGATACGCGGTTATTGGACTCTGCGATGCCATTGATCGAAATGCTTCCGGCTTTCGTCGAGAGCCCGGTGTAGAAAACCCCATCGGGAATGGTGCGCACAAGCTGATCCATAATGCGCACGATAACAGGGCGATTACCCTGCAGTTCCTGAATCACTCGCATACGCTCGATCAGCTGTTGACGGCGCTTTTGCAAATCACGAATCTCGGCAACTTTCTTGTCCAGCTCGCGAATATTCTGCGTCAGGTAATTATTGCGGGCGCGCTGATGGTCAATCTGGCCATTCACCACTCGATCTGCAAACAACACCAGACCCCCGCCCAGCAGGGCAACCAGCGCCAGCGTAATCAGGAACTCCTTCTTCAGCTCCTGGCGACGCTCCTCTCTCCACGGTAGTAAATTGATCTGCGCCATCAGTCGAAACTCCGTAGGGCCAGGCCACAAGCAATCATCAGGGCCGGTGCGTCACTGGAAAGTGCCACCGCATTCACCCTGGATGAAATCGACATATTGGCGAAGGGATTGGCCACGGAGGCAGGGGTGCCCAGTTTCTCCTGCACCAGCTCCGGGAGACCCTCCATGGAAGCCACCCCGCCGGCGAGAATGATGCAGTCCACGTCGTTGAATTGACTCGAGGAGAAGAAGAACTGCAGCGAGCGCGCCACCTGCTGCACAACAGCATCCTTGAACGGCTCCAGTACCTCGGGCTCGTAATCGTCGGGCAGGCCGCCCTGTTTCTTGGCGAGGCCGGCTTCCTCCAGCGGCAAACCATACCGGCGCATTATTTCATCGGTGAGTTGCTTACCGCCAAACAACTGTTCTCGGGTGTAGATGGTTTGGCCGTTATTGAGCACGCTGAGCGTGGTCATGGTGGCACCGATATCGACCACGGCAACCGTGGCATCGGCATCCAGCTCCAACTGATGATTGATCAGGGAAAAGGCGCGCTCCATCGCATAGGCTTCAACATCCATGATCTTTGCTGTCAGCTCCGCGCCCTCAATGGCTTCCACACGTGCATCGATGGTTTCCCGTCGGCACGCGGCAAGCAATACCTCAACTTGTCCGGGGGCTTCCGGGGATTCGCCCTGGACTTCAAAGTCGATCGCCACTTCTTCCAGGGGATAGGGAATGTACTGATCCGCCTCGAGGGTAAGCTGCATCTCCATATCGTCATCGCTGAGACCACTGGGCATATCGATCATCTTGGTGATAACCGACGACCCGGCCACAGCGACAGAGGCTGTTTTCAGTTTACTTCGTGATTGCGCCACTGCACTGCGAATGGCGTTGGCAACACCATCCACATCGTTGACGTTCTTCTCGATAACCGCGTCCTGCGGCAGCGAACTCACCGCGTAACTTTCAACGCGGTAGCGATCCCCAGAGTAGCTCAGCTCCAGCAACTTGACTGTAGTTGAGCTGATATCAATCCCCAGAACCGGTGTCGCCTTTCTTTTCCCTATTAGACCAAGCAACTTTTTTCCCTATCAGTATCACTAACTTAGGATATTTTTATGCACCGATACATTAATCAAAAGGTATAACACAGTCGGAAATATATCCAAACTTAAAAAAGGCATATAATTACCACTCACATGCCCGCCCCTGTTACCTACATTAATACAAGCAACTGTTTTGTAAAGATATTAAATGAGCTTTCTCTACTTTCTTATACGCACATCAATCCTTGGTCTTCTAGGCGGGGTCTGGCTGGCCGCCGGTACCTACCTGTACCTCAGTCCCAACCTGCCAGACGTGGAGACGTTGCGCGATGTCAGGCTGCAAACACCTATGCGGGTGTATACCCGCGAGGGTGATCTGATCGGGCAGTTTGGCGAACAGAAACGCAGCCCCTTGACCTACCCACAAATTCCCCAGCAGTTCGTGGAGGCCCTACTGGCCGCCGAGGACGACAGCTTTTTCGAACATCGGGGCATCGACGTGATGGGACTGGGTCGGGCGGTATCCGAGTTACTTATTACCGGGGAAAAAGGATCAGGTGGCAGCACCCTGACCATGCAGGTTGCGCGCAATTATTTTCTGTCCCTGGAAAAAACCTTCATGCGCAAGTTCAACGAGATCCTGCTGGCCATCGAGATCGAACGCGCCCTCGACAAGCAGGAAATCTTTGAACTCTACTTCAACAGGGTGTTCCTCGGGCATCGCGCTTATGGCTTCGAAGCCGCCTCCCGAGTCTACTATGGCAAGAGCATTGGCGATCTCACCCTCGCCCAGCACGCGATGCTGGCAGGAATACCCAAGGCACCCTCGCGCAATAATCCGGTGAGCGGCCCGGAGCAGGGTAGTGATCGCCGCAACTGGATTCTGGGCCGCATGCTGGAACTGGGCTATATCGCACCCTCCGAATACCAAACCGCTATCGCCGCGCCCGTGACGGCAGAACTACACGGGGCACAGATTTCTTTCTCTGCACACTACGCTGCGGAAATGGCGCGACAGGAGATGCTCGATCGTTACGGGATGTCAGCCTACAACGATGGTTATCACGTCTACACCACTATCAGCCGCCCATTGCAGCAGGTCGCAAGGGAGGCGGTGATCGAGGGGCTAGTCACTTATGACGGGCGACACGGTTACCGGGGCCCGGAACAACGCTGGCCATTGCCCGGGAATTACGCCGCGGAACCCTCTCAATACTGGCTGCAGAAGCTGATTCGAATCCCGCAGATTGCCGACCAGACGCCCGCAGTGGTAACCGAAGTCCTTGAAGACCGGGTCAGCCTGTTGTTCGCCGAGGGCAGCAGCGGTGAACTGCTCTGGGAAAACGGTATCTCGACTGCGCGAGCCTATGTCTCCGAGAACAGAACAGCCCAACCGCCGCAGGTACCCGGAGATTTATTCGATCCGGGGGATCTCGTCCGCCTGACCAGAAACGCGGAGGATAGCTGGCAACTGGCGCAGGTACCCGCTGCCCAGGCGGCCCTGGTCTCACTGCGGGCCGACGATGGAGCTATCGTCAGTATTGTAGGTGGCATGGGCTTTGAACTCAGTAAATTCAATAGAGCGACACAGGCCCAGCGGCAGCCGGGGTCCAACTTCAAGCCCTTCCTCTATGGCGCCGCGCTGGAGGCAGGCTTTACTGCCGCGTCCATCATCAACGATGCGCCCGTTGTCATGGAAGACAGCTCACTGGAAGACATATGGCGCCCGGAAAACGATGGGGGTGTTTTTCATGGCCCTACCCGGTTGCGATGGGCGCTGACCAAGTCCCGCAATCTGGTTTCTATACGACTGCTGCAGCAGTTGGGGGTGCGCAACCTGATTGCGGCAGTCGAGCGCTACGGGTTTGACACCTCAGACTTCACACCCGATCTCTCCCTGGCTCTGGGCACACATGCCATGACGCCACTGGAGGTCGCCACTGGCTATGCCATGATCGCAAATGGCGGCTACCAGGTGAAACCCTATCTGATCGACCGCGTAGAGAGCATCGGCGGGGAGGTCATTTACCAGAGCGAACCGCTGACCGTGTGCAGGGAATGCCAAAACAGCAGCACTGCCGAAGAAAGTGGCGAGATGAGCATGGAAGAGATACTGGCCGCAGATAACGACCGGGCCGACATGACCAGGGCCGCCCCAAGAGTAATGGAGGAACGCACGAACTTTATTCTTAACAGTATTCTCCAGGACGTGATTACCCGCGGTACGGGGCGTCGGGCACTGGTACTGGAACGCACTGACCTCGCGGGCAAGACCGGCACGACTAATGGCCCGATGGACGCCTGGTTCTCCGGTTACAATAGCGACCTGGTCACTACAACCTGGGTAGGCTTCGATAATTATACGCCGCTTGGGAGAAGGGAATTCGGCGGTACCGCGGCACTGCCGATCTGGATTAACTACATGCGCGAGGCGCTAAAGGACAGTCCTGATCGACAGCGCCCCATCCCTCCTGGAGTCGTCAATGTGCGCATCGACCCGGAGACCGGCGCCCTGGCCGACTCAAGCCAGAGCAACGCCATTTTTGAGTACTTTCGCACAGAGCATGTACCACCGAGGAACCCAGAAGGTCTGGCGCCGGGTAGCGCGACCCAGGGCACCGAGAACCTGGTCAGGGATATCTTCTGATTGAGCTACAGAACCGGTGCGTAATCGTCAGGAAGCGGTATCCGTGCTACCCCACTGTCCACCGCCGCCCTGGCTACCGCTGGCGCCAGCCAGCTAAGCAGGCGCCCGTCAACAGGCTTGGGGATAATATACTCTGGGCCAAACTCCAATGACTGCTCGCCACAGGCGTCCAGCACTTCCTGGGTGACCGGCTCCCTGGCCAACTCGCAAAGCGCATGAACGGCGGCCACTTTCATCTCTTCATTGATGCAGCTCGCGCGCACATCCAGCGCGCCGCGGAAGATAAAAGGAAAGCCCAGTACATTGTTGACCTGGTTGGGATAGTCGGAGCGGCCGGTCGCAATAATAAGGTCATCGCGGGTTTGCAGGGCCAATTCCGGCTTGATCTCCGGATCGGGATTGGAACAGGCGAAGACCACGGGCCGCTGCGCCATTGAGTTGAGCATTTCGGTACTGAGCAAATCAGCCCCGGAAAGCCCGATGAAGACGTCTGCACCAGCAATCGCATCAGAAAGACTGCGCTTGTCGGTGCGGTTGGCGAACTCCTGCTTGTAGGCATTCACCCCTTCTCGACCGGCGTAAATCACACCCCGGCGATCCAGCATATAGATATTTTCGCGCCTGGCACCAATACTGACCAGAAGACGCATGCAGGCGATTGCAGCGGCGCCCGCGCCCAGGCAGGTAATCACAGCATCCTCAAGCCGCTTGCCCTGAATCTCCAGTGCGTTAACGAGGCCAGCAGCAGTCACGATGGCAGTACCGTGCTGGTCGTCGTGAAACACGGGGATGGAGCAGCGCTCGATCAGTGCGGATTCAATTTCGAAACACTCAGGCGCCTTTATATCTTCCAGATTAATGCCGCCAAAAGTATCGGCAATGCGGTCAACGGTCTCGATAAACTCTTCGGCGTCCTCTGTGTCAACTTCTATATCAATAGAGTTGATGCCGGCAAAGCGCTTGAACAGCAGAGCTTTGCCCTCCATTACTGGCTTGCTTGCCAGTGACCCGAGATTGCCAAGGCCCAGCACCGCAGTGCCGTTACTGATAACCGCCACCAAATTGCCCTTACCCGTGTAGAGGTAGGCATCATCAGGATTCTCGGCGATTTTCCGACAGGGCTCGGCAACGCCGGGGCTGTAGGCCAGGGCCAGGTCCAGTTGCGTCTCTGCGGGTGTGGTCAGCTCAACGCTGATCTTTCCGGGCGTCGGTTCGGCATGGTATGCAAGTGCGGCTTGCACAAGATCCTTGTTCATGAAATCGCCCCAGCGGGAAAAAGGTTCCCGAGGATATAGAAAAGCCACTACCGGGACAAGTTGACTAATTTACTGAATCGCCCACAACATGCAACATGCTGGGGTGATCCAGGCTCATCATCCACCAATCACCCTTCATCGGGATCAGCCAGCCCCGAACTTCAACTTCACGGCCCTGCAATGAGCGAAGCTGCGCGCGTGAGAACCGGGAGCGGGCATCGCCGTCGATCTGCACCCCCACTTTGCCTCCGAGTTGCACCCACCAACCATTCTGCTTGAACGATACCCGCGTCACGCGATCGCTGACCCGGGTAAAGCCACCCTGCCCAGGCTGCAGGGCGACCACGGGTGTGGCAGCGAACGCGGATTCATTCCAGACACCACTGCGACCACTGCGGGCATGCGCTTCCTCGGCTTGCAGACAGGATGCGTAGCGGTCATTGGGGGCAATCACCACATGGAAGCCCAGGCCACGAGCGATCAACCGGCCGGAAATGCTGACTCCATCTCCATCGAAGGCATGGGCGAGACGGCGACCGTAGCGATCACTGCGCTGTTTGCCGTCTTGCAGCCACACCTCCTGCGCACTACTGAGCATCTCCGCGAGTGCTCTTTGCGCATCGCGAGCCAGGGGTTCGTCGGCACGGCCATCGCGCCCGATCTCCGGCGTGTTGACGCCAACGAGGCGCACCCGGTCACCCCCGACCAGGTGCAGGGTATCTCCATCCACCACCCGCTCAACCCGGCGCCGCTCCAGATTCCCGGTGTCAGCCAGGCACCCCGGCCCCACCTGAGGGGGTTGAGTTTGCCCATCTCGCGAGCAGGCGGTGATACCCAGGCATAAAAAAAGCGCCAGTCCGAAATGGAACTGGCGCCTTGATGAGACTGCGTCGATGCGCAGCACGATGTGTTCTAGCGCTTGCTGCCGCGATTACCGAAACGCTTGTTGAAGCGATCTACACGGCCGCCAGAATCGACAATCTTCTGCTTACCGGTGAAAAAGGGATGGCACTGAGAGCACACATCGATATGAATATCCTTACACAGGGTAGAGCGCGTCTCGATTTTGTTGCCGCAACTGCAAGTGGCGGTAACCGCTTCGTACTTGGGATGAATTTCTGTTTGCATGGTAGTGCTCCTCGTTGTCCGATGCCGCCACCCGATCCTTCGCCGGGTACCGCATCTCATTACTGGAGTCGGCCTCCCGCCGCCTTTCTACCCCCAGGGGATCCAAGCGCCGGACACGGTCCAGAGAAAAAATAGGCGCGCATCTTACCAGACACAGCGGGATTGGCAAGGGATGAAAGTCGCAGGTTTGCCTCACTGCGGCCGGATTCACGGCATTCCTCGTGGCTGCCCGGTGTCATTGGTTGCTACACTCACGTTTTTCCACGCTGCCAAGCCCAAGAGGCGCTATGCCTGTACTGAAACTGGCCATTCCCACACCCCTGCGCACTCTGTTTGATTACCTGCCTCCTTTGGACTGTGACCTGACGAAGCTGCAGCCCGGCGCTCGCTTGCGTGTCCCTTTCGGCCGGCGGGAGGTCACCGCATACCTGGTTGGGCAGAGCACAGAGAGCGACCTCGACGCATCTTCGCTGAAGGCAGCTGACGCCCTCCTGGATTCGCAATCACTGCTCTCGACCCCGCTGCTGGGCTTATGCACCTGGGCCGCGGACTACTATCAGCACCCCCCCGGCGAGGTCTATCAGGCCGCTTTCCCCAAAACATTGCGCCAGGGCCAGCCTCACCGCTACAACAGCGAACCCGGCTGGCAACTGAGCACCCGCGGCAAGGGGCTACCCGCCGGGGCACTGGCACGCTCCCCAAAGCAGGCGCTGGCACTGGGCATACTACAGGAGCAACCCCAGGTCACCCTGCGCGAACTTAAAGAGGCGGGCATCAGTCCCGCTGTGCTCAAGGCACTCGCCGACAAGGGCCTGGCGGAGCGCTGCGATGTCCGCCTCGCCACAACAGCAGCTAAAACAGGGGCAGCACTTCAGCCCAGTGCCGAGCAGGCCGAGATATTGACATCAATACGCAGTGCCGGAACGAACTTCCACTGCCACCTGATAGAAGGGGTCACCGGTAGCGGCAAAACCGAGGTCTACCTGCAGCTGATCGCTGATTGTCTCGCCGCCAACCAGCAGGCCCTGTTATTGATTCCTGAAATCGGCCTCACCCCGCAAACCCTGGCACGGTTCAGCAAGCGTTTTCAGGCAGAGATCGCGGTATTGCACTCCGGTTTGAGTGACGCGCAGCGCTACAGTGCATGGGAAGCCGCGCGTAGCGGCAGCGCCCACATTGTCATCGGCACGCGCTCCGCTGTCTTCACCCCAATGGCCAGACCCGGCCTGATTGTGGTGGACGAAGAGCATGATCAGTCCTTCAAGCAACAGGATGGCTTCCGCTACTCTGCACGGGACGTGGCGGTAAAGCGCGGTCAGCTTGAAAACTGCCCGGTGATCCTGGGATCTGCCACGCCCTCTCTGGAGAGCCTGCACAACGCCCTGCAAGGCCGATACGCTCATCATCGTATGCTGCAACGTGCCGGGCACAGCCAGCTGCCGACTATAGAAGCCATCGATGTCAGGAAGGCACCGTTGCAAGCCGGCCTCTCCCCAGCCCTGTTGCAGGCTATGGAGCGGTGCCTGCAGAGCAGCCAGCAGGTATTGTTATTTCTCAACCGGCGCGGCTACGCGCCCACTCTGCAGTGCCACGACTGTGGCTGGATTGCAGAGTGCAAGGACTGCGATGCGCGCCTCACTCTGCATCGCCGTCAGCGCCGCCTGCGGTGCCACCACTGTGGCACCGCAGGGCCACTGCTGCACAGCTGTCCACAGTGCCAGAGCAAACAGTTGGTTTCACTGGGACTGGGAACCGAACAGACTGAGGACTGGCTGCGACAACATCTGGGCCAATGGCCGCTCTACCGTGTGGACAGCGACTCCATGCAGGGCCGGGAGTCCATGCATACCCTGGTGGAACAGATCAATCGGGGCGAGCCATGTATTCTGCTGGGCACGCAGATGCTGACCAAAGGGCATCATTTTCCCGCTGTTTCGCTGGTGGGCGTAATCGATATGGATGCAATGCTGTTCAGCACCGATTTTCGCGGCGAGGAACGGGCAAGCCAGTTACTGACCCAGGTGTCGGGGCGCGCGGGACGCGCGAAACACCGGGGCCGCGTTCTATTGCAGACCCACCACCCGGATCACTCCGTTCTCCAGGCGATGCTAAGCCAGCCTTACCATCAACAGGCACTGGCCATGCTGGAAAGACGGCGCCTGGCGTCCCTGCCTCCGGCCGGTCAGTTACTGATCGCCCGCACAGACTGTGCCGACGCGGACCATGGAGAGCAGTTCCTGGTCGACTTGCGAGCCTCCGCCCAGAGTCAGCTGCCTGCGGGGATTGATATGATCGGCCCACTACCGGCCCCCATGCAGCGTCGTGCAGGACGCTTCCGCAGCCAGCTACTGGTCCACACTGCCGATCGCCGGCTGTCACGGCTGGCGGCGCGAACCCTTGTGCACCTGGCCCAGGCCCAGCCTGCCAGCCGGGGATTGAACTGGTCGCTGGACGTGGACCCCCAGGACATGTTCTGAACTGGCCAATGGCGCGTGTTCCGGCGATAATACCGCGCTTGTGACCCGGGGACGCCGGGGCCCCAACAGAGACAGGTACCCCTCCCTCAATGAAGGAACAAATCACCCTGCTGGTAGAGCAGGCGCTGGCCGCGCTGGTTGCACAGGGCCAGTTGCCCGCAGATGTAGCGCCAAAAATCCAGATCGACCGCACCCGCGACAAGAACCACGGCGACCTGGCCAGCAATGTAGCGCTGTCATTGGCCAAGGCCGCAGGCCGACCCCCGCGCGAGTTGGCAGCGCAGATTTGTGAAGCCCTGCCCGCCTCCCCAGTCGTTACGCGCACGGAAATCGCCGGCCCCGGATTTATTAACTTCTTTCTCTCCGACAGCAGCAGCCAGGCTGTCGTGCGCAGCATTCTCCAGCAGGGTGCGGGCTTCGGGCGCAGCGATGTGGGTAAAGGACAACGTGTACAGGTAGAGTTCGTGTCTGCCAATCCCACCGGCCCACTGCATGTGGGGCATGGCCGCGGGGCGGCGGTGGGCGACAGTCTCTGCCGCTTGCTCGCGGCAACAGGCTGGGACGTGGCAAGCGAGTTCTACTACAACGACGCCGGCGCGCAGATCGATAATCTGGCGCGCTCGGTACAGGCACGCTGCCAGGGCCTGACCCCGGACAGCCCGGAATGGCCTGAAGATGGCTACCGCGGCGACTATATTCACGATGTCGCCAGGGCCTACCTCGCTGGCGAAACCATCGACGCGCAGGATCGGCACGTGACTGGCGCAGGTGATGCAAACAACACCGACGCCATCCGCGACTTCGCCGTGGCCTACCTGCGTCGCGAACAGGATCTTGACCTGAAGGCGTTCGCGGTGCACTTCGACCTCTATTTCCTCGAGTCCTCGCTTTACCAGAGCGGCGCGGTAGAAGAGACCGTAGAGCAACTGATTGCCAATGGCCACACCTACGAGCAGGACGGAGCGCTATGGCTGCGCACCACGGAATTTGGCGATGACAAGGACCGGGTGATGCGCAAGTCCGAAGGCGGCTACACCTATTTCCTGCCAGACGTTGCCTACCACCTGAACAAGTGGGAACGTGGTTTCCAGCGCGTCATCAATGAACAGGGCGCTGACCACCACAGCACCGTCACCCGTGTGCGCGCTGGACTACAGGCGCTACAAAAGGGTATTCCAGAGGGCTGGCCGGACTATGTATTGCACCAGATGGTCACGGTGATGCGCGATGGTGAAGAAGTGAAAATATCCAAGCGTGCGGGCAGCTATGTCACCCTGCGCGACCTGATTGACGAGGTAGGCCGCGATGCTACCCGTTACTTCCTGGTAGCACGCGGCCCCAGTTCACAGCTAACCTTCGATATCGACCTGGCGATGTCGCAGAGCAACGACAATCCTGTCTACTACATTCAATACGCTCACGCCCGGGTGTGCTCGATACAGCGCAAACTGGCTGAACAAGGCGAAAGCTGGAACGCTGAAAGAGGTATCGAGAACCTGGAGCAGTTGCAGGAGGAGCATGAAAAGGCCCTGCTTCGACGATTGGACCGCTACCCGGAAGTAGTGGCCAGCGCCGCCGCAAACTCGGAGCCGCACCTTGTAGCCAACTACCTGAAGGACCTCGCTGCGGACTTTCACGCCTGGTATAACGCGCACAAGACTTTGGTCGATGACAAGGCCCTGCGCGATGCCCGCCTGGCGCTCTCTGAAGCGGTGCGCCAGGTCATTGCCAATGGGCTGGACCTGCTCGGCGTATCCGCCCCCGAGTCGATGTAGGCCTGCAGCCAATGAGTCGAGATTACGCCAAAGAAAGCGGTACAGGTGGCAGGAAAACACCGGCGCGCAAAAAACCGGCTGCGCGTGGCAAAAACAACACCGGCAACGGACGCAGTGTCTGGCGCTGGTACTTCGCTGGCCTGACCAGCGGGGTTTTCCTCAGCTTCCTGCTCTATCTGGGCACCCTGCCCGGTGGCGCGGTGCTCGAGCCGGGTACCGGGAACGGACAGGCTAAAGCTGAACCAGAAACACCCCCAAAGCCTCGCTTCGACTTCTACACAATGCTACCGGAACAGGAGATCGAGGTAGACGAGCCTGCAGAGCAACCCAGTCGAAACGCTGCTCCGGCTGAGCCTGAGGCCTACTACCTGCTGCAGGCAGGGTCGTTCCGCCAGCGGGAAGACGCTGACCGCCGCAGGGCGGAACTGCTGCTGCTGGGGCTGGAACCGAGCGTCGAGGAAGCGCAGGGCGAGAATGGGCGCTGGTTTCGCGTGTACCTGGGGCCGTTCGAGTCCCGTTCGAAGATGTCCAAAGCGCGCAGCCTCACCGCGGCGCAGAATATTGACACGTTACTGCTTAAGCGCAGTGGTTGACCTTAGCTTTTGGCTAATATCCACGCTGACGGGGCAAGAGTAACCCTTTTTAACCTGTTTCAGTTCTGACGAAACCGGCCGGGAGGGTTCAGGCACCGTTCCCGGGACGTCGGAGGCCATGGATGGCCGACGCCGAGCCTGACATGGACGGCACGCTACCGGTTTTCGCGAGGGATTAGACCGCCACCGGGCCGGCGGTCCACGACAGAACAACCGGGCTGGGGGACCTTGAAACAACCACATTAACCCCCATATCCAGCAAACTGCATAAGGAGACTCCGCGTGGAACAGTATAGAGGCACCACCATTCTCTCGGTCCGCCGGGGCAACAGCGTGGTTATCGGTGGCGACGGCCAGGTATCCATGGGCAATACGGTGATGAAGGGCAACGCACGCAAGGTACGCCGATTACACAAAGACAAGGTGATCGCCGGGTTTGCAGGCGGTACCGCTGACGCTTTCACCCTGTTTGAATTATTTGAAGCGCAGCTGGACAAACACCAGGGCCACCTGGTGCGTGCCGCTGTAGAACTGGCCAAGGCATGGCGCACGGAGCGCGCCCTGCGGCAGCTGGAAGCCCTGCTGGCCGTGGCGGACAAAGAAACCTCGTTAATCATCACCGGCAACGGTGACGTCATTGAACCCGAGGACAACCTCATTGCCATTGGTTCCGGCGGCCCCTTTGCCCAGTCGGCCGCACGCGCGCTGCTGGACAACACTGAGCTGGATGCCAGAACCGTTGTCGAGAAGGGGCTGTCCATCGCCGGCGACATCTGTATCTACACCAACCACAACCAAACCATCGAAGAACTCACTTTCTAGGCTGTAACCATGTCCAACATGACTCCCCGGGAAATTGTCTCGGAACTCGATCAACATATCATCGGCCAGGACGAGGCCAAGCGCGCGGTTGCCATCGCCCTGCGCAATCGCTGGCGACGCATGCAGGTAGACGAGGAGCTGCGGGCGGAAATCACTCCCAAGAATATCCTCATGATCGGGCCCACCGGCGTCGGTAAGACAGAGATCGCAAGGCGCCTCGCGAAACTGGCAAAGGCGCCTTTCGTTAAAGTCGAGGCCACCAAATTCACTGAAGTGGGCTACGTGGGACGCGACGTGGAATCCATTATTCGCGACCTGGTTGACGTATCGATCAAGATGCTGCGCGAGCAGGAAATGACCCGCGTTCGATTTCGTGCCGAGGAGGCTGCGGAAGAGCGTATTCTTGATGTCTTGTTACCGCCGGCCCGGGACGCCGACGGAACTACCGGCGAGACCACGCGTCAGCTGCTGCGCAAGAAACTGCGGGAGGGAGAACTTGACGACAAGGAAATCGAGCTGGAGATCAGTGCACCCGCCATGGGCATGGAAATCATGGCGCCTCCGGGCATGGAAGAGATGACCAACCAGTTACAAAGCATGTTTTCCAGTATGTCCCGCGGTCAGCGCAAGACGCAAAAGCTGCCCATCAAAGCCGCCTTCGTTGCGCTATGTGATGAGGAGGCCGCAAAAATGGTCAACGAGGACGAGCTCAAGCAACAAGCGGTGGAAGCGGCTGAGCAAAACGGTATTGTCTTTATCGACGAGCTGGATAAAGTTGCCAAACGCAGTGAAGGCGCGGGCGCAGATGTCTCCCGAGAGGGCGTACAACGTGACCTGCTGCCGCTGATCGAGGGGTCAACCGTAAGCACCAAACACGGCATGATCAAGACCGACCACATCCTGTTTATTGCCTCCGGCGCATTCCACCTGGCCAGGCCGTCGGACCTGATTCCCGAACTACAGGGTCGCCTGCCTATCCGCGTGGAGCTGAGCTCGTTGACGGCCGAGGACTTTGAACGCATCCTCACCGAGCCCAACGCTTCATTAACCGAGCAGTACCAGGCATTGCTGAAAACTGAGGGGTTGAGTGTGTCCTTCACTGCAGACGGTTTGCGCAGGATTGCCGAAATGGCCTGGCAGGTAAACGAGAAAACAGAGAACATTGGCGCCCGGCGCCTGCACACGGTAATGGAAAGGCTGCTGGAGGATGCGTCCTTCAGCGCCGCGGATGCAGGGGTGTCTGACAATGCCTTACAGGTGGATGCCGCCTATGTGAACAGCCAGTTGGAGGCGCTCAGCGCCGACGAAGACCTGTCTCGCTTCATACTCTGAGGATCAACCAGGTGGATCAGCAACTGCGCCCCTCCGGCATCCAGCTCCACAGCCGCTCCCGGGAGCTGGAGCTCAGCTATCCTGACGGCGCCAACTACAGGCTCAGCTGCGAATTTCTACGTGTGCACTCGCCCTCAGCGGAGGTGAAGGGTCATGGGCCCGGACAGGAGGTACTGCAGAGCGGTAAACTTGACGTGGCCATCACCGCTATTCGCCCGGTAGGAAACTATGCCCTGCAACTGGTTTTTGATGACGGCCACGATACCGGGCTTTACTCCTGGGACTATCTGCACCAGCTCTGCACCCGGCAGGCTGAGCTCTGGCAGACCTACCTTGATCGTATGCAAGCCGCCGGGGCCAGTCGCGACCCCTCTGTGCAAGTGGTAAAACTGGAGCTCTGATTAGCGTCAGGTCTACACTGACCCGAAGCGCACATCGGGGTACAATGGCCCGCTTGCAGGAGGGCTCATGAGCGAAAAAAAAACCACACACTTCGGTTACAAAGAGGTAGACAAAGACTCCAAGGCTGACATGGTCGCGGATGTCTTCCACTCCGTGGCGGCTCGCTACGACCTGATGAACGACCTGATGTCCGCGGGCATCCACCGCATATGGAAGCGATTTACCATAGAGCTATCGGGCGTTCGTAAGGGCAATTCGGTGCTGGACATCGCCGGAGGCACCGGGGACCTGGCGGCGAAGTTCTCGCGCATCGTCGGTACGGAAGGTCGCGTGGTATTGGCCGATATCAATCAGTCCATGCTGGAAGTTGGCCGCGACAAGCTGCTGGATACCGGCTACCAGGGTAATATCGAATTTGTTCAGGCAGATGCACAGTTCCTGCCGTTCCCGGACGACAGCTTTGATTGCATCACCATTGCCTTCGGCCTGCGCAACGTTACTGAGAAAGAAACGGCCCTGCGCTCCATGTTGCGGGTGCTCAAGCCAGGCGGGCGACTGCTGGTGCTGGAATTCTCGAAACCGGAGAATGAGGTACTGAGTAAAGCGTACGACGCCTACTCTTTTCGCCTGCTTCCCCTGATGGGAAAACTGGTTGCCAATGATGCGGAGAGCTACCAGTATCTCGCCGAATCGATCCGCATGCACCCCGATCAGGACACGCTGAAAGAAATGATGGAGGACGCTGGCTTCAACCGCGTCGAATACCACAACATGACCGGTGGCATCGTCGCCCTGCATCGGGGCGTAAAGGCCTGAACATGGCTGGTGATATCAATCCTACGCTGCACACGGCGGGCCTGGCCGCAGCTGAGGCGGCGATGAATCGCGCGCTGGAACTGGCGCCGGCAGGCAGGGCGGCACTGGCTGAACTGGAAGACTGTGTTTTCGCCCTGCATTGCACTGCACCGCAGCTGGATGTATTCCTGCAACCGGGTAGTGGCAGTATTCGCCTCATGGGCATCTACGATGGCCCGGTAACCACTTCGATCCGTGGCCAGGCCTCAGACTTTGCCGAACTAGCCACCGCCAATGACCCCGCGGCAGCACTGATCAATGGCAACCTGGAACTGCATGGTGACAGCGCACCACTGATCGAACTGCAACGCACCCTCGCCCACCTGGACGTGGACTGGGAGGCACCCCTGGTCGATGCGCTGGGTGACGTTGCAGGACACCAACTGGCCACGCTGCTGAAAGGTGCTTTCAGCTGGGGCCGGCAGGCCTCCGCAGGACTTGCTCGTCAGCTTGAGGAGTTTATCCATGAAGAGGCGCGGCTGACTCCCCCCAGGCTGGAACTGGAGGACTTTTACCGCGAAGTTCATGAACTGCAAATGCAGGTCGAGCGTATTGAGTTGCGCACAGCAAGACTGCGCAAGCGACTGCACGAAAAGGCAGATAAGGACTGATATGTCACGTGCACTGCGCCTGATTACAATATTCCGCACCGTCGGCCGCTACCGGCTCGACGAGCTGGTGGACACAGAAAAGCTGCCCGGAGTGGCACGCCTGGCACTTAAAGTCTCGCCCTGGCGGTTAGGCAGTGTCCCGGACATGCCCCGCGGAGCCCGCATTCGCAAGGCGCTGGAAGAGCTGGGCCCGGTATTTATCAAATTCGGACAGATGCTCTCCACGCGTCGCGACCTGATGCCAGAAGATATCGCCGATGAACTCGCCAAACTTCAGGACAACGTTCCTCCCTTTCCTGAAGAGCAATCGATAGCGATCATCGAAGAAGCCCTTGGCAAGCCGGTATCAGAGCTATACGCGATGTTTTCAACCGCCCCGATGGCTTCCGCTTCCGTCGCCCAGGTTCATGCCGCCACACTGCACAGCGGTGAGGACGTGGTAGTCAAGGTGGTGCGACCGGATATCGAACCGATTATTCGCCAGGACCTTTCCCTCATGTTTACCCTGGCAAGGCTGGTAGCGCGCTACCTGCCCGATGGCCGCCGCCTGCGCCCGGTTGAAGTGGTCAGCGACTACAAACTTATTATTCTCGATGAGCTGGACCTGGGTCGTGAAGCAGCCAACGCCTCACAGCTGCGGCGTAACTTTGAGGGCAGCAACCTCGTCTACGTCCCTCAGGTTTACTGGGATTACACGCGTCGCAACGTCTTCACCATGGAGCGTATCAACGGCATCGCGGTAACCGACATGGAGACCTTGCGGGCAAAGAACGTGGACCTCAAGGTGCTGGCTGAGCGAGGAGTGGAAATCTTCTTTACCCAGGTTCTACGTGACAGCTTTTTCCACGCCGACATGCACCCCGGTAATATCTTTATCGATGCTACTGACCCGGCAAACCCCAGCTATATCGCTGTGGATTGCGCCATCATCGGCGCACTTTCGGAATCTGATCAGTACTATCTGGCGCGCAATCTGCTGGGTATCTTTCGCCGCGACTATCACGAGGTCGCACAATTACACGTGGAATGTGGCTGGGTGCCGCCGGACACACGGGTGCAGGATTTTGAGTCTGCCCTGCGCGCGGTCTGCGAGCCGATATTTGAAAGACCGATCAGTGAGATATCCTTTGGACAGCTGCTGGTTTACCTGTTCCGCACCGCTCGCCGTTTTGATATGGAGGTGCAGCCTTCGCTGGTGCTACTGCAGAAGACTTTGCTCAACATAGAAGGCCTGGGCCGCCAGCTTTACCCTGACCTGAATCTCTGGGATACCGCGCAGCCCTTCCTCGAAGAGTGGGTGGCGGAACGCTACTCACCCCAGTCCATGCTCAAGAGACTGCAGCGCCATGCTCCCTCCTGGCTTGAACAGCTGCCGCAACTACCCGACGTGTTCATGGACAACCTGCAACAGGCCAGGGAGTTGGAGCATCGCTTCACTCTGCAACAACAGCGGGTGCAAACTCTCCAGGACCAGGTGCGCGACGACACACGCCGGCGCAGGCGACTGTTCGTGGCCGCACTGGCCTGCGGTGCTGCAGCCGTTGGAGCCTTTCCCGGCGCATGGCAACAACTGGCGCAAGCACCGCTCTCCAGCTGGTTGCTGGCTGCGCTGGGACTGGCACTGCTGTGGCCAAGGGAGTCCTGAGCTGTGCCATAATGGTCAGTCTGAACGGAATTCATCATGGAACTGAACAAAGAAATCACATGGAATGAGCAGGGGCTGGTCGCCGCCATCGCGCAGGACTGGAAGTCCGGTGAGGTACTGATGATGGCCTGGATGAATGCCGAGGCCCTGCGGCTCACCCTCCAGGAACAGCGCGCTATCTACTTCTCTCGCTCCAGGCAGTCGCTGTGGCGAAAGGGCGAGGAATCAGGCAATGTGCAACGGCTCAGGGAATTGCGGGTAGACTGCGACGGTGACACTGTGCTGCTGCAGGTAGAACAGGTTGGTGGCGTTGCCTGCCACACCGGCAGGAGAAGCTGTTTTTACAGGCTTGCAAACTCTGCAGGCGAGCTGACCGTGACCGATGAAGTACTCAAGAACCCGGATGACATGTACGGAAGCAAAGCCTGATGGACAATATATTGCGTGAACTGGAGAACACACTTAAGCAACGCAAGCAGACGGGAGACACGGGCTCCTCCTACGTTGCCAGCCTTCATCACAAGGGTCTGAATAAAATTCTAGAGAAAATTGGAGAGGAGGCCACGGAAACGATTCTGGCGGCCAAGGACCTCAACAATGGTGGCACCCGGGAAGGCCTGGTGGGCGAGGTTGCTGATCTGTGGTTTCACAGTATGGTCATGCTCTCTCACCTGGACGTGGAACTGAGCGAAGTCACAGATTGCCTGGCCAGGCGCGCGGGCACTTCCGGCCTCGATGAAAAAGCCGCCCGTGGTCAGACTTGAATTTAAATAAACGATACTGGAGAGCATCATGGGTATAGGTGGAATTAGCGTCTGGCAATTGCTTATCATCCTGGCGATTGTCGTTATGTTGTTTGGCACCAAGCGCCTGCGTAGCCTGGGATCGGATCTGGGTAGCGCAGTCAAAGGTTTCCGCAAGAGCATGTCTGATGACGGCGACAGTGGAGAGAAGCCAGCGGCGGACAACGACAACACAGAGAAGCCAGACAGCAAAGACAAGTCATAGTTGAATGTTTGATATCGGTTTTACCGAACTCGTTATTGTGGCGATAGTGGGGCTGTTGGTCATAGGGCCAGAGCGGTTACCCGGCGCCATACGAACCGGCAGTGCCTGGCTGGGGCGTATTAAACGCGGCTTCAATGACATCAAACAGGAAGTGGAGCAGGAACTGCATAACGATGCTGTCATGCAGGAACTGAAAAAGACCGGACAGCAACTGAAAGACGAATCAGCAGGAATCAGCGCCGGTATTCGCGAGGCTGTTGACGACGTAAACCCCCTGGCCGAGCCGCAGGACAAGCCCGCCGGAAAACTCCCTGAATGAGCGACGCGGAAAATACCGACCAGCCACTTCCCCTGGTGGCACACCTGACGGAGCTGCGTGATCGCCTGTTGCGCGCACTGCTGGCAGTACTGATTGTATTTATCTGTCTATTCCCTTTTGCCAACGATATTTATGCCTTCGTTTCAGAGCCCTTGCGTCAATTGTTACCTGAGGGTGCCAGCATGATTGCAACGGAAGTCGCCTCTCCTTTTCTAACACCTTTCAAGCTGACCCTGGTCGCCGCTGTTTTCATCGCCATTCCCTATATCCTTTTCCAGATCTGGAGCTTTGTCGCGCCGGGCATGTACAAACATGAAAAGCGCTTCGCGATACCACTGCTTGTCTCCAGCGTCGCCCTGTTTTATCTCGGGGCAGCCTTTGCCTACTACGCGGTGTTCCCGCTGATATTCGCGTTCTTTACCAGTGTGGGCCCTGAAGACATCACCATAATGACCGATATCAACAGCTACCTCAGCTTTGTGCTCAAGCTGTTCTTCGCCTTCGGCATCGCCTTTGAAATCCCCATCGCCGCGATACTGTTGATCTGGGCAGGTATAACCACCCCGGAAGACCTCGCGCGCAAGCGCCCCTACATTATTGTCGGCTGCTTCATATTTGGCATGCTTCTCACGCCACCCGATGTAATCTCACAGTCACTGCTGGCGATTCCCATGTGGATACTGTTTGAACTGGGTGTATTCTTCGGCCGCCTTATCCAGCCAAAAGAGGACGGTTCCGCTACCTAGGGTAGCGGCCGGCTTTGCGCTAACATGGGCAGCCTGACAGACAGGATATGAACTCCAATGTTGCGCGCACTGATAATACTCTCTCTTCTGCTGCCATGGATGGCAGTTTCTGTTGCCAGGGCTCAACCCTCGCCGGAACAGCCTGACCTTTCGGCACGGGACCTGATAGAGGCTGAAAAGCAAACAGCGCAACTGGTCGAGCAGAGGGAATCTACAGACCCAAATGCGATGCGGGATCAGGCGACGCCATTGACAGCAATGCTGGGACTGCGCACAGCCATGCGCTCGCAGGACCACGAGTCCCTGGGCAACTTCCTCGACCGACGCTATATCGATGACGAAATCGCAGAGTATTCCGATGAAGAACTGCTGAAAGCGTTAGCTTACGTATTCGGCCGCCAGAATATCATCGAGCTCACCACCCTTAGCGACGACCCCGAGGGCCGCCTTGATGACGGACTGCCCAATTACCGTGACCAGATCGGTGCTGTGCAGCTGACCAGCGAGACAATCCCGATCTATCTACAGCGGGTGCCCGACGGCAAGGGCGGCAGGGTGTGGAAACTGTCCAATGCCACCGTTGCCAGAATCCCCGACATGTGGGAAGAGTTGGGTTACAGCGATACGGCAGTCAAGTTGAGCAGGTGGTTGCCCGAGTTCCGCTTCATGGGCATGGAAAACTGGCAGGTAGCAGGCCTGGTTCTGTTCTTCCTGCTGGCATGGCCCGTGGCCAGCATTATCACTTACCTGTTAATGCGACTGGCTCTGCTAATCCCCAATCGCTTCCCGCTGGGCATCCAGCACTTCTTCCGTCGACCGATGCGATTTTTCGTGTTTATTGTTATCGCACGCCTGTTAATCGATCACCTGGGACTGTCGATGACGGCGAGCATACTGCTGGAGTCTTCCGGTATCGATTATGTCGCGTTCACCGTATTGTTCATGGGCGTACTGTCACTGCTGCGTGATTACCAGATACGTAAAATGCAGCACGCCGGCAATACACACTACGTTGCGCTACTGAAACCATTCACCACTATCTTAAAGATACTGGTGATCACCATCATCGCCCTCTACTGGGCGAAACAGGCCGGCTACGACATGTCGACCATACTCGCCGGGCTGGGTGTGGGCTCACTGGCGGTAGCGCTGGCCGCACAAAAGACCCTGGAGAATGTAATCGGCGCCATCACCCTGTATACAGCCCGGCCGGTCAGTGCCGGCGATCTATGCCGCTTCGGTGACGTCACCGGTATCGTCGAGGAGATTGGCCTACGCTCGACAATTATCCGCACGCTGGACCGATCAATGGTGGTAATCCCCAATTCGGTGTTCTCCTCTGTCGAGATCGAAAACTACTCTGAGCGAGACCGGATTCGCTTTTACAGACGCTACCGTATCCAGGTTCCCAGTGCCGATCAGATGCGTTCGATTCTTGAGGATGTTCGCGCGTTGCTACTGGGTCATGAACAGGTAATGGAGGACACGGTAAGCGTGCGCTTTGAGGACATCATTGACGCAAACGCCATACTTCGTGTTGACGCAGGCGTGGCCACCACCAACTTCCAGGATTTCCTGGCCGTAGCCGAGGACCTTAACCTGGGCATGCTGGATATTGTTGACCGGGCCGGTGCGAGATTTACCGGGCCCGCACAATTGCACCAGGAGCCGATGCCGCCAGCCGCTGAGGGTAAAGGCAAGGCAGAATGAGTAGATCCCGGGGAGCCGTCAGTTCCCTGCTACCGGTACTCCGCTACCTCCTGCCGCACAAGGCCCGACTGGCCGCCGCCAGCGTCGCACTACTGTTCACCGCGGGCGCGACACTATCTCTGGGTTGGGGTTTGCAGGTACTGATAGACGAGGGCTTTGGCGGCGGCACGGCTGCTGACCTGCGCGCGGCCATTGGTCTTTTGCTGGCTATTGCCGCAGCAATGGCGGTTGGCACCTTCCTGCGCTTTTACCTGGTTTCCTGGCTGGGGGAACGGGTCAGCGCTGACATCCGCAAGGCCGTCTTTGACAACATTGTGCGCTTGCATCCCGGTTATTTTGAAAGCAATCGTTCCGGCGAGATCATGTCCCGCCTGACTACCGACACCACATTGCTGCAGACTATTATCGGCTCCTCGTTCAGCATGGCCCTGCGCAGCAGCCTGACGCTGGTCGGCGCACTGGTGATGATGCTGGTCACCAACCTGAAGCTGAGCCTGATCATCGCCATAGGCGTACCCCTGGTGCTGCTACCGATTCTCGTATTTGGCAGACGTGTGCGCAAATTGTCCAACGAAAGCCAGGATAGCATTGCCAGCGTCGGCAGTTATGCGGGGGAGATCATTCAGCACATCCGCGTAGTGCAGAGCTACACACGTGAGCAGTATGAGAGCGAGGCCTTCGCCACCGAAGTAGAAAGGGCATTCGGTATTGCGCGCCGACGCATTCGCCAGCGCGCACTGCTTATCTGCACCGCGATTCTGCTGTTATTCGTAGGCATGTCGGGCATGCTCTGGGAAGGAGGCCAGGATGTTATCAGCGGGCGCATGAGCGGTGGCGAGCTCGGCGCATTCGTATTCTACGCAATCATGGTCGGGTCAGGGGTCGCTACCATCTCAGAGGTTTGGGGGGAATTGCAACGGGCAGCGGGGGCGGCAGAACGGCTGGTAGAATTAATCGAGACTCCCAGCCTCATACAGGATCCGGGCCAAACTGCAGGAGGGCCCCCGAGCAGCCAACCCTCGCTTAACCTGGAAAAGGTATCTTTTTGCTATCCCACACGGCCCGCGACTGCCGCACTGGCGGACTTCAGCCTGCCGATTGAGCCGGGGCGCAGCCTCGCACTGGTTGGCCCGTCTGGAGCCGGAAAATCCACCGTTTTTGAACTCCTGCAGCGTTTTTATGACCCACAGCAGGGGCGGATTACCCTGGATGGTCGTGATATTCGAACACTGGGATTACAGCAATTGCGCGAACATATCGCCCTGGTACCACAACAGCCAGCCCTGTTCACCGGCGATGTGCGTTATAACATCGCCTACGGTCGCCCCGGAGCCAGCGAAAGCGAGATAATTGCCGCCGCGAAAACCGCCCATGCACACGAGTTCATCAGTGAGCTACCCGATGGCTATGCCAGCCATCTCGGAGAGCAGGGTGTCAGGCTTTCAGGCGGGCAAAAACAGCGAATTGCCCTGGCCAGGGCCATTCTCAACGACCCTGACATTCTGCTGCTGGACGAAGCGACCAGCGCACTGGACACTGAAAGTGAATACCACGTGCAAAAAGCACTGGAGGAGCTGATGCAGGGCCGCACAACCGTCATCATTGCGCACCGGCTGTCGACAATCCTGCACGCAGACAAAATTGCGGTAATGGATGGGGGTGAGCTGGTGGCCACCGGAAGCCATGAAGAGCTACTGGTTAGCAGCCCGCTCTACGCCAGACTGGCAAAACTGCAGTTTCGCGACATCGAAAGCTGACTAGTCCCGGCTGAACAGGCCTATCCGGCCCTTGCGCTCTTCGTTCACCTGCTCGAGGTCGTCGAACACCTCCCGTGAGATCTTCGCCACATCCCCCAGCAGCTTGTAGCCCACCTTGAGGTTATTCAACGAACAACGCAACGGTGCGCTTACCGGTGACTCCCGGAACAACTCTTTTGATTCAGTTAGCGCCTTTTCCCAGTGCTCCTGCGCGGCGGAACGCGCCGAGTCGTAGGCCAGTGAAAGCACCTCAATAGACTCCATCAACGCTTCAATGCCAACCCATTCCACAACCGCGCCATGCTCTACCCCACGGCGCACACTGCGCCGCAACCGCCTGGCCATACTGCGAAATTCCCGTTGCACACGTGGACCAAACACGGGAAGCGAAATGGCACGCAGTTCATCATCTTCGGCAAGCTCACGCCAGTCCTCCAGAGTGAGTACAGATTCGATATGAGGGAATACGACTTTTTCCTCAATATTCATGTGCTCGTAGGTATGGCTGATATACTCCCTGCCGCGTTTGACGATCGTTGAACCGCTTACGTCGCCCTCTCTCCAGGATTCAATGTCCTTGAGCAGTTTCCTGCCCCGCTCCGCAGTCTGGTCGTGATCCCGCTGCAGCGTATCCACTTCGTCCGCCGTTTTTTCATCCAACTCTGCGACACGGCTATAAATAAGGTCCTCTCGGGGATGATGGTAGCGGTCTGGCCAGGTCGCCATGTACTCCATGATCTCGAACACCACGTGCGGGTCGACGGAGTCCCCTGCTTCAATGGCCTGCAATTGCTCGGAAAACAGCTGCATCACGGTGGCAATGTGGCGATGCTCAGCACGCAGCGTCTTCATCATTGGCTGCTCAGGCGTTTTTTTATCTACCCCGCCCTGCTGTTTCCGGGACTGTCGACCGGAGGCTGCGCCAGGTGACTTTGCCGGAACTTCCCTGGCTGCAGTCTTGCGATTTGAAACCTTTGCGGCAGTCGTTCTTCGCCTGGCCGTAGCCGCCTTCTTCACAGCTGCCTTTTTGGCGGGCACTTTCTTCCTGGCCGGCGCCGTTTTACGCGCGGCAGGTTTCTTCTTTGTCGCGGTCTTTTTTTGCGTGTCGCTTGCAGAAGCTGCCATGCGATGTCTCCCAAGTTATCTTCTTCTCAGAATAGGCTCCCAGCCTAAGCTGTCCAGTCCTGCAGATCATTGATCTTCCTCAGGACTTGCAAAAATTCTCCCGTGGCGCAACTGTGTGCACCAGAGGCGCCCCGCACAACGAAAAACGCCGGCACAGGGCCGGCGTTGAAAGGTCTTTGTAGACCCTTAGTTGAATTCGCGTATCAGTCCGCCAATGGACTCCTTGGCATCGCCAAACAACATACGCGTGTTCTCTTTATAGAACAGTGGGTTCTCAATCCCGGCGAAGCCGGATGCCATGGAACGCTTGAGTACGAATACGGTACGCGCCTGGTCCACGTTAATTACTGGCATGCCGTATATCGGGCTCCCCTCGTTCTCGCGCGCTGCTGGGTTAACCACATCGTTGGCGCCGATCACAATGGCGACATCCACTGTTTCCATACGCGGGTTGATGTCGTCCATTTCCAGCAGCTGGTCATAGGGCACATCGGCTTCCGCCAACAACACGTTCATGTGACCAGGCATGCGACCCGCCACCGGGTGAATGCCGAAATTGACCTCACAGCCGTTTTCTTCCAGCAGCTCCATCAATTCCTTGACCACGTGCTGGGCCTGGGCCACAGCCATACCGTACCCGGGAACGACGGCAACGCTGGAAGCCGCTTCCAGAACGTAATAGGCGTCCTCTACGGAAATAGGCTTGATCTCACCTTCTACTTCGGTGGTCTCGACCACACCACTGCCGAAGCCGGAGAACAGTACGTTACTCAAAGAGCGGTTCATCGCCTTGCACATGATCTGGGTAAGGATGATGCCCGAGGCACCCACCAGGGAACCGGCAACAATGAGAATATTGTTGTCCACGGCGAAACCAGCGGCACAAGCGGCCAGGCCAGAATAGGAGTTCAGCAGTGAAATCACCACCGGCATGTCCGCGCCACCGATGGGGATCACCACCATAACGCCAAAAGCCAGGGACAGCACAACCACCAGCAACAGCCAGAAACCGGTGTCCGGGTTGGTGGCAAACAGCAGGCCACTGACCACAATGCCGGCGACAATCAGGCCATTCACAACCTGCTGTTTGGCAAACAGGACGGGGGCACTACTGATGCGCTCGCTGAGCTTGCCATAGGCGACCAGTGAACCGGTGAACGTCACGCCACCGATCAGTATGGACAGCACGATGGTTATCAGGGTGAACGTGGCTGCATCTGGCGCAATTGCGGCCATACCGACCAGCAGGGAGGCCATACCGCCAAAGCCGTTGAACAGGGCAACCATCTCCGGCATGGAGGTCATTTCCACCATACGTGCGACCGTTGCACCAATGCCACCACCGATAATGATGCCGATCACAATCCACTGGTAGTCAACGATGCCCTGATCAAGCAGAGCGGCGACAATAGCCAGCAACATACCAAAAGAGGAGATCATGTTGCCGCGACGCGCGGTCGCTGGTGAGCCCAACTGCTTCAGGCCAAGGATAAACAGGGCCGCAGAAACGACGTAGGCGAACTGAATCACAATATCCATAGCGCCTTAGCCCTCCTTCTTCTTGAACATGGCGAGCATACGATCAGTCACCAGGTAACCGCCGACCACGTTAATCGAGGCAAGAACTACAGCGAAGAAGCCGAACCACTGCGCCGCGTCACCGTGGCCAGTGCCGGCCAGGCTGACCGCACCTACCACGGTAATGCCGGAGATCGCGTTGGCGCCTGACATCAGGGGTGTGTGCAAGGTCGCCGGGACCTTGTTGATCAGTTCGAAGCCCAGGAAGATGGACAACATGAGAATAAACGTGAGGAATACGACTGCGGGTACCATGATTATGCCTCCCCTTCCATGATGTTCTTGATAGTCTCGTTGGTCACTTCACCGCCATGGGTGATGATGCAACCGGGGAGAATGTCGTCGTTGAAATCGACCTGAAACAGCTTCTGCTCCTTACACCAGTTGTCTTCAACCAGATTGAACAAGTTCGAGGAGTACATCTGGCTGGCATCCCGGGCGACTTCGCCGGCCCAGTTGCCCGTGCCGATGATAGTCACTCCCGACCACTCAACAATGTCACCCGGACGCGAGCCTTCGACATTGCCGCCCGTCTCGGCCGCCATGTCCACAATCACCGAACCGGGTTGCATGCCCTGGATCATATCCTGGGTAACCAGAACCGGAGGCTTGCGACCAAAAACCTGCGCTGTGGTGATTACCACATCGGACTTGGCGATCACATCTTTCTGGGCCTGGCGCTGCAGCTCTACCTGCTCTGGCGTCAGTTCCTTGGCATATCCGCCGGCGGTCTCACCCGTTTCACCGAGGTCTATCTCGAGAAACTTGCCACCCAGTGATTGTACTTGCTCGGCAACAACCGGGCGTGTATCAAATGCGGTAACCTTGGCGCCGAGACGCTTGGCCGTGGCGATGGCCTGCAAACCCGCCACACCTGCGCCAATGACAAAAACACTCGCGGGCTTCAAGGTTCCAGCAGGCGTCATCATCATCGGGAATATACGTGGCAGGTGCGAAGCAGCCTTCATTACCATCACATAACCCGCCAGGTTAGCCTGGGAGCTCAAGGCGTCCATCTTCTGGCTACGGGTAGTCCGGGGAATCATCTCCATGGAAATGGCCGTGACGCCTGCTTCCTTGAAAGCGGAGATCAGTTCACGCTCATTAAAGGGGTCCAGGTAGCTGATATGGATGCAGCCCCTCTGCATCTGTCCGATTTCCTCAACCGTCGGCTTATTCAAGCGCAACAGCAGGTCGGCACTGGCGAACAGTTCCTTGCGGTCGCTGGATACAGTAGCGCCAGCTTTAACGTACTCCTCATCGGTAAATCCGGCGCCGACACCAAGTCCGGCTTCGATGACAAGATCTGCGCCCATGTGCACCAGTTTCTTGGCCACGTCGGGAGTGATAGGCACCCGGTTCTCGCCCGGCTGTGTCTCCCTGGGTATTGCGATACGCATTGCGGTGTAACCCCCGTTGCTGGTTTGTGTTTCTTGTTCTCGCCCTGTGCGGACGCCTTTGGCTGGCCTCTTGTGGGCCATAACCTTACCGCCCTCTTTGGGCCGGCCGGACACTCTAGCACAGTGCCTACAGCGCAGGAATTATGACTGTTATTCACGCGCTGAATGGATTGAGCAAATTCATTTCGGCGCCAACTCTAGCCGATTAATCTGCAGATCCGCTAATGTACGGACTCAAGCCGCGCAAACAAGTGCGACAGAGCCCAATAATATAGACCAGATCGATCGCTACGGAAGTGGATCGACGGCGCGCTGGTAAGTCCACCAGGGGGGCAGTAACTGGCGATAGCTGTCATTGTCATAGCGAATATCGATCAGTAAGGCCTGACCGCAGTCTGCATCGGTGCGCACGACCCGGCCCAGCGCCTGGTCCACCTTCTGCAGCGCAGGGTAAAGGTAGGCATACTCAAATCCAGAGCCGTATCTCAGCTGGTACCACTGGCGCAGCAGCTCCCTTTCCTGGCCTACCTGGGGCATACCCACTCCCACAATGACAACGCCAGTGAGCAGGTCGCCCGGCAAGTCTATGCCCTCGGAGAACAAACCGCCGAGAATACAGAATGCGGCCACATTGTCGGCCCGGTGCAAGGATTCGAATAAACCATTGCGCGCCACCTCGTCCATTTCCGGGTATTGCTCCCAGAGCTGGCGCCCCTGCAATCCCCCGGCCGCGTGCAGGACTTCCAGCACCCGGTGAAGATAACGATAAGATGGGAAGTATACGATGCAGTTTCCGGTAGTCTGCCGGAGAAACTGACCAATTCTAGCCGCCAGCAGATCCAGGCTGGCCTCCCGCTGGCGGTAACGGGTATCAACACGCGTCTCCAGTTCCACCTGCAGCTGCCCGGGAGAAAAAGGGGAATTCAGACGCCGGCAAACGGCATCCTCCTGCAGACCCATCAGCTGACGCATCCAGTCGCGCGGTGAGAGTGTCGCCGAGAAAGCCACCGTGGCATGAGCCCTGCTATGGCACAGCGCCAGCAGTCGCGACGGATCCAGGCAATTCAGATGCAGGATCAGCCCTTGCCTGCCCTCGCCGGGGTCCAGTTCCAGTCGGTACTCATCGCCCCAGCGTTCCGCGACCCGCAGCCACTGCAACAGGGAGAAGAAGAAGTCCATCAGCAGCGGGTTGGCAGGGGGGAAGCGCACGTCCTCTCCCATGCGTTGCACCACCGCCGCGACCACGTCAGCCATGGCATTCACCAACGGGGACGGCAGGTCTTCGAGGATGGCGTACTGCGCAGTCTCAGTGCAGCGTTCGCTCTGCAGCGCCAGTATCGCCCGGTTGAGTCGCTCCAATGCCTTTTTTATTGGTCCGGAGGCATGTTTCTTCACCCGCATCAATGCCGACTTGGACAGTTTGGCGCTATACATGCTACGCGCGCGCTCAGGCAGATTGTGCGCCTCGTCCACTAATACGCTCCAGCGCCGGTGCTCTTCCATCTTCCTGCCGACCAGGGGCTGCAAGCTGTAAACGTAATGGGCGTCGGCAATCACGATATCCACCCAGGGCAGGAGGTCGGTAGCCAGTTGATGAGGGCATACGCGGTGACGCCTGCCGATGTCCTGCAGTGTTTCACGCTGCAGCAGGCCCGCCTGCACCGCCTCGGCCATCGCGCCTTGCAGCCGGTCGTAGTAGCCGCTGGCATAGAGACAATCATCTCCATGGCAGGCACTGCCCGGCGACAGGCAGACCGAGGCCCTGGCAGACAGGCTGAGGCTGCATGCCCTCAAGCCTGCTTCCGCCATCATCGCCAGGCTGCTTTCCGCTGTGCGCCTGCCCACCGTTCTGGAGGTTACAAATACCAGCGCCTCGTGCTTGTCGCGCTCCATCGCTTTCAGTGACGGGAACAGCACCGCCGAAGTTTTGCCGATGCCCGTCGGGGCCTCAATCATCAGTTGCCCCCCCTGATCCACACATTTGTAGACCAGTTCGGCAATATCCCGCTGCCCGCTGCGAAACTCACCGTGGGGAAAAGGCAGGGAACGCAAACTTGCCTGACGGCGCTCTCGCAGTCGCTGCAGCAGTTCCAGCCATTGCGAAAACCGCGCCAGCGTCTCCAGCAGAAAAGTTCTCAGCTCCTCGCGCTGGTAATGCTGGGAAAGAGGGTGTTCCTGGTCCTGATCAATATCCAGCCAGGTCAGGCGCACTTCCAGCGATGCCAGACCCTCATTTTCAGCGATAATGGCGGCATAGACTTGCGCCTGCGCCAGGTGAAGACGGCTCACTGCCGGAGGAATACGCGCCGGATCCCCACGACAGGTTTTGATTTCTTCTACCAGGCCCAGAGTCGCGTCGTAACCATCCGCCCGCCCGCGCAATAGCAAGCTACACTCGCCCTGTTGGTGTCGGTACCGTACCGGATACTCCCGGTGGTAGCTGTCGGCGCGGCGACGGTAGACCCGCGCATGCCCATCCATCCCCTGCTCAGCAGTAGGGGACGGCGTATAGCGGTGATCAATGTCCTCGCTACGATGGCAGAACGCCACCAGATCGCGAACACTAACGGTAAATTCAGTCATCGGACCACTGTACATGCGCGACAGCAGCAGGAATCCCCTGCTCACGAAAAAATCGAAGCCAACGCTTCTGGCTATCCTGTAGCGTATCCCCGGGGCCTTTGACTTCTATCATCTGGTAGTCGCCTGGGCGGGAACCAAGCGCCAGCAAATCCGGAAAACCACGGCGGTTCTCCCGGGGATCAAAGAGGATTCTCTGCCAGATGGCTAGCAAATGTTCACGCGGAATCACGGCTGCGGCATTGGTCACCAGCTCTTCAGAGATGACGCGCCAGTTCACCCAGCGGCACTGGAATCCCTGGTAGCTGCGCCAACGATTGGGTAATTCAACATCCAGCGACAGAGTCGAGAGCTCGGCCAGTCGCGAGTCGAGCAGCTCCCGTCGATTGGCAGCAAAGTCCTGCTCGTACATATCGGCAGGCACACTCTGATAGGGATTGTTGAATGCGCCGGGAACCGGGGCAAAGATCTGCTCCCAGAACGCCAGTCCGAACAGCGCAGTCATCAACTGGTTTTCGACGTAGCGTACCTGCTGCCAATCGCCAGACAGTTTCTGCGCTACCTGCCGTTCCACTCGCACGTCACTGTGTGGCAAAGACAACACGAATTGATCGAATTGGTCGCGACGCCGGGACGTGCTGCCACCATACAACTTCCTGCGCACGCGCGGCAGAATGCGCCGCGACGCATCCCTCTCATCCTCACACCAGGGCTGCGCTTCGATGGTCTCGCAAAGTTGCTCCGCTTGCGAGTGAGCACCCACTTTCTCAAACAGCCGGGCACTGCGTTCGCGTGCCGGATGCCTTTGACTGAGACTGTACAGGGTCAATGCGAGCTGGCTTTCCCCCATGCGCTCCAGTTGTCGGGCAACACGATTGTAGAGACGGTCCCAGCGGTGCTGTACCGCAGGGTCGCGAATTGCTGTGCAAGACATGGCGACCGCCAACTCACGGATACCTTTTTCGTCGCCCTGCTCCAGCAGGACGTGCCACTGATCCTCGCAGGCGGCGCAGTCGAGATAGGCCTCCAGCGTTTCACGCCGGGGAAACAGGCGCTGGCCCCGGTCCAGCGCGTAGGGATAGTAGCGCGCCACCCCGAGGTCGCTGAGCACAAAGTCGGTCAGCCCCTGACGGCGATTACCAAAGAACAGCAATTGCAGCAGGTTGACCACGTCTGTTTTTGCCGGCGCAATCACACGAGCACAATCTGCGGCTATGAGCGTGTCCAGAGCGCCCGTCTCGCTACTCTCGACCTGGCTAATCTGCTGCAGCAGGCTGGCTTTGTCGGCGGCCCGAGTCGCGTATAAAGTGGACAGCTCGGCGACGCTGCAAAGCCCCCCCAGGTCTTCGACAGACAGCCCTGCTGCCTGCTCGGCGAGACCGGCTTGCAGCAAATCGTCCACCGCCGGGGTAATGGCGCCCAGCTCCGGGTAATGCAGTCGCAGCTCCCTGAACCAGGGGCCCACACGCGAGATCAGTCGCACATAAAGGCACTGCGCATCAAAACCCAGTCGCCTGTATGCCTCGAGGAAGCCCGTCTCCTCAGGGAGCAGCAGGTCCCCATACTGACCTTCGACGGTGTCCAGCAACTTGTGGAAGTTTTCCCGATAGTAAAACGGGGGTAGTTCCGCAGGTGGCCGGTGGGGTGATGGCAAGGTTTAGCGCGGCTCGAGTCGAATCAGGCGCGACCGGTCAGCCAGGGCATAGACCAGACCGTCGGGGCCCACCTGAATGTCGCGTACCCGCATACCCAGGTTCCCCAGCAGGCGAGTTTCCTTTCCAGGTTTGCCGCTGGCGTCAAGCTCCAGGCGGTTGATTCTCGCGAGGCGCAGGCCGGAGACCAGCAGTGACGCGTTCCAGCCAGGATAGGTATTCAGGTCATAGAAGGCGATACCGCCCGTTCCCAGGGAGGGTACGTAGTAGATAAGCGGCTGCTCCATGCCGTCCTTGTGGACGCCCTCACCAATTGCCCCACCCCCGTACTCTTCACCATAGGTGATTACGGGCCAGCCATAGTTGGCGCCTGGCTTTATGATATTTATCTCGTCTCCGCCCTGGGGACCGTGCTCGGTGACCCAGATTTCTCGCGTCCCCGGGCGGCGGGCCATACCCTGGGGATTGCGATGGCCGTAGCTATAAATTTCAGGCAGGGCGTCGTCGCGACCCACGAATGGGTTGTCATCAGGAATGCGCCCATCCTCAGTGAGCCGCAGTACCTTGCCGTTATGCGTCAGTAGTGACTGGGCCTTTTCACGATTGCCGCGGTCACCAACGGTGATATAGAGCAGTCCCCGGTCCAAAAGCAGGCGCGATCCGAAATGCCGCCGCTCGGCATAGGCAGGTCGCGCTGTAAACAGGACCTCGAAGTCTTCCAACGCAGTACCCCGCAGACGTGCGCGACTTACCCGAGTCGTGAAACCACCCTCTACCGCAACAGCGTAACTTAGATACACCCAATGATTGCGCTCAAAGTCGGGATGAACCAGAACATCCATCAATCCCCCCTGCCCCTCGTCGGCAACTGCTGGCACACCACTCACATCCGTGGTGCGCCAGGTTTCCGGCGTGACGACTTTCAGGGTGCCGGGCTTTTCTGTCAGCAGCAGCCGACCATCGGGGAGGAAGTCCATTCCCCAGGGCTCCTGCAACCACTCCAACAGCGTGCGCACACGAATCCCGGTCTCTTCGCCCGGCCCGGTTGCGCTGGCCGCATTCTCCAGAAGAGGCTCAACACGCGCAGGACCCGGGCCCGGCTGGGCGCAGGCAACAACTGATAAAAGAATAAATACTGCCACTGACAATGCGGGGAGTAGGGAATGAGGGCGCATGTGACTGTTCCAGGAAAAACTGAATAGGACGGTGCCTATATTACGCGATACGGTTTTCGCTGTCAGACCCAGGCCGGTCGCAGGCTGTACCGTATGCACAAATTCAGGCATCCTGATTGGCTTGGGGATGCACAAAGGCAACCCGGGTGAACGGCGATTAGACGTGAGAAAAGAAAAACTCCCAATCACTGCGGTGCAGGCGCTGACCCCGATCGCCTTTCTCGTCACCCTCCTTGGCTGCTCCGTTTACCTGTTTGGCGCAGACTCCTCTTACGGTGCCAACCAGATCGCCCTGCTTCTGGCCACCTGTGTCGCGGCCCTGGTGTCACGCAGCCGCGGAGTCAGTTGGCGAGAGGCGCAGGAGGGCATTGTCAACGGTATCAGCATGGGGTTGAGCCCGACCCTGATCCTGCTCAGTGTGGGCATGCTTATCGGCACATGGATCCTCTGCGGCACGGTGCCGGCAATGATCTATTACGGTGTGCAGATTCTCGACCCCGATATCTTCTACGCAGCCAGCGCTGCAATCTGCGCCATCGTCGCTATCAGCATCGGCAGTTCGTGGACGGTAGCCGGCACCCTTGGCATCGGCCTGATGGGTATCGCCGGCAGCTTTGACCTGTCGCCTGCGATAACGGCCGGGGCGATTATCTCGGGGGCCTATTTTGGCGACAAACTCTCGCCGATGTCCGACACCACCAACCTCGCCGCTGCCGCCACCGGCGTGGACCTGTTCGATCATATTCGTCATATGCTGTGGACAACCCTGCCAAGCTTTGTACTGGCACTGGCCATTTTTGCCGTACTCGGCTCTTCCGAGGGCGCGACCCCCCGGGAGATTGCCAACCTGCAGGCTGCGCTCGCCGCCGAGTTCACCATTGGTCTGCACCTGCTGCTGCCGCTAGTGCTGATGTTACTACTGGTATTCAAGCGTTTTCCCGCCTTTCCCGCGATCGTTGTCAGCGCGCTGACAGGCGCCGTATTCGCAGTGCTGTTCCAGCCAGACCAGGTCGCCGGACTCGCCGGCAGTAGCCCGGATCTCAGCTATATGTTCGTGCAATTAAAGGGAATCTGGATCGCACTCTTTGACGGCTTCACTTCAAATAGCGGAAACGAATTCCTGGACGCATTACTGAGCAAGGGTGGTATGTCGTCGATGCTCAATACGGTGTGGTTGATTATCTGCGCGCTGGGATTTGGAGGAGTACTGGAGCGCACAGGTATTCTTGGCTATCTGCTGGGGCTGGCCCTGCGCAGCGTGAAGAGCGTTGGCTCACTTATCACCACCACCGTGTTTACCTGCATTGGCACCAATATCCTAGCGGCAGACCAGTTCATTGCCGTGGCGCTGCCCGGGCGTATGTATCGCAACGCCTATCGAGAGCGTGGACTGTCTGCTCTCAACCTGTCGCGAACGCTGGAGGACTCCGCTACGCTAACCTCGGCGTTGATTCCATGGAACACCTGTGGAGCGTACATGTCGGCCACCCTTGGCGTCGCCACGATCAGCTATGCCCCCTACGCCTTTTTCAACCTGTTCTGCCCGGTCATTGCCATCATCTACGGCTACCTGCAGTTCGCGCTCAAACCCATCTCTTTTGACCCGGCGGAAGCCGCCGAGGCCGCCAGCCCATGAGCCCTCGAATGCCGGACTGGGATTACCTTCAACCTTTTACCCTGGACAGCATCGTCCAGGCTGACGATATCGACGGACTCAATCACACCAACAACGCCGTATACGTTAAATGGTGTGAGCAAGTGGCGTGGGCCCACTCGGTATCGCTTGGCCTTGACCTTGAAGCATACCGGCGGCTGGACAGGGCCATGGCGATCACCCACAGCGAATATCACTACCTGCAGGCATCCCGTGAGGGCGACAAAGTCGTAATCGCTACCTGGATAGTCAACTGGGACCGTCGTCTCACCATGCAGCGCCGCTTCCAGATCGTCCGCGTTGATGACGGCGTCACCCTGCTGCGCGGTGGCATGCGCTTTGCCTGTATCGAGATGTCCAGCGGCAGACCCAGGCGATTGCCCGCGGAATTTATCGCGGGCTATGGTCCGGCGGTGTGCGACGTGGACGACAATGCCATCATCCGCTAACTGCGCGACCAATCGAATGCCAGGGTCTGGCGAATATCCTCGCAACCCGCGCCAAGCATCAACAAGCGGTCCAGACCCAGGGCAACCCCGGCACAGTCTGGCATTCCCGCTGCCAGTGCCGCCAACAAATGCTCGTCCAGGGGTTGTTCGTTCTGGCCAGCGACGCATCGCCGCTGATTATCGGCGACGAATCGGCGGCGCTGTTCGACAGCGTCACCCAGCTCCCAATAGCCGTTGGCCAACTCCAGGCCGTTGACGTAGAGCTCGAAACGATGACCCACCGACATGCCATCGACCTCGCTGACGCGGGCCAGAGCGGCCTGGCTTTCAGGATAGTCATAAACGAAGCACAGGCCGCGCCCTATCAGTCGCGGCTCGATAAGATGGCTCATAAGCAGGTCAAGCCAGAGGTCACGATCGCCACTGAGGCCACCGACATCCAGTTCCGCGCGCGCTACTGACTGCAGCGTGTCCAGCTCCGCGGTGAGAGGATCCACCCCCAGCTCCTGCTGAAACAATGCGCGATAGGCATGGTATTCCACCGGCTGAGTACCCAGGTATGAGAGCACCAGGTCCGCCACCTCCCGCATTAACTGGTGGTGATCAAAACCCGGCCGGTACCACTCCAGCAGCGTAAATTCGGGGTTGTGGCGCGGCCCTGCTTCGCCATCACGAAAGGCCTTTGCGACCTGGTAGATAGGTCCGCTGCCAGCAGCAAGCAGCCTTTTCATCGCGTATTCGGGAGAGGTCTGCAGGAAACGGGTGCCGGTGATGGATTGCCCACACTGTACCCTTAGGGGCTCGATCGAAGGATCGGTTATCCCGCTGCTGCACAGCAGCGACGTCTCCACCTCGAGAACGCCGCGGCCACAGAAGAAATCGCGAACATGCGCCAACAGGGCAGCTCGCTGGCGCAGCCTATCCAGGGTTGCCGCGGGCTGCCAACCCATCAACAATCAGGACTTGCTGGCACGACCCTGGTATTCGCCCGTACGGGTATCAACGCGTATGACCTCGCCCTCACTGAGGAACAGGGGAACCTTGACTACTGCACCGGTGCTGAGGGTAGCCGGCTTGCTGCCGCCCTGTGCTGTATCTCCCTTGAGGCCAGGATCCGTCTCGGTGATCTCCAACTCGACAAAGTTGGGCGGCGCTACCGAAAGGGGGGTGCCGTTGTACAGGGTTACTTCGCACTTTTCCTGCTCTTTGAACCACAGGTGCGCATCGCCCACGGCCTTGGCATCGGCCTGGTACTGCTCGAAGGTGTCTGGCTCCATGAAGTACCAGAACTCACCGTCGTTGTAGAGATACTCCATGGTCCGGTCCATTACATCGGCGCCCTCCAGTGTCTCACCGGACTTGAAGGTACGATCCCACACCCTGCCAGTCTTGAGATTGCGCAATCTGACGCGATTGAAAGCCTGGCCTTTGCCGGGCTTCACGAATTCGTTGTCGAGAATGCTGCAGGGGTCACCGTCCAGCATGACCTTGAGGCCGGACTTGAATTCGTTGGTTGAATAGTTCGCCATGGTGTTACCGTTTACCTTGGGCTCAGAAAAGTGGCGACAATGATACCCCAGAGCGCGGGTCTTGGGGAGATTGCAAGCATTGCCGCTGGCGGCGACCGCGGGAAATGAGCTAATCTTGCTAAACCAGCACCTGGACGCGAACACGGTAAGGCAGGACCAGGGAAATGAATAACGATAATTTGCTAAAAATGAAGCTGCCGCAGCAGGATCTCGCGCAATTCACACATTTCCAATTGGATGGGGATGCGGCGCGCGACTGGGCGCAGCAATTGCCGGTGACGAATATCCGTGCCGTCGCAGAACAACTGCGGGCCGCACTTGACGACCTGAATCATTGCGTGGTCGCTCCCGAGCTGCGTCACGCGATACTTGCAGCCCTGTCAGGCAGTGTGCAGGTCACGCTTGCCAACCTCACCAAGCGCTTTCTTCATCAGCCGCTGGTCATGCCCGAAGAACCCAGGCAACTGGCGGAACTGACTGAAGATATCTACGGTCAACTTATCGACGCGTATTCACTGCTCGCCACGCATATCGTCAATGATCCGGACAGCATTCGCGACCACAATCCCGCCCGCCTGCTCTGCGAGGCGATTCAGTCGGGTCTCGATTTTAGCGGTCGCAGCATATTGCTCAGCTTCCAGCTATACCGGCCAGTCACCCTGGGCGGATGGCTGACCCTGCATCAGCTGTATGCGCTGGCCGAGCGACAGGGACTGGCGACACTTGCGGTCAATGACGCTGATGGCCGCAGTACGACCGTGACCAACACCTACCTGCAGGGCCTTGTGTTGGGCTGTATCAAACCCAATCAACTCCGACAGTCCGATATGGTGGCGGTACATGCTGCCCTGGCGCAATGGAGCGAGAAACTGCAGATAGGCGGCCAGGGCACAGTCGATGGCCTGTTTCTTGTCGATCTCGACCGCGACCAACCGCCGCTTTACAGCAAGCTCTATGACAAGCACAGCAGCAGCCAATGTCGCCAGATCAGTGCACAGGAACTGGTAAGCTATCTACATCAGTTACAGGAACAGGACGACGCCAAGGGCAAGCCTGGCGTCAAACTGGAGGATGGACTGAGCCTTCCGTCCAACATGCTCGGTCATCTTATCGACTGCCTCAGCAGTATGAGCATGCGCAATTTCAGTCGCGTACAAAGCGAGACCCCCCTCGCTATCAGCATAGGCCTGGGGGCTGCCCACTTCCACGCAGCCGACGGAAGAGACTTTGAGCAACTGATTCACGGCGACCACTACAGCCCGGAAGCCGCTGGGCGAATGAGCACCAACGTTTTCCTGCGCGAGGACAAGTCCCCCCATGACCCCTGGCGAAAAGCCAATCCCGAAGAAGACTTCGTCCGCGAGGAGTCGGCCAGTGAGGCCGAAGCTGCGTTTACCCATAACATCGAGGTAGACGAGCAGAGCCTGCAGGCAATCACCAATGGTAATGCAGCCGATTCACCCAGGCGCAGCTACCCCGTGTATCAAGTCAAATCCATCAACGCGAGTCCTGGTGGATACTGCATAGAGTGGGGTGAAGACCTGCCGGAGGATATCCGCGCCGGCGCAATCGCCTCTGTGCAAGAAGGCAAGAGCAGCAGCTGGTCTATCGCAGTGATACGTTGGGTCAGTCGCCTCCAGAACGCGCGCACCCTCATCGGGCTTGAACTGCTTAGCCCACAGGCTGTGGCCTATGGCGCATTGATACACACCAAGAAAGGACAGGAAGCCGACCCACAACGAGTATTGCTGCTGCCGGAGATCAAGCTGGTAGGGCAACCCCACACATTGCTCACTGCCCGGTCAGGCTTTCGTGAGCGCCAGAAGATCTCGCTACTACGACTCGGCGAGAGCTTCCTGATCCAGCTTACCCAACAGGTTGCAGCAACCGCCAGCTATGCGCAGTTCGATTTCCGCTATATCAAGCAATTGGACGAGGTCGTGGCAGAAGACAAGAGCGGCCCGCTGGATGCATCCTATGATTCACTCTGGAGCAAGATCTAGCATGACTTGCAAAGGCTAACGCTGCTGATCGCGGTCGCTGAATCCCAGCAAATAAAGAATAGCATCCAGCCCCAGAGTAGAGATGGACTGCTCTGCCGATTTCTGCACCAGCGGTTTTGCACGGAAGGCGATGCCCAGGCCGGCAGTGCTCAACATAGGCAGATCATTGGCGCCGTCCCCGACCGCTATGACCTGCTGCAGGTCGATACCCTCCGAGTCCGCCAGCTGACGTAACAACTGCGCCTTGCGCTCGCCATCGACAATGGTACCCGTAACCTTTCCCGTAACCTTGCCGCCCTCTATATCCAGGTCATTGGCGTGCACGAAGTCCATGCCCAGCCGGGCTTGCAAATAACGGGCGAAATAGGTGAACCCCCCCGAGAGAATCGCCGTTTTGTACCCCAGGGTTCGCAGCGTGGAAATCAGGTGCTCCGCGCCTTCGGTGATTTTCAGATCACTGGCGACTTCCTCCAGTACAGCCTCATCAAGCCCGTGCAGCAGCGCCACCCGCTCGCGAAAGCTCGCGGAAAAATCCAGCTCTCCACGCATCGCACGCTCGGTAATCGCTGCGACCTGAGGGCCAACTCCGGCACGCGCGGCCAGCTCATCAATAACTTCTGCCTCGATCAGGGTAGAGTCCATGTCAAAGGCGACCAGGCGCCGGTTGCGCCGATACATATTATCCTGCTGGAATGCCAGGTCCACCTCCAGAGCGCCAGCCACCTCCAACAGGTCACGGCGGAATGTGGACATCTCGGCGAGCGGACCGCGCACGGAAAACTCCACGCAGGCCCGGGACAGATCCGGTAAATCGCCCAGCGGAATGCGTCCGGAAAGCCGATTGATGCTGTCGATATTCAAAGCGTGCCGGGATATTACCTCGGTGACCCTGGCGATCTGGTCTGCCGTTATCTTGCGCGCCAGCAAGGTGACAATATAACGGGCCCGCCCCTGGGCAGCGACCCAGTGGCCATAGCTGTCAGCGGAGACCTCGGCAATACGCACGCGCATGCCCTGTTCCTGCCCGCAGCGCTCTACCTCCGCACTGACCACTTCACGGTCGCAGCCGCCAGGAAGCTCGGCCAGCACCCCCATGGACAGCGTAGCGTGGATGACCGCCTGACCTATATCGAGGATATTGACATTGTGCCGGGACAGAATTGCAGTAATACCTGCGGTTACGCCGGGGTGGTCCTCGCCGGAAATGGTAATTAACAGGATTTGGCTCAAGGGTATTCCAGGGCTCAGTGAAAGCCCGCTATTCTAACCCCAGCATCGCGCACGAGGAAGCGCGACAGTTCACAGAAAAAGACCCGCGGGGGCGACAGCTGGTTTATACTCCACGCGTTCCCACTACGATAAAAAGACGTGCTGATTCACCTGAAAAAAGCCTCCCTGAACCAACAGCTAGCCTACACGGCGGCTGCGCTTTGCCTGACCGTCAGTCTGGCGCTGGTTGTTCTGGCAGCAATTTCCAGCAAGCACCTGCAACGAGAGCAACAGGCAGAGTTTGGCAGTGCCCTGGCGCACCAGATTGCCCGGCGCGTCAGCATCTCGCTGGAAAACGGTGACCTGCTGAGCATCACCGCCTCACTACAGCGCTTTGTCGACACCTCCCCTGCCACGGCGGTAGCCATTTTTGACGTGGAGGGCACAGTGCTGGGCGAAGCAGGAGACCCACAGGAGAAGAACGCGGGCCAATACCGTGCGCCAGTGCGCATTGAAGCCGATGTCGCGGGCGAGGTGCTGGTAACAATCAACACCGATTCGGCCAGCGCTGCTCACCAGCGTTTCGTGATCAGCCTGCTCGGACTTGCAGTCCTGCTCAGCCTGGCAGCCTATGGAGCTGGATTGAAGTTGGGCAAACAACTGGGAAACCGCATTGCCGGTCTGGCACGAAATCTGGCGCTTGAAGATGCGCCCCCGGCGGCCACCGGCACCAGTGAACTGGATCTGCTGGAGACACGCGTCCGGGCATTACCCATGGACCTGTTGCGCACTCGCAACGATGCAGAAGCCCGGGACGAAAACTATCGCTCTACTGCGGTGCTTTACCTCCATCTGGAAAGCCTCTCCGGCTACGTGGACACGCTGGACGAAAAATCACTGCATCGCTATGCAGACAGGCTCCATCAGGTAGTCTATGCGGCTGCGGGTTTTTATGGCGGAGAACTTCAAGTCACCCGCCAGTTCGCACTGGCCGTGTATTTCAGCGGCCCCAACAATGCCGGCAGCGCGCCGTTTCGCGCGGCCTCCTGCGCCTGGCTGATTCAGGCTGTCGCAGCAGAGCTGGAACAAAACATGGCACTGTCCATGAAAATTGCGATGGCGATCTCCCAGAGCGAGCTGGGTATAGGCGATGCCCGTGACATCTATCCCGGACTCTACATGCAGCACACGCTGGACGAACTGCAGGCTGTCTGTGCCAGCAAGCCGCCAAAGATATTGCTTTCGCCAGCGGTGACCGAGGATACGGACATTCAGGGGAGGCTACAGCTGGAGTCCACCGAGGTTCTGGACTACAGCATGCTGGAGAGCTTTGCGGGGCCTTACCAGGATTTGCTGGAACGGCAGCTGCAATTGATCCTGAAGCGATTGATGGACCCATTGCTGGTATAGCGCTTCGCGGTATTCAATCGGGTCTGTGCATGCACACCTGAAGCTATGGTGAAAGGCAGGCAGCGGGAAATACCGCTGCCTGTCCGGCCGGGGCAAGAACCCGGCCCGATAGGCAACAACAGGAAATCAGCTCTCCACCAACATCGCATCCACTTTTTGGAACCCTCGAGGCAGTTTGTTACCACGTCTGCCGCGCTCACCACGATAATGTTCCAGGTCAGAAAACTTCAAGCGGTGATGACGCTTCCCGGCGTAGACCACCAGCGCGTCCTTCTCGGTCAACACCTTCACCGCAACGACAAACTCATCTCGCGACTGCACGCGGGCTGAGGGAATGCCGATAATCTTGTTGCCTTTGCCACGGGACATTTGCGGCAGGTCTGCGAGAGGAAAGACCAACAGCCGTCCCTCGTTGGATACCGCAGCAACCCACGCATTCTCCTGCTCAGAAATCCGTGCGGGCTGTAACACCGCACTGCCCTTGGGCAGGTTGAGTGCTCCCTTTCCTGCCTTGTTCTTCGTTTGCAGGTCAGCGAATCTGGCGACAAAACCATAGCCGGCGTCAGACGCCAGCAGGTAGAGCGAATCTTCATCACCCATCATCAGGCCTTCAAAAGTAGCCCCTGATGGCGGGTTGATACGACCGGTGACCGGCTCACCCTGGCCCCGCGCAGACGGCAGGTTGTGCGAGGACACGGTATAGGCGCGCCCGGTTGAGTCCAGTATTACCGTGGGCTGGTTGCTGCGCCCCAGGGCAGACATTTTGAAGCCGTCCCCGGACTTGTAGCTGAGTGCTGACGGGTCAATATCATGCCCCTTGGCGGCACGAATCCAGCCTTTCTCTGACATCACCACAGTGATCGGGTCAGCGCTCATCAGTTCCAGCTCACTGAAAGCACGGGCCTCACCGCGCTCTACCAAAGGAGACCGGCGCGCATCCCCAAATTGCTCAGCAACAGCCAGAAGCTCCTTCTTGATCAGTGTTTTCAGGCGGGCAGCACTGCCGAGGACCTTCTGCAACTGATCGCGCTCGGCTTCCAGTTCATCCTGCTCACCGCGGATTTTCATCTCTTCCAGTTTGGCCAGGTTGCGCAGTTTGAGGTCGAGAATTGCCTCGGCCTGGATGTCGGAAATGCCGAAGCGGTCCATCAAAGCGAGCTTCGGCTTGTCCTCCGTCCGGATAATGTGGATCACCTCATCGATATTGAGGTAAGCGGCAAGATAGCCCTCGAGAATGTGCAGGCGGCGCAGCACCCGCTCCAGGCGATACTCCAGGCGACGACGAACAGTCTCGGTGCGAAACTTGAGCCACTCCCTGATAATCCGGTCCAGGCCCTTGACCCCGGGACGGCCATCGATACCGATCATATTGAGGTTGACCCGATAGCTGCGCTCAAGGTCGGTGGTGGCAAACAGGTGATTCATCACCGCTTCCACATCTACCCGGTTGGAGCGCGGCACAATGACCAGTCGCGTGGGGTTCTCATGATCGGACTCATCGCGCAGGTCAGCCACCATTGGCAGCTTCTTGGCCTGCATCTGCGCCGCGACCTGCTCCAGTACCTTTGAGCCCGAGACCTGATGGGGCAGAGCATTGATAACGATATCGCCGCCTTCGCGCTCCCACACCGCACGCATCTTCAGCCCGCCTCGCCCGCTCTCGTAAAGCGCTACAATTTCCTCTCGCGGCGTAATAATCTCGGCCTCCGTCGGGAAATCCGGAGCGAGCACGTATTCACAGAGTTCGGCCACGGTTGCCTTCGGAGATTCCAGCAGGTGAACGGTAGCAGCAACCACTTCCCTCAGATTGTGCGGGGGCACATCCGTTGCCATGCCCACAGCGATACCCGTGGTACCGTTAAGCAATACATTCGGCACCTGCGCAGGCAGTACACGAGGCTCTTCCAGGGTGCCGTCAAAATTAGGCGCCCAATCCACCGTGCCCTGGCCCAGCTCGCTCAGCAGTACGTCCGCATAAGCGGTAAGCCGGGACTCCGTATAGCGCATGGCCGCAAAGGACTTGGGGTCATCGGGAGAGCCCCAGTTACCCTGTCCGTCAACCAGCGGATAGCGATAGCTGAAGTTCTGTGCCATCAACACCATCGCTTCGTAAGCCGCACTATCGCCGTGGGGATGGAATTTACCGATCACATCGCCCACCGTCCGCGCTGATTTCTTGAACTTGGCGGAAGCCTTGAGGCCCAGCTCGCTCATGGCGTAGACGATGCGCCGCTGCACAGGCTTCAAACCGTCGCCCACGTGGGGAAGGGCACGGTCGAGGATCACGTACATGGAGTAATCGAGGTAGGCCTTCTCCGTGTACTGCTGCATCGAGACCTGCTCAATGCCGTCTTCGTCGATTTCTACAATATCTGACATGCGTTTTCCATAAGATAATACTGTTCAGTGCTGTCCCCGGCCTTTGGGTAATGACCGGGATCATGCCGACATGGGATTAAGGTTGAGGCTAGCCGCGCAGACCGACCAACTGCTCGTTGAGGTTGACGATGGAGTTGGCCATGTCAATCAACAGGCTGTGTATGGTCGCCGGGTTGTTCTTGATCAGCTCGGTAAACTGGTCTTTGGGCACTTTCACTACAGAGCAGCTCGTCTTGGCGCGAACCGTTGCACTGCGATCTGCCTGGGTCAACGCTGCCATGGCGCCAAAAATCTCACCCTCGCCGATGCGACCGACGACGATGTCATCTACCACGACCTCGGCTGACCCGGCCGACATGTGAAAGACAAAGTCCGCACGCTCTCCCTGGCGGATAATAATATCGCCCGGTTCATAAACTTCAAAGCCCGGGGTAGCGTCCGGTTCATCCTGGATATTGGCCGCGGTAATCCGCAGCATAAGTCCGGAGTAGGTGACCAGTAAACGCGTCCACAGCTTGGTGGCTGACTGGTCGGCAAACACACGGCGCATAAACTCCAGAGCCGGGTAGCTGCCCAGCTTCGCGCCGCTATCACTGCCGAAATAAACTGCGGCATCCGTGTCTGCCGTGCCCGCTATGTCTGGCAGGAGAATATCCCCCTCCTCGAGCAGGTAGACCATCTTCCCCTGGTAGCGCGCAGTGAGTGAACCACGTTCCACGATATAAAACTGCCCATCATCAAAGCCCCGAAAGTTGCCGTCGGTGACGGGCGCCACCTCTACTGGCACAGCGGGCATGTTAACCACTTCCACTAGTGCGCGGATCAGTTTCTTGTATTGCTGACCGAGGACTGTGAAGTCCGGGCCGGGCTCCGCTGTCGCCAGCATCGGTAGTCTCTCCAACTGGGCAACCGTTCCTGCGGGACGGCGCTATGGTGACCGCGAGCGACACTCCCTGTCATTGCGGTAAAATCACCCCTATAGTAGCAACATCTCCATATCAGGAGGAAGGCCGGAACCGGTAAATGAGGTATTAGAAGCATGTCATCGCAATGGCTCACCAGCGATTTTGCAGGGCTGAGCAATTCGCAGCTGTATGCTGCGCTGAAACTGCGGCAGGAAGTCTTCGCAGTGGAACAGGCCAGTATCTATGTGGACGCGGACGGCCTCGACCCCGAGGCCATCCATATGCTGCATTGGCAGGATGGTGAGTTGCTTGCCTACCAGCGCTGCCTACCACCAGGCCTACAGGAGACCGAGAGCACCCTGGGCCGTATCGTTGTCGCGCCTGCGGCACGCGGCAAGAACCTGGGTCGGGAACTGGTCCGGCGGGGCATTACCCACAACCTCGAGCGCTGGCCACAGGCCGCTATACGCATACACGCCCAGGCCCACCTGGAGGACTTTTACCGTGAACTGGGCTTTGTCACCCAGGGCGACGTTTATGGCCTGGACGGCATCCCCCATCTGGAAATGGTGCTGTCTACAGCTCCAGCATGAACGTTACCGGACCATCGTTGCACAGGCTGACCTGCATGTCAGCGCCAAACGCCCCGGCGGCAACGCGCGCGTGACGTTGGCGTAAACGCTGCAGCGTGAAATCATACAACTGTTCGGCCTCAACCGGCGGCATGGCCGAGGAAAATCCGGGGCGCAGACCCTTGCGCGTGCCGGCAGAAAGGGTGAATTGGGAGACCAGCAGTACCCCACCATTAATATCAGTCACTGAGCAATTCATGCGTCCCTGGGCATCGGCAAACAGCCGATAGGCGAGCACCTTGTCCAGCATGCGCTCTACTGTGGCTTTATCGTCGCCCTTGTCCAGACCCAATAGAACCAGTATTCCACCGTCAATTTTCCCAACGGTCTCTCCTGCCACGTCCACCCGCGCTGACCTGACCCGCTGAATCAAGGCCTTCATACCGGCTGCTTGACTCTAGACGCGCCCGGCCCGACGGCGCTCGTGTTCCTGCAGCAATTTCTTGCGCAGGCGAATGCTTTCCGGCGTGACCTCTACCAGTTCATCATCCTCGATAAACTCCAGGGCCTGCTCCAGGGTATGCCTTACCGGTGGTGTCAGCGTGAGCGCTTCATCCGTGCCCGAAGCACGCACATTGGTAAGCTGCTTGGCCTTGGTCGGGTTCACGGTCAGGTCATTGTTGCGGCTGTGCAGACCGATTACCTGACCTTCATATACTTCAACATTGGGGTCGACAAACAGCCGGCCACGGTCCTGCAGGTTGAACAGGCCATAGGCGAGCGTTTTGCCCTTCACCATGGAAACGAGCACGCCGTTCTGGCGATGAATAATCTCCGCCCCCTTCACCGGACCGTAGTGATCGAAGACATGTGTCAGGATGCCACTACCGGAGGTCATTGTCAGGAACTGGGACCGGAACCCAATCAAACCCCGTGCTGGAATTATAAACTCCAGGCGCACACGCCCCTTGCCGTCGGGGACCATATTCTCCAGTTCCGCGCGACGCAGGCCAAGTTCCTCCATCAGTGAACCCTGGTGCTGGTCTTCACAATCGATTACCAGCTGCTCATAGGGTTCCTGCAACTCGCCGTCAACTTCCTTCTGAATCACTTCTGGGCGTGACACGCCCAGCTCAAAGCCTTCACGGCGCATGGATTCAATCAGTACAGAAAGATGCAACTCGCCGCGGCCGGATACCTTGAATTTGTCCGGACTGTCACCCGGCTCTACCCGCAATGCCACGTTATGGATCAATTCGCGCTCCAGGCGCTCCTTTATATTGCGCGAGGTAACGTACTTGCCTTCCTTGCCGGCAAATGGAGAGTCGTTGACCTGAAAGGTCATGCTGACTGTGGGCTCGTCCACAGAGAGTGGCGGCAACGCTTCCACCTGCCCCGGCTCACAGAGCGTATCAGAAATGTTCAGGCCGTCGATGCCGGTGATACAAACAATATCGCCGGCCTCGGCACTGTCTACATCTACGCGCTCCAGCCCCAGGTAACCCATTACCTGCAGGACCTTGCCATTGCGGGTCTCGCCTTCGCGGTCGATGATCGTAACCTGGGTATTGGGCGCCAATTTGCCCCGACTGATGCGACCGACGCCAATCACGCCGACATAACTGGAATAATCCAGCGCACTGATCTGCATCTGCAATGGCCCAGCGCTGTTGACCTGCGGTGCCGGCACCTTTTCCATAATCGCCTCAAACAGCGGCTGCATATCATCCGCCATCTCCTCGTGGTCCAGCCCGGCGATGCCCTCGATGGCAGAGGCAAAGATCACGGGAAAATCGAGCTGCTCTTCACTGGCACCGAGGCGATCGAACAGGTCGAACACCTGGTCCACCACCCAGTCGGGTCGCGCACCCGGTCGGTCAATCTTGTTCACCACGACAATAGGGTTCAGCCCCTGCTCAAACGCCTTGGAGGTCACAAACCGCGTCTGTGGCATCGGGCCATCGACCGCATCAACCAGCAACAGGACCGAGTCAACCATCGACAGCACGCGCTCAACCTCACCACCAAAGTCAGCGTGCCCCGGTGTATCGACAATGTTGATACGGTAGTCATTCCATTTGATCGCCGTGTTCTTGGCAAGAATGGTAATTCCCCGCTCGCGTTCCTGGTCGTTGGAGTCCATGACGCGCTCAGCGCCTTCATTGCGGCGGTCCAGCGTGCCGGACTGCTGTAGCAGGCAATCCACCAGCGTGGTTTTGCCATGGTCTACATGGGCGATAATAGCGATGTTGCGTAACTGGTCGATCAAGGGATTACCTCAAAAAATGTCCGGGGCCCGCCGCAGGATGCGCTGAATTGGCACGTGCGGCGGCGGGCCCCGCCGGGTCTGTACAGACTGGGAAGGGCGCGGATTATACACTAGCGCCAAGGGAGCGAAATGGTAGTTTTTCGGGGCCTTACCCAGTAATCATGCCGGTCCGGCTGTGGCCTGCCCCATTCGCTGCCCTGACATCTCATCACGACGCAACAGCGGAATTGCCGTGGACCTGCACAATCACCCGCAGCGTCAGCCGTAACCAGCCCGGAGCAGGCCCATCATCCCGACGCTACAAAACCCTGCGTCAACAGAGGCACGATCGATCGGATGTGACACGTAATCCGGGCGAAAACTTGACAATAAAACCTATTGGGGCCATAAACCTATGGCTCTGCCGGACACGCCTACTACGACAACGCTACTGAACAGCGCAGGCCAAAGAGCAGGGAGATACACCCCGAATAGAATTGCACCAAAATGGTGCTTTAGCGCACCATTACAGGGCGCGCAGATTTCGATTCGAAAGTCAGCCGACTTTATTTCCAACGATTTCAGCATGTTAGAGAAAGCCCCTTTTTGGCACAGCTCTTGCTGTTGCTATTGCAGAGGTAAAACTGTCGAACTTTCCGGGTGCAGGCTAACCCCTGACCCCGCACTGGAACAAATACGCAGGCCGACCCGTTGGTCCTTAAACATCCCAAGGAGGAAAATCAATGTCAGAGAACACTCTGAACCTGATAAAAGAAAATGAAGCGCGCTGGGTTGACATGCGCTTCACCGATACACGCGGCAAGGAACAGCACGTCACTATCCCGTCCAAGGAGGTCGACGAGGACTTCTTTGAAGACGGCAAGATGTTTGATGGCTCATCAATCGCTGGCTGGAAAGGTATCAACGAGTCCGACATGATTCTGATGCCGGACGACAGCGCCTCCCTGCTTGACCCGTTTACCGATGACGCTACCGTCATCGTTCGCTGCAACGTTGTAGAGCCCACCACCATGCAGGGCTACGACCGCGACCCGCGCTCCGTTGCGAAGCGCGCGGAAGAGTACCTCAAGTCCACCGGCATCGGTGATACCGCTTTCTTCGGCCCCGAGCCCGAGTTTTTCGTCTTCGATGACATCAAGTGGAAGGTGGATATGTCTGGTGCCAGCTACCAGATCCACTCAGAGGAAGCCGCCTGGGTTTCCAACCATCAGTTTGAAGAAGGCAATATCGGTCACCGCCCAGGTGTTAAAGGCGGTTACTTCCCCGTTCCTCCCGTCGACTCGCTGCACGACATCCGTGCCGCCATGTGTACGGCCATGGAGCAGATGGGCCTGGACGTGGAAGTACATCACCACGAGGTGGGCACAGCCGGCCAGTGCGAGATCGGCATCCGCTTCAGCACGCTGGTGAAGAAGGGCGATGAGGTGCAGGTGCTCAAGTACTGCGTCCACAACGTTGCCCATGCCTACGGCAAGACCGCGACCTTTATGCCCAAGCCGGTCGTTGGCGACAACGGCTCCGGTATGCACGTGCACCAGTCTATCTCCAAGGACGGCGAAAACATATTTGCCGGCGACGGTTATGCAGGTCTGTCCGATGCGGCGCTCTATTACATTGGCGGGATTATCAAGCACGCCAGGGCACTCAACGCCTTCACCAACGCTTCTACCAATTCGTACAAGCGCCTGGTACCTGGCTTTGAGGCACCGGTCATGCTGGCATACTCGGCCCGCAACCGCTCTGCCTCCATCCGTATCCCCTACGAGCCCAACCCCAAGGGCAAGCGCGTAGAGGTTCGCTTCCCCGACCCGACCGCCAACCCCTACCTGTCATTCGCAGCGTTGCTGATGGCTGGCCTGGACGGCATCCAGAACAAGATCCACCCTGGCGATGCGGCAGATAAGGACCTTTACGACCTGCCACCGGAAGAAGGCAAGGCCATCCCCACCGTGGCGGCCACCTTCGACCAGGCGCTGGCGGCCCTGGACGCAGATCGCGGGTTCCTTACCGCTGGCGGCGTATTCTCCGACGACATGATCGATGCTTACATCGATCTCAAGGAGGCTGAAATCGAGCGCCTGAACATGACCACTCACCCGGTTGAGTTCGAAATGTACTACTCCGTCTAACGACAGGGCGGTCATTAAAAAAATCCGCCAGGTGGAGAGTGTAAAAACACACTCCGCCTGGCGGGTTTTTTTTGTCTCCGCTATTTCTCTCTGCAGCAGCCCCGCGAACACAGCCCGTTGCCATGCGAAGATGACGAATGAGAAATATTTACCGCCTTCGTTGAACTCTCGCAGCCAGGACTTTTCTGATAGGGTAGAGACAACTCACAGAGAGAGGGAGTGGCCACTATGATCAGGCTGGTAATCGCCACAGTACTTGGCACCGCAATGCTGCTGGCGGGCATGGCGAATGCACAGATATACAAAACGACCGACGAGCACGGCAACGTCGTGTTTACTGATGCCCCCCCCGCCGGCTCCGGCCAGAGCGAGCAGGTGGACCTGCCGCGGACAAACACCACACCTCCGCCACCGACCGTCACGCCCGTGCCACGGCCAAAGGCTGAGCCGGCCGAAGCCCAGGCGGTGCCTGTAGAAGTCGCAATTACGTCCCCGGCCAACGAATCTACCATCCCCATGGGTGGCGGCAATTTCTCAGTCAGCGCATCCATCAGCGCTGGCGGCAGCAGCGAGCAAACACTGCAACTGCTGGTGGATGGTTCGCCGCAGGGCGCACTCCAGGAGGCGGGGAACTGGAATCTGCAGAATGTGCTTCGCGGCCCCCATGACCTGGTAGTTGAAGTCCTTGGCCGGGATGGCAAGGTTCTCGCCAGATCCGATACCGTGCGGGTCTATGTACTGCGCCCGTCGGTTCAGTAAACGCCCACCCGTCTCTGGACAAGCCCCCACAAAATGACGCACCATATTGGTGCGCAATAATTGAGTGCTGATCTGTCCACGTTGTTTTAACAGCGCGCCATCTTGGGCGATCCGCCATCAATTCAATCGAAGTAAGTACTTGCTTACGCCATGGTCTACACAGCCGGGGCCGCGCCCCAAATTCGAGCACTGCGCCTGCTGATTGGCTCCATTCTTGCTAAGTTAGTGAAGGAATGAACGCAGTGATCAAAGACCCCCAAAGGACTCACGACCGAATGCATCAGGATCGCGACATCCTCGACAACATCAGTACGGCGATCGTCGCCCTGGACTCTGAACTGCGGGTCGTCAGCCTCAATGTTTCCAGCCAGGACCTGCTGGAGACTTCCGAACTGCGCAGCCTGGGTAAAACGCCACGCAAGCTGGTCTCCCGACCCGACACCCTGGTGCAGATACTGAAACAGGTTCGCGCCACGCGCAGTCCGCTGGCACGCCGCGGCATGCCACTCACCCTGTTGTCCGGTCGCGATATACACGTGGACCTGATGGTCACTCCCATCAGCAACTCAGAGTACGGCATCAGTATGCTGCTGGAACTGCAGCCGGTGGATCGGCTGCTGAAAATCAGCCGTGATGAGTACCAGGTCAATGCACAGGAAACAACGCGGGCGATGATCCGCGGGCTTGCACACGAAATCAAAAACCCGCTGGGGGGCGTTCGCGGCGCCGCACAATTGCTGGCGCGTGAATTACCATCCGCGGAGCTGACCGAGTACACGAATATCATCATTCGCGAGGCGGACCGGCTTCGCGACCTTGTCGACAGGCTTCTGGGACCAAATCAGGCACTGGACATCCGCAACCTCAACATTCATGAGGTCCTTGAACACGTTCATGACCTGATCAGCGCCGAAACAGACCACTGTGCCACACTGGTGCGCGACTACGACCCCAGCATCCCCGAAGTGCTCGGCGACCGCAGCCAGTTGATTCAGGCTGTACTCAACATCATGCGCAATGCGCTGCAAGCCGCAGCCAGTATCGATGAGTGCGTGATCACACTGCGCAGCCGGGCCAAACGCCAGTTCACCATCGGCAATCAGCGCCACCGCCTGGCGTGCCGTATCGACATTGAGGACAACGGGCCGGGAGTTCCTCCGGATATGCTGCAATCAATTTTCTTGCCCATGGTCACAGGACGGGCCGAGGGTACTGGACTGGGCTTGACCATATCCCAGTCCATCATCGCTCGCCATGGCGGCATGCTGGAATGCGCCAGTCAACCGGGTCGCACCCGCTTCACTATTTACTTACCAATGGATACCAACAATGCATAAGCAGGCGAAAGTCTGGATAGTAGACGATGACAGCTCGATTCGATGGGTGCTGGAACGCACTCTAAATCAGGCTGGCATCGACAATGAGACCTTCAGTGACGGCGATCAACTACTGCAACGCATGGTCCTGGAGTCGCCTGATGTGATCATCAGCGATATCCGTATGCCTGGCACCGATGGGCTGGAGTTGCTCGCCCGGATCAGTAAAAGCCATCCTCAACTGCCGGTCATTATCACCACCGCGCACTCGGATCTGGACAGTGCCGTCGCCTCCTATCAGCAGGGCGCCTTCGAGTACCTCCCCAAACCGTTCGACCTGGATGAGGTAGTAGCCATCACCGAGCGAGCGCTGGCGCAGGTAAAGGAGCACGGCCTGGAGGCCCCGCAGACGGACCAGCTGCCTCAGACGGAGATCATTGGTGAAGCGCCGGCGATGCAGGAAGTGTTTCGAGCCATCGGGCGACTGGCACACAGCAACATTACCGTACTTATCAATGGTGAGTCGGGCACCGGCAAGGAGCTGGTCGCTCATGCGTTGCACAAACACAGCCCACGCGCAGCCAGCCCGTTCATCGCCCTGAACATGGCTGCAATACCCCGCGAACTGATGGAGTCTGAATTGTTTGGACATGAAAAAGGCGCTTTTACAGGTGCCAATGCCCGGCGCCAGGGCCGCTTTGAGCAAGCCGACGGCGGCACTCTGTTCCTCGATGAGATTGGCGACATGCCCGCCGAGACGCAAACCCGCCTGTTACGGGTACTGGCGGATGGCGAGTTTTACCGCGTGGGGGGTGCAACCCCGACGAAGGTAGACGTGCGCATCATCGCCGCAACCCATCAGGACCTGGAGGAGCTGGTGCGCAGCGGTGAATTTCGTGAAGACCTGTTCCATCGCCTGAACGTAATCCGAATTCATATTCCCAAACTCTCAGAACGGCGCCAGGACATACCCAGGCTGATGCAGCACTTTTTCCAGCGCGCCGCCGACGAACTCGGCGGTGACCCCAAGGTGCTTCTACCTGAGACCGAGCAGTTCCTGTCCCATCTCGATTGGCCGGGAAACGTGCGTCAGCTGGAAAACACCTGCCGCTGGATTACGGTAATGGCATCCGGGCGCGAAGTACACCTGACCGACCTGCCCCCGGAGCTAAACAAAGACGCAGGACCGGTCGCCGAAGATAGTGAGGCAGACTGGAGGGTGCTGCTGCGCAACTGGGCGAGGAATGAGCTGGTACAGGGCAAAAACCATATTCTGGAACAGGCCACACCGGAGTTTGAACGGGTGATGATAGAGACGGCCCTACAGCACTCCCATGGCCGCAAACGCGATGCCGCCGAGTTGCTTGGCTGGGGGCGTAATACGCTCACCCGAAAAATGAAGGACCTGCAGATGTAGCCGCAGGCACGGGCCAACGGTAACATGCGGCGATGCTGAATATCGTCCTTTACCAACCTGAAATTCCGCCCAACACCGGCAACATCATGCGGCTGTGCGCCAATACCGGCTGTTCATTGCACCTGATAGAACCGCTTGGTTTTGATATGGAGGAAAAAAAGCTTCGGCGAGCCGGCCTGGACTATCGCGAATTCGCCGCGGTAAGCCTGTACCCCTCCCTCACCGACTTCCGCCAGCAGTTCCCAGCGTCACGCCTGCTGGCTCTCACTACCAAGGGTGCCATGCCCTATGATGAAGTCAGCTTCCGCAGTGATGATGCCCTGCTGTTCGGCCCGGAGACGCGAGGCCTGCCCGCTGAAGTCCTGGATGAACTCCCTCCACAACAACGACTGCGTATCCCCATGCGCCCGCAAAGCCGCAGCCTCAACCTGAGCAATGCGGCAGCAATCGTTACCTATGAGGCGCTGCGCCAGATCGGGTTTCCGTCACTGGTCTGAACCACAGGCGAAAAAAAAAGGAGCCGAAGCTCCACTGCTGTCCCACAGTTTGGGATCAC
>NZ_PKUS01000079.1 GCF_002866825.1 Pseudohalioglobus lutimaris | reverse complement strand
CGGACATCTACCAGTCGAGATTCAGAACTCTTACTAATCACCGGTCGCTCATTGCCATAGGGGCGCACCAGAATTGGCTTGGATGCAGTACCACTTCGATACTTTGCCGAGCTCAAATAAGGAAACTCTCTATACACTCCAGACCGCACTAACAGTGTGTCGCCGGGCTGGAGCTTCTTCATAGCATATTCCAGATCAGCAAAGGGGGCGCTGGAAGACAGACCTGTATTGGCATTACTTCCGCCATTTGCCTGCACATAATAGTTCGTTGCTAAAGCGACGGAGGGCAATGTCAAAAGACAGGCCA
>NZ_PKUS01000078.1 GCF_002866825.1 Pseudohalioglobus lutimaris | reverse complement strand
GAAGGAGCGCGATTTTTTGCGCGAAGCGGCAACGTTCTTTGCGAAGGAATCCAAGTGAGATTCCAAATGATAGAGCGCTGCCGCGGAACCTACCCAGTGAACATGATGTGCCGCCTGCTAAAGGTCTCAGCTAGCGGCTATTACGATTGGCGATGTCGACCTCCCAGTGAGCTTACTTTGGATAACCAGCGCCTGGTGAAGAGGATCAACGCTCTTCACGAGGATAGCGATGGCGTTCACGGAAGTCCGCGTATCTGGGAAGACCTGCGCTATGAAGGCGAGACTTGCAGTTTGAATCGGGTTGCCAGATTGATGAAAGAGCATGATATACAGGGTATTCC
>NZ_PKUS01000077.1 GCF_002866825.1 Pseudohalioglobus lutimaris | reverse complement strand
TCCCGCGATGTTTGACCAGGCGTTATGCTCTGCATGGATATCCAGCACGTAGCTTTTCTGAACCTCCACTCCGCCGTTGTGGAAAATATTGTTAAACAGCTCAATATTGCTGAGATTTCTCAAACTCAGGATTCGTTTACCACTACCCTGTTTGTTATAGAAGGTATTGTTGTAGACGCTGACATCGCGAACCCCCTCAAGAACAAGTGATGTGGGTTTTCTGCTCCCAGAATAGGCGGTATCTGCAAAAATATTATTGCTGACTTCAACATTTCTCCTCGGCTGGTCGCTGCCGGCACCGCTTCCCGTCACAATCCGTAAATGATCAACATTGTCCGCAAAGTTA
>NZ_PKUS01000076.1 GCF_002866825.1 Pseudohalioglobus lutimaris | reverse complement strand
GGGCTTGAACCACGGGACGATGATTCCGGAGTTTGTTGCCCTGGGAGATGGGATTGAGAATGATATGGTCAAGGGGCGCCAAATCGACTTTCCCCGCGGGAGTATCGTGGCCTGCGACAAGGGATACGTCGATTATGGATGGTATAAGTCACTGACGGATAAAGGAGTTTTCTTTGTTACCCGGTTGCGCCCGAACTCGATTTACAAGGTAACTGAACGCCATGACACTCCGGCGGGAAGCGGCGTCACCAGTGACCAGACGATTCAATTGAACAGCGCCCATGCATTGAAACGAGGGGCTCCACCGCTTCGCCGGGTAGGCTACCGAGAACCTGAAACAGGTAAACATT
>NZ_PKUS01000075.1 GCF_002866825.1 Pseudohalioglobus lutimaris | reverse complement strand
GGAAGGCTGGCTCTACCTGACGGTTGTCGTGGATCTGTTCTGCGGCCAGGTTGTTGGTTGGTCTATGAGTGGCCGCATGGACCGCCAGCTAGTCATCCAGGCAGTGCTGATGGCCTTGTGGCAGCGGAAGAGCAAGGAGCAGGTTGTACTGCATTCCGATCGCGGATCGCAGTTCACTAGCCATGAATACCAGCAGTTCCTGGTTGGGCACAATATCACTTGCAGTATGAGTGCCGTTGGCAGTTGCTATGATAATGCAGCGGCCGAGAGCTTCTTTGGATTGCTAAAGCGGGAGCGGGTTAACCGCCGCCGATACGCCACCAGATCTGAGGCTAGGGCCGATGTGTTCGAATACATCGAACTGACATACAATCCAAGGAAGCGCAGAAAACTAACACA
>NZ_PKUS01000074.1 GCF_002866825.1 Pseudohalioglobus lutimaris | reverse complement strand
TGTTTAGGGCTATTCTCCGCTTCAGCAGGTGGTAGCCCTCCGTTGTATTGATGCGGCCGAAGCCAGTTGTAATACCCCATCAGGTAATCGCCGATATCCTGTCTGGCCTCATTCAGTGACGTGTAGCCGGTGGCAGGTACCCACTCGGACTTGAGGCTACGTAGTAGCCGCTCCGTGGGAGCGTTGTCCCAGCAGTTCCCCCGACGACTCATGCTTTGCCGCATGCGGTAACTCCACAGCCGCTGCCGGAAGGCCTCGCTGGCGTATTGAAGGCCTTGGTCAGAGTGAAACAGCACACCCTCAGGGCGCTCCCGGCGCTCGTAGGCCATGTCCAGTGCCAATACCGCCAGATTCGCATTAGGGCGAGTCGATAGAGCCCAGCCGATGGCACGGCGACGATACAGATCCAGCACAACCGCCAGGTAATACC
>NZ_PKUS01000073.1 GCF_002866825.1 Pseudohalioglobus lutimaris | reverse complement strand
GTCCGCTTTGTTTGAATGCCTCATCGTTTGAATGCCTCATTTCCCGCTAATGTGCGATGAACCCTTTTTTTTGGCGCTTTTTATTGGTGAGGTATCCTTGGCCGGGTTACAGGAAGTAATCCCATAATCGGATTACGGCGTAATTACCCATACGCTGGCGCAGGTTTTTGCGATGCGTTGCGAGGCCTTGAAAACCCGAGTATTGTATCCACATCCAGTAGTCGAGCCACAGATTAGTTAATGAGTAGTAGCGTGGAATACATCCAGAATCGTCCGGGGTTGCGTATGTCCGGCGAAGACAAAGATTCAGAGGGCGGACTTGCCCTGCAGGAATCGAAGCCCGAGCTGAAGAAACCCCCGCTGTTCAAGGTCGTATTGCTCAACGATGACTACACACCGATGGAGTTTGTCGTGGAGGTCCTGGAGACGTTCTTCCGCATGAAT
>NZ_PKUS01000072.1 GCF_002866825.1 Pseudohalioglobus lutimaris | reverse complement strand
TGGTCGCTGCCGGCACCGCTTCCCGTCACAATCCGTAAATGATCAACATTGTCCGCAAAGTTATTTTTCCTGACTGTGATGTTGGACGCCCTTTTATGAAGAACAATAGCCACGCCATTACTGCCCGAGACATCCTGTCCACCTACACCAGGCCGAAAACCACTCATCCTGTTCTTCTCAATCAGGATGGGCCCCGGGCCCGACTTGATGTCAATCGCATTCTCTCCGACATTACCGAAACGCTGTGGATTCCTGGAGTCAACCTTGCCTTTTTCATCTCTATAGACATAGGGACGCCGAACTTCAAATATGTTCGAAGTAATTGAAGTTTTGCCTACCGCGCCAGCCAACTGAATCCCATCGGCACCGATATCCCTGAACGTATTTCCCGAAATCAGAATATCTTCGGCTGAAATTTCTGACGTGATTGCATGCAAGTCTAATCCAGACTTGCGGCTGCGGAGGTTGTCAAAGACGTTGCCTGTTATCTCGATCCGCTTTGCGCATTGAATTTTTATTCCGGCATTGCTCGAGTGCTGGAAGCGATTGTTTCGAAAAGCAAT
>NZ_PKUS01000071.1 GCF_002866825.1 Pseudohalioglobus lutimaris | reverse complement strand
TTGCGCAATATTCCCCACTGCTGCCTCCCGTAGGAGTCTGGGCCGTGTCTCAGTCCCAGTGTGGCTGATCATCCTCTCAGACCAGCTATGGATCGTCGCCTTGGTGAGCCTTTACCTCACCAACAAGCTAATCCAACGCAGGCTCATCCAGTAGCGCGAGGCCCGAAGGTCCCCCGCTTTCCCCCGTAGGGCGTATGCGGTATTAGCATGGTTTTCACCATGTTGTCCCCCACTACTGGGTAGATTCCTACGCGTTACTCACCCGTCCGCCGCTCTACTCACACCGAAGTGCTTTCGCGCTCGACTTGCATGTGTTAGGCCTGCCGCCAGCGTTCAATCTGAGCCATGATCAAACTCTTCAGTTTAATCTTTTACCTCTGCTACAAAGTAACAAGAGGGGCTGTTTGCGCATGCTTCTCCAAAAGGAGAGCCCTCGCGATAACAACCAAAATCAGAGGCTCAGATACAATTTCGAAATCAATGTTCCATAAAACTATGAATCAATGGTCACTTGTTGTATCTGAATAGTTGTGACAACTACCCCAACAAGTGCCCACACATCTGTCTTCGTCTTCTTGTTAAGTAACTCCCAGACCGCCAGGGCGTGGGATT
>NZ_PKUS01000070.1 GCF_002866825.1 Pseudohalioglobus lutimaris | reverse complement strand
CCGGCCCTCGAAGAAGATGGCCAGCTGCGACAGCGCAATGTTCCAGCCCTGGATCGGCATCGTCCATTTCTTGCTGGCGTTTTGAACGCCCAGATAAAGCAGTTTCAGCAGGCTGTCCTCGTTCGGGAAGCCGCCCTTGGTCTTGGTCAGCTTCCGGAACTGGCGGTGCACAGCTTCGATGGAGTTCGTTGTGTAAATCACCCGGCGAATATCCTGAGGGTACTTGAAGTACGCTGACAGGTTGTCCCATTTCGTTCGCCAGGACTTGATCACGATGGGGTAGAGATCACCCCAGCGGGCCTCCAGTTCATCCAGCGCCTGCTCCGCAGCATCTTTGGACGTAGCTCGGTAGACTCGCTTCAGGTCGACCATGAACTCTTTCTGGTTCTTTGAGGCTACGTACTTCAGCGAGTTGCGGACCTGGTGAACGATACACAGCTGAACCTCGGTATCCGGGTAGATTGTGGCGATCGCCTCTGGAAAGCCGGTTAAGCCGTCCACGCTGGCAATCAGGATATCTTCGACGCCGCGATTATTGAGATCAGTCAGGACCGATAGCCAGAAGTTGGCGCCCTCGCTCTCGGACAGGTAGAGCCCGAGGATTTCCTTCTTGCCCTCCAGGTTGACGGCCAGAACCGTGTAAACCGCC
>NZ_PKUS01000007.1 GCF_002866825.1 Pseudohalioglobus lutimaris | reverse complement strand
GTATCATTAACCGGGTTTAGTGAATGTCGGTGCATCCCCCCTTAATGGGGAAGAGCCCGCAGGAGGTACGCCACCGGTCTATTGATATGGCCGCTGTCACCAGGTTAGCTTGCTGGTTACTGGTGCCCGGAGCGGGACTTGAACCCGCACAATCTTGCGATCGGGAGATTTTAAGTCTCCTGTGTCTACCAATTCCACCATCCGGGCGTACAAAAGCGAGCGTAGGCAGCGCTTTTCAGCGGGCGAGATCATAGCATAAGCTGCCCCCCACGGGTAAAGCCGACGCCAACCCGGGCATGATAAACTTTCCTGAAGAATTCCGGCAGGCGCCTGTTGTATGCGCAAACTCCTTATCGTCCTTCTGCTGATCGCGTCCATCCTGGCTTTGCCTCTATTCGCAATGCGCTCAGAGCGGGCACTGCTTTTCCTCGCGCACTGGGCGGTGGACAGTTTCACCGATTTTCGGCTGGTACTGCGTAAACCGAAGCTGAGGCCATTACAGGGTTTTGCCTCCGCAGCCGAGATTCACCTCTACCCGCAGGCGGACGATGCCCCACCTCTGCTCAGCGTTCTCGATTTTTCCAGCGAGCTCAACCCTGCGGACTTGTACGCTGCCAATCTGAGGCAAAGCAGTTTGTATGCCGGGCAGGTCGTTATCTATACATCAGACCGGGGTAGCTCAGCAGAGCCGGCACCCATGGAGTGGCTGCAGTATCTTTCCTGGCTGCCAAAGACGCTGGACATCGGTCAACTACACGTTGTTCGCGCGACCCGGAATGTGGCGATTATCCGACTAAAAGAACTGGTTGGACATCGTCAGCCCGGCAGCGCGTTTCTGCTGACTGCCAGTGCGCAGTATGAGGGTGAACCACTGGCAATACAGGTCGAACTATCGGCAGGGCGCGATGAAAGGATGTTCAGTAGCCTGGCCATGCACGCCACGGCCACGGCTCAGGACAGCAATAGCCGGGTGGTGCTCAACGGTGAGCTACGCGGTACCAGCGAAGACTTCGACTATGACCTGGACCTCGATGCCGACTACACAGAAATTGGCCTTTTCCTGAAAGGCATGAACGCCAGACGGGACCTTGAGGGAACGCTAAAAGTCACCGCCCAGATGCGCGGTGACACCCGTGGGTTCACTCTCTCGAATGCTGAGTTCGTACTCGACAACATGCCTGACTATGGAATTGAGGCAGCCGGCAATTTGCAGTACCTGGGACACGGCAAGAGTATCCTGAATCTTGTTGCTGCAGGCGAGATCGATACCACCAATCCGCTGCTGACCAGGCTACCGCTGGACTTGCGTCCGCTGGGAAGAGCGCAGGGAAGCGCCAGGATCACCGGCTCGCTGGCGCAGCCGGTGGTGGAGAAGTTCCTGTTGGTCAGCGAGAACGCTGACGGTTTGGTCGTCAAATTAATGGGACGACTTGAACAAGATGCACAGCACAATCGCGTTGAGGTGGATCTCCATGGCCCACAATTGTCCGCGCTATCCCACTGGACCGGCCCGCTGCCACATGAAGCAGGCCCCTTTCAGGCGAGCGGAGTACTGAGCGGGCAAATGGGTGCCGTTGCGCTTGGGGACCTTATCATTGAGGCAGGTTCCAGAAAGCAGGTTCTGCTGCGAATAGAAGGCAGCGCGCAGTCAACGGGGCTTACAGAGGAACTGGGTCTGGCCGCGATAAAGCAGGCAAAACTGGATCTTTCAATCGACTCGCCCGATTCGACTTTTCTGTCACCCTATCTGGATATTGAAGTGCCCGGTGGCTTCGAGGTTTCCGGTAAGCTACAACTCCAGGGGAGCGGCGACAGCCTGGCCGTCAGTGGCGGAAAATTACAAGCCATATCCAGCGACATCACCGTGACCGCAACCCCTAAAGCCGGCCTACTGGAGCCATCAAAAAGCCCGTTGGTCAGTGACGTGAAATCTGACGTATTCATAGAGATCAGTGACACCAGCGCCCTGTCCCAGTTCGTCACATTCCCGGTCCCGGTTCTGGGGGCTGTTGAAGGCCACGGCACACTTTCTCAATACGAGCAGCGCATCGCTCTGGAGGATATTCAGCTTGAGCTGAAAAGAGCTGATAGCCAGCTAAGCATGACAGGCACCATAGCAGACATCACAACCTTGCAAGGCACGCAGTTACACAGTCGCTTTTCCGGCATAGAAGTGCACAGCCTGCTGATGACAATGCTTAACGATTTTAACTATGCTGGCCAGCTCGGCACCCTTGAGGGCGGTTTCCAGCTGCAGCAGGATAGTGATGGCTGGGCACTGGACTCACTCACGCTGGGCACAGCTGACCAGGATGGCCCCCTTCTGCTCGAAAGCCGTGGGCGAATCGGCAATCTAATGGCTGTGCCTGCGCTCAACCTGACGACCACCTTCAGTCTAAGGGACCCGGATCTGCTGGAAGCACTGGGCGGACTGCGTATGAACCCGGTGAACGGCGAAGTGGCGCTGCGTTCAAGTGAAGGCAGCACCGATTTCAGCAGTCGAGGCAGAGTGGGCGATACGGAACTGACTCTCGATGGCCAGCTGCAACATACACGCGACGCGATCGAAAAATTGACCGCACGCCTGGCCAGCCCAATGGTGCATCTGGACGACCTGGGGTTACAGGCGAAACAGTCCTCGTCTGCACAATACAACCCGTCAGAAAAAATCCAACTCAAGCCGATGCAGCGCCTGGAAGTCGCGCTGCAACGCGCACCGCGCTACAAGACCGACATCGAGATTGATTTGACCGGAATCAGCGGTGAGAACACCAGGATCAAGAGTTTCGACGTGCATTACACTGGCGAGCAACAGCGCTACACCCTGCGCCGTTTTACCGTTGCCTACGATGAGTCCATAACCGAAGTCCGCGGTATTATAGACCTGAACAGCAAACCACCCTTTGTAAGCCTCGCCGGAGAGATCAGCGCTTTGCCACTAAGCACCCTGACCCGGGACCTGGGCATAGACTTCGATGTATCGGGTACAGCTTACCTTCGCGGTGGCATCAGCTCCCAGGGTGCATCCGCAGAAGCATTGCTTGATGATCTGGACGGCAACGTCGCCCTGGCCCTGGAGAACGCAGAAATCGAAGGGGCTGCTTACGATGTGCTGGCCACCGACCTCCTCGCCTGGTTTTACTCAGGTGCGGCGCTGGAAAAATCAACACACGTGGACTGCACCATGGCCAGTTTCGTGTTGAATGATGGCATCGCCACCAGCGACAGCCTGTATATAGAAACATCAAAAATGGTCGCCACGGGTGATGCTATGTTGAACCTGGGCAAACAGAAAATGGACATCAGGTTCACCCCTCGCTCCAAATCCCGTTCACTGCAGGTGCCTTCATCAATTCGCCTTAAAGGCTCCTTCAGCGATCCCAGCGTAACCTTGTCTCCCGTTGCTGCCGCCTTCGACGCCTATGCGGAGGTACTGACACTGGTCCCGAGAATCGCGGGCAAGATTTTTGGAGTCAAGAAACGATCGAAAGCGTCTCAACCTTGTAAAACAGCCCAGTAACTATCATCACAGTTGGCGCATGATACAATCGCCGGCAATAAAAACAGGACAAGGCAACACATGGCATCTCCTCGGGGTGAATTTACTTCACGCTTCGGTTTCGTAATGGCCGCAGCAGGCTCAGCGGTTGGACTAGGCAACATCTGGGGCTTTCCAACCCAGGCTGCCAGCAATGGTGGGGCGGCATTCCTGCTGGTTTATCTCGCCCTGGCGTTTTCGCTCGCCTATCCCGCACTAATGGCCGAGTTGATTCTGGGGCGTCATGCCCATGCCAATGCGGTAAACGCCCTACGCCTGATCTCGCCTGCGGGTTTGCTGCGCAGACTGGGCGTAACCACCGGTGTCGTTGGCCTGATTGTGGCCAGCCTTATTCTCAGTTTCTACGCCATTGTTGCCGGCTGGATGATCGCTTTCTGCCTCGCGGCACTGGCCAGCCTGGTCGGGATGGAGAGTCTCGCCCAGTGGCTGACTTCATTCGGGTTCGCTCGCAACGTAAGCTTTATGCTGCTGTTTATGGTCCTGACTATAAGCATTATATCCGAGGGCGTGCGTGCAGGAATCGAGCGTTGGTCGGAGCGCCTGATGCCAGCCATGCTGATTACGCTGGTGGCGCTGGTGGGGTATGTACTGACACTGGATGGCGCCAGCGATGGTCTGAAGGTCTATCTGCTGCCGGACTTCGAGCGGGCGTTATCACCCAAGCTGATTATCGCTGCACTGGGCGCCGCATTCTTTTCCCTGTCGCTGGGTGTGGGCACCATGCTGATTTATGGTTCATATATCTCAGACCGGGAAAACCTTCCCCTACTGGGCGGCATGGTGACACTGGTGGATATTTCTATCGCGGTGCTGGCTGGCTTCCTGGTACTGCCAGCCATGTACGTTGCGCATCATAACGGTGTACAGATATTCACCGAGACAGGCACTCTCATCTCGGAAGATACACTTATTTTTACTGTACTTCCCGAACTGTTCAGCACCATGGGCATAGCCGGTGTTGTGGTCAGCTTTACCTTCTTCTTCCTGATGAGCATCGCGGCGCTCACTTCCTCCATATCAATGCTTGAAGTACCGGTGGCCTACACCATCGAGGAACATGGTGTGAGCAGGAAAAAGGCAGTCTGGGTTATTGGTGGCATTATCGCTGCGACCAGCACCGTAATCCTGCTCAACTTCGCAGAATTGTTTGGGCTGGTCATTGCCTTTACCACGCGCTACAGCCAACCACTGCTGGGCTTTATGTTTTGCATCTACGCCGGCTGGATATTCAATCGCAATACACTGCTGCAGGAGTTGCGCAAAGGCAACCCTGATGTGGAACAGGGGCTATTCTGGAAAATATGGCCCTGGTACGTAAGGCTGGTGTGTCCGCTGATTATCCTGGCTATATTTGCACAGACACTACTGGGCTAGGCTTACTTGAGGTTGATCGTGCCGGTCTCTTCGACACGCTGTGTCGGCACAAACCCTTTAAAATCAATCTTACCCATGAACCGGTACTCAAGGGTATCGGTGGGCTGCATCCCCAGGCCGGTCAGCAACCGCAACAGTTGAAATAGCTGTAATCCCGCCTCAAGGGTAACAACCTCTTCTGAATAAGCCTCAAGCACGGGCACCTCATTGGTGACGCCACTGATCAATTCCTGACCCTGTAGCTCAACACTGTAACTGATGCCCGCAATGTCAAAAGCCTGCTTGTTGGGATTGGCTATGCGCAGTTTAATCTCAAAGCGTGGCGCCCCCCCTTCAGAGGGCAGTGCGTTGAAGCTCTCCAGGGAAACTTTGGGAGGGTCGATTTCAGGCTGCAGTGACGCACAGGCGCTGAGCAGGAGGAGCGCAAAGAGAAAGACGGGCAGACGCATCAACGTACTCATTTTGAACTCCCCTGGGAGATAAAGAACAGTCCATAGCCAAGGCTACCTGCAGCGAATACCGCCGCCACCCAGTCTCCCGTCTGCTGAAACATCCAGGCGCTGAACGCAAACATGACCGCGGCCAGGGCCGCACCGATCGTTTTGCCCGCTGGCGCCATGAAAAACTCCTCTTGCAAACAGTCGTCATGACGACCGGGAAACACCTGACGAAGTCTAGCGCGATTACAGCGCAAACTGTAGTCGTCATGGTCGATGGAGCAGCGCTGATTTCAGGCTATGCTCTGCATTCGCTGGCGATAGTCCCAGCTGAAGAAGCGAACCACTTCGATACGAATCAACACTTCCTCGTCACTGCGGGACAACAGCCACTGCGCAAGTGGTTCATTTGTCTGCCCCAGGTAGTTGTCAATCAACTGGCGCAGCGTCTCGGCGCCACCCTCCTCCGAGACTTCGGCTACGCCCTGGCCTCGCACACCATGGTAAGGCGGATCATTGGTCGCCACCTCAAACCCTACACGGTCGCAATCACGCAGCATGCGCACCAGCGAGGAGTCCTTGTGCGAAGCGCAGTAGAAGGCGCCCTCAGCATAGCGAAACCAAACCGACACCACACGCGGAAAGCCGTCTCCGCCAATACACCCAAGGCGGATGGGAATACGGCTACTGCTCAGGAACTGGTCGATCTCGCGGCGTGGCCAGGGGCCGCTGCTAGTGATAGTCATGATGACAGGTCTACATCCCGTGGTTGCAAAGCCAGTGGCGAATGGTGACGCATTCGGCAGGCGTTGACCAGCGCCGGGCAGTAACCAGGTCACGTAAAGTACTAATACCGATGAAACCGCGCAAGAGATGCGGTTTATTGGAAAAACTGGGAAATGGAGGCTCGGGTCGGAATCGAACCGGCGTTGACGGATTTGCAATCCGCTGCATAACCACTCTGCCACCGAGCCTTAGTGAAGAGCAAAATCAGCCGCTTTTTAATGGCTACTTCAGACTTCGTTTCCTTCAATGCAGGGCATGGAAGGAGGGATTGGAGCGGGAAACCGGGTTCGAACCGGCGACCTCAACCTTGGCAAGGTTGCGCTCTACCAACTGAGCTATTCCCGCTTCAAGTCGCGTCCTGCAGGGCAGTCCGCGTTCGAGAGGCGCCTATTTTATGCACCCGGCGCGCGCTGTCAACTGCAATTTGAAAATATTCTCGCAAGCAACTGAATTAAAAAGAATTATCACGTTCTTTTATGATTCCCCATGCGGCTTTCAGGTAGATAAACATGGACCAGAGCGTCAGCACGGCAGCCACGTATAGCACCACATAGCTGAGCGCCAGCAGCCAGCCCTCATTGGTGTTTGGATCAATCGCCAGTAAAGCAGTGATCGCCACCATCTGAAAGGCGGTCTTTACCTTACCCACATAGGAAACCGCTACTGACGTGCGCTCCCCGAGTTCCGCCATCCATTCACGCAGGGCTGACACCACGATTTCCCGGCCAATAATCACGCAGGCGGCCAGGGTAAAGAGCTGGGTGTCATGCCGCTCCACCAGCAGCACCAGGGCAACCGAGACCATGAGTTTGTCGGCAACCGGATCCAGAAAGGCGCCAAAAGCCGTGGTCTGGCCCAGCCGGCGAGCCAGGTAACCGTCGAACCAGTCGGTGACGGCGGCCCCGGCAAAAATCGCCGCGGCGACTAGCAGGTGATTGTGGAACGGCACGTAGAAGACCACCACGAGTACCGGAATAAGACCTATACGCAGTATAGTCAGCGCGTTGGGAATGTTGATCTGCAAAGCCCCTGTTACCTCTAACCTTACTCACCTGCACTGTGGAGGTGATCGTAAATCTGAGCCGCCATTGTGGCACTAATCCCCGAAATTTTCTTCAACTCTTCGACACTGGCATTGGCCACACCCCGGGCGCTGCCAAAGTGGCGTAACAGTTCCCGCCGGCGCCTGGCACCAACGCCGGGAATATCCTCCAGCGCTGATCGCTTGCGGGCCTTGTCTCGCCTTGCCCGGTGCCCGCTGATAGCGAAACGGTGGGCCTCGTCACGAATCTGCTGGATAAGGTGCAACGCGGGGCTGTCTCCAGGCAGCTGCCGCTCCCTGCCCGTTGCGCCGTCGACAAGCGTTTCAAAGCCCGCCTTACGCGTCACGCCCTTGGCGACGCCAATCACCACGACATCACTGATCTGTTGCGCCGCCAGCACTTCCATGGCCTGGGTAACCTGCCCCTTGCCACCATCAATGAATAGAACATCTGGTTGCGCGCCCTCACCCGAGCTGATGCGCTTGTAGCGGCGTTCCAGGGCCTGCTGCATGGCCGCATAGTCATCGCCACCCGTCACCCCCTCGATATTGAACTTGCGGTAATCGGACTTGCGCGGGCCGTTCTGGTCGAAGACCACGCAGGAGGCCACCGTCGCCTCACCGGAACTGTGGCTGATGTCGAAGCACTCCATACGCTCGGGCATTTCCGCCAGCGAGAGCAGCTCCTGCAGCGCCTGCAACCTCGCCAGTGTGGTCTGCTTGCCCGCCAGGTGTGATTGTAAATTGGTTTCGGCAGTTTGCACTGCCAGGCGCAACCAGCGGGCACGTGCATCACGCACCCGACTGCGCACCTTCACGCGCCGCCCAGCCTCGTTCTGCAACACCTCGCACAGCACCTCAATACCCCCAGGTTCCTCGTTCACAATAATCTCGCCGGGAATAGCGCGGGTGCTGTTGAGATAATACTGGGGCATGAACGCGGCCAGCACGTCCCCGGGCGACTCATCGAGCTTCAGCGGCGGATAGTAGGTTTTACTGCCCAGCACCCTGGCGCCCCGCACGAAAAGCACCTGCACACAGGCGCGACCTCCTTCAACGGCGGCGGCAAGAATATCCAGGTCCCCGGTGACCCCCTCAATGCCCTGGCTGGCCTGCACGTGCTGTAGCTGGCTGAGTTGGTCGCGAAACACCGCCGCTGTTTCATACTCCAGCTCGGCGGCTGCCTTTTCCATGTCGTCAGCCAGACGCACCATCAACTCCTGGGACTTGCCGCGCAGGAACAAACCCGTATCGTCCACCTGCCGCGCGTACTCCTGCTCGCTGACCAGATCTACGCAGGGCGCGGTGCATCGATCGATCTGGTGCTGCAGGCAGGGACGCGTCCGGTTGCGAAAGTAACTGTTCTCACACTGGCGGACCTTGAACACTTTCTGCAAAAAATGCAGCGATTCGCGCACCGCACCGGCACTGGGGTAAGGGCCGTAATATCGCCCTTTGGCCTTCTGCGCTCCACGGTGCATCGATATGCGCGGAAACTTGTCGGCCGATACATGGATATAGGGGAAAGATTTGTCATCCTTCAACAGGATATTGTAGGGCGGCTGGTTGCGCTTGATGAGGTTGTGTTCCAGCAACAACGCGTCCACTTCTGTGGTGGTTACGGTCACCTGGATATCACGTATTCGCCCCACCAGCGCCATGGTTTTGTCAGTGAGCCCACTGGCACGGAAATAACTGCCGACACGGTTTTTAAGGTTCTTCGCCTTGCCCACATAGAGCAGTTTGCCCGACTCGTCGTACATCTGGTAAACACCGGGGCGGGTGGTGAGCGTCTTGATAAACGCCTTGTGGTCGAAAGCGCTCACGCTTGCAAACCGTAAACCCGGGGTTCCATCTCCAGCGTCACCTCGAACTGACGGGACACAGACTCCCTGATCGAAGCGGCCAGCGCCAGCAGTTCCTTACCGGAGTCGCTGCCGTGATTGACCAGTACCAGGGCATGGCCTGGGTGCACCCCTACGCCACCGACGCGTCGCCCCTTCCAGCCGGCCTGCTCAATCAGCCAGGCCGCCGGAATTTTCACCCTGCCGCCAGCCTGCGCGAAACACGGCAGGCCTGGCCAGCGTGTACGCATTGCCTGGGCCCGCTCCGCACTGATCACCGGGTTCTTGAAGAAGCTGCCGGCGTTGGGCTCTTTATCCGGGTCGGGCAGACGCCGTTTGCGCAGGTCGACAACCGCGGCAAACACATCCTCCGGTTGCGGATTAGCAACGCGCCGGCGCGCCAGCTCGTCCCGCAAGGCAGGGTAATCGAGATCACTCTGGGGCCGACGTGAGAGCTGTATATCCACCGCAGTAATAATGACCCTGTCTCGAAGTTCACCCTTGAAAACGCTGTCACGATAGGCGAATGCACATTCAGCCGCGGTTAGCATCAAATGCTCGCCAGTGCGCATTTCGAGGCCCTGCACCGCGACCACGAAGCGTTCAAACTCAACACCGTAAGCGCCGATATTCTGAATCGGCGCGGCGCCGACAGTACCCGGTATCAGGGCCAGGTTTTCCAGTCCGTAGAATCCGGCTTCCAGCGTTCGCATTACCAGGCGGTGCCAGTCATGTCCGGCAGAGATTCTCAGGGTGACCCGGTCGTTTTCCTCGGCCACTACTTTCAGGTCCTCATTGCACTGTCGCACCACCAACGCATCCAGGTCACCCGCGAGCACGACATTGCTCCCCTCCCCCAGGGGTAATACCGGCAACCCCTGGGACCGCGACCAGTCCATGGCCTGCGCCAGTTCCTGGTCGTTGCTCACCCTCACCAGCGCTGCGGCACTTGCCTGCAGAGACAGCGTGTTAAAGGGTTTAAGCGATTCAGCCCTTCGAATCTGCACCGCATATCTCCCGCAGCAAACCCTCGCTGGCGGCCTCGACCATGTCCAGCACCCGGGTGAAGCCTTCATCACCGCCGTAGTATGGGTCAGGAACCTCGTCGACCAACGACTGCGGGTCGAAGGCCAGAAACAACCCAAGGTGACCGCGGTGCTCGCCGTCACAAAGACCACGCAGGTCAGCGAGGTTTTGCTTGTCCATGGCCAGGATATAGTCAAAGTCACGGAAATCACGCTGCTGAACCTGGCGGGCGCGCAGGTGACTGAGGTCATAGCCTCGCCGGGCCGCCTCCTCGCTGGCGCGTCGGTCGGGTGCATGGCCGATGTGCCAGTCACCGGTGCCGCAGGAGTCGACCTGTATCTGCTCCTGCAAGCCCCGCTCTCGCACCAGGGACTCAAATACGCCATGTGCCGTGGGCGAACGACAAATATTGCCCAGGCAGACAAACAACACACGCACTGGCGCGGCATTACTCATGGCAGTTTCTCCAGCCTGGCGCGCACCAATTCCAGGTCCTCAGCCGTGTCTACGCCCGCCGGCACGGGTACGCTGGCCGGCGCGACGTGAATGCGCTCTCCGTTATACAGGGCTCGCAGTTGCTCCAGCTGCTCACACACCTCCAGATGGGCAGGCGGCCAGGTGACATAACGGCGCAGAAAACCCACCCGATACGCGTAGATACCAATATGGCGGAACCACTGTCCTTCAGGCATTACGGTTTTATCAGCACTGAACGCTTCCCGCGGCCAGGGGATGGAGGCACGACTGAAATACAGTGCCATACCCCGACAGTCAGTCACCACTTTGACCGCGTTGGGATTGGTCAACTCCGCCAGTTCCGTCACCGGCTCGCTGAGGGTGGCAATGGAGGCCGCCGTATTCATCTCGAGATTGGTCGCTACCTGCTCGATCAGGGCCGGCGGTATCAGCGGCTCATCGCCCTGCACATTGACCACGATACGCTCATCGTCCCACCCGCACTGCGAGGCCACTTCCTGCAGGCGATCGGTTCCGGAGGGGTGCGTCGGCTCAGTCATGCAGACGTCGGCGCCAAACTCACGGGCTACAGCCTCAATGCGGGCGTCGTCGGTAGCCACAATCACTTGCGCTGCGCCACTGGCGCGGGCCTGCTCCCAGACACGCTGGACCATCGGTTTACCGGCAATGTCCAGCAGGGGTTTACCGGGCAAGCGAGTGGACCCGTAGCGGGCGGGTATTACTACTGCAAAAGACATCTGATTACCTTGTCTGTCTATCGGGCGTGTACCAGCGCGGCGACCGCATCGACAACCTTATCGGGCAAAAGCGCATCGATACGCAAATACCAGGCGTCCGGGCCGGCCAGTGCCCCACATTTTACCGCGTCTTTCTCGGTCATGAGAATCGTCTGTGACTCAAGCCCGGCAAAATCCGCGCGCGTATAGGCGTGGTGATCGGCAAACACCCGGGATTGAAAAGCAATGCCCAGGTCCTGAAGTAGCGCGAAAAATTGTTGCGGCTGGCCAATACCTGCCATCGCACACACGGCGTCGGCATCGGCAAAGGCCCCTACCCCACGTTCCTCGCCAGAGGCGACATTGACCCAGGCACCAGGCTTGTAGCTCACGCCCTGCTCCGGGTCGGCGCTACCTCGGTAAAGTACGTGATCGACACTCTGCAGCCTTGTTGCCGGCTCACGCAATGGCCCAGCGGGAAGGCAGAATCCATTGCCAAGCCGGCGTACGTTGTCCACCACAGCAATCTCCAGGTCACGCTGCAACGCGTAGTGCTGCAGGCCGTCGTCGCTGATGAGGAGATCGACGGTAAATCGCTCAAGCAGTGTACTGGCAGCGCGAGCTCGTATTGGGTCGACCACACAAGGCGTGGCAGTGCGCCGGTAAATCAGCAGCGGTTCATCCCCGCATTGACTTGCATCGCTGTCTGCGGTCAGGACATGGGGAAACTCACCCGCTGTGGCTCCGTAACCACGGCTCACCACCCCCGCGGTGATACCTCGCGCATGCAGCGCTTCGACCAGTGCAATCACAACCGGCGTTTTACCGGTCCCGCCAACAGTGATATTACCGACAACAACAACGGGTAGTGGCGCACGGTAGGTGCTCAGGAGGTTGCGGCGGTATAGCGCGCGGCGCAGCGCAGAGACCAGGCGAAACAATAATTCCAGAGGGCGCAGTGCCCACAGCCAGGCATCACCGCGATACCATGCTGCCTCGATGCCGCCGCCGTGGCCGGTCATTAATCAGAGAACTCCTGATGGTAAAGCTGCGCGTAAACACCCTCCCCGGCCAGCAGTTCTGCGTGGGTGCCGCTGGCGATGATGCGCCCCTCGTCCATCACCACAATGCGATCCGCATGTTCTACCGTGGACAATCGGTGCGCGATGATAATAGTAGTGCGCCCCTCGGATATACGTTCCAGTGACTTCTGTATGCGATGCTCGGATTCGTTATCCAGGGCCGATGTCGCTTCATCGAGAACAATCACCGGGGCGTCCTTCAGAAATGCGCGGGCAATGGCGATACGCTGGCGTTGACCGCCGCTAAGCCCACCGCCATCGTCCCCCAGCAATGTGTCCATCCCCCGGGGCAGGCGAGCAATGAAGTCCTGGGCATAGGCAGAGTCCAGAGCCTGCTGCACAGCTTCACGGCCCTTGTCAGCAAGGGTCCCGTAGGCAATATTGCTATACACCGAGTCGTGAAAAAGAGTAACGCTTTGCGAAACCATCGCTACCTGCTCGCGCAGGCTGGCGAGTGTAAACTGGTCTATGGGCGTACCGTCGAGAAGGATCTCCCCGGAGGTGGGCTCATAGAAGCGCGCCAGCAGTTGTACCAGTGTGCTTTTGCCACTGCCTGAGCGCCCTACCAGAGCCACCGTCTGTCCTGCCGGGATCTCCAGGCTGACGTCCTGCAGTACCTGCTCGTCGCTTCCCGGATAGGCGAAACAAAGGTTCCGGAAGGCGATATGGCCCTGGGCACGCTGTATGTGAATCTGGCCGCTGTCCTTCTCTTCTTCCTCGTCCAGTTGCGCGAATATGTCCTCTGCCGCAGCAAGGCCACGCTGGATGATGCTTTGCACACCCGAAAGCGAGCGAATGGGCTTACCCAGCTGCCCGGCGGCGGTGAGGAAGGCAACCAGGGAACCGGCAGAGAAGTCGGCCAGCAACTTGGGATTCAGCGCGAACCAGACCAGCACGGCAAGTGACACAGACAGCAGCGTCTGGATTACGGGTGTGCTCAGCGCATCCAGGAATGCCATTTTGAGGCTCTGTACCCGGTTGTAGTCGCTGGCGCCGTGAAAACGCTCTGACTGCTGCTGCTGCCCACCGAAGATCCGCACTTCCCGATAGGCGCCAATACTCTCATTGGAGACCTGCGTGACATCGCCCATGGACGCCTGGATACGTCGACTGTAACGGCGAAAATGTTTGCCCACCACGCTCACCACCAGCGCAATCAGCGGCGCGACAGCGAGAAAAACCAGGCAAAGGCGCCAGTTCAGGTAAAGCATATAGCTGATCAGGGCAATGACCGTCAGGCCCTCGCGCACGATAATTTTCAGCGCCTTGGTGACGGCGCCCGAAACCTGCTCCACGTTGTAGGTGATCTTGGAGATCAATACACCCTGACTGTGACTGTCGTAATAGGCGCTGGGCGCAACCAACATTTTGTCGAACAACTCGCAGCGCAACTGGTGGACCAGGTTGCGCGCCACGTGGTTCATAAAGTAGGTGCCGACAAAAAAGCCCATGGAGCGAATGAATGCGAGAACAACCAGGCACACCGGAAAGGCAATTCGGGTGAACTCCAGCTTGTCCATGCCTTCTTCATAGAACAGGCCGTAGGCAAAACGCGACACCAGACCGGAATCCGCCGCGTCGGAATTGTTCAGGGCATCGAGCAGGAACTGCATCATGTCAGCCAACAACACATTCCCTGCGGAGTAGACGATGTACCCCAGCAGACTGAGCGAAAACACCCACCAGTAGGGCAGCACGTAAGACAGCAGACGGCGATAGAGCTGCCAGTCGCTCATATCGCCCTGTCGGTTGGGCTGTGGATGATGCTCACCCTTGGCCAATGCGCTGCCCCTCTGCCGGTTGGCGCGTGGTGATGCTCAGGTGAACGAATCCCATTTGTCCCGCTGCATCCATGGCACGCACCACATCCTGGTGGGCCGCCTGCGCATCAGCCGTGATAACCAGCGGCATGGTGGTATCCCCCGCGGATATTTTGTAGATCGCGGCTTGCAGGGTGCGCATACGATTGTCCACCAGGCCCTGGCCGTTGACCCGATAGCCGCCGCTCTCATCGATCAGGATTTCAATCTGCTCAGACAGGTTTTCCTTCACCTGTCCCTGCGCCTCCGGCAGGTCTACGCTGAGCTGGGTTTCACGGGTAAATGTGGTTGAGACCATGAAGAAGATCAGCAGCAGGAACACCACATCGATCAGTGGCGTCAGGTTAACGGTCACGTCATCAAGGCGCTGGCGACGGAATTTCAAGGGCTGTCTTCCACGTTCTCTTCACTGTGCAGGGCATCTACCAGTTTGATCGTCTCCTGCTCCAGCTCAACAACGATAGCGTCGATCTTGCCAGTAAAGTATCGATGCATGGCCAGCGCGGGAATCGCAACAGTCAGTCCCGCGGCGGTGGTGATCAGCGCTTCAGAGATTCCGCCAGCGAGCACACTGGCGTTGCCGGTGCCCTGGGACATGATTTCCGCAAAGACCTTGATCATCCCCAGCACCGTTCCCAGCAGGCCCAGCAGTGGAGAAATGGCAGCGATCGTACCCAGGGTGTTGAGATAACGTTCCAGGTCATGCACCACGTGCTGGGCAGCCTCCTGGATACTCTCTTTCATGACATCTCGCCCGTGATAGGCGTTGGACAGCCCCGCCGCCAGGATTCTCCCCAGGGGCGATGACTGCTTGAGTGTCTTCAGGCGCGCGGCATCCATCTCACCGGCCTTGAGCTGCTTCCACACGGTAGCCAGCAGATGGGGTGGCGCTATCTTCTTTGCGTTCAGGGTGATTAGTCGTTCAATACAAATTGCCAGGACAACGATGGAGCACAGCACGATCAGTACCATCAACCATCCGCCAGCCGTCAACAGTTCCAGCACAGCATCTACCGCCAGTTTTTCCAGGAAACGCCATTATACGCACAGGGCGCAGAGTGACGGAACAGCGGAAAAATCACATCCACCAAGGTTGGTAACCGCCGCGATGGGCTGATACCCGCAGCGCGCCATCAGCACCCGCCTCAATGGTCAACGCCCCCTCCAGCGCTGTTTCCCGAACCGCAATGCCTTGTGTATGCAGGCGGGCGAGAACGTCCGCGTGCGGATGGCCGAAACGGCTGGCATAGCCTGCGGATATCACCGCGATACGCGGTGATACATGATTGAGCCAGGACTGCGATGTGGACGTTGAACTACCGTGGTGCCCCACCAATAGCACGTCGCTGGTGAGCTGCGGGCCCCAGAATCTGATGAGCTCGCGTTCCTGCTCCACCCCGATATCGCCGGCGAGCAGGACTCGCATTCCGGGCGCATCTATCAACAGCACACAGGAGGCGTCATTGCCCTCCTCTGCAGCCCCCGGAGACAATACCTGAAAGCGGATACCAGCGGGCCATTCCCAGGACATACCTGCGCGACAGGCGCGGGCCCCCGGCAGCAGGGTTTCCCCTACCAACAACGACACCACCGGCATCGCGCGCTGAACATCCACGACACCCGCGCTGTGGTCCAGGTCATCGTGACTGACCATCAAAGTCTGCAATGACCTCAACCGCGAGTGCCTCAGCCAGGGAATAACCACAGTATTGGCGATGTTGGGGCCGGCGGGGTCGCCACCACCCGTATCGTAGAGCAACGCGCGGGCCCCCGCGCTAAACACCACCGCTGTTCCCTGTCCGGCATCCAGCACGCTGAGACGCGGCGTGGTATCCGCAGCGCGCCCCGGAAGGAGCAGGGGTAAAAACAGCGCCAGAGTGACCAGTCGGTAGCGCCTCTGCATGGGCAGCAGGCCAAGGAACACAGCAAGCAGTGACAGCGCCAGCGCAAAGCCGTCGGCGGAGACCGGCAGGAACAGCGTTTGCTGCTCCGCCAGCGACAGTGCCGGAGCGAGAAGCCAGTCCACCGGCCACGCCGCGATACGCCAGAGAACCGCGGCAAGTGGATTACCCGCAACGCTGAGCACAGCGCCCAACAGCGCAAGCGGAACAATAATCCAGCCCACCAGGGGCACCATGAGCAGGTTGGCAGGCGCAGATACCCAGCTGATTCCTCCAAAGAACAGCGCACCTGCCGGCAACATCAACAGGCTCATCAACAGGTGCGGTCGCCATAGCTTTCCCATGAGAGACTGCCTGGCCTGCCAACTGGCTAACCAGAGCAAGCCCGCTACGGCACCGAAAGATAGCCAGAAGCCACTGCCAACAACGACCATGGGGTTAAATGTCACTAGTAGCGTGGCGGCAAGAAGCAGGTTATTGAAGCCGGTACTGTGACGACCTGTCATCCGCGCTAGCAGAAAACACGCCAGCATGACCAGCGCTCTGGAGGTGGCGACCGAGAAGCCAGCGAGGGCGGCATAGCCCATGGCAGCCGACAGCGCCCCTAATTCTGGCAAGGGCCAATTGGCAGCAGATCTTACCGCCAGTTGCAGCGCTGCACGCAGCAACCGTCCCGCAAGATACGCCAGGGCAGCCACCAGGGCTACATGCAGGCCCGAGATCACCAGTAAATGGTTGAGACCGAACTGCTGGAACAATCGCCACAGCTGATGATCAATCCCGCTTTTGTCTGCTACCGTCAAAGCCTTCAATACTGCTGCCGATGCTACAGGCAGAGCCGCGTTGTCAATGCCAGCGGCGATGCTTTGTCGCAAGCGATGATGCCAGTTCCACGCATCGGTCCCGGCATGTTGCAACAACACACCCTCGCCCCGCACGGAGCCCACAGCATCAATACCGCTGAGGGTATACCAGCCTTGCATATTGAAGGAGCCGGGGTTAGCCAGCCCCCAGGGGCGCCTCAGGGTAACTTCGAACTGCCTGCGCTCGCCCGGCGTGAGGCCCTCCCGCCCATAATAGGAAAGCAGTACCGTGCGTGGACCTGAACACATGGCGGGCAGCAGGTTTTCTACGGAAAACTCAAAGCGCTGCCTGCTGACACCATCACGCACCCGGGTTTTTCGCGGCAAGGATGACACCCTACCCGTCAGCCAGAGCGTCTGCCGATTGCAGGCCGGTTCCAGCCTTGTCTGCAGTAGGTCCTGCCCTCGCAGAGAGGTGAACGCCAGCGTCAGCAACAGCGAACTGGTGAAGAGCGCGCGCCACTGCCTGCTCACGCACAACAGGCCCAGGGCAATCAATATCAGGCAGACAACAAGCCAGTAGGACATTAACCGCGGTGCAAACGCTGCGGCAAGCGTTCCCAGCAGACAACCAAACATCCATGCGCGCATCTAGAGAACCCATGCTTTTGGGGGCATAATAGCGACGGCCACAGACCGCCAGGACAGTCAAACACGTCACCGGCATCACTGGCACATCAGAAGCGACCGATTGGGCAATGCCAAAGAACACCCTTAAATCAATAACCCCCAGCGTGGAGCGTATGCGACAGATCAAGTCGCTGCGTGTGCTGGGGAACTGGATTTACGCCACCAACCTCTGGCACATCAACCGCTACTCCTCGGCAATGGCTTTCTTCGTCGGGCTGTTCGTCGCCTTCATGCCCATCCCAGGGCAGATGGTAGTCGCTGCGGCACTGGCGGTGCTGATGCGTTGTAACCTGCCGCTATCGGTAGGACTGGTGTGGATCACCAACCCGGTGACCATGCCCGCTATCTTTTTTCTCGCGTACAAACTGGGGGCAATGATCATCGATGTGCCTGTACAGCCCATTGAGTTTGAGTTGAGCCTGCACTGGTTAAACCATCGGCTGAGCGCCATCTGGCAGCCATTCCTGCTGGGCTGCGTACTCTGCGGGCTGTTTTTCGGTTCACTGGGCTACTTTGTGATCAACCTGCTGTGGCGGCTGCGTGTTGCCCGGCTGTGGCGAGAGCGCAAGCGGCGCCGTGAGACTGCCGCGAAGATGAAAGCCGAAGCGGCCGCGGCAATTGCAAAGGAAGCTAACTGCGATCCTGATTGAGCACCGCTGCCGGCGCCAGTTGCGCTGCCCGCCTTGCGGGATAGACCGCGGCCAACAGGCACATCACCACGGCCACGCCGGCCACAACCAGAACATCCTGCATCACCAGGTCCACCGGTACAAATGACACGGGATAAACGTCTGTGTTGAGAAAGCGGATATCAAGTAGCCGCTCCAGACCTGCCACCAATACCGGAACCGCCTGACTGAGCAACGCACCCAGCAGACTACCCGCGAGCGCGCCAACCAGACCTATCATTGCGCCTTGCAGCACAAATATCCACGCGATATCTCCACCCGACGCACCGAGGGTGCGCAGAATCGCAATGTTGTCCTGTTTGTCGAAGACCACCAGAACCAGCGAGGACACTACATTGAATGCGGCCACCGCGATTATGGAAAGCAGCAATATGGTGACCAGGTCGCGAGACAGCTGAATAGCCGCATAAAGATTACCGTGGGTCATCATCCAGTTGGTCGTGTAGTGCCCGACCGGTATCTCGTTTATCAGCTCCCAGGCGATACGGGAAACACCGAACAGTTCGGTGGTGCTGATGCGCAAACCACTGACCGCAGGCCCCAGGCCGGCGAGCCTGGACGCGGTGGACAGCGGCAGCAGGGCGACACTCTGGTCCAGTTCGGTGCCTGTCTCCACTATACCGGCAAGATAAAGCGCCTCAAATCGGGTAGCACCGGTGTCACCGGTCAAACCGCCCCCGGGGACGATAAGCGTCAGCGTTTCACCCTCTTTCACGCCAAGGTTACGCGCGATTCCCGCACCCAAAAGCAGTGCGTCCTCCCGGTTACTGAAGCTGTCGCGCTGCCGGGTCGTCAACGAGGCCAACATCAGTTCGCTGGCCGGGTCGTCAGCGACGATACCGATGCCCCTGGCGGTCTCGATATCTGCGCCACGCATGAACAACGCGTCGAACTGGGTGAACGGACTGACGGACTCAACCTCAGGGTGCGCGACGAGTTGTTGTCTCATCGCTTCCCAGTCCAGCATGGGCTGGTGCGAATAAAGCGTAATATGCGGAACCAGGGAGAGAATACGTTCGCGCATTTCCCGATCGAAACCGTTCATGACGGAGAGCACCACGATCAGCAACGCGATCGCCAGAACCAGCCCCAGCATGGACAGCGAAGATAAAAACGTGGACAGATGGCCCTGCCCGAACGCGAATGTGTAACGCAGCGCGACGCGGCAGCGCTCGGCCCAGTTCAAGGGCGTTGCTCCAGGCGCCCCTGGGTTAACTCAAGTGTTCTATGCATATGGGCGGCAATATCGGGATCATGCGTAACCACCACAAATGCTGATTGCAGCGCCCCAAGCTCGTCGATCAACTGCAGTACCTGAGCGGCAGATTGCGGATCAAGATTACCCGTGGGCTCGTCCATCAACACGCAATCAGGTTCGGCGACCAAGGCGCGCGCTATCGCCACTCGCTGACGCTCCCCCCCGGACAACTGGCCAGGACGATGATCCAGCCGGTGCTGCATGCCGACCCGCTCCAGCATCTGCGCCGCACGTTGCAGGCTGGCGCTGCGCTTCAATCCGCCGATCAGCAACGGCATAGCAACGTTTTCCCTGGCATCGAACTCGGGGAGAAGGTGATGAAACTGGTAGACAAACCCAAGGTGTCGATTACGCAGCTGGCAAAGTTCCCGCTCTTTCAGTGCCGCCATATTCCGACCACACAACTCTACACGCCCGCTGCTGGGCTTATCGAGCCCACCGAGCAGGTTCAGCAGTGTGGATTTTCCTGAGCCAGACGCTCCGACCACGGCGATTTTTTCACCGGGCAGCAATTCCAGGTTTACCTCGGCCAGCACCTCGACGATGCGGTTGCCATCGCTATAACTTTTTCCCAGGGCATCGCAACGCAGTACCAGTTCACTCATAACGCAACACCTCTGCCGGCGCGATCCGGGCCGCTCGCCACGCGGGGTAAAGCGTGGCGAGCAGGCTCAATACAAACGATGCAAAAACAACCGCGACCACGTCAGACCAGAGCAGGCTGGAGGGCAGCTCACTGATGAAATACACGGCGGGATCGAATATCTTCACGCTAAAAAGATTCTCAACAAACAAGGTGATACTGGAAATGTTATAGGCCAGTAGTGAGCCGAGCAGTGCGCCAACGGAAATACCGACGATGGCGAGCGCTAGTCCATGGGCAACGAAAATCGCCATAATGCCGCCGGCCCTTGCGCCCATGGTGCGCAGCACAGCGATATCCCGGCGCTTCTCGGCGACGGACATAATCAGGGTGGATACGATGTTGAACGCCGCCACCGCCACCACACTGAGCAACAGCAGGCTTACCATCACTTTCTCCATCTTAACGGCCTGAAACAAGGTACCCTGGGTCTGGCTCCAGTCCTTTACCTGCAGCGCTGGCGGCAGTTCCCGCGACAGCGACCGCATCGTGTCCGGCGCGGCGTACAGGTCATCGGTTTTTAACTGCAGCCCGTCCACCCCCTGCCGGGGGCCCAGCAACTTCTGGCCTGCGCCGAGGCCGATGTAGGCCTGGTAGGCATCGGGTTGTGCGCCCACCTCAAAAATTCCGGTTACGGTCAGGCGTTTACTGCGTGGAAAAGCGCCCAGTGGCGTCACCGTCAAACGCGGCACCGTCACCTCGATGTGGTCGCCGACCGTCACCGCCAACATACGCGCCAGAGAGGCCCCCATCACAACATTAAACCCGCGCTGTGACAGGCTCTCCAGCGAGCCCCGCACCACTGACTGCGGCATCCGTGAAACACCGGCTTCAAGTTCGGGGTCGATGGCCGTCAATACGCCGCCGCGCAAGCTGCGCCCGTTGGCAAAGATGACCTTATCAGTGATATACGGCGAGACCGCCAATACCGAGGGGTGTGCAGTTAATTGCAAGGCCAGCGACTCCCAGTCAGCAACGCTGCCCTGCCTCGCCTCGACGAAGCCATGCGGCACCAGTGACAGGATTCTGCCGCGAAGTTCCTCGCCAAAACCGTTCATCACCGACAAAACCGTGATCAGCGAGGCCACACCCAGCACCATACCCAACATGGATACCATGGCGATGACTGAGGTAAAGCGGTTGCGCTTGCGGCTGAAGCTGTAACGCAGGCCAATGAAGGGAGCGTAATTGCTGACGGTATGACCCCGGCTGGCACTCAAATGGAAGCTATCGTCTACTATTTGCGGTTATCGGCGGAATAGAAGAGTTCTGGATTGTCGCGACCGACTTCTCCGTCGCGGGTTTCCTCGTCGCAACGCTTGGGATCTCCACCGCAAAGCTCGCAGGCGGTATCTATACCCAGGGCACCCATACCGCCGCAGGAGCCCTTTATAGGAGCGCGACCCATGATTACCCCAACGGCCATCGCAGTCATTACCAGGGCGATCGCCAGTGCACTGATCAGAAACATGGACATAATTCTCTCTCCGTAAACCTCTGCCTAGGGTTGTGCTTGCGGGAGCGCTTCCAGCAGCGGTGTGAAAGCCTCCGTGTGACGGCTGGTATAACTGCCGCCGTCACGCTCGATTAAATATACCGCCAAACCCTGCTCTTCTGCCACCGACCAGGCCTCCTCTGCCCCCATCACGGTCAAGGCAGTAGCCCATGCATCAGCCAGCATCGTACTAGGGTGGACCACTGTAACCGATACGAGTTCATGGGCAACAGGGTGCCCCGTACGCGGATCGATAGTATGGGAATAGCGCACACCGTCCGACTCAAAATAATTACGGTAGTCCCCCGACGTGGCAATGCCAGCATTAACCAGGCGAATAGCACCGGCTATGCCGACCTGCTGCGCGTCGGGCTGTTCAATCGCCACCCGCCAGGCGTCTCCACGAGGGCTCTTGCCGGATACACGCATTTCACCGCCAACTTCCACCAGGTAATCAACTATGCCCAGGGCAGCAAGTCTGCTGGCCACCCTGTCGACAGCGTAACCTTTGGCGATTGAAGAAAAATCCAGGTAGACGCCGGCAGACTTCAATACGGCTGAGTCCGCTGCGTCGACACGAAGCTTATCCTGACCCACCCTGCCCAATGCCTCATCAATTGCCGCCTGCGCGGGAGGCTGCACTGCGTCGCCACCGGGCCCGAAACCCCACAGGTTGACCAGGGGGCCCACCGTCACGTCGTACGCAGCGTTGCTCGCCTTACCCACGCTGATAGCTGAAGACAGTACCCGGACAAAATCCGGCGTGACCCGGAACCACTCGCCGACCGGACTGCGATTAAAACGTGAGATTTCCGAGTCTTCGCGGTAAGTGGACATACTCGCATTAACCACCTCCAGTTCCGCCTCAATCGCCTGCACCAACTCATCCCGCGTCAACGCCTGGCCCGGCGGTACGCTCAGCGTCACGTGCCAGACGGTGCCCATTGTTGGCCCGCTCAATTTGTGCAGCGTGGGGGCCCTGTCGCAAGAAGCTACCAGCAGCAGGGCTGCCAGCATCAACGGAAATCGGAGAACAGAGAAACGCATCATTATTGAGGCCCAGACGACAGAAGCCCGCAGCAAAGGCTGCGGGCTTCTGTAAGTCTCATCACTACCAGGTCAGCCGCCGAAGTCATCCAGCATGATGTTCTCTGGCTCTACGCCCAGGTCGGTCAACATCTGGATCACCGCCGCATTCATCATCGGCGGTCCACACATGTAAAACTCACAGTCCTCAGGCGCCGGGTGATTCTTCAGATACTCTTCAAAGAGTACATTGTGGATAAAGCCGGTCAATCCATCCCAATCGTCTTCTGGCTGGGGATCGGACAGGGCAACATGCCAGTCGAAGTTTTCATTCTCCGCCGCCAACTGGTCATAGTCTTCCACGTAGAACATCTCACGCAGTGAACGGGCACCATACCAGAACGAGATCTTGCGCTTGGAATTCAGTCGCTTGAGTTGGTCGAAGATATGCGAGCGCATCGGGGCCATACCTGCACCACCGCCGATAAAGACCATCTCGGCATCGGTGTCCTTGGCAAAAAACTCACCAAAGGGACCATAAACAGTGACCTTGTCGCCCGGTTTGAGGTTGAACGCCCAGGAAGACATCTGGCCACAGGGAATGCCCTGGCTGCCGGGGGGTGGTGTGGCAATACGAATATTGAACTTCACCACGCCCTTCTCTTCTGGATAGTTGGCCATCGAATAGGCACGAATTACCGGTTCCTTGACCACCGATTCCAGCTTGAAGAAACCAAAGTGTTCCCAGTCGCCACGATACTCTTCCTCGATATCAAAGTCAGAATACTTGACGTGATGCGGGGGGCACTCCAACTGCACATAGCCACCGGCGCGGAAATCCACGTTCTCACCCTCGGGCAGGCGCAGCGTCAACTCCTTGATGAAAGTGGCCACGTTGGGGTTTGATTCAACAGTACACTCCCACTGCTTGACCCCGAACACTTCCTCGGGCACCTCAATCTTCATGTCCTGCTTCACCGCGGTCTGGCAGGAAAGGCGCCAGCCCTCTGCGGCGTCGCGCTTGGTAAAGTGAGATTCTTCGGTGGGCAGCATGGAACCACCTCCCTCAGAAATTATGCACTTGCACTGTGCGCAGGTACCACCGCCGCCACATGCCGAGGGCAGGAACAGCCCGTTTTCGGACAATGTCTGCAGCAACTTACCCCCTGCGGGGACGGTAATGGTTTTCTCGCCGTTGATCTCGATCTGCACATCACCCGTGCTTACCAGGGTGTTGCGCGCCATCAGGATAATGGCAACCAGCGCCAGCACGATCGCGGTGAACATGCCCACGCCAAATACAATAGTCAAATCCATGTCTCGTGACCCCGTTTACAAATCAATACCACCGAAAGACATGAAGCCGAGCGACATCAGTCCAACGATGATGAAAGTAATGCCAAGCCCTTGCAGGCCATCGGGCACGTCAGAATACTTCAGCTTTTCCCGGATACCCGCCAGAGCGACAATCGCCAGTGCCCAACCGACACCGGAACCGGCACCGAAGACGACGCTCTCTGTGAAGTCGTAGTCGCGCTCAACCATGAATAAAGACGCACCCAGGATGGCGCAGTTCACGGTTATCAGTGGCAGGAATACGCCCAGCGCGTTGTACAGCGCAGGCACGAACTTATCCAGGAACATCTCCATGATCTGTACAATCGCCGCGATTACGCCGATATAGGACAGCAATCCAAGGAAGCTCAGGTCGAGTTCGGGGTGCCCCGCCCACGCCAACGCGCCGTCGGCCAGCAAGTACTTGTAGATCAGGTTGTTGACCGGGACGGTAATCGTCAGCACGACAACGACCGCAATCCCCAGGCCAAGGGCCGCATCAATTTTCTTGGAGATCGCCAGGAAAGTACACATGCCCAGGAAAAAGGCCAGGGCCATATTCTCGATAAAGATCGAGCGAACGAACAGGCTCAATAACTCTTCCATGTTACACGCCCTCCTTTGCTACGGTATGTTTGGCAATTCTGAAATCGGGTTCCTCCACCTGTTTCTTGTCGAAACTGCGCAGCACCCAGATAAAGCCGCCAATCAGGAAAAACGCGCTGGGTGGGAGCAGCAACAGACCGTTGGGCACATACCAGCCACCCTCAGTCACTACAGGCAGAATGTCGATGCCGAGCAACTTGCCCGTACCAAACAACTCGCGGAAGAAAGCGACTGCAATCAACACCACCGAATATCCCAGCCCGTTGCCCACACCATCGATAAAGCTGGGCAGCGGCGGGTTCTTCATGGCAAAGGCTTCAGCGCGGCCCATTACGATACAGTTGGTAATGATCAGTCCGACAAAGACCGACAGCTGCTTGCTGATGGCATAGGCGTAGGCTTTGAGCACCTGGTCAACCACGATCACCAGCGAGGCAATAATAATCATCTGCACAATAATGCGAATGCTGCCCGGGATGTGCTTGCGGATCAGTGACACGCCCAGGTTGGAAAATGCCACCACCGTGGTCAGCGCCACACACATCACCAGCGTCACCTGCATGCTGGAGGTTACCGCCAGTGCAGAACAGATACCGAGAATCTGCAGGGCAATCGGATTGTCCTTGAAAATCGGTGTAGTGAGCGTTTCTTTTATAGAACCCATGATCAGGCCTCCCCGGATTTCAGGTTATTGAGGAATGGCTCGAAGCCGCCTTCACCCAGCCAGTACTGCACAAGGTTGGACACGCCGCGCGTGGTCAGGGTCGCACCGGCCAGACCGTCTACCTGGTACTGCGCGCCCGTTGCGGAGGGGTCTACTGTGCCCTTCACCACTTCCAGTTCCAATTCGCCGTCTTCATAGACCTGCTTGCCCGACCACAGCGCCTTCCAGCGCGGGTTATCCACTTCTCCGCCAAGCCCGGGGGTTTCCTTGTGCTCGTAGAAACCGATTCCGGCGACGGTAGAGGCATCCCCTTCCAGGGCAATGTAGCCAAACAGCGTACCCCACAGGCCATATCCACGGATGGGCAGGATGATCTTCTCCACTCCGCCCTGTGCGTCTTCTGCCAGGTAGACCACGGCGAAGTGTTCGCGACGGAAGATCTTGGCGATATCCTCTTCGCTGCTTAACGCCTCGGAGAGCGACGCATCCTTGGCGGCCTTGCGTTCGTTGTAGCTTGAGGGATCCACCTCATCGGTGAACTTGCCGGTGCGCAGGTCTACTACACGAGTAGTCATCTGGGCGAACTGCTCTTCAACACTCATGCTGTCATCGAGCATTCCCGCAGCTGCAAGAATATTGCGTTTACGATCCAGGGCCTGGTTGGCTTCCTGGGCCGGCTTGAGCACAACCGCAGCGGTGGACACAATCACCGAGCAAACGATGCAGAGAGCGAATGCAACAAACAGGGTTTTCTTGATGCCATCATTACTGGACACGAGCAAGCCTCCTCTTGATATTGGCCTGGACCGCAAAGTGGTCCATCAGCGGAGCAAACAGGTTGGCAAAGAGAATCGCCAGCATTATCCCCTCCGGGAAGGCCGGGTTAACAACTCGGATCAGTACCGTCATCAGGCCGATCAGGATTCCAAAACCCCACTTGCCGGCGTTGGTCATCGCTGCGGATACCGGATCCGTCGCCATGAATATCATGCCGAAGGCGAAACCACCGGTGACCAGGTGCCAGTACCAGGGCATGGCGAAGGCCGGATTGCTGTCGGAGCCCACCATGTTGAACAGCGTCGCGAGAGCGAACATACCGATGAACACACCGGCAACGATACGCCAGGAAGCGATGCGGGTGGCCAGCAGAATGACCCCGCCAATCAGGATCGCCAGCGTGGATGTCTCACCTATGCTGCCAGGGATAGAGCCCAGGAAAGAGTCTGTCCATGACACCTGGGACTGCAATGCCGCCATCCCGTCGGAAGCAACGATGGACAGCGGGGTCGCAGCGGTATAACCGTCCACGGCAACCCAAACCGTATCACCGGAGAGTTGCGCCGGGTAAGCAAAGTACAGGAACGCCCGCCCGGTCAGAGCCGGATTGAGGAAGTTTTTGCCCGTGCCGCCAAAGACTTCCTTGCCGATCACCACACCAAAGCTGATGCCCATCGCCACCTGCCAGAGCGGCACATCGGGGGGACAGATCAGCGCAAACAAGATAGAAGTAACGAAAAAACCCTCGTTGACTTCGTGGCCGCGTTTCATTGCAAACAACACTTCCCAGAAGCCGCCCACGATAAAGGTGACGGCATAAATAGGCAGGAAGAATACCGCGCCGTACCAGAAGCAGTGCCACAGATTGCCGGAGTCATAGCCACCCAGAAGGCCGATCAACCAGCCGCGCCAACCCTCAACGCCGGCACCCGCGGCCATCACATCGGTCGCCTGGAAGCCCAGGTTGTACATACCGTAAAACATCGCCGGGAAAGCCGCGAACCAGACCGTGATCATAATCCGCTTCAGGTCAATACCATCACGCACGTGCGCCGTGCTTCGGGTCACGGAACCGGGGGAATAAAAAATGGTGTCCACGGCTTCGTAAAGCGCGTGCCAGTTCTGAAAGCGGCCACCTTCGGTGAAGTGGTGTTCCGTATCGTCAAGAATTTTGCGCAAACCCACGACTCAACCCTCCTTTTCGATGCGTGTCAGGTTATCCCGCAGGATAGGTCCGTACTCATACTTGCCCGCGCATACATAAGTGCACAGGGCCAGATCTTCCTCTTCCAGTTCCAGGCAACCCAAAGCCTGGGCTGTCTCGGTGTCGCCGACGATCAGGGAACGCAGCAACTGCGTTGGCAGGATATCCAGCGGCATAACGGTTTCGTACTGGCCTACCGGCACCATCGCGCGTTCTGAGCCATTGGTGTTGGTAGTCATTGCTAAAGGCTTGGTGCCGAAGAAACTGGTCAGGTAGATCCCCAGTCGGGAGTGTCGTTTGGCCCCTGGTGACAACCAGCCCATGAAGTCTCGCTGGCGCCCTTCAAGCAGCACGGAAACCTGATTATGGTACCGGCCCAGGTATGCCGTGCCTGTTGCTACACCACGACCGCCGAGCACAGATCCTGAAACGATACGGTTTTCACCTTCCTTCAATTCCCCGGCACACAGTGCCTGCAGGTCTGCGCCCAGACGCGTGCGCAGCAAGCGTGGGTTTTCAACCTGGGGGCCGCCCAATGCGATAACCCGGTCGGTATAGAGCCGACCGTCGAGGAACAGGCGCCCCATGGCAATGACGTCCTGGTAGCCTACTTGCCACACGGTTTTCTCGACGCCGACGCCCTCGAGAAAGTGAATGTGTGTGCTGGGCAAGCCGGCTGGGTGGGGACCGCCAAACCCTGCGACTTCGATATTCGCAGCCTTGCCTTTGGGCAATTGCACATCCGCCGACGCGCATACATATACTTTGCCGCCCGTCATCTTGGCCAACAGGTCCTGACCCAGGGCAAACGCTTCGGGCTGCTCGGCAATAATCACTGCCGGGTCCGCTGCCAGGGGATGCGTATCAATCGCGGTAACGAAGATGGCAGCGGCCTCGCCGTCCAGAGCAGGCACCTTACTGAAAGGCCGGGTGCGCAATGCGGTCCACAGGCCGCTCTCAATCAGCTGTTCACGCACCGCTGAGGACTCGAGACCCGCAATCTGATCAGCGTTGTAGCGCGAAAAAGCCACGGCGTCATCGCCATCAATGTCGATGACGACCGACTGCAATACACGTCGTGCACCGCGGTTGATTGCCGACACGACGCCACTCGCTGGCGCGGTATAGCGCACGCCCTCGGTTTTCTTGTCGGTAAAGAGAAGCTGGCCGAGCTTGACCCTGTCCCCTTCCTGAACTTCCATTGTCGGCTTCATACCAACGTAGTCGAATCCGACCAGCGCCACAGCGCGCGCCGCAGGTGCATCTTCAATAACTTGCTGGGGCGCTCCCTGGATAGGGATATCCATACCCTGCTTGATCTTGATCATACGATCTGCCTACAGAAACTAGTGTGTGAGATGGCCCGGGACACTGCGGTGCAGAAATCTCAAAGGCTCCCGGGGGTCTTACCTCACCGATTCCTTGCTACTTCTGCCGCTCTGGGATGGCACGCTGTACCACCTGCCCCAAACCGCGCGCATTATAGAAGAAGCGCCTTAAAAAGACCACAATATCGTAGGCAGTTCTTTGATTTTGAACAGGTTTTGCGGGGATATTACGACTATAGTCGAATACCCCAGGAGGGATGAGCGGGCGCCTGAGGCGAGAGAGGAACCGGGTTGGAGACCCCGGAGCGGCGAAGCAAAAGAGAGATTGGCCACACAATACCCCCGGCTATTTGCAGGGGGACATCCGTGGCCAGGCTCGCGTCAGGCTTCCTTGGGGTAAACAGCGAAGTCGATGCCCGCCATTTGCTCCACGATGCGGTGCACCTGGCAGCTGTAACCGAACTCATTGTCGTACCAGAGATACAACACCGCCTGATTGCCATTGACGATGGTGGCCTGGGCATCAAAGATGCAGGCGTGACGCGAGCCCACGAAGTCGGTGGAGACCACTTCAGGAGAGTTGGAGAAGTCGATCTGGTTGCGCAACGACGAGTGCAACGCCTGGCTGCGCATGTACTCGTTCACCTCTTCCGCTGTCGTTTCCTTGCCCAGGGTAAGGTTGAGGATTGCCATTGACACATTGGGTGTGGGCACACGAATCGCATTGCCTGTCAGCTTGCCAAGCAGCTGCGGCAACACCTTGCCCACCGCCGTAGCGGCGCCGGTCTCGGTGATCACCATATTCAGTGGCGCGGCGCGACCGCGACGCGATGCCTTGTGGTAGTTGTCGATCAGGTTCTGGTCATTGGTGAAAGCGTGCACCGTTTCCACATGACCGGCAAGAATCCCGAACTCATCATCCATGGCCTTGAGCGGCGGCGCGATGGCGTTAGTGGTGCAGGAGGCGGCCGAAATAATACTATCGGTTGGCTCGATCATTTCGTGATTGATGCCGTGTACGACATTTTTCAGGTCGCCTTTGCCCGGTGCCGTTAGCACGACCTTGGCAACACCCTTGCTCTTGAGGTGCAGGGAAAGGCCGGCTTCATCACGCCAAACGCCGGTATTGTCAACGACGATGGCATTGTCGATACCATACTGGGTGTAATCTATGGTGTCCGGGCCATCGGCATAGATCACCTTCACCTCGTTACCATTGGCGACGAAGGACTGACGTTCCTCATCCACGCGGATGGTGCCATCAAATGCACCGTGGACTGAGTCGCGACGCAGCAGGCTGGCCCGCTTGACCAGGTCATTGGGGGCCTTGCCTTTGCGCACGACCACGGCGCGCAGGCGCAATCCGTCGCCTCCGTCCGTCTTGTCTATCAGGATGCGCGCCATCAGCCGGCCAATACGACCGAATCCGTAGAGCACCACGTCCTGGGGCTTTTCCAACGGCTTGGACTGGGAGCCAATGTCCTCGGCCACTTCCTGGCGCACGAACTCTTCCACGGAGAGTCCCTCTCCCTTGCCCTTGTCGTAATAATTAACGGCAATGCGGCCAACATCGATATGCGCAGGCCCCAGGTCAAGCTTGGCGAGTTCGGAGAGGACCGGAAAGGTCTCGAATTCCGACAACTCGTTCGCTTCCAACTGGCGCACGTAACGGTGGTCTTTCATTATTTCGGTAACCGAACGGTTTACCAGTGACTTGCCGTAGATGTAGCACTTGACGTTGCGTTCCCGCGACAGGCTGCCAACGATGGGAATCATCCCCTCAGCCAGGGCCTCGCGCTGCTTCCAATCCTTGAAATAATCGTCTGGGCGTTTTCTCTTGCGGTCGTTCACGGCTCTCAATCCTGGGTAATGGCATCGAAGGGGGCGCGTATTATCGTCCGATGGCTGGGCGGGCGCAACCTGCCCCCGGCATTTTTACAATCTATCCGGTCACGCCACTGGAGACCCCGGCCGCGAGCGCGATACAATGCGCCCCCGCAAGCTGACAACAGACCGAGATTCATGTTTACCGCCCTGATCCAGGATACGCCCTGGCCTGAAAAGCCCGGGACCCGAACAGCCGTGGGGCCGTTTTACGGGGGCAGCGACGCGCGCTGTATTGCCGAACTCGCCAGCCCGGGGCAGCTACTGGTGGTGATCACAGCAGACACCAGTTCAGCGCTCGCGCTGGAGCGGGAGCTGCCGTTTTACCTGGACGGCGACCTTGAAATTCTGGCTTTCCCTGACTGGGAGACCCTGCCCTACGATAACTTTTCACCCCATCAGGACATCATCTCGGAACGCCTGAGCACGTTGCATCGACTTCCCCACTGTCGTGGCGGCATCCTGGTGGTGCCGGTACCGACGCTAATGCACCGCCTGCCGCCCACGCATTACGTGGCCGGGTCTAGCCTGGTTCTGGAAGAAGGACAAAGTATAGACCTGGACAGTTTTCGCCGGGACCTGGAACGCAATGGCTATCGCAATGTAGACACCGTCTTCGAACATGGCGAATTTGCGCTGCGCGGATCGCTGTTTGACATCTACCCCATGGGCTCCTCGCTGCCCTTCCGCATCGACTTGCTGGACGACGAGGTCGATACGCTGCGCACCTTTGACCCAGAAAACCAGCTCACCGTGGACAAGGTCAGCGCCATTAACCTGTTACCGGCGCGCGAATACCCGCTGGACAGCCGTGCAATCACCCGTTTCCAGATGAACTGGTGGGAAACCTTTGATGTAGACCACGACAGCTGCCCCACCTATAGCGAGGTCAGCGCAGGCCGCAGCCCGGGTGGTTGCGAGTACTACCTGCCCCTGTTCTTCGAGCACTGCGCGACCTTGTTCGATTACTTCCCTGACAATACAGCGCTTATTGTCACTGGCGACCATCACCATGCGGCAGAGCACTTCTGGCATGAAGTGGGCAGCCGCTTCGAAGAATATGGTATCGACCCGCGGCGACCGCTATTGCCGCCCAGGCAGGGGTTTACCCCTGTGGAAGAGTTCTACCATTTGCTGGGCAAGTTTCCGGTGCTGGAACTGCGGCACACGGCGGAGGCACCCGTCCACCAGAAAACCGCTGTTTTACCCCCTCCGGACCTGGCCACCGACCAGACCGTCAGCTCGGCAGCCGCCAACCTGGCCGGATTCATCAACGAGCATGGCGGGCCTGTCCTGCTTTGTGCGGAAACTGCAGGGCGCCGGGAAATCCTGCTGCAGTCACTGCGAGAGCACGGCCTGACGCCTCCCACCACCAGTAACTGGCACAGTTTCCTGGCGTCGGGCGAGCCCTTCGCGATAGCCACTGCTCCGCTGGATCGCGGCCTTTACTTCGGGCCGGGCAAACCAACGCTGGTTTGCGAGGCGCAGCTGTTCGGCAACCGGGTGGCACAGCGGCGGCGCCGACGGGCCAGCGCCGAGGCCACCAATGCCAATGTCTTCCGGGACATCAATGAGTTACGTGAAGGTGTGCCCGTGGTGCACCTGGAACATGGCGTCGGCCGCTACGTGGGCCTGCAATCGCTGACTGTGGATGAACAGGAAACAGAATTTCTCACCCTGGAGTACGCCCGCGGCTCGACGCTCTATGTGCCCGTTGCCTCGCTGCACCTGATCAGCCGCTATGCCGGTTCCGACCCGGACCTGGCGCCACTGCATACGCTGGGCTCGGAGCAGTGGGACAAGGCGCGGCGTAAAGCCAGCGAGAAAGCCAATGACATCGCAGCACAATTGCTGGAAGTCTATGCGCGACGAGAGGCCAGGAAGGGTTTTGCTTTCGAGGTTGACCCCATCACCTATGACCAGTTCTCCGCCGCATTCCCTTTCGAGGAGACACCCGACCAGGAAGTGACCATCAAGGCGGTCATCGACGACATGCGCAATCCCCGGGTGATGGATCGACTGGTATGTGGCGATGTGGGCTTCGGCAAAACCGAGGTTGCGATGCGCGCGGCCTTCGTCGCCACCCAAAACCGCAAACAAGTCGCGGTGCTGGTACCAACCACACTGCTGGCACAACAACATTTCAGCTCCTTCAGCGACCGCTTTGCCGATTGGCCGGTGAACGTGGAAGTGGTTTCCCGTTTCAAGTCCGCGGCCCAGATGCGCGAGGTCAGCAAGCGCATTGCCGAGGGTAAAATCGACATACTGGTGGGCACGCACAAACTGCTGCAAAGTGACTTCCACTTCGACGACCTGGGTTTGCTGATCATCGACGAGGAGCATCGTTTCGGCGTGAAGCAAAAAGAGGCGATCAAAGCGCTGCGCTCGGAAGTCGACATTCTCACCCTGACCGCCACGCCTATACCACGCACGCTGAATATGGCGCTGGGCGGCATGCGCGACCTGTCCATCATCGCCACGCCGCCTGCACGTCGCCTTTCAATCAAAACGTTTGTGCGCGAGCATAACGTTGCGCTGATCAAGGAAGCGGTACTGCGTGAAACCCTGCGCGGTGGCCAGGTGTATTACCTGCATAACGAGGTGAAGTCGATAGAGGAAAGCGCGCGCAAGCTGCGTGAACTGGTCCCGGAGTTGACGGTTGGGGTCGCACACGGGCAGATGCGCGAAACCGAGCTGGAACAGGTTATGTCCGCCTTCTACCACCAGCGCCATCACATTCTGTTGTGCACTACGATCATCGAAACCGGTATCGACATTCCTAACGCCAACACAATCATTATCGAGCGCGCAGACAAATTTGGCCTGGCGCAGTTGCATCAGCTGCGCGGTCGCGTGGGCCGCTCTCACCACCAGGCATACGCCTATCTGCTGACGCCGCCACGATCCGCAATCACCGCTGACGCCGGCAAGCGCCTGGAGGCTATCGAGGCCGCCGGAGATCTGGGCGCAGGCTACATGCTGGCCACCCATGACCTGGAGATTCGCGGCGCGGGCGAACTACTGGGCGACGAGCAGAGCGGGCAGATACATTCTGTGGGCTTTTCCCTTTACATGGACATGCTGGAACGCGCCGTGGCCGCACTCAAACGCGGGGAGATTCCCGACGTGGACGCCCCCCTTGACGCCGGCACGGAAGTTAACCTCCACGTCCCTGCCCTGATACCCGGCGACTACCTTCCCGACATCAACACACGGCTGGTGCTGTATAAACGTATCGCAGCCGCCGCCGATGATGACCAACTACGAGAACTGCAGGTGGAAATGATTGACCGCTTCGGGCTGCTTCCGGAACAGGTGAGCAACCTTTTCCTGGTTTCCAGGCTGCGTCTGCGGGCGGAGTCCCTGGGCATTCGCGCCATTGAAGCCGGCGCCAGTGGTGGTAGTATCGACTTCAAGGAGAACACCCGCGTCAATCCAATGTCCCTGGTAAACCTGGTGCAGTCAGATCCCCGCTCATACAAGTTGGCCGGCGCCACCCGCCTGCGTTTTGAGCAAGATCTGGATGACAAGGCCCAGCGCGTGCAGTATGTGGAAACGCTTCTCGACCGATTTGCCAATGACGCCACGGAAAACGCTGCCTGATGCACTCGAATCCCTTTCCTTTTGTTTCCATCATCGCCCTGCTTTCACTACTGGCTATCCACACCCAGGCACAGGAACAGGAACAGGAACAGCGCTGGTATCAGGTAGAACTGTTAATTTTCAGCCAGCCCGAGGCTGACACTGGTGAGCAATGGGACGCGCTGCCACAGCTGGCCTATCCGGGAACAGCGCGGTTTTTGATCTACCCCGAACAGGTGGCGGCGCGTCGGGCGGAACACCCGGGGATCAGTGAACTAGACGAATTCGGACGCCTCTGGTTAAGGGCTGAGCAGAATAATGATGGGGCGATCATGGAAGCCGAGGCATTGCCGACCGCTGCCGACAGCCGCGTTACCGTTGAGCCGGCAAACGCGGCAGCGGCCTCATCAGCCATGCAGCCCACCCCATTTGTCGCCCTGCCACTGGGTGAGAGTGAATTCTATGGCAAGGCAGCGTATATGCAGCGCAGTGGCGGATATCGCACCCTGTTCCACGAACGCTGGGTGCAGCCCGTCCTGGGCAAGGACAGCGCCATACCGCTGGTAATCGACCGCTCAGGGGATAGTGGCGACTGGCCCCTGCTGCAGGGCAGCGTCAAGATTCATATTTCCCGTTACCTGCACCTGGAGACCAACCTCTGGCTTAACACCCGGGGGGAGTATTTCCCCAACAATGCGTGGCGGATGCCCGCGCCGCCACTGGGGCCACCCGCGGTGATAGTGGAGGAAGCGGAGCCGGTGCCCGAAGAGGAGCCCTATTTTGTCTCGGCACCTGCGCAGCCAGGCACACTGGACACACCGGACCCGAATGAACCCATCGCTGAAGTGGAAGATACCGGTCCGGTTTACCCCTGGCGACATGCAGTGCTACTGCAGCAAAAGAGGCGTATGCGCAGCAACGAAGTGCATTACATCGATCATCCCCTGCTGGGCGTAGTGATCCGTTTCACGCCCCTGGACGAGGATCAACTGAAGGCTATGGCCGACACCGAGCTCGCCGGCGCGACCGCATTGAACTGAGCAGGACTCGCAGCAAGGATTGACTGCTGTTCTGCGCCACCCACCGACACACCAGCGAACACACCTCCAACCGGGGCCCGGGAGTCAGAAACGCCCGCAGGCGGCCAGCGCGCCCAGCAGACGCCCCACCACTGCGGCTTCCCGCTGCAATGTCTCGCGCATCATGTCCAGGGTCAGGGGTTTGTCGTCCAGCCCCGCCGCCGCGTTAACCACCATGCATACACTGGCATAGGCGATGCCGAGCTCGCGGGCGAGCGCAGCCTCGGGCATACCCGTCATACCCACCAGGTCGCAACCGTCACTGGCCATACGACGAATCTCCGCTGCCGTCTCCAGGCGAGGCCCCTGCATCACGCCGTGTACCCCATCACCCCGATGTGGAATTTGTTCATGAAGCGCTGTCTCCAGCAGGGCTTCACGCAATCCGCGGTCATAGGGGTAGGTAAAGTCGATATGCATCAGGGTATCGTCGGCGCCGGTATCGAAAGTGTGCTCACGCCCCCAGGTGTAGTCGACTATCTGATCGGGAATCACCAGCCTCCCCGGTCGCATGTCGGCACTGATGCCGCCGACTGCGTTGATCGCCACGACATCCGTGACTCCCAGGGACTGCAAGGCCCAGAGGTTGGCCCGGTAGTTGACCAGGTGCGGGGGAATCGCCCTGGGACTGCCGTGGCGCTGCAGGAAAAATAATCGCTGCCGACCCAGCCGCCCTTCCTGCACGGCGCGAGACGGCGCTCCGAAGGGTGTTTCCTGCTCATGCAATTCGACAATCTCCAGGCCGTCCAGCTGATCGATGCCGGTGCCGCCGATGATTCCCAGTATCCTCATGCCGACGCCTCCGGTCCGGTTTGCACCACCTGCTGCATTTTCAATGTTTGTGTCGGAAAGGCGACATCTGCGCCATTGGCATGAATAATCTCAAGAATTTTCAATAAAACATCCTGCTTGATAGCGTGGAAACGTACCCAATCTGTAGTGCGGGTGAACGTATAGACGAAAAAGTCCAGGGAAGAGGGACCAAACGAGACGAAGTTCACGATGAGCGTGCGCGACGGGTCGATCTCCTCATGGGCAAGCAGCATGGCCTTGACCTGCTCTACAATGGGCCCCATTTTATCGGCGTCTTCGTAGCGGATGCCGATGGTCTCGTATATTCGCCGGTTGAACATGCGCGACGGGTTTTCCACCGCAATCTGGCTGAACACGGCATTGGGTACATACAATGGCCGCTGGTCGAACGTGCGGATACGGGTGAGTCGCCAGCCTATGTCTTCAACCGTGCCCTCGATCTGCTTGTCGGGTGAGCGGATCCAGTCGCCCGCGGTAAACGGTCGATCCAGATAAATACTCAGCCCGCCAAAAAAGTTGGCCAGCAGATCCTTGGCGGCGAAACCGACGGCAATACCACCTATACCGCCAAAGGCCAGCAAGCCGGAGACCGACACGCCGACACTCTGCAGGATCATCAGGCCGGCAATCACCCACATGGCCACACGCAGAAGCTGCGCCACCGCGTGCACAGTGGCCTTGTCATTTGAACCGCTATCGCCATAACGCGAGCTGAGCAGTTCCTGCTCTGCCCCACCGATAAGTCGGTGCAGGATCCACGCCAAAACCATCACCAGCAACGTATCGTAGGTGGTGGACAGGTACGTCTGCCAGCTATCACCGACAACGTAGAGGTTGATTGCGACATAAGCCACCACCACCCAGAGCACAACGCGCAGCGGGCGGGCCAGCGCCGTGACAACAACATCGTCCCAGTTGTAGCTGTTGGTCTGCACGGCATCGTGCAAGCGCCGCACCAGGTAGCCTAAGACAAGGTGTGCTATCACCGCGGCACTTACCAGGAACAGCAGTGCCAGGGTCTCCGACGGCAATCCGGCCGTCACCGCAAGTGACTCCAGGCGCGCTCCAAGGTCCTTCACTGCGGATTCTCCCAGCGCGGTTTCGCGTGGTTTTTAGACAATTTTTTCATGTTAGACGCTCAGCTTATCTCCAGGCGGGTATATAAAATCGCGCATGGATTGAAGTCAACTCTTGAAGTGTAACGCAAGCGCTTGATCTGTTTTGAAAAGAAATACGACCCTATCAAACGTAATTTGTAGCCAGTTGGTTATAGCATTTTCACATAATGGACACGCGAAAGCAGCGTGATATGTTGGTTGTCGTAACACCAAAACCCTGGAGTATAGGCCAATGAAAATGCTTAGCCCGGTTATTGGAGGGTGGTACAAAGACCTGCAATCCAATGCCCTGTTCGAGGTGATAGACTGGGACCCGACTACGCTGACGATTGAAACCCAGTACCTTGACGGCGAAGTCTCTGAATATGACCTGGACGCCTGGCGCGAGATGCGACTGCAGCACGCTGAAGCCCCGGAAGACTGGCGCACTGCTTTTGAGCTGGACGATGAAGACCTGCTGGACCCCGACCTGCCGATGCATCCGGAGGACTGGAACAGTCCGTTAAATTCCATCGAGCCAGACACCATGTACGGTGTGGAAGACCTTTAGCTAATCAACCCGGCCAGGGCGAGTGCCCCCCCTTATGCGGCTGATTTGTTGCGCAAACTGATGGAGATGGTTCTGTAACTGCCCTATCGGCCTGGCTTACCCTATTCCCTGTAGCACCCTACCACCCCCGGACTGCGCAACCTGGCGCCCCTGAATGCATTTATCGCACAGGCGACCGGTACCCGGCTCAGAATATTTCACGCCATTGTCATCTCGCCGAATACCTGTATATAATCACATGTACTGTATAGATAAACAGACGAGATGTTTATGGAAAAGCTCACCGCGCGCCAGCAACAGGTTCTGGATATTGTCCGCCAGCACATAGACCAGACCGGATACCCACCCACACGCGCGGATATCGCCAGGGAACTGGGGTTTAAATCTGCCAACGCAGCGGAGGAGCATTTGAAAGCGCTGGCTCGCAAAGGCGCCATCGAAATAATCCCCGGTGCTTCAAGGGGTATCAAGCTGCCCAATACCGCGGGCATTCCAATCGTCGGGAGGGTCGCCGCCGGTAACCCGGTACTGGCGGAAGAGAACATCGAGGACTACTGCAACTTGCCTGCCGAGTTTTTCAAACCCCGGGCTGACTATTTCCTGCGGGTAACCGGCGACAGTATGGTCGAGATTGGCATCTTTGATGGCGACCTGCTGGCTGTACACAGCACTCCGGTGGCAAATAACGGCGATGTGGTCGTCGCACGCATTGAAGACGAGGTCACGGTGAAACGTTTGCAACGCGGCAGCGACAAACACCTGTTGGAACTACTGCCGGAAAACCCGGACTACCAACCCATCAAGGTTGATTTGCGGGAGCAGGCCTTTGCCATCGAAGGACTGAGTGTTGGAGTATTGCGCCGCGGAACCTAGGGCGCGAGCTTTAGTGAGGAATACTTTACGCCGTCGCAGGCTCGGTAAGAGCATCGGCTGCCCCTCAGAGTCACCGGTAGCACTGCCGTTCCGGCGTTTGCTTGCTCGCCTGCCAACTAGTGGAGGACGCGGGGACCCTCGGCACCGGACTCAGCCTCGGCCTCGCCCTGCTCGGCCATAACGGCCACTGCCTGTATACCCGCCTGTATCATCGCCTTGGCGACTTCCAGACTGTTCTCCATCATGTAAACGCGCGATTCTTCGGAGAATTGTATGACCACCAGGGGTTCGGAATCATCGTCTGCACGCTGCAGTACGATTTCCCCATCTCCCAGATCCACTATCTCCAGTAAGGATGCAGACACTCAAAAAACCTCATATTGCGAAAACTGCAAAATAAGTCTAACAGCAGGTGTCGCGCCCTGACAGCACTATATTTCGCCAATCCATGGGCGGCACCGTTAATGCACTGATCGCTGAAGCGAGCTTTTCAAGCCGGGACCGATAACGACTGTTGTTCGGGGAATGCTCTGTGCATCAACAGTCACCGGGCAGGCCGTTGCACCTTAGCACTCGTCGAGAGAGTCGCCCATGCGGTCAAAGAGTGCCTGCAGCAGGTCAGCCCATTGCGAGGCCCGCTGGGGATCGGCTGCAGTCACTGCGGTGGCCAGATTGCCCATTGATGAAGCCGAGGTGGCAGAGTCAGCATCCGCCGCCAGCATTTCCGCGATCCAACCCGACCCTTCCAGCAGATGGAATTCACGCACCTCGGGCGGCACCGCTTTTCCCTGGGCGACCTCCGGCAATTCCGCAATACACGTTGGCGGTAAGTCAGGCAGCACTCCCGGGCGGGTAACTTCTACCAGAAACCAGCCATAGGCGTCGCGCAAATGGCTGCGAACACAGGGCAGGTAAGCCTGTGCCAGAACCGATGCGGGGATAGTCTCGGCGGCGAGGTCACGCTGCCAGGCTGCTGTCAGGATCCGCGCCAGATAAAGACATTGGTTCGCTCTACCTCGCGCGGAACTCATGCTACTTGCGTGCCCTTCCCTTGCTCTGCTCTTCCTGCCACTTACCGCCGCGGTAGAACGCTTTCCAGCCTGTTGCTTTGCCGTCCTTCTCGGTCATGACATATTGCTCTTTGGCCTTGCGGCTGTAGCGTATCTGCGCGCGATTGCCGTCGTCATCCTCGGTGGGGGCGGTGAACAGGAACTTGTATTTCGGGTCGATCTCCGCCTTGTGCGGCAGCAGTTCATCGACAAAGGGGGCGCGGGTTTCCCGGTTGCGCGGGAACTGACTGGCAGCGAGGAACATGCCGGCAGCGCCATCGCGCAGCACATAGTGGTCCTCGACTTTCTCACAGATCAGTTCCGGCATGGGTACAGGGTCCATCTTCGGCGGCGCGGCCTCCCCGTTGCGTAACAATTTGCGGGTATTCTTGCAGGTCTCACTGGTGCATCCGAAGTACTTGCCAAAACGGCCGTTCTTCAGCTGCATCTGCGCACCACATTTATCGCACTCAAGGACAGGACCGTCATAGCCCTTGATCTTGAACTTCCCGAGCTCGACTTCGAAGCCGTCACAGTCCGGGTTATTTCCGCAGACGTGGAGCTTGCGGTCTTCGTCTATGAGGTAGCTGTCCATGGCAGCGTTGCATTTTTTGCAACGGTGCCTCTCCAGCAGTTGACGAGATTCCGCTTCATCATCTGCATCCTCACGGATCGCCTCGTCACCTGAGGTAAGGTTAATCGTATTTTTACAGCGTTCCTTGGGCGGCAGCGCATAGCCTGAACACCCGAGAAATACACCCGTGCTGGCGGTTCGAATCTGCATCGGGCGCCCGCACTTGGAGCAGGCGATATCGGTCATCGTCGGTTCATTGGGCTGCATGCCGGCTGGCTCTGGCTCTTCTGCCTTCTCCAACAGACCACGAAACTCTAAATAGAAGGCGTCGAGCAGGTCACGCCAGTCCCTGTTGCCGCCGGCAACCTCGTCCAGGCGCTCTTCCATACTCGCAGTAAAGCCATAATCGAGCAGGTCCGGGAAGCTCCCCTGCAAGCGCTGGGTGACGATATCACCCATCTTCTCGGCATAAAAACGCTTGTTTTCCAGGCGTACATAGCCGCGGTCCTGAATTGTCGAAATGATGGAAGCGTACGTGGAAGGACGCCCAATACCGCGCTTCTCCAACTCCCTGACCAGGCTGGCTTCGCCGTATCGGGGCGAGGGCTTGGTGAAGTGCTGGGCCGGATCCAGCTTCTTCAGGGTCAGTGCATCGCCCTCTTTCACGTCGGGCAGAACGCTGTCATCACCCTTGCGTCCGGCTGGAGGCTGTACCCGGGTATAGCCATCAAAGCGGATGATTCGTCCCTTGGCGTTGAGTTCGTAGTCGCCGGCAGTGACGGTAACCGTGGTCGCGGTGTACTCCGCAGCAGGCATCTGTCCGGCGACAAACTGCCGCCAGATCAGTTCATAAAGGCGTTCTGCGTCGCGCTCCATACCCTTGAGCGCGGTCTGCGCCACATTAACGTCGGAGGGGCGAATGGCCTCGTGAGCCTCTTGTGCGCCCTCCTTGGACGAGTACAGGTTGGGGCTCTCCGGTAGATACCGCGCGGGGAAGTTATCGGCAATGTAGTCACGACAGGCAGCGACGGCTTCGGCACTCAAATTAGTCGAATCCGTGCGCATGTAGGTGATGTAGCCGGCTTCGTAGAGGCGCTGGGCCAACATCATGGTCTTCTTGACACTGAAGCCCAGACGAGTGCTGGCTGCCTGCTGTAACGTAGAGGTGATAAACGGCGCCGGGGCCTTGGAGCGGGTGGGCTTGTCCTCGCGGCCACTGACCTGGAAGGGCAGGCTTTCAAGTTCAGCGGTGGCCGTGGCGGTTGTCTCTTCATCACCCGGTCGGAAGTTTTTGCCTTTGTGCTTGCGTACCTGAAAGCGCAGGTTCTCCTCTGCCACCGTGGCCAGGTCCGCATGAATCTCCCAGTACTCCTCGGGAATGAAGGCATGAATCTCACGTTCACGTTCGACAATGAGGCGCACGGCCACGGACTGGACCCGCCCTGCAGACAGACCTCGAGCCACTTTCGCCCAGAGCAGCGGCGATACCATGTAGCCCACGACGCGGTCGAGAAAGCGTCGCGCCTGCTGGGCGTTGACACGGTCCTGATCCAATTGGGATGGACGATCAAAGGCTTCCTTGATGGCCTTCTTGGTGATTTCGTTGAAGACAACTCGCTGATACCGGTCTTCGTCACCGCCGATAGCCTCCCTCAGGTGCCAGGCAATGGCCTCTCCCTCGCGGTCGAGGTCGGTCGCGAGGTAGATGGCGTCTGAGTCGGCAGCCAGCTTTTTCAGCTCATTAACAACCTTTTCCTTCCCCGGCAGCACCTGATAATTGGCTTCCCAGCCCTGCTCGGGATCAATACCCATACGGCGGATCAGTTGCTGCTTTGCTTTCTTCTTTTTATGGGCAGCTTTTTCTTCTGGGGCCATCTTCCGGGTAATCGCCGCCTGGGCTGCACGTTCTTTCGGATCCACACTGCCCGATGCGCTGCCTGCCGTTGGCAGATCGCGAATATGACCAACACTGGACTTGACCACAAAATCCGGACCCAGATACTTGTTGATGGTCTTGGCCTTGGCAGGTGATTCGACAATAACTAGTGATTTACCCATTGGTTCCTGCTATCTGGAAGTCATTTTGGTCTGAAATGGAGCGGGCGACCGGCGTCAAAAAGGGGCATATATATGTCGGCCAGTGCTCGCGGTCAAGGAAAATCGTGCGGCCGCGTCGGCCAGTATCAGGAAATTCGGGCTGATTCTTTGCCGGAAAGCGCCCCTGCCCAGAGCTGCAGCGCTTCGACGATCACCTCGACATCACTCTCCTCGCCGTCCTCCATCCAGTAGGCGCCGCAGGACCCCTCATCGACCCCTAATGCCATAACACTCGCGGGCATTACCGCTGCCGAGACCGGCTCCTCCCAGCGCCTCTGCAGGCCGCGCCAGCCGTCATCCTCACGCAGCCAGGCGCGGCGCTGGCGCGGCTCTCCGCGGGACGCTACCAACCGCTTCCCGTAATAGATCACCTGCCTGGTACGTGCCGCCTGTGCGGAGTGACCTGCTGCCGCCGGCAGGTCGCGAAACTCAACGAACAGACCATGCACTGCCGCGTACTCCCGCATTCTCGCTAACTGCCGTTGGCGCTTACTGGGCAGAAAGTGTGTCAACGGCGCCACTGCCAGGCCGAGGATGAATACAATTAGCAGGTACTTCAACAAACGCACGCTCCCTGATACAGATCAATAACCGCTTGCAGACGCCATTGCCCGCAGCGCATTCTATGCTATATGTTATGGCTTTCTAACAGTGAATGAATGGAGTTTGCCATGTCGCAGTATAAAACGGTGCTGGTCGCGATAGATCTCAGTGATGAATCCGGACAGGTGGCCCTGCGGGCACAGGCGATCGCTCGTGCCGGTGGCTGTGAGCTGCACGTGATTCACGTTATCGAACCGCTGAGCTTTGCCTATGGAGTTGACATTCCAATGGACTTCTCAGGCCTGCAGGATGAAATCCAGAGCCAGGCGACGGAACAGCTACAACGCTTTGCGGAGCAAAACGGCATTGACGCCGATCACCAGCATATCGTGCTGGGGCGCGCAGAAGTGGAAATTCACGCCATGGCCGAGGAAGTCGGCGCTGACTTGATTGTCCTGGGCAGCCATGGCCGCCACGGCCTATCGCTACTGATGGGCTCCACCGCTAACGGCGTGCTCCACGGCGCAAAGTGTGACGTGCTTGCGGTACGCGTAGGAAAGCAGAATTAACCCTCGTCCAGGAAGGCCTGCAATGTGTCCTCGTTGAATGGCCAGTGAAGCTCACTCCCGTGTTCTTTCCTGAGCACGGGAATAACCAGGCCATAGCGCTGGAACAGCGTGTCGGAGTCGCTGATATCCACCTCACGGAATGCTGCACCGGAGCTGGACAACATGGCGGCAGCAAGCTCGCACAGGTGGCATGCACTGGTGCCGTAGAGAGTCAACTTCATTAACAGAACTCCAGGGCTGTGACTGTAGCAGCGCGCCCTATATACTTTCGGCCCGCCAGCGGGCTTGATATTAGCGGCCATGCAACGTTAGCATAGCGCAGCAAGTACAATATTCTATACCAAATTTGCAGTCACCGCTGACCCGGTGAGGATACAGGAGTAGTTCCTTGGCCCTTTTCTCACAACCTACCGCGCGCGCCCTGGCGATTCTGGACCTGTTGATGGCCAACCCGCACCAGGCGTTCGGCCTGACTGAGATGACACGCAGGCTCAACCTCAACAAGGCTACTTGTCACGCCATCCTCACCACCATGGCAAACTATGGGTTCCTGGTACAGCACCCAAAAACCAAGGCGTACCGCCTCGGGCCATCCATCATTGCAGCGGGCAACGCCGCTTTTGCACAATTCCCCGTTCTGGAGTACGCGCGCCCTGAACTGGAAGCATTGCAGAGCGACCTGGACGTGGGCTTTGCTGTTACCGGTCGCTCCAAACAACACATGGTGTTGTTGGCCCTCTACGGCAAGGCGCAACCGTTGATTGATTCGTTCCAACTCGGTCTGCGCCTGCCCAATACCGGTCCCGTGGGTGCCTGTTTCACAGCCTTTTCGCCCGCCAAGCACCTGGAAGCCTGGCTCTCGCGAGCACACGAATCCCGCGGCGGCTACGATGAAAAACTCGACCAAAAGCTGCGCGTGGCGTTGATCTCCATTCGCGCGCGCGGCTACGAAGTCACCTTGAAGACCAAAGCAGAGGCAGAGTTGACCAGGGAACTGACACGAATCCACTCTTCCTGGAGCCTCACCGAGCTGGAAGAAGCGGCCAACCGTTACCAGCACGACCTGTGCGACGAGTACTTCCATCTTGACCGCGTAGACCCCAAGGCACGCTACGACGTGAGCACAATCTCCGTACCCGTCTTCGTCGACAATAAACTACCAGTATTGTGTTTTGTCGCGGGCTCCCTGGGCGGCCCGGTTACCGGTGCGAGAATAGAGGAGATAGCAGCGCGCATGAAGGAGTCCTCGGACCGGCTGAGCAATATTGCCGAAGGCGGACCTGACTGATAGCCACCTGCAGGATTATCGCGCCAACGATGCCCCTCCCTAGCCTGACACCATGAATACCATGCCATTGAAGACCCTCAACACATTGTTGCGGGTTGTCGTCGAACAGGGTTATCCACTAGAGAGCGCACTTACCCAGATCGGTCTTGACTATAACCCACTGCAGCATGCCTCTGTCGAGACCACCCAGGTCGCTACCAGTTGCTACAGCAAGTTATACAGCCTGCTGATGGAGATTCTGCAGGACGAGGCTTTCGGTCTCGGGCAACAGTACTATGCGCCCCCCGGGACGTTCCGCATGATGTGCCTGTTCATCATCCACTGCCCGACACTGGAACAGGCTCTGCTGCGGGCACGCGAGTTTCATGAATACTGTGACCAGTACCGTGACGTGTCTCACACAGATTCACCGGCGGCACTGGTACCACTACCACCGGGCGAGCGCGTGTTGTGTGTATTTCAGGGGCACGCCTCCCTGGCGTTGGACCAGGAACGCATCGGCCACGCCAACGTTTTGCTGATGATGTACCGTTTCTACAGTTGGTTGATCGGTCGTGACCTGCCACTGGAGGAAGTTCACATGCGCGCGCCCCAGCCACCCGATTCCAGGCACTACGAGAGCCTGTTTGGCTGCCCTGTGCGATTTGCGATGCCGGCATCCGGGTTAGTACTGACGCGTCAACTGCTGCAGCACCCCGTGGCGCAGAATGAGGAGACGCTGCGGGAGTTCCTGCGTCTTGCACCCTACCCGCTGGTAAAGGGTGACCCGCCTGGCGAACTGAAGACCTTGTCGCGCAAGATTGAGGAGCTACTGGCGGCGGGGGGGCCACAGAAACTGCCCACCGCCAGTGAAGTCGCCTCACTGCTGAATATGTCAGCGCGCACACTGCACAGGAAGCTCACTGCCGAGGACACCAGTTTTCAGCAATTGAAGGACACGTTTCGCCGCGAACTGGCAGTCCACTATATGCACAGGGAAGAACTGTCTATCGACGCCATTGCTGCAGTGATGGGGTTTCAGGATAATTCTGCTTTCTACCGCTCGTTCAAGAAATGGACGGGGATCTCGCCCGGGCAGTACCGTCTCCAGTTAAAGCAGCAGGACAATACTCGAAATGCCTAGCGACAGTGCCGAATACACCCGCAAAAAAGCATTCTTTGAGCGCACTCTTACAATCTATGGGCGCAAACCGGCACTGGAGGCCCTGCGCGATAGCAAGCTGCAATGCCAGACCCTGCATCTTGCTGAAAGCAATCGCAGCGGCGGCATCATCGCCGAACTGACTCGCGCCGCTAATGAGCGGGGCATACCCGTGCAATTCCACAACCGGCAAGCGCTGTCGCGAATCTCCAGGAACGGCAAGCAAGACCAGGGAGTGGCCCTGGACATTCTTTGCCCTGCTTTTCGCTCGCTGCAGACATACCTCGAGGAACTCCCGACGCTTCGCCAGCAACGGATTCTCGCCCTTGATGGCATCAGCAATCCACAGAACCTCGGCATGCTGCTACGTTCCGCGACCGCAGGTAACATCGACGCAGTGTTATGGTCGCGTAAGGGTAACGCAGCACTGGGCCCCCTGGTTACCAAGGCCAGCGCGGGTACACTTTACCGCGCTCCACTGGTCACCTGTGACTCACTCGCTGCTGCCCTGCAACAGCTAAGGCAGTCAGGGGTGGATATCTGCAGCCTGCGCGCAGATGCGTCGCAGAGCCTGTTCGACCATCAGCCGCAGAGCCATGTAGCCTATGTACTGGGTAATGAAACAGATGGCGTGTCGTCGGAGGTCAATGCGCTGGCAACCACCGGGCTATGCATCCCGATGAACAACGCTGTTGAGTCACTCAACGTGGCGGTCACGGCCAGCCTCATTGCTTTCGCGCAGCATTTTCAGGCGGGGCGCTAGAGCGCGCGGCCTATTTGGAGAGGAAGCCCATGCCCTCTTCCAGCCCCTTGAGCGTCAGCGGATACATTTTACCTTCCATGAGCTTGTGAGTGATGCTCACTGACTGGGTGTACTGCCATTCCTCCTCAGGAACAGGGTTGATCCAGATGACCTTGTCGTAAACTTCCCGCAAACGGCGCAACCAAACCTCGCCGGACTCTTCGTTCCAGTGTTCCACCGATCCGCCGGGTTGCAGGATTTCGTAGGGAGACATGGACGCGTCGCCGACAAAGATAACCTTGTAGTCATGGCTGTACTTGTGCAAAACATCAAGCAGGGGTATGCGCTCGTTGTGTCGGCGTACATTATTCTTCCAAACACTCTCGTAGAGGAAATTGTGGAAGTAAAAGTACTCCATGTGCTTGAACTCTGTGCGCGCTGCAGAGAACAGTTCCTCGCATACCCGCACATGAGGATCCATGGAGCCGCCAACGTCAAAGAACAGCAGTACCTTCACCGCATTGTGACGCTCCGGAACCATTTTAATATCCAGCAGCCCGGCATTGCGCGCCGTCGAGCTGATGGTATCGTCCAGGTCCAGTTCATCGGCTGCACCAGTTCGAGCGAATTTGCGCAAGCGACGCATGGCCACCTTGATATTGCGCGTGCCCAGCTCAACGCTGTCATCCAGGTTCTTGAAGTCGCGTTTTTCCCAGACTTTTACGGCTTTCTTGTTACGGCCATTGGGGCCTACGCGAATGCCTTCCGGGTGATACCCTTCCTGGCCAAACGGAGAGGTCCCACCGGTGCCGATCCACTTGTTACCGCCCTCGTGACGCTTCTCCTGCTCCTCAAGGCGTTTCTTGAACTCCTCGATAAGTTTCTCCAGGCCGCCCAGTGACTCGATCTGCGCCTTTTCTTCCTCGGTGAGGTTCTTCATGAACTCCGAGCGCAACCAGTCATCGGGAATCAGCGCCTCGATAACGTCGTCGAGAGCCTCAAGGTCCTTGAAGTGCAAGCCGAAAGCCCGGTCAAAGCGGTCAAAATACTTCTCATCCTTGACCATGCAGGTGCGGCTGAAGTAATAGAAATCGTCCACCGAGCCGAAAACGACCTGGCGCTTCATACCCTCCAGAAGATCCAGGAGTTCCCGGGTGGTCACCGGCACACCCGCGTCCCGCAGCCCTTGAAAGAAGTTGATCAGCATGCCAGTTGCCCTGCGCTATCGCGTCTCACGGCGGTGCATAAATGCCAGTCGTTCGAGCAGGTGCACGTCCTGTTCATTTTTCATCAGCGCGCCATACAGGGGAGGAATCGCCTTGCTCTGGTCGCGGTCCTTGAGTATCTCGTCGGGAATATCGTCAGCCATCAGCAACTTGAGCCAGTCGATCAATTCGGAAGTGGACGGCTTCTTTTTCAGGCCGGGAATTGCGCGCAGGTCAAAAAAGACTTCCATGGCCTCTTTGACCAGTTGTTTGGAAATCTCCGGATAATGCACCGCTACGATTTCGCGCATGGTGTCGCGGTCGGGGAAGTTGATGAAGTGGAAGAAGCAGCGACGCAGGAAAGCGTCGGGGAGCTCTTTCTCATTGTTCGACGTGATGATGATAATAGGACGGTGCCTGGCCTTGATGGTTTCACCCGTCTCGTAGACGAAAAACTCCATCCGATCCAATTCGACCAGCAGGTCGTTGGGAAACTCGATGTCGGCCTTGTCGATTTCATCGATCAGCAGCACGACCTGCTCGTCGGCATCAAATGCCTCCCAGAGCTTGCCGCGCTTGATATAGTTGCCTATATCCTGCACCTTTTCATCGCCCAGCTGAGAATCGCGCAGTCGTGAAACCGCATCATATTCGTACAGTCCCTGCTGTGCTTTGGTCGTGGATTTGATATGCCACTGGATAAGGCGCTTACCCAGACCTTGTGCAACTTCCTCGGCAAGCATGGTCTTGCCGGTACCGGGCTCACCCTTGATCAGCAGCGGACGCTCCAGGGACACCGCCGCGTTGACGGCCATGCGCAAGTCATCCGTCGCTACATAGCGCTCAGTTCCTTCAAATTTCATTTGCGTTTCTATCCCTTCGATTTACAAAGCTGGTCAGACTACCCATTGGTCATAGACTAATCAAGGCCGCTACGATCTTCCTGTTGATCAGCGACCACACCGCTCACCAGGCCGGACTCGGTGATCGACGAGGCCTGCCGGGCCCGCTTCTGCCAGAGTTCCAGTTTGCGTCGCTTGCGCCTGCGCAAAAGCATCCAGACCACCAGCAACACCAGGCCGATAGTCCCCAGCATCCACATTAACGGCGCTTGAAAGTCATCTGCCGGCGGCTCCTGGCCACGGGTGACCAGTGTTGCCTTTTCCGGTGGCGCGACCACCTCCAGGTACATGGGCAGTTCGCGCTCCACGGTTTGTGCCTGAAGCCACGCAACCAGTTGATAGCGGCCTGGAACCTCCATTGCCGGGAGCACAACGCGATACTCTCCGTCGGCCGGCACGGGGTATGCGCCACTTACCGGTATCAGCTTCCTGGCGCCATCCGGATCGATCAACTCTATTGCTATATTGAAGGCACCGAGCACCTGCGGGTCGGTCAGTACGACTCCCTGCTCGGTGAGACGCAGGCCCAGTTCCGATATACGCCCCGCAGGCAGGCTGTTGGGTGGGGGATCCACTTCCAGCTGCAAGTCGGAAATCACGGTCACCCGGACCCGGGCACCCTCTGGCGCCTCGACACGCCAGGCCCCCGCGGCAGGTTCAGTTATGGTAATCAGGGCAAACTGTGAGTTCTGGAACCAGTCCACATCCCCATCTGACTGCGTTCTTTCATACTCTGTTCCGCCGGGATCACGCAGTGTCAGGCGGTGACTCTTTTCTCCGTCGAAAAACACCAGTAAAGTGAACTCACGCACGCTGTCGTCAATGGCGAAGCGACTTCCATTCAGCGGCACACGTGCAGTAGGCGCCGCCATCTCCAGGGCCTGCAGGAAGATGCCACTTAGCGCCTCCGCAGACTGGGCCTGTTCAGCAATACCTCCCGTGCCCCGCGCCAGCGAGCGCAGGAAAAGCCAGTCTGCCTCACCGGACAAGGCAATCGTATGCACGGGAATACCGGTTGCGCCCAGCTCCGGCGCCAGTTCCGTCAGCAGCTTTCGCGCCGAGCCGGCATTGACCATGGGAGACTCGGCTATATCAACCTTGCCATCGGTCAGCAATACAATGCTGGTTCGAAACCCTGGATCCAGACGCTCGAAATCGTAAGTGGCCGCCGCCAGGGCGGCGGGGATATTGGTTCTCTGCCCGGAATTATCGATCAGGGCCATTGCGGCCTGCGCTTGCCGCCGCCACTCCTCATCCACGACCCCATGGGGCACAAGTTCGCGCACGTCCTCGCCAAAAAGCCAGACGCCGGCTTTTGCATCTTCGGGCAGCAGGCGAATGATTAATTCCATCGCCGGGGCCCGCAGGTTATCCGGGTCTGACTCCTTCATGCTGCCTGAGATGTCAATCAACAGGCGCAAGTCTGGCTTCAAGCCCACGCCTGCCGTATCGGCAAAGGCCAAGGAACTAAAACAGAGTGCCAGCAGCAGCGCCGGAAGCAGTAAGATACGAGGCATTCAGAGCGGCTCCGCGGGCGGCGATACCGACGGCCTGGCAGTCGCCTCACTCGCGGACTTACGTTTGCGCAACAGGGTAAAGCCCAGCAGCAACGCCAGCACAGCCGCCAGGGCAGATGTAAACATCAGGGGCCGTATAGCGTGCTCAGCGGCCTCAACTCCCTCAGTCGCCAGCTGGAACCCAGCCACAATCAATGCCGGTGCGACAGTATCGACACCTTCACGCGGATAGGCCGGCGTCAGCAGCAGCGCCGCTGCCAACAACACCAGCAACGCTGACCATCCGGAGCGCCAGCGACGCCCTACCCACCAGACCAAACAAAGCACAAACAGCACGGCAGCGCCACAATAGGCGTATAACGCTGTCATATAAGAACTGTCGCTCAGCACGTTGCCTCCTACTCCACCCAGGTCACGATGTGTTCATCGTAACCGTCCGGATGCACAAATTCATCGGAAACCGCCCTGCCCCTTATCGAGACCCCCGCCGCATGCACGGACTCGCGGCTTCCCGAGACAAGGTAGTGCCAGTCCGGCAAGGGCCGGTTATTTGCCCTGAGCCGGTATGCGCAGGTCACAGGCAGCCAGTCCAGTGTGCTGACGGTCTCCCTGTCCAGGCGAATGCAGTTTGGCACCATTACAGAGCGCCGCGGATAGTCGCTGCAGCGGCAGCTCTCCTCCTGTAAATACTGGCAGCGCACGCGGGTGTAGAACACCTCGCCGGTATCCTCGTCTTCAAGCTTGTGCAGGCAGCACTTGGCGCAGCCATCGCAGAGTGCTTCCCACTGCTCACCGTCCAGCTCCGACAGTGGCAACTGATGCCACCAGTCACTCACTGCAGGCGTTCCTGCGCAGCAGCTGCGCCGGTGTGGGCGGCATCTGCAAGAAGAACCCCTGGTCTTCAATCGCCGCCATAACTTCCCGCGTATCGACGCGCGCCAGTTTGCGCTCGGGCTCAAGGAGCAGGGTCATAACACTGCGCGGCTCACCAAACTGCTTCATCAGCACTTCCGGCACCGCTTCCATTCCCGCCGCCTTGTCGACATAGAGGTACATTTCTTCTTTGCGCGAGCTGCTAAACACTTCTATCAACCTTGCCGGCAACTTCGTACTCATACCGCTTCCCCTCTCACCAGGCTCTTGAGAGGCTCGATCACCTGTTGTCGGCGCCAGCCCTGCCAGATCACTGGTTCCGGTTCTTCGCCGCGCACCATGGCTTCAAAATCCTTGCCCGACGCAAGTATCTGCGGCGCCACACCCAGTTCCGCGGCGATGCCCTCTGCGCGTTGCTTGAGTGCCTTGACTTGCTCCCGCTGGGAGGCAGTCAAGGGGCCGGGTAGACGCTGCGGAAGCCCTTGCGGCGCTTTGCCAGCGTCTGCCGACAACAGGTCGAGCAGGCTTTCACCGTAGCGCCGCAGGGTGGATGGGTGCATCTCAACCCTGGCACGCAACTCAGCCATATTCGCGGGTGAGGCCTGCGCCAGTTGCAGGCAGGCCTTGTCATCAATAATCCAGCTACGGGGCTTGTCTTTTGCCCTCGCTGTCTCCTCACGCCAATCGCATATGGCTATAAGAGTCGCCAGTTGCTCAGGCTGCAGTTTCCAGGCCCCTTTAATGCGCTTGAAATAGTTTCCGGTGTTTGATGCGAGACCGTCGCAGGCAGCCTGGCCATCTTCAAGCACCCACTCAAAACGCCCATATTCACGACACCGGCGGCCAATCTGGTGATAAACATCCAGCAGCCAGATCACATCCTGTGCAGCATAGTGACACTGTGAACCGGTCAAGGGCCGCTGTAACCAGTCTGACCGGGTTTCACCTTTGGGAAGATCCTCGCCACATAACTGCAACACCATGCCGCGATACCCCAGCCCAAAATCCAGCCCCACCAACGCCGCGGCTTTCTGCGTATCCAACAGCGGTAACGGCAACACGCCCAGCCACCGTTGAAATACCTCCAGGTCCTCGCTGGCGGAGTGAAGCACCTTGATCACTTTCGGGTCGGCAAGTAAGCGCGCCAGCGGTGACGGATCGCTAAGGGTAAGCGGATCGACAAGCCAGGCAGTACCTGCGGCGGCGCCCTGATCAAAACACAGCTGCACCAGGGCGACCTGGGGATAGAATGTGTTGCGACGCATGAACTCCGTGTCCACCATGACCGCAGAGCAGCCCGCCGACTTTTCCAGTAGCTCGCCCAGTGCTTCGTCGGATTCTATAAGTTGCCAGTCCACCTGTTACTCCACCGGCCTGCGGCCGGAAAATGCATGTGCCAGCGTGCTGCCATCCACATATTCTAGTTCGCCCCCCAGAGGGACACCGTGAGCGATACGCGACACTTTCACGCCTTCGTTATGCAGCACATCAGACAAGTAGTATGCCGTTGCTTCGCCTTCCACGGTGGGGTTGGTAGCGAGAATAACTTCATCAATTCCCTCATCGATAACCCGCCGGTGAAACTTGTCCAGACCGATTTCAGCGGGGCCAATGCCGTCTATGGGAGACAGGTGTCCCATCAGCACAAAATACAAACCGCGGTAACTGCCGCTCTGCTCCACCGCAAGCACGTCGGCGGGGGTTTCCACTACGCAGACAGTAGACGCGTCACGACGTGGGTCCTCGCATATCTCGCAAATATCCAGTTCGGTAAAATTTCGACAGCGTGAGCAGTGGTCCACTCGCTCCACGGCTGCCTGAAGCGCGCGGGACAGCACCGTAGCCCCCTCACGGTCACGTTCCAGTAAGTACAGGGTCATGCGCTGGGCAGACTTTGGGCCCACGCCCGGCAGGCAACGTAGCGCTTCCATCAATTCCTGCAGAGCGGGACTGAATTTCATTGTTATATCGTGCCCCGGCCTAAAACGGCATCTTGAAACCGCCTGGCAAATCCAGGCCGGAAGCGAGACCTGACATGGCATCCCGATTGTGCGCCTCCACCTTGCGCACCGCGTCGTTCACCGCGGCCGCCAACAGGTCCTCCAACACCTCTTTGTCTTCAGACAGCACTGACGGGTCAATGCTGACACGTTTCACGTCGTGCCGGCCTGTCATGGTCACGGTGACCAGACCCGCGCCGGACTCACCTTGCACTTCAGCTTTGGCGAGCTCTTCCTGCGCTTGTTGCATATCAGCTTGCATCTTCTGCGCCTGTTGCATCAGGTCAGAAATATTTTTCATGTTGTGTTCCTCAGGAATCCAGTGGAGCAATAGACTGTTTGTCCAGTTCTCCGTCAAACCGGTTTATCAACGCCTGCAGGCGCTGGTCACCCTCTATTTCCGCCACTGCCTGTTGTTGGCGTTCGCGGACGGCACGCGCATGGCGCATGGCCGGTGTTTCGCCGGTGGGCTGTCCCGGCGTTATGACAACAGACAGCTCCCGACCCAGGTAGTTCTGCAGAGCGAGGAGAATCTTGCCGCGATGACTGTCGTTAAACAGGGACGCGTTCTGTTCATCCAGCACGAAGGTCAGTTCGTTACCGCTGACGCTTTGCAGTTCCATATTGGCGGCAATGTTCTGCACCATCCCCTTCAGGCCAAGTTGTTCCAGCAGTTGTGGCCACTGTTCAGGCCGCGGATCACTGACAACACCTGGGGCTTCGCCGGCGGCCGCACCGGCACTGACCGGGTTGGCGGCAGGATTTGCCGCTGCACCAGGCGCTTGCAGTGGCTCACTTGCCTCTGCCACAGGCGCAGCGACTCGTGCGACGGACGGGACAGGAGGTGCCACCTCCCCGGCGGGCTCACGGGGCTTTTTTGCGCTGTCACCGACCTCCAGGGCGGCATTGTCCGCTACAGGCGTCGGTGTGACATCCTGCAACTGGGTTGCATCCAAGGACTCGTCAATGACGGCAGCAGGCCGGAAAGCCAGCATCCGCAACAGTAGCATCTCGAAGCCGCTGCGCGGATCAGGCGACATTGCCATATCCCGTTTGCCGTTGATCGCGATCTGGTAGAACAGTTGCGCATCTTCTGCGGTGATGGCCCCGGCCAGCGCGGCAACACGCTCGGCGTCCCCCCAACTATTGTCGACGGCATCAGGCACTGCCTGGGCAATTGCCACACGGTGTGTCAGTGAAATCAACTCATCGCAGCTGCCCTCGAAGTCCGGGGCGTGCTCTGCCATGCGTGCGACTACAGCCAGAAGCTCAGCGGGATCCCCGGCGGCTACACCTTCCAGCAACAGGTATACAAAACTCAGGTCAACGCTGCCGAGCATACTGCGAACATCAGCTTCTGTTATCTTGCCGGAACCGAAGGCAATAGCCTGGTCTGTCAGACTCAGTGCGTCCCGCATGCTGCCTGAGGCTGCACGCCCCAGAAGCCACAGTGCAGGCTCCTCGAAACTCACCATCTCCTGCTCCAGTACATTGGCCAGATGACCGACGATCTGCTCAGGAGGCATGTTCTTGAGGTTAAACTGCAGGCATCGCGACAACACGGTCGCCGGCAGCTTCTGCGGATCCGTGGTCGCCAGCAGGAACTTCACATGCGGCGGCGGTTCCTCGAGGGTCTTGAGCAGGGCATTGAAGCTGCTCGTTGAGAGCATGTGCACCTCGTCGATCAGGTACACCTTATAGCGCGAACGCGTGGGAGCATATTGCACGTTCTCCAGCAGTTCGCGCGTATCCTCGACCTTGGTTCGCGAGGCGGCATCCACCTCCAGCAAATCGACGCTGCGGCCCTCGGCGATCTCCAGGCAGGAGCCGCACTTACCGCAGGGCTCGGAGCTGACACCTTCCTCGCAGTTGAGGCACTTGGCAAGGATACGGGCAATAGTGGTTTTGCCAACGCCGCGAGTACCAGTAAACAGGTAGGCATGGTGCAGTCGGTCGTGGTCCAGGGCGTTGACCAGAGCCTGCAGAACGTGCTCCTGGCCAACCATTTCCCTGAAGCTTTTTGGCCGCCACTTACGCGCGAGAACCTGGTAAGACATTCGCCCTGTGCCTTGTTTTAAATAAAGAAGGAAAGGATACACCAGAGGCGTATTGACCGGAACCAGAACTAGCCTGGGCTAGAGAAATGAGTCTTCCAAATGGAGGTGACCCAGACAGCCACACCCCGGCACACGAGTCGGTAACTACGGCTGCTCCCTTCCAGGTCTGACCGGGTTCACTACCTATCGTTGCGAGGGGACCGCCTGGACCACCATAGCGTCTGCAGAGGCCTGCAGAGGGCGCGTATTGTGCGTGAAACCAACCAGCGCTGCAAGTGATGCGGAGAATGGGCGCTTGACGCAGATGTTAATATCCTTAACATACATGTTAATTGCTTTAACATTCGCGGCATTGATCTATGAATAAACACAGTGAGGGCACTACAGCCAGCCGCTATACCAGTTTGGCAGGCATAGCTGTAGCAGCGCTGGTTGTACTGGGGCTGACGTCCGTTCTGCAAGCCCGCTTCGCCATGGGAGAGAAGCCACAGTCGCGGGCTCCGCTGACTGTCGAGGGCGTCACCTACCAACTGCAGGACAGTTATAAGCGCGCGGACTCCTACCTTGGACTGATAAGCGCTGGTCGCAAATCCACATTGGGCTTTGAAATAGCAGGGACGGTTTCCGCACTGCCCTGGCGCGAGGGCAGTCACGTGGCAAAGGGAGAGGTGATCGCCCGCCTCGATGACGCAGCGCTGCAGGCCCGCTCCCGGGCCACCCGGGCGGAACTTGCCCAGGCAGAATCAGAGCTGGAACTGGCACAGCTTAAAGCCAGGCGCCAGCGGGAACTGCGAGAGACCGGCGCGGTGTCGCGAGAGGCTTTTGATGAGACCCGACTGCGGGCGCAGGCACTGGCCTCGCGCGTTGACGCCGTCACCGCGCAGCTACAGAGCATTGAGATCAACATCGAAAAGACACAGCTTCGCGCGCCCTACTCCGGTGTGATTGCCGACCGTTTTGTGCATGAAGGCGCCGTGGCCAATCCTGGAACACCCGTGGTGCACTTTATCGAAACAGCGGGAAGAGAAGCCAATATCGGTGTTTCAGTGTCGCGGACCTCTACGTTAATACCCGGAAACCACTACACGCTTTCGTTACGCGGTAAGTCATTTTCAAGCAAGTTACTCAGCGTGCGACCCGATGTGGACCCGGTCACCAGGGTGACCACGGCGGTATTTTCAATACCGGCTGAGGTAACGGCCGTAGACGGCGAGCCTGTCAGCCTCATCCTCAGCGAACAGGTTCCATTACAGGGAGGGTGGTTGCCGCTGTCCGCCTTGCTGGAAGGGAACCGTGGATTGTGGACGGTATTACGCCTGGAACAGCGCGATGGAAAAACCGTTAGCGTCCGCGAGGCCGTAGAGGTCATTGAACTAAGGGGCGACCAGGCCTATGTGCACGGCACCCTTCCCGCGGGCAGCCTTGTCGTGGCCAGCGGTGTGCATCGCATCACCCCGGGCACACCCGTGGTAGTTGCAGGGGGGCGCTGACATGCTCGCACAACTGCTGTTCCACCACTCAAGATACTTCGCGCTGCTCATTATCTGCGTCTTCGCGGTCGGCCTGAACAGCTTCAGCAATATCCCGCGCCAGGAGGAACCCACCCTCACCAACTTCGCGGGCACAATTACCACCTTCTATCCGGGCGCCACTCCCGATCGCGTAGAGGCGCTGGTCACCAAACCATTGGAAGATGAACTGCGCAAAATCTCCGAGCTGAACACACTCCAGTCCACCTCCAGCACCGGCGTTTCCTTTCTCAATATCAGGCTGAACGACGTCCTGCCAGATGCGGAACTGGAGCGGGTCTGGTCAGAGATCCGGGACGCGATGACAGACGCGGCCACCCGATTTCCACCCGGTGCCGGTGCGCCCTCCTTCGACAACGATCGACTGCAGTCCTTCACCGCCATCGTGGCGATATCAGGCACAGCCGGGGCAGAAATACCGCGCTCACTGCTGGGCAGGCTGGCTGAGGACTTTGCCGATCAGGCGCGCAATTTGCCCGGGACAAAGTTCGCCGAGGTATTTGGTGAGCCGGTCGAGGAGATCCGCGTGGCCGTGGATGAAGACGCAATGATCTCCCGGGGATTGAGTCTGCAGCAGGTCGCTGCTGCACTGCAGGCTGCCGATGCCAAGATTGCCTCGGGGCGCTCCACCGGCGCCGGAATGGACATGCTGATCGAGTTGGCCGGCGACTTTGACTCCCTGACCCGCATTCGCGAGGTCATCGTCAATACCTCCGCAAATGGCAGCGCCACGCGCATCTCGGACCTGGGCCGCGTTTATAAGACTGAGGTTACACCCCCTCCCTCCATGGTGCTGATTGAGGGCAAACCAGGCATGCTGATCGGCGTCGCCATGGAAGACGGGCGCCAGGTCGATCGCTGGGCGGCGCAGTTCCAGGTCATGCTTGACGATTTTACCGAAAGCGCCCCGGCCAGCGTGATGATCGAGAAAACCTTTGATCAAAGCACTTACGCGCGCAGCCGTCTCGCCGAAGTCTCCCAGAACCTGGCCATCGGCATAACGCTGGTACTACTGGTATTGCTGTTCACGCTGGGATGGCGAGCGGCCATTGTCGTGGCCATCATTCTTCCCCTCTGCGGTTTGATTTCCATCGTGGTTATGGAGCGGGCAGACATGGCACTGCACCAGATGTCTATCTGTGGCCTGATCGTTGCACTGGGACTGCTGGTGGACGGTTCCATTGTCATGACCGATGAAGTGCGCAAGCGGCTGCTGGAGGGCCAAAGCCCATACGAGGCCATAGCTGACTCGGTGAAGCGCCTGCGCGTCCCCCTTCTCTCTTCGGCCGTCACCACCATTCTGGCATTCATGCCCATGGCCATCATGCCAGGCCCAGGCGGCGACTTTATCGGTGCCGTCGCCCAGTCAGTCATCATCATGCTGATCGCTTCAACCCTGCTGGCACTGGCGGTAACGCCTGTGCTGGCGGCGTGGCTACTGCCGCGCACCGCCGAGGCCAGCCGCCACTGGTATACCGGCGGTATCAACAGCGGCAGGGCAGGCAAAGCGCTGTCCACCGCTTTGGACTGGAGCCTGCACCACCCCGCGGCGGCGATCGCCTTGTCGCTGAGCCTTCCCATTACCGGCTTTCTTTCATTCTCCACGCTGACCGCACAGTTCTTTCCCGGGACAGATCGCGACCAGATGTATATACAGGTCAAACTCGCCGACGGTCGCTCCATTGACGACACTCTGGAACTGGTTACAAAACTGGACCAGCGCCTGCGCTCGGATGCGCTGATTCAGCGCGTCGACTGGACACTTGGCGAAAGCGCCCCACCCTTCTACTACAACATGTATCGATCCCGGGAAGGCATACCCTCCTGGGCCGAAGCCCTGGTAATGACCCGGGATGCGCAGCAAACGGACGACCTGATCAGGTCACTGCAAATCGAACTGGACAGATCACACCCCGAGGCCCGTATCGTGGTCAAGGGAATCTATCAGGGGCCGCCTGTCAGTGCGCCGCTGGAAATCGAGATTCACGGGCCGAACCTCGCCGTGCTACAGCAGTTGGGAGATCAATTACGGCAGCGTATGGATAACACTCCCCACGTTATCCATACTGCCACTGATCTCATTGGTGGTGCGCCCAAGGTGGTTTTTCATCTGGACGAGGAGCGCCTGCGCCTGGCTAACCTGCAACTGGTGGACGCAGCAACAGCGCTCAATGACGCATTGCGCGGCCGCGTAGGCGGAGAAATTCTTGAGGGCACTGAGCGCCTGCCGGTACGTGTCCGCCTTAGCGAAACGGACTGGGGCACACCGGACCAGATCGCCGACATAAGGCTGCCGCTCTCCTCCCCCTCAGGCACCGTCGCAGGGCTACCGCTCAGCGCGCTGGGCCGCCCCGCACTGGAACCATCGCAGAGTCCTATCACCCGGCTGGATGGCGTGCGTATCAATACAGTACAGGGTTTTATCACCCGCGGTGTGCTGCCTGAGGAAGCACTGAAACTGTTAAAAGCCGACCTGGAGAGCAACCCGATCGAGCTCCCGCCGGGATATAAACTGGTGTACGGCGGTGACACAGACGAACGGGCAGAAGTCGTGGAAAATATCATGGCACCCATGGGCCTGATTTTGTCTGCGCTACTGGCCACCATTGTGCTCACGTTCAACTCCTGGCGACTCTCAGCCGTCGCTGTACTGGTCTGCGCCTGCTCCATGGGGCTGTCGCTCTTGTCCTTGGCCATCTTTCAATATCCGTTTGGCATCATGTCGATGATAGGGGTGATCGGTTCGATTGGCGTGTCCATCAACGCGGCAATCATCATCATGACCGCGCTGCAGGCGAGTCCCGGTGCAATGCGCGGCAGCCCCTACTCCATTCGCACCGTGGTCATGGATTCCAGTCGCCACATCGTCTCTACCACGGTTACGACCTTCGGCGGCTTTCTGCCGCTGATTCTAGAGGGCAACCAGTTCTGGCCGCCTTTTGCCATGGCCATAGCCGGAGGTGTGCTGCTCTCCACTATTATCTCTTTCTTTCTGGTACCGCCGATGTTCATGCTGGCAAACCGGCTGCGGCTTCCGCGAAGGCCCCTGTTTAAAATGGGGGAAAGGCGCGCATGAACAAGTGCGGTTCCTATCATCATGGAAACCTGCGCAATGCCCTGATTGTCGCGGCAGCAGAGCTGATCGAAGAGCGCGGCTCACCCGATTTCGCGATCTCCGAGGCAGCCAAGGTGGTAGGCGTCAGCCCCGCCGCACCCTACCGGCACTTCAAAGACAAGGAAGCCTTACTGGCAGCCGTGGCCGACCTCTATTTCATGGGCCTTGCCGAGGCAACACAAGCAACCCGCGAGGCCTTCCCAACGGGGTCAAGGGAGTCCATTTTGGCGCTGGGGAACACCTATCTCAGCTACGTTTCCCAACGCCCCGAGTTCTATAACCTGATCTGGAACGAAGGTGGCCATGGGCCACTTAACGGAAGCGAGGCTGAACGCAGGCCCGGCTTTTATAATTTTGTGGGTGCGGTAGAAGCCTGGTGCCAGCACAACGCAATTACCGACAGTGACCCGCTAGAGCTTTCGGTCAAGCTCTGGGCCATGGCTCACGGTTTATCCGTGTTGAATATTAACGGCCAGCTAGCGCTATTCTTGCCTGAGACCGATGTCGCAACGCTGCTGAGCAGCAGCGCAAACACCTTTCTGGATGGTGTCGAAGGGAAGGCCTGAACGACGCTGACAGGGTGTATGGATGCCGACCTGGCGCGCTACAGTGTCAACAGCGTAACACTGCCTGTATCTCCGTCCAGACGTACTTTATGCCCGGTCTTCAGAAAACGTGTCGCCTGTCGAGTATTGACCACACAGGGCAGCCCATATTCTCTGGCGATCACAGCACCATGGGAGACTGAGCTTCCCAGATCAGTAACCAGGCCTCCTATCAGGCTGAAATAAGGCGTCCAGCCGATGTCTGTGATGGGCGTCACCAGAATCTCTCCAGGTTCCAGCGCCGCGGCCTCGGCGAGGGTATGCGCCACGCGCACGATGCCTTCCACCACACCTCTTGAAGCGGGCCGCCCCTGCAGCACGCCATCAGTGATGTCTACCGCCTGCGGCTCCAGGGGCTGCGGCATGCCCACAGAGATTTCAGGAAACTCCAGTTGTTGCTGGTGGTCCAGCGCACCACGCCGGGCAAGGGCGAGCTCCACCGCAGTCATGTCCGGTGCTGCGATGAAGCCGCGTAGTTCATCGGTACTGAAGAAAAACACGAGATCAGCGTCAGGAATAATCCCCTCCCCCGCCATCTGCTGCCCCAGGTTACGAAACGCAAGCTTGAAACGGTGCGCCAGCTCGACCAGCTGTGATTTGGTCAGTTCACGACGACGAATCGCATTGTGTGCCCTGGGCAGGATCCAGCGCAGGCCGCGACTCAACGCTGGGACGTCGATATCCGGCGTATGCAGTTCCCTGTGCCCACCAGTGAGCAGCCGAGCATGCACCGCCGCCTGCATGCTCTGCACAAGCGGGGTAAGGTCATCACCCCATGCGGGATCACGCATACACAATTCACGGTAGCCGCGATGCCCGTGGCTATTGAGAAAAGCTGTAAAACGCTGAGACAGATGAGGAGCGTCCTGCAACCATTGCACCGCATCTTCAACCGTAGCCCGCTGAAACGCGCTCTCCGCCTCGGGGTGCAGTGCCAGTTCATCGAGCAACTCGTCGAGCTGCTCAAGCATCACTGCGCTCTCGACGTCGCTGGCCCCGGCGAGCAACCGCACCGCCTCTGCCTGTTCAGCAATAGTGCTCGCATTCGAGTTACCCGAAACCATGTTTTCTACAATGGCGCTCAGAAAACCCGAAAGCGCAGAGGACTGTATATGCACAGCCATGGCGTGATTGAAAAACCAGGATTTACCGGCAATTTCATCCCACATCGCAGCGCTACCTTCCCGCTCATGAATCCTGAACTGATCCAGCTCGACGCCGAAGCGCTGCACTACGCCTGGAGCAGCGAGGCAATAACGCAGCAGTTTCACGGTATTAATCACCCTGCGCCAGCGGGGCAATGGCGGGAGTTCCCTGAGTTCAGGTACGGCACGACCACAAAGCGTTTGTGCGGCCTGTTCTGCACTGGAACCCAATACACCGGCAGACATCACCAGGTTGCCGGTCATGTTGAGAAACAAGTGGCCATAGGCAGAGGCGGTGACCTGCCAGTCGCTCTCGATACGCTCACGCGCACCCACGGTCACCTGCATATGCTGCAGACCATAATCGATTCCCCAGCCAGTAAACGAGCTGGTCAGCGGGCAGACCGCTCCAGGCATCATCTCGCTGACGTTGCTGATGGTCAGCACATCGTCCGGGCGCGGCAGGCGGGTATCAAATTCATTGAGGTCTGCAGGCAGCGTGGTAATGGGCCTTGCTTGCAGCCAGAACAGTTCACCACTTTGATCAATCGCCCATTCCAGATCGAGTGGATGACCCTCGTGTGCGGCAGCCGCCCGTGCCTGAACCGCAATCTGCATAATCTCCAGGTCGCTAAGCAGAGCGTCATCGCCAACCAGTTGCCTGCGTACGATTTCGCCCGCCGTGTTAACCGCATAATGGTCGGGGGTTGCCTCACCGCTCACCAGCGCCTCGCCCAGTCCAGACACCGCATCGACGATCAACAAGTCGCGGCGGGCGCTAACGGGATCCGCTGTGAAAACAACGCCAGCGGCACGCGCATCGACCATACGCTGCACCACAATATTCATCGCTGCCGCATTTGTGCCGGCCTGCTCCACCTGATACTGACGGGCGCGATCAGCCTGTGACGAGGCCACGCAGCAATCAATAGCCTCTCGCAGCTGGATGCCGTTCTCCACGTTGAGCACGGTGTCGTACTGACCTGCAAAGGATGCATCGGCACCATCTTCTCCCTGTGCAGAAGATCGCACCGCAACACGATCGCAATCAAGGGCCTGGTAGTGCTCGTCGAGCTCTTGCGGATAGATTCCCGCCTGCGCATTACGAATAACAAACGCCGGCGGCACTGGTAACCCCATGATCTGTAAACGGGACAGACCATACGCCTTGCCGCCTGAGGACTCATCCCTGACCTGGTCCAGGCTGAGAATCTCAACTCTCAAACGGACGCACCTGCGCACATGACTTCAGGCCAACTCATATTCATCCACACCAGTTTTTTCGTGCAGACCGCGGTATTCCTTGAAGTTCCCGGGGAACAGAAAAGGCGCATGACCCGCCGCATTGCGGTAGTAACTGCTGCAGTCACTCGAACCCCAGGAAAAGCGTTCAAAGCGTGTGTCCATCCACTGGTTGTATTCCTTGAACGCCTTGCGGCTGACTTCTATGCTAGCGGCCCCGGCTGACTGCATCTCCCCCAGAAGTCGCACAATAGTCTCTACATTCTTTTCTGCACTCATGAAGTAGGACACGTTAAGCACTAATCCATTAGGACCAACGGCGAAGAAATAGTTGGGAAAGTCCGGTACCGAAATGCCCTTATGGGCCCGGGGGTCATCCGCCATGGTGTCGGCCAAAGACCTGCCACTGGCACCGACGACGTCAATGCGGTCAAAATCAAGGATGCGGTAACCCGTGCAGTACACGATGATGTCGGCCTCGATACTGAGCCCATCCTCTGTAATTAACCCGGTGGGCGTCACTTCACGCAATCCAGAGGCGATCAGTTCCACATTATCGCGATTCAGCGCGGGGTAAAAGTCGTCGGAAACCAGACCGCGTTTACAGCCGTAATGTGAATCGGGTAGCAGCGCCTCTTGCGTTTCAGGGTCAGTCACCGTGCGCTTGATATACCGCTTTACAACGTTCTCAAACTGGCCCATTCGCTTGTGGCCCAGAGTGACGGCATATTCCACCTGGCCCATCACCGTCTGCTGCCACTTGCGAGTGGCCGCTATCAGTGACGGGAAGCGCCTCATAAGCTGCTTGCGTCTGGCAGAATAGGTTTTTTTTCCTCGAGGCATGATCCAGTTTGCTGAGCGCTGTAGCACGGTAAGGTGACCTGCAAGCTCTGCCAGTTCCGGTACTATTTGTACCGCACTGGCCGCGGAGCCAACGATCACCACCCGCTTGCCAACCAGGTCTACTTGGTGATTCCAGCGCGTACCATGCCAGCTCTCACCTGCAAAAAGATCTATTCCGGGCACGTCCGGGTAGAGCGGCGTGTGTTGATTACCCATGGCGTTGATAACCACGTCGAACTCGTAACACGCACCCGTGCTGGTTAGCAGTTTCCAGCTCCCGCCCGGTTGGTAATGTGCACGGTCGATACGCGTATTGAGCGTAATATGCGGATCCAGCCCAAACTCAGTGGCGCATCGCGCGAGGTAAGCCTGAATCTCCGGCTGGTCGACGAAGTTCGCACTCCAGTCCGGGTTTGGGGTGTAGGAGAAGCTGTAGGAATGCGCCCACACATCACAGGCCAGGCCCGGATAGCTGTGCAATCGCCAGGTGCCACCGGGCGCGTCCAGCGCATCAAAAATGGTGAACTCCTTGAAACCTTTCTGCAGCAGTTCCCTGCCCGCGGCGATGCCCGCCGGACCGGCACCGATAATGGCGACGCGCAGTTGCTTGTTTGTTTTCATGTCCTGACGGTCCTGTAAAACGATTCAAGCGGGTTTAGCCGCTCCCGGGCAGCGCAATCAAGTCACGCACTGATCAACTCATACTCATGCAGAATCGGCTCGTTCAATTCCTTCCGATACTCCGACGGTGGTCCGGGAAAGGTGGCCGGGATACCCTCATCATCGAGATACCAACTGGAGCAACCAGAGGTCCAGATCGTGTCACCAAACGCATTGCGCAGGTTTTGCATGTAGGCCGTGGTCACCTCGGGTTTGGGCGCAATGGCGGTGATTTCGCCATTGCGAATCTTATCGACACATTGCATCACGTAGTTCACCCCGATCTCCGCAATCTCAATCAGTGACAAATTGGTTATCGGGCTATTGGGACCAACCAACATAAAATAGTTGGGAAAGCCGGGTACAGTAATGGAGCGGTAGGTCTTGATACCGTCCTGCCAGTAGTCCGCCAGAGACAACCCGTTGAGGCCCGTCACTTGCTTTACGTTCTGTGCATTGAAGAAGAACCCGGTGGCAAGGATCAGCAGGTCCAGCTTATGCTCCTTTCCATCGACCGTGCGTATGCCATCAGCTGTAATACAGTCGATGGCTGTCGTTTCCACGGCGACATTGGCTCGCTGAACCGCCTCGTGAAAAGTACCGGACATGATCATGCGTCGGCACATGGGGAGATAATCCGGGGTTAACTTTTCCCGTAGCACCGGGTCCTTTACCGAGTCCAGGGCACTCTGGCACGCCTTGAATACAAACTTGCGCCGGAAGCCGTCCTTCAGGGCCGCAAGGCCAAACTGCTCACCTATCCAGCTGTAAAACCACCTTGTGAGCCTCCCCAGTATAGGGAATGAGTGCTTTAGCTTGATCGCTACTGGCGAATACTCTGGATTATCCGTCTTGATAACCCATTGCGGTGTGCGCTGGAAAATCGTCAGGTGTTCTGCTTTTGCAGAGAGTGGATCGACGGACTGCACTGACGAAGAACCGGTGCCGATGATACCAATTCGCTTGCCGGTGTAATCGTAGTCGTCATCCCAGTCCGCGGTGTGAAAACAGGCACCGGCAAAATCCTGCAGCCCCTTGATATCGGGATAATGCAGGTTATTGAGTGGACCGGTGGCGGCGACATAGACGTCAAACAGTTCTTCGCTGCCGTCATTGGTCGTTACGCGCCACTGTGCGCCTTCAAAGCAGGCTGCCGTCACCTCGGTGTTGAAACGGATAAACCGGCGTACTCCATACTTATCGACCACCCGCTCGAAATAGGCTCTGATTTCGGGGCCGGGGGAGAAACGGTGCGTCCAGTCCGGATTGGGCTCAAAACTATAGCTGTACGTAAACGAGGCGACGTCACAGGCCACCCCCGGGTAGCGGTTTTGCCGCCAGGTCCCGGAGACCGCCTCTGACCGTTCATAGACAACAAAGTTATCAATGCCTTTTTCCAGCAATTTCACCGCCATGAGGATACCGGACATGCCAGCACCCACGATGCAGATACGCGGTTTGGCTCCGGAACCGGGCGAGGAATCGATCGAGATAGAAGCGGTCATTAAAACGTGTCCATATTAAGAACGAATAGAAAACAATCGGGGGGACTCAGGTAAGCCCCATCATTTCTACGCTGCAGTGGCCATGCCCGGTGACAAAGGATGACGCGTCTGAACCCACCACTGCCGCGCCCTCTTCTGCAAAGCGTTTAGCGCAGGCCAAGCCGATACCTGAGCCCGCGCCCGTTACCAGAGCCACCTTGTTGCTTAACCTTCCCTTCATCATCATGTTCCTCTGCTGCTGGCCAGCCTCAGCGCCATTTCATTCCACCGGCGTAAAAACTGACTTCAGGAAATCCAGTCGCTTGCGCATTGAGGCAACCGCAGTTTCATTATCCGCAGAGGCGTCATAGCCATGAATGGTGCCGCGTGTTTCATTAAGGACCACAGCGCATCCGCAATCAGCCAGTTCCCTGGCATAGCTCAGCCCTTCATCACGCAGCGGGTCAAATTCTGCCGTTTCAATATAGGCGGAGGGGAGATCTTGCAGTGCGCCGAGACCGGGGGCGGCATAGGGCGGCGTGGCGTCCTCAGCATAGTTGCGTAAATACATAGACCACATGCGCTTGTTAGATGTCGCCGTCCACAACGGCACATCGACAAACTCCACGGCAGATGAGGTATTGCAGCGGCTGTCCAGTACCGGATATATGAGCATTTGTCCGCACAGGCTGACCAGACCCTCGTCCCTGGCGCGCTGCGCGACACCTGCCGCCAGCGCGCCGCCCGCACTGTCGCCACCCACGGCGATACGCCCAACATCAATACCTAACTGGCCAGCATTATCCACCGCCCATTTTAGTGCCGCATAGGCATCGTTAAAGCCATCGGGGAAGGGGTTCCTGATGGCCAGTCGGTAACACACGAAAATCGTTATACACCCTGTAGATTCTGCGTAGCGCTCCGCGTTTTCCAGGTGCATACCGCCGAACGTCATCGCAAAAGCGCCGCCATGATAGTAGACCAACGCCGGTGCCCCGGGCTTCAGGTTCTTCGGGGTAATGACCCGCAGCTCAATTCGGTGCCCCCCGTCGCCGGAAATTTTTTGACGCACAACAGTGACGGCAGCGGAGTGTTTTCGGCGCAGGCGTGACAAACGGATCAACAGATTCAGGAAGCCTATGACCAGCGAGGTGAAGCGAACGCTCATCGCCGGAAATTTGGCGAAGTCCTCGTGTATCGCATAGCGTTTGGTTGACGACATAATTCTCCCGGGAATTGCTGTTATCGCCGCCTGGTCAAATGGCCGGGGGGGCGAAGGTGGGATTGCGTACCAGGCGGATATCTTCCAATCTGGAATGGGCAGTATCCCTCCATGGGTTATCTCCCGGCGGCAAGAGGTAGAACGTGTTGTCTTTGATTCCCTGCAACACTCGCTCTGCCAACACGCGAGGCGGGAGCGATCCTGCCGTGGCGTCAGTGATCGCAGTCATCGACATCTTCTGCATGTCGGTGACATTTTGCTCTGCCAGATCGGCAGGTCGGTTCCTTGCCGAGGTGGCGATACCGGTATTGACCAGTTCCGGGCAAAGACAGGACACACTAATCTGGGGAGCGGTCATCGCCAGTTCATGAAACAGGCATTCACTCAGCGAAAGCACTGCGTGCTTGGTCATATGGTAGATACCGGCAAATGGCAGGGTACACAGTGACGCCATGGAGGCCGTATTTACAATATTGCACTCGTCACCCTGCGCAATCATCTGCGGCACAAAGTGTCGAAGCCCGTGAATAACGCCCCATTGATTAACCCGCATCAACCACTCGTAGTCATCTACCGTCTGTTCCCAGAGCAATCCGCCGGTATAGACCCCTGCGTTGTTGCACAACACCTGAACGCTGCCAAAACGGTCAACACTTGCTTTGCACAGCGCTGCCACGGACGAGTCACTGCCCACATCGGTGACCACTCCAATCGCTTCCGCCCCCAACTCCGTCACCGTATCAACAGCTTCAACCAACTTGTCCTGCTCGATATCCGCCAGCACCACATGCATGCCCCGCTCCGCGAACACCTTCGCCAGTTCCAGGCCGATGCCGTTGGCAGCACCGGTGACCACAGCGGTCTTGTTCTCAAATTCCTTCATAAAGCACTTCCAGGTCGGATCGCCATCGGGGCCCTCTCTCTGCCCTCGCACTTTGCGGAACAGGCAATGATCGATTTGCCAGCAACATGGCGCTGGAGTTACAGGTTAGTAACCTGTAACCTAAACAATCAAGCAAAGGACGTCAACCGCTGCAGACCAACATCGCGAACCAGACAGGCTCAGGACCACAAAATGACCAGTCCCGCTAAAACCCGAATACTTGATGCCGCCGAAGCCCTGTTTGCGAATAAGGGATACGAGGCGACCTCGATCGTCGACATCGCGGACGCGGTAGGGATACGTGGACCAGCGATTTACAAACACTATGCCTGTAAGGCAGAAGTCTACGACGCCGTGGTCGACAGGCTGTTTGCGCCGATGAAGGATTTTATGACTGCCCGCAATCCATTGGCCCAGGACCAATCTTCTGAGCTGCTGGAAAAACTGGTCAAGCATCACATAGACCACCCCAACATCTCCCGCATCATTCAGCAGGCCACGCTGACCTCAGGCGAACACCTGGACAAGCTGGTGGACGACTGGTATCGCCCCTTCTTTACCGGGATTCTCGAGCAGACCGGCGCGATGACCAGCGTCATCATGGCCTTCCACAGCATGCTACTGGGCTATATCACTCTCGCTCCACTGCACGGCAAGATTTTTGCACTGAACCCTCTGGATGCGAAGCACATCGCCCAACAACTGACGCTACAAAGCGAGCTGGCCGGGCTGTTGGCGACCGGGAATGGCTGAACGGCGAACAGGCGATGCGCAACGCAGGGCTCTGTGACCTGCCGGTACGCCTTATAACTGCGCGGTGTCCGGTTCGGACTACGCTGGCGTCGCGCTGCGGGACTTTTCCTTCTCCAGTGCCGAATAGGCTGCCTCGATAGCCCTGGCCAGCGACGAGAACACATCCGCGCATTCCTCGATCTGGTTGTCACGCCCCAGGTACTCAAGGTCCCGCGCAAGTGATGCGACCATACTTGCGCCGAGAGTGGCGCTACTGGACTTGAGCTTATGGGCACCCATCCGCACCGCCTCGGCGTCGCCCGCCGCTATCGCCTCACCTATCTGGCTGACCAGGGGTGGCGAGCTTTCCAGATAAACGTCTATCAGACGCCCCAGCACATCCACGCGGTCACTACTAAGCTCACGCATAGACGCCAGAGGCGCAGCATCAAGCACCGAGTCAAACTGGCCGGTATCATGCAAAAGCCTGCTGATCGTACCCAGCAGGTTCTCAAATTCGTAGGGCTTGCTGATATAGGCATCCATACCCACCGCGATGCAGTGCTTCTGGTCATCTTCACCCGCACTTGCAGTCATCGCCACAATGGGCACGGGAGAGCCGCGCTTATCGGTGATTTTCATCGCGCGTATTCTTTTGGTCGCGGCAAATCCATCCATTCCCGGCATATGGCAATCCATCAGGATAATATCAAACGCCCCTTTAGCCAGTTCATTCAGCGCTTCAATGCCATTGCTTACCAGTACGTAACGAGCACCGATTTCCGACAATTCAAATGTGATGAGTTCCTGGTTGACTTCATTATCTTCCGCGACCAGCACATCGATTAGCAATTGCGGTCTTTGCCCCGCCCTGTTCTCGCCAGGCTTGGCAGCAGCACCGTCACTGTTGCGGCCGGTGATGATCGCGTCTAACAAATCGTCTCGCAAAATGGGTTTCGGAAGGCATGCATCGATACGGCCGACTTGAGTTTCAACCTGGCATTCATCCGTGACATTACACAGCAGGATAACGGCCGCCCCTGCTGCAAGAGAACCATCAGGCAGTGCCGCTGTGAATGCAGCGCTGTCAGGATTACTCTGTTGATTGTCTACCAGCAGCAGGTCGTACTGCCTCCCCTCATGGGACGCGGCCTCCAGAGCGACTATTGCCTCGGCAGTGCTGGCGACGGTGTCAGCAACCGCGCCCAGTTCGGCCAGTAAGGAGGCAACGAGATCACGGGTACCCGGATAGCCATCCACTATCAGTGCCCGCAACCCGGCACAGACTGAAGCCCGTTCCCCATCGTCAACAGCTGCGATTGTTTCGCTGACAGGCACAGTGAATTGAAACGTTGAACCAACGCCATACTCACTACTGACCTGTATCTCACCACCCATCGCCTCGACCAGGGCTTTGCTGATGGACAAACCCAGGCCGGTGCCGCCGTACTCCCTGCCCGGACCATTGTCGACCTGGGAAAAAGATTCAAAGATTGCGCTTAATGAGGGCGCCGGTATACCTATCCCGGTATCGGACACGGTGAAGTTAAGCACCGTTACGCCGTCTCTACCCTGCACCGTCTCCACCTCACTACTGACCGCGAGGGCAACCTCTCCCGCGTGAGTAAACTTGATGGCATTGCCAATAAGATTGATCAGCACCTGCTTGATCTTCTGCTGGTCGCCCAGGGCACTCTCCGGCAGACTGGAATCGAATCGGCATAGGTACTCGACCCCCTTGCGCTGCGCCGAATCTGCAACGGCAGAATTGACATCGGAGACCATCTGCCGAAGGCTGAACCGTTCCTTCTCCACTATGGCCTGCCCCGCACTCACCGTGGAAAAGTCCAGGATGTCATCAATGATATTGAGCAGTATCCGCCCCGAGGATTTGACCTGGCTGAGCAGTCGCAGGGAATTTTCTGGCAAATCCATTCGCAACAGGGCATCAGTCATACCAATGACCCCATTCATAGGCGTTCGAATCTCATGACTGATGGACATCAAAAATTGGCTCTTTGCCCTGGAGACGCTCTCAGCATCGTCTCGTTGCCGTTGCGTTTCACTCAATTCCTGGGTCAATGCGTCGAACTCAGACGCCAGGTGACCGAGTTCGTCCTTGCGGTCACTTCCAAAACGGACGGACAGGTCACCACTTTCGCGAACACTTGCAATGTGGTCACCCAGTACCAGCAACGGGCTGATAACCAGGCGACGCAGTATCCACCAGCCACTGAATGTGAACAGGAGAATCACCACAAGCAGGAAGCAGAGGGCGGTATTTACAGAGTTTGAACCGATTGTTGATATCTGGTTGGGCTGGCTGGTTTCAATCAGCATCAAGGGAGCGCCATACAGGTCGCGGACAACCTTGCGACTGAACGTGTGCGTTTCACCGCGCTCGGTGGCGATTGGAACACCTGAAGACACCAGGCTTTCATAGTCAAGCCGCGCTGCATCGGACAGACCGGCGTCGGGAATAAGATGAGCAGAAACATCCACCGAAACGGCCTGTTCTATGTCCGCTATGCGCTCTGCTGTCAACAGTCGACCGATCACCACAGTCCCCATGATGGGGCCCGTTCTATCTGATCGCAGTATCGGGGTCGACCCCATCATCAGTATACCCCTGGGGGTATTGATGAAGCCCTTGATGCGGCTGTCGGTGCTCGCGTGAGCCAGCAGCGGATGATCCGGTTCTGGCTGCTGTGGAACGTGTTCTTGTAGAGGGAGATCAGTGGATTGCTCAGGATCAATCATTCTTCCCCAGACCAGGCGACCCTCACGATCCAGGAACATCATGATCTCGATATTGATATCAGACCAATAGTCACCCTCTGTGAGGAAATCGAAGTAATCCGGCGCTTCACCTGGACTCTGAACATGCTCATATATGTCGTCCCAGGCGGAATATTCGAGGCTGGCACCAGTCAGCGTATCCAACTGTGCGTGAAGAACAGTTTCAACACGGTTGAGGCTTGCCAGGCTCTGTTCTTTCTCAAAGTTGACGAAGGCGGGCAGGACAAGGAAATAGGTGACAGCGACAGCAGCCAACGCCAATGCCGCAGCAATGATCAGGAAGATCAATACCAGCTTACGCGACAAGGATTCTCTTATACCGGGTCTTTCCAAAATTATACCGCCCCTTTTTATGCCTTTCCCTGTAACGGGGCACAACAAAAACTAACGACCACGGGATATTCCACCACACGAACCGAAACTGCAACAAAACATGGCGAAAGTGTGCAGAGAAGGTGTCAACATATCGGGAATGTCGCAATTCAGGCCTGGCCATCGAGCGGGTAGGCATTGGCAAGCACCAGCATTTCGCGCACTACTGGTTTTCGCGAGGGCGGAAATCCACCTACATCATAGACCCGCCGCCTGCCCGAAATGATGGCTAGCGCGACGCCGCTTTTATCTCAATCGCCCTGCTCGCCCGTTTACTGCGCCGCGTAACGGCAGGCTTCTTGCCACGGCGTGACTTACGTATGGCCGAGTCTTCTTTTAAGGCGGCATCGGTCTGCGGCGCCGATCTCAGCCAATGGGCTTCATCAACCTCGAATTCGTGCAGGATCTGGTCCAGGGTGCGGCCGATACGGGTGGTCGTACTGATCGCGGGAATCTTGGGCCAGGTAGCGCGCTCCCCAGCGGCGAGCAGTTCCACCATTTGCTGCTCGTTGAGCAGCCTCAGCACGTCCATCAGCCTGGTGTCACCAAAGTTGGGGACGATATTGATATCGGCAGTGAACTGCTGATCGATTACGGCATTCATGGCCTCCATGGCAGTGGCCAGCCTCGGGCCGACTTTCGTGCGGTGCTGGACGAAGTCAAGCGAGCCGCGCACCAGCTGCTTGGTCGCGGCTACCGACGCATCGGAAATGATCTTTCTGATACCTGGCCTCAGGGTCGGCTCGCGCCCCAGTCCAGGCAGCACCTGGCTGACGATAAAGTGGTTCACTCCGTACATCCTGGCCAGGCGCTTCGCCGGCAGATCCTGGGAAAAAGACCCATCGATCCAGCGCCGGGAGGGCAGGTAGGGTTTCACCTTGCCGTACACGTCGCGCGCCTCAAGCTGGGCAGCAGGAAATATGCCGGGTATAGCTGAACTGGCTACCACTGCCGAGCGGATGGTGACATTCGGCGAGGCGATGTGGTTGAGCAGGCGGGAGGTCTGGCGCGGACCGGCTGGAGAGATGGTGATATTGATGCTGCGTCCGGTTTTCTCGTAGGCCTCCTGAAATGTCAGATCCGGGATCATACGCGCCATTTCACGCTTGATGGCCTTCATATCGACACCGTTGGTCATACCGATGCCAATCTTTATATCCTCGTTGTTGGAGGTCAGTTCACGGGCCAACTGGTTGTTCTCGAACAGCGCCAGAAACTCCTCGTCAGTATGCGTGCCAACGACAGCCGCCACGAACGAACCCGCGCTGGCGCCGGAAATAACCACAGGACACAAGCCCTGCTCAATCAGCGCCTTGAGAACGCCAAAATGGAAATAACCCAGGGTACCGCCACCACTTAACATCAGGGCTGAGCGCCCGTAGCAGTGACTGGCTCGCTGAAAAAAGTCGATCCGCTCGGCCCAGGGGACGCTATCCAGATGCCTGGGCGACAATTGCAGCAATGACTCACAAATTTCACTGATGTACTCGTCGATCAGTACTTTGGTCCCACACTTGGCGCGCTGGTACAGAGCGGACTTGCCCATACCGGCCATATTGCCGTGAATCCCTTCGTTGAGCACAAACAGTAATGCGTGGTCGTCCCCTTTCTTGCGCAGTCTCCGCAGCCGCCGGAGGCGAGCCTTGATATTGAGGTGATCATAGTGGTTGGATGCATCATTCTCCCGCCAGTCAATACCACCTGTTTCCATATCGTGGGCTTCGGCCAGCGTGTACCACTGCTCGTAACTGTCGGCGTTGTGCAAATCCTGTTCAATTTTTTTCAACGCTCTGGATCTGGTGTTGAACCTTTCCATTATCATGATTTCACGCGCCCCCTACCGGCTTCAATGTTCATGCGACACATCATGTCTTTTTTGAAGTTACATAGAAAATCTAGAAAGTTCTGCCTAATTCTCATTTGCCAGCAGGCCCCTGGGTTTTGCGCCGACCACGCCTGCCCCTGGTTTTCTCTTGTGTTGCATGTTGCCTCAACGCCTGCCTGGTTTCCTCATAGGATTTCTCCAGGCAGTGCTGGAAGCGTTCCGGATCAGGCAGCATCTCCCGGCAAGCCGTGACTCCGTAAATCATTTTATCGCGAATCGAACTGACGGCGATGAAAAGGCCGTTATTGGGCATGATTGGCCCCAGACCGGTGCCCCAGATCAGTTCGGCACCACAAAAATAAACAGGATCCACGGGGCCAGGCATGTTGCTGAACACCAGGTTTGGACTTTCGGGCATGATTTTACCCAACAGGCCGGCCGAGGCCGAATTGTAGATAAGGTTGTACAGGGCCTTGGTGATCTGCGGCCCCATGGCCTCAATCGCCTCGGGTATGAGCGATGCGCCCATCGCCTGCAGCCGTTTTTTGCCTGCGCTGGTAGACTTGCTTACTGCCTGCAGCCGCGCCACAGGATCTTCGATATCAGAGCCGCAGGATGCATTGAGAGTACTGATCTGGTTGCCGCCACCCTGTTGCTCTGCAACGGCGCGTATATCTACCGGCACCTGCGCTACCAGCGGTGCATCCGGCAGCTCGCCCCGTTCTTGAAGGTAGTGACGCAGGGCTCCGCCACAGACGCTCAGCGCAAGATCATTCAACGTGATGCCTGGCAACAGGCGCCTGAGTTGCATGAACTCTTCGCGATCAAAGCTGGCTCCAGTGACCACCCTGTAAGGGGAGGTCTCACCACTGAAACGGCAACGGGGCGGCACGATCTCTGCATCAATCTCACCCTGCTTCTCCGCTCTATCAACCCGCCGTAAACTCTCTATCACCCTCACCGCAGTCCTGCCCAGGCGTAACGGGCGCTTCGCCGCCTGCCCGGTGGCCCTGACCATCATCGAGAGTGTGCCTGGCCGCTGTTCCCGCAACAGCGGTTCGGTATGCCGTGCCCGTTCGCGCCGTATGGGCTGCGTGTCGTGCAGCGCCATGAACATCTTCTTCACTGAAATGCCATCCATGGCAGCGTGGTGGACTTTCTGCACCACGGCAAAAGAGCCCGGGGGTATGCCATCGAGATGATCCAGCCCCTCTATGACATAGATTTCCCAAAGCGGCCGGTCCATGTCCAGCTGCCTTGCATGCAGACGTGCCAACTGAATGAAGAACTGACGCCAGTCACCCGGCTCAGGCAACGCAATATGGCGCACATGAAACTCGATATCGAAGTTCGGGTCCTCTATCCAGTAGGGAAAGTCCATATTTGCCGGAACTTCCACCAACCGGCGCCGCAGCATCGGCACCTCGTAGATGGCCTGTTCAAAGCGGTACATGATTTCCTTAAAGCGCATGGGCGTATCCGCTGCGCTGTCCTCCAGGGCGGTTGAGGGGTCATAGATAGAGATGCTGGAAATATGCATGGGCGTTCCTGGCGACTCTGCCAGAATGAACGAAGCATCAAGACTTGTTAGCGGCTCCATGTAGGTTCCTCAATGATGGGCATGCGATGCGGGAAGTGCAGTTTGTGGCGTTGCTTGTAGACGTAACATTGAGCCATGTCACTTCTGTGCTCGTTCTACAGCAATCAACATCGAAAAGTCGTCAATATAACAGCTTATAAGCCCGCAAAAACACCTGGCCAGGAGATCCACACATACTCCATTGTGATTATCAGGTGTCAATGCACTGAAACCGGAAACCAGAAGGCCCATAAAAGCCACCGCGATGACGGGGATACCCCACCCGGGTCGCACTTCCGGGGAGTCATCCCACATTTCGTCCGAGGGCTTCCACAATAAGATGGAGATGATGACCCGCAGGGCCTATGGGTTCAGGAATTTTGAGAACTACCGATTGCGCGTCTTAACCCATTGCGGGTGGGACGGTATCATTAACCGGGTTTAGTGAATATCGGTGCATCCCCCCTTAATGGGGAAGAGCCATGTATATATGGCGGGGGTAGAAGGATTCGAACCCTCGACCCACGGCTTAGAAGGCCATATTTAGACCATATAGTGCGAGGTTTTGGCGATATTGTGGGTAATTCTGTGGGTAATTGGCGCGCCAGGAAGGATTCGAACCCTCGACCGTGCGCTTAGAAGGCGCATGCTCTATCCAACTGAGCTACTGGCGCGGAAGGTGCGGATAATAAAGCATCGTGGGCATATATAGAAGATAACCCGTGAAGCAGCGAGGGCCGCTCAGTCTAAAAGGTAGCCCCCTATGCGCCCCACGGGGTCAGATGGGAGGATGCCGGCTCGTTTTCCGTCTATGCTTCAATCATGGATGACGAATACGAAGGCTGGGTAGAGGGCGACCTCCTCTCAGCAATTTACGTGGCCCTGGACAGGCTGGAAGAACTCGATCCCAACTGTCGGAAGGAGCCTTGGTTCCGGTACCTGGAGAAGGCTGTGGATATGCGTCTGGCCAGAGAGATAAAGCCGGAAGATCATTAAGGGGTAAGCATGAGACTAACGATATTTCTCGCCATTTTTTTTCTAAACACATCACAAGCGAATGCAGAGACCATGGGTTTTGACTGTCATTTTGATCGCTATTCGATGGACGGAAAGACTGGCGAAGAGGATTTCAAGCTGAGCTACCTTGTCGACGACGAATCGGGGAAAGGCTATCTAATGGGCAACCAAGGGACTTCAGAAGTGACTGTGATTCCTTCAGAGGGACAAGTTACGTTCATTGAGGTGACCACGAGTGGGAATGTCATGACTACAACATGGGTCATTAGTGGACCAGCGGTTCATAGTCGAAATACTGTTTTCATGGGTAAGTTGAGGGGGTCGCAGTACTACGGTAGCTGCGAAATGAAGTAGGTACGAGAGTGGTATTGAAGCTCTCTCAAATGCAATCCGAGCAATACGCTGTGAGCATCGGCCAGCGAGAAGTTCTGCTTTCGCCTATTCTCAGACACTGCGTCTATTCTCGTTAAAAGTTTTCTTACAAGGAGATAGTTTCAATGAGCGAGCGTACAGAGTGGCTAATTGGCAACGCTGTTAGTTTTGTGCAGCATGAGCCTGGCGTTTTCAGGGCTGAAGTCGGAAAGAAATGGATTTTAAGTCTAATTTGCTTCGGGACCGTGCTAGGGAGTGGCGCTCTTTGGGGCATAGTTTCTTGGCTATTAATAAGCGAACCGCTACCAGGGGTAATGATTGGTGTGGGTAGTGTGCTCTACAAACATCTCTTCGTTTTGTCCTTTGAAATGGAGGCTTTCCGCACGACATGGGAAAACATTGGTACGGACTTGCCACAGCAGCGCAGGGAACCCTCTTGAGGTGAAATGGGAAAGTGGCGCTATGAAACGAATTATTTCAGGATTAACTGTACTAATGATTGGCGGATGCACGCAGGCTGACACCGTACTCGTGTGTAGCGGAACCGTGGCATTGACATCGGACTTAAGCCCTAAGCCTGAGTATGTTTCTAAAAACTTTACAGTGAGGATTGAGGAAAACGTTTGGGGGAAAGTTATCAATGCCCAAGTTAGCGGTGATATTTTTGGGGTATACAGGCCCGAAAATAAAAGCACTGACCGTGAACTCTCTATTTTGGATAGCGCTTACATTCTTCACGATGGGGAATCCAGCCTGCTTATTGACCGTTACTCACACCGCTTCGACTATCGCTCGGAAGTCGATATAGCCAATCTGAAAAGCGAGGGCAGCGGCAAGTGCAGAGAAAGCAGCGGCAAGATATGACCTCCCTAAGGTGAAAGCCGACACCCTCAAATAAGACAGGTCAATGCAGGGTTGAGTCGGCGTTAACCTCCCCGATAACGTCGAGCAATACACCGAAGGCATCGGCCAGTGTGAAGGTCACGCCCCTGTAAGTTGCGACCTCAATGGCGTGTGCCATAAAGAACCTTTCAGATGCCGTCAGGCTGGGGTGGTTTTGCACGAAGTCATTCACCTCTGCCTTAATCACTTCCAGTTGCTCGGGGCTTGGGTTCATTTTTCTTCCTCGCGTCGGAATTGATTCAGCATCTGTGCATACAGGTTTGTCGTGGGATTCAGTGAACCATTCATTAATTCCAGCATCTGCCGCTGACGGTTGTCCCTGGATAAGGCCTGGGCTGTGCCGCCGCCTGTTGCGGCCTGCATAAACGCCTGGGGACTGTTGGGTGCCGGTTCCGACTGTGTGGCAGCGCGGCCAGCCACAGCGCCCCAATGCGCTGCAGCCTTTGGGTTGGCGTAAGCCCTGGCGGCCAGATTACCCCCAGCCAGGTAGGCCGGTGGCGTCATCATCATCATGGGAATGGATGCCCGGGACGCGGTGCCAGAGTCCGGCATGGGGGGATAGGCTTTACTCAGTCTCGCGGCGTCGTAAAGGTCAGACTTGTTCGCGCCACGGTAATAGCCCTGGGTGTCCTGGGACATCAGGCTGTTTGCCAGCTTGCGCCCGGAGACATCGCCGGATTCGTGGATCGCTTTGGATTTCTCCAGCTTTTTCACTGCCGTCCATTGTTTACGGGCCAGCTTCCAGGCCTTGAGGTCGTCACCAGGCAGGGTGCGCTCCACCAGGTCGTCGATGGAGTTCACCATTGCGTCGAGTGCGTCGGCATATTCCTTGGTCGCGGTGTCGGAGCGGTAGGCTTTATGGGCCGCCGTTTGCAGTGTCGTGCGCCATTGCTGCAGGGTATCGCCAGCGACCTTGCCATCACCCTTTGCGGCAACGTCCAGGATGTTATCGACAATCTTGCTCGTATTGCCGCCGCCCAGCAGACCGGACTTTGCTGCGCCCTCTGTTTCAGCGAGCGACTTCAGGAAAGCGTTGTCGATCTCAAATGTATTGCCCCTGATAGTGGTATCGAATACCTCGCCCAGTCTTGCCCGGGCTGCCAGTAGCGCATCGTCGGCGAAGTCGTCGCCGCTCTCGCCAATGGCCTCCAGTGCAACGCGGTTCATTGCTGCCTGGCGGGGCTGTTTCATTTTACGGATGGGGCCAGCCGTCGGGGGGAAGGACTCCATGCTGGCTTCAAGGCGACGCAGTGCGCTGGCGTTGAGCTTCTCCGCTGGGGTGAGTTGCCAGCCCAGGTCATCAGCGCGGCTCGCCAAGCGTCCAGTATTGGCGCCCATGCTCTTTTTCAGTAATCGGCCAGCACCATAAGGGACGGCGCTGATAGCCGCGTCAATGACGCCTTGTTTGGTGCGATCCTCCGGGTTGTTGTACATGGCGGCACCTGTCAGGCCGCCGACAGCCACCTGGACGGCAGCACCGCCGGGAATCATGCCAGAGGGCGCATAGCCTGCAATCTCGCCCACCGTAGTGGCGACGGGATGCTTGTCCTGCAGTTGTGCATAGGCCTGGTCGGCCTGGGCCTGCTCATTCGCGGTCTGGGCCTGCTCGGCATCACCGGCAAACAAGTCAGTGACGCCCGTGGCGAATTTGTCCACCGTCCGGCCAGCACCAATCAATGCCGCCTCTTTAGCACCTACTTCATTCGCGGCGCTGTAGTCTTCCATCCAGGCAGTGCCGTCGTCAGGCCTGCGGAAACTGACCAGGGCTTTTTCGATTTCTTCCTGGGGTGTGCCGTCGGGGAATTCGACGACTTTTCCATCAACGTAAATTCTCATTTTACTGGCTCCAGTTTCCCGGTAGCAGCGTTAAAGATAAAATCGACGCCCTCAGGGACTTGCTGCTTGTCGATGTAGGCCTTTCGCGCTGACAGCATGGCTTCCGTGCGTAGTCGTTTTTTCCTGGTCACATCCGCATCGTCATCACCTGGTTGCGGCCAGTAGTTCTGCTTGGCAGCGTCCACCTCTTCCTGGCGAGCGGTAGCGCCGGAACGCAGGAATACCAACGTCCTTGCCCATTCATCCGCAGTAGCGTTGGCTTCGCGGTACTCGCCCGACTGCATGAAACCCTTCAGAGAATCCGGCAGGTATTCATTGGCGAGCGACTCCACTGGCCCGGGGGTGTAGTCCGGTGCCTGGGCATCCAGGGCTTCCATAGTGCCCACCGTGTACTGGCCGCGCTTGGCGCCCTCGGTCGGGTTCTTCGGGGTGAAACCTTCCGGGGTGCTCCCCTTGGGAGTGACGCCCATAAAGGACAAGTCCAACCCGGGGTTGGTATAGGTGCCCTGGGGTGTGCTGACGCTTGTCGGTCGCTGGGCGCGCTGCTGGGCGATCTCCGCCTGGAACTGCTCCCGGCTCATGCCCTGTGCCTCGGCCTGTTTCCAGAGAGCATTAAGCGTCTGGGCTTCCATGGATGCACCGCGGAATGGGCCGCCGCCATATTTCATTGCCAGCGCGGCGTCGAATTCAGCCTGGTCGGCTGCTGTACGTTGTGCCTGGAGTCTGGCGGCTGCCTGCTCCCTGGCGCGGATCTCTGCGGCTCTACTGCCCTCGGAAATGCTGGACTGGGAGAGTATTGCGTTTAATCTGTCGGCGTTGGCTCTGGCCTGTCTTTCGCGTTCAGTAAGATTGTATTCGGACATCTTCCTCATCCTCTATGTCGTATTCGGCCTCAGAATGGTTTTCGATTTCCTGCTGCTCCGCTGCCATTTCATGCGCTTGCATGGCTCGGGCAATATCCCCGGTCATGTGTTCAGACTCCAGATAATCGGGGTCAATGCTGTCCGATGAAGTCAGGTAGCTGCGTGTTCCTTCGTCCTGCAGGGCAGTCTCTGCGGCAGCGGTAGCAATTTGCGCTCGCATCTGCAGGTCTTCAGAGGGTTCAACGTAGTGATCCGTATCCATGCCTCTACGCTCTGCCAAGCCGACCTTCAGGCCAATACCGGACTTCTCGTAATCGGTAATAATCTGCTTTGCGTGTTGTGCGCGTTCGCCAAACTGCTTCGCCAGGTAATCGTCAGCTTGTTTCTCACCCCGCGCCTGATTTAACTCGTCATAACGCGCAACGGTATTCTCAAACTGCTTGCGGGTCATGTTGGGCTTGCCGAGCATCTGGGTGGCTTGTTTGACGGTTCTCTCATAGGCTTGAATCTTGCCGGTGCCTGCACCCTTGCGGGGAAACGCCTTGCCCTTGGCGGCTGCTTCGACTTGGTGCCAGTCCAGTCCTACCGTGTCCTGCGCGAGCTTGTTGGCGTAATAGCCCTGTTGCTTTGCCGCCGCTTGAGATTCTTGCGCGTTAAAGGCGGCATGGTGTTCTGCCTTCAGTGACTCCACTGCCTGCAGTGCCTGCTGCTGTTCTGCAGGGGAAAGCATTGCCGCTGCCCGAGAATAGAGTGCGTTCATCCTGCTCAGGACTTGCGGCGGTGCCTCCTTGCCCATTGCTGCCTGGCGCTCAATGCTTGCGAGCAAATAGCTGTACTCTTGAATCAGATTCTGAGTGTTCACTGTCGACCTCCCAGAATGGCGCTGAGCCACTCTCTGCGGCGCTCTTCCTCTCGCCTTGCCTCTGACTGCCGGTCTTCCCGATCCAGTGCGTCACGGCGGGTCAGCATATCGGCATTCGCTTTTCGTCCTAACGACTCTTGTTTGTTGGCTCGGTTCGCCATGCTGATTCCAATTCCAGCCTGCAAACCACCTGCCAAACTTTCCCACGGGTTGTTGACGTAGATCCGTGAGGGACCGACCGTCTTACCGGCGTTGTTCATCGTCCTCTGCCCTTGAGCAATCATGTTTCCCGCAACATCGCGCTCGCCGGAATAACTTCGATAGACAGCCTCCTGCTCTTGAGGGCTGAGCTGGTCCCAGCCTCGACCGGGGTACAGCCGTTGTGCAGTGACTTGTATCTCGCGGAGTATCTCTTCCTCATTTTGCATATTCATATCCTCACTAATTTTTCACGCCAACTGACGTCATCATTCTCTTCCCAGAGTTCATCAAGGGTTTGTGTCGTATACGCCCTTCCGTCTTCACCCAATTGGGTTGCAAACCGCATGGGGCGCTTCATGGGTTTAACGCTGGTGTGGGTGGACATCTTTGCAGCCCGTTGACCGAACAAAGCGGCAACGTCTACGGCGTCATCGTGCTTGCCATAGGGGAATTCGGTACATTCACGGATAAAGTCAGCATTCCATGGGCCTCTGAGCAGTTTGACGGTGCCCATCTTCGCCAAACCCCTGAAAGACTGCGCCCGTTGCATCTTGTCGCGTCCACGGGTCGGCATTTTCATCAGGGGGATGATTTTGCCGTTCATGCGGAAGTATTTATGCGCTAAATCCCTGAAAACCTTCTCGGCAGGTGAGTCCTCGACCAAGCATTCGGAAAACTTCCACTTCTCATGCGCTTGGATGAGGTTTTCCAGTGTTTTTTCCGGTGAGCAGCGGTCCCACTGCATATCCAGAATAATCAGGTTCCCATCAGCATCCATACCCGCGCAGCCGATCACCGTAGCGTCTGCAGACTGTTTTTCCGTCATTGCTAAATCAAGGGCACCGTATCGGCCCATGTTTTCCGGTGCTTCCTCGATGATTTCAAAGTCGTCAGGATTGAGGAAATCACCTTCCGTCCGCAATGGGGTTTGTTGAAAAGAACCACTCCACCTTTCGGGGTCGCGTTTGGCTTCCATCACCATTTGCTCGGTATACCACTCAGGCCACATCCGTTCTCCGAACGCTCTACCTAATGGGTCCGTTGCGGGGTCATCACATTCCATAGGAATACGAAGAATTGTCCAAGTGTCAGCTTCCTCAGAGCGGAGGATATGCCCCATCAAGTCGTCATGGTGCCAGCGGGTTGAAACAATGATTTCCGGTGCGCCGGGGACAAGGCGGGAGCGCATTTCGCTGAAGTACCAATCTATCTGTGCCTGTCTCTGGGATTCACTGTGAGCCTGTTCCCAACTCGCTACAGGGTCATCCAATAGGTTCAGGTTAGAACGAAGTCCGATGATTGAAGTGCCAACACCCGCAGAGGTGATACCACCACCGGCAGTCGTGGCGAAGTTAGCCACACTCTGCACATCGCTGGACAAGGTGGTGCCGGAGAGCATGTTGAACTCTTTTTCCTGTATTGCAGCTCTACAGCGCCTCGCAAACCGTTCCGACAGACTTTGAGTGGCTGATACGCGCAAAATATGGTGATAGGGGTTTCTCGCCAGCCACCAGAGCGCAAACTGTATAAGCAACGTGGATTTAGCACTGGCAAACGGCAACATGAGCATTAAGCGCAGGGTTTCGCCCCGCATTACACGCTCAAACGCTGCAGCCATGATTTCATGGTGCTCGGCGTGGGGAAACTGGAAGTCCACATGACCCGAGGGGTGCATGAACTCCCTAAAACCCGCCAGGCTATCCAGCGCATCCTTTCTGCGCTTCAGTTCCTGAAGGAGACCCTGCGGGTCGGATGTATTCATCTCGCTCATCGGGCACTCCGCGCCATAGCACCCCGACAAACCGCGCTCAGAAATAGAGGCAAAGCATCATAGACAGCTTCACGCCGCGAACCAGCAATCGTGGCAAGAAGCAGCCAGAAACCCACTCTAAGGGACGCTAGACTCATACCATCCACGGACAAAGGGTTAGTCCTTATCGTTGAATCTAGAGTCTCATCGGTGGCTTTACGCTGTGGATTGAGGGGTTCAAAGGGGGTGTTTAGGCAATTTCCTGAATTTGTAGAAATTTGGGGGGTGGTCTTGCACTGCAATGAGCAATCAATCTCAAGTCGATGCCGGGGGTGTCTTCTTGGTTCCGTTGCTTTCCCTCTTCCCCGGTGTGAGGGATCTGCCACTGTCAGGCTAGGCATCATCACCGTTTACCTCCAGTATTACCCTCAATTACCTCTGAGCCCAGCAATAGCGGGCAACAACATCGGCCTACACATCTATTGCTCATCGACGATGTCCCCCTGATGCTCGAGCAGGGCACCAGCCTTCTGCATTAACTGGTCAAGGCTCATCTCTGACGGGGACTGGTTGCCCTCGCCTACACTAGCCATCAGAACCCTGCTCACTGGCTGACCAAAGCCTCTATCAAGGAGCTGCCGTGCAGCCTCTACCCTTTCCTTCATCGGTGCCGTATCGTCGCCCAGGAGGCCGCTGAGGAACTCTACAGCGTCTTCTGCGTGTTCTTTGCATAGCTCTTCCACTTGCTTCCTCACTCTGGATCGGGATTGGTCGGGAACGTGCCTTCTAGGGTCCTCGCCTCTGCGGAACATTCCACTATGGCGGGTACCAGGCTTGGGGCCAGGCTTTCGGGAAGATCGCGTCTTCATCGCAAAAACGTTGGTCTTGTCAGTCATATTCATCACAGTTAATACACTTGCCTGTATCATTCACCAAATCAATGACGGTGTCTATACGCATTGATTAAATGAATAACGGTATTGGTTTTAGAGTGATTCGGTTAGTGATTCGGCACTGTGATTCGGTAGAGTGATTCGGTAGTGATTCGCTGCGATCATGGATCAGGCTCAATCCCTTGCTGCTATTGGGTTTGGGAGTGATGCGGTTAGTGATTCTCCAATGATTCCACAGTGATGCGATTCACCCCCCCCCCTAGGGGGTGGATCACTGGATCACTCGCACTGGATCGGGCATAAGAGAGGCCTGAGTTATCCTCAGTGAATGTCTTTATAACCCTTGGGGTTGTAGCCCGTTGGCCCCGTCAGTAGGTATCGCTTGAGTAGCCGCGTCTCCGCTGAGCTATCCGCTGGGTCTGCCGATGGTGTCCCGGCAGTGCCCTCCTTCACCGCCTGGTGTAGCCGCAGGAAGAACTTCACCCGCAGCCTGTCACAGTCAGTTAGGTGTTTGAACGGTATCTCCGTCAGGGTTTCGACTACCTCTTTCACCTCTTCAAGGTCTTTGTCGATCATGTTTTTCTCCTTCATTTCTTTAAGATCCTCAGTTGTTTGCTGTCGCCTTCCAGCTTCTCGCCCAGAAGGTTCCTGATCGCTTTATTTATCGCCGTGCGGTCTGGCTTCTCCATGACACCCGTAGGAGTGCGCTCAAAAAACCCGTTATCCATCAGGTACTCCCTGACAGCTTCGCGGGGGATGTAGTGCATTCCCAGATCGTCGGTAATGTCCTGGCGGCGTATGTTGAGCGCCACCATTGCCTTCATCACCAGAGACTCATTGCTGTGAGTGGCTGTGCCCTTGCGGTCTTTCGGCACCTCGCCTGCCTTGAACCACTCACCCGCGCTATGCTCAATCGCAATATCCGCATACAGCGATTCACTGATAGGCTTTTGCTTGCGCTTCTTCTGGAACTTCAACTCCAAACGGTGATCGCCATCAATAGTGGACAGTTCGATATTGGTGTCCATCAGGAACTCGGCTGTCTTGTCACCGTAACCACCTTTGGTGGCATCCTTGCCATGATGATGCAGCCACATATCAAATACCTTCCGACTCCGTAGAGACAGAATGAGGGCCGTTGGCATGGAGCCTGATTCCTTCATATCCGCTGCGAGCAGACAGAATCTTGAATCAAACATCGCCGCCTCTGCGCCAAAGGCATCCACCAGGTACTCAACCTGCTCCCGACCCTTAACGCTGTCCAAAGGCTCAAGCTCTATACCAAGATCGGTGAGCATGGATTCACGGTTAAAGACGAACAGGTTTTTACTGACCAGTGCCTGCTCTACTTCAGTCAACTGACTGACCGCCAATTCCAGTCGCTCCTGAATTGTTATCTCAGCGAGTTCACCATCGAAGTAAATCACCCGCCTTGCACGGGTACACTTCCAGCCAAGGAAGTCCCTGCCAGCGGCCACGGCGACAGCGAGGGGTATGGTAAATAGCGTCTTCCCTGCCCCAGTCCCACCGACGATCTGGCAGAAATCAACGGTACTGAAGATGCCTCCACCCTGCTCATTGGTAAACAGATAGTCTTCTGGTGGTATCTTCCGCTGACGGATCGCACCAGCACCCATTGCCGCAGCCAACTGGTCATCGGTGATCTCACCAAAAACAAACAGCTTCTCATCCAGCGACTTATCTGGATTAGCTGACATAGGCCACACCCTCCCGATAGCAAAGATCAGAGTATTTCCTGAACTTGGCATCTTCCTCAGGGCTGGGCTTGTAGCCTTTCTTCACGTTGTCGCGGTAGGTCAGGCACCAGAGATGCGCCCAATCCAACTCATCCTTGGTATAGAACGGGGCCGCTGAGCCAGACTTCTCTCTGGGTTTGGGCCACAGCCCCCTACCCTGCAGCGCACCCAGCACTTCCTCCTGCGAACAACCCGACCAGCACTTCAGCAACACCCTGTCGGACTTCTGGGTAATGCTCAGTGATGGGGAGTTGTCATCGTGCGCGGGGCAGCAAGCCTTGTACTGGTCGCCACGGATACGCCGACCTTTCGGGAGCGCGTTGCAGATCTGTTCCGCTGACAGGTTCATTACTTCCCCCTCAACCTGGCAATGGTTTCCGGCGTAACGGGGGGTGCTGAACCGTGGGTTCTGGGCTGGGGTTCGCTCTGCGCCATATACTCGCGCAACGCTTGCGCCAGAGCGCGTTGATACAGCGGCATGCCGGGGCGCAACGGGAATTCGACAATGTTGTTCATACTGTTCTCCATGTGGGAGAGCAGTTGAGAAAAGCCTACATAGTGGTTAGAATTTGAGCAGCTTCTCCAAGCGATTCAAATCTTCACCGAATAGGGCTCCCACTGCTTCTCCAGAGTGGGTTATCCCTATGCGGATTTAGGTTGGGTAGTCTCCAGGAAATCTGATTCCCAGCAACCTCTTCGGCCACCAAGTTTTACGCTCGGCAGTGTGCCTTCAGATAACCACTTATAAACAACTTGAGCGGAACAGTTCGCGCGTTCCTGAATGTCAGGAACCCAGAGAATGTGATCGCCCTCATAGGCAGGTTTGGCTGGTCTTTGGTTGGTCATTTTGTGTCTCCATATGCTTGTATATGCATATAAGAGCACAAAGATTATTTGCCATTTGCGACGACTGCTCTGAGAAAACAGTCGCGGCAAACGCTACTCAGGATGGCGGGGTGTACAGTTTCTGGATGCGTTCTGGCAGCTTGTACATGTCCCAGTTGTATTCCAGTCCCTCCATGAAAATTTGCATGAAGTTAAAGAAGCAGGTGTTCCTTCCTGATTCGATATCTATGCCCCAACGGTCACAGAGATTACCGATGAATGACAGGCAGGCTTCCTCATCCTTAGCCAAACCATCCACAGGAATCGGCTCTTCAAGAACCTTTTGTAAGTAGGCGAAGAATGTTTCATCCCTACCAGTTAGCATTTGATGGCGTTTGTCGAGTTGATGAGCCATTCGTCCATCTAGACCATAAAACGTTTCCAATATCTCGTCGATCGCAGGCCATTTTGATGGGAACTCACGCACCCCTACTGGATCATCTGGGGTGCGCTTTGCACAGACTGCTTCCCTCACCCAGGTTACATCCCGTGCAAACTCATCAGCCTCGCCAGGTAATTCGTAATCCTCATGGAAGTCCTGCCAGCTCATAATTTGCCCTCCAGGTAATCACACCACTTCTGAGTCCACTCCTTGCGCTCATCCATGTATTTGTATTTGTTGTAACGCTCGGCCATATCACCCTCCGTGTCGATCTTGTGACCCAATAGGCGCTCCTTCACCTCATACGGACAGGGGGGGTTCTGTGCGGCAAGCCAAGTAGAACCGCTGCGCCTCAGGCTGTGACTGGAGAAATCCTCATCCACCTTCAGGGAATCACGGACATAGTTAATGCGGTGCGCCACCTCTGCGGAGGTCATTGCCTTCTCAGGGAATCGCGGCATCGGGAACACATATTCAGATTCAGTCTTCTTTTTGATTTCCTTCAGGCGCTTTATGGTCTGCTTGCTGAGCATCACAGTATGGGGATCACCTGTTTTATAACGCTCACCAGGAATCACCCATTCGCCCTTCTTCAGATCTAGCTCTTTCCATGACATACCCGCCACCTCACCGACTCGGCAAAATGTCTGCAGTTGAATCAGCAGGATGTCCTTCACATCCCCCCGAATATCACTGGACTGCAGCTTGCTGGGGAAGACTTTGAGTGCCTTGGTATCAAAATGGTGACTCTTGGGTTTGTATTTGAGCACCTCGACCCCTGCAGCGGGATTCATTGAAATATCCAGCCACTTGTCCACTATGGTCGCGACCACCGCACCCTTCTCGACCTTCTTGTTCCGCTTGCGGTGTTGGTTCATGGCGCGGGCATACATCCCCTTGATCTGCTTCAGCGCCTCATGGGCGGTTCTCTCGCTTCCTCGGTCAATGCAGGCGTTGACCACGGCAAGGACATGCACTTTGGTCAGGTCTTCAGCAGGCATATGCAGGTAGGGCTTAAGTTCCTTTTTCAGCACCCGCTCTTGGCCCTTCCAGTCGCGATTCTTTCGAATGACTTCACACTCTTCGACGTATTGGTTAATCAACTTCTCAACGGTTAGAACATCGCCGTTCTTATCCTCATCCTTGGGCTTGAGTGCATCCCAAGCCTCCTTGGGAGTCCCGTCATAATCATTAATGGCATCCACCATCTCTCTGGCTTCAGCGAGGCCTAACTCAGGGAAGCGGCCCAACGTGAATTTGTATTTCTTACCGCCCACCATTCGCTGATACAGGAAGCGGTGATTCCCGCTTACATTGGCCTGAACCATCAGACCCCTTCTGCGCTTTCCATGCCGATAGGACTCATCTGCCAACTCGTCCCGCTTGGTGACTGACAACGCCTGAATTGTCTTGTGGGTGAACTCCATCATTTGCCTCTTGTGGGTAATTTTGAGGGCAAATTACCGTAACTGCGGGTAATCCTCTGGAGAAATTATATAGCCATGTAGAGACAAAGGGGAAGCCTGAAAGCCCTTATTTAACAGGCTTTTATGGGGATTATGGCTTGAAAGCCAGTGGTGACGCGGGTTTCAGAGATTCTAATTAAACAGCTTAGAAGGCCGTTGCTCTATCCAACTGAGCTATACCCCCGTCGAGGTTCGATGCGGCATCGGCAGATGTCATCGAATACTGGGGTGGCCGACGGGTCTCGAACCCGCCACCTCCGGAGTCACAATCCGGTGCTCTACCTGATGAGCTACGGCCACCATCGCATTCCTGACTGAATCACCGTACTCACCGTTCTAAGGCTGGAAAGTTGGTCGGGGTAGAGAGATTCGAACTCCCGACATCCTGCTCCCAAAGCAGGCGCGCTACCAGACTGCGCTATACCCCGATGATTCCATGAAAGGCCTGATGGCCCCCTTTTCAGGAGGGCGCATAATACTCATCCCGGGAGGGAGCGTCAACGCCAATACCGGTGATTTAGCCGGCGTTTTTGCCCCCCGCTCTTCCACTTTACCGCCCGCTCGTGGGAGAATAGGCGCCTTTTCGGGGAGGGCTGGCCGGCCCACCTTTTTCGACACATCGAGAGGATTTACACCCATGTCCGCATTGGTATTGGATGGCAAGACGCTGGCGGCACAAACCGAAGCCGAATTATTGGCCCGCGTTGAAAAACTGAAAGCAAAATCGGGCGGTAAAACCCCTATCCTGGCCACCATCCTGGTCGGCGACGACCCGGCGTCAGCAACCTACGTAAAAATGAAAGGCAACGCCTGCCGCAGGGTAGGCATGGACTCAATGGCCGTGGAAATGCCCTCTTCCACCAACACTGATGAATTGCTGGCAAAGATTGAAGAACTCAACGCTAATCCGGACGTACACGGGATATTGCTGCAGCACCCGGTACCCTCGCAAATAGATGAACGCGCCTGCTTTGACGCGATTGCCCTGAGCAAGGACGTGGACGGCGTCACCTGTCTCGGCTTTGGCCGCATGGCCATGGGCGAGGATGCCTACGGCTGCGCCACTCCCCAGGGCATAATGCGCATACTCGAGCACTATGGGGTGGAGATAGAGGGTAAACACGCTGTCGTGGTCGGCCGCTCCCCCATTCTCGGCAAGCCGATGGCCATGATGTTGCTGCAGAAAAATGCGACGGTGACGATCTGCCATTCGCGCACCAAAGACCTGCCCGGAATCATCGCCCAGGCCGACATCCTCGTGGGCGCGGTGGGTAAGCCGGAGTTCATCAAGGCGGACTGGGTCAAGGAAGGCGCTGTGGTTGTCGATGCCGGTTATCACCCGGGTGGCGTCGGCGACATTGAACTGTCGGCGTTGACTGACAAAGCCTCTGCCTACACGCCCGTACCCGGAGGAGTGGGCCCCATGACCATCAATACGCTGATTCAGCAGAGTGTGCAGTCGGGCGAGAAAAGCCTGGGCTGATTACTGCCCTGGAAGGAAGGCGGGGTGTCAGCCCCGCTTCCAGGTGGTTCCCTCACGGGAATCTTCCAATACCACGCCGCTATCGATTAACTGGTCGCGAATCTCATCGGCACGGGCGAAGTCCCTGGCCGCCTTTGCATCCTGCCTCGCCTGTATCAATTCCTCGATCTGCTCGGCGCCGATGGCGTCATCAGCGGTTGTGCCCTGCAGCCACTCCTGGGGGTCTTCCCCGAGAATACCCAACAAGTTGCCGGCCGCCAGCATACGGGCTTTCAGACCCGGCTTTTCATCCTCGGTCGCTTTGTGCAACTGGTGCGACAGGGCGTGAATCGCGGCAATGGCCTCCGGGGTGTTGAGATCGTCATTAAGCGCAGCGTAAAACGGCTCTCCATCCAGACTGACGTCCATATCCAAGGCAACGTCCTCTACTGATCGTAACGTACTGTACAAGCTATCCAGGGTTGACTGTGCCTGATCCAGCAGCTCGGCAGAAAAGTTCAGGGGCGAACGGTAATGTGCCGACAGCAAGGCGAAACGCAACACCTCACCGCGATAGCTCTGCAACAGGTCACGCACCGTGCGGAAGTTATCCAGCGACTTGCTCATCTTTTCGCCGTCTATATCGAGGTAGGCGTTGTGCATCCAGTAGCGCACGTAGTCACCGCCATGGGCACAGCGACTCTGGGCAATTTCGTTTTCGTGATGGGGAAAAATCAGGTCGCGGCCGCCACCGTGAATGTCGATGGTTTCACCCAGGAGTGCCCGGATCATTGCCGAACACTCAAGGTGCCAGCCGGGGCGTCCGCGGCCCCAGGGGCTATCCCATCCCGGGTCTGCTGCAGCCGCCGGCTTCCACAGCACGAAGTCTCCCGGGTAGCGTTTATAGTCAGCGACTTCCACACGGGCACCGGCAAGCATATCGTCCAGGGAGCGCCCCGACAGCTTACCGTAGTCCTCCATGGACTCCACCGCGAACAGTACATGTCCGTCAGATTCGTAGGCATGCCCCTTCTCAATCAGCGTCAAGGTGAGCTCGATCATGGCGTCGATGTGATGTGTTGCGTGAGGTTCCAGTGTGGGTGGCAGCGCGTTGAGAGCGGCCATATCCTCGCGGTACTTGGCCGTATACTCCTCGGTCACCGACTCAATGCTGCGATCTCCCTGTTTTGCCGCAGCGATAATCTTGTCATCCACGTCGGTGATATTCCGGGCGTAGGTCACGGTGCCGTACTGCGTCTGCAGCAGGCGAAACAGGACATCAAACACCACCACGGGGCGAGCATTGCCAATGTGCGCCAGGTTGTAAACCGTGGGGCCGCACACATACATGGTCACTGCATCCGGCACCAGCGGCTCAAACACCTCTTTGGCACCACCGAGTGTGTTGTAAAGTCTTAGTGGCATAATCTCTTCCCTATTCTCGCCTAACTTTTTCCAGCGCGCGGCTGCATCACCGCTGGTTTCCCGCCAGGGCGAGAATGCCAGCAGCGTCCGCTTACCCCTGCCAGGTATCGCGCAGGCCGATGGTTTTATTGAACACCGGATGTTGCGCGCTGTGCTCGTCACGATCGGCAACGAAGTAGCCCTCGCGCTCGAACTGAAAGCCCTGCTCCGGCTTTGCATCAGCCAGGGAGGGTTCTATCCAGGCCTGCTCCACCACTTGCAGTGAGTCAGGATTGATGTGTGCCATGAAGTCATTGTCTCCCCGGTCAGGGGCCTCATGGTTGAACAAGCGATCATACAGCCGCACTTCCGCCTGCTTGCCATGACTGGCAGACACCCACTGAATGACACCCTTGGGCTTGACGCCGTCCTCGGGGTTTTCCCCGATGGTGTTGGGAATCGTATGCGCGTGAACCTCGGTGATGTTACCCTGCTCGTCACGTACCACCGAGTCAGCCTCGATCACATAGGCATTGCGCAAGCGCACCCTCTTGCCCAGCACCAGGCGCTTGTACTTCTTGTTGGCCTCTTCCCGGAAGTCTTCAGCGTCGATATAGACCTCACGCGTGAAAGGCAGTTCGCGCTCTCCCAGCTCCTCGCGCGTTGGATGAGCAGGCGCGCTCAGCAGTTCCACCTTGTCCTCGGGATAATCTGTCAATATGATTTTCAGAGGATTCAGGACCGCCATCGCTCGTGGCGCGTTCTCATTCAGGTCCTCGCGTATAGCAAATTCCAGCATCGCCACGTCCACTACCCCGTCTGAACGGGTGGTGCCGATCATCTCGCAAAATTTTCGAATAGCCGCTGGCGTATAACCGCGCCGGCGCATGCCCGACACAGTGGGCATGCGTGGGTCATCCCAGCCGCTTACCACACCTTCATCAACCAGTTGCTTGAGTTTGCGCTTGCTGGTGACAGTGTAGCTCGGGTTGAGGCGGCCGAATTCATACTGTTTCGGCTTACTGGGTACCGGCAGGTTATTGATAAACCAGTCATACAGGGGGCGGTGGTCCTCAAACTCCAGCGTGCATACAGAGTGCGTTATGCCCTCAATCGCGTCCTCCTGGCCGTGCGCGAAGTCGTAGGTGGGGTAAATCACCCAATCCTTCCCGGTCTGGTGGTGCTGGACCTTGCGAATGCGGTACAAAATCGGGTCACGCATGTTCATATTGGGCGAAGCCATATCGATTTTAGCGCGCAGTACCCTCTCACCCTCGGCAAATTCTCCCGCTTTCATCCGTTCCAGCAGGTCAAGATTCTCCTCCACAGAGCGATCCCGATAGGGGCTGTTGCGGCCCGCCTCAGTCAGTGTTCCCCGGTATTCGCGGGCCTGCTCGGCATTAAGATCACAAACATAGGCCTTGCCCTGTTCCACCAGGTACACGGCCCAGTCATAGAGTTGCTGGAAGTAGGCGGAGGCGAAGCGCACTTCCCCATCCCAGGAAAAACCCAGCCAGCGCACATCCTCCAATATGGAATCAATGAACTCCTGGCTCTCTTTCTCGGGATTGGTGTCATCGAAGCGCAGGTTGCAGCGACCACCATTGGCCTCTGCCAGGCCAAAATTCACACAGATGGATTTCGCGTGACCAATATGCAGGTAACCGTTGGGCTCGGGCGGAAACCGGGTCACCACCTCGGTGACCCTGCCTGCGGCGAGGTCGTCGCGGACAATATTCTGCAAAAAGTTACTGGCGGGGGTGTTTTCCATGGATTCTGATGGCCCGGGTATTTCAAAGGGCGCGTATTATAGCCACGAAAGCCGGTGGCTTTAAGCCAATTGCTACCTCTTTCTCATCTCCGGGGGCAATTAACCCGGCTTTCATCTCCGATCCTGTTTTCCTGTGCTGGAAAAGCCCGTATTATTGCCCCCCTCACAAGAATCTAACCCACAGGGACGAGTACCATGGTTATCATTCGCACCACATTCGGTGAAATCAAGCTGGAACTGGATGCAGAGAAAGCGCCCAAAACAGTAGAAAACTTCCTCGCATACGCGCGGGACGGCTTTTACGATGGCACCATTTTCCATCGCGTAATCGACAATTTCATGATCCAGGGTGGCGGTTTCGACACTGACATGCAGCAGAAGCCTACCGGTGAGCCCGTCGAAAACGAGGCTGACAACGGCCTGAAGAATGACTTCGGTACCGTCGCCATGGCGCGCACCATGGACCCCCACTCCGCCACCGCGCAGTTTTTCATCAACGTGAAGGACAATGACTTCCTTAACCACTCTGGCAAAAACATGCAGGGCTGGGGTTACACGGTATTTGGCAAGCTGACAGGCGGTGAAGAGGTGCTGGACAAGATCCGCGCCGTACCCACCACCTCCACAGGCGGTCATCAGGACGTGCCCGCTGACCCGGTCATTATTGAGTCAGTCACTATCGTCGAAGACTAGGTGTCGCGCACGCTCTTCATTTCCGATCTTCACCTGGATACCGCCAGGCCCGACATCACCGGGGCCCTGGCGGCATTCCTGCAGAACAATAACGACTGCGATACCCTCTATGTCCTCGGCGACCTGTTCGAGGTATGGGTGGGTGACGATGATGATTCGTCTTTTGCGGCGCAAATAGCGGACCTGTTCCGCAGCTTCACCGCTGCGGGCCCTGCACTGAAGCTGATGCAGGGCAACCGTGATTTCCTCCTTGGCGAGGCATTCTGCACATCGGTAGGGGCAACGCTTCTAGCTGATCCCAGCGTCATCGACCTCTATGGCACTCCCACTCTGCTAATGCACGGCGACAGTCTGTGCACCGGCGATAGCGAGTATATGGCATTTCGCGCCACCGCCCGCGATGCCCAATGGCAGGCAGACCTGCTGGCAAAGCCCCTGGCGGAGCGCCGCGCCTTCGCCGCGCACTTGCGCTCGGCGAGCAAGGAGGCCAGCTCGAACAAGGCGGAGGACATCATGGATGTTACCCCGTCGGAGGTCGACCGGGTGATGGTCGAGGCGGGTGTCAGCAGGCTGATTCACGGCCATACTCACCGGCCCGCGCGACACAGGTCCGCGCAAGGCGAGCGCATTGTGCTCGGTGACTGGGATTCCAGGGGATGGTGCATCGAGGCTACTTCCAGCAGCTTCGAGCTTCTCGATTTCCCTATTTAACAATAGGTTAGCGCAACTACTTCAATAAAAACATTACGCGATGAGGCGGCACTCCGGGCCTCTGCAAGCTTGACCGTTCCAATCCAGGCCTGACCAACGGCTCAGGGAGGACAGACAACCCTGTGGGCGTGCTCACACCAAAACAACCTAACCTGACGGAACCCCGCTGTGAAACCGGAACTCGGTATCGGGCGACTCGACCAGCTCCCGCTCCCGCTCCAGCAACACGCTCAGCCGTGATTCAACTTCACCGGCAGAACTGGCCTCCTCCGCCAACTTCAGGTAGTCCCGAAAATGCCTGGACTCCGACTTCAGTAACGACAGGTAGAAGCGCTGCAGTTCGTCGTCCAGCTCGGGTGCGAGGGCCGCGAAACGCTCACAGGAGCGGGCTTCAATGATGGCACCGATCAGCAATGTGTCCACCAGTCGCGCGGGTTCCTGTGTACGCACCTCTTTGCGCAGGCTGCCGGCATAGCGCGCGGCGCCCAGCTGCGGGTAGTCCACACCACGCTGGTTCATGATGGCAATCACCTGCTCAAAATGACGCAACTCCTCGCGGGCCAGCCGGGAAAGCTTGTTGAGCAGCTCATGATGCTCGACATAGCGATACATCAGGTTCAGCGCGGTAGAGGCTGCTTTCTTTTCGCAGTTGGCATGATCAATAAGGAGTATGTCCTGATTTTGCAAGGCCCAGTCCACCCATGCCCGCGGGGTGGGACAGGCGAGGAACTCCAGTATCGGGGAAATGTCGACGGCTTTGCTCATTCAGGGTTTCCGCTAAACAGGTCGGGCATGGCTATATATCGATCGTAATGGGCCTGGGATAGCAACAGGAACTCGTTGTCTATCAGCTCGCGCAGGTCGGTAAGCGGCATTTCCCTGAAGGGCAGGTCCACTTCAAAACCGAAGTCCCCAGGATGCTCTATCTGGCCAGCACCGGCTTTCAATAAACTGAATAACCAGCAGTATTCATCATGATGCGCCACAAAACGCACATTCTGTGTCTGCAGCTGCCACTTCAATAACGCCGCATCAGTCACTCGCAGCTTGTTGCTGACACACTGGGAGAGAAACCCGGAGAGACGCCTGTCGACAATCCGCTTCTGCTCGGGCGTATAACTGTTCCAGTCGATCACCTCATGACTGAAACGCTTGCAACCGCGGCAGACACTGTCGCCAATGCCCGTTGAGCAGACGCCAATACACGGAGTTTTTACAGTATGATCGAGCATTTCCAAACGCCACCGCGGCCAGGGCGCGAGTTTAGAATATCACCCTGATGAATGCACGATATAGGGGGCAATTCATTTATCTTATTTTGCTCGTGAGCTATACTTTTGCCCGAATTTTTCTCTACAGGAGCCACCGGCGCTACCCTCTGCCGGAGGACTTCTTCACAGTCAAAGGAGCTCTACCGTGCTAGAAGCATATCGCGAACACGTGGCCGAACGCGCCGCACAGAATATTCCTCCCAAACCCCTGAGCGCAGAGCAGGTTGCCGACCTGGTAGAGCTGTTGAAGAACCCGCCTGCGGGCGAGGAAGACTACCTGTTGGACCTGATCACCACACGCGTCCCCCCCGGCGTGGATGAGGCCGCCTACGTCAAGGCCGGCTTCCTTTCTGCTATCGTCAAAGGCGAGGCTGAGAGCCCGCTGATCGATCGCCTGGCAGCGGTCAAACTGCTGGGCAATATGCACGGTGGTTACAACATCGAAACGCTGGTCGGTTTACTGACAGACGCGGATCTCGGCACACAGGCCGCCGAGGAACTCAAGCACACACTGCTGATGTTTGACGCCTTCCATGATGTGGCCGAGCTCGCCACCAACGGCAATGAGAATGCCAAGGGTGTCATGCAGTCCTGGGCGGATGGCGAATGGTTCACCAACCAGGACGCTGTACCCGAATCAATCAAGGTTTCCGTATTCAAGGTCACCGGCGAAACCAACACTGACGACCTCTCCCCCGCGCCCGATGCCTGGTCGCGTCCGGACATTCCACTGCACGCGCTGGCCATGTACAAGATGACCCGCGATGGCCTGGAGCCGGCAGAACACGGTGTCACCGGCCCAATGCAGCAGATACAGGACATTCAGGACAAGGGCCTCCCCGTTGCGTTCGTTGGCGACGTGGTCGGCACCGGCTCGTCGCGCAAGTCTGCCACCAACTCCGTGCTGTGGTTCTTCGGCGACGAAATCGACGGCGTGCCTAACAAGAAAGGCGGCGGCATCTGCATCGGCGGTAAAGTTGCCCCGATTTTCTACAACACCATGGAAGACGCCGGCGCGCTGGTATTCGAGGCACCGGTAGACAACCTGGGCATGGGCGACGTGATCGAGATCCGTCCCTACGACGGCAAGATTCTCTCTGAGTCTGGCGAGGTGATTTCTGAGTTTGAACTGAAGTCCGACGTACTGCTGGACGAGGTGCGCGCCGGTGGCCGCATCAACCTGATCATTGGCCGCGGTCTGACTACCCGTGCGCGCGAGGCTCTGGGCCTGGGCGCAACAGACCTGTTCCGCACGCCCGAGCAGCCTGTTGATACCGGCAAGGGCTTCACCCTGGCACAGAAGATGGTGGGCAAGGCCTGCGGTACGGACGGTATTCGCCCCGGTACATATTGTGAGCCGCTTATGACCACCGTGGGCTCACAGGACACTACCGGCCCGATGACCCGCGACGAACTGAAAGACCTGGCGTGCCTGGGCTTCTCTGCAGACCTGACCATGCAGTCTTTCTGTCACACCGCGGCCTACCCCAAGCCCGTGGACATTGACACGCAGCACTCATTGCCCGATTTCATCATGACCCGCGGTGGTGTTTCCCTGCGCCCCGGCGATGGCATCATCCACTCCTGGTTGAACCGCATGCTGCTGCCCGACACTGTAGGGACCGGCGGAGACTCCCACACCCGCTTCCCCATGGGTATTTCCTTCCCGGCCGGATCGGGCCTGGTGGCGTTTGCGGCCGCCACCGGTGTGATGCCGCTGGATATGCCAGAGTCGGTGCTGGTGCGCTTCAAGGGCGACATGCAGCCGGGCATTACACTGCGCGACCTGGTGCACGCCATTCCCTACTATGCGATCAAGCAAGGCCTGTTGACCGTGGAAAAGAAAGGCAAGAAAAACATCTTCTCCGGCAACATACTGGAAATCGAAGGCCTGAAGAACCTCACCGTAGAGCAGGCGTTTGAGCTCTCCGATGCATCGGCAGAACGCTCCGCGGCCGGCTGCACCATCGACCTCGACGAGGACACTGTCGCCGAGTACCTGCGCTCCAACATCGTACTGCTGCGCTCCATGATCGCTGAAGGCTATGGCGATTCGCGCACCCTGGAACGCCGCGCGCGCAAGATGGAAGAGTGGCTGGCCAATCCCAGCCTGATGAAGGCCGACGCGGACGCTGAATACGCCGCCGTCATTGAAATTGACCTCGCAGACGTGACCGAGCCAATCGTCTGCTGCCCCAACGACCCGGACGATGCCCGTCTGCTCTCCTCTGTAGCCGGCGACAAGGTTGACGAAGTCTTTATTGGCAGTTGCATGACCAACATCGGTCACTTCCGCGCGGCCGGCAAACTGCTGGAGCAACACAAGGGTGGTATTTCCACCCGCATGTGGATTGTGCCGCCCACGCGCATGGACGAGCACCTGCTGATGCAGGAGGGCTACTACAACATCTTCGGCGCAGCCGGAGCACGCACCGAAATGCCCGGCTGTTCGCTGTGCATGGGCAACCAGGCGCGAGTGGCCGCCAACTCCACGGTACTGTCCACCTCCACACGAAACTTCCCCAACCGACTCGGTGATGGTGCCAATGTCTATCTCACCAGTGCTGAGCTGGCCTCCGTAGGCGCCATCCTCGGCAAGCTACCCACGCCGGAGGAATATATGTCCTTCGCCAAGGACCTGGATGCGATGTCCGATGAAATCTACCGCTACATGAACTTCGACCAGATTGTGGAGTTCCAGAAGAGCGCAGAAGAAGGCGCGCGTATCGCTGCGGTGGAGATACAGGAGTTAAGCGCCTGATCAACGCTGACACTGCGCCATAAAAGAACCCGCCCAGGCGGGTTTTTTTATGCTCCGTTAAACGGGTGACGTGGCAATGATTCAGTCCTCACGTCCCTGCAGCCTTTTGATATCAGCGATAATGCCTTGCCACACCCCGGGCTCGGCAAAGTACGGTGCATAAATGCCGATTCGCGAGGCCATACCGCCGTACTTCTCCACCAGCTTCTGTGCAATTTCGTGAGGTTCGCCGATGACGGCAATCTGCTCAACCAGCTCCCGTGGAATCAACGCCTCCATTTCCTTTACGTTGTTTTCCTTGGACAGGCGATTCAGCCTGGGCTGCAGGTCACCGAAGCCCACGGCGTCCAGCGCAGGCAAGTAGGATGGTGTGGAACCGTAAAAAGCGATCAGGCTACGCACACCGTTATATGCGTTCTCAAGGTTCCGTTCACTGCTGCCGGTAATCACCATCGCTGAGAAGGACAGCAGGAAAGCCTCGGCCGGATCTGCGCGCAAAGCCTGCCCCTGGCGAACATTGGGCAGCACGCACTGGTCGATATAGGGCAAGGTATGAAACGGGTGAACAATCAGCCCGTCAGCCACCTCCCCAGCCATCTGGCACATCTTCGGGCCAAAGCCACCGGTGAGTATGGGCGGCAAACCATATTCACAGGGCCCGGGATTAAACATGGGCGTCATCAGGGTATGGCGGTAGTAATTGCCCTGGAAATTGAGCGGCTCGTTATGCTGGAAGCAGGCAAAGATCGCCTTGATCGCTAGAATCTGCTCGCGCATGCGCGCCGCTACCGGCGAGAATTCGGTACCGAAGCGCTTCTCGATATGCGGTTTAATCTGCGACCCCAGGCCCAGATAGAAATGCCCCTTGGAAAAGTTCTGCAGATCCAGCGCCTGGTAGGCAAGGTGTAGGGGATTGCGCGGAAATGAGACGGCAATGGACGTGGCGATATCAATCCCGGGGGCGTGTTCTGCCGCGATAACCAGCGGATAAAAGGGATCGTGCGCGCCCTCCAGCGTGTATAGGCCGTCGTATCCTATACCTGCAAGTTCGGCGGCGCCGGCGGCGGCCGTATCCAGTGTGGAATAAAATGGTCCATCAATCTTGAATGTCGTGCCCTGCGTCACTTCTCATGCTCCCCTTGGAAATTGATCTGCCAGTAGCCCACGTCCAGCCACTGCCCCTGTTTGAAGCCCACCTCTTCCAGGTGGGCGACCTTGCGCATACCCATCTTCTCGTGCAGGGCCACACTCGCCGCGTTGGGCAAAGTAATACCCGCGAGCGCAACATGAATATTGTTTTGCCGCAGGCTATCGAACAGCGCCTGATACAAGCGCCGGCCCCATCCTTCCCCTATATGCTCCGGCGCAATGTAAACGGTGACTTCGACGCTATGCCGGTAGGCACTTCGCTCGCGCCACCGGTTGGCGTAGGCATAACCAACTGTTTGCCCTCCCTCCTCTGCAACCAGCCAGGGCAGCCCCAGTCCATGCACCGTATGGATACGCTCGCCCATGTTTTCCCCATCGATTGTCTCTTCTTCGAATGTCGCAGGCGAATGCAGAATGTAATGATTGTATATCTCAAGAAGGACGGGGATATCGGAACTGCGCACGGTTCTGATCATCAGTTCAACTTCCTTACCGCTCTGGCAAGTTCATCGAGCTCGCGGTCGCTGTCATCCGTTCCGGCATAGGCCAGGCGCTGATAGCGCTGTGTAACATCGGCGATACTCCGGGCCATAAGCGGCAGTTGATGCTGTGCTCGCGAGGCAAATGCCGACGGCGATTCTCCTGCCTCACGCGTCACTCCCCGCTTCTCCAACTTGTCGCAGAAACGCAGGTAAAGCCGGTCAAGCTTGCTCAGCTTGTGCACTTTACGGCGCAGTAACAGCACCAGGCCCACGGGGATCAGTACCAACGCCCAGCTGCCGAGGATCACCACGGCAAACGTGCGGGCGCTGAACTCACCGAACCAACGTTGCAGAAGCTGCAACTGCGTATCGGCGTTGAAACCAACCACCCAGCTCTGCCAACGATAAGTCAGGGCGTCGTAGCGCAGGCGCAGCTTGTTGATAATGTCAATTCGACGATAGCGCAGCGGCGACAGTGGCGAATCAGCAAGAAAACTGCCCTCCCCGGCCAGTGCCTCTTCCAGGCCCAATTCGATACGCTCGGGAGAAACAGCGGCAGTCGGGTCCACACGTACCCAGCCCTGCCCCTGTATCCACACTTCCGCCCAAGCGTGGGCATCGAACTGGTGCACAATGACCGTGCGATTGACCGGATTGACCTCTCCTCCCTGATAGCCGGCGACAACACGTGCCGGCACACCGGCAGCACGCATCATAATGACAAATACAGAAGCATAATGCTCACAAAAGCCACGCCGTGTATCGAACAGGAATGCGTCCATGGGATCTTGCTGAGGCAACAGCGGCGGCTGCAAGGTGTACACGAAGGGCTGCTCACGGAACAGCGTCAGTACCGCGTCGACGATTTCCTGGCTGTCATGCGCATCTGCCGCGATGGATTGCGCTAACTGTCGTACTCGCGGATTAGCCTGAGGCGGCAGGGCCAACTCAGTGCGCCTACGCCAATCTGAAAGCCTCTCTTCCAGTTGCGCCGCGGGCCAGGACGTTACGCGGTAAAGCAGGTCATCCTCTATGATCACCGGACGGAACAATCGGTAATCCGCCGCATTAAGAATCCCCGCGTCCGTGCTGCGGGCATAGCGCAAACTGTATAGCCAGCGCTGCTGGGTAGGCGCCATGATCACCGAGTAGCGTAAGGGTACACCTGTGAACTGCGGCTCCTGGGGCCGCCTCTCGCGGGCAGGTACTTCGTAGTAATCCAGTGCGCTCCAGGTATTTTCACGCAGACGGCTCATTACCAGCCCACGCCAGTAGAGCGTTGACCGGGGAGGTATCGCACCATCGAACTCCACCCGAAACGCCACTTCGCTGGAGCGGCTGAGTTGTGAAACATCACCCGGCGTCATGAACTCACTCATACCCGTGGTCGCCTGCTGACTCTTTATGGGTACAGTCCACAGCGGGCCGATGCGCGGGAACAGAAAGAAAAGCACCAGCATCAGGGGCATTGCCTGCAGTACCATCAAAGACGCTTTGGTCAGCGGCCTGGTGCTGAAACTATCCACCCCGGGGCGGTGCAATGCCACCAGGGCCGTCGTCACCAAAACCACATTGACCACGCAGAGCAGGACTATCAGCAGGTCCTGACTGAACAGGAATTCGGTGAGTATGACGAAGTAGCCCAGGAACAGGAGTACGTAGGCATCCTTTCGTTCCTTCAACTCAAGCAGCTTGAAGGCAAACGCCGCGAGTAGCAGAGCCACCGTGGGCTCCAGGCCAATCAGGCTGCGATAACTGAACAGAATGCCGGCAAACGCGGCGAAGATCAGCCCCAGCTTGATCGGCCAGCGCGGAAACGACCAGCGCCCGCGGTAAACCATCACCCGCCAGATGGCGGAGAGAACGTAAACTGATAACACCCAGTGGGGAACGCGCTCGATGTGCGGTAACACCAGCGTAAACAGGCTGATGATTATCCACACCAGGGCATTGCGCGGAATCTGCTGCTCCACCTTCACGGCGAGGGCTCCCCTGTGCCGTGCAACGCCAAAGCACGCAGCACGCTCTCCCGGTGACGCTCACCGCAGTCGGGTGCGATAGTCACCCCCGGCAAACGCATGCCGTACTCATCACCCTGTGCATCAAACTGCAGCACCCAGTAGCACAGATGAGACAGGCGCTGCTCAGTACCCAGTCCGGTGAACATCTCCCAGTCCAGCCAAACGCTGCGATCAGCATAGGCCACGTACTGTTTTACCTGTACGTTTTGACCACGCGCCAGACCCTTCCAGTATATCTGCCTCAGCGAATCTCCCTGTCGATAGTCACGAAAGCCAAAGAAATCATCGCTACCCTCTATCAGCACTGCCGCGCCATCGGGCGTCTCTGCAGCCAGTCCCGGCAGTTCCGCTGATGCAAGTGGACGGGGATAGACCAGTGCATGCAGGTCGAGATCAATCCAGCTCCAGCAGCGCAGCAGTCCCAGGGGATAAGAGGACTCTATAAGCAGGCGTCCCGGGCTGTACCAACCCCGCTGCTGCCCCACCTGCAAATGCATCTGCAGGCGCAGTGAGTCACTATCCACCAGGCTGGCGGAGACCGGAGATCCGCCCGGCCATTGCAAGCGCAGGCCCACATGCTCCCCGCGGCGACTGCGCTCCAACTGCAATTCAAATTCGGAGCGCTGGCCGGGGAATGCCGGCCGCGCATGTACTGCCCGAATAGTCAGGCCAGAGAGATTGGCGTAGGTGTGCAGTATGGCGACGATAAACAAGGTAAACAGCAGAAACGTCAGGCCATAGCTCAAATTGTTCTGGAAGTTGATGGCCGCCAGCAGCATGACCAACATACACAGCGCGTAGAACAGGCCAGCCTTACTGGGGAAAATAAAGATGCGTCGCTGGTTAAGCGTGGTCACCCGTGACGGGGGAATCCGTCTATTGATCCAGGCGCGAAAGCGACGCCTGACCCGCAACCCTATAGTCGATGCCGTTGCCGATCCCGCCACCGTGTTCAATGCCAGAGACTCAGGGACGAATCACGTCTACGTTGCGTTGCAGCAGGGTCACCAGCGCTGCACCGTCGCCCGCGTAATCACCGCTGGGAACGAGTCGATGCCCCGCCACTGCTGGCAGCACCATTTGCAGGTCCTCGGGAACAATGTGGCCACGACTGTTCATAACCGCCCAGGTGCGCGCGCAGTCCAGCAGTGCCAGGCCCCCTCGCGGAGAAAGGCCAACCTCAAACTCGGGACTGTTCCGCGTATAGGCAACCAACCTCTGCAAATAGTCCACTAAGTTGTCGGAGGCATGAACCTGCATCACCGCCTCACGAATCCGCAGAAGCTGGTCCTGACTGATGATCTGCCGCAGTGGTTTGCGCTCGCCGCGATTACTGCGTTCTCGCAGGAACATTTCACGCTCGGCCTGCGGATGAGGGTAGCCCAACTCAAGGCGCATCAGAAAGCGATCGAGCTGTGACTCGGGCAGCGGATAGGTGCCGGACTGATGAACCGGGTTCTGGGTGGCAACCACAAAAAAGGGATCGGGCAGCGGTCGAGTTTCTCCCTCCACGGTGACCTGACCCTCCCCCATGGCTTCCAGCAGTGCGCTCTGGGTGCGCGGAGTGGTGCGATTGATCTCGTCAGCGAGCAGCAGTTGCGTAAACACAGGGCCGGGGTGAAAACTGAAGGTGGCATCATTGCGGTTGTACACCGACACACCCAGAATATCGGCTGGCAGCAGGTCACTGGTAAACTGAACACGATTCCAGGACAGGCCCAATACATCCGCCAGGGCATGAGACAGCGTGGTTTTACCCATACCGGGAAGATCTTCAATCAGCAGATGACCACGGGCAAACAGGCAGCAAAGGGCGAGACGTATTTGCGGTTCCTTACCCAGCAATACCGTACCCACCTCAGCCACGGCGGCGTCAATCGTTTCCTGTAACTGCATGCTGTTGCCCCGGTTTCTTACACTCAGCCCAGCGCAGCGAACCCTCGCTGCAGGTCGGCCTTGAGATCCTCTATGCTCTCCAGCCCCACGGAAACACGAATCAGGTTACGACCGATGCCCGCTAGTTCACGCTGCTCGTCACTGAGACGACCATGTGTGGTGGTGGCCGGATGCACGATTGTGGTCTTGGCATCACCCAGGTTGGCGGTGAGCGACATAATGCGGGTGGCGTCGATCACCTGCCAGGCCTCGGCCTGACCCCCTCTAACCTGAAACGAGAGAACACCGCCATAGGCTCGCTGCTGTCGCTTCGCCAGGTCATGCCCTGGATGGCTTTCCAATCCGGCATAGTAGACCTTCTCGACAGCGGGCTGCTGTACCAACCAGTTGGCCAGTTCCAGGGCTGCGGTGCTATGCGCGTCCATCCGCAGGCGCAGCGTCTCCAGGCCCTTGAGGAAAACCCAGGCGTTGAAGGCGCTCATGGTCGGCCCACAAGTGCGCAGGAAGGTCTCTACCTCGGCCATGTGTTGCTGACTTCCAACTACCGCGCCGCCCACGCAGCGCCCCTGCCCGTCGAGGTATTTGGTCGCCGAGTGGATAACAATATCCGCGCCCAGGGCCAGCGGCGTCTGCAGCGCCGGTGTGCAAAGGCAGTTGTCGACTACCAGCAGGCAGTTGCTGGCACGTGCCAGAGCTGAAAGCGAAGCCAGGTCGGCGACCTCGGAAAGCGGGTTACTGGGCGTCTCCAGAAACAGCATAACGGTTTGCGGTGTGATCGCGCGCTCCCAGGCTTCCAGGTCCAGCAGCGGTACAAAGGTGACGTCCACACCAAACTTCGCCATGTACCGGGCAAAAAGGTTGGTGGTAGTGCCAAAGACATCCCGGGAGCAGACCACGTGGTCGCCCGCTTTCAGCAGGGCCATGGCTGTAGACAGGATCGCAGCCATACCCGAGGCCGTTCCCACTGCCGCCTCGCCCCCTTCAAGGGCGGCCATACGTTGCTCGAACGTTCGCACAGTGGGGTTGGTATACCGTGAGTAAACATTACCCTGTGACTCTCCGCCAAATCGGGCGGCGGCCTCGGCTGCCGAGTCGAACACGTAACTGGAGGTCGCAAAAATGGGCTCGGAGTGTTCGCCCTCTGCCGTACGTGCGATACCGGCACGCACCGCAAGTGTATCCAGGCCTGCACCCTGCAGGGGATCGTCGTTATTATCGTTCATCTGTGCTCAGGCATTATTGTGGATTCCCACAACGGCGCCCTCCTCCTGTTGCGCTGCGCGCTTCATGCTCTGCGCTTCGTCGTTGCGCTGATTTTCAATATGATCCAGGTACTGCTGGTCGACATCACCGGTGATGTACTCGCCGCTGAAAACCGAGCAGTCAAAGCCTTCGATGTCGTCATTGCCGTCAGCGGAACAGCGGATGAGGTCATCCAGGTCCTGGTAAACCAGCCAGTCGGCGCCGATTTTCTTGCACACCTCGTCGACGGTACGACCGTGAGCTATCAACTCCGAGGCTGAGGGCATGTCGATTCCATAGACGTTGGGAAAGCGCACCGGCGGCGCAGCTGAGGCAAAATAAACGTTGCGGGCGCCGGCGTCGCGAGCCATCTGGATAATCTGCCGGCAAGTTGTACCGCGTACGATGGAGTCGTCCACCAGCATCACATCCTTGCCTTCAAATTCCAGGGGCACGGGATTCAGTTTCTGGCGCACCGACTTCTTGCGCTCACTCTGGCCGGGCATAATAAACGTGCGGCCTATGTAGCGATTCTTCATGAAGCCTTCGCGAAACTTGATATCCAGCTCATACGCCATGGACTGAGCGGCAATGCGACTTGTATCCGGGATGGGTATCACGACGTCAATATTCAGGTCAGGACGTTCGCGGCGGATCTTGTTGGCCAGTGTGGCGCCCTGGCGCATCCGCGTCTTGTACACCGAGATACTGTCCATAAGCGAATCGGGACGGGCGAAATATACATGCTCGAAGATGCACGGCCGCAACATCGGCGCTTCCGCGCACTGGCGGCGATGCAATTTACCCTGCATATCGATGAAAACGGCTTCACCGGGAGCCACGTCGCCGAGCATGCTGAAGCCCAGTACGTCCAGGGCAACACTCTCTGAGGCAATCATGTAGTCCTTCTTGCCGCCAGGTCCTACTCGCTCGCCCACAACCAGAGGACGTATGCCCATAGGGTCGCGAAAACCCACCACACCGTAATTGACGATCAGGCCAACGGCGGCATAGCCGCCGCTGCAGCGCCGATGGACGGCCTCTACCGCCTTGAAAATATCATCTGCCACAGGGGACAGCTTGCCCTGTATCTGCAGCTCGTGGGCGAAGATGTTCAGCAACACTTCTGAATCGGAGTCGGTATTGAGATGACGCAGGTCGTCCTGAAACAGCTCGCGACCAAGTTGCTCTGCGTTGGTCAGGTTGCCGTTGTGCGCCAGCGCAATGCCATAGGGAGAATTCACATAGAACGGCTGCGCCAGAGCCGGGCCGGAGCTGCCCGCAGTAGGGTAGCGGACATGGCCGATACCAATGCTGCCCTCCAGGCGCTGCATGTGCTGTTGACGAAACACATCACGCACCAGACCCTCGCTCTTGCGCAGGCTGAAACGACCGCCCTCGCAGGTCATAATCCCTGCCGCGTCCTGACCGCGATGCTGTAACACCGTCAGTGCGTCGTATATATCCGGGGCCACATTGTTGCTTGCCACCATTCCCACCAGGCCACACATCCTGCTTCACCTCTTCTCTCAGGTTGAGATACCGCCTCCAGGGACGGTGTTGGAAAATACGGTCTGGACCCAATCGGCCAACATATTCAGGTGGGGCATCAATACCGACTGATACATCCACTGTTGATCCTCAGGTGGGACCAGTTGCCTGATTACATATGCTGCCACCAGAATAATAATCACACCGCGGGCAAAGCCGAAAATCGTACCCAGCAGCCTGTCCAGTACGCTAAGTCCCGCGGCACGCACCAGTCCCGAAGCCACTTTTACGACCAGCGTAAACACTACCAGTGTGGAGACGAACAACAGCGCGTAAGCCGCAATATAGCGCCCCGTTACATTGGCAATGACACCCGCGAGCTCTATCGCCAGTCGATCGACAAAAACGTGGGCCACCACAAAGGCCGCCACCCAACCCAACAAGGACAGTGCTTCGCGCACAAACCCGCGCCACAGGCTCAGCAGAACCGACACGCTGATTACCACGATGATTATCCAGTCGACGGCATTGAATTGGGAAAGGTCGATCAAGCGTATTCTCCCGCACGGGGAATTCTAACAGAGCGGGGCCCGTGCAGAGAAATTACACCCAGGCTCATCAGGGATAGTACCGGGTAATCATCGACGTCACGCCGAATCGCGCATCGATATCGCCACGAATTTTCTCCAGCCTGGCTTTTTCAACCTTCGGCCCGATATACACGCGGTAGAGCGTGCGCCCTCCGCTGTTCACCTTTTGCACGTATGCTTTATGCCCCATGGCCAACAGTTCCTTGCGCAACTGGTCCGACTTGTCGGCACTGCTGACGCTGGCCACACGCAAAATCCACGTTACCGGGATACCGTCTGCATCCAGCGCTGGTTTAACGGGCGGTTCACTTCGCGTCTTCTTTGCCGGCGCCGGTTTTACCGGAGGAGGCGACGCCGCCACAGGCTGCTCTTCAGCAACGGCGGGGGCAGCAGCAGGTGTGGGCTGTGCGGGCGCGATCTGCTCGCTGACCTCAGGTTCAGTCTCTTTTTTGAATTCACGCGAGGGGCGCAGGCCCGCTATGTCCGGTGGCTCTATCGGTGTCGACACGACTTCCGGGCGTGGCGGGATCCGGGCCTCGCCGGCCGCGCCCTGTTCACCCGGTTCCACAAATATAATGGGCCAGAAAACTACCCCCAGCGCTACCAGGATAAGCGCCCCCACGAGGCGTTGTTTTAAAACATCATTCATCGGTCCCGGTTTTCCTTCGGTCCTTTTCCAGTTGCGGTAGAACGGCAGCGACAGTAAAAAAGGAGCCAAATATCACCAGCAAATCGTCTTCGCCGGTCACGCTCTGCGCCCGGCGAAACGCCTGCCGCAGGTTCTTGCTCACACTGACCATGTTACACCCCTGCTCATGCAGGAGCTCGGCGATTTCGCCGGCGCCCATGGCACGGGGATTCCCCGGCTGCTCGCCCAGAAACCAGGCATCAAAGCGATCGCCACATTGCGCCAGCATCTCCGCAACCGGCTTGTCTTTCATTGCGGAAAATAAAGCAATAATCTTTCCTTTACAAGGAGTTGCGTCAATAAACTCCAGCAGCTTATTAATTGCCGCCGGGTTGTGAGCGACGTCCAGCAGGTAGTGCTTCCCGGCCATCTCCAGGCGCTGGCAACGCCCCGGGTGATATGCCCCGGCCAGCGCGTTCTCCAACTCCAGGTCACCGAACTGTACACCGAGAAGCAACGCGGCCTGTGCAGCGGCGCAAATATTCCCCGGTAACAGCGCATCCCGCTGCTTTGTCGGCAAAACCCTGGACTCCGCGGCGCTAGTCCATAAGCGCCCCTGCCAGCCACCCTCTACTATCTCGTAACCAAAATCGCTCCCCAGGCACAACACAGGCAGCGCGCCCACGCGCCCGGCATACTGCAACAGCGACTGCGGCGGATTCGGCTCGGCGATTACCACGGGTCGGGCCTCGCGCATGATTCCCGCCTTCTCCCCGGCGATGTCCTCACGCGTGTCGCCCAGCCAATCCCGATGATCCAGATCGATACTGGTAATCACCGCCACATCGGCGTCGACAATGTTGGCAGCGTCCAGCCGCCCTCCCAGCCCCACCTCAAGCACCACAAAATCTACTTCTCGTGCACGAAATATCCACAGGGCCGCCAAACAGGCGAACTCGAAGTAGGTCAGCGACGTATCACCACGAGCCTGCTCAATTGCGCTGAAAGCGGCAACGATCTCCTCATCATGAGCTTCTTCAAGATCGACACGAATACGTTCGTTGAAGCGCAGGAAATGTGGCGAGGTAAAAGCACCGACACTGCGACCGCATTCCGCCAGCAGTGATTCCAGCACGCCTACCGTGGAGCCTTTACCGTTTGTACCGGCGATGGTCACCACGGGGACCGCCACCGGCAGCAGACCCAGGGTTTGCGCTACCTGGGTGACACGCTCAAGCCCGAGATCCATCTCCCGGGGGTGCAGTGTCTCTAGATGCTGTAGCCACTGGGCAAGCGGTTGATTAATCATCCCCTTCCGTTTTTAGGGGAATCTCCACTTCGTCACTGACCTCAGGCTCTATGCTGTCCCCCGCAGGCTCCTCGTTCAACTCCTCGGTCGGCTGCAGTTCGAGGTGGCCCAGCTTGGCCAGCAACCGGGCCAGCGTGTCACGCATTTCGGTCCGGTGCACAATCATGTCGATTGCGCCATGTTCCAACAGGAATTCACTGCGCTGAAAGCCTTTGGGAAGCTTCTGGCGAATGGTTTGCTCAATGATATTGGGACCGGCGAAACCCGCCCTCGCATCTGGCTCGGCCACATTTATATCGCCCAGTAACGCCAGCGACGCGGAAACGCCACCGTAAATGGGATCGGTCATAACCGAGATATAAGGGACGGCTGCCTGTTTCATACGCTCGAGTACGGCACTGGTCTTGGCCATCTGCATCAGGGAAATCAGGGCCTCCTGCATACGCGCGCCACCCGAGGCAGCAAAGCACACCAGCGGGATGTTTTCTTCCAGCGCGAGCTGCGCGGCACGAGTGAATTTTTCCCCTACCGCGTATCCCATGGAACCGCCATGGAAATCAAACTCAAAGGCCACGGTAACCAACGGCATACCCCTGAGCGTACCGCGCATGGCGACCAGGGCATCTTTTTCACCGGTCGATTTTTGCGCCGCGGTAAGACGATCCCGGTAGCGTTTCTTGTCCTTGAATTTGAGCCGATCAACGGGCTCTATATCAACAAGGATCTCCTCACGGCCCTCCTTGTCGAGAAAGGTATCGAGTCGCCGCCGGGCGCCGATACGCATATGGTGATCGCACTTGGGACAAACATCGTCGTTGCGCTCAAGGTCAGGGCGATAGAGTACAGCCTCGCACTTGACGCACTTCTTCCACAAACCCTCAGGCACATTGGAGCGCTTGTCGCCTTCTCCCTTGCTCACGCCAGAAGGTAGAATCTTGTCTATCCAGCTCATGTAGTTCCCCCACCGATGGAGGCATCATTATAAACGCCAGCCGGCCTGACTAGGAAGCGGTGCTGTCCACTCCGCTGCGGATTTCCTTCAGAAGTTCAACGGCGGCCTGCTGAGCCGCCTGGTGGTCGCCTCCGGCCTCCAATTTATCGGCCATGGCGCGAATCAGGGCGCTACCGACGACAATCCCGTCCGCAATGCCGGCAACCGATGCTGCCGACTGCGCATCCTTGATGCCAAAGCCCACCGCGACCGGCAGGTCTGAGCGGTCGCGAATACGTGCCACATGGGCTGCAACGTCGTCGACATCGAGGTGGCCCGCGCCGGTCACACCCTTGAGCGAAACATAGTAAATAAACCCGCTGGCCTGATCGACGATACGGCCGATGCGCGCATCCGGTGTAGTGGGCGCGACCAGAAAAATATTGTCCAGCCCCACCCGGCGCAATTCAGCATTGATGCCCGTCACTTCCTCGGGGGGGATATCCACCGTCAGCAACGCATCCAGGCCGGCTTCCGCGGCGGCGTCAGCAAAAGCAGCATGCCCCATATGCTCCACGGGATTGGCATAGCCCATTAACAGTACAGGCGTCGTCGTATCCGACTCACGGAACTGGCGCACTGCGGCCAGCGCATCACGCAAACTGGTACCGCTGGCGAGTGCCCGCTCATGGGCCAGCTGAATGACGGGGCCCTCCGACATGGGATCAGAAAAAGGCACCCCCAGTTCGATGATGTCCGCTCCGTTTGCGACCAGGGCATGCATCAACGGCACGGTAACCTCCGGCGCCGGGTCACCCACCACGATATAGGGGATCAGCGCTTTACGCCCCTGTGCAGCCAGTTCCTGAAAACGCCCCGCTATACGACTCAATTGCCTACTCCCCTAAAAATCAATGCCGTCGATCTGCGCAACGGTGTGAATATCCTTGTCCCCACGCCCGGAGAGATTGACGACTATGCTTTGTTCCGGCGTCATGCTCGCCGCCAGCTTCTCTGCGTAAGCTAATGCATGACTGGATTCCAGCGCGGGCATAATGCCCTCCACCCGCGTCAGCGTATGAAAAGCGGCCAGCGCCTCGTCATCATTGGCGACGACATAATTCACCCGACCGATATCGTGCAACCAACTGTGCTCGGGGCCCACTCCCGGGTAGTCCAGGCCGGCCGAAACCGAGTGCGTGTGCATAATCTGCCCATTGGCGTCCTGCATCAGGTAAGTGCGGTTGCCATGCAATACACCTGGCGTACCAGCGGTCAAAGGCGCCGCATGCTGATTAGTGGACACGCCGTGGCCACCGGCCTCGACGCCGTACATGGCGACGGACTCATCCTCCAGGAACGGGTGGAACAACCCTATGGCATTGGAGCCACCCCCTACACAGGCCACCAGTGCATCGGGTAGTTTGCCCAGATAATCCAGTGACTGCGCGCGGGCCTCCCTGCCAATCACACACTGGAAGTCCCTGACCAGCATAGGATAGGGGTGGGGGCCGGCAACGGTGCCAATAATGTAGAACGTCTCATCCACATGGGTCACCCAGTCACGCATGGCTTCATTCATGGCGTCTTTCAACGTTCGAGAGCCGGACTTTACCGAGATCACATCAGCGCCAAGCAGCTTCATGCGATACACGTTCAGCGCCTGACGACGCACGTCTTCTTCACCCATGAAAACCTGGCACTCCAGGCCGAGGCGGGCTGCGATTGTCGCAGTGGCAACGCCGTGCTGCCCGGCACCGGTCTCCGCAATAACCCGTTTTTTACCCATGTGCTTGGCCAGCAGGGCCTGACCAACGGTGTTGTTAACCTTGTGGGCACCCGTGTGGTTGAGGTCCTCGCGCTTGAGCAAAATGCGCGCACCGCCCACGCGCTCGCTCCAGCGCCGGGCCTCATACAGAGGAGAGGGACGACCTACGTAGCGCGCCAGGTCCTCGTCCAGTTCACGCTGGAAGCTTTCATCATCTTTGAGCCGATTGTAAAGACTCTCGAGGTCATCCAATGCGGACATCAGGGTCTCGGCAACGAATTTTCCGCCGTAGACGCCAAAACGCCCCTGCGCATCCGGTACCGCTGAAAAATCCGTCTTTTTCACTTCACTGTTCATCTACTCTTCCGCTCGCTGCTGATCCGCGACGCGCACCGCCGCGATAAACTGTTCGATTTTCCCAGCGTCCTTTATGCCGGGGCTGACTTCAACACCGCCGCTGACATCTACTGCCCAGGGGCCAAGGGTCTTGATTGCCGAGCCCACGTTACTGCTATTGAGGCCACCGGCCAACACCACCGGCAGGCTGGTCCTGCCCTCGGCGCGCGACCATTCGAAGGTCTTGCCGGTACCGCCAGGCACGCCCTCTTGCCAGGCATCCAGCAGTACACCGCTGGCCGCGTCATAGGCACCGCAAGCGGCTGCGACATCCAGGTCGTCCTTGATCCTTATCGCCTTGATCCATGGCCTGTGGAACTGACCGCAAAAAGCGGCATCTTCGTTGCCATGGAACTGGATAAGGCCCACCGGGACGGACTCCAGTACCCGCGCTATCTCCTGCGCTGTCGCATCCACAAACAACGCCACAAGGGTCACCAGGGGAGGCACCACGGAGGCAACCTCTCGCGCCTGTTCAATGCTGACCGCGCGCGGACTGGGAGGGTAAAACACCAGGCCGATAGCGTCTGCGCCACTGTGAACGGCACAGAGCGCGTCCTCAGGTCTGGTAATGCCACAGATTTTAATACGCGTACGCGTCACTTTCAGACCTGATCACAGCGAAAAAACACGGCGCGAAGCATAGCAGAAGCACCAGCGGCTGTCTTTACAGTCAGTGTCTCCGGGCACGTAAAAACAAAGGGCCATAGGGTGTGGGCGGCAGCCGATAGTCACCAGGGTAAGCCACGTCTGCCAGATAGAGACCATGCGGTGGCGCGGTGTCAGCGGCGAGTGTCCTGTCGCGCCCCCGCAATACCGCGGCAGTCCAGCCAGCTGGCTGGCGCCCGGCACCAACAGCGATCAGGGAACCGACAATATTGCGAACCATGTGGTGAAGGAAGGCATTGGCCTGGATATCAACCACCACCAGTTCACCCTGCCGAAATACCTCTACCGCATACACGTTGCGCATCGGGGTGGAGGACTGACAGGATGCGGCGCGAAATGCAGAGAAGTCCTGTTCACCTGGCAAGCACTGGGCCTCGGCGTGCATCAGCTCAGCATCCAGGGGAAAACGGTGCCAGGTTAACTGCTTGCAGAACAAGGGGGGACGCACCGGAGTGTTGGCAATCAGGTAGCGATAGCGACGAGACAGGGCGCTGAAACGGGCGTGGAAAGTGTCCGGCACCGGCACAGCCCAGTGCACGCGCACATCCTCGGGCAGGCTGGCGTTTGTACCCACAACCCAGGCTTTGGGCGAGCGGGCTGCCGGCGCATCGAAATGAATTATCTGGCAGTGCCCATGCACGCCCGTATCGGTGCGCCCGGCGCAGTGCACGCGGAGGGAGCAATCGGCCACGCTACCGAGCGCGGATTCCAATTCCTGCTGCACGGTGCGGGAGCCGGGATGGGGTTGTATCTGCCAGCCGTTATAGCCGGAGCCGTTGTATTCAATTCTACAGGCGATACGGCCGCCCGCAGGGAGCGGGTCGGCACTCAGGCGGGGAAATGAATCAGCCAATGCGATCCAGTAATGCTCCAGCTTCTGCTTTCTGTTCTTCGGAGCCCTCGGCAACAACTTCCTCGAGGATCTGCCGGGCACCGTTCTCGTCACCCATATCCATGTAGGCGCGCGCCAGATCAAGCTTGGTCGACATGCCATTGGCCTCAGCCGCAATCACCAGGTCCTCTTCCTCGCCGTCGTCGCCAAGCGCGTCGTCGGCAAAATCGGCTGACAGATCCAGGTCATCATCAAGCATTTCGTCGTCGTCGGCGCCTTCAATTTCCAGCCCGGCAAAGTCGGACTCTTCGAGATTCTCGATTTCCGCACCCAGGCCGGCGGGGGGCTTGTCAAAGGCCCCACCGTCCCCCAGCAACTCTCTACCCCGGGCGATACTGCCTGCATCACCAATCGCTTCGAGTTCGCGCAGCTGCTCCTCTGCTGCAGACGTCTCGCCCATCTGCAGTTCAGTTTCCAGCAATTTGAGTCGGTATGCGGCATTGCGGGGCTCGCTGGTCAGCGCGCTCTGCAGCAGGTCCTTGGCTTGCGGGTAACGCCCATAGGCGATATAGATATCAGCTTCCGCCAGCGCGTCGCTGGCATCGGTATCCGATGCATACTCGTCGTGCTTGTGCTCTCCATAACCCCGGCTATCCATATCGGAGGCCGGTTCTTCCCGTTCCTCCGCAGGGCCACTTTCCAACTCTTCAGCAACATCTTCCCGACCCAGGTCTTCCGGAACCAGTTCTACCTGCTCCTCCTTGAGCTGCACATCGGCGAAAGCGTCCTCAACAATGGACTGCTCTTCTTCGTTATCTTCGTTGCGTCGACGCACAAAGAAAAACGCAAGCAGTGCCAGTACCAGCGCGCCCACAGCGTAGAGCACTTTGCTCATCATGCCGCCTTCTTCAGCCGGCTCTTGCGCAGGCTGGGCCGCGGCCGGCGCGGTGGCGGCTGGCGCAGTTTCAACTGTATCCTGTTCTATCGCAGCAGAACCGTCTGCAACTGCCTGTTCGGTATCTTCTTCGCCGGCCGTGCTATCTGCATCTGCGACATCGTACTCATCATCACCGGCACCTACAGCGTCATCGGTGTCCGGATCCTGGTACGCACTCTCTGTGTCGAGCATTGCATCCATGTCCGCCGGCGTGGCACCCTGGTCGCCTGCAGCATCGCTTATTGATTCAACAGACCCACCCTGCTCTGCCAGCGCGTTTTGCAACGCGGCGATCTGGTCGTCTTTCAGGTTGACGATACGCTGCAGGGTCTCGACCTGCTGCTGTACCGAGGCCAGCTCTTCTGCGATCTCTGCCTGCTCGAGGCTGGCACGATCGGCTTCAGCCGCTGTCCCGCCCGCTGCATAATCACCGGCCTCTGCACCCGTATCGCTGCCGTCTTCAGCCGGGTCGGCAGAGATGCGCAGTTTTGGCCCCCTGGATACAGGCGCACTGGCACGACCGGCCTGCCAGTCTTCATTCTGTTGCTTTACCTCTGCCAGGGCCGCGGCCATATCCCGGGAGCTGATATCGTCTTCGGTGGGAAGGTAGATAATATATCCGGCCTTGATACGGTTGATATTACCGTCGATAAAGGCATCGGGGTTCATGCGCTGGATATCCAGCATGGTCTGGTGCACGGAAGTGCCCGCGGGCTTCGCCGACGCGGCAATCGCCCACAGGGTATCGTCCCGGTGAATCATGTACCGGCTGCCTGAACGCGGCGCGGTCGATGTCTCGGCATTGAAATCCCGCTGCGGCATGGCCCCCGGGGCGAGATCCGACTTGAGCATATCAACCCGGGTGCCACTGCTCGCAGCCGGGTCAGTCGACTTTTTTCCGCCTGCATCTGGCAGCGGAGTCCCCTCCACTTCGGCAACACGCTGTGTCGCCGAAACCACCGGAGTACTGGTATCGAACAGCGGTGGATCAACCAATACGGTGTATTCACGCAACAGCCGACCGGAGGGCCAACGTGCTTCTACGATGAAATCCAGATAAGGCTCGAGGACAGGGTCTTCGGAGGTGATACTGATCGAGCCTTTACCGCCGGCATCAACGCTCACTTCGAAGGTAATACTGGTCAGGAAGTAGGCGCGCTCGACGCCCATGCGCTCAAAATCTTCTCGGGTGGCCAGGCGGATTCGAATCTCGTCGGAGTGCAAACTCTCGGTGTTGAGCAGATCAACCTTCGCTTTCAGCGGCTCGTTGAGAAACGAGTCCAGTTTGATTTCACCCAGACCCAGCGCGAAACTTGAACTCGCGTGAATACACCCCAGAGAGAAAACAGCAGCAGCAAACTTACGAGCCATACTCCGACGCCTTATTATATTAACCACATAAAACCAGGCCGGCCTCCCCTGGCGCGACCCCCCTAACTGGTTACCCGATATGGTGCGCCTAAACGCTCTACCCTGAAAGCACTTTCTTTACTTTTCTCGACTAAACGACATGCTTCCGTGCACTGGCAACTAGCCCTTTTCTACTAAAAGTATCAATAATTTACCAACTTTAATCAAGGTAAGTTGTTATCAATGCCTCGGCAATTTGCACACTATTGAGGGCTGCGCCCTTACGCACATTATCCGCCACCACCCACATATCCAGCCCGCGGGGATGTGAAATGTCCTCGCGAATCCTGCCAACAAACACCGGATCCGTTCCCGCGCTGTCGCTGACCGCAGTGGGATAGCCACCATCGCCCTGCTCATCCATCACCTGCACGCCGGGCGCATTGCGCAGCAGTTCCCTGGCCTGTTCGGCGGTGATTTTGTCCACGGTCTCGATATGCACCGCTTCAGAGTGCCCGAAAAACACCGGCACTCGCACACAGGTCGGGTTTACCTGAATGCTGGGATCGTCAAATATTTTCTGGGTTTCCCAGACCATTTTCATCTCTTCACGGGTGTAGCCATTTTCCTGAAAAGTATCAATATGGGGCAGGACGTTGAATGCAATCTGCCGGGGGTAAACCTCACATTCCGCTTCCTGGCCATTTAGCAAACGAGCGGTCTGGCCTGCCAACTCCTCAATCGCCTCCTTGCCGGTGCCGGACACCGCCTGGTAGGTACAGACATTGATACGCTCGATACCCACTGCGTCGTAGATCGGCTTCAGTGCCACCAGCATCTGAATGGTAGAGCAGTTGGGATTGGCGATAATGCCGCGTGTCATATAACCCGACAATGCCTCGACATTCACTTCGGGCACAACCAGGGGAATATCCTCTTCACGCCGGAAATGCGAGGTGTTGTCGATCACCACGCAGCCCGCCTCAGCGGCAATGGGGGCATACTTCTCGGAAATGCTACCCCCGGCAGAAAACAGGCCAATGCGTGCCCGGCTGAAATCGAACTCAGCCAGATCAGTGACTTTCACGGTACTCCCCTTGAACATGATAGTCTTGCCGGCGGACCGGCTGCTGGCCAGAGGGTAGAGATTGCCAACGGGAAAATCGCGCTCCTCCAGAATGGAAATCATCGCTTCGCCAACCGCTCCGGTGGCACCCACTACAGCTACATCATATAAATCAGTCATCTCAATACTCCTGCCCAGTCCCGTCTCATGCTTGTACCGCAGCCAGCACGGCTTCGCCCATTTCTACCGTGGTCACCTGTCTGGTGCCCTCGCTGTAAATATCCGGCGTGCGTAAACCCTGGTCGAGCACATCACTCACGGCTCGCTCAATAACCTCGGCGGCCTCGGCACTTCCCAGTGTGTAACGCAACATCATCGCTACCGAGAGAATAGTGGCCAGCGGGTTCGCCTTGCCTTCACCGGCAATATCAGGCGCACTGCCATGGCAGGGTTCGTACATCCCTCGCCCATTCTGATCGAGAGACGCAGAAGGCAGCATCCCGATAGAACCGGTGAGCATGGCAGCGGCATCAGAAAGGATGTCACCGAACATATTGCCGGTTACCATCACATCGAACTGCTTGGGCCGCATCACCAGTTGCATGGCAGCGTTATCCACATAAATATGGCTCAGTTCCACGTCCGGGTAGTCTTTACCCACCTCCTCCATGACCTCACGCCACAGAATGGTCGCTTCCAGTACATTGGACTTGTCCACACTGCAGACACGCTTGTCGCGCTTGCGGGCAAGCTCGAACGCCAGGTGACCGATGCGACGAATCTCGGACTCATTGTACTTGTAGGTGTTATAGCCCTCGCGCTCACCGTTCTCCAGCGTACGGATACCACGGGGCTCGCCGAAGTAAATGCCGCCCGTCAGTTCGCGAACGATGAGAATATCCAGGCCAGCAACCAGCTCCGGCTTCAGGCTGGAAGCATCCGCCAGCTGCGGATAGAGTATGGCCGGGCGCAGATTGCCAAACAGCTGCAGTTCAGAGCGAATTGCCAGCAACCCTTTCTCCGGCCGCAGGTGGCGCTCCACGTTGTCCCACTTGGGGCCGCCCACCGCACCCAGTAAAATGGCGTCAGCCTCGCGCGCCAGGGCCAGCGTTGCATCAGGCAGAGGCACGCCGTGGGCGTCGATGGCGGCGCCGCCCAGCAGGCCATGCTCCAGCTCTATACCCAGGTCAAACCGCCGGTTGACGGCTTCCAGGACTTTCACCGCCTCGGCCATGATTTCCGGGCCAATGTAATCTCCGGGAAGCACCAGTACTTTCTTACTCATATTTTATTTCCGTTTATCCAAAGGAGCAGTAGGCATCGCTCAGTCGTCGCAGGCCCGTCACAGTCTCGCCGGGCACACTACCTGATCACATCAAACAACCAGGGTGACTTCTGCCTTGCGCTGGCCTCGTAGGCACGAATCGCTTCAGCGCGCTGCAGTGTAAGGCCAATGTCATCCAGCCCCTCCAGCAGACACTGTCGACGGAAGGCGTCGACGTCGAAGGGTATTTCTTCCCCCGTGGGCGTGATCACCAGCTGACGCTCAAGGTCAATGGTGAGCTGATACCCCTCATCTGCATACATTTCATCGAACAGGCGATCCACCGTGGCCTCGTCTATGGCAATCGGCAGCACCCCGTTCTTGAAGCAGTTGTTATAGAAAATATCAGCAAAGCTGGGCGCGATAATGGCACGAAACCCATAATCCTCCAGTGCCCAGGGGGCGTGCTCACGGCTGGATCCGCAGCCGAAGTTCTCCCTGGCCAGGAGCACAGAGGCGCCCTGGTAGCGCGGGAAATTGAGCGGGAACTCCTCGTTCAGCGGTCGCTTGCTGCAGTCCTCTCCGGGCTGGCCCTCGTCCAGGTAGCGCAACTCATCGAACAGATTGGGGCCGAAACCGGAACGCTTGATCGACTTCAGGAACTGCTTGGGAATGATCAGGTCCGTGTCCACGTTGGCGCGATCCATAGGCGCCACCAGCCCGCTGTGTACAGTAAATGCTCTCATTACCCTGCCTCCTGCCATTGCCGTACATCGACAAAATGTCCCGCCACTGCAGCCGCTGCCGCCATAGCCGGGCTCACCAGGTGGGTGCGCCCACCGAAACCCTGGCGGCCTTCGAAATTACGGTTGGAAGTGGACGCACAGTGCTCGCCTGCACCGAGCTTGTCAGCGTTCATTGCCAGGCACATTGAACAGCCGGGCTCGCGCCACTCCATACCCGCATCGAGGAAGATTCGGTCCAGCCCCTCTTCCTCCGCCTGTTTTTTCACCTGGCCGGAACCGGGCACTACCAGCGCCTGCTTGATACTGCTGGCCACCTTCCGACCCTTCACTACCGCCGCAGCGGCGCGCAGGTCCTCGATGCGCGAGTTGGTGCAGGACCCGATAAATACGCGGTCGAGTTTGATGTCAGTGATTTGCGAGCTGGCATCCAGCCCCATATATGCCAGCGCACGGGTCACCGCCGCCTTGCTTGTTGCGTCGTCGATGGCCGCCGGGTCAGGCAATTGCCCATCCACGGGCAGCACCATTTCCGGCGAGGTGCCCCAGGTAACCTGCGGTTTGATGTCCGCGCCCTGCAGGGTGACAACGGCGTCGAACACCGCATCGTCATCCGAGTGCAGCTCACGCCAGGCGGCAACGGCGAGGTCCCACATTTCACCCGCCGGCGCGTAGGGCCGGCCTTTCACGTAATCCAGGGTCGTATCATCCACTGCGATCATGCCCATACGCGCGCCCGCCTCAATAGACATGTTGCACAGTGTCATACGGCCTTCCATGGAGAGCTCACGCACTACCTCGCCACCGAACTCAATGGCATACCCCGTACCGCCGGCCGTGCCGATCTTGCCAATAATGGCCAGGGCCACATCTTTGGCGGTCACCCCTTGCTGCAACTTTCCGTCCACGCGGACCAACATGTTCTTCATCTTCTGCTGGATGAGAGTCTGGGTGGCCAGCACATGCTCCACCTCGGAAGTACCAATACCGTGGGCCAGCGCGCCCAGGGCACCGTGGGTAGAGGTATGGGAGTCACCGCAGACGACCGTCATGCCGGGCAGGGTTGCACCCTGCTCGGGGCCCACCACGTGAACAATGCCCTGGCGCACGTCATTGATGTCAAATTTGACCAGGTCGAAGTCGTCGCAGTTGTCATCCAGAGTCTGCACTTGCAGGCGGGATACCGGGTCCTCGATTGCGGCCACGCCACCGGCGCGCTCGCGCAACTCCGTCGGCACGTTATGGTCTGGCACCGCCAGATTCGCATCGCGGCGCCAGGGCTTGCGACCGGCGAGGCGCAATCCCTCGAAGGCCTGCGGAGAGGTCACTTCGTGTATCAACTGGCGGTCTATGTAGATGAGGGCACTACCGTCGTCGCGCTGCTCCACCAGATGGTTCTGCCACAACTTGTCGTAAAGGGTCTGCCCGGCCATCAGGGACCTCCTGCTTGTTTGTTTTCATCGAGGCGAGAATTATGGGCTTGCATTAGGAATTACTCAAATTTATTATTTTTATTCAATGAATTCCCACAAGGAATACCATGGACATCAATAATCTGCGCGCTTTCGTTCTTGTGGCCGAAACAGGTTCCTTTTCCGAGGCGGCAGAGAAGCTGCATCTCACCCAACCCGCGGTCAGTAAGCGCGTTGCGCTGCTGGAGGAGCAACTGGGGGCAGAGCTGTTCGACCGTATCGGCCGGGTGGTAAGCCTGACGGAGGCTGGCAACGCGCTGTTGCCGCACGCCAAATCCGTACAGCGCGAACTGGCCAGGGCAGAGCGTTCAGTGCGCGACCTTTCAGGGGAAGTGGGTGGACAACTGCGTCTGGCAACCAGCCACCACATCGGCCTGCACCGCCTGCCCCCGGTACTGAGCCACTTCAGTCGCGACTACCCCGCCGTGCATATCGACATCGATTTTATGGATTCCGAGCAGGCCTACGAGCTAATCAACCAGGGTAAGGCAGAGCTGGCGGTGGTAACGCTGGCGCCTGAGGAGGAAAGCAGTTTGCTCACTACTCCCGTCTGGCAAGACCCGCTGGAATTCATGATCGCCCGGGACCACGAGTTACTGCGCGGGCCGCATCCACCCGACCTGAAAGCACTGAGCCGCCACCCCGCCATACTCCCCGGCCTCAATACCTATACGGGACAGATCATCAAGCGCCTGTTTGACCAGCACCAGCTCAGCCTGCAGGTCACACTGGCCACCAATTACCTGGAAACGATTCGTATGATGGCTTCCGTGGGGCTTGGCTGGACTATCCTGCCGCGCAGCATGCGCGACAGTTCACTCACTGCCATCGAAATCGAGAATGTTGCGCCAGAGCGGACCCTGGGGCTGGTTTACCACCGGGGTCGCAGCCTGTCGCGCGCCGCACAGGCGTTTGTCGAAGCCGTGTTGGCCGCGGGCGACCAGGCGAACGACCCGGACTAGCCGCCGTCGTCGTTGATCAGTCCGTGCGTGGTCACCGGTTTGACCAGTCCGTCCTGGGATAGCCCGGGATGATCCGGGAAGTAGAAGCTGGCATTGAACCGTGCCACCACGCCTTTCTGGTTACAAATAACGCCGCGCACGAAGCCAAACAGGCGCTTGAGTTCCACCCCCTCCTGGCGCGCCTCCACCCACTCGCCGCGCTTCGCCGATGAAATAAAATCGATACTAAGGTTGATGGTAGGCGCTCCGGCAACCTTACCCCGCGCCATATTCCCCCAGGAAGCGCCGGCGATATCGGCCAGCGTCATCAGCGCTCCACCGTGACAGATACCCATGGTATTGCTGTGCTGCGGGCCCACGATCATACCCAGGCGCAAATCCTTGTCCGCTACTTTGCGATACAGTGGGCTGAGTGTATCGGTAAAACCATAGCCCATCGGCAACTGCTCAAAGCCATCGGGTACTGCCGCGACAGTTGAATCGCTCATGCTACATCCTTGATTGTGTCAGTTCTAAAAAATACCCATCGCCAGACCGGCAGCCAGTGCCTGGCCGAGGTCTGCGGCACTGAGCAAATGCTCAGCGTTCACTTCGCCGCGCAGTATCGTCGCTTCGGTCGCCTGGGTGAAGGGAATCCCCGAGAGTATGCGCTCCGCCTGCCGCACGGCACCGCGCCCATCATTACCGGCGCTGACCAACAGCGCGTAGGGCAAAACCAGGCCACGCTCTATTGCCGGGTAAAATATCCGGTCGAGGAAGTCCTTGGTGCCACCACTGAGCGACCCACTGTTTTCAGCCGTCACCAGTAACAGTCCACTGGCGGCAGCGAGGTCACTCACACCCGTATCGCAAGCGCGGAGCGCGCGAGCGCCCACACCCGGCTCACTACTGGCACCTCGCAATGCGGCCCTGGCCAGCTGTGCGCAGCTACCGCTCTGCGTGTGATAGACGATCAATAACGACGGCATCGCCCCCGGCTCCCCCAATGGTTGCGCAAATTGGAACATAACCGGCGGTGCAGCGCCACGGCGATTGCTGTCGCTTTGTGCTTTCTGGTGTAATGGGCGCCCTTTAAATCGCGGAGCGGGTCGATGACGCAACTCAACAAACAATGGCTGCTGAAGCAGCGCCCTGTGGGCATGGTGAGTCCGGACAATTTCGAGCTGGTCCAGAGCCCCATGCCCTCCCCCGACCTGGACGCCGGCCAGGTATTGATCAAAACCCTCATGCTGGGCTTCGACCCCGCCATGCGCGGCTGGCTGGAAGACGTACGCAGCTACCTGCCTCCGGTGGCCATCGGCGAGCCCATGCGCGCCAGCGGCGTAGGCCAGGTCATTGCGTCGCGCAACGCCGCACTACCCGAAGGCGCACTGGTGCAGGGCTTGCTTAACTGGCAGGCGTATTCCATTGGCGACCCGGCAGGGATGATTCCCCCGCGCATTCTGCCGGAGGGTGTTACCCCTGGCATCGCACTCAGCGTGTTCGGCACAACCAGCCTCACCGCCTACTTCGGCCTGCTGGACGTCGGCCAGCCAAAGTCCGGCGATACCGTCCTGGTTTCCGGCGCGGCGGGCGCCACCGGTTCCGTGGTGGCCCAGATCGCCCGACTCAAGGGCTGCCGGGTAATCGGCATCGCCGGAGGCGCAGAAAAGTGTGCCTGGCTGACCGACACCTGCAAGCTGGACGGAGTGATTGATTACAAAAGCGAGAATATCGATGCACGCCTGACCGAGCTCTGCCCCGACGACGTGGACGTATTCTTTGATAATGTCGGCGGCGACACCCTGGAAGCCGGCATCAGTCACATGGCGGATTTCGGTCGTATTGTGCTCTGCGGGGCGATCAGCCAGTACAATGAAGAAACACCGCAGCCGGGGCCGAATAACCTGATGATCCTGGTCGCCAGGCGCATCCGCATGCAGGGCTTCATCGTCATTGATTACCTGGATCGCGCCGAGGAGGCCTTCGCCGATCTCGCCAACTGGGTCATGGGCGGAGACATCGCCTGGCGAGAAGACATTCAGGAGGGCTTTGAGAATATCCCCGCCACCCTGCAGCGCCTCTTCGATGGCCGCAACCAGGGGAAGCAGATGCTTAAACTGGCCGACCCGCAGTAGTTATCCACAGGCCGAACTGTGGATAACTATGGGGATAGAGCACAGCGCAGGTAGCCGGGTGGTGGGTGTTTGCGTCGCGGCGCCGGTCTGTAGCGGCGCAGCGCAAGGCGGCCTTTAAATTAATAAATCAATGACTTACGAATTTTTTATAGTGTTTTATTCAAGCGCAAAGAAAAAAATACTATGAAAATAGGCATATCTTTCTGAGTGTGGATATTATTCCCGGGTCAACGTTTGCGATCACTCACGCCTGAGACCCTATCGTTGGCGAGTTTCATAATTTTTTCTACTCCGGCAAGGCACTGTTTCGCGTTCAGCGGCCAGTGATTTGCCAGCAACAGTGGATACGCCGGTTACGCTGGAAATCCGGGTCCAGGGTCTTCGCCGTAATGTCCTCACACGCAAACTCCTCCTCCAGAGCCGGGTCGAGTTTGAAACCTCGCCGATTATTGGAAAAGTACAGCACCCCTCCTTCACGTAACCGGGCCATGGCGCTGCGCAGCAGTTGCGAGTGGTCGCGCTGCACATCAAAACTGCTATCCATACTCTTGGAGTTGGAAAATGACGGGGGATCCAGCAGGATAAGGTCATACTCACCATTGTGCTCACTCAACCACTGCATGCAGTTGGCTCGCACACGCTGATGCTGGCTCTCCCCCAGGCCATTGTGCGCCAGGTTTTTGCGCAGCCACTCAAGGTAGGTATTGGACATATCGACGCTGGTGGTAGAGCGGGCACCACCCAGCGCGGCGTGGATCGTAGCCGCGCCGGTATAGCAAAAAAGGTTGAGAAAATCCTTACCCCGGGCCTGCTCGGCAATCCGCAAACGCAGCGGCCTATGGTCAAGGAAAAGGCCGGTATCCAGGTAGTCGTGTAGATTGACCAGCAGACGCGCGCTGCCTTCGCTCACACTGAAAAAATCCTGCCTGCTGTCCTGCTTTTCATACTGGGTAGTGCCGCGCTGACGCTGCCTCTGTTTGTAGACAATGCGCTCCGGCGAAATCCCCAGGGCTTCAGGCAATGCCATGCGCACCTCGTTCATGCGCCGCTCTGCCGCGTCCGGATCCACGCCCTTGGGCGCCTGGTATTCAGCCACGTGCGCCCACTCACCGTACAGATCAACTGCTACAGCGTATTCCGGCATATCCGCGTCATAGAGCCGGTAACACTCTATGTGCTCGCGCCTTACCCAGGAGGCAAGCCGCTTGCGGTTCTTGCGAATACGATTGGCGAACATTCTCGCACCATCGCTCAACTCCCCACCTGCTTGCGCTGCGCCAGGATCCCCCGCCGCAGGTTTGGCTTCGCTGAGTGTGTTGCCCTGCATATGGAACAACAACAGCTGTGCTTCCAGGGCGCCATTGAACAGCCGGTAACGCTTATGGCTGCGCAGCCCTGTCGCCTTACCCAGTTCCAGGTCCGAGGTAAATATCGCCGCGTCCCAGTCCGGAAACTCACGAGCCATCACCTCGCCCAGTTGGCGATAGAGGAACATCAGGCTGCGCTTTTCTCCCAAACGTTCGCCGTAAGGCGGGTTACAGACCAACAAACCACGGGGCATTGGGCGATGTGTGGGCTTTTTCAGCTCCGCCAACGGCTTGCAGCTGACGCGCACCGTTTTTTCCAGTCCCGCCGCCGCGATGTTCTCCTGCGCCCTGCTCACAACCCGCGGGTCAGCGTCATAGCCTCGAATCTCTGGCAACTGGCTTGCCCGCCCGCGCTCGGCCCTGCCCCGGGCGTCGGCGAGGATCGCCTGCCACTGGGGCTCATTAAAATCGCCCAGACGTTCAAAACCAACCCGCCGGCGGCCCAGGCCCGGGGCAATATCGGCGGACATCATTGCGCCCTCAACCAGGAGCGTTGCCGAGCCGCACATCGGGTCGATGAGACCACCGCCGCGCGCGGCCATGCCCGGCCAGTCGGCGCGCAGCAGGATGGCTGCGGCGAGGTTTTCCTTCAGCGGTGCAGCACCGGCTTTCTGTCGATAGCCGCGCTGGTGTAATGAGCCACCGGAGTAATCCACAGAGACCACCGCGCGCCCCTTGCTCAGGCGCACATTGAGACGGATATCCGGGCTTCGACGCTCGACGTCCGGGCGTTCGCCGGCGTGATCAACAAACCAGTCGACGATAGCGTCTTTACAGCGCTGTGCCCCGTATTGCGTATTGCGTATGCTGCGGCTCTCGCCGGAAAAATCAATTGCGAAGCTCTGCCGCCGGGTAAACAGTGTCGACCAGTCAAACGCTTTGAGCTGGGCATACATCTGATCGCCATCGGCCGCGTCTACGGTGATCACAGGACGCAGGATACGGTTGGCTAGTCGTGACCAGAGGCAGGCTCGATAGCCCATGGCACGGGGCCCCTCGAAATAAACCCCCGCGACGGTTTCCCGCGTGGAGCCAGCGCCCAGAGTGAGGAGTTCAGCAGAGAGTAGCCCTTCAATACCCCTGGGGCAGGCAGCAAACCACTGGCCCGCAGGGTCTGACCCGGAGTTCAAACCTTCTTACGCTTGCCGGTGGGAGCGCGCTTGCGCTTGGGAGCGGGTTTCTTTGCGGCGGCTGCGGTCTTTTTCGCAGCGGGTTTACGGCCCGAGGTGGTTTTTTTGCTGCCGGCAGTACTGCGTGCCGCCGAGCGGCGGGGCTCATTAGCCGCTTTTTCCTTGGCCATTACATCGAGCACCAGGTTACACGAACTCTCCATGTACTTGATGAAACGCGCGTATTCATCGTCAGTGAACGACCGCAAAACATCGTGCTGCCGGTAGAGATTCACAAAACGCCGTTCACGCTCGTAGTGCTTGGGAATGGTAAGCACACCCAGCTGTTCCAGTGTCTGCTCCAGTGCCGGATTGTAGGTGCGCATGAACTTGATCAGAAAGGGAATGGGATCGTGACGTGCCAGCAAGGATGCGGCGCGCAACATCGTCTCCAGGGGCATAATGGTCTGCCCCCGCTCGATATCCTCCAGCACCGTATTGTCCGAAACACCCAGGCTCTCCGCGAGTTCCTTGATGGACAGGCCGGCTGTTTCCCTGGCGTCGCGCAGGAAGTGCCCGGCCTCGGCCATTGCCTCCATGCGCTCTGGTTCCAGTTGATTGAGTACTGTGGTGCGCAGCCAGGTTTCCCCGAACATCGCCGTCATGGCGGCAGTGTTGCGCGCCAGTTCAAAGGTACTGCCCGCCACCTGGCCCGTCAGCCGGCGCAGGGAGTGAAGCAGCGAATCATGATCAGTATCGTCTTTAGCCATAACGTTAGGATAGCCTATTGTGGCGGTGTCGCGAAGTCATTGATTGACTCCCCGGCTGCCGGCAGCCCCATTTCCAGGGCAAAAATTTCACGCAGGATGCCCCGCCACTCGGCATACTGATTATCCAGAGTGCCAGTCAGGCGAAATACCCTGCCCTGCGTTTCTAACAGCGTAGGTGCCGTTTCATTATTAAACCCGGTCGCCAACTCCTCAAGACCCTGCTGCTGCAAGCGATAGCTGCGATAAGCATAGTAGTTCTGCTGCATTGCCGCGAAACTACCGCGCTTCCCCTGCTTCTCCCGGCCGGCTGCGCGTTGCGTATAGTCCGAGGTGAACAACGACTGCTCCCGGTCATACTGAAGCCAGAGCGCGTAGGTCGGCGCCATCTCATCGTGCAGGCGGCCGTACTGCTCGTCCACGTTGTCGATGAACAGGTACTCCTGGTTACGAATGCGCATGACGCGTTCGATCATCGGGTCGTCTCGAGCGGGCAGGCGTTGTAGCTGGTAGGGCTGGGCACCACCGGCCGAAAGATAGCTGGCGAATGCCTCGGGCGAAAGATCCGCGGCATAACGCATAAGCGCCACCCGGCGGATGTCCCGCAGGCGCTGCGCTGTCAGTCCCTGTCGGGCAGCAAGCAGGTCAGCGGCAAGCTCGCGATAGAGATCGATAAAGGGATGCGACCCCGCCGGCACTGGATAGTCCGAGGCCTGCGCCTGGTCCTGGTACTCGCGCTGCAGCCAGACGCGCCCGGTGGCATCGGTGACGACAACATCAAGCCGCTGGCTCTGGCCGGTGGACTCCAGGATACGGGCCTCGACCAACACTTCAGAGAGACTACCGCCGTGGGGCAGGACGCGCACCACACCCCACTCCCCGGTGTCCTCCAGCAGGCGTCGCAGACTCACCGGGAGATAGCGGGACTCCGCTCGACGAATCTCGGGAAACACGCCCGCGGCTGCAGGAACGGCGACATCCTCCGCCACACCCGGATCGAAAATTACCACCCCGACATCCAGTAGCGCTGCGTCCTGAGCCAGTACCGGGTGCACCAGCAGCAGACTCAGGGTGATTGCACCGGCCAGTAATCTCCAACTCATCGCGGACGCTCCGTCGTGCAGACGCGACCCTTACTCAGGGTCTGCTTGCAGCGTATTCCACTGGCATTGGGGTCATAGCGCCGATACACGCGATCCAGCGCGAATGGCGACGCGACCTGATCCGAGCGCAGTGTGGTGGCAATATTGATCCGTTCGCCGTCTGGTCCCAGGGTGAAACGGTGGTATATCGTCAGGCCGTCGGGCAGGTAAACCTGGAATAGAAGCTGATGGCCGTCCCAGCCGCAGATCTCATTACCCAGGACTGACTCCCGGCTATCAAATCCACCATTGTGGAATTCACAACTCAGGGCAAAGCTGCCGTCACGTTTTACGCTGATATGGTGCTCGCTCTGCTCGATATCCAGCAACTGCGGTTCAGTGACAATCTCCGCCATGCGCGCAAGCGCGTAGATGCTGGCACCATTGCCGATCCCTACCCCACTGGTCGACAGGGTACCCCCGCCCTGTGACATACTGCGGGCCTGGCGCTCTGCCTGGCGCTGCAGCTCGCGAATCAGTACGTCGAAAGCCTCGCGCACATTCTCACTCTGGCTGTAATCCACCTCCCACGCACCGGAAAAATCGACAGCCTGCACGCTGCGGACAACGGATTGCGGTGGCGGGGACCCTGAGGTACAACCAGCGAGTAAAAGAAGGCAGAACAGCGTATATAATGACGACGGATTAGGTAGGATGCGCAACATAGTGGCGATAGTTTACCCCACACAGGTCCTGTTGCGTGCGCACTTACAAAACTTCACATTCCACTAAGCATCGTCCAGTGAGGCCGGGTGCAGGGTTCATTCTGAGTTAAACTGGTAAGACCTGATCAACGACACAGCGCGGGGACAAAATTCATGAAGATTGGCGTGTGCCTTCCCTATATGAAGGCCGGACTCAACCGGGAAGACTACCTGGCCTGGTTCAAGGCAGTAGATGAAGGCCCCTTTCACGCTATTTCCTGTGGGGAACGGGTACACGGGCCCACCTATGACATGCGCGTTGTTCTTTCTGCGGCGGCTATGGCCACACAGCGTGTGGAACTTACCCCAACGCTTTATGTGCTGCCGATGCATAACGCGACCCGCGTGGCCAAGGAGATCGCGACACTGGACATTCTTTCCGGTGGCAGGGTCAACAAGGTCGTCGTGGGCTATGGTGGCAGGGAACTGGATTATGCAGCAGTGGGCGCGCGCTTCGTCGGTCGCTATGGCCGTATGGACAAGCAGGTGGCACAAATGCACCAGGTGTGGAATGGAGAAGAAATTGTTGTCGGAGGTGGCCCTATCGGCCCCACTCCGACCTGGCCAAAGGCGCCTGCTTTGCTGGCTGGTGCCATGGGGCCCAAGAGCATTGAGCGCTGCGCCCAGTGGGCAGACGGCCTGTACGCCTGGTCAGGCAACGGCGAGCGCGAGGAACTGCAGCGCAGCTTTGACATGGCCGATGCCGCCTGGGCCCGGGCCGACCGTGATACTGCTCCCTATCGGCTGGGCGGCTTCTGGTACACCCTCGCAGACGACGGCCAGAGCAAGCTCTACGACTACGTCTACGAATACCTGGCTATTGCCGGACCGGAGATTGCTAAAATGATGGCAGAGAGCGTGCACCGCAGCTCAGCAGACGCACTGCTGCAAGGCCTGGACAACGCCGAGGCCGCCGGATGCGAGGAGGTATTCCTGGTCCCCGCCACCGCCGAACTGGCGGAAATTCACAGGCTGGCCGAACTGCTGGAAACCAGAGGCTGAAGCTGCGCCCACGACAAGCTCTTCGCCAGGCGTTGAAGTAACGTATACTGCGCCACCAACCAAAACAACACACTAGCACCGCGAGACAATGACATGGCTAAAAGAGTCTACCTTTTCAACGAGGGCAACAGGGATGACCGTGAACTCCTGGGCGGTAAGGGCGCCAACCTCTGTGAAATGACCTCCCTGGGACTACCGGTTCCATTTGGTTTCATTATTACCACCGACACCTGTAGGGAATATTTCCAGACCGGCAACAAACTGCCCCGGCTGCTGGAGCAGGAATACCGCGTCGCTCTGGATATGGTTGAAAAGCAAATGGATGCCCGCTTTGGGGACCCGGAAAACCCGCTACTGTTCTCGGTGCGTTCAGGTGCGCCGGTGTCCATGCCCGGCATGATGAACACCATACTCAACCTCGGCCTGAACGATGAGATCGCTGCGGGCCTGGCAGCGAAAACCAACAATCCAAGGTTTGCCTACGACTGCTACCGCCGGTTCATTTCCATGTTCGCCGACGTGGTGATGGGTATCCCCGGAGAAAAGTTTGAGCATGAAATAGAACAATACAAGGCAACCCACGGCAAGGTTCAGGACGTGGAGATGAGCGCCGAGGACTGGCAGGCCATCATCGCTATTTACAAGACCCTGGTCGACTTTCCCGAGGACCCGTTCCAGCAGTTGAAGATGGCCGTGGAGGCCGTGTTCCAATCCTGGCACACCCCCAGGGCGATCATCTACCGGGAGATGAACAACATCCCCGACACCCTGGGCACAGCTGTCAGCGTACAGGCCATGGTATTCGGCAATTTCGGCGAGGACTCCGGTTCCGGCGTCGCCTTCACCCGCAACCCCTCTACGGGAGAGAAGCAATTCTTCGGTGAATTTCTGTTCAACGCTGCGGGCGAGGACGTGGTAGCAGGCATACGCACGCCATTGGAGGTAGAAGCCTTGCGCGAGCGCCAGCCGGAAGTGTACGAGGAATTATATAAAACCCAGGCGCTACTGGAAAAACACTATCGTGACATGCAGGACCTGGAGTTCACGGTACAGGAAGGCCGCTTCTATATGCTGCAGACACGCAGCGGCAAGCGCACCGGTCGGGCAGCAGTGAAGATCGCCGTGGAGATGGTTGGTGAGGGTATGATCACCGAGAGTGAAGCGCTGATGCGGGTGTCGCCCGAGCACGTTGAAGCCTTCCTGCATCCCACCGTTGACCCCACTGCCAAAAAAGACATCGTGGCCACGGGCCTGCCCGCCAGCCCCGGCGGTGCAACCGGTGAAATCGTCTTTTCCGCAGAGGAAGCAGAAGAGGTTGCCGCCAAAGGCCGCTCCGTTATCCTGGTGCGCAGGGAGACCACTCCCGAAGATATACACGGCATGAAGGTCGCGGCGGGCATACTCACCGAACTGGGAGGCATGACGTCTCACGCTGCCGTGGTTGCCCGCGGCATGGGTGTTTGCGCCATCACCGCCTGCGGCACCCTCACCATCAATTACGCAGAAGGCACCGCGCAAACTGACGAAGGCGTGGTAATGCGCCGCGGTGACACCATTACCATCGACGGCACCTCTGGCGAAGTCATGCTTGGCGACATACCCAAAACCGAAGCGTCTTCATCCGACGACTTCCAGACCCTGCTGTCCTGGGCAGACAAACACCGCCGCCTGAAAGTTCGCGCCAATGCCGAGACACCGGAAGACGCGGCGAAGGCCAGGGAACTGGGCGCCGAGGGCATCGGCCTGTGCCGCACAGAACACATGTTCTTTGAAGCCAGCCGCATTGAGAAGATGCGCGCCATGATTCTCGCTGAATCCAGCGAAGAGCGGCAGAAGTACCTGGATGCGCTGCTCGAGTTCCAGCGCGCCGACATGTTCGAGTTATTCAAGGTGATGGACGGCCTGCCGGTGACCATCCGCCTGCTCGACCCACCGCTGCACGAATTCCTGCCCCACGATGAGGAGGATATGCGGGCCCTGGCAAAGTCGGTTGGCAAGCCCGTGGAAACAGTCCGCGCAATCGCCGAGGACCTGGCCGAGGTCAACCCCATGCTTGGCTTCCGCGGCTGCCGGCTGTCCATCGTCTACCCGGAGATCACCGAAATGCAGGTGCGGGCGATTATGAGTGCAGCGGCCGATGCAGTGGAACAGGGCTTCAAACCCAAGCCGGAAATCATGATTCCACTGGTGGTCAATGTGCGCGAAATACGCCTGATCAGCGAGATCATAGACCGGGGGGTACAGGCAGTACTGCGCGAGAGACTGGTGTCAGTGCCTTATAAGGTGGGCACGATGATGGAGACGCCGCGGGCCACGCTGGGGGCAGATCGCCTGGCACCCGAGGTGGAGTTCATGAGTTTTGGTACCAACGACCTCACACAGATGACCTACGGTTTCTCACGTGACGATGCGGGAAAGTTCATCACCAGCTATATCGAGAAAAAACTGGTGGACGCGGATCCGTTTGTCACCCTGGACCAGCGTGCGGTAGGCCGTCTTATGGAAATGGCAATCACCGAAAGCCGCAGGGTCAAAAAAGGAATCAAGTACGGGATTTGTGGCGAACACGGCGGCGACCCGCGCTCCATCCGCTTCTGTCACAACCTCGGGCTGGACTACGTATCCTGTAGCCCCTTCCGTGTGCCTATCGCCCGCATTGCGGCGGCGCAGGCCCACGTGGAGGCGAGCAAGGACGATTGACCCGCAACGGGCCGGACGTTGACGGGGCGCGGCAACGCGCCTCGCCAAACCAATGCCTCAGCCGGACATATCTTCCTTGAGCACAAATTTGAGCACCTTGCCGGCGGGGTTACGCGGCAGGGCATCGACTATTTCCAGGCGCAGCGGCAGCTTGTAACGTGCCAGGTGCGGGTCGGCAAATGCACGCAATTCCTCAAGCGTCAGCGAACGACCCTCGTGCAGGGCGACAACTGCGGTGACCGCCTCTCCCCACTTTTCATCCGGCATACCAATCACCGCCACCTCGGCGATAGCGTCGTGTTTGTAGAGCACGCCCTCGACCTCGGCCGGGTACACATTCTCTCCGCCTGAGATCACCATGTCCTTAAGGCGGTCGCAGATAAACAGGAAGCCGTCTTCGTCCAGGTAGCCGATATCCCCGGAATGGAACCAGCCCTCGCTGTCGATCGCCGAAGCGGTGGCGTCGGGACGGTTCCAATAGCCCTTCATAATATTGGGGCCGGCGAGGCAGATCTCACCCTTTTCCCCTGCAGGCAAGGGTTGGTTATCGGGATCGACGATGCGGGTGTCGCTGAAAATAGGCGCCTGGCCAGCGGAACCCAGTTTACTCACTGCAAACTCGGGTGTGAGGAATGCGGAGAAGGGTGCCGTCTCGGTAAGGCCATAGCCCTGGCAGAACGATACGCCGCGAGCCCCGTAGAGCTCAATCAACGACTCGGGAACGGGCGCAGCCCCGCAAATAAGGGTTTCCACTGAGCTCAGGTCAGTATCGGCAAACTGCGGCTGCTGGGACATAAACAGGTACATCGCCGGGGCACCGAACATATGCGTCACCTGGTAGCGCTCGAAATTCTCCAGCGCCTGAACTGCATCGAAGTTACGCAGCAATACCAGCTTGGAGCCGAGGTGGAAAGAATGCAGGGTCATCACGTTGAGGCCGCCAATGTGAAACAGCGGCGCTGCGGTAAGAATGACATTATCCCGGGTGCCGCCGAACGCCATACTCGCATTGATGTTGTTCCACATCAGGTTCCCGTGGGTCAACATGGCGCCCTTGGGCAGCCCGGTGGTGCCTGAGGTATACATGATTACCGCTATATCGTGTTGGTCAACGGATACAACGCTGGTGATGGGCTGGGCCGCATCGCGCTCACTGTCCAGGTGGCGCCAGCCGTCGGCCTCGCTCTCGGAGGCGAAGAACTCCCGGCAGCAAAGATTGTCGCGCGCCGGCTCCAACACCGGACGCAGGGTATCGTCGACAAACAGCGAATGGATACCGGCATCGTTGATAATGAAAGTCAGTTCCTCCGCGGTCAGGCGGAAGTTCAAGGGGACGAAAATGGCCCCAAGTGTCTGTGCCGCAAACAGCGTCTCCAGCAGTGCAGGATGATTAAACCCCAGATAACCTACACGGTCCCCGACGCAGACGCCGGCCTCACGCAGCAACTGGGCCTGTCTGCGCACGCGATCGGCAAATTCGCTATAGAGCAGTTCGCGCTCCTCAAACACCAGCGCTGTGCGCTCGGGGTTGAGGGCCGCACGGCGCAACATCACACCGGCGAAATTCGGTTCAATTCCAGGTCGATTCACGGTCGTATCCTTATTTAATTAATATACTACGACCGGGAAGTGAACCATGGATTCTGCCCGGGCTCAACTACCCCGCTCGCAATGCCACATAGACCTGATCAATGAACGGTATTTATCCGTCGGACTTAAGCCCGGCCGTAAAACCTGATACATTCGCGCCTTGTATTTTCCAGCCCCCGGATATCGATCATGACCAGCAGTTTCTTCCCCCCGCAACGCACCCTGATGGGGCCAGGCCCCTCCGATGTCTCACCCCGGGTCCTCGGCGCCCTCTCCCGCCCTACCATCGGCCACCTCGATCCCCTGTTCGTACAACTGATGGACGAAATCAAGGAGCTGCTGCAGTACGCATTCCAGACAGAAAATGCGCTGACCCTGCCGATATCCGCGCCAGGGTCCGCTGGAATGGAAGCCTGCTTCGTCAACCTGGTCTCTCCGGGTGACACCGTTATTGTCTGCCAGAACGGGGTTTTCGGTGGACGCATGAAAGAAAACGTGGAGCGCTGCGGCGGCACCGCAGTCATGGTCGAGGACGCCTGGGGCGAACCGGTGAGCACTGACAAGGTGCGCGCTGCGTTTGCGGAGCACCCACAGGCAAGCCTGCTGGCTTTCGTGCACGCGGAAACATCCACCGGGGTTCGCTCCGACGCCCAGGCCCTTTGCGCCCTGGCCCGGGAAAACGGCGCGCTGTCGATCGTTGATGCAGTCACCTCTCTGGCGGGTATCGAAGTGAAGGTGGATGCATGGGGCGCGGACGCGGTCTATTCAGGAACCCAGAAGTGCCTGTCCTGCATCCCCGGCATTTCACCCGTCACCTTCAGCCAGCGAGCAGTGGAGCGCATCCAGAACCGCAGTCACAAGGTGCAGAGCTGGTTCCTCGACATGCAGTTGGTGATGGGCTACTGGGGAGGCAGCGCCAAACGCGCTTATCATCATACCGCCCCGGTGAATGACCTGTATGCGCTGCATGAGTCACTGGTGATGCTGCAGGAAGAAGGCCTGGAAGCAGCCTTCGCCCGTCACCTGCGTAACCATCGCGCCCTCGTGGCCGGACTGGAAGCCATGGGCCTGAGCATGGCGGTGGCTGCCGAACATCGCCTGCCGCAGCTCAATGCCGTCAATATCCCGGCCGGCGTGGATGACGGTGCTGTGCGCGCTGCACTGCTCAACGACTATGACCTGGAAATCGGTGCCGGGCTGGGTGCCCTTGCGGGCAAGACATGGCGCATCGGTCTTATGGGCTCCGCCAGTACCGAACGCAACGTGGTTTACTGCCTTACCGCATTGGAAGCCGTGCTCAGCCGGCAGGGTGCGAGCATAAAGAAGGGAGCTGCCCTGGACGCGGCGAGTGCTGTGTTCAGCGCCTGATCAGCATGTCCCAGAGCAGCGAGACGCTGTCTGAACCAGACCCGCGATGGGTACGATAGTGGACATGATCCCGGCCATCGGCGTCTGGCTGTAGCTCGATACTCCACAGTGGCGTAATTTCATTGGGTAGCAGGGAGTAGCGGATATCCATGATGCGGTTGGCGTAGATTGGGTCCCTGGCGATATAGCCATTACTGAACCAGCGGAACCGCTCTACGTCCCTGGCCTGCTGCGACGCCGGGTCCAGCCAGGGCAGGTCGCGATCAATCACCAGCTTGGCCACTGAATCGCCCGGGTAGACCCGCGGCCACAGGGAAGCGCGAACCGCGTCAACGTAATAGCGATCACCCGTTTCGTAGACAACCTTCCACACCAGTATATTGGCAAAACTGGGTTTGGCTTCCAGCCGCAGCGGTGTATGGCCACGCTCGGCAGCCAGCGCCAGTCCCATGTCCTGCGCAGCGTCGCGCTGCACCAGCCCCAGGCCCAGGTACGCGATAGCCCAGGCCAGGCCCAGGCGAGCCAGTGCCGGGCGCCCGAGGCGGGCGGCCAGCACCACCGCCAACAGCAGCGGCAGGGTAAACAGTGGATCGATGATCGAGATGGTATTCCAGGCAAAGCGCTGTTCGCTGAATGGCCACAGCAGCATGGTGCCATAGGTCGTACAGCTGTCCAACAGCGCATGCGTAGCGTAGCCAAGCGTACAGAACAACCAGCTCTGCGCCGGGCTGAGCCCGCGCCTGCGCCCCAGTAACTGATGCAACACCAGTGCACAGATGGCACCACCGATGGGAATGAACACCAGGGCATGGGTAAACTGGCGGTGATACTCCAGAAACAGCAGGGGGTCTTCGCTGGAACGGATCAGCACGTCGAGATCAGCCGCCATGCCGGCGAGGAACCCCAGCAGCCCCGCACTGGCAACCAACCGGGGATTACTGGTGGACTGGGGCAGCGCAGCGCCCAGCACGCCCTGGGTCATCGGGTCCATGACAGCCTCATGACAAACGTAAAGGCCACAAAGTTACAGAAATCACTTCCCTCCCACCACCTTACCTTGGGTATTATTTTTACACTTTTTTACAGAACGCCAGCCGAATAATGCAGTCGAACCTGGCGAGACCAACAGGAGAACATCTATGCCAACAATCAGAACCCTCGCCGCTGCCAGCGCCATTGTCACGCTCGCCGCCTGCACAACCAACCCCTACACCGGTGAGCAACAGGCCAGTAAGGCCGCGACCTATGGCGGCGGTGCCGCGGCGGTGTGCGGGCTGATAGGCGCTATCGACTCGAGCAAGCACGCGCGCAACGCTGCGCTGGGTTGCGGCATTGTCGGCGCGGGCGTCGGCGCCTATATGGATGTACAGGAAACCAAACTGCGTGAGCAACTGCAGGGTACCGGTGTACAGGTCGCGCGCGAAGGCGACAACATCCGCCTTATCATGCCCGGCCATATCACCTTCGAAACGGATTCCTACAACCTTCGGGGCAGCTTTTACCCGGCACTCAATTCCGTAGGCCAGGTACTGGCCAAATATGCCGACACCACCCTGCGCGTCACCGGCCACACCGACAATACCGGCAGCCGCCAGTACAACCAGAACCTGTCGGAGCGTCGCGCCGCCAGCGTAGCCGATTACCTCGTCACCAGACAGGTCGCCCGGGACCGCATGTTGACTGTAGGCGCCGGCTTCGACCAGCCTATCGCCGACAACAGTAGCGAACAGGGGCGGGCCACAAACCGCAGGGTAGAGCTGTACATCCTGCCGAAGACGAGCTGAACTCCGCGAGCGGTGTGTCAGCGGATGTCAAAGGAGTAATAGAGATCGACCGAGTTTTCCAGGCGACTCATTACTTCCAGCCACAGGCGACTCTGCAGGTAGAGTCGCGCTGTGAGCACATTGATCGGCTCATACAGCCCAATGCCGTAGGACACGTAGATACGGTTCCCGATGTACCCACTGACCGTCGCGGCGGTGTCATCCTGTTCGCCAGTGGCGCCAAAAGCGATATTACTGATCAGTGGCAATCGATTAAGCCCTGAAACGATGCCGCTGCGGTTGACGACGTCCGCGCCCAGAGACAGTGCCAGAGCTGTCCCGTCGGCCCCGGCCCCCGAATCCAGCGCACGCCCGCGAACCAGGTAGGACATGGCCTCACCCTGCGACATGACCGGTTCGGAATACACCTCCAGCAGCGGCTCATCCAACGCGCCAGTCAAACGGGCGCCGACGGTCACTCCATCGCTGCGGATTTCGCGCTCTGCGGCGATATTCAGTTCCGGGTTTTCCGGCGGGCCCGAAAAAGCAATGGTACCGCGTTGCACCTGCAGGTGCTGGCGGAAAACGAACAGCTCTCCCCCTTGCAGGTTCAGGTTGCCGAACACCTGCAGCGCCTTGCCCGGCTCCTGACGCAGCTGGAGCTCCCCACCCAGGGTGGCGCTGATAGTCTCGCCCTCTACCCGAAAATGCTCGCGTAAATGCAACCGGATATCCGCCCGCACATCGAAGGGCCGGTCCTCGCCAATTACGTTACCGCGCAGATCTACTTCCACCACATCGCGAGATATCCCAACGCTCCCTTCCGGCAGCTCTTCGTGGCGCAACACGCCTTCGTGCACGTGGATATCGCCACCCACATCAAGCAGGTTATTGGTCAGCAGCAGCGAAAGCTCCTCGGAAACCAGCATTTCCGAACTCGGCGGAAGCAGTATCTGGTGGCGTTCTCCGCTGATCGCCAGTTCCAGGCTCAGCTGCGGATGCGCAAGTATATTGCCACGGAGGCTTACCTCACCGCCGCCGAGCAGCCCGCGACCCTGCAACTGGCCAGTTGCGCCGTCGAGCTGCAAGTCCAGATTGAGCGCAGTCAGTTCAGTGGGATTGCCGACGACGACAAGCTTGCCCTCGCGCAGGCTGAGATTGCCGATGGCCTGCGGCTTAGCCGCTGTACCCTGCAACTGCAGCACACCGCTGAGGGCCCCCTGCAAGGTAGATAGCTCGGTAACCCAGGGAGAGAAAACCGCGAGTTGCAGCGCGTCGAGCGTCAATTTTCCACTGATCTGCTGGTCTGCGGCCCGCGGCAACAGGGCGTCGACGACCAGCACTCGCCTGCCCTCACGCACCACGTCGCCGCTCAGCGCCAGCGACTCGCCCTGGCGGGAGGCCTCAAGGTTCATCGACTCCCAGGTAATACTAACCTTCTCTCCCATGCCGTAGAGTCGTTCGACCTGCAAGTCGCGAACGCGCGCCACACCTTCCAGGGTCGGCGCACTGTTTTCTGCCCAGGCCAGCTTCAGCTCCGAATGCAATCCACCACGCACCCGCAGGCCGATTGGAAGCACGCCGTTAAATGCGCTGACATCGCCAGTTAGCCGAACATCGATATCACCGGTGTTGCCAACCAGCAGTTGCTGGCCGCAGAGTTCGAAATCCGGATGCCGCCAACAGTGGCCGTCAATCCGCAGTGTACCCAGCTGGGCGTCCCAGCCCAGAAGCACCGGCGTATCCAGTACCCAGGGCCCTGCGGAGGTCCCCAGTTCAGTGGGCTGCAGTGTTCCCTGCCACTGGTCGTTGTCCATGGCACCGTCAACCTGCAGTTGCCCGTCTATACTCCCCTGTGAAGACAGCAGGAGGCGGTGACTTGCAGCACGCCCAAGCACTGAGAGCGTGACCGCGTTCAGGTGGTAGCTGTCACGGCGGATAGCCGGGGCCTGCAACAGCAGCTCTATGTCCTGGTCAGCGCCGGCATAGTCCAGCCGCAATGTCGCCTCGGGTATCTCCATACCCGCCAGCGTGATATCACTGGCCACCCCGTTTATCGACATCACCTGTCGATCCAGGCCGCCGGTGCCGCGCAATGCCAGGCTACCACGGGCGCCGACGAACCAGCGACCGAGATCATCCAGTTGCAGGCTCAATTGTGCGTCACTCCCCGGTTCCCGGGCGGTATCAATAGACAGCTCCGCACCGTTGACTTGCGCCTGCAGTTTCCCCGGCAGCAAGCGCAGAGAGGAAGTCAGCCCCGCATATCCCTCGACCTGCGCGGGCAGGCCATTCACCGTTCCCTGCAGGTTTACCGCGGGCAATTGCAGGCGCCAGCCGTTGTCATCGCCACTGGCACGTAAACTCACTTTTCCCGCTAATCGGCCGGGCTCACGGGCCAGCAACGGAGGCAGGTAGATGCCATCGCTACTGGCATCAGCAACCAGCGACCAGGAGGGCCCCAGCACCAGTTCACCAGTCGCCGCGAGGTGACTGTCAGAGGCGGCGTCCTGCAATTCAAGGGATTCAACATACAGTCGCGAGGACTGCAGTCGGGCACGCAGCGTCAGGGCAAGCGCTGCGTAACCCTGCCCGCTGAACTCGCCGGAAACGTCAACGTCCTGCGCGTCCAGTGTGCCACTGACCCGCGCCTTCACGGGTGACAAAAGCTGCAACCCAGCGAGCGGGCCGCTGATCCCTGTGATTTCAACCAGGCGGGGTTTCCCTGGCCATTGCACGCTGGTCTCCCCCTTGAAGGGCAGTCCCGGTGCAACCAGGTTGGCATACCCGTCAAGGCTGACCTCAGGGAGACCGGCGGATTCCAGCTTGACCTGAAGATCATCCAGGCCCCCGGACAAGTGTAGCTGGACGCTTCTGCCGCCGAGCTGGGGTGGTTCCATGTTTTCGTCCAGCGAAATATCGGCCATCAACTGCAGCGGCCACTGCTTCTTGAACGTCAGAGAACCGCTGGCCACCACTGTCCCGATGTCATCGGCCGCGATGGACAGCTGCTTGAGCTCCAGACCATCCCCTCGCCACGACCCCGCCAGCTCGAGAGACTGCAGGCTGTGTTGCGTTTCACCCAGCAGCACTCGAGGTTGCTGCATGAGCAGGTGTTCTACCCGCAGATCCAGCGGCAGGAATAGTTGTGACGGTTGAAAACCCGCATAGGAGGGTTCCGGTTGTGCGTCCTGCGTCAGGCCAAGCTCAGGTGATTCGGCCTCGGCACGAATAATCGTGATGCGACTCCCCGCAATCTCCACTTGCGCCCGCAGCTCCTGCTGCTGCCAGTGCCCACCCGGCCAACGGACATTCACGCGCTGCAGATAAACGTCAGGCAACGCATAGGCATAGGGAATAGAAAGAAGCTGGCGCGCACCCTCGTCGGCCCCGCCATCGACAACGTCGTCAGCCTGGGGGTCATCGCTGACGTCCAGGGACAGGGACCGGGCACTCAGTTTCTCGAAACAAAAAGTGCTGACCCAGAAACAGCCCAGATCCAGGCGCGACTCCACCTGTTCGAGTCGCAATGAGACGTTGCCCACATCGATATCGAGCTGCGCCAACCGCAGCTCACCAAACAGACTGCCCGCAAGATACTGCGCCTGTACGATACCGCTGCGCTCGACCAGCTGCAGAAGCAGCCGGGTGCCCGATGCAGTGAAAGGCAATGCACACAGCAGGGCGAACAGCAGCAGCAGAACGGCGGCGGCGTAGCTCAGCGCCTTCAAAACTCCGCTCCTATCGCGACATGCAGGCGCCAGGAAGGATTATCATCGGTCACCGGATTAGCCAGCTCAACACGAATGGCACCCACCTGAGTCACATAGTGCAACCCCACCCCCGCACCCACATTAAGATTGAATTCGCCCTCGTCAAAAGCGTCCCCGGCATCGACAAACACGGCACCGCGCCAGCTGTCCGTCACGCTGTACTGGTATTCCACGCTTGCCGTCACCAGACGCTCGCCACCCACGACCAGGCGCACGGGATCACCGCTGTCACCTGTCACCGTCACTTCATTACCGATCGACTGGTAGCTGTATCCTCGAATCGTCTGGCTGCCCCCGGCGAAAAAGTTCAGTGATGGAGCCAACTGGTCGCGATCACTGTCGCTGACAAACGCCGCGCCCAGATCACTACCCAACACCAGGCGATGCTTCGCACCCAGCGACTGGATATACCCAAACCTGGCGCTCAACCGCAGCAGGTCCACATCTGAGCCGAAGTCGCCGTGCGCCGCCTCCACCTGGTACCACTGACTGAACCCGGAGCTGGGGTTGACCAGCGAGCCTTTGCGCTGGCGCTGGGAGAATGACAGTCCGGGTAGCAAATAGTCGCTTTCCTGATCCAGCCCCTGTGCATCCCAGGCTTCATCCAGGCCGCGCAGGGAATAGCTGTAAACCCACGGACCACTGCGTAGCTCGCGCCTGATACCCAGTTCCTTCTGGTTACTGTCCAGATCACCAAACTCGTTATCCTCCAGCCGTGCCCAGAACTGCAGTACGTCGTTCAGCGGGTGGGAAAGGGGAACCTGATAGGTGAAGTGCCCGCTGGGATTGATAGAGGAGTACTGCAGTCTAGTTTCCTGACTGTGCCCCAGTCGATTCAGTTTCGGGGTCCGCCAGGTCACGGATAACCTTTCCCGGGTGTCCGTACTGAACCCTATACCGAGGTCAAAGCTGTGTCGCTTGGCAGGATACAGCGTCATGTCCATGGGCACCTGGCCGTTCTCAGCCCTGCCCAGGTCCGGCCTCAGGATCACCGTGGAGAAGTAGCCGGTGCGCTGGAGCTGGGCCTGGGTCTCACTTAGCTTACGCTGCTCGTAAGGCTCGCCCTCCTGCACCTTGATCAACGGCTGCAACAACTCCTGACGAATGATGTCCTGGTCATAAAGCAATTGTCCAAATGCATAGCGCGGTCCACTGGCGAAATGCAGTACAACATCGGCCGTACCGCCCACTGGCTCGACCTCAACCCGGGCGGCTTCAAACACACCGTCGAAATAGCCGCGCTGTTGTGCCAGCGTCGCGATACCGCGGCGCGTGCGCTCATAATCGCTGTGATTGAGTACGGTTCCCGGGCGCAGAGTTGTCGACGCCACCAGGTCGGTGAGTGCGGAGTCAGTACTGCCCTCTCCCACCATCTTTATGTCGATATTCCGCAGGCGCACCGGCTCACCGGGCTGGACGCTGATGTGCAGCGACCAGGGAGTGACCTGGCGGTTCAGGTCCATATCTATCTCCGCCCGGTAATAACCCAGCGCCTTAAGACTCTGCTCTACCTTGCTCCGTGCCGAGTGGAGGTAATTGGAGCGTGACTGTGGTGTCTCTGGCGCATTACCCAACCAGGCAAGCACATTTTTGCGCAGGTCGTCCTCGACACCTGTCAACTCGACCGACAGCAATTCTGCCCAGACCAGGGGAGCATGCCAGAGGCCCGACAGCAATAGCGCCAGGCTACTCCATTTTCGCCACTGCTGAATCAAGCTGAGCGGGCACCACCCCAGTAGTTGTAGCCGGCGATACGCGGCGTACCCGGTATATATTGCTGCTCCAGATTGGTGACAGTGAAGCCGCCAGCGTCTAAAAGCGCAGGAATATCACGGTTAATGTGACACCCTCCCGCAATTTTTCCCCAGATACCATTGATGCGGTTCTGCCATTTCACCACACCACTGTCAGGCGCCAGGCCGTGCTCGCAAAACAGCAGCTCCCCCTCAGGGCGCAACACCCTGCGCATGCCGCGCAGTGCGGCCACGGGGTCGGGAATGGTACACAGGGAGAATGTCACCAGCACCGTATCCACTGAGTTCTCATCCAGCGGGATTTCTTCGCCTGGCAGGCCGATAAATTCCACATCAAAATCAACGTGAGCGGCGCGTTCGCCCGCCAGCACCCAGGACTCCTCCGAGGGGTCCAGACCAATCAGGCGCTCCACTTGTGATGCCTGGTAGTAAGGTAGATTCAGACCGGTGCCAATGCCAATCTCCAGAACGGTGCCCCGTGCATGTGGGACCACTTTCTCACGCTGCTTCATCATTGGCTTTGAGCCACAGGCGCAATTGATAAAATGCGGAAGTATATGCTTTTCGTAGAATCCCATGGTTGGCTCCGGTATAACACATCCGGATTATAGTCGGTTCACCGCGGCAAAAATACGCTAAAGTAATCCTTTGAGCCTCTCTACAATGGACACCTGATGTTTGACCAGTTTGAAGCCAACACGCCGTTGTCCAAGACAGAATTTGAACAGCGCGCGCTGCCTTTACGACAACGGCTGCTAGAAGCGCAGTTCGGTATCGAGAAAACAAACCACCCGCTGATCATTGTGGTGGCGGGACTGGCCGGGGCGGGCAAAGGCGTACTGGTGCACCGGCTCAACGAGTGGATGGACCCCAAGGGCATCGAAACCAACACCTATTGGGAGCATTCCGACGAGGAAGAAGACCGCCCCTTCCTCTGGCGCTACTGGAACAAACTGCCCCCGCGCGGACAAATCGGCATTTTTCTTGGCTCCTGGTACACCCACCCCGCCCAGGCACACGTTGATGGCCGCCTGAGCCAAGAGGCCTTCGCTGGCGCCTGCGAACGCATCAATATCTTCGAGCGCCAGCTTTCGGACGATGGCGCCATTATTATCAAGCTGTGGCTTCACGTATCCGAAGAGACCCAGCGTCGCCAATTGGAGGAGCATGCGCCAAAACGTCAACAAAACCCCAGGGTGACCGATAACCCCTATGAGCTGCGTGGCAAGTACCAGCGCGCACTGGCGGTCTCGGAAGAACTTGTTCGCGGCACCCAGACGCTGCAATGCCCCTGGCATATCATCGATGCCGAGGACCGCCGTTTCCGGGAGGTCAAAGCCGGGGAAGTGATTCTCGACAGCATCAACCGCCGCTTGCAGTTCGCGAACGACGAGGAGCCCGCGACCTTATTGCCCGAGGCTGCTGATGCGCTCGCCTGCGTTAATCTTGATAAATGCCTGGACAGGTCTGAGTACAAGCGCAAACTCCGCAAGCATCAGTCCAGATTACAGGACCTCGCCTGGGAGGCCTATCGCCAGCGACGCTCTCTGGTCACCGTGTTTGAAGGGTGGGACGGCGCGGGAAAGGGTTCAGCAATTCGCCGTGTAACCAGTGCCATTGACCCGCGTCTTTACAAGTTGATCCAGATCGCTGCCCCCAGCGATGAAGAACTGGCGCAGCACTATCTATGGCGCTTCTGGCGTAAATTGCAACGAGACGGACGCACGACTTTATTCGACCGCTCCTGGTATGGCCGGGTGATGGTCGAACGCGTTGAGGGGCTGGCCAGTGAGGAGGAGTGGACGCGCGCCTTCAGGGAAATCAACGAACTGGAATCGGAGCTAACCAGCCACGGCACCATTGTCGCCAAGTTCTTCATTCACATCAGCCAGGATGAACAGCTGGCGCGCTTTCAGGCCCGTGAGGCACAACCGCACAAGCGGCATAAGATCACTGAAGAGGACTGGCGCAACCGGGAAAAGTGGCCCGCCTACGAGGGCGCGATAAACCAGATGATAGCGCAAACCCACACGCCCCTTGCGCCATGGCATATCGTGCCCGGGAATGACAAGCTCTACGCTCGCATCCATATCATCAAGACCCTGTGCAGGACCCTTGAGAAAGCCCTCTACTGACCTTGCATTGAGCCTGGCTGTTCCAGCTCGCGGACATGGAATACGCCGAATAAAAATACGTTGAACAGGTGCAAGGCCATGGAACCACCGGCCTGTTGGCAGCGCTTGTAAAAGACCGCCATTTCGACCACGTGCGCCACCGCCAGCAATAACAGTATGCGCAGCGACCAATCCCCCACAGCGCTTCCCGCGTAGATCACGCCCATCGCGCCGAGAACGACATAGCCGACCAGAATTGCCATTTTCGTAGCTGACATAACTCGCTTCCTCGTTGTTATTGATATGCTTCCGGGTCGAGGCGGCGCATTTCCGCCTCTATCCACCGCTCAATCTCGTCCATAAGTTCAACCTGCTCCCGGCCCTCGGTGTACACCGGCTCACCGATGGAGACATCGATAGTGCCCGGAAGGAAAGAAAATGAACGTCTTGGCCAGCAGCGCCCTGAGGTCACGGCAATCGGAATGATACAGGCGCCACTGGTAATGGCGAGACGGCTGGCACCGGTCTTGTAAGACCCCTTGCTGCCGCGCTCGGTTCGCGTGCCCTCCGGGAACATGATGATCCACTTGCCTTCATCCATCAGCACCTTGCCCTGCTCCGCCACCTTGTTCCAGGCCTCTGAGCGTTTGGTCCTGTCGATGTGAACCATGCGCAGGCGCCCGATACACCAGCCAAATACCGGGATGCGCAGTAATTCTTTCTTGAATACGTAGGCCAGGGGATGCGAGGTCATACTGGGGAAAAAGAACGTTTCCCAGGTTGACTGGTGCTTGGAACAAAGCACTACCCGGCGCATATCTTCCTCTCGAGGCAGGTGTTCCTCCCCATGCAGGCGATATTTTACGCCACCGACAATCCGCGCCGCGCCAATCACGCCCTTGAGCCAGGGCACCGCAAACCACCACCACAGCTTCTTGTCATCCAGGAACAAGGAGCAAAACACCAGGGCGAGCCCGAAAGGAATCAGTGTCAGCACCAGCCAGATAAAAACAAGCAGAGAACGAATAGCGTTCATCGGGGTCCCCGGAAATCACAAGCTGTGCATTAAACCAGAGCAGCGCCCTGCTGAAAACCAAACATTTCTTAGCCCTGGCGTGACAGCGGCGTTACCATTGTACCGTCTTATTCAACAAGGATGCCCCGATGACAGAGGGAATCAACAACCTGGGTAATGGCACCTGGGCCTGGTTGGCGCACAGTAACAGCTGGGGCTGGAGCAACGCGGGGCTGATCACGGACGGCGAGGAATCATTACTGGTCGACACCCTGTATGACCTGCAGCTGACCGACCAAATGCTCAGGAAGATGCGTGCCGCAGAGCCACTGGCCCGGCAAATCGATACCCTGGTGAACACCCATGCCAACGGGGATCACTGCCACGGCAATGAGCTGGTCCGCGGCGCTGAGATCATCGCCTCAACCGCTTCTGCGGCGGAAATGACCGAACTACCTCCCGAGGCCATGGCCGCTATCGTTGCCTCCGCAGCCGAAATGGGCCCTGTGGGACAGTATTTCCTCGCCTGTTTCGGCCAGTTCAAGTTCGATGGCATTGTGCATACACCACCAACCCGGACCTTCGACGGCCAACTGGACATCAAGGTTGGCGACAAACCTGTGCAACTGCTGGAAGTGGGACCTGCGCACACCCGCGGAGATGTGCTGGTCCACTCCCCCGTGGACCGCACGGTATTCACCGGCGACATCCTGTTTATCGAGGGCACGCCCATCATGTGGCAGGGTCCCGTGGCCAACTGGATAAAGGCCTGCCGCCTCATCGAGGAAATGGATGTGGAGCATATCGTTCCCGGACACGGCCCGATCACCGACAAGGAGGGTGTACGCCAGGTACGACAATATCTTGAGTACGTGAGAGACCAGGCGCGCCAGCGTTACGACGCAGGGCTGGATGCGTTCGAGGCAGCCCGGGACATCGAACTGAGTGAGTACGCATCGTGGTCTGACCCGGAACGCATCGCCGTCAATGTCGACAGCCTCTATCGTGAGTTCTCCGGCGAACAAAACGCGACCGACATTTTCGAACTGTTCGCGCGCATGGCGACGCTGGCCGGGTATGAATTACCCAGGTAATTTGACTGCACCCTGCCGTATCGCACTGGCTCTGCTGTGCACGATGCTGGCAGTTGCGCCCGCCACAGCGAGTCATGCCCTCTACGACGCAGAGGGTCGCAGGCTGGACGTGGAAATCGCTCCGCAATTCTCACCACAGTCGCGCGAGGAGGTCATCAGTTGGACAGAAAAGTTAGCCGGGAGTCTTACCCTGGTCTACGGACACTGGCCGCGTGAGCGCTGGATCATAGAAGTGGAGGCGACCTCGGGCAGCGCCGATGACCCTATCCCCTGGGCCCAGATCAAGCGCGGCGGTGTAGACACGGTCAAATTCTACGTGGTGGACAACACCAGCGCCAAAGACCTGCTTTCGGAGTGGACCGGCTATCATGAAATAGCCCACCTGCTGTTGCCCTACCGCGGCTGGGGGGACACCTGGTTCAGCGAGGGGCTGGCTACTTATTACCAGAACCTGTTGCAGGCCAGGGCTGGCCTGATCAGTGAACAGGAAATGTGGCAGCGTTTGTATGCGGGTTTCATGCGCGGCAGGGAGGACTCACGATTCGACGGCAAGTCCCTCATCGAGGTCAACCGACAGATGCGCAGCAGTGGCGGCTATATGCGCGTCTACTGGAGTGGCGCCTGGTATTTTCTCGCTGTCGACATTCGCTTACGGGCGCGCAGTAATGGCGCCTTCGGTCTCGACAATGTCCTGCTCAGGCTCAACGATTGCTGCGCCCGCGACGCACTTTCAGTGGCAGAGATGATCAAGGTGATGGACTCGGGTGACCAGCAACCCGTTTTCGCTGAACTGTACCAGAGCATGCGCAACTCAACGCGCCTGCCGGATTTTGAGCCCCTGTTGGCAGAACTGGGGATTACCATTGCCAATGGAAAGGTGGTGTTGCAGTCCACGGGAAAAGCGGCGCAGCGCCGCCGCCAATTTCTGCAATCCACCGCGCTTTAATTCTTCCACCCGCCGGTTATACTGGTGGTTTGCCAATATGCTGTGAAGGCAGCAGGGATTACCCGGCGCCGTGAAAAAAACCGTATCGAAAGCAGAGATCAGAGCCCAGCTGGAACGCGAGATGCAACGCTTTTTGAATGGCGGTGGCGAGGTTGAGAGCATCCCACAGGGCACCAGTGGAAAAGATCCCAGCGACCCGCCCCTGTTCCTTAATCGCACTCTGTTTGTAGAACCCAAGACCCAGCGCACGTTGGTGCCGGATGTGGTGGCCGCCATTGAGGCCAGACGGCAGGCAAAGCTCAAGCGCCGCACCCCTGCGCCTAAACGTTCCCGCCTTCCCCAGCGCAGACGCAAGGTCATCTACGATGATTTCGGTGAGCCTTTACGAAAAGTCTGGGTAGAAGAATGATGCAAATTGGCTGGCCCCCGCCAGACAACGACAGCGCGCCTCAACCGATAAAAAAGGCTCTTCGCAGATTAGCGGGGTTGCTTAGTTGATAGACACTTTCCAGCTGAGCGGCCACCACGAATGGGGCAAGCCTTCCAAGGGCGTGGACGTTTGTTTTCAACCGCGGAAGGCTTACCCCATTCGTGGTGTCCGCTTTGTTTGAATGCCTCATCGCTTGAATGCCTCATTTCCCGCTAATGTGCGATGAACCAAAAAAAAGGGCCTTTCGGCCCCTTGCGTTATTCAGGTCGAGCTTCAGGAGAAGCGGCGACGAATACCGGTCAGTATACCACCCAGCGCCAGCAGGGCACCGCCGGCCGCACCGATCAGGAACAGTGGAGAAGCGGTAGTCGGCATTTCGACAACTTCTTCCTCGATTACGATCAGATCTGCCTCGTCGGGACCATCCGCGTCGTGAATCGCCATAGCGAAACGGTCTTCGGGGATGTATACATTCAGCTGCTGACCGCGCATCAGGTCACTTGCACGGTAGCTGCGGCCACCGATTTCAGCGCGCCAGGCGCTGTCAAGCTGGACAGAACGGCTGTCACCCATAGTGCCATCAGTGTGCAGCGGACGGAATGTCATGCGGTTGCCGCGGACACGTACCACTTCGACTGTTGTTTTGGCATAGAGCTTGCCGGCTTTCTCGAACACTGCCTGACAGCTTTCTGCGATGTCAGGATTAGCAGCGAGAACTTCTGCAGCCCAATTCAAATCGGCGCAGGTTACCGTTGCGCTTTCAGCCTTATCCTGTGCCATCAGTGAACCCGCTGACAGTGACAGGGCCATACCTACTGCTAGTGCCATCTTCTTTTGCATGTCAAAACCTCCTTAGTTTTGGTTGACATCAGTGGTGTCGAGCGACGCGGTAACGATAAATCGTTGAGGCGCTTGCCCAACAAAATAAAACGGGTAACAAGTGACCAGGGTCACGGTCTGCTCTCGGGTGTCCTTGAGCAGATGGGTATCTGTCTTGTCGACGACGGTGGTGGACTCGATGGTAAAGCGCTTCTCACCCTCGAGGGTCTGCAGAAGGATCTGGTCGCCAACCTGCACATCCTTCAGCGCGCGAAAGTAGCCATCCCGGTGGCCTGAGATTCCAATATTGCCGCCTTCGTGGGGATAGGCCATACCGTTGATCACACCGGCTGCTCTATCCATCACCAGTTCGGACGATGTCTGGTAAACGGGCACTTCAAGACCTACAGCTGGCACTTCCAACACGCCAAGGATTGGCGGCAGGTCGGCGGTCAGGCTTTTTTTGTAATCGGCGATGCGGCCAGGTGCCCAGAGAGAGGTATCGGGCGCGTCATCCACACTGAAACCGACAGCGGGCGTTGTGGCAGGGTTACTGGCTTCGATTTCAACGTCCATCGACACCGCACTGGACGCAAGCAGTACCTGGTCTTCAAATGCGGAGATCGCCCCCTGACGCTCCACTTCACCCTGTGCAAGCTGCACAGCGAAAAAGCCGGTGAGCGCAATGCCAGCAATATAGCTGAGCAACTCGCCTGAACGAACGACCAGTGGATGCAGATTCAACGACATAGGTTAGTCGCTAGCTTCCTTGTTTGCAGTGAAGTGTCCATTATCTTCCCCACCGTGAAACGCTTCAGTCAAGCGCGATACAATGTTGACCATTCTAGTAGGTTATGGCGAAAGTGCTAGTGCACAATTTATTTAGTTATAAGGCCCATTTTAACCAGACCTCGGGTTATTCTGCCACCAACTATTTACCCGCCGGCACGGTGGCCCTGGCGGCTACATCAGGAGACGCACAATGACCGACACTATCAAACCTTTCAGTATTGCCGTTGACGACGCACAGTTGGACGATCTGCGCCAAAGGTTGAACGCCACACGCTGGCCAGACGCACAAACCTGCGAGGGCTGGGAACAGGGCATGCCACTGGACTACGCCCGGGAGATGGCCGCGTACTGGCTGGAGAAATACGACTGGCGACGCTGCGAGGCCACGCTCAACAGCTGGCCACAGTTCACCGCCGAACTGGACGGCCTGAACATACACTTTATCCATCGCCGCAGCCCGCACAGCCACGCCCTCCCCCTGATCATTACCCACGGCTGGCCTGGATCCGTCATCGAGTTCCACAAGATAATCGACGCACTCGCGGAGCCGGAAAAATACGGCGGTGACGCGGCTGATGCGTTCCACGTGGTCGCACCTTCACTGCCTGGTTACGGCTTTTCCAGTAAACCCGCAAGCACCGGCATGTCCGTACAGAACATCGCCACAGTGTGGGGCAAGCTCATGGCCCGGCTTGGCTACGAGAAATGGGTCGCCCAGGGCGGTGACTGGGGCTCCATGGTCACCCAGTGCATTGCCGAGAGCGAGGCCGCACACTGCCTGGGCATTCACATCAATATGCCCATTGTCGCCCCGGACCCCGAGACCATGGACCAACTCACACCAACGGAACAGTCCGCTCTGGAAGACATGGCCTTTTACAATGAATGGGACTCCGCATACGCCAAACAACAGTCTACCCGGCCGCAGACTCTCGGTTACGGCCTGGCAGATTCACCCGTGGGGCAAATGGCGTGGATAGTAGAGAAGTTCTATGCGTGGACAGACTGCGAGAAGAATGGCGTCAAGCACCCAGAGAATGCGCTGAGCAAAGATGAAATGCTCGACAACGTCATGCTCTATTGGCTGAACAACTGCGCCGCGAGTTCCGGGCGACTTTACTGGGAGAGTTTCAGGACCCCTGAGCTTGCACCCATTGAGATGCCGTTAGGCTGCTCCGTGTTCCCACGGGAGATCTTCCGCGCGAGTCGACGCTGGGCTGAAAAGCGCTATGCCAACATTATTCACTGGAATGAACTGGACCGCGGCGGGCACTTCGCTGCGTTTGAGCAACCGGAAATGTTTATCGCTGAGGTACGCAACTGCTTTCGCCAGCTGCGCTAGCGCTTAACGCGGCTCTTCAGGAAAATTACTGGTATTCAGGCTGCTGGAGAACGGCCGCGTGGTCTTCAGCGTCTCTCCCGGTGAGGATGAGTACACAGGGACTCTGGCCTGTGGGGCAGACACGGCGTCGGCAGACGCGGTGTGAGCGGGCGCGGCGTCTATTGCCGCAGCGGGTAGCTGGTAGTCAGAATCGTCGATACAGTCCACCTCAAACTCCCGACTGTGCGTATTCAGCCTGGGCGCAGGCACCGGTTCCTGGACCGCACTGTCGCTGAAGTCGCGCGCCGGTTCTGCTGCAGGCCGACTGCGCGCCACCGTGGTCTTGCGCCTCAATTGAGCAGGCGGTGTCGGTGATTCAACAACGGCCGAGGCGGCCGCCGGCGAACCCTCGCTGCCGGCCGGCGCCCGCGCTGAGTTGCCCTCGCCTATCCTCGGGGTGCGCCCGCTGCTGCCGATAAACTCCAGGTTTTCCAGGGCGGCATCCAGCCCTACCTTTGGCGGCGGCGCGCCAATCGCGTCATCGTCAAGGTCGCTGTAGCTTGCTTTTTTCTGCAACTGCCTGGCCTGGGCGGCGAGCGTATCGCCGACGGGAATGCCGCGGGCGGCAATTCTTGGCTGCGGTTGTGCGTTACTGCTCTCAGGTGCCGTAATCGCCGCTGTGGTGACCAGGTCCAACGCCGGCGAGTCCGTTTCCACGCCCGCCTGCACCGCCAGTTCGTGCTCCTCACGCAACACGCGCTGCTTTAATGTTTCATGGGCAAACGCTGACCAGCGGCCGAAGTGTGATGACTCGGCGGGCTCGGGCATCTGCTGCTTGCTGAAATCGCGCATTGCCGCCATGAAGCGCTGCTTCACCGCGCGATAGTGGTAGATGTGGTCTTCAGTGTGCAACTGGAGCAGATCGGCGTCGCCGCGGATCACCAGCATTTGCGGGGGCAACTGCCCCTGCAGGCTATGCAGCAGATCCGCCACGAAACAGAGCCTGAACGCCGAATTGAGCGTCGTTTTCGCCTGGGTATCACAGGGAATATAAAGATAGTTACCCAGTTGCGAATAGCCACTGGTGCGCATCAGTAGATTGACGGACCCCGATAGTGAGCCCAGCGCCAGTTGTCCGTTGACGATGTAGTCGGTCCCCCGACGCATTGCGTCCAGGGTGGCCGCACGGCGGACTGGCTCCTCTGCGTCCCAGTCAATCAGGGCGACATGTTTACCCTCATCGCGCAGGGTCGCGGCCAACTCGTCCTGGCGCTGCACATACCCTACAGGTGGCGGGGAATAGGCGTCCGGGGCGATGCCGTGTTCAGGGTTTTCCAGGGTGAGCCGCTCCATCCAGGATGCGAAGGGACTCTCCCTGAACAGGACCATATCTTCCGAGGTATAGGTGACGGCTCTGTCAACGCTGTAACGGTACATAGGCTACTGTCTGGGTCCTCTTTTGGGATACAAACAGCATAAGCACTGCGATCGCTTGTGCCGTTTGTATATTTATATAGGAATGCCCGGCCGCTGGCAACGGCCGAAATGAAATTGCGCGGCGCAAGTACCGGTTCCGCGCGGCCAGATGGTCAAAAACGCTGGAAAATCGTTGCCCCACCCACCAGGGTTCTCTCCACTTTCAACTCGCGCATCGCCAGGGTCTCGGTGAGCGGACTACCGGAGAGCACAATGATATCCGCCAGTTTACCCGGCTCCAGGGAGCCAATGCGATCGTCCTGGAAAACTTGCCAGGCCGCGTCAATGGTCACCGCACGCAGGGCAGACATCACATCGATGCGCTGCGCCGGGCCGATTACATCACCACCAGAGCTAAGGCGGTGAACCTGGCTCCACACTGCCTGCAGTGGCAGCATGGGCGTCACCGGGGTGTCCATATGTGAACTGAAGCGCAAATCCTGTTCCTGCGCCCAGCGCGCCGGACTCATTGCCGCCGCCCGCTGCGGGCCCATAAAGATATCCCGGTGCCGGTCTCCCCAGTAAAAGGTATGGGCAGAAAAGAAACTGGGGGTGACCCCCAGCGCCTTCATACGCGCCACCTGGTCCTCACGCGCCATCTGCGAGTGAATCAGGATCATTCTCGGGTCCTCTACCGGGTAGGCACGCTGCGCCGCCTCGAAGGCATCGAGTATGTCCTCGATGGATTCGTCGCCATTGCCGTGGATAGCAAGCTGAAAACCGGCCGTGTGTAACTTCTCGACCCGTTTGAAGAGTTCATCGCGGGGAATCGCCGGGTAGCCCCGATACTTCGCGTCGTGCGGATCTCTCGGCACATGGTAGGGATGGCTGAGATAGCCCGTATATCCCTGGATACTGCCGTCGGCCACCAGCTTGACCGTCTGCATGGTCACCCGATCGGTACTGTAGGCCTGCGGGTCGAACTCGTCGCGGTCCAGCGCGTCGGCAAATTCAGTGTCAAATGCGAACATGACCACGCGCAGGGGAATCACCCCCAGTTTGCTGAACCACACCAACCCCCTGGCCAGCGCCGGTGAGGTCCCCCCGGACTGCGCGGTGGTAACACCCACCTGGGCGTACTCTATCGAGGCCGCCTTGATCATTGCGTATACCTCGCGCAGCCCCATGTCCTGCATGTACATCATCAGTTCCAGGCGTGCAGTCTCTTCCAGCAGGCCATTGGGCTCACGGGAACCGGGATGACGCGCGATAACCCCGCCTACGGGGTCCTCTGTCTCCGCGGTGATTCCCACCAGCGCGAGGGCGCGGCTATTGGCCACCAGCATATGCCCTGACACATGGGTAGCGACCACCGGATGCTCTGTTGAAACACTGTCCAGCTCCTCCCGGGTAGGATGGCGTTTCTCCTCCAGCAGCGTGTCGTCGTAGCCGAAGCCGCTGACCATTTCGCCGGGTTCAGTGACCGCAGCTCGCTCGCGCAGCGCCTCCAGCACATCGGCCATCCGCAATTTCCCACCCACCGGCGGGCTGGTCAGGTCCGCAGACACAACACTCATCCCCGACCCGGGGAAGTGCCCGTGCGCATCGACAAAGCCCGGCATCAGTGTTCGCCCACGCAGGTCGTTGACTTCTGTATGGTCTTCAACCAGCGCCATTATCTCGTCAGTGCTGCCCACTGCCTCGATACGGTCGCCGCGCACGGCGACTGCCTCGACGACACGGTTCTGCGCATCCATTGTCAGTACTTCACCATTGATAAACACCTGGTGTTCGGGAGGCTGCGGCACCCGCGTGGCGATCTTGAACAATACGGTGAGGCCACCCAGTAGGGCGACCAGGACCAACGTAGCTGCTTTCCAGTTCATGCTCTTTCTCCGGGCCCGTTATCAAGCCGCTGCGTCTATCAATATTTCAGCAAGTCGAGCGCGGTGCCAGGCGGCATCACCCCATAACATCTCGCTATGCTTCTGGCGCTTGAAAAACAGGTGCACAAAGCACTCCCAGGTAAAGCCTATACCACCGTGACACTGCACCGACCGGCTGCTGGCGAACGCCGCCATGTCGCTGGCCGAGGCCTGCGCCATGTGCGCGGCCTGTGCGGCTTTCCCCGGTTCGCAATCAACCGCGCAGGCAGCGTTGTAAACCAGCGACTTGGCCTGGTCTATAGCGATCATCACGTTAACCAGGGGGTGTTTCACCGCCTGGAAGAAACCCAGGGGATGATCGAATTGCTGGCGCTGATTGGCGTACTCGACAGTGGTCTGCAACTGCCATTCGCCGGCACCCACCATATCGGCCGCATGCAGCGTCCAGATGGCGGGAAACGCCGCGTCCATGACGCTTTCAGCCGCACCGCCCACCCACTGCGCCTCCACGCCCTTGAACACTACATGGGCCTGGTCTCGCGTCAGGTCGACGATGGCGTCCTGGTGCACCTCCAGTCCGGGTGCATTCGCAGCCACCCAGTACAGGTCCAACCCCTGCTGCGACCGTGCGCATACCAGCAGGCGGCTGACTTTGCCCGCGTCCTGCACAAAGTAGGCGGTGCCATCCAGCCGGCCATCGCTAGCGGTAACCCCGGTGTCGGCGGGCGACCAGGAACCTGAGGCGTTGGTCAGCGCCAGTGTCGCGGTCTCTCCGGCGGCGATATCCTCCAGAGCACTGTGCCCCGCATCGCCACAGGCAGCCAGCACGTAACTGGCGGAAAGCGTGGCCAACAATGGACAGGGAAAACCGGCTTTGCCCAGTTCCTCTACCAGCCCGGCAACGCCAACCAGGGGCATGCCCACCCCGCCCTGCTCCTCGGGCACCGCCAACAGGCTCCAACCCAGGTCAACCATCTGCTGCCAGAGCGCCTGGTCCCATTGCACCGTGGGGGCGCGGTCGGGTGAAGGGTCCGCTGCAACCAGGGCGTGCAGTTTGTCTGCGGTAAAGTGCTCGCTGAAGAATTTCTGCGCAGAGCTCTTCAGCAGCGCCGCTTCTTCGGTAAAACCAAAATCATCCGGTTGTGACATGTTCTTTCTCCCTACTTGGATTTGGCCATGCCGAGCACACGCTCGCCGAGAATATTACGCTGCACTTCGCTGGTGCCGGCAGCAATAGTGAAGCCGAAGGAGTTCATGTACGCCATGGGCCATTGGCCACCGTCAGGTGCATTGGGGTCTGCCAGATAAAGGGAGCTTGCAGCGCCCTCGATATCCATCGCCAGCCCCGCGGTGTCCTGGGCGATTTCACTCATCAGCAGTTTATTCTGCAAAGGCAGTCGCATGGGGTTGTCCTGTAGTGCGGTCACGCGCGAGCGGCGCTGGTTCCCCGCCATACCCGCCTCGCGTATCACCTGCTGCATGATGCGGTCGCGCAGCAACGGGTCGTCAGCAGCTGTGGCACCATTACGCGCCGTGGCGCGCGCCAGCTTGATCAGTGCAGCAGCACTGGTGTTATGCGAGGACTTGTTACTCATACCGCCTGAACGCGGCGTTACCAGTTCCCCGGCACCGCGTTCGTGCAGCAGCGTGGTCATCGCCACCTGCCAGCCCTTACCCAACTCATCGAGTCGAAAAGTGTCATCCACTTCCAGGTCCTCGAAGATCACTTCGTTGAAGCCTGTTTCGCCCGTGATCTTGATCAGCGGGCGCACCGTGACCCCTTTGCCCAGTGCCGAACGGATGGGCACTACGAAGTATGAGAGCCCGTCATGCTTGACCGACCGGTCAGTGCGCAGGAGGATAATCATCCACTCGGCAAAGTGGGCCAGCGACGTCCACACCTTGTGCCCGTTGATAACCCACTTGTCACCCTTGCGCTCGGCAAATGTCTGTACGCTGGCAAGATCAGAGCCTGCGCCGGGTTCACTGAACCCCTGGCACCAGATGTCCTCGCCGGAGAACAGGCGCGGTAACAGCCGTTGTTTGAGCTCCTCCTGCCCGTGGTAGAAGACCGTCGGGGCCGCCATGCCCAGACCGATGACGTTGGGCATATAAGGCGTGCGCGCGCGCATCATCTCTTCATTGGCGACGCGCTGGCAGTCCGTCATGCCACCACCACCGACTTCCACGGGGTAGTCGCAGCCCACCAGACCGGCGTCGTAAGCCGCTTTTTGCCAGGCCTGCAGGTAGGCCAACTGCTCCTCGGTCATGATTTCCAGGGGTGTCAGGGGCAGACGCACCGGCGGCTCGGCGGGCTGGTTATCGGCTATCCATGCTTTTGCTTTTTGCCTGAATGCGGCCTGTTCGGGCGTGTCTTTACTCTGTTCATCTGCCATACAATGACTCCTTGGTTGCGATCACTTGCTTTTATATTGCGCGGGCAATGCCGGGGGATCAGTAATGCGGGGGCTTCTCATCTTCCAGCGACACCATTTCACCGGGGCCCTCCCGGTCCAGCCGGGCGCTTTGCTCGTCCTGCCTCTGCTTGAGCAGCGTCAACTGCTGACGCAACAGGATGATCTCCTGCTGCTGATTGGCGACGGCCTCGTTGAGTGCAGCCACCGCGTCGTCCTGGAAAGCCATCTGGCTTTGCAGGTCTACCAACTGTTGTTGCAGTTGCTCTTCATCTTTCATGTTGCATGCCAAGTGGGTTTGCCAGAACGCAGCGCGATAATATACTTGCCCGCTTCACGGATTGACACGGCAGACGCATGAGCAAGCGAAAAAATTCAGCGCAGCGGTTGGTATACAGTACCGATGGTGGCCGACTGTGCCCCCAGTGCCATCGCCCGGTCGCAGACTGCGTTTGCGGCAAGGACCGGCCTGCCGCAACCGGCGACGGCATTGTGCGCCTGCACCGGGAGACCAAGGGCCGCGGCGGCAAAGCCGTAACCGTGGTACGGGGGCTGCCCCTCGCCGGCAAGGATTTGAAGGCGCTGGCACGGGAGCTGAAGCAAAAATGCGGCGTGGGTGGCGCACTGAAAAACGACGATATCGAGATACAGGGTGATCAACGTACCCTGATCAAAACAGAGCTGGAAAGCCGAGGATATACCGTAAAACTTGCCGGAGGCTGACATTTAAAAGAAGTTAGCTGCTTTTTGGTGGTTTTAAAAGCGACGTTATCGGAAGATGCGTCGCTTTTTTTATGCCCGCACAACCACTCTTTACTCTAGTTACGACCCTTTCCCGAAATATTTATTAATTAAACCCCGCAACACGTTATTTTTATTGGATTTTATTTTTCCCTGTGGTAAAAAGTACCCTGTGAGCACGGAAATGCGTCGAAACGGGATAGTTCTCGCAAGAATAATCCGGCCACACCAAAACCATAAGTGAAACAGCAGTATCTGACGGATTTGATATCCCTGCGAGGTAGTGGACAATGTACGTTACCGCAGAACACCTGAGAGACCAGGTCATCCGACCTACTCTCAAATATCTGGGAAAATGGACACCGGCATGTGAGAGCTTTCTTCTCGACGCCGCAATTGATGCCCCTGACCTGGGGCTCTTCTCCGCACGCAACGACGGTATGGGCCTGTTCCACATCACCGCGGCACAACACCGCGATCTGTGGGACCGGTATCTGGCCTTCAACCCGGACATGGCGAGCCGGGTGCGGGGACTTGCCAGCCAGCGGGCATTTCTCAGTGACCCGGACGGCGAACTGCAGACCAACCTGAGCTATTGCACTGCAATTGCATGGTTGCTCTACCAGCGCGCTGGCCTGGCGAAAGAGACAGTCGCCGAGCGCACCGGAGAAATGGCACTGGCCTGAATACGGGAGGCCCCGGCCTCACCGGATTTCAGCAGCGTGCGCCAGTTGCTGCCACAATGGCAGGTCTTCGGGCCGGTCGATATCCTGCAAAGGCGGCAAACCCTGCCAGCACGTCTTACTCGCCGCAAACCTGGCGACCGTTTCGCGGTAGACCGAGCCTGAACCCCATTTGATACCCTCGAACCAGCTCGCATCCAGGGCACGCGCCCCGATCAGCACATAGCCCCCGTCCACTGCTGGACCGAGAACAACCTCGGCTGACTCCAGCGCCGCCAGCGCACGGGCCAGGTAATTGCTGTCCAGTTGCGGGCAATCACTGCCTACCAAAACCACTCTGGAGAAACGCTGCAGCCCCGCATGCAATGCGTTGTACATGCGCTGTCCCAGGTCTTCGCCGGTTTGCCCGCGTACGGCGGCGACCCCCTCAGCCTCGCACTGCTGGAACAGCGGATCATCAATCCTGCCGGTAACAGCCAACTCGACCCGGCCCAACCGGGCTGAAGTAAGCCGCTGAGCCGTCCATAAAACCAGTTCGCGATGCAGCTGGCAGGCTTCATCGGGACCCAGCACAGGCTGCATACGTGTTTTGACCTGCCCGGGAACAGGTTCGCGGGCGAATTGCAGAAACAAAACGTCCTGCAACTCAGCGGCCGTCATAGTAAATGCGCCGCAACCTTGCGGGAGACACACCCAGGGCGAAGCCCAACCGCAGTGCCCACATCTGCAGGACAGTCTTCACCACCCCTTTTTCCTGCCAGCGGCGGCTGGAAGTGAGTACCGGTTCCGCAATGATCAGCGGCGATAACTCCCTGCGCAGTCGCTTACTCAGGGCCACGTCTTCCATCAGCGGTATTTCGTCAAAGCCACCAAAGCATCGCAGGCATTTCCTGCTGACGAATTGCATCTGGTCTCCAGTCGACACGCGGGTGAGACGGGAACGCCAGTTGATACAATTGCTGATAACGCGAAACGCCCATGAGTCGCCACTCAGCTGCACCCGGCAGAATCCCCACAGCGGCTTGCGCTCGAGATAGGCAGCCAAGCGCGTCGCATCTACCCCCGGAATGCTGTCCGCATGCAGGAAGAACAGGTACTCTCCCGCGGCTTCACGGGCACCCCGATTCATTTGCAGGGCACGCCCCGGGGGGCTGTGCAGCAGGCGGTCGCACAACGGGGTCGCCCGCTGCACGGTGAGATCATCGCTGCCGCCATCCACCACCACCAGCTCTGCGGACGGAAAACGCTGGCGCAGTGTTGTCAGCAGACCCGCGATATGCCCGGCCTCATTGAGCACAGGAATAACAAAACTGTAGCGTGGTGTCGGCAACGCTACAGCGCGCCGCCACAACTACTGCCCTGCCCTGCGGCGCAGCCGTAGCAATGCTCTCCGGTCAACACCGGGGCGCCGCTGATGTCGGGCGCAAGCATCAGGTCACGCAGGTGCGGGCGGCCTTCGCTGGCCAGCACCGGGAGGTCCAGCATCTGGTTGAAATCACAGTCGTACAGATAACCGCGCCAGTCGACACTGATCAGGGTGCGGCACATCAGCCCCGCGAGGTTGTCCTCGGCGAAGTTGTTGCGCAACAAGCTCATATATTCGGTGTACTGCCCCTGGGCCAGCAACACCGCCCCGAAGCGGCTGATCGGCATATTGGTAATGGTAAAGAGTTCGTTGAAGCTGATACCGAAGCGCTCACCCAGCTCACGCTTGTAGTCTGCCTGCAGGCCCTGCTGCGGCGGCGGCAGCACCGGACCCACAGGGTTGTAGACAAGGTTAAGCTGCAGCGCCGGATCATGTCCGTAGCCCAGGTCGTTGAGCAAACGAATGGCGCGGATACTGTCGTCGTAGACACCCTCGCCACGTTGCTGCTTGACGTTCTCTTCAAGGTAACAGGGCAGCGACGCCGTCACCTCTACGCCCTGCTCCGCCAGGAACGCGGCGAGCCCCGCCTGTTCAGGCTCCAGCAAGATGGTGAGATTGCAGCGGTCGATAACACGGTACCCGCGCTTGCGAGCAGCGACCACCAGGCGGCGGAATTCAGGGTTCATCTCGGGCGCGCCGCCGGTGAGGTCCAGGGTGCCGATAGCCAGCTTGTCCGCCGCCTCCAGCAACAGGTCCACCGTGGCAGCGTCCATCAACTCAGTACGCGTGGGACCGGCGTTGACGTGACAGTGCACACAGCTGAGGTTACACAAATACCCGAGGTTGACCTGCAGGGTGTCTACACCCAGGCGTGTGAGAGGCGGAAAATCAGTCTCCAGCAACAGCGGACGCGTGTCCTGCATGTTCCGTTTCCTTATGCGACTTGATTAATAGAGCGCGCGGCGCTCTCCGGTGCTGAGCAAACTGCTGGTATCGCCCAGCCGATACTGGAACACCACGTTATACGACAACACTGCCTGCACATAGTTGCGCGTTTCACGATAGGGAATGGTTTCTATCCACAGCTCCACCGGCAGACGTTTACCCTGCTTGTTGCGCCAGCGGTCGACACGATGGGGGCCTGCATTGTACGCGGCCAGGGCAAATACCCGGTTGCCCTGGAAGCGGTCAAGCAACTGCCGGTAGTAGGCGCTGCCCAGCAGGACGTTGTGCTCAACCAGGTACAACTCTTCACGGGTATGCGGCCTGCCCAGACTTGATGCCACCTGCTTGCCGGTGGCAGGCATCACCTGCATCAATCCCCGTGCGCCTACCGGCGAACGCGCCTCCGGGAAAAAGGCGCTCTCCCTGCGGGCAATGGCCATCAACTCGGTAGCGGGGACTTTCTGCAGGCTGGCGTAATGCTGGAAGGTGTCCTGGTAGGGAGTGGGAAAACGCACATCCAGGGCGTCCCAGGCCCGGGCACGGCTCGCCGCGTCAATCGCCATCCGGTGCCAACCCTGCTCCACTGCCAGTGCGGCCAGGGCGTGGTGCTGGTCGGTATCTTCCGTATCCTGCAGCACCTTGAACCACTCCGAGTGCGCATCGCGCTCAGCACTATGATAGTTGAGCTCGCCGATACGCTGCACCGCGGGTAGTTGCCGCACGTTGTCGGTGCTGGCCGACTGCAGCACCAGTGGGCGGTTATTGAAGGAGTAGCTCTTGCCCAGGCGGTCTGCAGCCAGGAAACCATAATAGTCGCGCTCTCCGGCCAAAACCTGCAGCAGCTCCCTGGCCCTGGCGTCTTCGCCGATCTGCGAGAGGTAACGGGAATACCAATAGCGCCACACCGCTTTTTCCCGGCCCTGCGCAGACAGCAGGGGTAGCGTGGTCGACAAGGCGTCCCAGTCCTGTTCCCGCAGCGCCCAGCGCAGGCGAATTTCTACCAGTTTGTCGTCCTGCAGGCGCTTGAGCGCCGCCGGCAGCCAATCAAGATTCGCCTCTGTGCGCGAAAACAGGCTCTGCTGGGCTATCGCGTATTCCACTTTGCGCTGCTGTGCTTCGGTAAAGGCTTGCTCGTTGCTGAAGCGCTGCCAGAAATCCCGCGCCTGAGCAGGGTTATAGCGCGCGAGATAGGCCAGGCCATGCGTGGCGATATCCGCCGAGTATTCACTGTTCGCAGGCAAGGCCTGGTCGCGCAAACTGGCGGGCTTGCGGTAAACGGCCAGTAAACGTTCAGACCAGGGCCGCAGCGCATCGCTGCCCTTGCGCGCAACATAGGACATCAGCGAGCGCTCGCGTGCATCGAAGGCCTTCAGCAGTCGCGCCCACACCACGTCATCACTGAGCTGGTCAGCTTTGAGCCAGGCGGCAAACAAGGGGTCACACGGCTTGGGGCGCGATTGCCCATGAACCCAGAGTCGCTCGGCGCCCTCCCAGGCCGCGAGTTTATCGCCCTGGGCCAGAGTGGCGCGAAAGTAATAGCACTTGAGATCCACGCTGTTGGGTTCATCGGGCATCACCGCGAGGAAGTCTTTCCACCGCCGCTCCTTGCCCGCCTGTCGCAAATAGTTGACGAGGAAACGATTGGGTAATGGCGTATCTTCACTCGCGCTGATAAAGCGCCGCGCATCGGCCGGGCGCACCTTGCTGACCTGGCGACTGAGTTGTTGGTAGTCGAGATAGACCGCCAGTGGATACTCGTCCAGCCCCGGACGCAGCTTCTGGTATTCGGTCCATTGGCCGCGGTCGATCGCCCTGACGGCGGCGGAATAGTCATCGCGAGAGCTGGAATAACCCTCCGCCAAACCGGCGCTGGCCGCCGCTTGAAGCCCGCAAGAAAGAAAGAAGGCGTAGACCGCAAGACTGGCCTGAAACCGCAAAACAACCCATCCTCAGCTAATGCTGTTGCCCTGGCGCTGTCGGGATGATGGCGCCTGTGGGGGGTAGATTGATACGAGGCAGAGACGAATGCAAGCACCGGTTGGGAATACCGGCCCGGAACATCAGGCCGACCGCCGGATCGTTGACAACGGCATGATCCAGAATCACCTCAGGGTGCGGAATAGGCTGACTGTAGTCGTCAGTCCCGGGATAAGCCCGGCACTACCCCGCAGGTAAAAAGCCCCGGGGCAGCCGGGCTGCGGCCGACCGCGGGGCGGGACTACTGCCTGCCCCCGCGAAGGGGCCAGGCAGGGGCAGTGCCGTCAATCGATCTCGATACGACGCCTGACCGGCGCTTTCTCCGCCAGTTTAGGTGCTTTTAGCGTCAGCACGCCGTCTTTGAATGAGGCCTTGATATCCTCCTCCTGGACATCACCGCCCAGATTGAAGCTACGCATGAACTTGCCGTAACGCCGCTCCTGACGGATGATTTTGCCTTCCTTCTCTTCCTTGTCTTCCTGTGTGCTCTCGGCCTCCAGGGTAAGAACACCTTCGTTTACGTGGACGTGAATATCCTCCCGGGCAACACCCGGCAACTCAGCGGTAATCTCAAAGTGATCATCCGCATCCTTGATATCCACCCTGGGGGCAAAAAAGTCACCCATTTCGCGATCAGCAGAGCGCTGCCAGTTATCACCAAAAAAGCGATCAATATCAAACACACTGCTACGTGGGACTAAAGACATAAGACACCTCCTTTGCGTGTAGTTGGTCCTGCCTTAACCCCATGAATAGTGTCGATACAGCGGGTTTTCAAGGTGCAAAAATCAGAATTCATCCGCCGCATGATCCAGGTCAATACCCCCCATCACTTGCCTTCGACTGACCGAATAGGAATAATGCGCCACTCACTTCAACCGCCTGTAGCTCAGCTGGATAGAGCAGCCGCCTCCTAAGCGGCAGGTCGCAGATTCGAATTCTGCCAGGCGGACCATTTCCTATGGATTCATGACCTTACAGAGGCTGCACCTGCCGATTTTATAGCAAGTGCTGCCTTCTCTAGCCGGTGGGTGTATCACATCGCCAAGGCAACACCTTGAACTCGCACAAAGTCAGGAATAAAATACCCTCTCGTTTTATCACAGGCGCGATGCTTGTAAGTAGCTTAGTGCTTCGGAGACTCATGAGAGCCTGAGGCAGGACTTGGCAGTCCATGCTACTCGACACCCGTCATTGGCGGTGTAGTGATAGATAATTGGGGGATAGCCATAAGGCTGGCCCGGGTCACAGGACGGACAGCCTCTTACCGCCCGGTGACATCAATTATTGGTATCATTATGCCTGTGAAAAACTTACCTCCTAAAGATACAACTGCTAGTCACTACAAAAGCATCTCCTACGAAACACTTGCAGCCAGCTGGCTTCTCAACGATGGCTGGGAAACTTACCTACCCCTAGTCGATCATGGAATGAAAACTGACTTGATCATTGCGGATGGCAACAACTTCTATCGTATCCAAATCAAATCAGTGGACACAAATGATGAATGTTTTGTCGTCGACAACAAATGGAGTAAATCTGCTATCGATTATGTCGTCTTTTTCTCCAGGCAAGGCGACTGGGGCTATATCACGCCTCCATTCCCAGAAGATCAGCGAAAGCTAAACTCACCTGGCCATATACGGTTTCATCAACATCCGAAAAATTTTACGAAGGCCTTTGCAATGGCCTGAAAAGGCTGGCAACAAACCTGAAACGCTCATCCAAAGGTTTACACTCATTCCAAGCCATCTGAGGTCCTCCCTCAAAGGGAATTAGGGGGAATTAGGGACAGACCACGATTAGCCGCTTTCGACCTGCCTGCTTCTTATTTCCCTCATCGAAGCTAAAGCCGGTACAAGCTTAATGCCGCATGAACAGGCTAAAGAGCACCCAATGGTCGACCTGTGCGAACCACTAGCTGAATGGTGCAACCGTGGTCTGTCCCCTTTTTATTGAATTGGCCGCGCCCAGTTCGGGCGAATATCCATCGCCAATACGGAATCTGAAGCTACCGCACTGATAGATGCGGCGTTTGATGCGGCCTTCCGGGCAGTAGAGGAGCAGACCCAAAACGCGCTTTAACATCTGCCCGACTCCCTTTATATTTGCTCACTTCAAAAACCTCGAGAAAGGACCCTGATCTGTGGCTGTAGATTTTTCCTCACTTGCGCCCAACACCCCCATCGTCGTGGGTGCCGGACAGCATGTTGAACGCGATGTCGGTACAACGTCTCACCTCGCCATGGCAACCCGGGCAGCAGCGATGGCTGTATCCGACTGCGGTGGCACCGGCATCGTAGAGAATATCGATACGATCTGTGCAATCAGGTTGTTTTCTGACTCAGCGCCGAACTGGCAGTCGGATTTGGGTCGCAGCAATAACCCGCCTGAATCCATCGCGACCGCGATCGGGGCCAGCCCGCGTCACCGGATCTACTCTCACGCCGGAGGCAACGAGCCCCAGGCACTTCTCATGGAGTTTTTTTCCGATATCGCAGCGGGTGAAAGAGAGATGGTGCTGCTGGCGGGTGCCGAAGCACTGCGCAACCAGCGCAAGGCCCAGCAGCAGGGGTTGCATCTGGACTGGAATGAAGAATTCACAGCCCCGCTGGAAGATCGGGGGATAGGCAATATCTATCCCGACCCACAGGAGATTGCCAACGGCATGGTGATGCCCCTGCATTACTACACCCTGATTGAACAGGCCAGGCGCAACGATCTCGGCATGAGCCGCGAAGCCTATCTGGATGAAACTACAAAGCTGATGGCCTCATTCAGCGAGATCGCCTCGAACAATTCTTATGCCCAATGGCCTGGGGCCATCTCCGCCGCTCAGATCCGGGACGCCGAGCCACTCACCCATCTCTACACCAAGCGCATGATCGCGCAGGACAGCGTCAACCAGGGCGCTGCCCTGCTGCTGACCAGTGTCGCCAAGGCGCGCGAACTGGGCATACCAGAAGATCGCTGGGTCTTCATGCACGGCGCGGCGCAGGGCACAGACGTTGACGTTAGTGTTCGCCCCACTCCTGGCACCTCTGTGGTAGCTGGAAACGTGCTGGATAAAGCAATGGATATGGCTGGCTGTAAGCCCGCCGACATGGACCTGATCGACATCTACAGCTGCTTTCCTTGTGCGGTCAGCGAAATCAGCGACCACCTGGGGCTACCCGCGGATGGATCGGTTCCCCTCACCCTGACTGGCGGACTGCCGTTTTTTGGCGGGCCTGGCAACAACTACAGCATGCACGGTATAGCCGAGATGGTCTGGCAACTGCGGAAAGCACCTGAACAGCGCGGTCTGGTTCATGCCAATGGCGGTTTTCTTACCAAGCATGCGGCTGGTATCTTTTCCTGCGTGCCGAGCACCATCGACTGGGCAACCGTAGAGACCCGGATCAGCCCCGACGCTACCACGAGTTGTGAAAGGGCCAACAACCCGGAAACTGGCGTGGTGATTAGCTACTGTGTCAATTTCTACAAGGGTACACCTGCTACCGCGATTGTGCTGGCTGAGACAGACGCCGGCCAACGTTTTGTGTGCTGTACAGCACCGACGGACACCGATACGGCTCAGCGAGTACTGGCCGCAGACCCAACTGGCGAACGAGTGGCAGTGGTGCCCGGCGAGCAGGAACACAACTGGCATCTAAGGCTTGTCAGCAACAGCTGAATAAATCTGGCTCGGAAGTAAGTTCGCAGTTCGGTTTGGGGAAACCGGGGACAGACCACCATTTAGACGCTTTCGACCAACCTTCTAAACATATCCTCCATCGAAGATGGATTCGAGCCGAGTTTAATACAGCGCGGACAGGTTTGAGAGCACCGAATTTTTGACCTATGCGAAACAGCGGCTGCCAGGTAGAACCGTGGTCTGTCCCCTATTATCTCCCGGCGATACCCCATTAATAAATTGCGTTAAACTAGCCTCGCAATAAAAATGAAAAATATTAGCGAGGATATATATGGGCTTCACAACACGCTTACGGCCACTCACGGTATCGCTGCTTCTCTTCAGTGCGACCGCAATTCAGGCTGAAATACCGTCCCCCGACAGCGATGAATCAATTGCCAAAGGATCCGAACTCTATATGCACTTCTGCACCGAGTGCCATGGCAAGGATGGCCGGGCATTAATGGACGTTATTTCCGACGCGACTGATCTCACCGACCCGGATGTCTATTACAATGGCAGCACCCGGGAGGACATTTATCGCAGTATCAGCGATGGCGCTGGAGTGGGCATGCCGCCCTGGAAAACCCAGTTAAGTGATGAGCAGGATATTTGGCATCTGGTTAATTTTATTCGCAGTTTGTGGACTGAAGAACAGCGTTCAGCGCAGTAAAAAATGGAGAACACAGTGAAAAAAATAAATCTGGAAATCAGTGATAATGAATCCGGTGGCGAGCCGGAAGAGCACACTCAAACCTCAAGCTCCCGCCGGGACTTTTTACGTCGTTCTGCGGCTGGCGTGGGGGCTGCTGTTGCCGCTGGAACGGCTGCTCAGGGTTTTGCCGCCGAGAGCACAGATATTGCCAATGTAAAACTGCCGTCCATCACCATTCCCACCGACTTCACTGAATCACTCGCACAGGATGCCAAGCCCGGAAAATTTGAGGGTCGCGGTATGAGCGGCGCAGAAGTGTTTGCCAATCTGTGCAAGGCAGAAGATCTGTCGGCGTTGTTTTGTTGTCCGGGTAATTACACGGTTATCAATGCCCTGGCGGCGGCGGGCATTCCCAGCTACGGCGGGCGTTCCGAGGGTGCCATGTGTGCCATGGCAGACGGTTTTTCCCGCGCTACCGGCGAAGTTACTGCCACGTCGGGTACCGAGGGGCCTGGTTTTACCAACATGATCATGAACATCGCGGCGGCGAGCGCGGCCCGCACACCGCTGCTGGTGTTGGCCAGTAATATGCAGATGGCTGGTGACGATAGAGAGGCCTTTATTCAGACGGGATACCAGCAACCAACTACCGAGGGCATCAAGAAATACGGCAAACGCCTTATCGACCCCTCGCGGGTACACGAGTACGGTGGCTACGCTTTTCGACAGCTGAAGTCGGGCGTACCCGGCCCCGTTCATCTGGATTTTCCCGCTGAAGTTGCTCGAGCAAAATTCAAGGACCCCTCGGAACTGAAGGATTTTTACGATAAAAGTAAGTATCGCACTGAATCGCGCTGCTACCCGGCGCCCAGTGACATAAAGCAGGTAGTGAACCTGATCAGCAAGTCCAAACGGCCCTTAATTGTTGCCGGCCAGGGCGTATTCCAACGCAAGGGTTGGGATGCTCTGAAGCGTGTTGCGGAGCGCAACCAGATAGCTGTAGCGACATCAGGTCCCACTCGTGGCACTTTTCCGGACGAGCACCCGTTGTGTGTAATGGCAGCACCCGATGCGCTATTGAGTGCAGACCTGGTTATTTTTGTTGGCCAGTACTGCATGCCCAGCCCGGGAGAGTATCGCTTTAACCCGGAAATAAAAGCCATTCGAGTCCACCCCGTGCAGGAAGACCTGGGGCGCAATTGGCCGCTTGATCTGGGTGTTGTCAGCGATGAAACATTATTCCTCGAGGCCTTGGCCGATGCTGTTGGGCGCAAAAAACGCGGGGACTGGGTATCGGAAATTGGTAAAGCCAAGCAGGCTTACGAGACACAGATAGAGGATGTGTATCAACTGGGTCTCAAGTATTCCAAGCAAACTAATATGTTGCACCCGGCGGTAATTGCACGTGATGCCCAGCACTTCATCGATAATGATATCGAAGATCGCCTGGCAGTTGTTACCGGCGCCGGGGGCTGGACAACCGGGCTGTTTGCAGGGCGGTACCTCAGAGCGAATCGCCCCGGGCATATGATTGTGCCCCCCTATCAATACGGCGCCATCGGCCCGGACATGTCCATGATGATGGGTGTTAGTGCGGCCGTTCAACGCGGCGTTGGCCCACAAGCTGGCTACGAAGGCGCGCCAACCTTGTGTATCACCAGTGATGCCGGTGTGGCGTACAGCATGTTTGAACTGGACACTGCTGCCAAGTACAAGCTGCCGACTATTACCGTGATCTACAACAACAACGCCTGGGGCGTATGGCCCAATGCAGCTCGCTCCGCCAGGTCTATGCATATGTATTTATTCCAAGAGAACCTGCGCTACGATCTGATGGCGAAAGGCCTCGGGGCCAACGGCGAATATGTGCGCACGCCGGAAGAGTTCCGCGCGGCACTGGCGAGAGCCTACAAGTTGGCAAGAGATGAGAAAGTCTCTTCGTTGATTAACTGCCAGGCCATCAAGGAATTTACCTCTCCGCGTGATTATCCGCCGGGTATTGCTCTCAATGCGGAGCCCGGAACAGGCGCTGTTGCGCACTGATGAGCGATGTTTCATTGGTCGGGGACATCCTGGAGGAATACGCCGCACGCGGCGTATTCCAGGGTTTTAGCCGTCAGCAAGCGGGGCAAAAACGTGGCCTGTACCGTGTTCAGTGGCACCGCAGGCAATTGTTTGAAATCACCTACGACGGAGTGAAGAAAACGCTGCGCATTAGCTGTGTATTGCCCCAGGTGCCTGCTAAATCGTCGATGTACAAGGAATTCAAACGCTGGCTAACAACCCGACAGGATGCAGCCCTTCCGGATCACCGTCGCTGCGATGCGGAAAAAGTACGATTGAAAACCTATAACCGCGGCGGTGACATCGCACTGACACTACAAATGCTGGATGACGACCTGGAGTACAGCGTCCGAAAGCTGGTTAGTCTGGTAAACGAAATTTACCTGGACTTCTTCTCCAGCGGTTTGTATTTCGATTGGCTGATTGAGACCTTTAATCTGGATCCCGATAATCCCTATTAAGCCACCTCAATAAATGGGGGACAGACCACGATTAACCGCTTTCTTCCGGCCTTCTCGGCACTTACTCCATCGAAGCGGAAGCCGGGGCGAGTTTAATGGAACGAGAGCAGGTTCGAGAGCAAGTTCGAAAACACCCAATGATCAACCCCTGCGAAACACCAGCTGAATGGTGAAACCGTGGTCTGTCCCCATTTATTTATTCTTTACCAGACCACTGGTCATGAAGGTAATGAGTGGTCGAAAGTCCTCTTCCGTACAATCGAAACACCCACCCATTGCCGGCATTGCCTGAAACCCATCCATTGAATTATTCAACAAGACCTCCATGCCCTTGGCTGAGCGGTCCTGCCAATCAGAAAGTTGTCCGGTTAGCGGCGCGCCTGTGCCTGCCATGCCATGGCAGACCGCACAGTTGGTATCGTAGATATCCTGCCGCCGTGCATCCAGCCTGACTACCTCGACTCCGGGCATTGCAGACTGGGATGCGCCGGTGCTGTCATTGCCCCCGTCACAAGCTGCAAGCAGCGACAGCGGCAAGGCGAAAGCAAATGCTTTCACAAACGGTATTCTCTTCATCATTTTGGCCTCGTACCTGGCACCCAATCTTAGTCTATCCCTTAACTACTCACACGTGATTCGACGATTACCCTGTCTGTTGAAATACCGGCCACAAATTCTCGATATCAGCACCACGTACAGTGACCAGGTCACCGAACTGCAGGAAGACAAACTCGCTTTGTTTGGGACGCAGAAAAACGAAGTCGTCAACACCCAGTTGTACTTTGTTTGATGCGTTCACCATTTCCTGGTTAGAGCTGTGCCCCCATAAGCTGTTGCGCTTCAAGCCCGGCGGGTTTTCATACTCTGCCTGCCAGTTGCCCCCATATATATAAAAGGCCTGTTGGCGGTTTGGATTCCAGGCGGCGAAAACGCCTGAGGCCCACTCCAGGCCTGCCAACTGTACTGAATCATAATGCTTCAGCACCGGAGTGGCTATAAACGCAGCGGGTTGATGATTCTCCAGCGTCGGAATATCAAAATCTGTCGGCATCACCAGACCGGACCCGGCACACAGGTCATTGAAGAAGGTATCTTCCCCATATAACTGATAGGTTTGGCTGCCCGCGATATTCAATGTCAGTGGATGGTCAAACAGTTGCGGCTGACGATCTCTCGCTGACTCATACAGAAGGTGGTAGTGCTCAACTGCCTTACGCCAGGATGAATTCAGGCTGGGCATTTTGACGATATGCGCTTCGTAGCCCATAAACCCGGAAAATTCCAGATGTACCGGGTCAGCGGCAATGATATCCAGGGCCCCGTTTAGCGCTTCCGGCTCAGAAAAACCGCCACGGTGCAGGCCAATATCAAGTTCTAGCGCGACACGCATTTTTACACCCAGGGAACGGGCCAATTCATGGTACTGCCTGAGCCGCTCCGGCGTGTCGATGAGCCATTGTAATTGCTTCTGAGGGTCAAACCCTGTTGGCTTCAGCTTGCTATAAAAAGTAGCGACCGCCGCTATCGGCTGCGGCTTTCCCATCAAAACATCTGCATCCGGGCAATTATCAGTGATGGTGTTCAGGAAAGGCTGGTGAAACACCATCAGTGCCTGGGTATTTGCTCTGCGCATGATGTACTGCAAAAGCGGGAGCGAGGGTAGCGACTTTACAACAATGCGATAAGTCTTGGGGGACTGGATTGATGAGCGCACCTGGTCAATATTGGCATCCATTCTATCCAGGTCGACTATCATGGTCGGCCTGGCAATGTTCTCACTTTTTAGCGCATTGTTCAGCCTCGCGAAATAGGGGCTGTAAGGGCCACCCTCATTGCGTTGCCTGAGTAAAGCGGCTGAACCGATGGCTGCAGCCCCGGTGCCGAGCAAAAAAGTTCGTCGTTTCATTGTAGGCTTATCACGGTTCGCCAAAGATTTCGCGGAGGTACGGGTTGAGCATACGGCCTTCTGGGTCCAACTCGCGACGGATCTGTTTGAATTCTTCCCAGCGAGGGTAGAGCACAGCCAGGTCCTTGTCTCTCAGGCTGTGCCATTTTCCCCAGTGTGGCCGTCCCTGGTATTTGTGGAATACGGGCTCAACGAGGGCAAAGTAATCGCGCCACCTGGGCTCATCGGCAAACTGGTGCACAGAGATGGCACAGCCGTCGCGCTCGCTGAACATCCCTATCATGGTGTCATCACCCTTGATATAACGATACTCCAGTGGAAAGCTCACTTCGGGGGCATGCGCTTTAATAGTAGCCAGTACTTCCCGAAGGCAGGCAACGCCCTGATCAGCCGGCACCGTGTATTCCATCTCCATAAAACGCACCGTACGGGGGTGAGCCAGCACTTTGTAAGATGGCCCAATACGGTGCTTGGTATCGCCAAAGGCATAATCCAGCACATTGTTGTAGATAAAATCTTCGCCTGCGGGAAGTTTGCGAGTCACATCAAATACTTTACGCAAGTCATTCAACGCTCCCGGGTCGTCTTCGATATTATCCGCAGCACCGGCCTCAGCTTCATTGGTTACCACCACAATGGTGCGCCTGGAGTGAGGTATGGGAAAAAGCTCAAACTGTTGGTTATCTCTGATCAACGGCTCAATGTCTTCCAGCACCTCGTCAATATCTGCCAGCCATTCCTGCTGATGCAAGCGGTGTTTTTCCCGGTTCTGGAATCGCAGGCGTGTGATAACTCCCAGCGAACCCAGGCCGGTGCGGGCGGCATTGAACAGTTCTTTTTCGTTATCAGCGTGCAGTTCAAGCACTTCTCCGCGTGGAGTGACAAGTTGCAAACCGATTACATAGGATGACATGGAGCCCAGCGCAGCGCCGGTGCCATGAGTGGACGTGGAGATGGCCCCCGCCATGGTCTGGTAGTTGACATCAGACATATTGACAATAGCCTGGCCGAGATCTTCCATCATTGGGCCATAGGCGAACAACTTTGTGCCTGCCCAGACCTCGGCCTGCAGTGTTTCTTCGTCGTGACTGACCACCCCTTTGAGGCGATCCAGAGTGAGCATGCTGTGATCGGTCGGCACCAGACCGGACCAGGAATGTCCGGACCCCACGGGGCGAACAGGCCCGCCCAAAGTACGCATAAAATCAACGACTTCTTCTTCCGACTGCGGTGCGGCAATATGGCTGGGTTGGCTTCTATGGTTACCTCCCCAGTTGGCCCATTTGATTTGACGTTTGCGCGCTGCCTCACCTACTGCCGTTGCCAGCAGCGGGTTGAGCATCAGGGCTGCTGACACTGTACCGCCCGCACCCAGTAGATTGCGTCGCGTCCAGTGTTTTTTACTGCCCATTATCTACCTCCCAATCCGAGTGGTATCTTTATAACATCTAGAGGCAATAGGTGGAATTGGGGACAGACCACGATTAGCCGGTTTCGACCGGACTTACCTGTATTCCCTTCATCGAAGCTAAAGCCGGGCTGAGCTTAAGGCAGCGAGAGATGGCTCAAGATTAAAGCAGCGAGAGCAGGTTCGAGAGCACTCAACGATCAACCCCTGCGAAACACAAGTTGAACGGAAGAACCGTGGTCTGTCCCCTTTTACTCTTTTACTCCTTAAACTAACGACTCAGCACGCTCACTATAAACAGCCCTGCCCCAACCAGTGACTCGGTAATCAGTCGATACACAGGGTGGTTGAACCACGCTTTGTACCGCCGCATTTGTGCGTCCAGCGCGTCGCGATCATAGTAAGCGCCATTCTGCACCACTGCTGTGCGGGTACCGAGGTTGCCGAGATCCCGTGTGGGGTCCTTTGCATAAACCACGAAGTCTGCCGGGGCACCGACACTGAGTCGGCCGTAGGCCGGGCCGTGCAGATAGCGCGCCGTGTCTACGGACGAAATCTCCAGCACTTGCTCCGGGCTCAGACCTGTTTGCTCAAGCAGCTGCAGCTCTTCTAGCAGCCCGGCTCCGGGTACGATGAATTCTGCCGCAGAATCCGTGCCGCTGTGAAATTCCACTCCGGCCTCATACAGTGCTCGAACCGCCCCCTGCGCCTGCGGATAGAGCGCACGAAACTGGTCATGCTGTGCGTCACTCAATAGACGCGCGGAAACCAACCCATGTTGCGGATGCCACAACTTGTTCCGATAGTATGATGGCAGTAATGCGGCTGCATCAGATTGTTGCAGGTCTGTGGAGTTCTTGAGCGCAAATTTCCGCTGCAGGGTGACCAGCGTCGGGGTGAGCGCAAATCCCCTCGTAATAGAGGCCTCGATCAGCGCCTGCACCCGCTGCTGATCCAGGTTTTTGAGATTCAGCAGGCGATGAATATACCCGGTGGCGCCATCGTCAGGGGACCTGGGCGCCCAACCCACAAGGTGTTGGATATCGTCGATATATACTGCACCGAAGTCCTGCCGCCAGGGCACGTGTCCGATAACGGACAGGCTCCTGTCATTTGCCGCTTCATATATCTCGCGGGAGGCGCCTGCAGTCAGCTCGTTGTAAACCTTGATACAGTCGTAACCCTCTGCCGCCACCTGCTCTACTGCGGCTTCTGCGCTGGCCTTGTCGGTAACGACCAGAGAGCTGGGCCACAGCGGTGGCTCTCCATCCAAAAAAGAGCCACAGCTCAGTATGCGCGGGCCGACATACTCACCCCCAGTGATAGCATCGCGCATCTGTGCATCGCCCGCGGCCATTCGGGCGCTTGTGACGCCGTGGTAGAGGTAAAGAAAGGCAAACAGTTCACTCTGACCTGGCAGCGGCAGCATCGGCCCGTGCACATGTGCATCAACCAGACCGGGCAGAACGTATCCGTTTATGCCGGCCTCGCGCGCCGGACGAACATCGCTGATATAGCCGTTCTCTACCGTCAGATCGACGGGCTGAGAATGAGATTCTCCAGGAACCACCAGCACAACCGACCGCAAAACTGCATTCGGATCGGGTATGGCCATAGCAGCGGGCGGCTGCAAGACGCGAAGCGTAATCGCACCGAGTGCAATAAAGAGAACTGCGGTGCAGAGAATAACCTTCAGTACGCGCTTCATATGGCTGACATCCAATCTACGAGCCGCTGGCTAATGCACATGAGGTGACCCCTATGCATCAGCCAACAATGGTGCAACCCAAAGCTGCTCTCAGGCAAGCTTCGCTTTTACTTTGGTAATTTGCGACTGTAACCAGGCCACTTCACTAAAGGTGTTGTAACCCTCCTGCGCGCGCTTGAGTAAGGCGTGCAATACATCAAGCTGGAGTTTCAGAGCCGCCTGGCTATCCTCATCAGCGGCCAGCGCTGCCTCGGCCATCATCATCGCCTGCTCAAACTTGCCTGCAGCGAGCATGGCTCTGGCCTCTTTCACGACATTCTCTTCCCCTGCCATGCGCACAAGCTCAGGGTAAATCTCATGGGGCCTGAAGGGGTATAGCTCGCTGGTATAGCGATACTGGAACCAGCCACCGGCCTGATTGACTGTTTCGCGCACGGTCCACTCTACACGGCCGTGTTGCTGGCTGAGGTGCGACAGGTTTTCGGGCAGTTGGATTTCACGCATCAGTTCGTAAACGTCTTTGCCTTCACTCAAACCCGCCCAAATCTCATCGTGTACATACTGGGCAGCGTCACGCATCAATACCAGTGATGCCATGATGTCCTCTTTGTTGGTATGAATCTGGTTCTGCTGTGGCAGTAGCATTTCCGGCTCCAGCGAAATGATTGTGTTGATGGTGTCAATGTACTCTGTGAGTATCCGGTTGCGGTCCGCACGTACTGTTCCCAGATTCGGCCACATGGGAAAATCCGGGCCTACCGAGCCGCCACCCGCGAATAGAATCTTCTCTTTGGGCAACCAAAGTCCCGCCGAGTTAATACCTTCGGCACCGGGCAAGGAAATCACCTCAAACTGCACGCCTCCCAGTTCAAACTTGTAGCCGGCTTCGTCTTCAACCAGAATGTCAGGCGTTATCACCTCGTATGGAAATGGTTTCGCTTTTTTCTTTTTCTCACTGCCTTTCTGGTCCAGTTCCGGTGCCCAGTTGTACAGTGCGGCGTAACGGGGCGACAGGTATTCTTGCGCCTTCTTCCGATGGATCATGTACTCCATGGAATTACGCGTCATGATAATTTTGGTATCGTCCTCCCTGATGAGATCGATACCGCCTATATCGTCATGCTGGCCCTGAGGGAGGAATATGTATTTGACGGGGCCGGTGATCACCTCTTTCAACAGCGCCATTTGTCGCGGCGACTGATGGGCAAAACCCGTGTCGATAATGATGGCACCCTCAGCGGTATTCACCACATAGGAATTGGCAAGGCCCGATACGTAATAAATATTGTCGGTCACCTGAAAACGCTCAACCGGCAGCCGAATGAGGTTGCCAGTCGGTGTGCCTCCCGCGCGGACGTCCTCTGTGTTGAGGTCAACTTCTTCAGCGGCTATTCCGGGAGCCGCTGTAAGTGCCAGTAAGCTGAAAAGAGTCGATCGTAATAGAACTGTTAGTTTGAGCATATTGAGTACCTCTCTATGAATCTTGCAATCTGGTGCATGAAGCCTTTACAGGTCTTCTTACAGACGCGATTTAACATTTCAGAAACTGTAGCGGGCGGTTACTCCCACAACACGCTCTGGCAATATATTGGTCTGGGTGTATGACCCGCCGCTGAGTGCAACATCGTACTGGTCGGGACCCTGTTCAAAGGTGACAGCATCCTCATCGAAGACGTTTTTTCCCCACAGGGAAACGTCCCAGCTATAGTCACTGCTACGCCACCCGAGAAAGACGTCTAACACTTCGTAGGATTCAAACGTCTGGGCCACCTGCCCCAGGCCAGCTGATGCATCTGTGTTCTGGCGTTCGTCGGTGTATTTGAACAAGCCGCGCACATACACCTGGGTGTCGTTGCCCAGCGGAATGAAGTACTCCGAGTTAAGTGAGATCGACCACTCCGGCTCACCGCCAAGCGGTTCGCCGCCCAGATCACACATACCCAGCACTTCGCCGGGCGCGCGATCGTTACAGGGCGCTGATACTTCGTCCCATTCGCCCTTGTTGTAGCTCAATGAACCGCCAAAATCCCAGGTCTCAGTGAGTAACACACGACCATCCAGCTCCACTCCCCAGATAGTGGCGTCGCCGTTAAAGATCAGACCACCGGGCAGACCCACCGGGGAGCCTGTGTCATCCAACACTTGAGTCCCGCGCACAAAGCCCAGATAGCCATCGAAGGTCTGGTAGTAGAGTGCGCCGTTCAAGCTCGCGCGGTCGTCCCACAAGCGGCTTTTGAAACCGATCTCGAAAGCGTCGCTGGTTTCTTCATCGTGAAGCAGGTCGTCAACGCCATTGGGTAAGAACTCAATAGTAGGGCTGGGGACGATTGAAATGCCGGTGGGCCGATAGCCGCGGTTGTACGATGCATATAAATTGGTGTCATCGCGCCAATCCCAGCGCATTGCCAGAGACCCTGTCCAGGCATCCTCGCTGGCAGACTGCTTGTCTTTGGGTACGCCGATTATCGGGAATCCCTGACTGAACTGGGCACTGATCAGCTCGGTCAACGGCTCGAAAGCAGGTGGCACATAAGTGAGGCCTTCGAATTCCACATCCGCCCTGCGGGAGCGGTCGTAGTCTGTCCAGCGCAATCCGAATTCCAACTGCACTTTATCGGTAAGGTCCAGGGTATTGAAGGTGAAAACCGCAAACTCACTTGCGTCTAACGGCAAGGTGGCAAGAGACTCAAAGCCAAGTGCGCCAATAGGGCCGCCCAACCGAACCGTGTTGGCTAGAGCTTCAGTGCTGGTTTCCTGGTCTCTGTGATACAGGCCCACCATGTAATTCCAGAATTCATTCTCCATAGAGGCCACTCGAAATTCATACACCCAGCTTTCCACGTCTGTGGTTGACTGCTGAAAGGTGGGCGCGTCCACTTCTGTAAACTGCAGTGAATTAGCGCGATCAATCTCGGTTGCAGATTTCTTGTGTGAATCCTGATATGCGACGATACCGGTAAGCTGAAGACCTGCCACCTCCCAATCCATAATCAGGTTCGCCACATTGAAATCGAAATCACCGTAGTTGTCAGTCTTACCCAGCGCCTTATTGTCGCCAGGCCGTAGTGCGGGCCGTACACCCAGAGTATCAATGCCAGCCATTGCTTTGGGGTCATCTGCGGAGCGGTCCAGGTACTGATAGATAAATTGCGCTTCAAAGGCATCGGTAGGAAGCCAGATGGTGCTGATTCGGCCTGAGTATGCCTCCAGTTCCTGATCATCAAAACCGGTAGTCAGGTTTTGAACATCGGCGCCACTGCTGGCGTCATATACACCGGCGACGCGAATACCCAGCGTGCCTACGATCAGCGGAGTACCGTATGCCACCTGGGCATTAAGGCCGCTATTATCGGCCACAGAGCCAGATACATACCCGCTGACCTCATCCACATCAGCGCGTTTGGTAATCATGTTCAGTGCGCCCCCGGGAGATGTTGCACCCTGCAGTGTTCCCTGGGGGCCGCGAAGAATTTCAATGCGCTCCAGGTCGTACATCTGACTAAAGGCAACATCCGGCCGCACCACTGCATCGTTCCAGTAGACATCAACTGCTGCAGCCACTCCCGATTCAGGATCAATACTGACCCCGCGCAGGGAAATCGTCGAATTGCGCGCGTTGGGCGATGACAGCGTAAGGCCTGCGGTTTGTTGTTCTATGGCACGAAAGTCAAAGGCGGCGAATTTCTGCAGATCCTGTCCGCTCACCACATTCACAGTCGCGGCAATATCCTGCACAGTTTCGCTGCGCTTCTGGGCAGTCACTACCACCTCTTCAAGCACAAGATTTTTGGCAGGGGCGGACATCGCAGCGGCAGACAGCGCGGATGCCAGCATGGTCTTTCGAAAAACAGGTGTAGCCTTGGTGTTGAGCAACATGGAGTGAAGCCTCTTAGTTATTGTTTAACACGCCACTTCAGCCACCCATTCTGGTCTCAGTGCGTGTCATATCGTTTCCAACCCATCTGAGTTAACTGGTTCTATCGTGAACCGCTGATTATTCTGTCGTCACGGCTGCCAGCATTGACTGCCATGTCTACCCATTTGCTGGTCCCACACAGTTAAGCACTGCCACTCCTGATCCGGCCAGCGCATACAGCGGCAGGCCAGCCAGCCGACAGGGATGCCGAAAAAACTCACACAACACATTGATTTATATGTATATTTATTTTTGACGATTTGCTGGTATTCAGACAAAGATTGGCAAAAAGCAGACGCCCAAGGCCTACTAGACTGGTGTTTCAAAGAATGATTCACCAGGCTGTACTGGCTTTGAAGGGGAGGAAGGGGCTCTCGCAGAAGATCGGGTTATGCGTCAGGCAGAGAGGCTTTTGCGGTAGGCACTGGGCGTCGTATTTCGCAAACGTTTGAAGTGCCGATTGAAAACATTAATGGAGCTGAACCCGGCGTCCTGCGCGATATCGGCGATATTCTGACGCCTGCTCACATCCGCCTCCAGCAGGCGGCATGCCTCATCCACGCGAAATTTGTTAATAAACTCGTAGAAGTTCATCCGCGACTGGGTGTTGATCACCTGGCTAAGGTAGTCTGACCGGCTCCCCACCCTGTGGGCCAGGTCTGCGATTTTGAGACCGGGCTCAACATACGGTTTATCTTTCTCCATCACGGTCGTCAGCTTCTCCCACAAGCGCTCCACCTCTTCATCGCGCAAGCCGGATTTCAGGTATTTGCCACTTCCATTCTCTGGCGCATGCGTCGTTTCCGGCTCTGCGGCAGACTCGGAAGAAGTCGCGGCTTCAGAGGCAATATCGAAGATGCGAGGCTGGCGCAGCCCCATCAGGCCGATGTAATAAATAGTTGCCACACTGGCGACTGCTGCGGCCACCACCCGTCGACCGAAGTGCAGCACTTGAAGTCCCTGGAGCAACTCAAAAATGCCTGCAACAACAGCACTGGCCAAACACAACCAGAGCAGCCACCTGAGCCAGCGCAGGTTTATATTCTCCAGATTGGAAAACTCCGACCGAATAGTCACCTGGTGGCGCTGGATGTAACGCAGAGCCACCGCAGAGTAGATTGCCAGAGAAACGTCGACCGGCAAGGTGACAAAGGAGATTCTTGACTTAAGCTCCAGAGGAACGTCGCTGTAGCTGTCATACTGGCCAAACAAATCGCCAATCATCAGCCCTGAAAAGGAGATAATCACGGCCACCAGCATAGGCGTGAAATGCCAGAAATAGGCCGGCCTTAAAGCAAAGCCTTTATCCACCAACGCGTGCACATACAGGTACAGCAGGGGGCCAAATGTGAGACTCAGATGTTGCAGCATGTAGATCGGCATTCCGGGCATCAATAGCTCACCCGAGTAGTAATAGGACAGCGATATTAACCGGAGGGATTGGGCCAGGAGAAATGCCGCCAGAATTCGATTGGCGAGCCGGTTGCCATAGGGAACGGTGGCGATGGCAAGTGCCAGAATCAATCCCTGCGCGGCGCCCAGGTTGGCAAACCAGGTCAGCCAATTCATGCAGTCGACACCTACTCTCTCGTTTTTGTCCTGGCCTCAGGATAAGTAATCGCCCCAGGGGAGGCAAGCCACGTCTCCCGTGACCGCGAATAGTGTATACAATGAACGGGAACTCACTTTACGGGTCAGTCGCATATGAAGAAGCGGACACTGGTTATTTCTCTGGTCTTTGCGGCAATTGTCGCCGGTGCACTGGTCATCAATGCCAACCTGGCTGGTATCGTGGCATCTCGGCAGCAACAGAACGATGCGCTGATCGAAGAGTCCATGGCCTACCACATAGGTACGCTGGCGTACCTTTACGCTTACCCGATCGTCGATATGACGCAGCAAATGCACAATGAAACCCATCGTGTGTCTGACGATCAGCAAGTGTATGCGCCGGTCAACCGCTTGTATCGATTCCCCGAAATCGTGGGTCCGGATACCGGGGGTAACCTGCGAGCGCCCAATAACGACACGCTCTACTACAGTGGCTGGTTCGACGTCAGCGAAGAGCCTCTGATTATCCATACTCCTGATACTCAGCGGCGTTACTACACCATTGCCGTCACTAATCTCTACAGCGAGGTGGAGCACATAGGTCGGCGTACGACGGGCACAGAGCAGGGGTACTTCGGACTCACGGGCCCCAACTGGACAGGAACCCTGCCTGATGGTGTCAGACAAGTACCTGTAGAGAGCGAACAAGGCTGGCTGCTGGGCCGCATGCTGGTTGAGGGGCCAGAGGATTACGAAGCTGCTATGGCACTGGTGAACGATATCTGGCTGGCCTCGTTGTCGGAATTTACACCCGGCCAGCGGCCGAAGATGCCGCCAGAGGAAGAGGCGTCAGCCAGGGAGGTCATCAATAATCTTGAATTCTTCAGTATTTTTCATGCACAGCTTGAAAAGCTGCCTCCACGCGCTGCTGAAGCCGCGTTGATGGCACAGTTCGAGGCGATCGGGTTGGCGCGTTCCAAACCCTTTGACCCGGCGACGCTGAGTGAAGCAGCGCGCCGCGGTCTGGCAAGGGCAGTGGAGGACGGTGAAGAGATAGTGAAAGCTGCCGCGCAACGCACCATTCCCGACTATAACGGATGGATGATCTCGAAGAAGATTGGCCGTTACGGCTTCGACTATATGCACCGTGCCTCGGTAGCACTGGGTGGCTACGGCAACCTACCTGAAGAATCGCTATACCCGGCGATGATTTTTGACCCGGACGGTGAGCTTATGGAAGGGGGGCAGGTTTATCAGCTTCACTTTGCGGCCGACGAAATGCCACCGGTGGATGGGTTCTGGTCATTGGCGGCGTACAGGCTTACAGACCAGCAGTTGGAAGAAAATGAGCTCCAGCGCTACAGCATTGGCGACCGCACCAAAGGCCTCCGCTACAACCCTGACGGCTCGCTTACACTGACGCTGCAACATGAAAGGCCCGACGACCCCAATACGAACTGGCTACCCGTACCAGCGGGTAACTTTATATTGGTGATGCGGCTCTATGAACCGGAAGCCGCGGTGCTTGAAAATGACTACCTGCTGCCCGAATTGCAACGTCTTGCGCACTAGGGTGTTCGCGAGCTCGATAATTTGCGGCTCAGAAATACCAACCCAAGTGCGGTAAGTATCAGCCCGCCTATTGGCATAACGGGCACTGGCTGTAGTCGCCTGATCGAGACCAGTTCATATCGCCGAAAATGGCGACAGGCCAGCATGGCAACCCCGGTGATGCACACCTGCGGAGTCACGCTGATACAGGTCCGAAACAGTACTCGTCTCACTCAGCGCACAGCCTCAACAGAACGGATGGTAAACCATGGATCGACGTCACTATTTTCTTTCACTTTCTGTCGCTGTTTCGCTCGGCCTTGCGCTGGGCGTCTCCATCAAGACGGCACAAGCTGTTCCCTCAGTCGACCCCGATGTAATCGGGGCTGACGCCGCGGGAATTCCAACAAGTCTCGCGCCATTTGGTGACGGCTACCCCAGGGCAGGAACGCCCTGCCGACGCCTGGGAGAGAGCCCGCTGACCCGCGATTACCTTGACGATAGCGCGATACTGGTGGGTTGCAGCGACGAGGCATTCGCCCGCACTCTGGGTGGCATACAGGTCGATACGCTATCCGGCATAACTCTGGTTTCCATATCAACGGGCGACGCTAATACGGGTATGCCCAGCAGCCTGGCGCCAGCAAATCCTGAACCGGTGGATGCGCTTGTGCCGGGCACCCGCTACCATGCAACGGCTCAACTGCCCTGTAGTATCGATGGCGAGATAGCAGGCCAGCGCTGCCCCGCCGGCGTGATTCGCAACTGGTCTGAAGACGGCACAACGCTGGTCGAAGTCTCCAAACCGGATGGGATGAGGCGCGCGCTGTTCTTTCAAGGAAACCGGGCAATTGGCGCAGACAGCGCGGAGGCAGACGGTTCCGCCGGCTGGGACTTCAAGGTCACGCGTGATGGAGACACCAGCGTTATCCGCTTCGGGCCGGAAACCTACGTGATAGCCGACGCGTTTGTCGTTGGCGGGTGACAGCGTTTTCCTCACATTAGCCAGGGATTAGGCGGTAGCCCGGGTGGCCCCGCATTTGACGCTCTGGAAGCACCTGAGACGTGCCGCTTTGCGGCTGGTCTGCTTTACTGGAAACTTGCATTACACCAGCATAACTTTTAGCTTAATGCCCCCGTATAGAATAAGTAAGAGTTCGTAGCAACAAACACCAGACGAGGGAAAGACACATGAAAAGTACGTGCTTAAGAGTCTTGCAGGTGAGCTGTTTATCGATCGCGGCAGTCACCAGCCAGGTGATGGCTGATACCACTCAGGCTACCTGTGAGTTCTATCACCATGGCGACAAGAAGAAAGGGGCCAGCGGCCCGTGCCAATTCTCGCAGCGTCAAGGCTATGTGGATATCCGCCTTACCAATGGTAAGCAGTGGAACCTTTCGCCTCATGGCGAGGCAAACCACTTCCGTGACCAGGATGGTCATAAGGTTAAGCGCAAGAACGAAGGTGATACCCAGGTCTACAAATGGGAGGAACGCTCGATTCATGTCCACTTCAAGGGCTCACACTCGGGAGACGGTCATCATTCGTCACATCACAACGACGGCAACACCCCACACGACCTGAAAGACTTGATCGGCCAGCGCGGTGGCGAAGCCGAGGACAAGCTAATGAACCGCGGCTACAAGCTGGCGAATAGCTCAACGTCCGGTAAAGATGTGTATAGCAACTGGCGTCATAAGCACGGGAGGAAATGGGGACAGACCACGATTAACCGCATTCGAGCAGCCTTCCCTGCACTTCCTCCCTCGAAGCCAGAGCCGGGTCGAGCTTAACGTAACGAGAGCAAGTTCCAGAGTACCCAGGGATCAACCCCTGCGAAACACTATCTCACCGCCGTAACCGTGGTCTGTCCCCTATTAAGTCCCTATTAAGTCGGCAGCTCAGCGGGCCAGGTGCCGGTCGAAAAAATCCGCCATGACCTTGAAGGCATGCCTGGACTCCGGGAGCCCGGTATCCGCATACCAGTAGTGATTTAATCCCTCGTATACATGCAGCTCGGACGGTACGCCCTCCTCCAGGAGTCGCTGATGTGTGGCCAGACCTGCACTCATGGTAAGGTCGCGCGTGCTGGTAATGACCAGTGTAGGCGGAAACTGGGCCATGACCCGGGGGTGCTCAAACGGGCTGACCAGGGGGTCATCCAGACTGGTACCCTCAAAATAGGGCATCTCATTATCACTGGCAAAGTTGGTACCAAACGCTGCTGAAATCACCGCTGAATCGCCACCAAAGACGGCGCCTCCGCCAGCACAGAAAATCCCGACTGCGCCCGGCTGCGGCAGATTGTGCGCGTCGAACCAGGCCACGGACTGCGCGGTAAGGATTCCTCCTGCGGAGCAGCCGAAAATCCCGATTTGTCCAGGTTGGTGATCCTTCAGCAGGTGACGATAGACCGTAGCTACATCCTCACTGGCAGCAGGAAAACGGTGTTCCGGGCCCTGGCGATAATCTACGCTTACCACCTTCATGCCAGCCACATTGGCAACCGGAATGGACTCCAACTGCCCTTCTGTGCGGGCTCCGAACATAAAGGCGCCACCATGCAAATTGATCAGCACCCGGTTGGCATTGTCTTTCAGCACGCCATCAACGGGCTCAAATACTTCGGTATAGACAGAGTCTATCGGCATGACTGTCTCACGCACCGGGTAGAGTTCTCGTGCTTCGGCGATACGCGGAGTGAAGAAAACATCATTAAGTAGCTTGCGCCTGTCTTCAATATCTCCGGTCACCAGTTTGACGACGTGCGGCGCCATCTGCCTGCGCATCTCATTTGCGGCCTTACTTGCCTCAGCACTTGCAAATGTAGAATCAGGGGGACTGTCCAGAAAGCTGCGGCCCACAAAAAAAAGAGTGGTCAGTACCACTCCCCCGAGAAAGATCAACAGCTGTTTCAACAAGTTCCGACTACCTTAAATTCTATAAAACGTCCGGCCAGAGCATAGCAACCCTGTTCAGTGGCGGCTACTGATCCCGGCAGTTGCTCATATATATCGTATCTAAGCTGAACGCTTGGAATTGCGAGCAAGCTTCTTCAACAACAGCAGTTCTTCTTTCAGGTGCTTTACCAGTGCCCAGGGTTGGTCCAATGAATCCAGGTTCACAGTCAACCCGATGTCCAGGGTGTCACCACTACTGATGCAGGTCACATTCAGTGCGATGCCTGCCGCGATCACGGACATTGGAAAGGTGCTTTCTATTTTTGCGCCGGCGAGATAGCGAGGGGCACCATCATTGCGCATTGTGGAGACGGCAAGATGCGCGCCGATAAGATTGGCACTTTGTTCAGCATTCACCGACCCTATGATCGCTGTGAGAAACAGCGGCGGCAGGCTTTGCACGAACTCCATAGCGCCTTTGGCGTCACCGCGGGCGGCCGTCTTGGCCTGCATCGATGCCGCGTGTATAGCCTGCAATCGGCGGACAGGGTCTGCCTCATCGGTAGCCAGTGTGACGTGCGCATTCGTCACCTTGTTCGACATGTCCTCGTCACCCTCCGCTCGCAACGATATCGCCATGCCAGCACGGAGCGGGTGTTTGGGCAGTGCGTCACGAGCGGAGAGATACTGGCGCAGGGCGCCACCTACCAGTGCGAGTACAACGTCGTTGAAGGTAACCGCGAAATGCTGCTTGATACGCAGAATGTCTGCCATTGGCAGGGAACCGAAAACAAAGCCGCGGGCATTACCGATGTCTGCGTTCAACAGTGGATGGGGAACAAAAGGCGGCGCGGCATTTCTTTCAGCACGCCGCCAACTCACCCCCTCTAGCAGCTTCGGCAGCAGGATCGTGGCGATACTCTCGGTCATCTTGCCCGACGAACGCAACAGGTGCAGCGTTGTACGCAATGACAGCTCGTAAGGTGACGGGGCGCGGCCAGCCTGAATGTCAGGGGGCTGGATGCCGGCCTTGCGCGCTCGCGCATTGGGTTTTGCGTCGGAGAGAAGATCGAGCAGACGAATGGCACTCTGGCCGTCCATAAGGCAGTGGTGGAATATCATCATCACTGCCACTCTGCCGTCGGCAAGCCCCTCGATGTACCACATCTCCCACAGCGGGTGACGACGATCAAGGTGACGACTGTAGAGCAGCCCTGCCAGTTCGCCGAGGGCGGCACGATTTCCAGGCTCGGGAAGGGCAATGCGGCGGATATGGCGGTCAATGCTGAATGCCTCATCCTCTACCCAATAGGGCAGGTCCAGACCCACGGGCACCTCGTGCATTTTCCAGAAAAACTGGGGAACGAGCTTTACCCTTTCGGCCATACGCTTGCGGAATTTAACAAAGCTGAGGGGCTTTGTATCCCCAGGATCAAGAACCATCAACCCCGCCGTATGATTGTAGGTGCTGACATTCTCACTGGCGATAAAGATGGTATCAGTGGCGTTGAGCTGTCTGAACTGACTCATGAGCGGCTTGCCTCTCTTGCCCGGCAGGATGACCTGCCTGTCTCGAAGAATTGCTGCGGCAATTCATCGCAATGAATATAGACGATACTGGAAGCCATGCCTACAAGCAGGGCGCCCGTGAATGGACCCAGCGGTATAACCGCACGGTGCGCAACCGAACACAACGTCGCCAGGGCCGCCTTGCTACCCACACATTCACAAGCCTATACGGAGGTAACGCTTCTTCCGCCTCAAGTCGTGATCGCGATCTTAAGTACCCCATCGCGCTGGTTCGCAAACAAGTCGTAGGCTTGCTCAATTTGTGCGAGATTATAGCGGTGGGTGACAAGCGGCCTGGTATCGAGACGGCCGCTGGCGATAGTATCCATCAGCCGGCGCATACGCTCCTTGCCGCCTGGACACAGCGTGGTGATCTTGTGGTCACCGAGGCCCGCCAGGAAAGCGTCGAGAGGAATTTTCAGATCGCTTGAATAAACCCCGAGGGAAGAGAGTGTGCCACCTGGGCGAACCACGCGCAGCGCAGCTTCAAAGGTGTCTTGCCGACCCAGCGCTTCGATTGCCACATCGACCCCGCGACCGCCCGTCAGCCGCATAATTTCGTCGACCGGATCGGTCTTGGTGAAATCGACGACATAATCGGCGCCCATCACCTGAGCGATTTTCATCCGCTCAGGCACGGCTTCAACGCCAATTATCGTCGATGCACCCATCAGGCGGGCACCCGCCAGGGCGCACAAGCCGATCGGCCCCTGAGCAAAGACCGCAACCGTGTCGCCGATGCGGATGTTTCCGCTTTCCGCCCCGGAAAAGCCCGTCGACATGATGTCGGGGCACATCAGTACCTGCTCGTCCGATAAGGCTTCAGGAATGGGAGCGAGGTTTGCCATTGCATCGGGCACCAGCAGATACTCCGCCTGTGCCCCGTCGATGGTGTTGCCAAAACGCCAGCCGCCCAGCGGCTCAAAGCCGTGTTGGTTGTCTGGACCGTCCTGGGAATGGCAGCCACAAAGCGACGCGTTACTGTGGCCGCTGGGGCAGATCGCACCGGCGATAACGCGCTGGCCCTCTTCGTAACCGCGAACAGCCGAACCCAGCTTCTCGATCACACCCACTGGCTCGTGCCCTATGGTCAGGCCACGCTCGACAGGGTACTCGCCCTTCAGGATATGAACATCAGTACCGCAGATGGTCGTGGTTGTGATGCGGATCAGCGCATCAAGCGGACCCACATCGGGGATCGGTTTATCCTCGAGTACGATCCGATTGGGTTCAACGAATATTGCCGCTTTCATCATCCTGGACATGTGAGTCTCCTCCGGTTCGAATACGTACGACGCTGCCACATTCCTACACCATACCCCGGTCTCCATGGGTCGGCGCTGATGTGAGTCAAACGAACCGTTCCGACAACTTAAAGACGCATAATCCGTCGCGTCGGCATAGATGAAAACGCGCATTAGAAAGCCAGGGAAACTTCAGACACACAAGCAGGGCAATCAGTCGAAGGACTCAATCAGCTCCCTCACATCTTCGCTGAACAACCTGCGTTGTTCGTGCCATGAATAGAACATGTGGCCGCCCTCATAAAGCTTTTCCGTGACTCGCCCTCTGGCCTCGGCTGTCATGCGGCTCTGGTGCATCAGGCGTTTGCTGGCAAAGTAAGGTGTCACGGTATCGTACTGGCCGTGAACGACCAGCACTTTCATCGCCGTATTAGTGGTCACACCGGCACGAAAATCGTCCATGGACTCGGCCAATTGGAACAGGTCAAACTCCTTTTCATCGTTTTTCCAGGCCTTGTGAGCTTCATGGTTAAGCACTGTATATTCCAAGTCCGTCGACACGCCCAGCTCACTGCGCTGCCACTGGTAAATGGCGGCGGCATAAAGGTTCATCGTATTGAACAAGGCTTCATTTATCGCCGCTTCATTATTGGTACGATTGGGAAATGCGTCGCCTGAGGTGAGGCTACCGTCGTAAAGATCGGTAATCCGGTGGTCCTGTTTCTTTAACAGACGGGCAAAGTCGACGAAGGTGATGCGGCCTTCGGATTCGATAACAAACGAGGCCTCCAGCCCAATCATATCGGCCACCCGGGTGAAGATTGCGTGTCGCTCGCCATCGTCCATCATCGTCCCGGCGACCAGTGCACGGGCATAATCGGAGATGGCGAATTTTTCCGCCGCTTCGAGAACGTCAGACATCGGCGTGCCGGCTTCTGTATGTCGGCACAGAGCATGCTTATGCGCTATGCCTACATATACTGGCAGCTGATTGACCCACTGACTGGTGCTGTAGTCTGAGTCAGAAGCATCGCGGAACTGCCAGATTGGCGAGATAACAACCAGGCCATTGACGACCAGTTGGAACTCCTTGGAAAAGAGTTTAACCAGCCTCGCGGCCCGGTATCCACCGTAGCTTTCGCCCGCGAAAAACAGGGGGCTTTGCCAGCGGTTATGCGCGGTGAGAAACTTGCGCATGAACTCTGCAATGCTGGCAAGGTCCTTCTTCACCGCCCAGTAGGGATTGTCCTTTTTCTCTGCTGGTTTATCAGGGTCGGCTGTTTTTTCGGTTCGAAGCCGGCTATATCCGGTGCCGATGGCATCGATAAAGACGAGATCGGTAAATCCCAGCCAGTGGGATGGGTTGTCAACCAGGCTTTTGGCTCCTGCTGCCTCGTGGCCTTCTTCGTCATAGGCTACGATGCGCGGCCCGGCACATCCAAACTGCAGAAAAACCGAACTGCCGCCCGGACCGCCGTTAATACAAAATGTGATCGGTCTCTGCTCGCTATCGTCTTTCACCAGATAGGCGGTATAGAACATATCAGCGGCCGGTTTCTCGTCGATATGCAGTGGCATCCAGTCGGCGACTACCTCAGTGACCAATTCTGTAGACCCACTAGTGAAAGTAAACGTCTTTTTGCCGCCCTTGTTTGCCTGGCTATCGTCTGAATTTTTATCGTTGTTGTCGCTCATGGTCAGCGTCTCCCTGCTACGTTTGGTGGTGGCCATTTCGTCGGCCAACATCTGCGTTTTCCGTAATCGGTCAGTGTAGCTCAATTTCAAACGACACAGGATCCGGGTTTTATCCTTGAAGGCGGTAGAATGGTAGAGTAACGCTTTACCACCCAAAACTGCGGTGCTTGCCCAACTGACTGGGACTCCAGGATGCCGGTCCACCGCCCATCCCTACACGAAATAGTCGCAAACAGTTAGGATGGGATCGCTTAATAACTACAGCAGCCCAAGACTATGCAACCAACCTGCTTTGAATTCACCGGCGAAGACGGCATTACGTTAAAAGCCGACGCCTACGGTGACCGTAATAACCCACCTGTCATTCTTTCGCATGGCGGAGGCCAAACCCGCCATTCATGGGGCGGCACCGCCAGCGAGCTCGCATCGCGCGGCTGGTATGCAGTTGCGTATGATCACCGAGGGCACGGAGAGAGCGAATGGTCCGAAGAGGGACTGTATGACCTCGCACACTTTTCCCTGGATATGGCGTGCCTGGCTCGCTCTTTTGATGAACCACCGGTTATCGTTGGTGCATCATTAGGGGGCATTGCCGCGATGCTTGGCGCCGGTGAAATCCATCAGGAAATGTTCAAAGCGATCGTATTGGTGGATGTGACACCCAGTCTCAACCTTGACGGTGTGCAGCGTATATTCGACTTCATGAATGAGCACATTGAACGCGGATTTGGCAGCCTGGAAGAAGCCGCCGATGCTGTAGCGCTATACACCGGCCGTCCGCGACGCGATGACGCCAGCGGAATGCGTAAAAACCTGCGTGAGAAAGATGGGCGCTTTTATTGGCACTGGGACCCCAAGTTTTTTGCGCAAAGCGAGGACAGCCCGGAGAAACCCACAAGAGTGATCGCCGCTGCACGCGCTATCACTCTGCCGGTGCTGCTGATTCGTGGCCGCGCCTCAGACGTCGTTACCGAAGCCGAAGTACAGGAGTTCTTGGAACTCATTCCTCATGCGAGCTATGTTGATGTGGAGAAAGCCAGACACATGGTGGCCGGTGACCGGAATGATATTTTCACTGAAGCAGTGCTTGGGTTTCTGGAAACGCTGTGAATGAAAAAACTACAAAACCGGGGACAGACCACGGTTAACAACTTCCTACCGGCCTTCCCGAGTTCCCCGGCACTACACGGCGCCCAAGTATCTGTTCTATATCAGCGCTAAACCGACTGTCGCCCAGAACATAGTTTCCTTGCGTGGCACGCCGGATTTCTTCGGTTGTCTTGCCGTCATCGTGCACACGGAGCAGGTCTCTGTATGCACGACATCTATCCTGCGCCGAGTTGCCAAGAGACATGTAGTGTGGATGATGAGAGATCAACTTGTCAGACCTCCCTTCTCCATTGCATGCAAAACTGGACCAGTGATACTGCCCGGGCCTATCCACCATCGCAGCGCGCACCGGATTCAGTTCAATATAACGAGAGCAAACTAGCAGGTAGTTTTCACTTTGTGCGAGACACGACCTGAACCGCCCTTCCCACAATGTACCGCTGCGCTGATACTTCCGGTTGATGTATTGCACGTAGCGCTGCCCGAGGTTCTTCATCATCAGTGAGGGACCGCTTGCGGTTTCCGGTGTCAGCAGGATATGCACATGATTCGTCATCAGACAGTAGGCATGTATAGCGCAAGCGTATTTCCGGGCTTGTTCTTCCAGCAGATGAAGGTACAGGGAGTAATCGCCTGGTGAGTAGAAGCAGGCAGATCGATTATTACCACGCTGGATAATATGCCAGGGAATACCTGCAACCGCGATTCGAGCTCTCCTGGGCATGATGACATCCATATCAGACATGGCAGACTGCCGGCACAGCTTCTGCCTTCGACTGATTGTAGTCGTGGATTGGGGAGTACCCAATGATCAAATGTGGTCGCTCACAAGCTGGATACTGAAAACCGTGGTCTGTCCCCTTTTCTCCCTTTTCTCTCGTGATCTGTGCGGGGGCTGCTACAATGCGCGAAAGCACAAATACGATGAGGGATGTTTACGGTGACACAGCAAGCAGACTTGGTGATTCGCAACGGACAGGTGGTAGATGGCAGTGGGAAACCCGCGTTTCAGGCTGACATCGCAATTCAGGACGGTCGAATTATCGCGCTGGGCACCGGTCTCGCGTTTCAGGGCCGCGAGGAAATGGACGCCACCGGGCAGCTGGTCACCCCCGGGTTTGTAGATATCCATACCCACTATGACGGACAGGTTACCTGGAGCAACAGCGTCACACCATCTTCCCAGCACGGTGTTACCACCGTTCTGATGGGCAATTGTGGCGTCGGTTTCGCACCGTGCAAACCCGCAGACCGACAGCGCCTGGTGTCTCTGATGGAAGGCGTGGAGGATTTACCCGAGATCGTGCTGACCACCGGCCTGCCCTGGACATGGGAGAGCTTCCCTGAGTATCTGGACCAGCTGGATCAGCGCGAGTACGATGCCGACATCGCCACCCAGATACCTCATGCGGCGCTGCGTGTGTTTGCCATGGGCGAGCGCGCCGTAACACGCGAACCGGCCACTGCAGAGGACCGTGCCTGCATGGAGCAGCTGGCAAAGCAAGCCATTGACGCTGGCGCCCTGGGCTTCGCTACGTCGCGCACCATCAACCATCGAGCGAGTGATGGCACACCCATTTTCACTCTGGATGCTGCCGAGGAGGAGCTTGTCGCCATTGGGCGGGCATTGCGAGACAGCGGGCGTGGCGTGCTGCAACTGGTGTCAGACTTTTCCGATATTGATTCAGAGCTCGCCATGCTGCGTCGTGTTGCAGAGCAAACAGAGCGCCCTCTGTCTGTGACAGTCATGCAGTGGCACGACGCACCGGACAAGTGGAGAACGGTGCTCGACTGGATTGAGAACTGTCAGCGGGACGGCCTGCAGGTAAAGGCGCAGGTCAGCGGCAGGCCCGTTGGCATCCTGATGGGCTTTGAGACGAGCTTCAATCCCTTCAGCTACACATCCACCTTTAAATCACTGCTCACGCTGCCGCCCGCAGAGCGGCGCCAGGCACTGCGAGATCCTGCCGTGCGCGCAAAGATTATTGAGGAGACCCCTGAGCCATCCGACTTCCCCGGCGACATGCTGCTGCGCAGCTGGGACCTCATGTATCCGCTGGGCGAGCAACCCGATTACGAGCCCGACGCCACGCAGAAGGTCAGCGCAATTGCGGCTCGCCAGGGGGTCAGCCCGGCAACCTGTGCCTACGACCTGATGCTGGAGCAGGACGGCCAGGCGGTACTGATGCTGCCAGTAGTGAATATCGCCGACGGCACCCTGAATGCGGCACTATCGATGCTGCGCCATCCTCACAGCCTCTATGGGCTCGGAGACGGCGGTGCGCATCTTGGGTTTCTTTGCGACGCCAGCCTGCCCACCCATTTATTGACCTACTGGGCTCGCGACCGCGATAAAGGTGAGCGGCTTACGATCCCCGAGGTCATCAAGGGTCTGACCCACGACACCGCAGTCGCGGTTGGCCTGGAGGACCGGGGCTTGCTGCGTGCCGGTTATCGCGCCGATATCAACATCATCGATTTTGACGCGCTTACGCTGCTTCCCCCGCGGGTTGAATATGACCTGCCGGCCAATGGGCGCAGAGTCCACCAGAGCGCTACCGGTTATACCGCCACCCTGGTCAACGGAGAAGTGGTGCAGCGCAACGGGCGCGCAACGGGTGCACTGCCCGGTCGTCTGGTTCGCGGGCCACAAAAACCGGGGACAGACCACGGTTAAACGAAACCATCTGTTAGAACCTGGCTGCCGAAAACGTGGTCTGTCCCCGTTTTCCCCCCGTTTTCCCGCAGCTCCTTGCCTTTCTTTGATACCGATGCTTAACTAAATTTTGCAGCGATAAGAGGGCCCGACCCTGATGCAACTACAAAATAAAACAGCATTCATCACGGGTGGTAGTCGGGGTATCGGTTTGGGAGTCGCCAGGGCCTACGCTGAACAGGGCGCGAACGTGATTCTGGCGGCGCGCGATGTTGAAGTGGGCACGCTGGCACAAGACAACATCAATCGGGATTTCCCACAGGGCCGAGCGTTGTTCCTGGAAACTGACATTACCGATAGAAAACAACTTGAAGAGAAGATTGACCAGGTTGCCACCGACATCGGCGACATCAATATACTGGTCAACAATGCGACCGCAGGGGATGGCCAGCCCACTCGCATGGAATATACCAACGAGCGGGCCATCAGGGCGCTCGCTGAGGTGAACTATCACGCTCCTCTATGGGCCATGCAGAAGCTCTTTCCCAGCATGAAGGCCAACGGCTGGGGAAGGATAATCAGCATGTGCTCTCTGAACGGCATCAACGCCCATCGTTTCTCTGTGGGCTACAACAGCTCCAAAGAAGCCCTGCGGGCACTGACACGCACAGCAGCCGCCGAGTGGGGTCGCCACGGCATCACCTGTAATATCATCTGCCCCGCTGCCGTTACGGCGCCCTGGGAAGCGTATATGGAATGGGAGCCGGAATCTGCGCAAGCCATTCTCAACCTGAACCCCATGGGGCGGCTTGGCGACAGCGAACGCGACATCGGACCATTGGCCGTATTTCTCGCTTCCGAAGGTGCACGCTATGTCAACGGCAACACCATCCACGCAGACGGGGGAGGTCATATCAATGGCGTGCCGTGGTCTGCAGACCTTCCCGACTAAATTGTGAGCGACCAAGAACGCAATTCGGCGATGTCACAGTTTATCCAACTGCCGGCACTGCTTCGGTTATTACGTCGAGGGAAAGTGGACTTCCGTTACTGGGGGTACGTTGCCCAACGCCTCCTGTTCAGCTTGTTTGTGGAACCATTTCGCCTGTATGAGAAGTTGCGCTGGGGCAGCCGGGTAGACGCAACAGAACTGGCCGCACCTCCTGTTTTCCTGCTGGGCATGGGCCGCAGTGGCACCACGCATCTTCATTACCTGTTCTGGCAGGATCCACAGTTCGGCTTTGTTACCAATTACCAGGCGAATTTGCATCCCGTTGCCATGATAGGACGCGGCTGGTTAAAAAAACGTATCGCCGCATCCATGCCCGATACACGCCCAATGGACAATGTGGCCATTACGCTGGATGCCCCACAGGAGGAAGAACTTGCGCTAGTGAGCATCACCGAACATGCGGCCTTTCACTTTGCCAGCTTCCCTCGTTCGCTGCCCGATATATACGACCGTTACGTCACAGAACTGGGTCAAAACCCCGAGGAACTGGCAAAGTGGCAGTCTGCATACATGGATGTACTGAAAAAGGCCACTTTGCTAAACGAGGGTAAACAGCTGGTGCTGAAAACACCGGCCCATACCGGCAGAGTTGGCCTGTTGACCACGATGTTTCCGGGCGCCAAGTATGTATTTATCGTGCGCAACCCATACCAGGTGTATCAGTCGATGCGCAACATGTACCGGATGATCCTGCCCGGGCAGAACTTCCAGGATTTCGAATGGAACATGATCGACAATTGGATACTGCACGCCTACGACAAACTGTTGAACAAGTATCTGGAACAGCGCTCGCTCATACCGCCGGAAGATCTCGTAGAAATACGCTTCGAAGAACTCGACAGAGAACCCATGCTCGTCATGAGAAGAATCTATAGCCAGTTGCAGCTGGGCGACTTTGAAAAGGTAGCCCCGCAGCTACAATCCTATCTGGATAGTCTGGGCAGTTACCGCAAAAACGCGTTCGAATTTCCCGATGAGTTAATCAATACGGTTAACAAGCACTGGGGCTTTGCCTTTGAAGCTTTCGGCTATGAAAAAATGACCACGTTCACGCCGGATACAGAGCACCCGCGCTCACCGCCGGTTGCCCAGGAGGAGATTGCAAATTGAGTATTGAAGCATTCAGGGATACCTGGCGCAGCCTGCTAGCTGGCGAACTACATATTGAACATGGCCACAACGAGTTTATCGGTCATGCCGATACCGTCAGGCAGTTGCTGGATGTCGCGCCGGAGCCCATCAAGGCAGATTTTCAGGCGCTGTACGATCTGCTGGCCGAGGCACGCGATGCCCGGGGAATGGCGGTGCTGGGTGTATTTCCCAGGCTGTGTGATCCTGAGCTCGCGCTTATAGAAGGGCGCATATCCGATTTTATCGCTGAGCATTGCGCCATGCGGTTGGATGATGGCAAGTACTTGGCCGGCGAACTCACCGGTGCACCGCTATCAACCGGCTGGCCAGGCGCTGGCAGCCCCCTGACGAATAACCGCTTTCCCTACCTTTTGGATACGTCCGCGTCCAATTACTTCAGTAACCGCTTCTGGCATGGCGACGGGGCACCCGAAGGATTCTTCGCTGTACCACAGGGGGGAAGCGTTGTAATTCGCGGCCAGTACCTGCGCTGCCGCTACTTCGGCTTTCACCCCAATGACTTCGATACCAACACGCTGCCAACCCTGGTGGACAAGGATATCGATCCGGACCCGGGCAGTCGCAATCCTTTTCGCGAGGAATGTACTGCCCTGGACGAGCAATTTTTTACGATCACGATCCTGTTCGAGCCGCTGCCTGAGAGCCCGACCGCGAACACCATCTATGCAGGGGAAAAGCGCAATGGCGGACCCAACCCCGCGCTATTCCTTCTGCTGCGCACGACCGACTCTGTACTGGGAGCTAACCCGCCCAACAGCACAGGCGTACCCCTACCCTCTGTGACATTGATGGATGCGCAGGGCACGATAGTAGAGCATCACGAGAGTTGCCTCCCCTACGCCAAAGATGAGTATCCGATTGAAACCACCCGGTTCGCGGCGCTCCCAATACCGGATTACCGTGCCCAGGTAGCGGCCGGAAAGTTCAGCACGCGGTCCAACTGGGGTCTGCCCTACGACATACTCGCGAGCGATGACATTCTGTACCTGGGTACTCCATACAGCAGTCGCCTGGGCGAATTGCTGGTCGTCAGGGCAAAACCATTTAGAACACCTGATTTCCCCAACGAACCTGTGTTCTCAGCTGCTGCGCAAATACGTGGTTTCACCATCACCAATTACAATTTTTGGGCGGGCATATGCAACGACGCATTGGTCGACAGGGATCTTACACTGGACCCGGATGGGTATTACACGGTGGTGGTATCAACCGAGCAGAATCGCCCCGGTAACGCAACACGGCAGCAGCATGTGAACTGGATGGACTGGGGTCCCTATCTGGACGGCCAGCTCACCTACCGCTTGCTGCTGCGTACCAACCCCCTACTGCTGCGACTGAAGGCTTTGGCCCTAGGAGAAACCGATGACCCAGAACTGCAGCCCTTTCTTCCAAGGGTAGGACACTGCAGCAGAAAGGACTTCGAAACACAGGGATGGCGAGCGGCCCTGGACTAACCGGAAGGTACCGCCACTCCCCAAGCCACTTAGTATAGCCTCTCCGCTGGCCCTCCTCGCACCAGGCTAACGTAGTACAACAATTGTATTGCCCTGAAATTTCAGCCTGCTATTGTTGGCGAATCAGATGAGCTGCTGCAGAACGCCTGTTTCCTGCGCCCGTAATGTGAAACCTGAGCAGTTGTCTATACTGACGCATATCTATTCATCCAGAAAATAATGGGAAACACATATGTACCTGGTCCTACAACGACTGCTTTTGACGGCGACGCTGGCTGTAGGCATCACTGCCTGCTCTACTGAATCGACCCGCGGTGCAGCGCAGGGCGCTGCCGGGGGTGCAGCAGTGGGGGCTATCGGCGGCATGGTGTCAGCGCTGGTATTTGGCGGAAGCGTAAGCGATGCAGCTGCCCGTGGGGCAGTTTGGGGCGGCAGTACAGGAGCGGTAACCGGCGGAATTCACGGGGCCAAAAAAGGAGAGAGTGCGCGCGAAGCTGAGAGCCGTAGAGTCGCCGCCGAGATGGAAAAGTTGCGCAGCAAGATTGGAGACGATGCCTATCGCGGCCTGGAAGCCCTGGCCCGGTGCAAACATTCGGTTGCAGTTGCCTATGCAGAGGCCGCCCAAACGAACAAAAACTATGACTACGCTCTTTCCGGGTACTGGTTAGAAGTAATGAGCGTTGCAGAGACCGACGGTGAAAGCGCAGCGGAAGCGATGCTGCCCGAACTGGTGGAGCGTGATAGCAAACTGACATCGGTAGGCCAGGCAAGAGTCCTGTTGGTGGAAGTAATTGGAGATCTTGAGGATGTGCGCGAAGAGAGCGGCACCGACAGAACATGCAGCGCATAAGCCTGCGAAAAAACCGGGGACAGACCACGATTAAACACTTACGACCGGCCTTCTTTGAGTCCTTGACTCCCCGGCGGCCTGGCTCTACACGACGCCCGGGTATTTGTTCCATCTGAGTGCTAGGTGGGCTACCGCCCCCTCCCGCAATGTACCACTGCGCTGGCAATCCCGGATAACGTATTACACATAGCGCCGCCCCAGGTTCTTCATCGTCAGTGAGGCCCCGTTTACAGTTTCCGGCGTCAGCGGGATATGCACATGATTTGTCGTCAGAGGATGGACATGCCTGGAACAAGCGTATCTTCGAGCTTGTTCCTTCAGCAGGTTAAGGTAAAGACTGTAATCATCCGCGGATATAAATAGGCACTTCGATTGCCAACACGCTGGCCAATATGCCAGGGGACACCTGCAACAGGCATTCGAGCTCTTCTGGGAATGATGACATCAGTATCAGAATTGGCAGAATACCGGAACAGTTCCTGCGGTCGACTGAATCTGGCGGCGGATTCGAGTTCACTCAATATTCAGATCCGGCCGGTCACAACCTGGCTGCAGAAAACTGTGGCCTGTCCCACATTGCCACAGAAAACTGTGGTCTGTCCCCCTTTTCTGTCATAAGTAACGAGGCACATTGTTTTTGTATCTCAGGTACGTTTCGCCGTGTTGTGTAGCCAGATAGGTCTCTTCCTTACGAACCAGCATGTGAATGAGTCCAAAACCAACAGCTGAGAGAATCAGCAACAGCAGGCTCTGTAGGAACACAGTGTAGGCGGCGAACAGAATAAGGTAAGCGACAAAGTATGGGTTTCGCGTGAATCGATAAATACCGGTTTCGATCAACGTCGTCTGTTGCTCCTCGATTACTCCTACCCGCCATGAATCTCCCAGATCCCTCAGGGAAGCCCAGGCAACAACAACGCTGGCAGACATAAGGATTATGCCCAGCAAAAATGCGGCGCTATCCCATGTTGAGAGCGGCCCCATTTCCCCGGCACCCCGGAAAGCCTCAACAAATGTAAGACCAAGAAAGATAACAGAGAAACCGATAAATACACTGGCCTCTATGTTACTTCCACGGATTGGTTTTCCCAGGCGGCGCCGCAAGGAAAAGTTCTTCACAAAGAACATTCCCTGAAACACTAACTGATGGACGACGATTATCAGTATCGATTCAGTCATATTGCCAAAGCCTTTGCATACTAATCCTGGCTCTCATCCCTGCACTCTTCATCCGGGAATTCAAGTTCGATAGTCGTGTGAATAAAGTTGAACTTGCTCAGGCGATTATTAAGATCAGCCTTAATGCTCCTCTGCTCGACATAGCCAATGCATTCATCCAGCTGAAGATGCGCAGTCATTACGTGACGCTCTCCATCGAGCGACCAAAGGTGGACATGATGTGCCTGCGCCACGTGCTCCGTCTCCAGAAAGACGCCGATAACGTCTGCATACAATGCCTTATCCGGCGTGGCCTGCATGAGCAACGAACCAGTCGTTACGATAACGCGAATGACATTCACCAATATGAAGAGCGTGAACACAATAGACAACAGTGGGTCCAGTATGGGCCAATCCACAAATAGCAGCGTCACAGAAACGACGAGGACCGCCAGCCACCCCAGCACATCCTCCAGCAAATGCCAGTTTAGTACGCGTTCGTTGAGTGTCTTCCCCCGGCTTAGCTTATAAGCGGCGTAGCCATTGACCCCTACACCCAGGATGGCCAGCCCGAGCATTCCGAGTGCGTTGGGGCTCTGAGGGTCGGACAAACGGGGAACTGCCTCGCTGAGGACCCAGAGCGAGCCTGCAATCAGGACGAATCCGTTTATCAACGCTCCCAACAAAGAGAACCGATGGTATCCGTACGAGAACATACTATCGGCTCTCTTGCCGCTGAGCTTACTAAGAAGCCAGGCGAGTCCGATAGACAGGCTATCCCCTAGATCATGCACTGCGTCCGCCATAATCGCTGTGCTGTTAGTTAGCCAGCCGCCGACAAACTCGATGACGGTAAAGGCGACGTTGAGAAAGAATACCCGACCAATCCTATCGGAGGAGGAATTCATATGATCATGTCGGTGATCGTGCATACCATTTTCTTACAGGTTGGTTGTACGTCGCTGGCAACAACCCCTTGTATCTAATCAGGTACGTTGTCGCCTCAGGTTTTTCCCACACAAACCGTGTAGTCAGGTAAAAGATAAACCTTCCTCCAAGAGGAAGGTCAAGTGGCTGACCGTTGTTGGATTCTCTGGCGTTTCTCGGTTGGTTTCAGCCGAGAGAATCCGGCGGCAGTTTGCGCATAAAGGCGGCCGCGGATGGCCTGAAACGAGGTATCTCGCTCTTTCAATCGGCGTATTAACGGGGACAGACCCCTGTTTTTAACGTGGTCTGTCCCCTATTGCATCCGGGGGCGTCCAGCGCCCCTGGAGGGCGGTCTCTTCAGGGCCGTAGAGCCGTAAGACCATGTAGAACGGCCCGTCGGGCGCGGGAAGCCAGTTGGACTCCAGTTCAGGCCCCGGTGAATCTTTCTGCACATAAAGCACCAGAGAGCCGTCCTCCTCACGTTTCATTTGCTCCAGCATCTCTGAGCTCAGCAGGTATCGGTCGAGCGGATTTTCGATAAACAGCTGAGTCTTTCCGTCATACATGGTCAAGGACCAGAACGCTTTTACCGGCGGCAGCGCCCCGCTTGCGAAACTGATCGTGTAGCGGCGAGAAGAGCCGTCCAGCGGTGCACCCTCGGCATCGGTCAGGTACGTTGGGTAAACCGCTTCGGCCGCCGAATTGCCGTAGAGCCCCATATGGGCGGCAACCGAGCGAAGCATGTCGGGCTGATCGAGGCCGTAATTGGACCGGGCGCTTTCGTCCAGGAATGCCCGCGTGCCAAACCATTTCCCGCTGGCCAGCGGGTCGTTCGAATGCTCGGCAATGAAGGCCTCCATCTCAGTGAACCCCTGTTTGACGCCCGCGTTTAACGCCTCTAGCTGCCCGGCGGAAAGCGCATCCAGTTTGAAGTTCTGGCCGGGGCCAACACCCAGGCGTGCGAGATCCTGCCATAGCGCCTCCTCCCCCGGCCCCGGTTGCCCGAGCAGATCCATCATGAAGTCCAGGTAAATGAAGAATCGCTGGTCAAGCTGGGAGCCCTCGTCCCAGGTCGGGAAATCGGGTCGGGCTGGCGCGGCGGGCGGTGCCTGCCCTGAGAAAGCACTCAGCGGCTGCAGTTGGTACTGCCCCTGAATGTCCTTGACGCTGTTCAGGTCATCGGGGCCGAACAGTTGCGTGCGCGCGACCGTGAAGATGAAGCTGGTCTCGCTGCGAAGGACATCAGTAACGCCCGCCGGTTTTTTGCCATCCCAGCCCGGGCCGGAGATCAAATAGCGGCCCGCCTCGTTGCCGGCACTGAGCGTTCCAACATAGCCGAAATTATGGGTGTAAAGATCAATGAGTTGAAAGCTGTAATACCGCCTGGCTTCTATCCCGGGCACGGACAGGATCATCGGCTCCGCTCGCAGGTCGATCCAGAACATGCAGTAGGGCGTGTCGGCGTTGGGCGTTACCACTGCCTTGTCCTGGGGGGTGAACAGCCTCGCGTCACATGACACCTGGTTGAATGGCCCTTTGTATTCCGGGCTATCCTCGTCAACGACGTAGTTCCACATGGTCTTGTAATTCATCACCATTGGAAAACCGTAGATATAGCCATCACGGGCGACTCTCGCGGCCTCCTCCGGCGTCACTGCAACCGTCTGCGCGACGGCGCCAGAACAGGCAGCAATTAATCCCATCATTGCCAGCAAGGTCTTGCCAACGGTGAATGATCGATTCATGTGTGTTCTCCTGTTGAACGTATCGCGTATTGCCTATTGGAGCTTTTCCGCATCGCCGGGGATCCAGGTTTTCTCAAAGTAGGAGGTTTCCGGTCCGTACAGGCGCAGATAAACAAACCACCCTTTCCCCGGCTTAGTCTGTACCCAATTTTCTTCGCGGGCACCTGCTGGCTGTGTTGGCCCAAAGTACAGATCGAAGGTGCCGTCTTCGTTGGCAGTAGCGCCATGCACTGAGCCGACGAGCGGCCGTCCGTGTTCGTTCTGGATCATGGAACGGGTGTCGTTGTCATAGACGGTCAGCGACCAGAACATGTTTGCCGGCACATCCCGGGGCAGGCGAATCCGATAGGTGTGGTCGCCAGTCAACCAATCGCCGTTGGCATCCTGATAGGCGCCGATGTACTGGGAGCCCTGGCCGGGCACAGACACCACCATGGATTTCGCCGTGCCAATCGCTTCGAAGGCATATTTGCTGCGAAGATCGATAGCCATGTATTCCGATTCGTGGAATGTGGGGTCAGCGAAGAAAATCTTCTTCCAGCGGCGCTCTCCCGGGTACGCATACACGATGTCCGCGGGCACTCTCGGCGCGAAGGCAAGCGCCTCTGCCATGGCCCGCCCGACGGTGGCTGCCTCGGTGAGAATGGCCTTCATGCGTTCGTCCGGCTCGAACTCGCCCCCGTGAACAATGCCCAGGGTCTGCAGCACACCGAGCATCGCCATGTCCTGCTCGCGTGGCGGGTTCTCGTTGATGTAGCGTGCCAGGGTCTCAAAATAGGCGAGACCCTCGTTGGTCAGCAAATCGACTTCCTTGCCTGACAAAGATACAAACCTGGTTTCAGGCGGGTTGGCTGCGTCCTCCAGCTTGTACTGGCGATAGGTGTGGATCAGTTCAACCAGTTCGGGGATATCGTCTCGCGTTTTCGGCACCGCCCTCAGGTAAAACACTACGATATTGGTATCAGAGCGCGCGATGTGGTGATGGGTCTGCGGCAGCGGTCCATCGTACCCGGGCGGCAGAATCAGAAATTTTCCGCCGCGGTTCTGCTCGGGGGAGAACGGGCCACCAAGATCGACCAGCGGTTGCTGCCAAACATTGTTCATCGTGCCGAGCAGGCCAGGAGGAAGCTCCATTACCATCGGGCCTTCGCGCAGGTCCAGCACACCCGACATGTAGACTGTGTCCTGGTTCGCGGTGAGCGCCAACTGCTTTGGCTGCGCCAGTTTGTCCGCTACAACTACCGTGTGACTGTTAGCACCCAGGGCTTTATGCGCATCTGCCATGGCCCCGTAAGAAGCCATAGGCAGCGCCCACAGATAGGCCTGAACGGCGCGCTGGTAATCCAGCTCATCATAGAGTTTTTCAACGGTCTCCGCCGCCGGGTAGCCCGCCTCATAGGCCAGTGGGCCAATTCGAGTCTCAAGCTCTGCTCCCTTTACCGGTAGTACCAACAGCGCAAGGAAAGAAGCAGCGAGCACCTTTACGCGATAATCCAAGAGGGTATTTTTGATGTGGGCAAACATTTGCACCTTCCTTTAATCGGTGTGATAGACCAAGCGCTATCGCCAACTAACGTCTACGATCGTCGTTTCGCAGAACCCGCGCAAAGCATTCGGCGAGCCCTTCCGTAGTCCAGTCGCGTGCTTGTTTATGCCTGGCTACTGATTAACAATATCAGTCAGTAGGCTGTGAATAGTCATTTTACGCCACGACAGCGGACTCTTATATTGCCAAAGGCCCTGAATGACGAAGATGCTTGATAAAGATCAGGTTTTCTATACTCGCTGCAGGACGAAACCTGTAGCGTTTGTGCCCTTTGCACGTGCCAGCGCTGTAGCACCCTTTGTCGACTTTCTTCAAAGCATCGGCACGCCAATGACCCGTTTGCTGAACAAGGCGCAGATTTCCAGTAGCCAACTTGATGACCCGGAGGCGCTGCTGCCGGTGCTGTCGATCTATCGATTTATCGAGTTGGCCTCCCGGCAGGAAAAAATCCGGGATATCAGTGCACTTGTCGGAGAGCAGACCTCTGCATTTGACCTGGGTGCTTTCGGAGCAACACTGCAGAACGCATCAACAGTAAGTGAGTATCTGCGCACCGGTATTCGTCTGATTGGGGCCTTGAGCAGCGGCGAACGGTTCTGGATCAGTGAAGAAGCCGACAATGTACGTCTCAACCAGCATTTACCGGGTCCTCCGGGTCTCGGTCGCTGTCTCGCTGACGTTTACACATTGGTGATCACCATATCCATGCTGCGTCAGTTTATCGACGCAGCATGGAACCCCGGCGAAGTCCGCCTGCTGGCGGGTAACGAAGATCTGTTCGGAGATCGACGAATGTTTGGTAATGCACAAATTGTCACAGGCGCGCCCTACTCCTCCTTTACCTTTCCCCGTTCACTCCTGCAACGCTCAAAGCCTGAGACCCGCACCAACGTGGCAGACACCGGGCGCGCATCGCCTGTTCCGGGTGAACCGATACCTGTTGGTTTCAAGGCCTCCGTCGAACAGCTTCTCATCACGCTGGTGGGCGACCAAAACCCAACCATAGAGCTCGCTGCGGAAATAGCAGGTATGAGTCCGCGCACCCTGCAACGTCGCCTCGCCGGGTCCGGCTATACCTTTACAGGGTTATTGGCTGAAACCAGAACGGGTCTCGCTAAAGACTGGCTAATCGATTCCGATGCACCCGTTGCCGAGATCGCCGCATCGCTGGGATACAGTGATCCCTCGAATTTTACTCGCGCTTTTCGCCGCCTGACCGGACTGTCACCGCAGCGTTACAGACAGAGCCGGCCTGGCACACACTAGCCCTCCGCTTGAACCGCCACCGTTGTAGCATTAGTTAAATCGACAACCGCGTTATCATAACCGTGGTCTGTCCCCTGTTGGCCTGGTGTGCGCTACACTGAGGGAGATAGCTCGCTGCTCAGGGGCGCAGTGCCGATTCCAAGCGTATAGAAGGTGAAAGATGGCCGACAAAATTATTCAGGTAGCGGAGAACTTCTGGAACATCCGGGGCTCCTTCCGCATCGGTGGGGTGGTGGACATTGGCACTCAGGCCTCACTCGTCCGGCTGGACAACGGCAGTTTCGTGCTTCTGGATTCCTATGCAATCGGTGAATCCCTCGCAAGCGAAATCGACGCTATCCTGGACGGTGGCGAGATAGAAGCCATATTGAATTTGCACCCCTTCCACACGATACACGTGGAGCGCATGCACGAATTGTTCCCCGAGGCACGTCTTCATGGGACCCAGCGGCACCTGGACCTATTCCCCGATCTGCCCTGGGAAGAAGTGCGCAGCGAAGACCAGGAACTCCATGACTGGTACTCCGACGATCTCGATTTTTCTATCCCGCGCGGCGTTGACTTTATTTCCGCCAATGAAAACGTTCACTTTGCATCTGTACTGGCCTATCACCGCGCATCAGGCACCATCCACGTAGACGACACCCTGATGTGTATTCGCCTCCCTCGGCTGCTGAGCCTGGTGGGCCTGCGCGACCGGGTCAGCTTTCACCCTACCCTTGCGATGGCGCTGGAAAAGCGCGACGGGGCAGCAGCAGAGTTCAGGGAGTGGGCGGCGGAAATCGCTGAGGCCTGGGGCGATGCTGAAAATCTCTGTGCAGCACATTCCAGCCCGCTCCTGGCCGAAACCAACCGCGGAGCATCGATCCGCGAACGCATTCGCAAAGCCACGGGGCGCTGCGAACTACTTCTTAGTCAGCACGCGCGCCGCTACCGGTGAAAGTAGCGCACCATTAAACCTGAACGGGTAACGAAGACTAAGCAATGATCGAATCGCGAGCGAAACACCTGAACCAGGCGAGTTTTGTTGGCCAAAGGCAGAAGGTGAAAGTCTCTTCTTCGAAACAGGTCGACATCTCCGCTCACAGCCCTCGCAACTTATCCGCAGCTGACCGATATTGCAGCAAGGCTGCTACAAACTGATGAGATATTTTTGTCCACCTAGAACAAGTGAAAAAGATGGCAGTGTGTTAAAACTTTACGTGCTTTCTAGGCTATCGAGCTTTCGCGTTCAATTCGGCGGTTAGCTCACAGGCCCCGGTCACGGAAGCTGAAGGCACCGCTGGTGGCACTGCTGGCGGCGCTATCGGGGCCCGCCAGGTAATCACTGGCGTCACACTGAAATCACACAACCCAGGGAAAGACTATGAAACAGGTGTTTGTAACAACGGCGATTTTCTCCGCCATTCTGGTTGCTGTGACCGGGGGTCGCGCGAATGCACAGGAAGGCGCCTTCGGTTACGGTGTCAAGCATGCGCATGTCGTCATACGCGACGCAAAAGTCTTCAGCGGCTGCTCAGAGCAGCTGGCGGATGCGGATGTGCTGGTCTCGGGGAACATGATTGCGCGCATAGCGCCCGACGTGGAAGCCCCGGAGGGTGCCGTGGAGATCAACGGCAAGGGGCACACGCTGATTCCGGGCCTGATCGACGCGCACTGGCACGGCATGTACGCCACCGCCACAATCGGCGAGATGATGACCACCAATGAAGGCTACTGGAACCTGAAGACGTCGGTGGCGCAGCGCGATACGCTCTATCGCGGATTCACCACCGTGCGCGATACCGCCGGCCCCATGTTTGACATCGCCACCGCTACTGATCAGGGCATGATTGTAGGCCCCAGGGTGTTCCCCTCTGGCCCCGCGATTTCCCAGACCGCCGGCCATATGGATTTTCGTATGACACGCGATGTACCTGCCACGCCGGACAAACTTCACCCCTTTGAGACCGCTGACCAGTTCTATATCGCAGACGGCGTACCCGAGGTATTAAAGCGGGTGCGCGAGAACCTGATGCAAGGCGCAACACAAATCAAGCTGATGGCAGGAGGCGGCGTGACCTCTGCCTACGACCCGATTCACACCAAGCAGTTCACTCAGGAAGAACTCAAGGCAGCTGTCGAAGCGGCGGACAATTGGGGGACCTACGTACTCACCCACGCGATCAATAACGAGGCCGTGGCCCACTCCATCGACGCCGGCGTAAAAAGCATAGAACACGGCCATATGGCCACATTGGACAGCCTCAAACGCATGAAAAAGGAAGGCGTGTGGCTCAGCATGCAGCCCTTTATGGACGATGAGGACGCACCCGCACTGAACGAGTTCCAGAAAGAGAAATACATGTCTGTTATTAACGGCACGGATTTCGTCTATACCAACGCCAAGAAACTGGGGGTCAAAATCGCCTTCGGCACGGATACGCTGTTCAGCGCTGACCTGGCCAAGCGCCAGGGCGCGCAACTGACGAAGCTGCAAAAATGGTTCACACCCTTCGAAGCACTGAAAATGGCAACCTGCGACAATGCCGACCTGCTGAAGCTCTCGGGTAAACTGACGCCCTACCCCGACGGCCCGCTGGGGGTGATCGATGAAGGCGCCTATGCCGATATGATCCTGGTGGACGGCAACCCGCTGGAAAATCTCGACCTGGTTGGCGACCCGGAAAACAATTTCAAGCTGATCATGAAGGATGGGACGATCTACAAGAACACCTTGTAGACGCTGAGACTTCGCTAACGTGGTTGCCGAATGGCGCGCTGCAACGCGCGCCGTCTTTCACTATGCGGCTACGGATGCCAACGGGTAGATTTGATTTTCAGTCGGGTCAGCCAGTACTCGGTGTCCGCTTCCGGGAAGGTGGTATAGCGCGCGTTGTTGACGTACAGCGAGTTGCCGAGGATTGCGCCGCTGGCAACGCCATCCAGGTCATCATCGGTGATAACGCCCATCAGTTTTCCAGTCGCCATGCCTTTATCGAGGCGCACCACGTAGATCCGGTCCACATCCTCGGGGTCTTCCGGATTGGCCGGTGACAGAATGTACAAGCGTGCGTTGTCGCGCACGATACCGTCGATGAAGCCCTGCAGCGGTGTATCCAGAATAATCCGGTCCGAAACCCCGGTCCCTGGGTCTACCCGGTAGATCTGTGCGCTGGAGGAGTCCCCTATGATCAGTGTCTTGCCGTCACCCAGCACGACAATGCCATTGGCGGTCTGGGGCGTTCCCAGGGGGTCGTCGGGGTCGCTGCCGGTCAGTGGAATCGGCATGGATGCCCCGGGCCCGGGTATCTCTCCATTGGCTGACAGCGGCAACTGGTACAGGAAAGGGCCGGTGAAATCGGTGAAATACACCGCGCGCCGGGTGATGACGAGGTCGTTGATGACCGTGCCAAAGGGTGCCAGCTCATACTGGGTGATTTCTTCACCGGTTTGAGCATCATAGACATAAGCATTGCCGACCTGACAACCGGCTACAAAAAGGTAATTGGTGCGCGGGTCCACCCGCATGCCCAGTTTGAAACAGTCTCCGGCAAACAAATCGAAGCCGGGCTCGGCGGGTACCAGTACCTCTCCTTCGCCGCTGGCCAGGTTGACCTTGTAAATCGATCCGTCGACAGAGCCATTGTATGCCGCCTTGCCCACGCCGATGGTAAACCCTTCCGGGGGTGCACCATTGAGCGCAGGCACGCGCTTGCCAAAGGCTGCGCCCTCAGGGATGGACTGATTGTCTGCCTGGGCGGCCTGGAAGGGTAGTGCCCAGGCTGCTGCGGCCGCCATTATCACTGCTAGTTTCTTGTACATGATTCACCTCGATAGTCGTTTCGATGACTGTGCTGCCGCCAGGGTGTACGTTATTATCTGGTCTAGTGCACCCTGGCGGCGATAGCCCGACAAACTCGGGTTATCGGCTTAAAGTATGCGGCGCAGCCGTCGGGAGCGCCTTACGAAGCGCTGATGTCTTACTGATGTCTCGCCGACCCTGGTGCTTCAGGTGGTTTTACGCCCACGGATGCACTGTCCTGGTGCAATCCGGCCGGACGCGGCCAGGAGGGTGCGAAACCGCGCGTCTTGAAGTGCGTGGGGGTCTCCGGTAAAGAGGGCAGGTCAGACTGCGCCCGGGCGCAGGCGAGCCGATTCAGTCGATCTCCTGCAACATATCGATAAAAGCCTGTTGCTCTCGAATGGCGTCGTAAAAGGGCAGGTAAGGCTCCCAAAAAGGCATGACCCAACTCGGCTCCGCGAAGCCTTTCCTGAGACAGCTGACAGCCGATTCAGTTGCCGCCATCATCCCCAACATGCGGCAAACCTCATGCCGATAGGCCATGCGTTCGGCCCAATCTGCTGGCGTCTGCCGTTCCCAGCGCTCGATCAGAGCTTCAGCGTCAGCGGTATTCCCGGCGACACCAGCGAGTAGCGCCGCATTGATCAGGTCATCTTCGCTGCGGTACTGACTGAGCACTTCCTGCAGCGCCAGTTGACTCTGCCTTTGCGGCAGTCTCTCGCTGAGTAATGTGTCATCCTGCATCAACCAAAGCGTAAATATGCGACGCCGGCCGGCCTGGGACAACCGCTGAGTGTCGGTCCGGGTCCCTGCCCTGTTGTTGGCAGGTTCCAGAGCGGCCAGTGCCAGGGGGTAATCCCGGTTGGCGATGTAGACACCCCACCCGCAATCGGGTTCTTCACTGAATCGACACAGTTGCCGGGTCGATTCCAGCAATTGTACGAAATCCCTGTTCTCCCTAAAGCGCTGTAGCGCCAGAAGATAACCGCTTGTATACGTCTCCCCGGGTGAATTTTGCGCCTCTGCCCAGGCCTCATCGTAGCGGTGACTGAAAAACAGGCGCATCAACAGCGCATCATTCAAGGCCGGGTTTCTGGGATCCAGTCTGCGTGCCTGGTACTGCGAATCGACAGACGCACTGAAGTCCCCCTGACGTCGCTCAATCCAGGACTTCAGCTGGATAGCATTGACGTCACTGGGCGCCAGCTCCAGCGCCTGGTAAATAAGTGTATGGGCCTGGTCATAGTCCCTGAGGGCATAGTAGACATAAGCTGCCTGACCGATCAGGTGGTCAGACGACCCCGGCGCTATAGCCTGCAGGTGCTGCAGCGCCTGCTCCGCCCGCAGCGTCATTTGTGGATTGTTACCGGAGAAGTTCAGATAGGCGAGTGTGCTCACCAATTCAGCCCAGGCGCGACTGAAGTTCGGATCAAGCTCAACAGCTCTCTCCAGCGCCTGCAAATACACCGGGCGCGAAAGGTTTGCACCAGAGGCATGCCTTAACTGCACCGCCTCATGGTAGGCCCGGTAAGCGGCCATATTATCAGTTGGTAGAATCGCCAGCTGTCTGCTGTTTTCGCGGCTCAAGGTAGTATCAAGCGCATCTGTAATGGCGAGCGCGATCTCGCTCTGGACAGCAAAGAGACTTTCAGTGGTCAACGGGCGATCGTAGGTTTCGGCCCACAGGTGTTCGTCCGTGCGCGCGTCAATCAGCTGCGCATTGATGCGAATCTGTCCCGCTGCGGCTTGTACACTGCCCTCCAGAATGATGTCTGCCCCCAGTTCTTCGCCTATCTCGCGCAGGTTCCTGCTGACGTCCCGATACGCTCTCATTGACGTGCTGGAGATCACTCGCACAGAATCCAGTTTACTCAACTGGGTGAGCAGGTCATCGTGCACACCGTCAGCAAAGAAAGCACTGTCGCGCGTTGGACTGGCCGTCGTAAACGGCAGTACCGCAACCATGGGCGGCTCCGCTATGCTGGTCTGCGCGACGACGGGACTTGAGTCATCGTCGGTGCCCGTGGCCACATAGACGGCGATCGCCAGGAGTCCAGCCAACACCGCGATAGCGGCCAGCAGGGGGAACCCCCGGCGACCGGGTTTGGATTCCAAGTCGGGCTCAGCGGCAGTTGCCGCGGGAAAGTGGGCGACGTAGCCTTTGCGAATCACCGTTTCTATATAGGCACTCTTGTCATCTGGCGAGAGCGTCTGCCTTAAAATGGAAACGCTACGATTAATCGCATCGTCCGAAACGATGCGATTCTCCCAGACAGCGGCCATCAACTCATCGCGCGTGATAAGCCTGTCTTGATGCGAGAGGAAGTAAGCCAACAACCTCGATACCCGCGGCTCAAGGCGGGTCGTTTTTTCCCCATCCGTTACATCACCGGAGTCAGCATTGAAGTGCCAGTGGCCGAAGGCATAGTGCGGAGGTTGGGCTGAACCGGGTTTATCTTTAGTATCGCCGAGCTGTTGATTCATCTACCACTTATAGTCCATTGGTGGATACCCAGGGGGCCTCCCCGATTATCGGAGCATGATGCATGCAAACCAGAATTAAAACCAACGCCGTGCACCAGAGCCTACCCCAGCGACATGGTTGATGATGTTAGCAGAAAATCAACCAGCCTGGGCCGTCGTCACCCTAGCTTAAGGTAGATCCCTACAACGCGACTGTAACGCAGCCATAATCTCTTCAACACTTGCGGCGTGCCAGGGCTGAACTGCCCCACGGCATCGGTATAGGCATCGATAAACGGATTCTGGAAGCAGCCGACGCCGCGGCGGTTCACCAGGCAGTAGCTTCGAAAACGGTGATGGCGCAGCAAGGCCAGACAACAGAACCTGCAGGTAAACCCACGCTCTATTAACCGTCTGCCTACCCCTATACCCGCAGACAAAGGTTTACAGCGTACACCATGGAAATTATAGTCTGCTGACAGCTTTCCAGCGCAGGACAGGAGAGGCCAGCGAATGAGTGCCATCGTAGATGTACTTTCCCCCGAGTATCACAACGATCTCTATAGCCGTTATGAGGTACTGAGGCGTGATCACCCGGTGTATTTCGATGCCAGCCGCAATATCTGGATGATCACGCGCTACGACGATGTACGCCGGCTGTTGCGTCATCCCGAGGGCACCCTGAACGGCGAGACCGGGCACAGCTATATCCCCAGCCTGGCGACCAGTGACGGTGAGCGCCACGCCACCGTGCGCAAGGCGGTTATCGGCGAGTTCAACCGTGGCGTGGCCGAGCAATTGACGCCGATGATCCAATCAATCGCCGACGACCTGTTCAATGAGCTGCCCGCAGCAGGCGATATCGACCTGTATTCCAATGTGATATTGCGCCTGCCGCAGCTGTTTATGACCCGTTTTCTCGGCTTCCCCGAGTCCGAGGCGGGGCATTGGCACGCGCTGGGCGAGATACTGATGGGAGCCGACCCGGCATCTGACGCACAGCCCAGCGCGACGGTAGCCCTGCAGGTACTGGATGACTTCGCGGCCATGGTCCAGCACGTGCTGGAGGAAAAACGGAATCATCCAGGCAACGATCACTTAAGCTGGCTGGTGGCGAGGGAACAGGCAGGCGTGTTGACCGCAGAAGAGGTATCGATTTTCGCTAACTGCCTGGGCTTTGCCGGGGTGGATACCACCATCAACCTGCTCGGCAACGGCACTGGCCTGCTGGCGCGGTTCCCTGAACAGCGGCGCAAGCTCATCGAGAATCCACAGCTTATCGACGGCGCCATCGAAGAGATGCTGCGTATGGAACCCCCCGCGCAGGGCCTGCCGCGACGCCTTACGGCGGACCTCGAGTTACATGGCACGACAATCCCTGCGGGAGAGGAAATCAGCCTGGTGTTTGCAGCGGCCAACCACGACCCGGATCATTATCCCGACCCCGAAACATTCGATATCGAACGGGCCAACAAGGATCACCTCGCCCTGGGATTCGGCCTGCACAAGTGCATCGGGCAGCATATCGCCCGGGCGGAGTCGCGAGCATTCTTTCCGCGTCTGCTGCAAAAATACCCCGAGTACGAGGTCATCGAATCGCGATGGCGTTTGTCACACTGGGCGCGAGGTTACGCCGCACTCACCATTCGTGCCTGACAGTTGCCGAAAGACAGCAGCCCACTGCCCATGAACAAGGCCGTGACCAGCAAACCGAAATACAAGACGCGACAGGCATACCTGGACGCGGCCCTGGCACTTATTCACAGCGAGGGCCCCGCCAGACTGTCCATGCGCAAGGTAGCGACCCATATGGGGGTGAGCCCCATGGCGGTATACAAGCACTTTGCCAACAAAGACGAACTCATGGCCGCCACGCTGGATGCATTTATCGCTCGCTCAGACGTCTACCCAGCGGACGAGCTTCCCTGGGATGAGTGGGTACAGTGCCTCGCCAGGGGCATGTACCGGGCGCTGGCCGGTGAAGTGAACTGGATTTCGGCACTGGGCGGCATTCGCTACGGTGAGCAGGCGCTGCGCGTCACCGACTCCTTCAAAACCAAGCTGATCAATGCCGGATTCACCCCCAGGGATACCCTGCAGGCCTACATGGCCATGACCCAACTGGTGGTCGGTGCCGCCTCCATTCGCGCCAGCGTGGCGCTGGACGGCGAGACTCGCGTGGGACTCATGGGTAGTTACATCCAGCAACTGGTAAACAGCGAAAGTGCAGCCGACCGCGACATGGCGGAGGAGCTGATGATGTCTGCGCAGACGCCGCTGGTGGACATCGGTATGCCGATGCTGATCGAGGCAATGCGACTGCGCCTGGGTTAAGCTAACGCACCGAGCGACGACTACCGGGGAGCTGGAGCAAGAAAATGGCGGTACTGATCTTCCGTTTGAATGGCGTGTCCGACGAGGAGGCGCAGGATATTCGCAATTTGTTAACAGACAATGCGCTGGACAGCTATGAAACCTCCGCAGGCCGCTGGGGTGTTTCAGTCGCAGGCTTGTGGTTGGTGAATGAGAACGACAAGGCCCGTGCCCGCGAGTTGATCGACGCTTACCAACTTGAGCGTCAGCGCTATTTTGAAGAGCTGAAGATCGAGGCCCCGCCTGAAACGTTTAGTGAGCGCTTCAGGCAGTCACCACTGAATGTAATCTTTTACAGCGTACTGGCGGTGACCGTTCTGTTTCTTACCCTCTCCCCGTTTATCAAATTCCTGTCGGATTAGTTCGCAACAAGTTGTCACGCGGAGACAACACCTACGGGTTGATCTCCAGCAGTTCCACATCGAAGATCAAGGTTGATCCCGGCCCGATAGACCCTGCCGCACGGTCGCCATAGGCCAACTCGCTGGGGATAAACAAACGGGTCTTTTCCCCTACTACCATCAACTGTAAACCTTCTGTCCATCCTCGAATCACCTGGTGAAGGCTGAACTCAATAGGTTCGCCACGTTCCACCGAGCTATCGAAGACAGAGCCGTCAAGCAAGGTCCCGTGGTAATGCACTTTGACCGTATCATTCGCTTTCGGGTGCTGATGGCCAGTACCCTGCTGCAGTACTTTGTACTGCAAACCGGAATCGGTTGTTTCCACGCCGTCCAAACCCCTGTTGGCGGCCAGAAATTCCACTCCTTTTTGCTTGTTCTCTAGCGCTGCCTTCTTATTGCCGGATGTATATTGGTAGAAGACAAAAAACAGGCCAATGAGGATCAGGATAACAACAAGTTTGAACACAGAAACACCTACTGGATGACTGACAAGACGGGTTAACGGCAAGCATTCTACCCTGAAGAAAGTTTTATTTCTGCTAAAGGGAAACCGCCTCCCTGCTCGTGATATTCGGCATGCCTGCTCGGTCGAAGTCTCCGATCCCGCAAACCTGCCACGGGGAGATATGCGACCTCACAACCCCGGGTTCTTCTGGAAGATTGGCTCACTGGGGCTATTTACAGCGCACCTGCGTGCGGGCATGGGCTCACCCCGCAGGCCGGCTGCGTAAGAAAGATTGCGCACCAACTACATTCACTGATAGTGTGCAAGGCCATTGTAAGCAATGAAAAAGACCGATATGCAGCTAGCCATATTGGCCGTCTCGCGAGCTGTGGGCAGTACTCGTCTCACCCGGCTGTCTGGGCGCAACAAGTCATTCTGCCCTCGCTTGGTAGGCATTCAAATACTGCCACTTCAGATCCGCAACACGATGAGGGTATTTATCATATGAATACTGAAGAAAACGCCATCAGCAGTGACGCTCAGGCTTATACAAAAATGGACCCGGTGATTGCGGCCTCACTGCTGGCGCGGGGTACGCCCGCAGAGATCGAGGACATGCTAAGCCAGCTTCCCGCTGCTACGGCCCTGAAAATCGCCTCTCACCTGGCCTCTGACACCAACTCTCAAGATGCCCCCCCTGACTCACTCGCAACCCCCGATTCAGCTGACGCTATACAAAGCGTAGGCGGAACCGTTGCCGATTTGATGATCGAACCGTTTGCTGTCTTGTCAGCGGACACCACGGTAGCCATGGCGCTGGACTACGTTGTAAAAATGCACCCCGTTACCACAGTAACGTATATCTACGTTACGGGTGAGTCAGGAAAACTTCTGGGCGTTGTCGCCATGCGAGATCTTTTGCTAGCCCGTCCCGGACAGACGATGGAAGAGATCATGGAGCGGGAGGCCTTTGTCTTTACGCCGGCTGTCAAAATGCCAGAGGCCATTGCCGCGGCACTGGCGAAGCGACACCGCCTGTATCCGGTGGTAGATGACGCCGGAATTCTGGTCGGCCTGGTCTACGGCTGGAGGCTCTTTGAGTATGTTGCCACTGAACTCAGCGGACAGGCTGGTTCGATGGTCGGTGTAGATCGCGAGGAACGTGTCTCCACGCCTATATTCAAGGCATTCCTTATGCGACACCCCTGGCTACAGGTGAACCTGTTGACAGCCTTCGCGGCTGCCTTCGTTGTGGGTATGTTTGAAGATACGATTACACGCATAGTGGCGCTGGCCGCTTTTTTACCTGTTCTGGCCGGGCAGAGTGGCAACACTGGCTGCCAGGCACTGGCCATTACCTTGAGAAGCATGACACTGGGTGAACTGGCAAACATATCCGTGGGTAAACTACTGAGAAAGGAGATTATTCTCGGGGCCCTGAACGGTTTCTTTGTTGGGCTGATTGCAGCGCTGGCCATGTACCTTTATGCGAGTATGAGCGACGCCGGCGACCCGATCATTTTAGCCGCCGTGATTCTTATCGCCATGATCGGTGCTTGCATAGGCAGCGGCATCTTCGGTGTGCTTGTTCCCCTCACACTGCGACGATTTGGCGCCGACCCCGCGATGGCCAGCAGTATTTTCCTGACCACTTTCACTGACATCCTGGGCATGGGGCTTATGCTCGCCCTGGCGACTACTCTGCTGATGTGAGCGCGACACGCCCCGGCACTTTGCCTGGCGTGTTGCACACCAGTATTTTTCTGAGGATATCCATTGATGAGCCTTTTCGGCCTTGATACCAACACATTACTGTGGATCGGCATCGTATTCTGTATTTCCCAGTCTGCGATGTTTTCCGGGCTGAATCTCGCCTTCTTCTCACTGAGCCGACTGCAACTCGAAGTCGAAATGCAGCAAGGCAACGAGGCCGCGGGCAAGGTGCTTGAAGTCCGCCATGATTCCAACTTTCTGCTGACCACAATCCTCTGGGGCAATGTGGGTATCAACGTCCTGTTGACGCTTTTGTCTGATTCCGCGCTCGCCGGCATCATGGCATTCATATTCTCGACCGTATTCATCACGATTTTTGGCGAGATTCTCCCGCAGGCATATTTTTCACGTAACGCGCTGCGCATGGCATCGCTACTCGCCCCGGTTTTGCGCTTCTACCAGTTCATTCTGTCGCCGGTGGCGAAGCCCTGTGCATGGTTCCTCGATAAATGGCTGGGAAAAGAAGGCATCGACTACCTGCATGAGAAAGAGCTGATCTCAATGATCCATGCGCATATGGAAGCCGACGAGTCGGAGTTGGACGAGATCGAAGGAAGGGGTGCCCTTAACTTTCTCAACATCGATGACATCAAGGTTACCGAAGAGGGTGAGCTGGTAGATGCCAAATCAATTATCCGCCTGCCAACCAAGGTGGACCTGCCGCTGATTCCCGAGGTTGACCGCAACGTGGAAGACCCGTTCCTGCAAATGGTAAACGCCAGCGGACACCACTGGGTGGTGCTCGCAGACGAACTGGGTAACCCGCAGCTACTTCTGGACGCGGACGCTGCATTACGAGCAGCCCTGCTCGATCTCGACAAACCTTACGATATCTATAGCTACTGCCGGCGCCCCCTGGTCATCCGCGACGCCGACAAGTCCATCGGTGAAGTTATCAGCTACCTTAAATCGATTCCCAGCAGTTCGGAGATAGAGGACGGCGCCATCGATTACGACGCGGTTTTGATCTGGGGTGACCAGCCCAGGATCATTACCGGTGCAGATGTGCTCGGGAAACTATTGAAGGGTATCAAGGCATCAGGAGTCGCCTGATCCAGCCCGGCGATTGGCAGCACACGTCTGGACGTATACGCAAAACCGCCTATGATTAGGGCACTGCTTCAATCACGGAGAGCAACGCATCGTGGACAATGAGCAACAGGTTCCAGCCGACCCTTATAGCCTCCAACTTGCGGATATAGACCCCGCCATCCCCGAACTTTTCCGCAAGCAGTATCACTGGGAATACTTCAAACGCCTGCGCGAAGAGGACCCGGTACACTTTGTTGAGGGTGGGGAGTTTGGCCCCTACTGGAGCGTAACCCGCTTCGATGACATCGTGTTTGTCGATACCCACCATGATCTGTTTTCTTCCTATCCGTCCATTGGCATAGGCGTGCCGGAAACAGACTTCGAGCCCCCCATGTTCATCGCCATGGACCCGCCACGACACGATGAGCAACGCAAGGCAGTCCAGCCTGTTGTCGCACCGCAGCGGCTGGCGGAAATGGAATCGCTGATTCGCTCGCGGGTGGTGGAGATTCTGGACTCCCTGCCGGTAGGTGAACCGTTCAACTGGGTTGAAAGAGTGTCGATAGAGCTGACGACGCGCATGCTGGCCACCCTGTTCGACTTTCCCTTTGAAGACCGCGCCAGGCTCACCTACTGGTCTGACGTGTCCACGTCTGGCCCCAACGTGGGCGGAATGATCTCTGAACAGGAGCGAGAAGCGATTCTGATGGAGTGCCTGGAGTACTTTTCCAGACTGTGGAAAGAACGCGCAGAGGCGCCGCCAAAGTTCGATTTTATCTCCATGCTGGCTCACGACCCCGCCACCCGGGACATGGAGCCTATTGAGTTTCTGGGCAACCTGATTCTACTCATTGTCGGCGGCAACGATACTACCCGCAATTCAATCACTGGCTCGGTGCTGGCATTGCATGAGAACCCGGCTCAATTTGCCAAACTCAGGGCCGACACCTCTCTTATCACCAGCATGGTGTCGGAGGTGATTCGCTGGCAAACGCCTCTGGGTCATATGCGACGCAAGGCCACGCAAGATGTGGAACTGGGCGGAAAGTTGATTAAAAAGGGAGACCGGGTGGTGATGTGGTACATCTCCGGCAACCGGGATGAGAAGGCCATCGACAATCCCGATGACTTTATTATCGACCGCGCCAATCCCCGCCACCACATTTCGTTTGGCTTTGGCATCCACCGCTGCATGGGCAATCGCCTGGCAGAAATGCAACTTCGTATTCTGTGGGAGGAAATCCTGCAGCGCTTTGCACGCATCGAGGTCGTTGGGGAACCCGAGCGCGTTCACTCCAATTTCGTGATGGGCTATACGTCGCTGCCTGTGGTGTTGCACCCAGTGTGAACACCACACCCAAGTCTGGGAACAAGCTCGTCACTGCCATGAACATCGATGCTATTTGCGATTGTATCCTGGATGAAGGAAGTACCCCCGACGCATTGCGCAAGGCCCTGAATGGCTTTGCCTCGCTCTGCGCTGATATAGGCGGTGTGCGACCTGACCCCAGCTTTGACGCCTGGGCCGACGACGCACTGCTGGCAAGCGGAGTCGCTATCAATCCACAGGCTGCGGCGCATTGCGTGCTGGACTACCAGCGCAGTGTCACTTATCTACGCGGCGTCTACGCAGCGATAGGCAAACTGCAACAACGCTTCTGTGATGCTCCCCTGGAAATTCTTTACGCCGGGTGTGGCCCCTATGCCACCCTGCTACTGCCGCTGCTGGTAAAATTCAGCGCAGGCGAACTCAATATTCATCTGCTGGACGTTCACCAGCGCTCTCTGGACAGCGTCGAAAGGCTACTGGCGCAACTGGACTTTTCTGATCACTCGGTTCACAGAATCCAGGCCGACGCCTGTGACTATCAACACCCCCGCGAGTTGCACCTCGTTATCGCCGAGACCATGCAGAAGTCTCTGGAGCAGGAGCCACAATTTGCAGTTACCGCCAACCTCGCACCGCAACTGTTGCCCGGCGGTGTGTTTATTCCACAGAAGATAGACATCACTTTTGGCCTGGCCGACCTGCAATACGCAAGGAAGATGGCACAACAGGCCGGAAGAAATGATATGAAAAACCTGCAGAGGCGTTACCACATTGCTACCGTTCTCAGTTTGTCGCCTGAAACTGCGGCCCATCAACTGCAAAACGCCAGCTACCGCCCCGTGACAGAAACGTGGGAACTGGGGTCAACCACCCTGGTGATTCCACACATGGAGGGCATCACCCAACTGGACCCGGCCCTGTTCACGCACATCGTCGTCTTCGAAGGTTATTGCCTGGATGACTATGAATCAGAGATTACCCTGCCCATGAAGTGTCACGATCTGGCACCGTTGACTGGCGGCGAGCACGTAAAAGTGAGCTACCAGCCTGGCAACTATCCAAGGTTCAACTATGAGTTGCTGCAGCACGCCCCTTGAGCACTATCTATTGATAGCCACATCCGTAGCTATACGGCACATGCAGCTGCCCACGGCTACTCTTTCGCCGCATTCCAGGCCGGCAATCGCACTCACTTCCCGGCACTATCCCGGGCTACCAACTTGCAGCGGATGTAATCCGAATGTGGCACATAGGTCAAGTCTGCCACCTGGCGGATCAGTGCTTCCTCATACTTGTCGAGATCGCCGTCAGCGTAGGCGACCTTCCACATCGCGCCAATCATCTCTACCTTCTGTTCCGCCGTGTAGTAATCGTTGATTGTGCGCGTAAATTCGTACAGCGAGGTTGCCACATCTACCCGCTCACTGGCGGTTTTTATCAGGGAGTAAACTTCATTTTCTGACAGGCCGAGACTGCCGTGCAACAACTCTGCCATGGCCTGTTCTTCCTCGGCACTCTGCGTGCAGTCAGCTCTGCTGGTTTCGATCAACATGGCCGCCACCGCCATGTGCAAGCGGTGTTCGCGCTCTGTCGCGCTCTCCTGCCGGGGCATTTCAAACAGGGCTTTCAGTGCATCAATCATTGTAATCAGATCAACCGTGTATTGCGTTGTAAATGTGTGGGTGGGTGCGCGCCCCCGCCAAACAGGAGCGCAGCCTATGATAGCGTAAACGACAATCCAGGACCTATGCTCCCCTCTTGGCTGGCGGTCGCGATCCAGCTGTACATTCGCACACCCTCAATGCCGCATTACTCTGCCCGACATGGCGCAGGGCGGCATTTGAGCCTTCGCGCAGAAAGACTGGACCGGCTGACGGCGTTCTCTATACTGACCGCTTCTGAATCCGGAGACTCACCGTGAACCTGTTTCCTTTGCCCGGCTGCCTGATGGCGGCACTCTTGTTCTCATTACCATTGGCCAACGCCTCAACGCCCCCCGCGAACACCGACGCCAGGCCGATAATCGAACGGAAGGACGATTTACCCAGGCACCACTACCAACTCGACGTTCCCGTGGTGGCGCTGTATGCGCCCGGGAACAGGAAGGCCCTGCTGACGCTGGCAAGAGCGCTGGCAATTGATACGGAAGCAGACCTGGCGAAGTACGATATCCGCGATGACAACACGGTACAGGATTATTACGCCATTCTGGGCACTGTGGCCATGCTGGAGTCACGCTGGCAGGACTACCTGGACTTCCTGGCGCAGCGCCGTGAATTGGAGAGCAAGGAGGCCAACCGCCTGACCATGGGCCTGATCGGCGAAGCCGTGGCCAGGGTCAAACTTTCCGGGGCTGAAGACGAAGCAGCGGCCCTGAAAGCGGAGCTCACCCGTAGCGTGCAGTCGCTGCCGTATAAAACGGTTCAGGACAATGTTAAGGGAGCCAAAGGCAGTGCGGAAATAATGACACTTGCCCTGGTCCTGGGGAGCCTGGAGTCACGCTATCAAACCGCCATCGACAATACCCAGGGCAAGATCAGCCACGACATCGCGTCGGCCCTGGTGGGCTCGGCCTTTACCGTTGATCACTATATTCCCAACGCCCCCATTGCCGCGGAAGTTTATAGCAGTTACATCGCGGCCAATGAAGTTGAGAAAGAAGATATCTGGGAAGCGCGCAAGTATGACCTCGCTGCAGATACGCAGGCCAGCGACGTGGTCGTGGCGGTATGGGACAGTGGGGTCGATGTTTCCCTGTTCAAGACCAGTGGCCAGCTCTGGACTAACCGCGACGAGATAGCCGACAACGCCATCGACGACGACGGTAACGGTTTCGTCGATGACCTGCACGGATTCGCCTACGATGTGAACTCAAACATCGTTCCTGAACTGCTGCAGCCGATAGAGCAGGACTACGACGCGGATCCGAAAAAACTGCAGGTACACGCCAAGGGGATGGACGATATCTATGCCAATATCGACAGCCCTGAGGCAGCAAATCTAAGGCAGTTAATCGCCGGGCTGCCACAAGAGGAAGTTGAGGGTTTTCTGGAGTCCATCAGTCTCTACAGTGGCTATGCCCACGGTACCCACGTGGCGGGCATCGCGCTGGAGGGCAACCCTTTCGCCCGGCTGCTGGTTGCGCGCATGACCTACAATCACAAGCACATGCCGATTAAACCAACCGTCGAGCGCGCGCAGAAAGATGCGCAGATGTTCCATGCCGCGGCCCGCTATTTTCGCGAACAAGGGGTCAGGGCAGTGAACATGAGCTGGGGCGGCAGTCTGCGCAGTATCGAGTCCGCACTGGAAGCGCACAATGCCGGTGGCACTGCGGAAGAGCGCAAGGCCCTGGCAAGAAAGATCTACGCTATAGGTGATGCTGCACTACGGGAAGTCATAGCCGGTTCTCCGGAGATTCTCTTTATCACCAGCGCTGGCAACTCTGACAATGACGTTAAATTCGATGAGTTCTACCCCAGTAGCTATGAATACTCCAATTTGCTTTCGGTGGGCGCCGTGGATATCGCTGGCGACGAAACCAGCTTTACCAGCCTGGGAAAGGTCGACATATACGCCAACGGACATGAGGTCGAGAGCTATGTGCCCGGGGGAGATCGCCTCAGGTTTAGCGGAACCTCCATGTCCTCGCCCCAGGTCTTGAACCTGGCATCCAAACTGCTGGCGCTGGCCCCGGAATTATCCGTGAAAGAGCTGATCGGGTTGATACTGGAGGGAACCGATGAAAAACAGCTGGACGCCCGTACCATCAAACTGATGAATACCAGGGCATCTATAGCGTTGCTGCTCAATCGTGAATCTGTTTAACCAGTTTGGCCAGCCTGCGCTGCGCGAAGCTTAAGCGCGGCCAGGCCGGGAACAGGCCTGACCATGGATATTTGCGTGTCATGATGGTGTATACCTCAGATATACTGGTACAGAGCGCCCTGGCCATGCACATGCTCTGGCAGACAAGAGTTAAACGATGCAACGCTACAAAATACTTCACCGTACCTATTACAATTTCTCCAATCCCGTCACCCTGGGGCCGCACATACTCCGGCTGCGTCCACGTGAAGACCACGAACTGCGCATTGAAGCTTTCGACCTGAAGATATCCCCCGAGGCAAATGTACTGTGGCACAGAGATGTGGAAAGCAACTCGATTGCTATCGCATCCTTTAGCCAGCCTACCCAGCAGTTGGCCATAGAGAGCGAGGTCATCATCCAGCAATACCTGGAGAAACCATTGGACTTCCTGGTGGCGGATTACGCCGTCAACTACCCTTTCAGGTATCAGCAGGATGACCTGGTTCTACTTGCGCCTTACCTGTCCGGGTCAAGCACCCCGGCCGACCCGCAATTAGCACAATGGATTGAGGCAATCTGGCATAAGGGGGAAGCAATAGAGACCTACGGCTTGTTGCAACGCATCACCGACGCCATACATCAGCGAATGACGTACAAGGTGCGGGAAGAGCCCGGGGTGCAGACGGCTAACGACACGCTCTCCCGCGCCAGTGGCTCCTGTCGCGACTTCGCCATGCTGCTGATGGCCGCTGCACGGCAGCTGGGGCTGGCGGCCCGGTTTGTTACCGGGTATCTACACGCGCCACTCTCCACCGATGCCGGGGCAACGCATGCCTGGGCAGAAATCTACCTTCCGGGCGCAGGATGGAAAGGTTTCGACCCCACGATCGGGGCAATTGTGGGAACTGACCATATTCCGGTGGCCGTCGCCCGGGTTGCCGAGTCAGTGCCTCCCGTTGAAGGCACCTTCGTTGGCAACGCTGGCGCTGAACTGGATGTGGGGGTCTGGGTGAGCCAGTGCTAACGACGAGGTAACAGCTAAAAACTTTACTGTTACACTCACCCACCGAGACAAATCACCAGAAGGCATTAATAGTGCAGCATCGTAAACTTGTGCTTCCCGAATTTCTCAACGACCAGGGCTTCCTGTTCGGCGGCAACCTGTTGAAGTGGGTGGATGAGTCAGCCTACATTACCGCCAGCCTGGAGTTTCCCGGCAACCGGCTGGTGACCGTGTCGCTGAGTGAGGTGAACTTCAAGCATCCCATCCAGCCGGGTGAATTGTTGTGCTTCGACGTGCAACTGATACGCAAGGGAAACACGTCGGTCACCTATGAAATCGAGGTGCTGGGTGAGAAACTGGCCGGCACAGACGAGCCGCTGTTTGGCACCAAGATCACCTTCGTCAATGTGGGTAGCGATGGTTCACCGCAGCCGCTCGAGCCTGTGAAGAAACGCTGATAGAACGGCTTGGTTCAGCGGATGATCCGTTACCGCTATGTTGGTGTGGACAAAGCAGGCCCGGGGTTTGTCGAGCACCAGATGATGCCAGGTAAATCCCCCCGTTTCCCCAGGACTGGCATTCCATGCTGATTCTTCTGCACTGCCTCACCCTGCTGCTGTTGCTGCTCACCGTTGCCTCCCTGTCGCGGCGGCCCCAATGGTGGATTCGCGGCCTGGATTTTCCGCGGCTACAGTTGCTGCTGCTGGCCCTAATCCTGGCCGCGCTCTACCTTTTCTACCTCAGTGGTGGCAGAGGACCTGCCGCCCCGATATTCGCCGCACTGGCGGTCAGCATCGGCTGTGCGCTGGACCACGGGCTGAGGCTCATCCCTTACAGCCCCCTGGGGCGCCCGGAAGTCGAGTCTATACCGCGCGACAGTGAGCGGCCTTCAGTGCGCATCATGATCGCCAATGTGCTGATGACCAATCGCCAATATGCGAGATTGTTGGGACAGGTAAAGATCAATGACCCGGACCTGGTGCTGTTTCTGGAGGGCGACAGCGAGTGGGAAGCAGCCCTGGAAACCGGCTTGCAGGACTATCCGCATGTGGTGCGTTGTGCAAAGGACAACCTGTACGGCATGCATCTCTACAGCCGCCTGCCTTTGTTCCACGCGGAAACTCGCTACCGGGTGCAGCCGGGTGTGCCCTCCATCATCGCTGACCTGAAGTGGCCGACGGGCGACAATGTACTGCTGCACTGCGTGCACCCGGCACCACCCAGTCCAACAGAGAACGAGCAATCCATCGAGCGCGACGCTGAACTGGTCAAAGTCGCCAGCGACATCGGTGGCCGGGAGCAACCAACCCTGGTGATAGGTGACTTTAACGACGTACCCTGGTCGCGACCGACTCGACTCTTTCGCAAACTCAGCGGGTTGGCCGACCCGCGCGTCGGGCGTGGACTATTCTCTACTTTTCATGCCCTTATTCCACTGTGTCGCTGGCCTCTAGACCATGTATTTTGCACTGAGCACTTTTCGCTGGTCTCACTGGCACGATCAGAGCCCTTTGGTTCAGACCACTTTGCACTGGTCGCTGAACTGGTACTCAGCCAAAACAGAGGCGAGGGTACCGGCGCCCTGGCCAGCGAGGCGGGCGACCAGGATGAAGCAGACCGGATCATTGAAGAACTCGATCCGGTAAGCGTCGACGCCATCTGACCCAACGCAGCACTTGCGCTTTTGACGATCCCGTTCCAGTATAACGGCCAGCAAAACAATAGAGGGGTCAACCAGGTAACGCTTACTGCCATGCCCCCCCCGATCCCACAGGCCAGCACGGCCAGGGCATCACCATAAGAACGAGGATCCACGAATGAGCCGCTCAATTATCATGATTTTGCTCGCACTGGCCCTGGCGGCCTGTAGCGACAGCAGTGATAACCGTAACAAACCTGAGGTGCCGCCGGACTTTAGCGCTGCGGACGCCTGGCTACAGGAATTTGTCGACCAGCAGCCGCTGTTCAACGGCGCGTCTGTGGCCATAGTCGAAGCGGGCAGCGGCGTCATTCACCGCAACACCTTTGGCGACCATACAGAGGATACAGCGGTACTGTTGGCGTCAACCAGCAAAGTCCCCTCGGTCATGCTATTGATGGCACTGGATGAAGACGACGCCAACGTCGACTTCGATATTCAGGCACCCATCGCCAACTATCTGCCATGGCAGGGTGTATGGGACGCCGCCATTACCACGGAAAACCTGGTTTCAAACCGTTCAGGCCTGCCGGGCCTGGGATACGTGTTCACCCAGCAGGCGGACTACCTGGTCCACGGCTGCCAGTTCTTCCCGGTTGGCAACCTGCTGGACTGCGTGGAAACACTTTACACCACTCCCCTGCCCAACCTGCCCACCACACCTCCTGACACTGCGTTTGACTATGGTGGCTCGCAGTGGCAGCTCTCGGGCGGCGTAGCAGAAATAGTCGGTGGTGGTACCTGGAATCAGCTCTGGGACCAGTACATAGCCCAGCCCTGCGGATTGAACGTGGCAACCTATGGCAACATGTTGGCATCGCCCACGGACTGGTCCGGCGACCCGGACTCACTTCTGGGCATAGATAACCCCTCGATCGAAGGTGGCTTGATCACCAACCTCGAGGACTATGCCCAACTCGTGGCGATTCACCTCGACGGCGGCAGCTGCGGCGACAATGCCGTGCTCACGCCGGATGCACTGGCATTTATGCGCGAGGAGCGCACGCTCGCAGAAGAAGATGAATGGGGCTATGGAATGGGTTGGTGGATTATTCCGCCCGCCGACGGTGGCAGCATCTATCTCTACGTTGATCCGGGACTGTATGGTTCTGTCTCGTGGATCGATGTCGACAGGGGCTACGGCGGCATCGTCCTCTTCGAGGAGTACACCGCGGTAAATGCCTCACAGGGTTCAAACGGGGTAATTACAGAGATGATACCGCTGATAGAGGAAGCCCTGGACGCGGTGCGCTAGCGCGCTTCGGTGGAGACGTGCCTGCGTAACCATAGCAGGCACACGACCAGGACCAATGCCCTAAGCGCCGCCGGCCGCCTCCAGTTCCCTGATCTTTTCGCGTACCTCCTCCGCCTCGGCCGTAAGGCTGGAATAGAGTCTGATATTGCCGTTGCGTTGCGCTTCAAAAGCCTGTGTGGAGAGCTTTTCGAACTCAGCCTGCAGTTTTTTGGCGGGGGATTTCTTTAACAGTCCAAACACGTCTTACCTCGTCCAGTAAATAGGATCTATACTCAGGGTACGCACAAAAGCACCAGGGAGATCTGCATCGCTATCCCTCAGCTCAATACACGTAGCCCTATCTGTATCGCAGTATTGATTGTAGTACTTCTGCTTGGGGCCTGCGCAGGCGATTCACTGGTCAACCAGGGCAACCGCAACGGCATACTCTATCTGGGCAATGGCACGGAGCCGCAAACCATTGACCCGCATATCCTTTCCGGAACGCCGGAGGCACGCATCGCAAACGCCCTGTTCGAGGGCCTGGTGACCGTTAATCCCTACACGCTTGAAATTTTGCCCGGGGTGGCCCAGCGCTGGGAATACAGTGACGACGGTCACCTGATTACCTTCTACCTCAATCCACAGGCGCGCTTTTCCAATGGCAGGCAAATCACCGCGGACGACGTTGTCTGGTCCTGGCACCGGGCCCTCAACCCGAAAACCGGCAATGTGGTGGCTGACTTCCTGTTCTCGGTGCGCAACGCCGAGGCCTACCACCGGGGTCACATTGATGACCCGGCACAGGTAGGCGTGCGCGCCATTGACCCACAGACAGTGGAGGTAGAGCTTGAGTACCCCGACGCCAACGCCCTACGCAAATTCACTTACATCTATAATGCTATCGTGCCTCGAGAGGCCATTCTGGCTCATGGCGACATGACCTCGCGCTTTTCCCGCTGGACTCAGCCCGGAAACCTTGTTTCCAGTGGTCCATTCGAACTTGATGAATGGAAAATGCATCGCTATCTCCGTGTTAAACGCAATCCTCATTACTGGAATGCGGAGAACGTTCAGTTGGAAGGCGTCGTCTTCCGCCCTGTCGAAAGCGCATCAACGGAAGAGAAAATGTTTCGCAGCGGGCAACTGCACGCTACAAGCACCGTTCCCAACTCAAAGGTACCCGCCTACCGCAATGCGGCAGACTCACCCTTGATCAACAGCCCCTTTATGGGAACGTATTACCTGATGCTCAATACCCGGCGTCCACCACTGGACGACGTACGCGTGCGCCGCGCACTGGCACTGTCCATTGACCGGGAAACGCTGGCCCATTCGGTACTGGAAGATACGGTGATTGCGTCCAGCAACTACATTCCCCAGGGCATGCCGGGCTACGATCACCCGCAGGGGCTGGACTACCAGCCTGAGCGGGCGAGGCAGTTACTCGCCGAGGCCGGCTATCCCCGGGGGCGAGGCTTTCCGGACATAGAGCTGGTCTTCAACACCAGTGAGAACCACCGCACGGTGACATCCGCGGTGCAGCAGATGTGGAAAGACGAACTCAATATTGAGGTCACCCTGGCCAACCAGGAGTGGAAGGTTTACCTGGACACCCTGGATACCGGTGACTATGACATAGGCAGGATGGGCTGGGTGGCGGATGTCTACCCGGGTTCCTTTCTTGACCCACTGGTCACCGAGGGGGGCACCAATCGCACCGGGTTCTCGAACGTCCGCTACGACGAGATCATTTTACATGACACCCGCGCCACCACAGACCCGAAACGACTGATGGCACTTTACCGGGAGGCAGAACGCCTGTTGCTCGAAGAAGTCCAGTTGATCCCGATTTACAACTACAAAAGCAAACGCCTGGCGCAGCCCTCACTTGAGGGCCTGCCCGGTAACCTGATTGACACCTTGAACCTGCGCTTCGTCAAGCTGGACGCCAACTCACAGGCCTGGCAACCGCAGGCCAGCGCCAACTGAAGCCGGTCCCGGATATGCCGCTGCCAGCCGCGGAGTTGTAAGTCGTGACCGCGCGCAGGAATAAAAAAAAACCGGCGCGCTTGCGCGACGCCGGTTCCTGTGCTTTTTCTATCAGGCTTTAGAAAAAGTTATAGGTAACTTCCGCACCATATACTCGACCCTTGGCCAACGGTGAGAAAGTACCACCGAGCGGCACAGGGCCGAGGGCAGAAGGCAGCTGAGTGTCGCCGCCGTGCTTGACCTCATCCAACAGGTTGCGGCCGTAGAGTGAGAACACCCAGTGGCCACTGTTGGAGTAGAAGTCCAGGCCGGCATCAAGAATGTCCTGCTCGAGGATAAATCCACGATTGTTATCGGTGAAGGCCGTCTCGTCGCGGTAAGCGTAGTTGATTCGCGCCGTGGCATAACCCCAGGAGCCGATATCCATGTCGTAGGTCATGCCCACACTGTAGGTCCACTCGGGTGCACGCGGCACATCCAGGTCCTTGTCCTTGCTGTCGACCACACCGTCGCCATTGAGGTCAAACCTGACCGTGTCGTAGCTGGCATCGATATAACCCACAGAGGCCAACAACAGCAGGTTATCACCGAGGCGGAAGGTGCCATCCACTTCCAGGCCCCAGATAGTCGCATCGGCTGTGTTGTCAATGATCTGCACCACACCGGATGTCGCATCGGCCAGGTTCACTTCCCGCTGCATATCGCCGATATCGGTATAGAAAACGGCTGCATTCAGGCGGCCCCAGTCATTGAGCGACTTGTAACCGATCTCATAGTTGTCCACCTGCTCCTCGTCAAAGGGTCCCGGGGCTGCCGTGGGGCTGGTGTTACGCAGGTTGTAGCCGCCGGAGCGGAAACCACGACTCCAGCTTGCATACAACTGGGTCGAATCGTTCAGGTCGTAACCTAAACCGATTTTGGGGGCAAAGGTATCCCAGGAGTCATCGTCCTTGAAGTCCAGGGTACAGCTGGGACCATAAACGATATTGCAACGCGTATCCGTGCCGGTGAGCGGGTTAGCGTAAACCGGTTGTCCGGTCACCACGGTAGCGGTTGTATCCAACACGTTGGTATTGAGCGCCAGCGTGGCAATTTCCGCACTCTTGTCCTCAGATGACCAGCGCGCGCCAACGGTCAGCGAGAGCTTGTCGGTAAGGTCATAGTCGACGGCCGCGAAGAACGCCATCGTTTCAACGTCGTAGAGGCCACCCCCGTCCTGGATCTGGAAGGAAAGCCCGCCAAAAGAAGGCGGCAGCGCCGCGCCCAGCAAGTCCCGGCGCTCGTGGTACTCAAGGTCATTTTCAAACCAGTAGACACCCGTCGTCACATTGGCATTGCCAAACTGGCCGTTATAGCGCAACTCAAAACTGTTCTGCTCGGCTATCAGGTCCGCGGGTGCATGGAACAGGGCAGCGGGCTGGGCATCGATATCCGAAACCGTATTACCTTCGCTTTCGCGCCACCCGTAAAGGGCGGTGATGGTGCCGTCACCAAAGTCGACGTCGTAGTTGAATTCTGCGCTGAAGAAGTCAGTTTCACTGGACTGTTCGCCGACCAGGTCGTAATTCGCGTCAAAGCTGTCACGCTTGGCGTTGAAGGGAGCGCCGGGAATGCCCAAGCCGTTGGTATGGGACTGTGCAACCGGGCCGTCTCCCTCAATATCGACGTATTCATAGCGCAATACCAGCTCAGCGCGATCGGTAGGCGTCCAGGCCAGAGTACCGCGCACCATCTTCTGCTCTATCGCCTGCACATCGCTACCGTCAAACTGGTTTTCATGCCAGCCATCATCATCGTTCCAGTAACCGGTCAGTCGCAGACCCAGGGTATCCGTGACAGGGCCGCCAATGGCGCCCATCAGGTATTTGTTGATGCCGCCGTCACCGCCGCCATCCACCGCCGCGCGCACTGTCGCGTCCAGTTCTTCGCCCGGCTTCCTGGTGTTCATCAGAATAGCGCCGCCGGTCACGTTGCGGCCGAACAGGATGCCCTGCGGCCCGCGCAGCACCTCAATGCTCTCCAGGTCAAACACGTCAAAAATAATGCCGTTGTTCACGCCGAGGTAAACACCGTTAACGAATACGCCTACGGTAGGATCAATGGAGGGGATGGAGCTATTGATACCCAGGCCGCGTATAGAAAAGTTCGCTGTACCGCGCGTGGTGCCCACATCGTCCAGGGCAACGTTGGGCATTCCCACCGCCAGGTTGGTAAGGTCGCGTACCTTCAGGGCGTCGATCTGGTTGGCGTTGAACGCGCTGATAGACATGGGCACGTCCTGCGCGCCCTCCTCGCGCTTACGCGCGGTCACCATGACCTCTTCCAGCAGGGTGGCACTGCCACGGGCTCTGGGCTCCTGCGCTTCTACCTTTGCCGCGGGGATTGCCAGGCCCAGGGCCAGTGCAACCGCCGCTGACATGGTCAGCGTGCGAAACGGACTTGTAGTGTGGTTTACTCTTGCTTTCATAAGGCGACTCTCAAGTGTTTTTATAAATATTATGGCTTAATGTCTTTTCATCGCGCAGAAAGGAGCGGCCTGCACAGCGCGCTTTTCCTGCACTGACTTTAGCCTGCAGAAAGCGAGCCGGCTTTTCAAGCGTGTCTACCGAAAGATCCTGTGAAAAAATGCCTCATCCGCAGCAGAGCAATGCAGGGCTGGCAGGGCAGCGGAGGCACAACGCATGCCAAGGCTGAGTCAGGCAAGCATGCGGGGCCTCATCTAAAACTGCTTGCCCACATCAACGTACAGCCCACTCTCGACGATCTCCACACCGTCGTTGACGAACTCGTCCCGCCTCCAGCCCAGTGAGCCGAACCAGCTTTCACCGAAAAACAATGTGTTATGTATCTGCCAGCGAATGGACTCCTCGTGTCCCCATGAAATCGAGGCGAGCAGCGCGTTACTATCCTGCCAACGATAGTTGGCGGTGAGGCCGAAAATGGCCTCGGCCCAGCTGGTTTCCTCTTTTTCCCTGAACGGCTGCGCCTCAAAACAGCCGATCAAGCCACAGCCGCTATTGAACACCGGTATCGTACCGAAGATCTTGATGGTCTGGTCATATTGCCGCACTCCCGCGAGCAGTCCCAGGTCAATCTGGTGCCAGTCCTGCACCACCCACATGCCCAGCTCACCCTGTATGATTCGCTGCCGCATATCGACGTTGACATCGAGGAACTCTCTGAGCACAGGCGGTGGCGCCAGACCACTATGGGCAGTGAGATCATCCATTCCCATATCGTAACCGCCATACCAGCCATTAATGTCCAGCCACATGGGCTGCTCTAAAGCGGTAAATCGATAGCTGGCGCCCAGCGCAAAAAAACTGTTGGCGTGCTTCGCCAGGTCGAGCATGTCAGCATCGACACTGATGTCACCGCCGCCCTCCAGCGCCTGAGACAACTCAAGCCCTGGCATGTGCACCGGAAAGTAAAGCGACCAACCCGGTTGACGCGAGAGATGCGTCCTCTCAGCTTCTGCCTGCACCAGGACGGCCGAGAGCGTCAGCCCCAGCAGGGCAACGCCATACACTATGCGCTGGACTATCATGTTTGGGACGGTACTCACCTTGACCGATGCGGGTGATACCACTCTACCAGAACTCATATTTTGATGTACTGGCAGTCAACTCGACGGGGCGTACAATAGCGCTACTGAAAAAACCGGTGCCACCAGCATGTTCACCTGGACAAAAAGACTACTGCTCACGGTCAGCTTCCTGGCGCTGATCACGGCGAACATCCTCACCCTCACCAGTGCCGCCTTCAACACTGCTGTCTCTGGCCTGTTGGGCACCGCACTGGGCATCCGTACCGTTTCCGGTGTGATGCAAACGCAGCTCGCCAATCAGGACAGGGCTATCAGGAAACAGGCGGCCGTGCAGACCAGGCGCAAAGCCGCTACACGTCGATTCGGCAGCAGACTAGCCACAAGAACGCGACGCGTGGCAGCAAAGAGTATCGCCGCGATCCCCGCTGAAGCCATACCCTTTATTGGTATCGGAGTGCTCATCGCCGATACCGGTTATGAGTTGTACGCCGCCTGTGAGACCATTACCGATCTGGACCAGTTGTACCAGGAATTGGGTATGGCAGATGAAGTGCCGGACGACGTCATGCACACGGTGTGTGACCCCACTCTGCCGGATGCGGCCGAGATCTGGGACAGCGTCATCCGCAGTAAGCAACCTTAGCGCCTTCGCCCGCCGAACCTGCTGGCAATTATTGCTTCATTTACACCTGCTTTAGCAGGTAGACTCGCCCACACCTCAACGTCCCGTGTTGCGCAGCACTCCCGAAAGGAGCAGCGCAAAGAACAGAGCGGGATACAACAAGACCCACTACGCAGGAGCAAGGCGAATGCCCTATCTGGGAAATACCGGCAGGATAATCATCACAGCACTCTTGGCAGCAATGGTCGCAGCCTGCAGTAACAACACCAGCATCAGCCGTTCCTACGTGGACCCCGAGTTGAAGAAACTGGATTACCAGGGCGTGCTGGTCGTTGCTGTGGCACAGAAAGCCAGTGCGCGAAAAGATTTTGAGCGGGCCTTCGCTGACGCACTCTCACGACACGGTGTTAATGCGGTGCCCGCCTACACCGTTCTCGACAAGGCGCAGCCCACTGCAGAGGAAGTCATCGCCGCGGCGCAAAGCCAGGGTATGGACACCATTATGGTCACCCGCTACATCGGCGCGTCCTCCGAGGAGATCTATCACCCGGGTACGATTTACTATGGTGTGGCGCCAGCCTATGGAGCGGGTTACTACGGAGGTTTCCCGGGATACTACGGCCGGGCCTATGAAGTCGCCTATGAGCAGCCTGTGTGGACCACCAACACCACCCATACCCTGGTTTCAGACTTGTATATCACTGAAACCAAAGGGCATCTGTGGCAGGCGGTGTCAGACACCATACAGTCCGGCAGCACCAAAAAGGTGCGCGATAACGTGATCAGCGCGCTGGTTTCTGACCTGGGCGCACAGGGCTTGCTCTGACAATGGCCGCACCGCAATTAAGCGGTGCGTTCAGGATTGCGTTGATCGAAACTCACCGCCGGCATTGATGGGCGGCTGGCAGGCCATCAGCTGTGTGCGATCGGCTTTTCGGTGAAGAGATAGTCCTTCATTTCCTTATCGAAGGTCGGGTCGCGCCGACGGATCCACTCCAGCACCATAGCCGCGTGTTCCTTTTCCTCGTCGCGGTTATGCTTGAGTATCGCGCGCAATTCGTCATCCTTACAGGCATCCATGCGCTGGTTGTACCAATCCACGGCCTCCAGCTCTTCCATCAGCGATACAATTGCCCTGTGCATATCGCGGGTTTCATCTGACAACTCTCCAATCGGCTCATGATAGCCTTCGTTAGACATGTAACTCTCCTTTTGGGGCCGGGTTTAGTTGTACGTGAGTGCCACTGAAGTCCGGCACTGACACGAAACAACGATTCCGCCGAGTATAGCAACTTCCCTGATGCATTAAACCGACGGAGCAACCCGTATAGACATCGCCGCTTTAGTCGCGACCGCCCTGGGCATTGGTCAATCGGAATGGATCCAGCAGCTGCTCCAGCGCCTCGCGAGAGAGCGTGGTTTCTTCCACGGCCACATCGAGCACAGGACGCTGCTCCGCGTAGCTGCGCTTGGCAATAACGGCTGCGGCCTCGTAACCAATCGCGGCGTTAAGTGCCGTCACCAATATCGGGTTGCTGGCCAGGGAATGTTCAATACGCTGGTGGTTCACCTCGAACTTCGACACGGTGCGAGCCGTCGCCTCACAGGCCCAGGACAACGATTCAAAAGCGTTACAGAGCTTGTCGGCAATCAGCGGTAACATCACGTTGAGCTGGAAATTGCCCGATTGCGCTGCCACGCTGATGGTACTGTCGTCACCAACAACTTCTGCCGCGACCATAAGTACCGCCTCCGGCAGCACCGGGTTGACCTTGCCCGGCATGATCGAGGACCCTGGCTGCAGCGCCTCTAGCTCGATCTCCCCCAGCCCCGAAAGCGGTCCGGACGACATCCAGCGCAGGTCATTGTTGATCTTGGTCAGGCTCACTGCCAGTGCGCGCAAGCAGGCAGAACACTCCAACGCCACATCCTGGCTCGCGATGCGAGAGAAAGGATTTGGCGCGACCTCGAATAACAGACCGGTTGAAGCGCCCAGGTCCTTTACCAGCAACTCGGCAAAACCCTCAGGCACATTGACACCAGTGCCCACCGCCGAACCACCAACCGGCAGCTGCCGCAGGCGTTGTTGCAGTGCGTCAAAGCGCTGCCTGCATTCCTTCAACTGCGCCTCCCAGGCACCCAGCTCCTGTCCAAACGTCAGGGGCATGGCATCCATCAGGTGGGTTCTGCCAGTCTTGGTGACGCTGCCCAGTTGTTCACTGCGGCTGGCGACGCTGTCGATGAGCGTATCCAGGGCGGGCAAGAGGGTGTTGCACAGGGCGCGCATCGCGGTCACCTGTATGCACGCGGGAATTACATCGTTACTGCTCTGGCTGCAGTTGGCGTCGTCATTCGGATGCACCTTCTGCCCGGCATCCCTGCTGGCAAGTCGCGCCAGAACCTCGTTCATATTCATATTGGTGCTGGTCCCGGAGCCGGTCTGGAAGACCGAGACCGGGAACTGGTCGTCAAAGTGCCCTTCTACAACCCGCCGCGCTGCGTGCTGCAGGGCCACAGCGATGCTTGCGTCAAGCACCCCGCATTCCAGGTTAGCCGCGGCGGCGGCGGACTTGATCATCGCCAGGCTATGAATAAACGCCTGGGGCATGGTGCGCTCCAGCAAGCCGAAATTGTCTACGGCGCGCTGGGTCTGGGCGCCGTATATCGCGGTTTCCGGCACCCTCACGTCGCCCATACTGTCTCGCTCGATTCGATAGCCCACTTTTGGCCTCCCGCTGCTATAGTTAATCAGGATCCGTAACCTTCATAGTTTAACCGGCTGTCATTCCCACCTGAACGGGAATGACGGAAAAACTTGCTTCCGAGTGAAAACTGGTTAGAACATAACTCAATGTCAGCATAGCCTGTTGTGACCCGGCAGGACTAATTGGAGATTTCACAAATGAGCACGCGTTACAGCCGCGAGAAAACCCTGAATACAGACCAGGGCGAATACACTATCTATCCATTCGATGAGTTGGGAACCGCCGCGACACTGCCCTTCTCCCTGAAAATCCTGCTGGAGAACCTCTTGCGGCACGGGACGGAGCCCTTTGTTACCGACGACGACGTTGACGCACTGACCAACTGGGACCCGGGCGCTGAACCCGCACAGGAGATTGCTTTTGTGCCAGCCCGCGTATTACTGCAGGATTTTACCGGCGTGCCTGCCATCGTCGACCTGGCCGCCATGCGCGACGCCATGGTCGACCTGGGCAGCGATCCAGGGCGCATCAACCCCCTGTCACCGGTAGAGCTGGTGATTGACCATTCGGTCATGGTAGATCACTTCGGCAGCGCCGACTCGCTGCAGCGCAACACGGAAGTGGAAATTCAACGCAACCTTGAGCGCTATCGTTTCCTGCGCTGGGGGCAGGAAGCCTTCGATAATTTCAAGGTGGTACCGCCGGGCACGGGCATTGTTCACCAGGTCAACCTGGAGTACCTGGCTCGCGGTGTCTTCACCCGCGAGCAGGACGGAAGGCGCCTGGCCTATCCCGACACGCTGGTAGGGACAGACTCCCACACCACCATGATCAATGGCCTGGGTGTGCTCGGCTGGGGCGTGGGTGGCATTGAGGCGGAAGCCGCCATGCTCGGCCAGCCCGTCACTATGCTGATACCCCAGGTGGTGGGCTTCCGGCTTACCGGCACACTGGCAGAGGGCGCAACGGCTACCGATCTGGTACTCACAGTCACCGAGGCGCTGCGCAATCATGGCGTGGTCGGCAAGTTCGTGGAGTTTTTCGGGCCAGGGCTGGCCAGTCTCAGCCTCGCAGACAGGGCTACCATCGCTAACATGGCACCCGAGTATGGCGCGACCTGCGGCATCTTCCCGGTGGATGATGAGACCATCAACTACCTGCGCCTGACCGGAAGGGACGAGAGCCAACTCGCCCTGGTTGAGCAGTACATGAAGGCCATGGGCATGTGGCATGACGAAAACACGCCAGAGGCACGCTACAGCGCTGAATTGACCCTGGAACTCAAGGACGTAGTGCCATCTATCGCCGGCCCCAAGCGACCGCAGGACCGCGTCGCACTAACCGCGGCGAAACAGGGGTTTGCGAAGGTGCTCCAGGACTACCGCGACCTGCACCTGGTCAGCGCCCAGGAGAGTGACTGGGTGGAAGAAGGTGGTCCGGTGGTGACAGGCACCGAGGCCGAGGCGGGAGTACCGGTGACTCGCGGAGTGGACAGCTTCCGCCTGGAGCACGGCGCCGTGGTGATTGCCGCCATCACCAGTTGCACCAATACCTCAAATCCAGCGGTACTGGTGGCCGCCGGTTTACTCGCCCGCAAGGCACGCCAACTCGGCCTGACAACCCGGCCCTGGGTTAAAACCAGTCTTGCCCCGGGGTCCAAGGTTGTTACCGAGTACCTGCAACAAACGGGTTTGCTGGAAGACCTTGAAGCGCTTGGTTTCTACCTTGTAGGCTATGGCTGCACTACATGTATCGGCAACTCAGGCCCCCTGGCCGATGACATCACCGATGCCATTCACACCGGTGACCTGCTAGTCACCTCGGTGCTGTCCGGCAACCGCAACTTCGAGGGCCGTATCCACCAGGACGTGCGCGCCAACTACCTGGCGTCACCGCCACTGGTGGTAGCCTATGCACTGGCCGGCAACATGGATATCGACCTGTATAAAGACGGCCTGGGGAAAACGGCCGATGGCAAAACGGTATACCTCGCAGACGTCTGGCCCAGCAGCGCCGAAATCAATAAACTGGTGAGTGACCATATCAAGCCTGCGATGTTCAAGGAGCGCTACGCCGACGTATACACTGGTAACGCGGTATGGAACGAATTACCCGTTTCCAAAAATGAACGTTTCGACTGGCCTGACTCTACCTACGTTCGCAAACCCACCTTTTTTGACGGTATGCCCGCCGAGGCCGCGCCGACCAGGAGCATCGAGCAGGCGCGCTGTCTGGTCAAGGTGAGTGATAGCGTTACCACCGACCACATCTCCCCCGCCGGCGCTATCGCGATAGACAGCCCAGCGGGTGAATACCTGCAGGCCAACGGCGTCGAGGTCAAGGACTTTAATTCATACGGGTCGCGGCGTGGTAATCACGAGGTGATGATGCGCGGCACCTTCGCCAATGTGCGCCTGCGCAACGAACTGGCACCCGGCACAGAAGGCAGTTGGACAACCTGCTTTACCTCGGATGAAGTCGTTTCCATCTACTCTGCTGCCGAGACCTATCGCAGCGCGGATATACCATTGGTGGTATTAGCGGGCAAGGAATACGGCACCGGGTCGTCGCGCGACTGGGCGGCCAAGGGACCTGCTCTACTGGGCGTGCGCGCGGTGATCGCCGAGAGCTATGAGCGTATTCACCGCTCAAACCTTATTGGCATGGGCATATTGCCGCTGCAATACTTGCCCGGTGCCAGCGCAGATGAGCTGGCACTCGACGGCACCGAGCACTTCAGCATTCCCGCGATATCAGCCGGTCAGGGAGAGGTTGAGGTCAAGGCCCTGCGTGCTGACGGCAAAGAGATAAGCTTCACCACAGTAGTGCGTATCGACACACCCAATGAATTCAGCTACTACGCCAATGGAGGCATCTTGCACTATGTTCTAAGGACGCTTGCCAAAAAGTAGGTCAGGCGACACGCACCGGGTCAGGCGATAGGTGACTCGGTGTCGGCGGTTGATTCGACAGCGATATCAGTAGGCTGATGCTCCTCATGGAACTGCTCAACCTGCTTTTCCACTCTGCCGACCTTGCGCCCGTACTGGGCAATATGAAACGTGGCATCGCCCTCGTATACCAGTGGCAGATTGGTACGCCCTATCACAACACCATTACCAGGCGCCACAATCGGTGTCTCAGAAGTGCCCAGGGGGTCGGCCACCATGGCGATCACCTGGCCTTTTTCTATTTTGGCCCCGAGTGGAACAAAGGTGCGCAAGATCCCGCTTTCCGGCGCCCGCAACCAACTGGTCTGGTCGCTCACTATCGGTGCCGGGCGAGGCTTTTTACTTCGCGAGGGGGGTAACATGCCAATACTGCGCATCACATTGATAATACCTTTCACGCCGGCTCGAATATAAACCTCTTCAAAGCGCAGGGCCTCGCCCGCCTCGTAAAGTATCACCGGGATACCCGCATCCCCGGCACACGCCCTGAGGGAACCGTCACGTATTTTGGCGTCAATTGCCAGCGGAACACCAAAGGCCTCGGTCATGGAAAAAGCCTCGGCGTCGTCAAGGTCTGCCCGAATCTGTGGAAAGTTACTGCGGTGACGGGCACCGGTATGCAGGTCGACTCCGTGGGTGCACTTGCTGACAATCTCGTTGACGAAAGTGTGCGCCACGCGGCCGGTCAGCGACCCCTTCGCAGAGCCCGGGAAAGAACGATTCAGGTCGCGCCCGTCAGGCAGGTAACGCGTATGGTTGAGAAACCCGTAAACATTAACGATGGGGATCGCAATGAGAGTACCCCTGATGTTTTTCAGCGCTCGATGCTGCAACACCCGCCGTATAATTTCCACACCGTTGATTTCATCTCCATGAATCGCCGCGCTTATGAACAGTACCGGCCCTGCTCGCCTGCCCCTGACCACCTGGACCGAGATCGACAGGTCGTCGTGGGTATACATGGGGGCAACGGGCACGTCTATGGTCAGTTGCTGCCCGGGAACAACGGCAACGCCGCCAATCACTAATTCAGACATGATGTTCTCCTGCGGGCAACCGGGTCTGGCAGTAGCGCATTATCGAGCCCCCTTACGGGCGGATCGACGCTTACGTTTGCCCTGGACATAAGAGCGAGCCGGATCGACAACGTACTGCTCACCGATACCAGAACGACCCAATAAAACACGAAACTTCATGGTGTCACGGTCAGTCAGCGTGACCTCAACCGGCGTGTGCTGGTCGCCGATCGACACCGGGGTTTCAATCACGTAGCGAAGTTCCTCGTGACCGCCTGAGTCCCGCACCGATCGGCGGTCCTTCACCCGCGCCTCGCAGTGTATCTCCTCCTTGGTATTGCCCTGGCGTGGGTGAATACCGAAACGCACCCACGCTTCGCCACTGCGTTCAAAAGGCTCTACAAAATAGGCGTGCAGGCAACTGGTGCGCGCACCCGTGTCCACTTTTGCCTTTATCTGCACAATGCCCAACTCCGGGAAAGCCAGCCACTCTCTCCAGCCGAGCACCAGCTTGTTTTCACTCATGCGTTGCTTCCTGAAGAATGCTCATCGAGCAATTGCGTGTCCAGTTCCTGCACAACAGGCTGGCGCTTGCGGCGCGTACGCGCAGGCACCATGCCGCGCATGGACTCCAGCTTGCCGAAGCAAAGCAGCTTGTCGCCAGGTTCCAGAACACGATCACCCCGCGGATTGGGTATCACCTTGGCCCCCCGGTACAGCGTAAGAACGTTGATATCGCTTTCTGCCAGTTTGGTCTGTGTAATAGTCTGGCCGCTGAAACCGGAGCCCTCCGGAATATAGATTTCCGTCACTCCATAGCCCTTGCTTACCGTGAGTCGCTGACGCAGGTCAATTTCGGGGAAATCAACCTGGGCGGCGATATAGTCGATCACCGCGCCGGCGATATCCAGCTCCGTGCAGGTTTCAATTCCTTCCAGGCCCGGCGAGGAGTTCACCTCCATCACCTGAGGACCGTTCTTGCCCTCCAGCATGTCCACGCCGGCCACACGCAGGCCCAGTATCTGTGCGCACCGAACCGCAGTCTCACGATACTGCTCGTCCAGTTCTATCGGCTCGGCAATGCCGCCACGGTGAACATTACTGCGAAACTCCTGGCCCTGTGCCACCCGTCGCATCGCCGCCACAACCCGATCGCCAACGACGAAGGCACGAACGTCCTTGCCCTTGCTCTCGGCAACAAACTTCTGGATCAGCACGTTCTGTTTCTGGCTCTGCAACAGTTCAATGATTGACTCCGCCTGCTTGACCGACTCAGCCAGCAGCACACCTATACCCTGCGTACCCTCGATAAGCTTGATGATCACCGGAGCGCCGCCCACTCGTGCGATGGCGGGCAGCACATCCTTCTTGTCGCGAACAAAGGTCGTTCGAGGAATGCCTATATGATGGCGACTGAGAATTTGCAGGCTACGCAACTTGTCGCGGGAATTGATAATACCGTGGGCAGTATTGGCGCAGAATACGTCCATTTCCTGAAACTGGCGTACTACCGCCGTGCCAAAATAAGTGATAGACGCACCAATGCGTGGCAGCACAGCATCGTAAACGCTGAGGGGCTTCTGGCGAAAATACAAATCCGGATTGCCACGATCAAGGTCGATGGCGAACTTCAGCGTATTGAGCACTTTGGCCTGGTGGCCGCGCTGCTCGGCGGCCTCTTTCAGGCGGCGCGTGCTGTATGCGTTGGGGCTGCAGGACAAAATAGCGAGTTTCATGAGTCATTCCCTGTGCTGATAAATATGGTCTTGAGACCGGTTCCGAAAGTGTTCCGCCGTCAGTGCCTCCTGGCAAAAACGCGAATTCAGGAGCGTTTTCCCTGTTCCACCACCAGCTTACCATCAACGTGTATATCACGCTGGGGAAAGGCGATCACCACGTTATTGGCGCGGAGCAGTTCATCAATACGGTAACGCAGGTCACTTCTCAGCACACGCAGACTGCGCTCGGCTGTGGCGTGGACCCAGACGCTCAATTCGAATACCAACGAGCTGTCACCAAAGTCGTCAAACAACACTGCGTATCCCGGCTCCTTCAGCACCGCTTCCTGCTCTTCTGCAGCCTGCTTGAGTAGCTCCGTCACCAGCTTCACGTCTGAGCCATAGGCAACGCCCAGTCTCACGGTGGTGCGCACCAGTCGATCAAACAGGGTCCAGTTGGTCACCGTATTCTCCAGCAGGTAGCTGTTGGGCACCAACAGGTGGACGCCATCAACACGCCGAATATAGGTGGAGCGGGTATTGATCGACTCCACCGTGCCCCGCACCTCACCCATTTCCAGGAAATCGCCTATACGGATAGGGCGTTCCCACATGAGGATCCAGCCACTGATGAAATTGTTAATGATATTCTGGGCACCGAAACCCACACCAATAGCAATAGCGCCAGAAATGAAAGCGAAGGCCGCCAGGGGAATACCCAGAATTTCCAGCGCCATCACCACCAGCACAATCATGCCCAGGATCAGGTAGGCCCTGGATACCATCTGGACGACGTCTGCGTTGACGCGGTTTTCGGTCATTTTCCTGCGAATCAGCCGACTGGTCCAAATAACCAGAAAGGTGCCTATCACCACAAAAAGCGCCACCGACAACAACTGACCCAGGGTGAGGCTACTCTCCCCTACGCTGAGCAGTGTGATATTCAAGATCTGTTCGATTCTGTCCACGACCAAAGCCTGCTTGTTATTCAAATTGTGCCGGACAAACCGCGCTAGCGACCTGTTCCCGGGGCGCGCGAGTGTGTGACAACCCGCAGCTTATGAGAATAGCTGATTTTCGGCACTTTTTATCAAAAAAGAGTTACTCTTGAGCCAACCGTACTGATGCATTATCGCGATTAAAGCATACCCGGGGCAGCATATGATCAGAACCATGTTACTGGCCAGTGATGGCAACTATACCTGCGGCGGTGTCGAGCAAGTGGAGAGCTGGCGCGCCAGCGAAAAAGCCTGCATCTGGCTGGATATCGAAGCAGCACCCTCGGAGGACATCCGCTCCCTGCTGCAGGAGATGGACTGCAATCCACTGGCGATCAATGATGCCCTCAGGCTGCGCCACCCGCCCAAGATTGAGGCCTTCGACAACAACACCTTCCTGCTGTACCGCGGGCTATCAAGTGTCGACGGGACACTCGATATCGCCCACCAGCAAATCGGCATGTGGGCGGGACAGCGTTACCTGATCACCTATCATCGTGAGAACTCCATCAGCGTCTCCCATATGTGGGAGAACGAGGCCAGCAGCGGGCAACTGCACTCCCCCGGTGTACTGGCCATGAAAATACTGCACTACGCCTGTAGCCGTTACCTTGAGACCATGCTCGACTTTGAGCAGCGACTGGCCGACCTGGAGGACGGACTGGTGAGCGACCACTCGGAAGAAGAGATGAAGGAACTGGTCAGCTACCGGTCAAAATTACGCAAGCTGAGGCGAGTTTTCAGTTACCACAACAATATCGCCGAGCTGCTGTATAAACTCCCCGATCAGTACTTTCCTTTTCTGGGCGAGCAACACCAACACGTGCGCCGTGACGTCTACGACCGCTGTGAGCGTTTGCACAGCCTTTGCCAGATGTATTATGAGATCTGCGCCGACCTCGTCGAAGGGCATATATCCCTGGCTTCACATAAGCTGAACCAGACCATGAAGGTACTGACTATCATCTCAGCCCTGTTCGTGCCGCTTACTTTCATTGCCGGCATCTACGGCATGAACTTTGAATACATGCCAGAACTGGGTTTCAAATACGCCTACTTTGGCGTCGTCGGGTTTATGGCCACCCTTGCTGTTGCCCTGCTCATTCTGTTTCGGCGGATCAAGTGGCTGTGACGGCGTAGCGCGCCTCAGAGCACGATGGCGGTTGCGAGGGCCAGCATTAAACCCATACCGACGATATCCGTCATGGTGGTCAGAAAAATACTGCTGGCCATGGCCGGGTCCGCGCCCCATCGCTGCAATGTCAGTGGAACCATGACACCGAAGAGGCCACTGCACATGCAGGCCCCGGTCATGGCAACCAGAATCACAAGAGCCAGCAATGCGGGTGCTTCGGTGCCGTCACTCGCCGCATAAATCCACATGGCCGCGGCGGCAACCAGCCCCACGATAAAACCGTTCATCGCGCCCAGCGCCAGTTCCTTGAACACCAGCTTCCGCACTGGATAGTCCCCGAGTTCGCCAAGGGTGATTCCCCTGAGGGTAATGGCCAGCGCCTGGCAGCCGGTGTTGCCGCTCTGCCCGGCAAGCACTGGCAGGAAGACCGCGAGGGCCACGATCTGCGCAATCGTATTTTCGAATGCGCCGACCACGAACGCAGCGGCGAACGCCGTGAGCAGGTTCACCTGTAACCAGGGGTGCCGCATCCTGAACGATTGCAGGAATGGTGTGCTGATGCGCTCTTCTTTATCAAGGCCCACCAGGGTACCGGTCTGGGCGTTGATCTCACCGGCCACGCTCTCGAACAACTGCCAACCGTAGACAATGCCCTGGAGAACACCCTCCTCGTCAGTTACCGGGTAGAGCCGATAGCGCTTACCAAGCGCCGCTTGCACGGCCTCGGACAAAGGGGTCTCAGGTGAAAAAGAGAACGGGTCCACTGTCATAATTTCGGACAGCACTTGCCCCGGCTTGCTGAGCAACAGGTCACGCAGCGTCACTGTTCCCTGCAGCACACCGCTTTGCGTGACGACGTAAAAATAGGTGACTTCAGTGACCGACTTCCGATGAACAAGGTTATCGATGGCACCGGCCACGGTGGTATCAGGCGACACTGTGCCGATAGGCGGGGACATTATCTCGCCGACATGCACGTCTAGCTCACTGACCAGTGCCACCGTATCCGCACCTTCAGGCGATATACTGCCGGGCAGGTGCGAGGCAATCGACAGCGCCTGCGCATCCGGAAGCGCGGAGAGCACCTCTCTGATCGCCTCGTGCGGCTGTGTACCCAGCAGTGAAGCGGCGTCTACAGGATTCAGTTCCTGCACGCTTTCAACTAGCGGACCTACACCTTCTCTACTCATGCGTTTTCCTCCCTGTCCAGGCCTGCCTTACTGTCGTTCAGATGGGCGAAGTTCAGCAATTTGTCCGCCAGGCGCCTTGAATAGGTAACAAAATTAATCATAGAGCCGACATCCTTACGATCCGGCCTGGCAAGTAACACCAGCAGTTGCCTGTTAACGTTCTCCATCAACTGGCGCAGCGCATGAGCTCTTTCAGCAACTGCCGACTTGTTGGCGGGTCCCGAACCACTGCTTATTTCGTCAAAGATCCCCAGCGTCGCACTCGACAACTCACGCACCATCAGCAGCACGTCGCTACGCAGCTCTATGTATTGTTTACTCAATACCCGTTTCACGTTGAACAGGTCTTCTATCGAATCGTGGATCTGAAACAAGTAGTCGAAGCGAGTAATCGTCGCCAGTAACTGCTTTGACTGGTTCTGGTCAGTGACACTGGCAACAACCTGGGAGAAATAGTGAATATACTCCCGTTCAAGAAAGTCGATATAGGCAATGCGCTTCTCCGCTGCCTCATGAACGCTCTTGTAATTACTCTCAACGCTCAGCGTAACGAGGTTGTAGTTCTCCTGCAGAAAACTACACAGCGCCACCATGTCCCGCTGCAATTCGGCTTCCACTTCGTCAAAGGTCTTATCGGCGCTGAACTTTGGCAAGCCAATTCGCTCAAAATCCATTCTTCCCTCGCCGATTACCTTGTCCACGAAGCGGGTGAAGGGGTTGATAAAGAGCAGAAACACGAGGCAGACAGTAAGGTTGAAAATAAGGTGTATAGTGGCCAGCGCAACCGCGGGTTCCATGTTGATCTCATTCAGCCGCTGGCCATAGAGCAGGAATGCAGGCAGAAACAACAGCACACCACCCAGGTTGAACAGGAAGTGACTAAACGCGGTCTTTTTAGCGGCGAGGTCCATGTTGAACATGGCCAGCATCGCGGTAGTGGTGGTACCGATATTGGCGCCCATGATGATGGGCACGGCATTTTCAAGACCGATCAATCCCTGCTGCGTGAGTACGATCGCAAGGCCAGTAGTAACAGAGCTGGACTGCACCAGCGCGGTAAACGCGAAGCCTATAAATATTGCGATAAGTGGATTCTGCGGATTGGCGAGATAGCGGACAATGTCCGGATCGTTCTGCAGTGGCTGGAGGGCAGACGAAATCAGGTTCAGACTGAAAAACACGAAGCCGAAGTAAAATATCGATTTGCCAAAAATCGACGCCCGCGAACGGGAGAGACTGATAGCAAACCCTACGACAATCAGCAGAGGGGCAAACGCGGTCAATTTGAATGCCACCAGCTGCGCCGTGACGGTCGTACCTACATTGGCGCCAAAAACAATTCCGACGGAATTCTTGAACGAAAGTACACCCGCATTTACCAGGCTGATAGTAATCACAGACGTGGCGGAGCTTGATTGAATTACCGCCGTGACAGCAGCGCCTATCAGCGCCCCCACCAACGGGATATTGGTCGCACGGGACAGGGAGCGCCTGAACTGTTCGCCCGAAATCTTCTCTATCTCTTTGGAAAAGTTCTCCAGACCAAAAATAAACAGGACAACGGCAGTAATCCCGGCAAACAGTACAGACAAATTTTCCATTAACGCTTCATCTCATGATCAGTCCGCAGTGCTCAGCTGCCACCGGGCACCAGCTCTCGTCCGGCTTTCCGGTACCATTCCTGCAGGCCATTCCATATCTGTTCTGCCGTGTCGGCGTACCAGAACAAGTTCCTGTCCTCCTCGTCAATAACGCCCTCATCAACCAGGAAGTCGATATTGATTGCCTTGCGCCAGAAAGTTTCTCCCACCAGCACCACCGGCAATGGCTCGATTTTCCGCGTCTGGATCAGGGTCAGGGTTTCAAAGAGTTCATCCAGCGTGCCATAGCCGCCGGGAAAGGCCAGCAGCGCCCTGGCACGCAGCATAAAATGTAACTTACGCAGTGCGAAATAGTTAAACTGGAAACACAACTCCGGCGTCAGGTAAGGATTGGGGTATTGCTCGCGCGGGAGGGTGATATTGAGACCAATGGTCTTGGCGCCGGCTTCGCTCGCACCGCGATTGGCCGCTTCCATGATACCCGGGCCACCCCCTGTCATCACCAGCAGGCGCAGGTCCTCTGGCCCCCCGCCGGATTCAGCGACCAGCCTGGAAAACTCCCTGGCCACTTCGTAGTATTCGCACTTTTGCAGTAAACGCCTCGCCACCGCGAGTTTTTTAAGCAGTTCCGCATTGCCCGGGTCGGCATCGAGTTCGCGCTGCAAGCGGTCGACCCGGTGCTGCGACTCTTTCTGCTCGGTAATTCTGGTGCCACCAAATACCACTATCGTGTTTTCTATACCATGTGCCCGCATGGCCAGTTCCGGTTTGAGGTAATCGAGCTGCAGCCTTACTCCACGGGCATCGCTGCCCTGCAGGAACTCTACGTCTTCGGTTGCCGGCACGTAGGCACTGGAGCGCAGGATTCTGGCGGTATTGCGCGCATCGTCGCTGGCATCGAGGTCCGGTACCTCGCCGGGAAGGCGCTCCTTTCTGTCCGTGGGATGGGGTGGCTCTGGCACCGCGCCTGGATGAAACGTTTGCTTCACTTACGCCTACCTCCCGTCACTGGGGAAATGCGCGACACCGGCTACAGTCATCACCAGCAACTTGATACTCATTCTTTGGTCTCCCTGATTCCAGGAACAGCGCCTGCCGTTCCAGCAAAGCCTTTTTCAAGTAAGTCTACACTACTCACGTGAACAGCATATCAGCCAGGCTTCCATCGTCCTCGCCAGTCCCGCAATTGAAGAGCTTATACCTGCACAGCCGCGTGAACGCGACGGGGTGCGCTGCAGGACTGGATAGGGATGATCAAGGTGGATAGCAGCGAATAGCGCGAGCTAGCGCTGGCAGCGATTGAAGGAGGCTGACCGGATGATGCCAGTTCAACACCGGCCCCGGGACATCAGAGCTACATCTCCGCATCGATCGGCAATAGCCCGATAAACCAGTCCTCCAGCTGTTGGAATAGCGAGTCCGCTGGTGGATGGGTGAGGCGTTCGCTATCGCTGGTCCAGACCAGTTCCTGGTTTTCGTCCAACTGCACGGCCCATGCATTGCGCGGCAGAAAATCGACCGCAATCGCTTCACGCAGCCGTTGATTAAGCTGCGGACTGGTTACCATCAGCCCGACTTCCGTATTGAGTTTGAGCGAACGCGGATCGAGGTTGCTACTCCCTATCATGACCCTGTCGCCGTCGAGCAACATAAATTTCGCGTGCAGCCCCAGCTTTTTATCGTCGGTGGGCGCGCGCATGTACAGGTTGCGATCCCTTGCGTCAGTACGCAATTCATAGAGTTCAACGCCAGCAACGACCAGTTCTCTCACATAGCCCTGGTATGCGGCATGTGCAGGCAAATGGTTATTGGAACGCATAGAGTTGGTCAGGATACGTACTTTGACATCTCGCTGCAGAGCATCGCGGATGGCAGTAGTCAGCCTTTCGGTTGGCACCAGGTAGGCGCTCACCAGCACCACCTCCTCGCTGGCCGAGGCAACGCTCTGGAAAACGTAATCTGCGAACTGCGTGGGCTGCTCAGCGGCCAGGGCCGGGTCCTGGTGTGCGGGCGCGTCAGCCACGAAGCGGGCGTGACCAACGACCGCGTCGTCGGCCAGCTGGCGCCAGCTTTGTGCCAGTTCCGCCTCCGGGTGAACGTTCGCTTCACCCACTCGCGCTGCGATATCGGCACGCAGCGCAGGGAGGTCCGGCAGCTCATGTTGACCGGTGAACACATCGCCTGCCGGGAACGACCAGCCGCTATTCCAGAAGCTGGCAAAATGTTCACTGGCGGTGGCTACACTGTCGCCCATCGCCAGGACCTCCATATCGCGGAAGTTATATGCCTCATGAAAGCCAAAATATTCGTCCGCCATATTGCGGCCACCAACGGCTACTGCCCAGCCATCGACGATCAGGGTCTTGTTATGCATACGATGATTTACGCGCTGGAAGTCCTCCAGGTTGAACAGGGTTCGGGCCGTCATACCTCCGGCCCGGTGGCGATAGGGGTTGTATACGCGCAGTTCGATATTGGGGTGGGCGTCAATGCCCAACAGGGCAAGATCTTCATGCGGTGTGAAGGAATCATCGATCAGCAGACGTACCTTCACTCCGCGGTCTGCCGCTGCCAGCAGGTGGTTGAATACCCGCAAGCCGCCCTCATCTCCGCTCCACAGAAAGGTTTCCAGGTCGATCGCCTGGTGGGCGCTGTCAATCATGCGCAGCCGCCACTGCATCGCCTCCCCACCGTCATTGAGCAGGTAAAACCAGTCGCGTTCCCGGTCCTCTTCTAGGTGACGCCAGAACAGGTCGGAGGACCTGGCCATGGCCGGCTCACTGCCGGTATCGGCCCGTTGCACGGGGCTGGCACAACCGGCGAGCAGCGACAGCGCCCACAACAGCAGTAGCGGACACAGGCGGGTTGCCCGCATCGTAAGACTAATCGGCCTGACCGGCATACCCGAGTGTCTTGAGCGCCCCGGTAATCTCTTCAAGAATGACCGGGTCATCGATGGTGGCCGGCATTTTCCAGGGCTCGCCGTCAGCGATGCTGCGCATGGTTCCCCGCAGGATCTTGCCTGAGCGCGTCTTCGGCAACCGCTCCACCACCACACAGAGTTTGAACGCTGCCACCGGGCCGATCTTGTCACGCATGTGCTGAATACTCTCGGCCACGATGTCCTCCGCGGGACGGTCTACTCCTGCGTTGAGCACCAGCAAACCCAGGGGTAACTGCCCTTTCATCTGGTCCGCGACGCCCACCACCGCGCACTCCGCTACGTCCGGATGCTCTGCGAGCACCTCTTCCATCGCCCCGGTGGACAGCCTGTGGCCCGCGACGTTGATCACATCATCAGTGCGCGCCATCACGAAGATATAGCCGTTCTCATCAATATAACCGGCGTCGCCGGTTTCATAGTAGCCGGGGTAACGACTGAAGTAGGCGCTGACGAATCGATCCTCGGCATTCCACAGGGTGGTGAACGTCCCCGGGGGCAGTGGCTGTTTCACCACCAGCGCGCCTATCTCGCCCGCCGCCACCTGCTCGCCATTTTCATCGAGCACCTGCACATCGTAACCGGGCACGGCGCGAGCTGGAGAACCAGGCACAATTGGCAACAACTCAATGCCCAGACAATTGGAGCAGATAGGCCAACCGGTTTCCGTCTGCCACCAGTGATCAATCACCGGGACGCCGAGCTTGTCCTGGGCCCACTCCAGGGTGTTGGGGTCGCAGCGCTCACCGGCCAGAAACAAGGAATCCAGGCAGGAGAGATCGTACTGCTGCAAATAGCTGCCCGTTGGGTCTTCCTTTTTAATCGCACGAAAAGCGGTGGGGGCAGTGAACAGCACTTTCACATTGTATTCTGAAATCACCCTCCAGAAGGCGCCGGGGTCGGGCGTCCCTACCGGTTTACCCTCGTACATCAGGGTAGTACTGCCATTAAACAGCGGTCCGTAAACGATATAGGAATGACCTACTACCCAGCCCACATCAGAAGCGGCCCAGTAGACATCTCCCGGGTCGACGTTATATATATTTTTCATGGTCCACTTCAGGGCAACTATGCTGCCACCGGTATCACGCACCACACCCTTGGGCTGGCCGGTAGTGCCTGATGTATAGAGGATATACAGCGGGTCGTTGGCTGCTACCGGCACGCAGGGCGCCGGCTGGGCGGTGGCCATGGCCTCCTCCCAATCAAGGTCGCGCCCGGCGACCAGCGTCGCATCCTGCATGGGGCGATGCAATATGACGCAACCCGAAGGTTTGTGTTGGGCCAGATCGATGGCCGCATCCAGTAGCGGCTTGTACGGCACAATGCGTGAGGGTTCAACGCCGCAGCTGGCAGATACGATAACTTTGGGTGATGCGTCGTCTATACGCACTGCGAGTTCGTTACTGGCAAAACCACCGAATACCACAGAGTGCACTGCTCCGAGCCGGGCACAGGACAGCATGGCGATCAGGGCCTCCGGCACCATGGGCATATACACAATCACCCGGTCGCCCTTCTCAACACCCAGCCCAGCCAGCACACCGGCAAAACGGGCCACCTCATCAAGCAGTTGCGCGTAACTGTACTGGCGTCGGGTATCCGTGACCGGGCTATCAAAAATCAGCGCCGCCTGGTCTCCCCTGCCCGCTTCAACATGCAGGTCCAGGGCGTTGTAGCAGGCGTTGGTGGTGCCGTCGGGAAACCAGCGATAGAAAGGCGGATTGCTGCTGTCCAGCACCGTCTGCGGCGCCTCGTACCAATGGATATTCCCGGCCGCCTGCTGCCAGAGTTCGGTATTACTCATGTGCCTTCCCCCTTTTGCACTTATCCAGATGAACCTATCCTGTTTCCCGCCGTACTGGCAATTCGACCATGGTGGTAACCCACTGGTCCCATTGGCAGTTAACGGGACGCCGGCCCGAGCGGGCCGGCGCAATGTACAGTCAGGTTCAGGACTTCTGCTTGACCAGCAGGTTGAACACGCGGGTGGCGAATTTGCCGTAGGGCGGGCGCAGGAACTGCATGGGCGAGAACCCGGGCTGGTAATAGACCGGGCGCAATTTACTGAAGGTATCGAAACCTTCCTTGCCGTGATAGTGCCCCATGCCGCTGGGGCCCACTCCACCGAACGGGATATCGTGCTGGGCCACATGGAACAGCGCATCGTTGACCGTGACACCGCCGGACATAACCCGATTGATATACATATCCTGCAACTTGCGGTCATTGGTAAACGGATACAGCGCCAGCGGTCGGTCGTACTTGTTGATGTGCGCTACGACCTCCTCATGATCCTCGTACATCATCACCTTGAGCAGCGGCCCGAAGGTTTCGCGATGACGAATGATCATATCGTCCGTGGTATCCAGAACCAGGTGCAGGGGAAACTTGCGGGTCTCGTAGTTGATCTGTTGATCGCCACTGAGATTGACGATGGTGGCGCCCTTCTCGCGGGCATCGTCCAGGGTGTCTACCAGCCGCTTGACCGAACGATCGTCGATAACCGACGTATAATCCTTGTGCTCGATGTCGGGACAGTGCTTCGCCACGTATTCCTGTGCCAGTTTGATGAACTCCTCGCGCTGTGACTTGTGCACAAAAACATAGTCAACGTTGGTACAGATCTGCCCGGCGTTGAACTGCTTCACAAACATGATCCGGCCTACCGCCTTCTTCAGGTTGTAGTTGGGGTCGATCACCGCGGGCGCCTTGCCGCCCAGTTCCAGCACCACAGGCGTCAGGTTTTGCGCGGCAGCGGCCATAACGGCCCTGCCGGTCTGGCCAGAGCCGGTGAAGATGATCAGGTCGAAGGGAATCTTGGAAAACTCAATGCCCACGCCACCAGTCTCTTCGAAGAAACGCAGTTTGTCCTCAGGAAAATACTTCGGTGAAAGCTCCATCAGCAGGCGTGTCAGGTTAATCGAATTTTCTGACATCTTGACCATGGCGCGGTTACCGGCAGCAAAAGCCGCAGCCAGCGGGACAAAGCTCAGGTTGACCGGAAAATTCCACGGAACAATCATGCCCACTACGCCCAGCGGCTGCGGAATCACCCGGTTTTTACCGCCCGGAAACAGGGTCTGGTCGACGCGGCGCTTCTGCACCTTCATCCACTTTTTCAAATGCTTGAGGGTATCGTTGACCGCATCGGCGCCGGAGATTATCTCCGCAAACTGGCTTTCGTGACGGGACCGGTTACCGTAGTCGGCGCTGATCGCCTCCATGATGGCGTCTGCGTTCTCGGTGAGCATGCGCTTCAGGGCGAGCAGGTCCTGCTTGCGTTGCTGAAAATCCGGGACGGGCGCGGCAAGGTAGGCTTCTCGCTGCAGGTCAAAGTGCGTGCGCAGCATGGCAGCATCTTCAGTGGGCATAGTCTCTTGTGCGGCAGTCATGTTCGGCCTCGTCTATTATTAGTGAGTGAATCAAACACGTAGTGTACGCCGGAAAAAGCCACCAGACTTGACATTTTACGAACTCCCAGCGGTATCATCCGGCCATCGGCCGCCGCATTGAGCCAAACCGCTCAACCGTGCGTACCTAAGGCGTATGTTCAGTCTGTTATCCAGGCCCAGGAAGGAGTATAGACCACGTTATGACCACCCTCAGGGAAACGATCTGCGTTAAGCGCCCCATTGATGAGGCGTTTGCCTATGTCGCCGATTTCACTACCACAGCGGAGTGGGACTCCACAGCCGTGGAAGCCGTGCAAACGACGCCCGGCAAGCCGGGTAAGGGCACCGGGTTCCTCGTGAGCTGCGCTCTGCCGATTGGATCTGTCGACCTTCGCTATACCATCACCCGCTTCCAACCGCCCAGCCACATCGTGCTCAGAGGCAGGGGGCGCTTCTTTGACGTGGAAGACACCATTACCTTCACCGAGCAGGGTGACCAGACACAAATCGACTACCAGGCCGAATTCACCTTCCCGTCGGCGGTGAACCCGCTGACGGGATTGATCAAGCCGGGCCTGGAACGCATGGGTCGCAAGTCAGTCGCCGGGCTGCAGGCGGCCCTGGATGATAATTTCCCTGCGCCCGACGAGAAGGACCGTCGCAGTGGTGGTCCGGGGCTGACCCGCCTTGCCCACTTCACCCGCTACGGATACTGGCGCGCGAGTAAATCCTGGAATCCCATCTCTGCAGACCTGCGCGGTAAGCATGCCGTTATCACGGGAACATCTTCCGGCCTGGGCTATGCCTGCGCCCATGACCTGGCAAGACGCGGTGCTGAACTCACTCTGGTGATGCGCAACCCCACGCGAGCCCGCGAAGTGCGCAAGGAACTGATTGAGCAAACCGGTAATCGTAAGATCACGGTTGAGATAGCCGACCTGAGCCTGCTCGCAGAGGTGGATGCACTGGCACATCGCCTGCTGGCCTCCGGCAAGGCAGTCGATATACTCATTAACAACGCCGGCGCGCTGTTCAACTCGCTGGAGAAAACCGGAGAGGGGATAGAGCGCTCCGTGGCCCTGTTGCTAATAAGCCCCTACCGCCTCACGCTGGCCCTGAAGCCACTACTCGTCGCCGCGAAACGAGGTGCCAGGGTTATCAACGTCGTCTCGGGCGGCATGTATTCGCAAAAGCTGTCGATGAAAAACCTGGTTGCGACCTCCGCGGAGGGATTCTCTGGTAGCGCTGCCTACGCCAGGGCCAAGCGTGCGCTGATGATCGTCACCCGGCGCTGGGCCGGGGACTGGAAACGCGAGGGCATTGTCGTCAATGCCATGCACCCGGGTTGGGCCGACACGCCCGGTGTGGAAACCTCCCTGCCCCGATTTCACTCGCTGACCCGGTTCGCCCTGCGCAGCCCGGCGGAGGGTGCGGACACTATAGTCTGGCTCGCCGCTGCCACTGAGGCCGGCAAGGTGAGTGGCGAGCTGTTTCTTGACCGCCAGCCGCAGCCGCTATACCTGATGAAGTCCACGCGCGAGAGTGACCAGGACCGCCGCGAGCTTTTCCGTTACCTGCAAGACTATGCGCCGGAGCCAGTGGAGATTCCCACGGCGGCGGCGAGTTGATCCCGATGAGCGAAGAACCAACCCCGGTAATCTACTGGTTCAGACAAGACCTGCGCCTGGACGACCTGCCCGCCCTGCATGCCGCAGTGGAAAGCGGAGCACCGGTCATTCCCTGCTTTATTATTGATGAGGATGCGCCCCAAAAATGGGCACCCGGCAACGCCAGTCGGTGGTGGTTGCGCGGCAGCCTGGGCGCACTGGCAAAAGCCATCGAGAAGCGCCAGGGAACGCTGCTGGTGCGCAGCGGGTGCAGCGAGGACGTGCTCAGCGAACTGATTGAGGAAACCGGCGCCTACGCCGTTTACTGCAGCCAGGCTTATGAACCCTGGAATCGCGAGCTCGAAGAGCGACTGGGCGCGCGTCTGGGCCGCCTGGGCGTTGCCTTGCACTGCCTCCCCGGCTCCCTGATCTTCACCCCCGGCGACGTGCTCAACCGCGCTGGGTTGCCGTTCAAGGTATTCACCCCGTTCTGGCGGCACTGCCGTTCTCAACTGCCCGAGAGCCGTTTGTTGCCGGCCCCGGGGGTTGGCGCATTCGCCGCGCAGGTTCCCACCGGACAGGACCCAGAGGCCTGGCCCCTGGCCAGTTCTTCATTACAGCCTGTTGAGGACTGGGGAGAGCGCTGGACACCTGGCGCCGATGGCGCATTGTCAGCGCTGGACCGCTTTCTGAACGAGGCGTTGTCTGGCTACCGGGAGGATCGCGACATTCCCGCCGTGGCCGGCACATCACGACTGTCGCCGCACCTGCACTGGGGGGAGATATCACCCAGGCACGTAGCGCAGGTCCTGCGTACAGATGCCCCCGGGGATACAGAGGACGACCAGGAGAAGTTTCTTGCAGAGCTGGGCTGGCGGGAATTCAACCAGCACCTGCTGTTCCACTTTCCGCACATCGACGAACAACCCTTCAAAGACGACTTCAAGTCAATGCCCTGGCGGCCTGACGCAGACGCCTTCGAGGCCTGGAAAGCGGGACTGACGGGTTATCCAATTGTCGACGCGGGAATGCGGGAACTCAGGGCCACGGGCTTCATGCACAATCGTGTCAGGATGATTTGCGCCTCCTTCCTCACCAAGCACTTGCTGGTGCCGTGGCAATGGGGCGCACGCTGGTTCTGGGAGACGCTGGTGGATGCCGACCTGGCGAACAATAGCGGAGGCTGGCAATGGGTAGCCGGCTGCGGCGCCGACGCCTCACCCTGGTTTCGCATTTTCAATCCTGTCCTGCAGGGCAAGAAGTTTGATCCCGAGGGTGCCTACGTGCGCCACTGGGTTCCGGAACTCGCGGCCCTGCCCGATCGTTCCCTGCACGCCCCGTGGGAGCTAGCGCCACTGCTGCTGGCCGAAGCCGACGTGGTGTTGGGCGAAACTTATCCCCATCCGCTGGTCGATCATGCGACGGCCAGAGCGCAGGCCCTTGAGGCATACCATGATCGCTCTTCGGCCCCTCAGGCACCACCGACGTAACGGTAATCGATCTGCACTTCCTGTTGCTTGCCCTCGCCATCGCGTAAATTACTGATACCAAGGTAACGCAGCAGACGCTTGTTCTGGCGGTCGTATTGCAAAAGTATCGGCGGCACCAGCGCCCCGAGCAGCCAATTGTCCAGCGCCACGTTGAGGCACAACCGCTCCACCGGGCACAGCGTTTCCGCGTCCCGTTCAGCGCGCATATTCAGCGGCGAGTCCCTGCCTGCAGGAAGAAATTCAAACTCCACCCGTTCGCCCTTATCCAGCGTCTCCCAGTGCGTGCGAATATAGTTGTCGAAGCCGGCGTCGACCACCAGCTCTTCGCCCAGCTCGCGCTGCACCGTCACCGAACTGCCGTCGCGCAGATGCTCGAATACCAGTGAAGGGGCATGCCACGAGCGCGAATAATCCAGGCGCTTGCGCGCAAATACCTCACCGTCGGCGTCCCGGTACTCCACCTCGCACCGGGCGCCGGCGTTGGAGCACTGGTAGTGCTCGGTATAGCGTAGTTCCCCGCTGGCAGTGGAGCGTGCCTCACCGATCACCTGGGCCGCCAGCGCCGGCGGCGCGAACCAGCCACAGCCGCACAGCAACAGGGCAGTGAGCGCGCGTTTCACTGTGCTGTCACCGGAAAACGATAGCCCGGCTTGGCCAGGGTCAGTTGCACCGTACTGATGATGCGCTCGCGGAAACCACCCTCGCAGTAACACAGGTAGAACTCCCACATGCGCTCAAAGCGCTCATCGAAGCCCTGCTCACGTACCGTGTCGAGGGCAGCCAGGAAGCGCAGGCGCCACTCCTCCAGCGTGCGCGCATAGTCACTGGTGATGTCCCGCAGGTTGACCAGCTGCATATCCGAGTCACGGGACACGTGACGCGAGATCACCTCTACCGATGGCAAACAGCCACCCGGGAAGATATACCGTTTGATAAAGTCCACCGAATCGCGGGCCTGGGCATAGCGCTGGTCCTGCACGGTGATCACCTGGATGGCGAACTTGCCACCGGGCCGTAACAGCTCACTACCGCGGCGGAAGTACTCGCCGTAATACTCGTGACCCACTGCTTCGAGCATCTCGATAGAGACAATCTTGTCGTACTGCCCGGTGAGCTTGCGGTAGTCCTCGCACAGAACAGTAACCTGGTTCTCCAGGCCCAACTCGGCGACTCGCTGTTTGGCATAACTGTACTGTTCCCGGGAAATGGTCGTCGTTGTCACCCTGCAACCGTAATGCTGTGCCGCATAGATAGCCATCCCACCCCAACCAGTGCCAATTTCCAGCAAGTGGTCCTCGGCGCACAACTCCAGCTGCTGGCAGAGCAGATCCAGCTTGTGTAGGGAAGCCTCCTCGAGACTGGCCTCTGCCGACGGATAGACAGCGGACGAGTACATCATTGTCGGATCAAGGAACAGCTTGAAGAATTCGTTGCCCAAATCGTAATGCGCACCGATGTTGCGTCTGGACCCGGTAAGACTGTTGTTATTAAACGAGTGCAACGCCTTGAGGAACCACTGGCGTAATCGCGAGGAGCGCGCATCCATTGAACGCATGGTGTCCATGTTGGCCGAGAACAAGCGGATGACGTCCACCAGGCACGGTGAGGACCAGTGGCCCAGCATGTAGGACTCCCCGGCACCGATCACGCCGCCGGTGAGCACGTGCTGGAATACCTGGTGGTCATGGACGTTAACGACCGCGTGAATGCCATCGGTAGCCGAGTCACCGTAGCGCTCGGTGTGCTCGCCGTCCTGCAGGGTCAGGGAACCGCCGGTAAGCCTCGACAACAAGCGCTTGACCATGCTCCGGGCAAATCCCTCGCCGCGCCAGTTACCCAGCAACCCGGGTACTGTGATCACACTTACACTTGCATCATTCATAACTAGATCTCGCTGTGTATTTTTTTTGGATGGGGTATGAAAGGAATGCGCTTCAGCCACAGGCGCAGCGCCTGCCAGTAAATCCCGGCAGCAACGCGCAGGGTCATCAGGGGATACAGGGCAAGATAACGACTGAAACAGGCTGGCGTATCTCCCCTTCTTTGCAGGTGCAGCGTGGCATCAAACTCTTTTTCCCCGGCGCGCAGGTTCGCCAGATGCACCACCAACTTCTCGTCGGGTGTATTGCTGCGCCAGCGGTAGTGCATCTCCATGGGCATAAAGGGCGAGACATGCATGGCCTTTTCGAACTCCGTCTCCAGCCATCCGCTGCGCCCCTGGGCAGGCAAGACGTAAAGGCAGCTTTCGTTCCAGGGGGTGCTGGTGACCTGGGCCACAACACACTCCAGGACGTCGTCGCTGGAGAAACAGTAGAAGCAGCTGATGGGGTTAATCTGGAAACCGAAATAGCGTAGGTTGGCCAGCATGCGCACCGCGCCATCTGGACGCAAGCCGCTCTGGCGCTCAACCTCATCCAGTATGGCCCGCTTCAGGGGCACAGCGGGATCACCGAAGAAGTCCTCGCGGCGGAATCGGGCGAGTGCCCAGCGCTTTGCTGACCAGCCCGCGGCGCGGTCGAGAAACTCGGGCATTTCGTCCAGGTCCAGGAGAGGCATGAACACACGATAGCGAAAGCTGTGCTCGCGGGGTTGCATGCGACGATGCTGCACCCAGCCACTGTATATGGCGCTGGTCACGCAGCACTGCCCATACTGCGGGGCGCTGCACGCGCGCCGGCTTGGCCCTGCCCCAGTGCCTTTGCCACCTGCAGGGCGGAATGCACTCCATCTTCATGGAAACCGTTTCGCCAGTAGGCACCGCAGAACCAGGTTGCGGCCCCGTTGATCTCCTGCCAACGTTGCTGGGCGGCAATTCCCTGCACCGTAAACACCGGGTGTGCGTACTCAAACTGACCCAGGATCTTGTGCGGGTTGATGCGTTCCCTGTCGTTGAGCGTGACGCAGAATGTCTGCGAGGCGGTCAGGCCTTGCAGGATATTCATATTGTAAGTGAGTGTGGGCCGCTGGGTGTCGGCGCGCCGCTGGTAGTTCCAGCTGGACCAGGCCCGCCTGTTTTGCGGTAGTAACCGGGTATCGGTATGCAGCACCACGTCATTATTCTGATAGGGGATTGCCCCCAGGATCTCTTGCTCCAACGGCTTCGCATCGTCGAGCAGGTTCAGGGCCTGGTCGCTGTGGCAGGCGAAAACCACGGCGTCGAAATCTTCTATACTGCCGTCATCGAAGCGCACCACTGCGCCCTGCTCCAGACGCTGCACGCCACTGATTTTCACTCCGGTGCGAATGTTATCGGCAAAGCCGGCACACAGGGGCTTGATATACTCTCTGGAGCCACCCTCTATTACCCGCCACTGGGGCCGGTTGCGTATGCTGAGCAGGCCGTGGTTGCGAAAAAAGCGCAGGAAAAACTGCAGCGGGAAATCGAGCATCACCGGCGTATCGGCTGACCAGATTGCCGAACCCATGGGCACAATGTAATAGTCCACAAACGCCGGACTGTACTTGCCCCGCTGGAGATACTCCCCCAGTGTCATCCCTTCCGGAAGCAAACCCTGCTCCAGGTCTTCCACCGACTGGCGGTTAAATCGAACAATATCCCGCAACATCCGCAGAAACCGCGGCGACAGCAAGTTGGAGCGTTGACTGAACAGCGTGTTGAGGTTGGAACCGGCGTACTCGAGACCTGACTCCAGATCCGACAGGCTGAAGCTCATTTCCGTCGCTTTGCTGGGGACACCGATTTCGTCCATCAAAGCGATGAAGTTAGGATAGGTCCAGTCATTAAAGACAATGAAGCCCGTATCGATCGCGAATCGTCTCCCGCCCATGGCCACGTCGACGGTCGCTGTGTGGCCCCCTACCCGGCCCTCGCGCTCCAGCACATGCACATCATGATCCCTGTGCAGGTAATGGGCGCAAGCGAGACCGGAAATCCCGGAACCAATAATCGCGATTTTCATGAGACAGCGAAACCTCGTTGTTTTGGGGTGATGATGCCCTTTCTACGCTGCAGCACCCAACACGGATCAATTGTGCACAAGAGTGATCCGACCGGCCTCACTTCTCGTATACCCTGACAACAATGATAGACTTTGGATAATAAAACGTGACCTATAAAGGAGCCAGAGTGTCCATGGCTAGTAACGCGGGGACCGACGCCACTGGCAGGCGTGACGACGAATGGAGCTTGTGCTTGCAGCAGGTAGCGCAGAGCGACCGGGCTGCTTTTGCCAGGCTATTCAAGCACTTCGCTCCACTTATCAAGGCTTTTGCCCTCAACGGCTCAGCCATGGCGGCGGCACACGCAGAAGAACTGGTGCAGGAAGTCATGATCAAGGTCTGGCAGAAGGCCAGCGGCTACAACCCGCAGAAAGCCGCAGCGAGCACCTGGATTTATACGATTGCCCGTAACTGCAGGACCGACATGTATCGACGCCTGCAAAAGTTCGACACGCCGATCAACGCGGAAGATATTTGGCCTGATGTGGAATCCGATGAGCTGTTTGCTGCCGTACAACAGAAACGAGATGCGGCCCGCATCAAGGATATGCTGGAAACACTGCCACACGAGCAGGCACAGATCCTGGTGAAAGTGTACATGGAAGGCAAATCGCACAGCGAAGTTGCCGAGGCGCTTGACCTGCCTCTGGGGACAGTCAAATCCCGGGTGCGTCTGGCGATGAAGAAGTTACAGTTAACAGTAGAAAGATAGCGATATTATGATTAATTATCACCCCGACACACGGTTACTGAATGAATACTCCTCCGGCACTCTGCCGCTGGCACAATCGGTCTGCCTGTCACTCCACCTGAACTACTGCGACCAGTGTCGCCGCAGCCACCAGCGCCTGCAGCAACTTGGCTCTGCTCTGTTTGAGGACCTGTCACCGCAGCAAGTGGATGATTCACTGCTGCGCACCGTGATGGCGCGCCTGGATGAGGAACCGGAGCCTCTGCAATACCAGAAAACCGCTGCCAACGAGGACGACTGTCCACCCCTCATACAGCGCCTGATGCAAGGCGACTACGAGGACCTTGAGTGGAAGAGTATCAGCAAGAAAGTGCATATCAGCAGGTTGCGAACGGGCGACGTTGACAACGAGTTTGCGCTGTATCGAATTGATGCGGGCGCCAGCATCCCCCGGCACACCCACAGGGGCACAGAGTTGACACTGGTGCTGGAGGGTGGCTTCTCCGATGAGGAGGGTCACTACGAAGTGGGTGATTTCATAATGCGTGATGCGCAGCAGCAACACTCGCCCACTGCCACTCGGGACCGGGACTGCATCTGTATAGGCGTACTCGACGCTCCCATCAAGTTCACCGATTGGAAGTACCGCCCGATCAACCCGTTCCTTAAGCTACAAGCGAGCTGACTACTTCTACACTGCTCTTGGGCCGAACATTGCGGCCCTTTTTTTTGGTTCATCGCACATTAGCGGGAAATGAGGCATTCAAACGATGAGGCATTCAAACAAAGCGGACACCACGAATGGGGTAAGCCTTCCTCGGTTGAAAACAAACTTCCACGCCCTCGGAAGGCTTACCCCATTCGTGGCCTCCTCCTTCCATTTCGATATCACTATCCACTACCTATACTCCCTGTGACGTTCCAGGTCGCCGGGAGAGCACCTGAATTCAGCGTTTGATCACCTCGACCCTCCGGGTTCCCCTCAGTC
>NZ_PKUS01000069.1 GCF_002866825.1 Pseudohalioglobus lutimaris | reverse complement strand
GGAGGGTGCGGACAAAATCTTGGACTACTTGGAGGTAGTCCATGTACTCGTATGAAGAGCGCCTAAGGGCGGTAGAACTGTACATCAAGCTCGGGAAGCGCTCCCGTGCGACCATTCGCCAGTTAGGTTACCCGACGAAGACTTCTCTTCGGAACTGGTATCAAGAATTCCTGGAACGCGGTGACCTTCAGGCTGGTTATGTACGATCGAAACAGAAATATTCGGTTGAACAGAAGAACATAGCGATCGAACACTATATGAATCACGGTCGCTGCTTCTCTGCCACTCTGGAGGCGTTGGGCTACCCCGGCCGAAGGACGCTAACCGAGTGGGTTCGCGAGCGATATCCAGAAACCAGGAAATGCGTTGTTGGCAAAGCGGGCAGGCCGACAGCTCCATTGGCATCCAAGCGGGCGGCAGTTTATGAACTTTGCACCCGAGAGGGCAGTGCAGAGGCAGTTGCACAAAGACTGGACGTCGACAGGGTAACGCTCTACAACTGGAAGAACCAGTTACTTGACCGAGAGGTTCCTGCCCCCATGAAACGTGACAAAAACCCACCGACAGACACTGATCGGATGGAGCTGGAGCGGCAAGTCGAATCGCTTCAGCGCGATATCCAAAATTTGCAGCTTGAACACGACCTATTGAAGAAGGCCAATGAAATTCTAAAAAAGGATCTTGGCGTCAGCCTCCGGCTCCTGAGCAATCGGGAGAAGACA
>NZ_PKUS01000068.1 GCF_002866825.1 Pseudohalioglobus lutimaris | reverse complement strand
ATCGACAACACTCCTTCTCTGTACTAAGAGATTAGAATGTTGCGTCGACCGTTTGAATCCGCACCTATTATCGGTCGCTTGGGTTACACTCTCCCAAGGTCCGCTTTCGTACACCATAGCGGCCGTAACGTGGGGGCGATATATACTACTCATAACCGCTGATCGCGATACCGGAGCGTCGGTATTCGCGAGGCCGATGCACTTTGTTACGCGCCACTTTGCAGAGCCTTTAGGAGTGCTAGATTTTGATTCTCGCTAGATTTGGCAGAGCGGTAAGCAGTCATGACTGGTTCACTGCGCTCGTAGAACTCGTTCTGCTAGTAGTAGGTATCTTCTTTGGTTTCCAGCTTGACCGCTGGCACGACGAGCGACTGGATCGCGAATTGGCCAATGAGTACCGCTTACAACTCATTGCCGATCTGGAAGTAGAGCGCAGCGATATCATTGAGCTCATCGCGTATCACGAGTCAGTGCGTGACTACGCGGAGGTCGCACTGACTGCGTGGGATCAGCAGCCTCTAGTGGAGCCGGAGGATCTTGTTGTCGCGCTCTATCAGGCTTCGAACATTCTTCCGTTCACTTCTGCGCGGGGCGCGTATGATGCTCTGTCAGCCAATGGTCTCATCGACCTCATCGGCGATCCGGCTCTTCGATCTAGGCTCGCGGCATACTATGGTCAGGCCACCAATGGTTTTACCCCGGCACGGCGGACATTCAGTTAAGAGCAGTTTGACTCAATTGTGTTAGTTTT
>NZ_PKUS01000067.1 GCF_002866825.1 Pseudohalioglobus lutimaris | reverse complement strand
GTCCAGCACGTCATCGCCCTTGCTGCCCAGCAGGGTGTCGTAGCCGTCACCGCCGTCAATGCCTTCGATGCTCTGCAGGTTGTCCAGTCCGTCGGTGACCTGGATGACATCGTTGTAACGTGTCCCTTGAATGAGGTCCTCACCGTCACCCCCATCGTACTGGTCCAGCCCGGCGTTGCCGTAGACCTTGAAGGTGTCGTTGCCGTCACCGCCGTCAATGCCTTCGATGCTCTGCAGGTTGTCCAGTCCGTCGGTGACCTGGATGACATCGTTGTCTCGTGTCCCTTGACTGAGGTCCTCACCGTCACCGCCGTCGTACTGGTCCAGCCCGGCGTTGCCGTAGACCTTGAAGGTGTCGTTGCCGTCACCACCGAACAGTTTGTCATTGCCGACATTACCTTCGATGTGATCATCGCCCTTGGTACCGATGATGGTGTCATCGCCGGCGCCGCCGTCGATCTCTTCGATGTTCTTCAGCGCCGGGCCTTCTGAGAAGTCGAGGACGTCATCGCCCTTGCTGCCCAGCAGGGTGTCGTAGCCGTCACCGCCGTCAATGGCCTCGATACTTTCGAGGTTGTCCAGACCGTCGGTGACCTGGATGACGTCGTTGTAGCGAGAGCCCTGAATGAGGTCATCACCCTTACCCCCATCGTACTGATCCAGCCCGGCATTGCCGCGCACCAGGAACGTGTCATCACCCCTGCCACCGAGTAGCTCATCATCTCCGCTACCACCGGTAATAGTGTCGTCGCCTCTATTACCCACGATCCGGTCATCCCCGCGGGTGCCGATGATGGTGTCATCACCACGACCGCCGTCAATCTCCTCAATACCGTCGAGTTTCGGGCCTCGCGAGAAGTCCAGGACATCGTCGCCCTTGCTGCCCAGCAAGGTATCGTAGCCGTCACCGCCATCGATG
>NZ_PKUS01000066.1 GCF_002866825.1 Pseudohalioglobus lutimaris | reverse complement strand
ATGGGCAAAGAAACATTTGAACGTACTAAGCCCCACGTAAACGTGGGCACCATCGGTCACGTTGACCACGGTAAAACCACGCTGACAGCTGCGCTGACTCGCGTCTGTGCTGAGGTATGGGGCGGTGAAGCGGTCGCCTTTGACGGCATTGATAACGCGCCAGAAGAGAAAGAGCGTGGTATCACCATTGCGACCTCTCACGTTGAGTACGATTCACCCAATCGTCACTACGCGCACGTTGACTGCCCCGGACACGCGGACTATGTGAAGAACATGATCACCGGTGCTGCGCAGATGGACGGTGCAATCCTGGTATGTGGCGCGACTGACGGCCCGATGCCGCAGACCCGTGAGCACATCCTGCTGTCTCGCCAGGTGGGCGTTCCCTACATTGTGGTATTCCTGAACAAGGCAGACCTGCTGGCAGAAGATTGCGGCGGTGCGGATTCAGAAGAATACGAAGAGATGAAAGAGCTGGTTGAAATGGAGCTGCGTGAGCTGCTGGACCAGTACGAATTCCCCGGTGACGACACGCCGATCATCTGTGGTTCTGCACTGATGGCGCTGAACGGCGAAGACGACAACGAGCTGGGTACTACTGCGGTCAAGACGCTGGTAGAGACTCTGGATTCCTACATCCCTGAGCCCGAGCGTGCCATTGACGGTGCCTTCCTGATGCCGGTTGAAGACGTGTTCTCTATCTCCGGTCGCGGTACGGTTGTTACCGGTCGTGTAGAGCGTGGCATCATCAAGGTAGGTGAAGAGATTGAAATCGTGGGTATCCGCGACACCACCACTACCACCTGTACTGGTGTTGAGATGTTCCGCAAGCTGCTTGACGAAGGTCGTGCAGGGGAGAACGTGGGTGTACTGCTTCGCGGTACCAAGCGTGACGAAGTTGAGCGTGGTCAGGTTCTGTCCAAGCCGGGCAGCGTTAACCCGCACACCAAGTTTGAAGCTGAGGTGTACATTCTGTCGAAGGAAGAGGGTGGTCGTCACACGCCGTTCTTCAAGGGCTACCGTCCGCAGTTTTACTTCCGTACCACTGACGTGACAGGTGCTTGCGAGCTGCCTGAAGGCGTTGAGATGGTTATGCCGGGCGACAACGTGCAGATGGTTGCCACGCTGATCGCGCCGA
>NZ_PKUS01000065.1 GCF_002866825.1 Pseudohalioglobus lutimaris | reverse complement strand
CTGCGGATTCAAACGGTCGACGCAACACAGGCATTAAATCTATCAGCTGGTGTTTCGTAGTCCAGTGTTTTCCTAGGGCGAGTATTTAGCTGCCTGGCCACTTGATTTAGTTTGGCCTGTGAGTGAACTGATAAGTCAGTGCCCTTAGGGAAGTACTGACGCAGCAATCCATTGGTATTTTCATTCGATCCGCGTTGCCAGGGACTTTTCGGGTCGCAGAAGTAGACCTGGATGTCTGTCGCTAGAGAGAATTGCTTGTGGCCTTTCATTTCTGTGCCGCGATCCCAGGTCAAGGTCTTGTAGAGGTCTGCTGGCAGCTTCCTGGCTTGCTTGATTAGGGCCTCCACAACAGTTTCCGTATCTTTACTCTGGATCTTTGCCAACATGACATAGCGTGTATGTCGCTCTACCAGCGTTGCAATATGACTGCCATTGGTTCCGGCTATAAGATCACCCTCCCAATGCCCTGGAACCGCGCGGTCCTCAACTGAAGCAGGTCGTTCTCGAATGGTAGCCGCATCAGGTATCTGACCAAGCCCCTTGTTCTTGAGGGTATTGCGCCGCGGTCGACGAATGGTTCGCTCTCTCCGCAGGTGGGCCATGAGCTCCTTTTTCAGCACTCCCCGGGCTTGTATGAAGAGACTCTTGTATATCGTTTCGTGTGACACGTGGAAGTACTCGTTGTCCGGGTGCTCCCGCTTCAACCATCCAGCTATTTGTTCGGGAGACCACTGTTGCCGTAGTTTACTCGAAATGGCATTGATCAACCGGGGTCTGTCCTGGAGCTTACACGGTTTCGGCCGCTTCGCTCGCTCCCAGGCGGCTTGCTCTGCCTTGCTGGCTCGATATGCCGCATGCCCGCCATTGCGCTGAATTTCCCGGCTTATGGTCGAAGGTGAGCGGCCCAACTGAGACGCTATGGCACGCAGAGTCAACTGCTGCGCCAACCCCAGTGAGATGGTTTCTCGCTCTGGCAATGTCAGGGCAAGGGAGGAGCGCTTCCTCTGTGGTGGGCGAATACCACCGTTCTCAGTGAGTATTCGACTTATCGATGGATGATGGCGATTGAATGACCTGGCGATCTCGTGCATGGAATCGCCTTTCTTCCATCGATCCCACATCTCGGACTTTTGCGCGTCTGTGTACACAATTCGGGTTCTTCGTTTCATCGACAACACTCCTTCTCTGTACTAAGAGATTAGAATGTTGCGTCGACCGTTTGAATCCGCA
>NZ_PKUS01000063.1 GCF_002866825.1 Pseudohalioglobus lutimaris | reverse complement strand
TCTGTTAAGTGGTGATTATCCACTCTTTTCTGGGTGTCCGTCATGTCGGGGTAAAACCACCGCCAAACTTTATCGAATAGTTCAGCCCCGTTGGGGATCATCAACTTTGGATTCCGCTTCAAGGAGGTTTTGCCATGAATTACACCGAGCACGGAATGAGCCTGCTTTTCATTGATTCGCGCTAGCTCGGATAGATTCACCGTCCACTTACGGGTAGGTGTTCTGTTCGCATTGCTAGCACTCATCAATACATCGGCTGCAATTCGGGCACAGTCGTCGCTGTGATCAAGTGCCAGGTCAAGCAGCTCTTTGATTGCTCTTTCATACCTAATTTCTAGGCTGGTATCCTTATCAAGAGGTTTCATTAATCTCATTGTGTTCTCAGCAGAAAAACGGCGTAGGTACGCCGTAGGTAGCAGTCAGCGTTGGCTGACTGGTTATGGTCGATTCTTACCCCTCGGCAATTTCAATGCCTAGAAATACACCCAGGGATCGGGACGTACACTTGAAGGAGCCCCCCAGGACGCTGGGGCTTCGCCAGTGTGTAAGCCATGTCTGTCCCAGGGTTTGACCGGAGGGGCCCGAAGGGCCCGCTCGGTAGAGTCGCCAGATGGCGCGGCAGTGATAACCTGCATATGAAACTGAGAACAGTGCCGGCACTAGATTGAGCTCTTCCATTATTCGTTGCCTCCCAGTAAACGACTCGGCACTCTGGTAAAGAGGGCGGACCGAAAGGCTGATTCAATCTTGTCCAGGCGAGCCTCTTCCAAAAATGTGTCAGATTCATTGAGGTGTTCCTCAAGCCAGTGCTTTGTGGCCTGCAGATTGTCCTCGCAGAGCGAGTTGCAGATGAACCGCCCGATCTTTCTATTGGTTGGATCGATTCCAGTCGCGTCACAGAGATGTTCGGCGATCTGGAGTTTGATGTCTTCAATGTACTGTGTTGCTTCCATGGTTAGCTCCTCAATGGTCATGGGTTTGTCGTAGATACTCACGATGCGTCTCCTTCCGAATCGGCAGGTGGGTTACTGCTCATCGTTTGGTCGAGCAGGGCCTCGAACGCCGAGCCATCCCGGCGCGTAAGGTTCGGTACATAGCGGCTGTAAACACGGAACAGCATTTCCGTAGTGGTATGGCCCATCTGGCGGGCGATCCATTCCGGGTTTTCGCCGGCGGCTAGCCAGAGCGTTGCCGCTGTATGTCGGGTTTGGTAGGGGCGCCGCTTGGCCAGACCCAGGAGCCTGAGCAGGGGGTACCAGACCCGTTTGGTAACGTTGTTGTGATTCAGTGGGGAGCCCTTGCTGTTGCAAAAGACGAACTGCTCGTCACCGGACGCCTTCTCCTGCTCCTTGAGGGCGTCGTAGACGATCTCGGACATATGGATGATGCGGTTGGAGCCTTCGGTTTTAGTCTCGCCCAGGGACCCGTTTACCCAGTTTTCGGCGACATGGATTTCTCGCCGGTCAAAGTTGACGTATTTCCACTGCAGGCCATCCACCTCCCCGGTGCGCATACCCGTGAAAAAGCGGGTGGTGTAGTAGGGTTTGAAATCCGCCCTCACGGTATCCAGAATTTGCTTCACTTCGATTAGCGTGAAGGGCTGAACGTCTGTCTTGGGTACCTTCAGCGACTTGATGCCCTGATAGGGGGATGTGAACGAGTATCGCTGTGCTGCCTCGTTCAGAATCATCCTGAGGGGTGTCATGATGTGGTTGATGCGCTCCGGAGAAAGCGTTTTTCCCTTCCGTCCTTTGCGACTGGCGATGTCGGCTCGAAAGTCGAGTAAATCGTCTTTGGTGATGGCCGTCAGTGGCCGTTCACCGAATTCAGGTAGCAGGTATTTGTCCAGAGTGCTCCGTACGGTATCGGTGTAAGAATCTCGCCATTCAACCTTCATCTGGCTGAACCAGGATTCACCGAAGTCACGGAAGCAAGGCAGGCCGCTCTGGACAACATCCACGCGCTCCAGGTCCCGGGCAAACTCTGCTGCCCGCTTGGAGTTTGGGAAGTACTCCGCATAGTTGAATGTGCCCAGGGTTATTTCCGCTTCGATGCGCTCAAGGATCTTCGTGAGCGTTTTGCGGTTGGCGGGGCTGTCCTTCAGCTTCACATATTCTTTGCAGCGCTTGCCTCGGAATCTCCAGTCCAGGTAGAGGGTGCCGTTCTTCAGTGCGTTTATCGTTCCCATTTTTGCCTCTCCTACACGATGCCCTTCATGAGATCTGCAGTGGTGCAGGTCTTGGCCATATCGTTCTCGATCTGTTCCCAGATATAGAGAATCTTTCGGCCTCCGAACGGACGGATGTAGTGGATGCCCTCCAGAAGAACTGAGTCCTTCAGGCTATTTCTGATATAGCGAGGGTCGAACTTGATGCGCTCGGAAAGCTCATCGGTGGTCAGATACGTATTGCTCATCGTTCACTCCTTTTGGTCTCTTTTCGATGACTGCAAGGTAAACGTATCGTTGATTTTGAAAGCGCGCTGGGCGATGGGAAACGAGCTAAATCTGGAGAGAGAACGGCTGGAACTCGGCCATTTACCAACCCACCTAATACGCGAAAAATGTAGGCCGCAGGCCTGGATTTTTCGCCGCGTGAGGTTGGAAGTTTTAGATCACAGAATGTGATTGAGTGCAGGGAACAGGGAAATCAGAAACCATTTGTAGCGCCGGAATTTGCGCCCAAGTAAAGGGCTGGTGGCTATGGACCACATTTAGCTAAGGGTCAGGTTTTCAATGGGCGAATCGGGGGGATGTCAAATGTGGTCCAGTTTTGGTCTGCGGATTCAAACGGTCGACGCAACACAGGCATTAAATCTATCAGCTGGTGTTTCGTAGTCC
>NZ_PKUS01000062.1 GCF_002866825.1 Pseudohalioglobus lutimaris | reverse complement strand
AAGCCTGGCGATGACCTACTCTCACATGGAGAAACTCCACACTACCATCGGCGATGCATCGTTTCACTTCTGAGTTCGGGATGGGGTCAGGTGGTTCCAATGCTCTATTGTCGCCAGGCAAACTGGCTTGGATGTCTGTAGTCCTACGTGCCTGGGCACCGCGTGGACATCCAAATAAGGTGGTAAATCAAGCTGTCTGTTCTTGCCCTACGAACGCAGGGCCATCAGATACGGTACGGAACCGCTCCGATGCCGAGTTTTGCAACACTGGACTCAATCACAACATGCCCTACAAGGATGTAGGGCCATCAACAATCGTCTGAAACGATTGTGATGCCAACTGTCTTTCTTGTTCAGGTACTTTATCCTGCGTACCCAAATAACTTGGATTATATGGTCAAGCCTCACGGGCAATTAGTACTGGTTAGCTCAACGCCTTACAACGCTTCCACACCCAGCCTATCAACGTGGTAGTCTTCCACGGCCCTTCAGGACCCTCAAGGGGTCAGGGAGAACTTATCTTGGGAGGGGCTTCCCGCTTAGATGCTTTCAGCGGTTATCCTGTCCGAACGTAGCTACCGGGCAATGCGTCTGGCGACACAACCCGAACACCAGAGGTTCGTCCACTCCGGTCCTCTCGTACTAGGAGCAGCTTCCCTCAATTCTCCAACGCCCACGGCAGATAGGGACCGAACTGTCTCACGACGTTCTAAACCCAGCTCGCGTACCACTTTAAATGGCGAACAGCCATACCCTTGGGACCGGCTTCAGCCCCAGGATGTGATGAGCCGACATCGAGGTGCCAAACACCGCCGTCGATGTGAACTCTTGGGCGGTATCAGCCTGTTATCCCCGGAGTACCTTTTATCCGTTGAGCGATGGCCCTTCCATTCAGAACCACCGGATCACTAAGACCTACTTTCGTACCTGTTCGTCTTGTCAGACTCACAGTCAAGCGCGCTTGTGCCTTTACACTAACCTCATGATTTCCGACCATGATTAGCGCACCTTCGTGCTCCTCCGTTACTCTTTGGGAGGAGACCGCCCCAGTCAAACTACCCACCACACACTGTCCTCGATCCGGATAACGGACCTGAGTTAGAACCCCAACGTTACCAGGCTGGTATTTCAAGGTTGGCTCCACGACAGCTGGCGCCATCGCTTCAAAGCCTCCCAGCTATCCTACACAAGTAAAGTCAGAGTCCAGTGTGAAGCTGTAGTAAAGGTTCACGGGGTCTTTCCGTCTAGCCGCGGGTATACGGCATCTTAACCGCAATTTCAATTTCACTGAGTCTCGGGTGGAGACAGTGTGGCCATCGTTACGCCATTCGTGCAGGTCGGAACTTACCCGACAAGGAATTTCGCTACCTTAGGACCGTTATAGTTACGGCCGCCGTTTACCGGGGCTTCGATCAAGAGCTTCTCCGAAGATAACCCCATCAATTAACCTTCCGGCACCGGGCAGGCGTCACACCCTATACGTCCACTTACGTGTTTGCAGAGTGCTATGTTTTTAATAAACAGTCGCAGCCACCTGGTCACTTCGGCCAGCCTCAGCTTAGGGAGCAAGTCCCATCACCAAAACCGGCGTACCTTCTCCCGAAGTTACGGTACCATTTTGCCTAGTTCCTTCACCCGAGTTCTCTCAAGCGCCTTGGTATTCTCTACCTGATCACCTGTGTCGGTTTACAGTACGGTTCCTCATTATCTGAAGCTTAGAGGCTTTTCTTGGAAGCATGGCATCAACCACTTCACTCGCGGGTTTCCCCTTGAGCTCGTCATCAGCTCTCGGCCTTAAGATCCCGGATTTACCTAAGATCTCAGCCTACAACCTTAAACGCGGACAACCAACGCCGCGCTGGCTTAGCCTTCTCCGTCCCCCCATCGCAATAATAAGAAGTGCAGGAATTTTAACCTGCTTCCCATCGACTACGCATTTCTGCCTCGCCTTAGGGGCCGACTCACCCTGCGCCGATTAGCGTTGCGCAGGAAACCTTGATCTTCCGGCGGGGAGGTTTTTCACCCCCCTTATCGTTACTCATGTCAGCATTCGCACTTCTGATACCTCCAGCAAACCTCCCGGTTCACCTTCAACGGCTTACAGAACGCTCCTCTACCATGCGTGCACTTCCTTAAATCCACTTCTCCATCTCTGTACCCAACGAACGACTCAACGTTCGGGGGCGCTTGGTTGCCGGCTCACGCCGTCAACAAGCAAAGCAAATGAATTTAAGTGAAGTACACGCATCCGCAGCTTCGGTTACCAGTTTAGCCCCGTTACATCTTCCGCGCAGGCCGACTCGACTAGTGAGCTATTACGCTTTCTTTAAAGGGTGGCTGCTTCTAAGCCAACCTCCTAGCTGTCTAAGCCTTCCCACATCGTTTCCCACTTAACTGGTATTGGGGACCTTAGCTGGCGGTCTGGGTTGTTGCCCTCTCGACAACGGACGTTAGCACCCGCTGTCTGTCTGCCGTGATTGTACTCCTGGGTATTCGGAGTTTGCATCGGGTTGGTAAGTCGGGATGACCCCCTAGCCGAAACAGTGCTCTACCCCCCAGGGTAAGACACGACGCTCTACCTAAATAGATTTCGAGGAGAACCAGCTATCTCCGGGCTTGATTAGCCTTTCACTCCGATCCACAGCTCATCCCCTCATTTTTCAACATAAGTGGGTTCGAGCCTCCAGTCAGTGTTACCTAACCTTCACTCTGGCCATGGATAGATCGCCCGGTTTCGGGTCTATTGCCTGCAACTATGTCGCCCTATTAAGACTCGGTTTCCCTACGCCTCCCCTAAACGGTTAAGCTCGCTACAGACAATAAGTCGCTGACCCATTATACAAAAGGTACGCAGTCACAGAACAAGTCTGCTCCCACTGCTTGTACGCATACGGTTTCAGGATCTATTTCACTCCCCTCTCCGGGGTTCTTTTCGCCTTTCCCTCACGGTACTGGTTCACTATCGGTCAGTCAGTAGTATTTAGCCTTGGAGGATGGTCCCCCCATGTTCAGTCAAGATATCACGTGTCCCGACCTACTTGTCGCAAGCTCAGTACCACTAAAGTGTTTTCGTGTACGGGGCTATCACCCTCTATCGCCGGACTTTCCAGACCGTTCCACTAACACTAAAGCTATTACTTGCAGGCTGATCCCCGGTCGCTCGCCGCTACTGGGGGAATCTCAATTGATTTCTGTTCCTAAGGGTACTTAGATGTTTCAGTTCCCCTCGTTCGCCCCTTTAACCTATGTATTCAGTTAAAGGTACCTGGCTTACACCAGGTGGGTTTCCCCATTCGGACATCTCCGGATCAAAGTCTGTTTGCCGACTCCCCGAAGCATTTCGCAGGCTACTACGTCCTTCATCGCCTCTGACTGCCAAGGCATCCACCGTATGCGCTTAGTCACTTGACCATATA
>NZ_PKUS01000061.1 GCF_002866825.1 Pseudohalioglobus lutimaris | reverse complement strand
TGAGATTCGCCTTGTGATCCCAAACTGTGGGACAGCAGTGGCCTGCAGGCCCCTTTTTAGTACATTGGACAGCTGCTTTACACGATGCGCTTCATTGCGGTCATGTAACCGCGCAGCTCTGCGCCAATCACTTCTACCGGGTGGTTGCGTATCTCGCTATTAATGGCGATCAGCTCCTGGTTGTCGACGCCATTATCGCCTGCGATACCTTTGCCAATGACGTCAGTATCGACCTTGCCCATAAAGTCGGCCAGCAGTGGGCGACAGGCATGATCGAACAGGTAGCAGCCATACTCGGCGGTATCGGAAATCACCACGTTCATCTCGTAAAGCTTCTTGCGGGCGATCGTATTGGCGATCAGCGGAGTTTCGTGCAGGGATTCGTAGTACGCTGACTCAGCCTTGATGCCTGCGGCCACCATCGTCTCGTAGGCGAGCTCGACGCCGGCCTTGACCATGGCTACCAGCAGAATGCCGTGATCGTAGTACTCCTGTTCAGGGATGTCGGTGTCGGTGCTGGGGGTTTTCTCGAAAGCCGTATCCTGGGTCGCAGCGCGCCACTTGAGAAGGTTGGCATCGTCGTTTCCCCAGTCTTCCATCATGGTGCGGGAGAATTCGCCAGACATGATGTCGTCCTGGTGCTTCTCATAGAGTGGACGCATGATGTCCTTGAGTTCGCCTGCAAGATGGAAGGCGCGGACTTTGGCCGGATTGGACAGCCGGTCCATCATGTTGGTGATGCCGCCGTGCTTGAGGCCTTCGGTTACAGTCTCCCAGCCATACTGAATGAGCTTGGAGGCGTAGCCCGGATCGATCCCTTTCTCTACCATTTTATCGAATGAGAGGATCGCACCGGTTTGCAGCATCCCGCAAAGGATGGTTTGCTCGCCCATCAGGTCGGATTTGACCTCGGCGATGGGGGATGACTCCAGAACGCCCGCGCGGTCGCCGCCAGTGCCGGACGCCAGCGCTTTGGCAATATCCATGCCTTCCCCTTTCGGGTCGTTTTCGCGGTGCACAGCAATCAGGGTGGGTACCCCAAAGCCGCGCTTGTATTCCTCGCGTACCTCGGTGCCCGGACACTTTGGGCACATCATGACCACGGTCAGGTCCTTGCGAACCTGCATGCCTTCCTCCACCAGGTTGAAGCCATGCGCATAGTCCAGGCAGGCGCCGTCTTTCATCAGCGGCATGATTGCCTCGACCACGGCACTATGTTGCTTGTCGGGGGTCAGGTTCATCACCACGTCGGCGGTGGGAATCAGTTCCTCATAGGTGCCGACGTTGAAGCCATTCTCGGTTGCGTTCTTCCAGGACTGACGCTGTTCCACAATCGCACTTTCGCGCAGTGTGTACGACACGTCCAGGCCAGAGTCGCGCAGGTTCAGGCCCTGGTTCAGGCCCTGGGCACCGCAGCCCACGATAACGATTTTTTTGCCTTTCAGGTACTCACAGCCATCGGCGAACTCAGCGCGATCCATGAAACGGCATTTTCCCAGTTCCTCAAGCTGCAGGCGCAGCGGCAGGGTGTTGAAGTAATTTTGTCCCATGGTTGATTCTCCTGTGGGCGAAATAAGACGTAGGCGGCGGTGATAGGTGGTCGTTGCTGTCGTGTGATTCAGCGTGGCAAGGATAGGGAGTTTAATTGCTTGCGTAAAACGCTAAATAAGTAATACTGTGTTGCTCATAGAGCAACAAATGGATATTGATTTGGACACGCGTTCCCTCTCAATTTTTCTATCCGTGGCAGAGACCTTGAGTTTCAGCCGCAGCGCGGAAAGTTTGTTTATGAGTGTATCGGCTGTCAGCCGAACCATCAGCCGTGTAGAGGACGAGGTGGGGCAGGTGCTGTTCCAGCGTGACCGCAGGAATGTTGCGCTAACCCATGCTGGCACAGAGTTTCGAGAGTTCGCCCGCCGAACCCTTGCTGACTGGCAGCAGATCCAGCGCAGTCTCGACAGTGAAGGAACCCTGAGCGGAGAAGTCAGTCTCTACTGCTCGGTGACGGCTAGCCATACCTTGTTGGCGCCAATACTCGCGGCATTTCGCGGGACATACCCGTCTGTGGACATCATGATGCATACGGGTGACCAGGCTGATGGCGTCAGCCGTGTGCTTGCCGGTCAGGATGAATTGGCGGTGACAATACGTCCGCTGCAGCTACCACAGCGCATGGCATTCCTGCCTCTGGTGGACTCCCCTCTGCAATTCTGCATGCCTGCCCTCGATTGTGCCGTGAGAGACAAGGTGGTGGCGGGTCTGGCTGCAGGGACTCTGGACTGGGAGGACTTTCCGCTGATTGTGCCAGAGCGTGGCACCACCAAAGATTTACTGGATGACTGGCTGCGAGAAGAGAGAATTCGCCCTCGTATCTATGCACAGGTGGCAGGTCATGAAGCCATTGTGGCGATGGTCAGCCTGGGTCTGGGGGTTGGGATTGCGCCCCAGCTGGTGATCGAGGCCAGCGGTCCCGGCCTGGGTGTTGACATTGTTCCCACAGATCGTGGTTTGCCCGGTCTTTCGATTGGTCTTGCCGGGCTTCGTAACCGTCTGGACGGTCCTCTGGTAAGTGCGCTTTGGGGCGTCGCCGGGCAGACCTACCCTCAATCCCTTTGATACAATACACAAGTCAACGTACTGGATACGCTTATGCAAGATCATGGGGAGCAATCACCAAAAGAAGAGGAGGGTGATAAGGGCATTGATGCTCCACCAGTCTCCGCGCCATTGGATATGTTGGTTGATGAACACGAGGAGGAAGTGTCTGAGAACGGTCGATCCGTGCGCCGTCAGGGCATTTACCTATTGCCGAATCTGTTCACCACGGGCGCGTTGTTCGCTGGCTTCTACGCGGTGATCGCCGCTATGCGCGGCGACTTTCAAAGCGCCCCCATCGCCATACTGGCAGCCCTGTTTCTCGACGGACTGGATGGCCGTATCGCCAGAATGACCAACACACAGAGTAAGTTTGGGGCGGAGTACGATAGTCTTTCCGATATGGTTTCTTTCGGCGTGGCACCGGCACTGGTGATGTTCAGTTTTGCTTTGGGTGACCTGGGCAAGTTCGGCTGGAGCGCGGCGTTCGTTTACGTGGCTTGCGCCGCACTTCGTCTTGCACGTTTCAACACCCAGATAGACACTGCAGACAAGAACTACTTTACCGGGCTAGCCAGCCCTGCTGCCGCTTGTATCATCGTCAGTGCCGTTTGGGTGTGCAGTGACCTGGGGTGGGCTGGCGCCGATCTGCCAGGCGAAGCAGCATTTATGCTGGCTGTACTGACCGCCATTGTCGGGTTCCTGATGATTGCCAATTTCCCATACTACAGTTTCAAAGGTGTCGACCTGCACGGTCGCGTGCCCTTTGTGGTGATGATCCTGGTTGTACTGGCCTTTGGCCTGGTGACCCTGGATCCGCCGCTGATCCTGTTGATTGCATTTCTCGCTTATGCAGCCTCCGGGCCGGTCATGTCTGTGGTTCAGCGGCGCAGGAAGCAAGGCGAGTAAGCGCCCTGGCCTTGCAATCGCTCTCTGCTACATTCCCAGGGTGTGGGCACTGCACTTTATGGCGTGCAGGTGGCTGCGCTTCCAGCGTCTCGTTTAGCAGGCGCTGTATTTCCCGAGCAAATACCCTCTGGTAGCCACGGCCAGACTGCGCAAAGACAGAGTGTTGCAGAAAGCTGGCCGGCATTCTTTTCGTGGGTGTGCGCAGCAGCGTGACCCTGTAAAGGCCCCCGGGGTCCAGACGATTTACGCCGGCACAAGGACAGGCTGGAGGGCGGCTGTAACGGTCTTCCCGGGTTCTGGAAGTGGGACCAGGTGCTGCATTTGTGTGCCACAACAGTGGTGAAAAATTGGTCGATTTTTGAAGCCGCAGAAAAACTCTGAAATATTTTTCAAAAGGGTCTTGCAGGTGAGCAAACGATACGTATAATGCGCTCCTCGTCTGGGGGTCACCCCTCAGAAGAATCCCACGCCCTGGCGGTCTGGGAGTTACTTAACAAGAAGACGAAGACAGATGTGTGGGCAC
>NZ_PKUS01000060.1 GCF_002866825.1 Pseudohalioglobus lutimaris | reverse complement strand
AACGTGACCGATGGTGCCCACGTTTACGTGGGGCTTAGTACGTTCAAATGTTTCTTTGCCCATCTTCCTGGCTCCTGTTTTTGGAAGAAGCAGAGTACAAGATCTGCTCCTGATTTCAAATTACCGGGTTACGGTCTTGGAAATAATCGCGTCGGCCACGTTACTGGGGGCTTCTGCATACTTGGAAAACTCCATGGTGTAGGTCGCCCTTCCCTGGGTGGCCGAACGCAGGTCCGTGGCGTAACCAAACATTTCTGCCAGGGGCACTTCCGCGCTGATGACCTTGCCTGAAGGGTTTTCGTCCATGCCGCCAATAATTCCGCGGCGACGGTTGAGATCACCCACGACATCACCCATATTTTCCTCGGGAGTGACCACTTCAACAGCCATAATGGGCTCAAGCAGCACCGCCCCGCCTTCCTGCGCCAGTTTTTTGGTCGCCAGGGACGCCGCTATTTTGAACGCCATCTCATTGGAGTCAACGTCGTGGAACGACCCGTCATACAGAGTAGCCTTGAGGCCCAGCAGCGGGTAACCGGCAAGAACACCGTTTTGCATCTGCTCCTCGATACCTTTCTGTACGGCAGGAATGTACTCCCGCGGAACAATACCGCCTACGATCTCATTGACGAACTCAAGCCCTTCTGCTGAAGAGTCCTCACCGGGCTCAAACTTTATCCACACATGTCCATACTGGCCGCGACCACCTGACTGGCGTACAAACTTGCCCTCAATTTCTGATGTGTTGCGAATAGCTTCGCGATAGGCCACCTGCGGCTTGCCGATATTGGCCTCCACGCTGAACTCGCGACGCATACGATCAACGATAATATCCAGGTGCAATTCACCCATGCCGGAAATGATGGTCTGCCCTGTCTCCTCGTCGGTTTTTACCCGAAAGGAAGGGTCCTCCTGCGCAAGCTTGCCCAGCGCAACACCCATCTTCTCCTGGTCCGGCTTCGAACGGGGTTCCACCGCTACTGAAATAACCGGCTCGGGAAATTCCATACGCTCAAGTACGATAGGCCTGGTCGCGTCACACAGCGTATCGCCGGTGGTGACATCTTTCAGCCCCACGGCAGCTGCAATGTCGCCAGCCAGCACTTCCTTGATTTCTTCGCGGCTATTGGAGTGCATCTGCACCATACGACCGACACGCTCTTTCTTCTGCTTCACGGAGTTATATACACCGGTTCCAGACTCGAGCTTGCCGGAATAAACCCGGAAGAAGGTCAGGGTGCCGACGAAGGGGTCGGTAGCAATTTTGAACGCCAGGGCAGCAAAGGGGGCATTGTCGTCCGCTTCGCGTGTCTCCACGGTTTCGCTGGCGTCCAGCAGCGTACCCTCTATCGGCTTCACCTCAGTGGGTGACGGCATGAACTCGATTACCGCGTCCAGAACAGCCTGAACACCTTTATTTTTAAAGGCAGAGCCACCCAGCACCGGGACAATTTCGTTTGCCAGCGTGCGTGCACGGATGCCTTGCTTGATCTCGTCTTTACTCAGCTCACCTTCTTCGAGGTACTTTTCCATGAGTTCGTCGTTGGCTTCTGCCGCCGCCTCCATCATGTACTCCCGCATCTCTGCGACCACGTCAACCAGATCAGCCGGAACCGGAGCGTACTCGAAGGTCATACCCTGGTCCGCTTCACTCCAGAGAACCGACTTGTTCTCGATCAGGTCAACGACACCCTTGAACCCATCCTCTGCACCAATGGTCATCTGCAGGGGCACCGCGTTGGCACCCAGGCGTTCGCGCAATTGGCTTACCACTGCCATGAAATCAGCCCCGGCACGGTCCATCTTATTGACGAACACCATCCGCGGCACTTCATACTTATTGGCCTGACGCCAAACAGTCTCTGTCTGGGGCTGGACCCCGGAGGACCCGCAAAGCACTACTACCGCACCATCGAGCACACGCAGGGAACGTTCGACTTCAATAGTGAAATCCACGTGCCCGGGGGTATCGATGATGTTAACGCGGTGCTGGTCAAACTGGGCATCCATGCCCTTCCAGAAACAGGTAGTAGCCGCGGAGGTAATGGTAATCCCGCGCTCCTGCTCCTGTTCCATCCAGTCCATGGTCGCGGCGCCGTCATGCACCTCCCCGATCTTGTGGGAGAGCCCCGTGTAGAACAGGATGCGCTCAGTGGTTGTGGTTTTACCCGCATCCACATGCGCGCAGATACCGATATTTCGGTATCTGTTGATCGGTGTCTGACGTGCCACGTTGATTTCCTCGAAAATGGGTTGCTGAGAAAATGCTTAGAAACGGTAGTGAGAGAACGCCTTGTTAGCTTCTGCCATGCGGTGAACATCTTCACGCTTCTTGACGGCGTTGCCTTTACCTTGCGAGGCATCGATGATTTCGCCGGCCAGACGCTGGCGCATGGATTTCTCGCCACGGTTACGGGCGTACTCAACCAGCCAGCGCATGGACAGTGCCACTCGGCGGGAGGGGCGAACTTCAACCGGCACCTGATAAGTAGCACCACCAACACGGCGAGATTTCACTTCCACCATGGGGGCGATATTTTCCAGTGCTTCGTCGAATGCTTCCAGAGGATCCTTGTTCAGTCTCTCCTGAACAATGTCGAGAGCACCATAGACGATGCTTTCTGCGACGGATTTCTTACCACTGATCATCACGTGGTTCATGAACTTTGCCAAAGTCACGTTGCCAAATTTAGGATCTGGCAGTACTTCGCGTTTGGCGACTACTCTTCTTCTTGGCATGATATTGCCCTTCTATCTCTTCAGGTTTATCCAAACACCGACCTGCCACAATTACGAGGAGGCAGGGGTTCGGCCTTACTTACATCTTCACAAGCCAGCTAACGCTCGCAGGACTTACTTGGGACGCTTGGCACCATACTTGGAGCGACCGTTGCGACGATCTGCTACTCCTGAGGTGTCCAGGCTGCCACGCACGGTGTGATAACGCACACCAGGCAAATCCTTCACACGACCGCCGCGAATCAGAACCACACTGTGTTCCTGCAGGTTGTGACCTTCGCCGCCGATATATGAGGAAACCTCATAACCATTGGTCAGGCGCACACGGCAGACTTTACGCAGTGCAGAGTTCGGTTTCTTCGGCGTGGTAGTGTAGACGCGCGTACAAACGCCGCGGCGCTGCGGACAGCTCTGCAGTGCGGGTACGTCGCTCTTCTCTACTTTGCGCTTCCTGGGCTTACGAACCAATTGGTTGATCGTGGCCATTCAGTTAGAACTCCAAAAAAAGTTTTATTTCCCGACCCGGGGGCCGCCCCTCGATATATCAGTGGACCAGCGCATCGACCTGACGACAGGACGCACGCAGTCACCCCGAAAAAGAGGAGGCGGCATTCTATAGACGCGTGCCCGGGGAGTCAACCCGTAAGCGCCTTTAGGCCGAGAGACCACAGCGGTACAAATTAGCTGGTTTATTGCTCCCAATAGCGGCCGATTTACTGTACTCTAGCGGCCGTTTTTTTCGGCCAAACTCTTAACGATTGAGATCACTCATGTCTGACTTATCAAACTACAGAAATATCGGTATTTTCGCCCACGTTGACGCCGGTAAAACCACGACCACGGAGCGTATTCTCAAGCTCACTGGCAAGATTCACAAGACCGGCGAAGTACACGACGGTGCCGCGACCACGGACTTCATGGAGCAGGAGCAGGAGCGCGGTATCACTATTCAGTCCGCTGCTACCACCTGCTTCTGGAAGGACCACCGGCTCAACGTCATCGATACTCCCGGACACGTGGACTTCACTGTCGAGGTTTACCGATCACTGAAAGTTCTCGATGGCGGCATAGGTGTTTTCTGTGGCTCCGGCGGGGTCGAGCCCCAGTCCGAAACCAACTGGCGTTATGCCAATGAATCTGAAGTTGCACGCGTTATTTTCGTCAACAAACTCGACCGCATCGGCGCCGACTTCCTGCGCGTAGTCAAGCAGGTTGAGAACGTGCTGGGCGCCAACCCACTGGTAATGGTGCTGCCAATAGGCCGCGAAGATAGCTTTATCGGTATAGTAGACCTGCTATCGCGTAAAGCCCATATCTGGCCGGATCCGAGCAACCCTGAGCACTATGATATCACCGACGTACCTGAGGACATGGTCGACGAGGTAGAGGAGTGGCGCGAGAAACTGATCGAGGCTGCTGTTGAACAGGACGATGACCTCATGGAAGCCTACCTGGACGGTAATGAGCCGGCCATGGAAGATCTCAAACGCTGCATTCGTGAAGGCACGCGCAAGCTGGACTTCTTCCCAACCTACTGTGGTTCTGCGTTCAAGGACAAAGGTGTTCAGCTTATCCTGGATGCGGTAGTCGACTACCTCCCCAGCCCTACCGAGGTTGACCCGCAGCCGCTTACCGATGAGTTTGGTGAGCCGACCGGTGAATCCGCCCTGGTTTCGACAGAAGAGCCCCTGCGCGCCCTGGCATTCAAGATCATGGACGACCGTTTTGGCGCCCTGACCTTCGTACGCATCTACTCCGGCGTACTCAACAAGGGCGACACCATCCTCAACTCCTTTACCGGCAAGACTGAGCGTATTGGCCGGATGGTGGAAATGCACGCCAACGACCGGGCCGAACTCGACAAGGCCCAGGCCGGAGACATTATCGCTATTGTAGGTATGAAGAACGTGCAGACCGGCCACACCCTGTGTGACCCCAAGCACCCCTGTACCCTGGAAGCGATGGTATTCCCCGAGCCGGTAATCTCCATTGCTGTGGCCCCTAAAGACAAGGGCGGCGCTGAAAAAATGGGTATAGCGATTGGCAAGATGGTCGCAGAGGACCCCTCCTTCCGCGTAGAGACAGATGAGGACTCCGGTGAGACCATCCTCAGGGGTATGGGCGAATTGCACCTGGACGTGAAGGTCGACATTCTCAAGCGTACCTACGGCGTTGAACTGGAAGTCGGCAAGCCCCAGGTAGCCTACCGCGAGACCATCACCCAGGAAATCGAAGACTCCTACACCCACAAGAAGCAGTCTGGTGGTTCCGGTCAGTTCGGCAAGATCGATTACCGCATCAAGCCAGGTGAGCCCGGAACAGGTTTCGCATTTACCTCCTCTGTAGTCGGCGGTAATGTTCCCAAGGAATTTTTCCCGGCGATCGAGAAAGGGTTCAAGAGCATGATGGAAGAAGGCCCCATCGCCGGCTTCCCGGTACTGGACGTCGAGATCGAGCTTTACGACGGTGGCTTCCACGCCGTGGACTCCTCTGCTATCGCCTTCGAACTTGCAGCCAAGGGCGCTTTCCGCCAGTCCATGCCCAAGGCCGGTGCGCAGTTGATCGAGCCGATCATGAAAGTGGACGTGTTCACCCCGGATGATCACGTTGGCGACGTAATTGGTGACCTGAACCGTCGCCGTGGCATGATCAAGGATCAGGATGCGGGCCCAACAGGCGTGCGCATCAAGGCAGATGTGCCGCTCTCCGAGATGTTTGGTTACATTGGCCACCTGCGTACCATGACTTCCGGCCGCGGCCAGTTCTCCATGGAGTTCTCGCACTACCTGCCCTGCCCGCAGAACGTTGCAGAGGAAGTCATTGCTGAAGTGAAGGAGCGTAAAGCCAAAGGCTAACACCGCAGCAACCTGGAAAAGGCCGGCTTATGCCGGCCTTTTTTTTGACTTCATCGCGTGGCAAACAAAGCTATCGCTAACAGCTATACGGCCCGGGAAGCGCTCCCCGGTTGAGTACCCCACACCCTCAGATGACTTCCCTTCGCGGCGACGTCGACCCATCAACACCCCGCCTTTTGCAAACTGACAGCCCAACGCAAAACCCCGGGACAAAAAAAAGGTTCATCGCAGATTAGCGGGGTTGCT
>NZ_PKUS01000006.1 GCF_002866825.1 Pseudohalioglobus lutimaris | reverse complement strand
AGTCCGGCATTGCCACGCACCAGGAAGGTATCGTCACCCTCACCACCCGACAGGGTGTCGTTGCCACGTTTGCCATCAATGGTGTCATCGCCGGCTCCCCCGGTCAGTTCATCCTGGAAACGGGTACCAACAAGTAGTGAACCCTCAACTCCTGTGCCCGTCTCTTCTCCACCGCTCTCATCCGTTCCGTGACCACCTTCCGTGCCTGTTTCGCCAGTGCCACTTTCACCGCCCGACGCCTCCTCACCTTCGCCGGATGTTCCGCCTTCCTCTGCGGCGCCTCCGCCGGTGCCAGCATCGGTGCCTTCGCCAGCGCCACCTTCACCGCCGGACGCCTCCTGACCTCCGCCGGAGGCTCCGCCTTCCTCTGCGGCGCCTCCGCCGGTGCCAGCATCGGTGCCTTCGCCAGCGCCACCTTCACCGCCGGACGCCTCCTGACCTCCGCCGGATGC
>NZ_PKUS01000059.1 GCF_002866825.1 Pseudohalioglobus lutimaris | reverse complement strand
GAATGCCTCATCGTTTGAATGCCTCATTTCCCGCTAATGTGCGATGAACCAAAAAAAAGGGCCTCACGAGAGGCCCTTTCCAGCATACAGCTTTGCCCTATTGAGACGGGGGCTGCGTCATTGCTTCCATAACCTGTTCCAACGAGAAACTGGCCGCTTTCTGGCGCGGCGGATACTTCTTGAAGGTCGACAGGAACTCCCCTACGTAGGCCTGCGCTGGCACCAGCATGTAAGCCCGGTCGATCATCCAGTCAAAGTAGGTATTGGAGGTAATGATCGCGCGCTCGTACGGATCGCGCTTCAGATTGAAGATGTAAGGCAGTCGCAGCGGCACAAACGGTTCAATCCATGCCTGCAGTGTCGCTTCAGCGCGCTGCTCCATGAAAATGAGCTTCCAGTCCCTGTAACGCAGCGCGGTCAGGTCACCGTCGTCGGAGAAGTAGAAAATCTCGTCCCTTGGGCCCGCATCGACCTTACCTGTCAAGTGTGGCAGGAAGTTGTAACCGTCAAGGTGAACCTTATAGTTCCGGCCTATTGCACGATGTCCCTTCAGCAACTTCTCTTTGACGTCGGGCTCACCCGCAGCCGCCAGGAAAGTTGGCGTCCAGTCCATATGGTGCATGATCTCGTTTGAGATAGAACCCGCTTCGATATTGCCAGGCCAGCGAACCATTGCCGGCACGCGCCAGCCGCCTTCCCAGTTGGTGTTCTTCTCACCGCGGAAGGGCGTCATGGCCGCATCGGGCCATGTATTCATATGCGGACCATTATCCGTGGAGTAGAACACGATAGTGTTGTCGGCAATCTTTAACTCATCGAGTTTATCCAGGAACAGACCGATGTGCGCATCGTGCTCCAGCATGCCGCAGGTGTAGGGATCCTTGCCTCGGCGAGGGTATTGCTCCTGGCACCACTTCATCTTTTCATCTGAAACATGTGTCCGGAAATGCATACGCGTTCCGCTCCACCAGACAAAGAAGGGTTTGCCGGCCTGATGGGCTTTCTCGATGAACTTCAACGCCTCAGCGGCGGTATCATCGTCAACAATTTCCATGCGCTTCTTGGTCAGCGGGCCGGTGTCTTCGATCTTGCCGTCAGCCGAGGAACGAATCACACCGCGAGGCCCGAATTTCTTGCGAAACTCAGGGTCTGTGGGGTAGTCCTGGTTCTCGGGCTCTTCCTCTGCATTCAGGTGATAGAGGTTACCGTAGAATTCGTCGAAACCATGGTTGGTCGGCAGGTGTTCGTCCTTGTCGCCCAGGTGGTTTTTACCGAACTGGCCGGTCATGTAGCCGTGATTCTTGAGCAATCCAGCGATGGTCGGATCTTCCTTCTGCATACCCAGTTCAGCACCCGGCAGGCCTACTTTACTCAGGCCCGTACGGAACACTGACTGCCCCATGATGAAAGATGAACGGCCGGCCGTGCAGCTCTGCTCACCATAGTAGTCGGTGAAGATCATGCCTTCGTTGGCAATACGGTCGATATTGGGTGTGTGATAGCCCATCATGCCCATGGTGTAGGCACTGATATTGGACTGGCCCACATCGTCACCCCACACCACCAGGATGTTGGGTTTGTCAGCGGCCTGCGCAACGCCGGCCACACAGGCCAAGGCGCCGACAACCAACGATTTGGTCAATCTCAGCATTGAGAACTCCTTATTGTCAGAACAGGAAGATGTATTCCTTTGGCAAAGATAGCTTAACTGGCGAGAATAACAACCGTTGCGACGGCTCCCGACCACGCTACACATCTACTGGCTGAGAAAAGCTGCCTGCTTGATCTCTGCAAGCTGGTCACGCAGCGCTGCGGCCTCCTCGAATTCAAGGTTTTTGGCGTGTTCCTGCATCTGCGCTTCCACCTGTTTGAGCTTGCGGGCCAGCGCTGCGGGTGTCAGTGCGGCCAACTCCGCAGCGAACGTAAGACCGGGCTCCGCTACCTTCTTCGCCTTCCCCTTGCCGCGGGTGGGCATGCGGCGGGCACCCTCCATGATGTCCTGTACCGACTTCTCAACGCCCCTGGGCGTAATGTCATGCTCGAGGTTGTGGGCGATCTGCTTCTCCCGCCTCCGCGCGGTCTCCGCCATTGCCCGCTCCATGGACCCTGTCACCTTATCGGCGTAGAGGATGGCGCGGCCGTTCAGGTTACGCGCGGCCCGGCCTATGGTCTGTATCAGTGAACGGTCCGAGCGCAGGAAGCCCTCCTTGTCTGCGTCCAGAATGGCAACCAGTGACACCTCAGGCATATCCAGCCCCTCGCGCAGCAGGTTGATGCCCACCAGTACGTCGAATTCACCCAGGCGAAGGTCGCGAATAATCTCCACGCGCTCCACGGTGTCGATGTCCGAATGCAGGTAGCGCACACGTATGCCGTGCTCAGACAGATACTCAGTCAGGTCCTCTGACATACGCTTGGTCAACGTGGTCACCAGCACCCGCTCACCGCGGGCTACCGTTGTCGCGATCTGTTCCAGCAGGTTATCGACCTGGGTTGTGGCTGGCAGTATCTCAATTTCGGGATCTATCAGGCCAGTGGGCCGCACCACCTGCTCCACCACACGGCCGGCATGCTCCGCTTCATAGGGACCGGGGGTCGCCGAGACAAAAATTGCCTGCGGCACCAACTGCTCCCACTCCTGGAAGCGCAGCGGCCGGTTGTCCAGCGCCGAAGGCAGACGGAACCCGTACTCCACCAGCGTTTCCTTGCGAGACCTGTCACCTTTGTACATCGCACCAATCTGGGGAATCGTGGCATGGGACTCATCGATAATGACCAGCGCGGTGTCTGGAAGGTACTCGAAAAGCGTGGGCGGCGGCTGGCCCGCGTCCCGCCCGGAGAGGTATCGCGAGTAATTCTCCACACCCTGGCAGTAGCCGAGTTCGCGGATCATCTCCACGTCGTACCGGGTTCGCTGCTGCAGGCGCTGTGCCTCCACCAACTTATCGTTCTCCTTGAGCTGCTTGACCCGGACTTCCAACTCCGCCTCGATCTGCTCCACCGCACCGAGCATCACGTCGCGCGAGGTGACATAGTGGCTTTTGGGGAAAATGGTGATTCGAGGAACCTTGCTCTCTACCGCACCAGTCAGCGGGTCAAACAGGTATATGTTGTCGATTTCTTCATCAAACAACTCGATACGCACGGCCTCGCGCTCGGAGTCGGCGGGAAATATGTCGATAACATCTCCACGGACCCGGTAGGTGCCGCGGGAAAAATCCACGTCATTGCGCGTATATTGCAGCTCGGCCAGCTGGCGCAGCACCTCACGTTGGTCAACAAACTCGCCCCTGGAGAGGTGCATGACCATTTTGAAGTACGACTTGGGATCGCCAAGGCCGTATATGGCGGAAACAGTTGCCACGACCAGGCAGTCCTCACGCTCCATCAACGCCTTGGTCGCGGACAGCCGCATCTGCTCTATGTGATCATTAACGGAAGCATCCTTCTCGATAAAGGTATCCGAAGAGGGGACATAGGCCTCGGGTTGGTAGTAGTCGTAATAAGAGACAAAATACTCCACCGCGTTGTTAGGGAAGAACTCCTTGAACTCGCCGTATAGCTGGGCCGCCAGCGTCTTGTTGTGCGCCATGACGATCGTCGGCCGCTGAATCTGCTCTACCACGTGAGCCATGGTAAACGTCTTACCCGAACCGGTGACGCCCAGCAGAGTCTGCGAAGCCAGGCCCGCCTGTATCCCCTCCACCAACTGGCGAATGGCTTCGGGCTGGTCACCCGCAGGCTGAAAACTGGACTCCACTTTAAATGGGCGTGACACGGGTTACTCCCCTGGTGTGACTCGAAAAAAAAGCCCCATATTATCGACTACATAGCGCTGGATTGCAGCCCGTATTGCGGCCCTCGGATTAAGCCCAAATAAACGGTTCAGGGTGTTGACCGCACCCCCCGTGATCATTAATATACGCGGCCTCTGGTTAAGTCCATTCCGCCTTAGCTCAGTTGGTAGAGCAAATGACTGTTAATCATTGGGTCGCTGGTTCGAGCCCAGCAGGCGGAGCCATATTTCGAGTTGGATAGCGCGACGTTATCTGATTCTCTGCATTGCATTGTGTTACAAACCGCAGGGTATATACCGAATGCCCTGCCGGTTGCTTCTTTGAAAGATCGCATCATCACCAAACCCTCACACCCCGAAGGCAGATTTACCGATCCGCCCAACCGTGGATCCTGACCTGGCACTATCTATACAGCGCCCCCCTGCTCCACAAGGCCTTTTTTGCCACCAACGAATAATCACCCGGTAATCGTGTATACGGTGCACAAGGCAGCCAGTGGTGAGCGGCAGTCCAGCAGCGAACAACAAGTGGCCAAACGCCTGTTTATCAGAAAACAGCAATCCTCCTCTAAGCTTTTTCCAACTCAAGCGTGATCAGTTGCGCATTTTAGGTGTCAATAACTGGCAATTCTCGCGCGAAAAGCCATAGTTAAGGGTCCGTAAGAGCTTACAGAGGCATCTGTGGGCAGATCAGGCACAAACAAGTAAAAGCACGTAGATGAAAAACACATTGAACTACTATCAGGTACTGCACGTTGCTCCGGATGCCCCCCGGGAGATAATTCGTGCAAGTTATCGTGCGCTGATGCAGAAGCTGCGTATGCACCCGGACCTGGGTGGGAACAGCGATACTGCGGTCCTGATCAACGAGGCTTACTCCACGCTAACCGACCCATCACAACGGGCGGCGTACGACCAGGCACGGCACAGGACGGCAATGAAACCCGCAGTCCATCGGGAGTCACTCGATGCTCAGTCAGCGCTTCCAGGAAGTACAGCAGATTTACACTGCGTGTTTTGTAAAGCACCTCGGCTACTCGAACCTGGACAGAAGCCCACCGGCGGCGACTGCGAGAACTGTCAAAGCCCCCTACCCGGATCCAGACACTCGATCCGGGCCGAGGACGGGCGGCGGGATATCAGCAGAGTGCCGAAAGACCAGATTTTGGCTTACTGGACCCATTGGCCACAGAAACGACCTTTTCTTGCACGGTCCAGCGACATCTCCCTCTCCGGAATGAAGTTCAACTGCGACCAGCCGCTGCCCATGAACCAGGTCCTGAAGATAGAGTCACGGACCTTGTGCGCCACTGCCAGGGTGGTTCGCTGCTATGCAGACGGGACCCGATGGGGGGTGGGTGTACAGTTCCTCAGCCTGGGTTTCGACAATTCGTGCGGCTCATTTATAGCAGAGAGAGTCTAGGGAGCAGTAACTCCAGACCTGACCAGGGCTTCACCTGCAGACACTCCACAAACCGCTGAGCGGTAACTCAATCCGCTCAACACCAGTCAGCTACCCACGTTTTCCAGACCGTCTAATCCACCATTGGCAGATTCTGTCATTACGATCACTCCGTTGGTATCCGGCGCGATTTCGAGCGCCTCTGCTGCCAGGTCTACATCATCCGACGGCGAGTCAACATCTCCCCAGCCGCCGGAATCACCACCTGAATCGGCAGCTACGTCGTCAACCGACTCGACCCAGCCCTGGCCGGCACCTTCCATGCCCGAAGACTCCATGGCGAACATCAATTCATCTTCAACCACGGCATCGATGCCCGCCTCTTCCATGCTATCCGCGGACTTCTGCGCCGTGAGCAGGTCATCAACATTGAACATGCCGTCTTCAAACTGAAATGCTTCTACGTTGCTGACGGTATCGCTACCGTCCCGCCCTTCCACACTATCAGTAATGGTTACCAGTGAGTCCTCGCCTACATCGACGTTGTACTCGGAGGAAAAGCCCCTGAAACTGATGCTGTCCATCCCGCGACCGCCATCTATAACATCGTTCCCGGCTCCACCGCTGAGGAAATCGTCTCCATCGCCGCCGAGCATGGTATCGTCGCCCGCTCCTCCGAACAGCTTGTCATTGCCAACATTACCTTCGATGTGATCATCGCCCTTGGTGCCGATGATGGTGTCATCACCGGCGCCGCCGTCGATC
>NZ_PKUS01000058.1 GCF_002866825.1 Pseudohalioglobus lutimaris | reverse complement strand
TCATTATAACTACTGAGATTCAGGCTTTTCTATTTCGTCCCTAATTGTGGGACAGCAGTGGCCGAAGCTCCTTTTTTAATGAGCAACCGGCCAATCAATGCGTGGCTGCTTCACCGTCATCAGCCTGCGCTGCCTGCGCCTGTGACTGGGCCAGCGCCTGCTGATACAAAGCATCGAAGTTTACCGGTGCCAGCATCACCGGTGGGAAGCCGCCTTTCACACACAGGGAATCGATGGACTCGCGCGCGTAAGGGAACAGGATATTCGGCGCTGCTGTGCCAAGCACCCGGCGCAGGTCCTCTCCCTCTATACCCGTGATCATGAAAATACCTGCCTGCTGGACTTCCACCAGAAATGCAGTTTCTTCTTCGACCTTGGCCGTGATAGTGATGGACAGCACAACTTCAAAGTTACCGTTGTCATCAATCTTGTCGCTCTTGGTGTTGAGATCAACGTTTACTGCCGGCTGCCACTGCTTCTTGAACACTCCCGGTGTCGCTGGCGACTCAAAAGAAATGTCCTTGGTGTAGATACGCTGCATCGCGAATTGCTGTTGAACCTGTTCTTCGGCCATTTTGCCGTCCTCCATTAGTCTTGAATATTGCGGCGCCCGGTCAGGACACCTGTTTGAGTAACTCGTCCAGTTCGCCCGCCCGCTCCAGGCGCGCCAGGTCGTCATAGCCGCCCACATGGCGGTCGCCGATCCAGATCTGCGGCACCGTGCGCCGGCCGCTCTTATCCATCATCTCCCGGCGCAGTTCCGGGCGCGTGTCCACGCCAATGTCTTCATAGCCCACCTTCTTGCTGTCCAGCAGCAAGCGAGCCCGTACGCAGTAGGGGCAGAAGCGGGTAGAGTACATCAGTACGCCGGTTTGCACTGACATCAGCCGTTATTCACCACCGGCAGTTGCAGGTTAGTCCACTCCAGCATGCCGCCGCGCATGATATTCACATTGGCATAGCCATCGGCGTTGAGCTTCTTGCCCACGGCCCCGGCAGACTGACCCATCTTGCAAACCAGAACGATGGGTTTATCCCGGTAGTTTTCCAACAGCCCGGTATTCGCCATCAACTTGCTCGTGGGTATGTGCATGGCATCGGCGATGTGACCCGCGCGGAATTCAGCCGTGTCGCGCATATCTACAAAGACACCCTGCTCGGCATTGATCACATTTATGGCCTGCTGCGGCGTCAGCGAGGTTCCCGACTTGCGGGTTTCATGCATAAACAGCATGACCGCCACTGCAAGCAGTGCCGCCACCAGCAGCCATTGCTGGGTGAGGAATTCTATATATAGCGCCATGGTATTTTCGGTCTCAGGGCGGCAAGGCCGCCGGAATGTTTCGCGTACGCACCCGGCCCAAAAGCCGGGAGGTATCGCCAAAAGCCCCGGAGTATACAGGCTCAGCGGGCGTGCAACCAGCCCTGAAAGGCCCGCAGGCACTGGCCTGTGCGGTCTCACGCAGATGCCATGCAAGGGAATGCCAGACAGGGTAAAATGCCCACCTGCAGCAGCCACCTGGAAAACTGGAAACCCTATGAGCGACAGCCCGAAACGACCCACCGTACTGATTATCCTCGACGGTTGGGGCTACCGCGAGGAGACGCAGGACAACGCCATTGCCAATGCTACAACACCGGTGTGGGATCGCCTCTGGCGGGAAGCTCCCCACACGCTGGTATCAGGCTCCGGCCTGGATGTGGGCCTGCCCGCAGGGCAGATGGGCAACTCTGAAGTAGGCCACATGAGCCTGGGCTCGGGGAGGGTTATATTTCAGAACATTACCCGTATTGACCAGGCCATCGCCGACGGCAGCTTCGACGAAAACCCGGCCTACACCGCAGCCATCGACAAGGCTGTTGCTGGTAATGGTGCTGTACACCTTTTCGGTCTGCTGTCCCCGGGTGGTGTACACAGCCATGAGCAGCAAATTTTCGCCGCTGTGCGCCTGGCCGCTGCGCGCGGGGCGCAACGTGTTTACCTGCATGCCTTTCTTGACGGACGCGATACGCCACCGCGCAGCGCCGGCCCATCCCTGGAAAAGGCCGAGCAGCTCTTTGCTGAACTGGGTTGCGGGCGCGTAGCCAGCATCTGCGGACGCTATTACGCCATGGACCGCGACAATCGCTGGGACCGGGTTGAGCCGGCATACCGGCTACTCACCGAGGGCGTTGCCGAGTTTACAGCAGAGACCGGGACTGCGGGACTGGAGGCGGCCTACGCGCGAGAAGAGAACGATGAGTTCGTGCTGCCCACTGCAGTTCGCCCCGCCGGGGAGCCTGCCGCCGTGGTAGCAGATGGCGATGTTGTGCTGTTCATGAACTTTCGCGCGGACCGCGCCAGGGAAATGACCCGCGCCTTTGTCGACGACGAGTTCGATGGCTTCAAGCGGCGTGTGCGACCCCAACTTGCGGACTTCGTCACGACCACCGAATATGCGGCTGATATCGACGCCCGGTGCGCCTTTCCGCCGGAACCATTAAAGAACGTCCTGGGGGACTATATCGCCCAGCTTGGCCTGACCCAGCTACGCATTGCCGAGACCGAGAAATACGCCCACGTCACTTTCTTCTTCAGCGGCGGTCAGGAAGCGCTGTTTCCCGGCGAAGACAGGGAACTCATCCCCTCACCGAACGTCGCGACTTACGACCTGCAACCGGAAATGAGCGCCAACGAGGTTACCGATAAACTGGTGGCCGCCATCCGCTCCGGTCAGTACGACCTGCTTGTCTGCAACTATGCCAATGGCGATATGGTGGGCCATACGGGCGACTACAATGCCGCTGTAAAGGCGGTACAAACACTGGACGCCTGTCTGGGCCGGGTCGAGCAAGCGCTGTTGGAGGTCAACGGCCAGGCGCTGGTGACGGCCGACCACGGTAACTGCGAGCAGATGATGGACTATGCATCAGGGCAGCATCACACCCAGCATACTACCGAGCTGGTGCCCCTGGTTTACATTGGCTCTGAACCGGTAAAGCTGGATCCGCAGGGAGGCATTCTCGCGGATATTGCGCCGACGCTGCTGGGCCTGATGGGCCTGCCGCAGCCTGACGAGATGACCGGTCGCGACCTGGCCGGCAACAACTCCTGAGCCCAAGAGCCGCAGCCACACGCCCCGCCCTGGCCCGGCTGGGCCCGGCCCGCGCAGCCGTACTCGCCGCGCTGGTGTGGATGGCGGCATTACCTTCGATGGCACTGGCTCAGTCCGATGAGGAGAAGGCGCGTGCCGACCTGCAGGCGCTGAAGACAGAGATCGCCCGCATCAATCAGGAAATCGGCAGTGCAAGCAAGCGCCGTGATTTACTGCAAACCCAGCTGCGCGATGCGGAAGTGGAGCAAGCGCGAATAGCACGCGATATCGGGCGTGCCCAGCGCGCCAGTGCCGACCAACGCGCGGAATTGAAAACCCTGCAGGCGGAAAAGACGCGCCTTGAGCGAGCCCGCGATGATCAAAAATCACGCATTGCCGTGGAGTTGAGGACCGCCTGGCAGATGGGCCAGCAGGGTCAGATAAAAGTCCTGCTCAACCAGGAAAGCCCGGATACCGTGGCCCGCGTCATGACCTACTATCGCTATTTTTTCCGGGCGCGCAACGAATTGCTCACTGCCTTCCGCGATACCCTGGTCGAGCTGCAACACACCGAACAGCGCATCGCCACGACCCTGCGTGAGTTGCAGGAGCGCGAACAACGCCTCGCTGAGCAACAGAAAAAACTGGTGGCCGCGCAAGACAAACGCAAACTGGCAGTGACTCAGCTCAACGAGAGCATCCGGGGCAAGGGCGAACAGCTCAAGCAGATGCAGGCCGACCAGGCTGAACTACAAAAGCTGCTCGATGCGATCCGCGAAGCTGTGGTCAATCTGCAGGTGCCGGAAAACGTCCAGCCATTCAAGGCTGCGCGAGGCAAAATGCCCTGGCCGGTACCTGGTCGCGCCAGCGCCCGCTTCGGCAACCCTCGCAACCAGGGAAAAATGCGCTGGCAGGGAGTGACCATTCCCGCTGATGCGGGCACGCCGGTGAAAGCGATCCACCATGGCCGCGTCGTCTATGCGGACTGGCTACGCGGCATGGGCCTGCTGCTGATCATCGATCACGGCGAGGGCTATATGAGCCTCTATGCGCACAACCAGAGCCTGCTTCGCGATGTAGGCGAATGGGTCACAGCAGAGACACCGATAAGCACGGTTGGCGACAGCGGCGGCCAGTCACGTCCGGCCCTGTATTTCGAAGTTCGCGAAAAGGGTAAGCCGGTAAACCCGTCCCGCTGGTGTCGCCGATAGTACGACCGTGTGCCGCATCGCGGCCCTTGGCCACGATCGCAGGCTTTGGGGTACACTTGCCGTCTAACGATTGAAATAAGGCTTCGGCCGATTGGCGGTACCCATGCGTTGCTTCATTTTTTATAGATCACTGCTGCCCCTGGTGATAGCTGCCTGCCTCGCGCTTCCTGCACAGGCGGCCATCGAAGAGAAGGGGCAACTGCCGCTGGAAGAGCTGCGCACCTTCGCTGACGTCTACAACCAGATTCGCGTCGGCTACGTAGAAGACATCGAAGACAGTAAACTGTTGGAATACGCTATCCAGGGCATGCTCATGGGCCTGGATCCTCACTCGGTCTACCTTACTCGCGAGGCGTTTGAGGGACTGCAGGAAGTTACCAGTGGCGAGTTCAGCGGACTGGGCCTGGAGGTGGGGATGGAAGATGGTTACATTAAAATCATTTCCCCCATCGACGGTTCCCCGGCGGCTGCGGCCGGCCTGCAAAGTGGTGACGTCATTTTGAAGTTGGGGAAAATGCCGGTTAAGGGAATGAGCCTGAACGAGGCCATCGACATGATGCGTGGCCCGGTGGGCAGCGCAATCGAATTGAGTATCGGGCGCCCCGGTGAGAGCCAGCCATTTGAAGTCACACTGGTTCGTGATGTCATTCGCGTGGCCAGCGTGCGCCAGCGCTGGCTGGAACCCGGCTATGGTTACATTCGTATTGCCCAGTTCCAGAGCTCCACCGGCGAGGATGTGACAGAGGCCCTGTCCAGCCTGATGCAGGAGCAACCTTTACTGGGGCTGGTACTCGATCTGCGCAACAACCCCGGCGGCGTACTGCGTTCCAGCGTCGATGTCGCCGGCCTGTTCATGGACGGCGGCAAGGTGGTGTACACAGAGGGCCGACTACCCAATTCGGATATGGACTTTCAGGCTGAGCCTGCGGACGCCACCTCGGGAACGCCCCTGGTCGTGCTTATTAATTCAGGCTCTGCGAGTGCTTCCGAGATCGTGGCCGGCGCCCTGCAGGATCATCGCCGCGCGGTGATCATGGGCACCCGCAGTTTCGGCAAGGGGTCGGTGCAGACCGTACTGCCCATATCGGATTCCCGCGCTGTGAAGCTCACTACCGCCCTGTACTTCACACCCAACGGGCGTTCGATTCAGGCAGAGGGTATTGAGCCAGATATCGAGGTGGAGCGTGCGCGCGTCACCGCTTACGACACTCGTCGCGGAGTGACGGAAGCCGACTTGTCCGGTCACCTCGACAACATCAACGGCGAGAGCCATACAACAGAAAAGAAGCCCGCCAGCGCCTTGCTGAGTCGGGACAACCAACTGTACGAGGCCCTGACCCTGCTCAAAGGCCTGAACGTACTAGGGATGCGTGATAAAAAGACCAACGAAAACGGGGACGCGGTTCAGGGCGAGTCCTGACCGCAGGGGGTCACCTGCACTGCCCGGCCTGATCGCCTGGCTGCTGCTGGTGTGCATATCATCCGGCGCCAGTGCCTCAGGCCACTGGACTGATTCCTGTGCTGACCTGCCGCCCCAGGGCCTGGCGGCCCCTGACCCGCGTGGGACTGTGGTGTTGATCATCGACGATCTCGGTTACCACTACGACACCGGTATGGACATGGTTGAACTGCCTGGAAAAGTTAATCTCGCGGTCCTCCCCCATACACCCTATGCCACGAAACTGGCACGCGCCGGGCATCAAGCGGGCAAGGAGATCATGCTCCATGCTCCCATGAGCAACTCCGGGGGCATGCCGATAGGACCGGGAGGACTAACCCCCTCGCTGTCCGAGGAAGACTTTGCCCAGGTACTGGAAGCGGACATCGAGGCCATCCCCCACGTGCGCGGTATCAACAACCACATGGGTAGCGAACTGACCACCATGCCGCAACAAATGGGCTGGGTGATGGGAACGCTGTTACGCCGCAATCTCTACTTCGTTGATTCACGCACCAGCCCAGCGACAATCGCCGGAAAGACGGCTGCTCGCTTCGCAGTACCCCATTTGTCACGCTCAGTCTTCCTCGATAACGAGGCAACGGAAAGGGCGATCGACAGGCAGTTCCGGGCTCTGGTCAGGAGAGCCGAACACAAGGGACTGGCAGTGGGTATAGGGCACCCCTACGCGGAGACCGCAAACTACTTGCACAAGGCACTGCCCGCCCTGAAGTGTCGTGGGATCCGCCTGGCACTGGTCTCAGAGGTGTTAAGGGAGTCGGGCAGTTTACCGGACACGGCGGCGCCACCGCTGGATGATTACAGTCCTGCTTCAGAGCCGGACTTCGATACCATGCTCAGCCATATAAGCCTTGGCCTCGGGGACAGTGTACTCTCCGAAGTGAAAGATACTCGCGGCGAGCACGGCGTCGGCACCGCCCAGGGTGATACCTTCTACCAGGTGATCCAGGTTACCCACTCCCCCTGACGCAATCACCGGAATTTCTACCGCGTCAGTGATTGCGCGAGTCACGCCCAGCTCAAAACCGTTCCTGGTTCCGTCGCGGTCCATGCTGGTGAGAAGTATTTCACCGGCGCCCAGGTCTGCCATTTTTCGCGCCCAGGCCACCGCATCGATACCGGTGGGTTTACGCCCCCCGTGCGTGAAGATCTCATAGCGCGGCGCGCCATCGACATCCTCAACGCGCTTGGCATCGATAGCGACGACAATGCACTGCGAACCAAAGCGCTCCGCGGATTCACGTACCAGCTCTGGATTATGAATCGCAGCCGTATTGATACTGACCTTGTCGGCCCCGGCATTGAGCATGGTGCGAATGTCGTTTACGGTGCGGATACCTCCGCCGACAGTTAGCGGTATAAACACATTCTCGGCGATCTGCTCAACCGTGTGTACAGTGGTCTCCCGTCCCTCGTGACTGGCTGTTATATCCAGAAACGTGATTTCGTCGGCGCCCTGTTCGTTATAGCGCATGGCGATTTCCACGGGATCACCCGCATCGCGAATATCGACAAAGTTGACGCCTTTTACCACGCGTCCGTTCTCGACATCCAGGCAGGGAATTATACGCTTGGCCAGACCCATGAAACTTACGCTCCGATGCCGTCACAAAGGCGCTGGGCCTCGGCCACATCCAGGGTGCCCTCGTAGATCGCACGTCCGGTTATCGCGCCGCAGATACCCTGGTCGGAGACAGCTTTCAGGGCGCGTATGTCATCTAGATTGGTGATGCCACCGGAGGCAATAATCGGAATGGAGGATGCGTTGGCCATGGCGACAGTCGCCTCGACATTAACCCCCTGCATCATCCCGTCGCGGGCTATGTCGGTATAGACAATGGAAGACACGCCATCAGATTCAAACTGCCTGGCGAGGTCTGCCGCCTGAATAGTTGAAACTTCTGCCCAGCCGTCAGTGGCCACCAGGCCATCTTTTGCATCGAGGCCGACAATCACCTTTCCAGGAAAGGCGCGACAGGCCTCGCCAACAAAGTCGGGCTCCTTAACGGCCCTGGTACCAATGATGACAAAGCTGACACCGGCCCTGATGTAATGCTCGATTGTTTCCAGGCTGCGAATACCACCGCCAATCTGGATAGGCAGGTCAGGGTAGGCGGCGGCAATAGCTGTCACCACCTCTCCGTTGACTGGCTCTCCGGCAAAAGCACCGTTGAGATCGACCAGGTGCAGGCGCCGGCAACCCGCATCTACCCAGCGCGCAGCCATGGCCACGGGGTCATCTGAAAAGACCGTACTGTCTTCCATAAGGCCCTGGCGCAGGCGCACGCAGTGGCCGTCTTTTAAATCAATGGCGGGGATAATCAGCATTGGCCGTTCCATGTCAGGAAGTTTTTCAATAGTTGCAAGCCGGCAGTGTGGCTCTTCTCAGGGTGAAACTGGGTGGCAAAAAGATTGTCGCGGGCCAGGGCGGCGTCGGCAACAACACCGTAGTCGAGCGCGCCGGCAACCAGCTCCCTGTCCTCAACATCCACGTAGTAGCTGTGCACAAAGTAGAACCGGGCACCGTCATCGATGCCGTGCCACAGCGGGTGATCGCGCACCTGTCGTACCTGGTTCCAGCCCATGTGTGGCACCTTCAGGCGGTTACCCTGTGCGTCGGTCAGCGGGTTGCCAAAATAGCGTACCTCACCGGGCATCAGGCCGAGGCAGTTTACCCCTCCGTTTTCTTCAGAGTGGGTCATCAGGGCCTGCATGCCGACGCATATTGCCAATACCGGTTTGTGCTGCTCCACCATGGCCTCGGCCAGCAGCTGGTCACACCCAAGCCGCCGGATCTCGTCCATGCAATCACGCATGGCGCCCACCCCGGGAAAGACCACGCGGTCGGCTTCGCGAATCTGCGCAGCGTCATGGGTGACAACAACTTTGCCTGCACCCACGTGCGCCAGGGCACTGGCCACTGAATGCAGGTTACCCATGCCGTAATCAATGACGGCAACTACACCACTCATTGCAATATCCTAGAGTACGCCCTTGGTGGACGGCGTTACGCCGGCCATACGCGGATCTTCTGCCAGCGCCATACGCATGGCGCGGCCAAAGGCCTTGAAGACGGTCTCAATCTGGTGGTGCGTATTATCGCCACGCAGGTTGTCCACGTGCAGGGTGACCTGGGCGTGATTGACGAAGCCCTGGAAGAACTCCATAAACAGGTCCACGTCGAAACCACCCACGGCGGCGCGCGTGAACGGCACATTGAACGTCAGTCCGGGACGACCGGAAAAGTCGATGACGACGCGCGAGAGCGCTTCATCAAGCGGACAGTAGGCGTGGCCGTAACGCATGATGCCTTTCTTGTCACCCAGCGCCTGGTTGAACGCTTGCCCCAGGGTAATACCGATATCCTCGACAGTGTGATGATCGTCGATGTGCAGGTCACCCACCGCCTTGATATCCAGGTCGATCAGACCATGGCGAGCGATCTGGTCCAGCATGTGCTCCAGAAACGGGATTCCCGTGTCCAGGGCCGCTGCACCAGTACCGTCCAGGTTCACCGCCGCGGTAATCTGCGTTTCCAGCGTATTACGTTCCACTCTGGCCTTGCGTTCAGCCATGGGCTACTCCAAATGCGTCCACATTCGGGGCCTGCCCCCGAAAAAGGGCCACAGTATAGGGCAACAACTAGCTGATTTCACTGGCGACCTTCATGCACTTCTGACGCGCTATGCGGCCCGCGGGCGCCATCACCCCGGAGGCGATGGTCCCCCATGGCGGAATCCAGTACCATCACCCACCTTGCCAAACTGAAACAGCGTTCCCGCAAGGGTGGTCACTCGCCACCGTGGAACCCTGAGAACACGAGAACCCTGCCGCCCCATGTCCGCCGATTTCGCCCAACGAGTTCTCACCTGGTTCGACCAAAACGGTCGCCATGACCTGCCCTGGCAGCATGACACAAGCCCCTACCGGGTCTGGGTGTCAGAGATCATGCTGCAGCAAACTCAGGTCAACACAGTCATTCCCTACTTCCAGCGCATGATGCAACACTTCCCCACCGTGGAGGCCCTCGCCGCCGCACCCGAAGACGAGGTTTTACATCTGTGGACAGGGCTGGGCTACTACGCCAGGGCGCGCAACCTGCACAAGGCCGCAAAGCACGTCAGCGAAAATCTGTCGGGGCAATTTCCGGACACCCTGGAAGGCCTGGAGTCTCTGCCCGGCGTTGGGCGCTCTACTGCCGGCGCCATTCTCAGTATTGCGCATGGCAGGCGGGCCAGCATACTGGATGGCAACGTCAAGCGGGTTTTGGCTCGCTACCGCGCCGTGGATGGCTGGCCCGGAACACGCCAGGTGCATGATGAACTCTGGCGCATTGCCGAGACCTTGACACCCCAGGCGCGCTGCGCAGACTACACCCAGGCAATGATGGATCTCGGAGCAACGCTCTGTAAGCGCTCTTCGCCGCGCTGCGAGGAATGCCCGCTGCGCAATGACTGCGAAGCCCATGCCAACGGGAGACAGCTGGACTATCCGGGAAAGAAACCGAAAAAAACTCTGCCGGTCAGGGAAACACGCTTCCTGATGATCCGCGATCCCGGTGGCCAACTACTGCTGGAGAAACGTCCTGCTACAGGAATATGGGGCGGGCTATGGTGTTTCCCCGAGGCCGCTGACCTGATTCCCGAAAGCCATTGCCTTGACCTCACCGGGTTGGTGCCCAGCGCAACGCAGAGCTGGCCGGTATTTCGCCACACCTTCAGCCACTATCACCTGGATATCGAACCGGTGCTGGCAGAAATCACAGCCAGCCCGGGGCGGATAATGGATGCAAACCGCCAGCTCTGGTATAACGTCCGCCAGCCCCCGAAAATAGGCCTGGCAGCTCCCGTAGTCGGGCTGCTGGCGCAACTCGCCGCTAACCGGCAAGTAGAGGAGTAAACAGATGCCCCGCACGATTTTCTGCAAGAAGTACCAGCAAGAGCTGGAAGGACTGGACGCGCCGCCTTATCCCGGGCCGAAGGGCCAGGATATATTTGAGAACGTCTCTAAGCAGGCCTGGCAGGACTGGCAGGGCCACCAGACCATGTTGATCAATGAAAAGCACCTCTCGCTGGCAGACCCCGAGGCGCGTAAGTACCTTCAGGGTGAAATGGATAAGTTCTTCGCTGGTGAGGACTATGACAAGGCCGAGGGATACGTACCACCCAGCTCATAATGACTTGGGGGAGTCGGCCCAAGCCACCCTTGACTAGGAAGGGTCATACGGGTTTAATACGCGCCTCTCGCTTTTCGCGACCTCGCCCGGATAGCTCAGTTGGTAGAGCAGGGGATTGAAAATCCCCGTGTCGG
>NZ_PKUS01000057.1 GCF_002866825.1 Pseudohalioglobus lutimaris | reverse complement strand
TAAAAAGCCTCGCCAGTCATCGCGGGGCTTTTTTATGTAAGCCGCCACAGGTGTCGGCACCGGGACGCCGGCCGGTTCGATTTTGTCTCCGGGCACCATCATTACTAAAAAGCCTCGCCAGTCATCGCGGGGCTTTTTTATGTAAGCCGCCACAGGTGTCGGCACCGGGACGCCGGCCGGTTCGATTTTGTCTCCGGGCACCATCATTACTAAAAAGCCTCGCCAGTCATCGCGGGGCTTTTTTATGTAAGCCGCCACAGGTGTCGGCACCGGGACGCCGGCCGGCCTCGGCGGCCCCGTTATTCTGTCTCCGGGCACCATCATTACTAAAAAGCCTCGCCAGTCATCGCGGGGCTTCTTTGAG
>NZ_PKUS01000056.1 GCF_002866825.1 Pseudohalioglobus lutimaris | reverse complement strand
TCCGCTTGGGCTAAACAGCGATTTCTATGGGTCGGCCATAAAAGGGGCGGGGCCTGATATAGGCGCAGTTGAGAATGGGTCGCAACCGAATGCTGGCACAATTATGGATATCCCTACAGTTGAACAATTCGAAGACCCCGAGTCGAGCATCGAAATAGCGGTGCCTGAAAGCGCTAGTTCATCGAACGTATCTGGAGCAGATGTCGGGGCGCTTACGTTGACGATCAACTCTCCTGAAAGAGTGACTGGTACTGTGACTGTGGAAGTTGATGTTAATTACCCTGATCAAGTGACTAGAGTAAAGCTCTACGCAAATGGAGACAAAATTGGCGGGGATACAACTTGGCCATTTGATTTCGACCTGAACACCTCCCCTTACCGCGGGCGCCTGCATTTGAGAGCAGTAGCCTTCGTGGGTGGGCGAGAAACTATCGAAAACATCTGGATTAGCGCTGAGAACTAAAGCGATGTTTTTACGCCTCAACTTTAGCTCGCATAAGAGAAGCAAGGCATTCTTTGTACATTAGCGAGCTGCTGATCGACTTCAGCGGACATAACTGCAAATCGGGTAGTCAGACACAAAATTGTGCTGAGTGCCTGGTTTGCTCTCTCGACCTTCCCCTGCATCCTGACCGTGTCTTTTAACAGGCGAGTGATATACTTCACATGATATCGTCGACACGAACGGAATTACTCGTGGCATAAGTGTGCTGTTTATAAGCTGGGTATTATATCCACGCCAGTCAGAACTTGTGCTTACCTTCCCCATAGAAGCGCCCCCGAGGTAGACTGGGTTAGCCAACACACCGCACTCGAAAGACTGGTTCTTGTGAGCATACGGCGTCACAATGCCGATCGAAAGGTGATTGGCTCCCCGGTCCTCGCCCGTAGCGTGGGGTTCCGCTCGCTGGCACGGGGAAGATTACGGTTTAGAGAGCTCGCTCAGATCTGGCAGGTGGCCATTGTTTGTCATGCCGACTTTGCTGACCTCCCATTAGTACCCGCGTTGGCATGTGCGGCGGATAACTTTTTGGATCTCGGGCTCAACGGCCTGGTGGAGAAGTTGCTTCACGGTTGTGCGCCGTGAACGTGCAGCTATCACCAACTCTGCTTTCAAATTCAATAAAGTGAATCTTGCTCGTGATAGGGAATCCCTTGAGTAGGGGAGTGGTTTGACGGTACCAAATTACCCTGATGCTTCACCTGTTAAAGACCTTCGAATACAGGATTCAGTTCTAACTCAAGTATTCACTGTGAGAACTCTACTGCTCCTATGTCTGGTCCCGCTCCTTTTATCGTTTTCCCGTAGAAATCGTCGTTGAGCCCCTTTATCCGTATTCCAGCGTCAATTAATGAGCTATCAGGTAGGGGGGTCCAATTGTTCTTTTCGATCTCTTGTGTCTCCAAAATCAAATCGTGGGGTCCCGCTAAGCTTGAGAGTACCTTCCCGGCAATACTTGATCTAGAGTTGTAATCTGCAACCACTTTGAAAATATAACTTTCCTGGGCTTCTAACTGACCGTTGTGGAAGAGATTGTTTAAAAGTTCTACTTCAGCAATATTTCTTAGTGAAAGGATTCTTTTACCACTACCTTGCGTGTTGTAGAAGGTATTGTTATGAATTCTGACTTTTCTAACTCCATCAAGAACAAGTGAGGTGGGTTTTCTGTTGCCAGAATAAGCGGTTTCGTTAAATACATTATTGCTTACCCAAACATTACGCCAGGGATGATCGCTTTTAGCGCCTGCGCCTCTGACTATTCTCAGGTGATCAACATTGTCGTTAAAATAGTTCTGCCTGACGTTTATGTTGTATGAGTTTTTATGGATAACAATGGCCACGCCATTACTGCCCGAGACATCCTGTTCAGGGACGCTTGGTCGAAAGCCATAAAACGTATTCTTTTTGACTAAGATCGGCCCCGGGCCAGACTTTATATCAAGGCCATTTTCGCCAACGTTACCGAAGCGTTGCGGATTGCGAGAATCAACTTTTCCGTCTTCACCTCTGTATTTGTATGGCCGGCGTACCTCAAACGTATTGGCAGTAATCCATGTCTTCCCTACATTGCCTGCTAACTGGATGCCATCTGCACCAATGTCTCTGAATTTATTGCCGGAGATAGTTACCCGGTCGGTAGAGATTTCTGACGTAATAGCATGAACGTCCCGGCCAGCAATGCGACTGCGTAAATTGTCAAATACATTGTGAACTATCTTGATATTTTGGGCGCATTGAATTTTTATAGCTGCACTGCTGGAGTGCTGGAAGCGGTTATTTCGAAAAGTAATATCACTCACGAAAGACTGGCATTTTCCAGCTTCTGATCCACCCAGCTTAATGGTCCCGGCAGATTGGAAAGTCAAGCCTTGGAATTCCCACATCTGAATGTCAACAAGCCGGGATTCGCCACGTTTGCTTATTATTGGATTCTCATTTTTATATCGTCGCACCAAAATGGGTTTGTCGCTGGTTCCATTCCTATAATTTTTCGAAGTAAGATATGGAAACCCTCTGTAAATACCCGAGCGAACAAAGAGGGTGTCGCCTGGGTGTAGGCGTTTCATAGCGTATCCGAGATCTGCAAATGCAGTATTGGGGGACTTGCCATTGTTGTTATTGTTGCCATTATCAGCATGGACATAGTAATTCAATGCTAAAACCTGACAGGGTAGTACTGCGAGGCACGCCATGAATGACGCAAAGAATATTGTTAAATGGCGTTTATTTGTCACTTTGAGCCTTTGTTTTATTGCCTTTCGTTACAACGTGAGACCCTACAATCCTTGATTCCAAATTACTGAAAAATACAGAATGATTGCTGTAAGCCAGTTTGTAGATGCGATTATGAGAACAGACGCCCATTATCCCTGTAGTATAGTCCAAAAGAGCGGAGACCGTATTGGATTTTACACGTTGACTGGAAGGGGAGGGGTGATGGTTTAGGTGTAATGGCCCAGCCAAAACTGCACACTCACGCCGCTAATTGATTAGTTTCCCTGGGCGTTTTCATGCCCAGAGCCTGATGGGGACTCTGCTCGTTGTAGTAGCGGAACCACGCCCCCAATGCCTGCCCGGCCTCGTCCAGCGAGGCAAAGTTCTGTAGCCACAGGCACTGCTCCTTCACAGGTCGTATCAGCCGTTCCACCATACCGTTTTGTTGCGGCGTATGGGGCCGGATGAACTCCTGCTTGATACCATAGTGATATACCGTCCGGGTGTAGCGTCGGCCGGTAAAAACCAATCCATTGTCCGACCTAATGGTTAAGTCATCCTGCGCCTTACCCAAGATGCCGTAGCGATCAGAGCCTCTTCCAAGGCGGCCTCAGCAGCTTCTGCGTTACCTGTGGGGCTCAGCCGTCAGCCAAACAGCTCCCGCGTGCAGCAATCCATCACGAGTGTCAGTGCACACCAGCGATGCAGATCACCACACCACACCCGTGCCATATCAGTCGCCCAGCGTTCATTGGGCCGCGAGGCGATTGAAGGCAATGATGGGACCCGAGGCCAGTGGCCAGATTTACGCTTCCGAACCTGCCAGCCCTTGATCTGAAACACTCGCTGGACAGTATTCTTGTTCTCACCCAGCAGCCAGGCCACCGTTCTATAGCCAGCGTTGTAATGACCCAGCCAAAACTGCACACTCACGCCGCTAAGTTGTAAGTTTCCCGGGGCGTTTTCATGCCCAGGGCCTGGTGAGGGCGCTGTTCGTTGTAGTAACGGAACCACGCCGCCAATGCCTGCCTAGCCTCGTCTAGCGAGGCAAAGTTGTGGAGCCACAGGCACTGCTCCTTCACAGATCGAATCAGCCGCTCCACCATACCGTTTTGTTGCGGCGTATGGGGCCGGATGAACTCCTGTTTGAGTCCATAGCGGTACACAGTTCGCGTGTAGCGCCGACTGGTGAACACCAAACCATTGTCGGACCGGATAGTCAGGTCGTCCAGAGCTCGCCCTAGGATGCCATAGCGGCTGATCAGGGCTTCTTCCAGTGCCGCCTCAGCTGCCTTGGCATTGCCGGTGGGGCTGAGTCGCCACCCAAGCAGCTCCCGCGTGAAGCAGTCCATGACCAGCGTCAGGGCGCACCAGCGGTGCTGCTCACCACACCAGACCCTAGCCATGTCCGTCGCCCAGCGCTCATTCGGCCTGGTGGCCGCAGACGGCAACGATTGTACTCGCGGCCGGTGACCGGACTTACGCTTCCGAACCTGCCAGCCCTTGATCTGGAAGATTCGCTGCACGGTGTTCTTGTTCTCGCCCAGTAGCCAGGCCACCGTACGGTAGCCGGCATAGGGCAAGGTGTCGATCACGCGCTTGATGCGCTGCGCCAGGAACTCGTTTACCTTCGGCCTGCGTCGCTTCCGCTTGTAGTAATACGTCCGCCGCGACAGACCAGCCAGCGCACAAGCCTTGCTCACCGCAATCACTTCGCCTTCCTCCGCCATCTCAACAATGAACCGCTCTACGACTCCTCGGTCGATGCGAGATGGCGCTGCAACTTTTTTAGGAATTTGTTTTCGAGCATGGCCTCACCGTACGCTTCCTTCAGCTCACTGAGCTGCTTCTCGTACTGTTCAGCAATGTCCTTGGGATTGGCCTTCAGGGCGTTTTCCATGCCGGCTTCGGCATCGTCCATCCAGTGCTCGATCTCGGCCTGGGTCAGGTCGTATTCCCTGGCAGCCTCGGGGACCGTCGTTTGTCCCCGGTAGATCTGTTTGATCAGCTCAGCTTTGCGCTTCGCAGTCCATCGTTTGATTTATGGTTCTTGCATCATCGTGATGCCCTCCGCAGTTGCGGCGACTATACCATGTGCAGTTATTCACTGGGTCATTACATGTGGGAGGTAGTGTAAGCCAATTTCGTTAGGCCAAGCGGCTTAAATTTATGCTTCCTGGTGCGCCAAGTAAGTAGGGAAATAAAATCAGATTCGTTTCAACTGTTTGCGTGGCAAAAAAATAAAGTTGGCACAGCGGCAGCGTATGTCAATCTTCTGTGTTAGAAAGAATAATCGAAAAGGTCGATTTCCTCCTTAAACTCCCTGGCTATTAACGATGCTGTATCGTCATCGTAATTCTTTCTGTAATCCTCTCCGGCGCCCTTCACTATATGGGGCAAGTCCGAACTGGTTAAATTTAGTGTCGTGCATATGGTTCGATAATCGTCAGACAAGTTTTCAAATTTTCCTATGTAATCCATTGGTATTGAGCCTGAATAGTCTTTGAGCCAGTAAGTCTGGGGTCTCAACATATTCTTGCGTGAATGATTCTTGATAAAGTCCGCGAAACTGACGTCATCACTAACGCCATAAGTTCTCCTGTGAATATCATCCCGCATCACGTTTGCGTACCAAGAGTAAGCTCGAGCCCAAGGGTTTCTAACGAAGGTGAACTTAAAATAGCTGGCATACTGGCTCTCATCCACTGTGAGCTTGTTTCGAGGGTTTGGTGTGATTCTATACTTATTTCGGTTTCGGCGTAGCAGTTCTAGTATATTCTCTTTGGATTTCAGTGCGTGCTTCAGTTGCACCGGTTGCTCTAATTGTCGGATAGTCCTGTGGTCCTGCATTCCCCGGCCCGAATAATCGGCATGATGGCCCAAGGCTCGCTCAATACTGGTTCCGGCACATTTGGGGATATGAATAAAAATGCAACTGTACTCATGTGATATCAAGCTAACTCCTCCGTAGTCGAAAGAAATATTTATAGTGTTATCCGCACAAATCTATGATGCAAATAGTGCATCGTAAGCCTGAAGTAACTTGGGTTCTTCATATTTCCACTCCAATTCGTTAATCACACGGATCCTGCCGAGCTCGCCCATTTTTATTCTCATATCTTCATCATCAAGTAATTCAAGGATCTTTTCGGCCAGGTCAATTTCGTCATTCTTCTTTGCATAGAGTGAAGCATCACCGGCTGAGAATCGTCCTTCGGTCAGGTCAAACTGAACAATAGGTTTTCCCAGAGCCATGTATTCCATAATCTTATTCATGGTCGACTTGTCGTTCATTTCGTTAGCGACATCTGGATTTACACAAATATCTGCGGTATTTAGCATATCGAGAAGTTCTTGGTCGGGGACTCTTCCAGTGAACGTGACATAGTCTGAAACACCTAGCTCAGCTGCCAGTTTTTGCAATTCCTCGAGCTCGGTTCCACCGCCAACCAAACCAAAGTGAACGTCGTCACGTTTCAGGTCGTAGATGATGTGGCGGGCAGCGTGCAGAAGATAGTCGATTCCCTCCTGCTGCCCCATAACACCTACATATCCGACAAGAAATTTCTTTCCGCACTTTAGCTCAGGAACAGCATCTGTGATCTCCAGGCGGTCAAGCTTTGGTCCGCTGCGAACGATGTACACATTCTCAGGGTCCATGCCGCCACGTTCTAAAGCGATCCGCTTGTATGACTCGTTGGTTGCTATTGAAACCTGGGCCGTCTTGAATGTAAGGCGCTCGCACAGTAGCAATAGCTTCCAGAACAGATCTTTACGATTAAATTTTGCCTCATAGAGTTCAGGGTTGATGTCATGATGATCAAAAAGAAATTTTTTCCCGAATAAACGGAAAAAACCACCTACGAGGAAAATCAAATCGGGTGGGTTACAAGCGTGAATAGCATCGAAGCCACGGGTAAAGAGTACTTTGAATGAAAGATAAAACTCCCAAAAGAGAGCAGCGCCATACTCCAGCAAGTATCCTAGAGCTCCATTGGCCTCCATTGGCAGCGGATGGCGATAGATATGAATGTCGTCAAGCAATTCATACCTGCTTTCGTAGCCTTTTCCCGTGGGGCAAATAATCGATACCTCGTAACCATTCTGTTTGAGCGTGGTTGCTTCCTGCCAAACTCTTCGATCAAACGGCGAGGGGAGGTTCTCGACTATAATCAGTACTCGACGGGTTTTACCAGCAGATGCCATTGTATTTATCCTTGTTACTTGTTTCCTCGCTAATTCTGACGAGGTCAATAATCGATTGATTATTGGAAGTCATCGCCAGCGCTTGTTTAAACTCAGTTGCGCGGTTCCCTATAACGATAGTGTCTCCATGTTCAAGCACCTCTTCTAGGTTGTCGACCATGAGTTGCGAGATATGGGGAATGACATTGTGTATGTACTCTTTGTTCGCACCAGTGAGTCTTGCAAGGTTCACGTTTCGGTCGTACAAACGTAGGTCATATCCCTTGCCGATAAGGCGCTCAATCACCTCCACTAACGGGCTTTCCCTAAGATCGTCGGTGCCTGCTTTGAAGCTGAAACCTAGAATAGAGATCTTTTTGTTTCCCGTGGACAGAATCATATCCAGACCACGCTCAATCTGTTTCTGATTACTAGGAAGAATGCTATCTATAATTGGTAGCTCAACGTCCATGCTCTTGGCCTTGTAACTTATGGCGCGGATGTCTTTTGGAAGGCAAGATCCCCCGAATGCAAACCCGGGCTTCAAATATGCGCTGGACAAATTTAGCTTCTCATCAGCGCAAAAAATCTCCATGACCCTATGGCCGTCGATGCCGGCATGCTTGCATACGTTACCTATTTCGTTAGCGAATCCTACTTTCAAAGCATGCCAAATGTTGTCTGTATACTTCACCATTTCGGCTGTCGCGAGGTCAGTGCGAACTAAAGGGGCGTTTAACTCGCTGTAGAGTTCACCGAGCAGATCGCCGCTTCGCTCGTCCATTTCGCCGATAACAGTCTTTGGCGGATTTCTGTAGTCTTCTATTGCGGTGCCCTCACGCAGAAATTCTGGGTTTATGCAGACGCCAAAATCCTTGCCGGCAATTTTGCCTGAAGTCTTTTCAAGTATGGGGAGCACTGTATCTTTCATGCTTCCCGGCAGCATAGTACTTCTGGCTACTACGACATGAAATTCCTGTTTTAGCTTGATGGCTTTCCCAATCTCTTCGCAAACTCGACGGACATAGGTCAGATCGAGACTGCCGTTAGACTGACTGGGTGTGCCAACACATATAAAAGACACGTTGGTGCAGAGTACAGCCGCTTCAGCGTCTGACGTTGCTGAAATGAATCCAGCCTGAACTCCTGATTCAAGAAGCCCACCTAAACCCTCTTCAATAATTGGGGCCTTACCAGCGTTGACCATATCAACTTTCGACGTATTTGGGTCAACCCCAACAACCGAGTGCCCATCTGACCCTAGGCAAGCCGCGGAAACAACGCCAACATAGCCCAATCCAAAAATACTAATTTTCATAGCGGTTCAACCCTCTCGCTCTTTGATATTTCTATAGTTGTCTCCAAATGACTAGTGCCATTAATCGTACCCTTGCAAACGATAGTAGGACTTGGCTTTTTGGAGTCGAATTCTCTGGAAACCCAGCCCAGTGGTGGGGCCGAAGATCCTTTGACTATTTCAACCTGCCAATCTGAACTTGGCCCAAATATTTTCACCAGAACATTTGATGCTGTTATCATTGCGACACTGTTTTCCAGAGCAACAGTACATTCTTCATTGCAGTGCCAGTAAATTTCAACGTCGTGACTCTTTTTGCAAAAAAGTGAATCAATTATTATAAAAGAGCTATTAGTTTTATCGAACTTGATGGTTCTGCGATGCGTCACTGGGTCTGGCAGCCTGGTATAGCCGTTATGTTGTGCAGTCCACACTTGTTCGGTTTCACTTTCTCGGAACTCAAGGCATTCGGTCTCAGCGTGTTTGGACCATAAAAAATTACCTCGGGGAATTGATTGGTCCAAGCCATCTACTCTTATTGTGTTGTGAGCTGAGGTGCCCCGAAAGTAATCTCTCCACAGCTTTTGTGTATGGTAAGAATAGGTACCAGGGTCAATTAAAATTTCCTGCCCACCCACGCTCAAAATTGCTGAGAGGGCATCAGCATGCCCGTGCGCCGCTATCGACAAGAAGCCTAATGGCCCGGCATCGGTTATCATTCGAATCTCATTCTCTGACTCAAATTCATCTCCCAGGATGTAATATCCACTGACTGGGAAATGTCTTCTAATCGGCAATGGGCGATTGCTCCCAATAACCTGTGAGAGCTGATTGGCTTTGGAGTCTCCAAGAAGCCAGCGTGTCTTATCGTCGGCTGCAGATGACTTCAGCCGAAAGTCTTCGCGTTTGAAGATTATAGCGCCCGAAGAAAGTAGCGATCGGTAAACATCGCGCGTTAGAGAGAGTCCAGACATAGTGGCGTCATCAGAGTCTCCAATCATGGGAACCCGACCTGAAATATCCATGATTGATGCAATAAACTCGAGCATTAGTTCTAGTCGGCGCCAGTACTCTTTAGAAAACTCCTGGTTATTGGCTCTTCCGACAATACCGCAAATCAGCAACATATCTGCGACCTCATGATGGTACCAGGTAGCCTGCTCTTTATTGCCCCCGTCCTCTGCGTTCTGATGAAGGGCCTGCTTCTCCAAGCCTGACATCGCTGTTTTCTGCCACAGGGGACTTTTTTCCCACAGAGGCCAAGTCGTAGATGCCACAAAGAGTCCGGCGTATTCTCCCAATAAGTGGTTGTTGGCAGAGGAATATTTTGAAAGGTGTCCAAAGATAAAGTGGCAGTGCTGGTAGATCGAATCTTGCCAACGTTTCTGAAACGAACGTCCTTCCTCCCCTGAGAATAGCTCTGATTCGTCTCCACCTAACAAGTGCCACGCGAAAGACCAGTTAAGAAGCCTGACTGCGTGCTCTAGAGAACTGGCCCAGTTTACTCCCAGAGGATATGGGTTCTGAGTAATCCAAGAGTCTAATAATGTTCGTGATCCATCTAGGAACCGCGGTTCTTTGGTCAGCAGCCAGGCCTGGGCAAGCCACACAAGCTCGAGATGCCGATTAATTTCCCAGAGATACTTGATATCCCCAACTTTTGTTTCGTCGCGGTAATTAAGGCTTTTGCCATGATCAAGAGGCGCTTCAGTTCCAGTCTTCGGGTCCTTGTTCCACCTTGGGGGGAATCCCAGTTTGGCTGTAGGAAGCGCAAAGATCTCATAGCTTCCATTCAGTACCTTGTCTGCCCTTGAAACGTATTCTTGTTTGTGAAGACCAAAATCTGATGGGAACGTTTCGACCCACGGATGACCAGCTCTACCCGAAGGCTCTGGCGGTGAATTCGCAAGCAGGAACCCCAGCCTTTCCAGTAAGGACCTAGCTGAATTTCTAAGCCGATAGGCTATCTCCGGAGCTCCCATGGAGCGTAATCGATCAAATTTCCAACGCAGATCCATATACTAGCAATTCTCCAAAGATAAATAGTAGGAAGGGAATGGTTCAGTGCCTCATCGAGTTGAACTGACGAAGTGCAGATCGCAGGGATGTCATTACAACCTTAGGTTGGTTTGCACTTCCTCCAAAATTTTGAACCCCGTGCAATTGGAGTTCCCTGGCCTTTGTTTAACCGCTGATCCTAAGCCGGGAATATCTAAGCTTTCGCTGTCATTGCTGATCGGGGTGCAGGTGTGCATATCAGCGTCTGAACTATTAAAAAACGGCACATACGGCACCGTCGAAGCTGGGCAAAGTTTACCTCTATGTATCTCTCCTGTCTTCATAGAAGCGAGACTTAACTCGCAGTTCTGTGACTGATACTCATGTAAACCACGGTATTTCGTCAGTACATCCTTTCCAAAAGTGACAGTGCTATTAGAGAGACGCTAGAAAATCGTGGTCATTTGCCGGTGTAATGAGGCTGCACAGAAAATAAGAGAAGTATTTCGGCGGGGTCCCAGGTAATTATCCTGTGTCGCAGATTACTGGTCGTTACCACAGAGCTGTAAGGGCTTTGTAAAAGATAACGCTTCCCCGAAGGAGGCTGAATCAGCACGTTCCGGTTCTGTTATAGATTTGGTCCTTGTGATTGCCCGGTCAATTCTCGGCCGTGGATTTATCAATCAAGAGCGACAACGAGCCTTTTTGAGCCTTCAAATCAGGAAAATAAGAAAATCTCTGTTTTTCTCCAGATATTCGTTTTAAAAATCAAAATACGATTGCATTATTCCTTTAAGGAATTTTTATGGTGACTGTTTTCTACGAAGTAGCGCCTATCAGAGGGCGCGTTTTCTTAATCGCCATTAACTCATCCTATTGTTTTATAACGAGAATTTAGGAAAAAAAATGAAAGCTAACCGTTTTTCTCGCGCGAGTGCCTCAATTT
>NZ_PKUS01000055.1 GCF_002866825.1 Pseudohalioglobus lutimaris | reverse complement strand
CAGCGCCCCCTTTGCTGATCTGGAATATGCTATGAAGAAGCTCCAGCCCGGCGACACACTGTTAGTGCGGTCTGGAGTGTATAGAGAGTTTCCTTATTTGAGCTCGGCAAAGTATCGAAGTGGTACTGCATCCAAGCCAATTCTGGTGCGCCCCTATGGCAATGAGCGACCGGTGATTAGTAAGAGTTCTGAATCTCGACTGGTAGATGTCCGTTGGTGGGCGTTCGAGGGGTTAACATTCCAAAGTGCCGGAACGGTCAAACTGGGAGGGGCTAGTTCCGGCAGGTGCCAGTCTTATGTCAGCGATATTGCTTTTCGAAACAATCGCTTCCAGCACTCGAGCAATGCCGGAATAAAAATTCAATGCGCA
>NZ_PKUS01000054.1 GCF_002866825.1 Pseudohalioglobus lutimaris | reverse complement strand
GATCGCGCCGATTGCGATGGAAGAAGGCCTGCGCTTCGCGATTCGCGAGGGTGGCCGTACAGTGGGTGCCGGTGTCGTCGCCAAAATCATCGAGTAATTGATGACCCGGGACGGCAGCCCTGGGTTGCTGTCCCTCTCAGACCGAGCCGAACCGCCTGAAAAGGCAGTTCGGCTTCGTCGTCGTAGGAGTTTGTTACACCGGTGAGTGCGTTCGCGTAATTCACGCTCCTGGAAAAAGATATAGGCCAGTAGCTCAATTGGCAGAGCAGCGGTCTCCAAAACCGCAGGTTGGGGGTTCGATTCCCTCCTGGCCTGCCATTTTATGGCAGGGAAGTGGTGCCGAGTAAGGCGCTGCGCTTGGAATGTGAAACATAAAGGCGCGATCCGCGTCCCGGTGATTGGGCTTGCCCATGTTGATCGCGGCCAGGGCCCGATCCCGTAAGTAAGGATTTTGTAAATGAGTGTGGAAACCACCGTGAGTCGGTTTGACGGGCTGAAGTGGCTGGTTGTCTTCGTCCTGATTGGCGTAGCGGTCGTTGGCAACAGTTACTACGCAGACCAGTCCCTGCTTTATCGGGTGCTGGGTATTGTTGCGCTTGGTGCTGTTGCTGGCCTGGTTGCCCTGCAGACTGCCAAGGGTGCTGCATTCTGGACACTGGTAAAGGGTTCGCGCACTGAAATTCGCAAGGTTGTCTGGCCTACCCGGCAGGAAACCGTGCAGACCACCATGATCGTTGTGGTGTTTGTGTTAGTGGCGGCGCTGATCTTGTGGGGACTCGACTCTCTTCTTGGTTGGCTGGTCTCCCTGGCAATTGGATAAGACACAGGAATAAGGGTTAGCCGATGGCAATGCGATGGTACGTGGTTCACGCCTACTCGGGATACGAGAAGAAAGTCGCTGCTGCCCTGCAAGAGCGCATTGAGCTGCACAAGATGCAGGACCGCTTCGGCGAGATCCTGGTGCCGACCGAAGAGGTCGTGGAAATGCGCGGCGGTCAGAAGCGGCGCAGTGAACGCAAGTTCTTTCCGGGTTACGTGCTGGTGCAGATGGAGCTGGACGATGCCAGCTGGCACCTGGTCAAGGAAACGCCGAGGGTAATGGGCTTTATCGGCGGTAAGGCAGATGCGCCGGCGCCGATTACAGAAGCAGAAGCGAACGCAATTCTGCAGCGTGTTGAAGCTGGTGTCGAAGCACCACGCCCGAAGACACTGTTCGAGCCCGGCGAGATGGTGAGAGTTATCGATGGCCCCTTCAACGACTTCAATGGAGTGGTTGAAGAAGTCAATTACGACAAGAGCCGCCTCAATGTGGCGGTGCTGATTTTCGGACGTTCCACGCCTGTGGAGCTGGAATTTGGTCAGGTCGAGAAGGCCTGATCAGTCGAGAGGCAGACCCTCTCGCAAACGTTGCGGGGACAGACCCCTTTTTTCTTAACGCATGAAAAAAGGGGTCTGTCCCCGATAAAATGAACTGAATGGGGAGCTCCAGTAGGTGTAAAAACTGAAGCAGCGCTTGAACCCGGGAGTTAAAAAATGGCTAAGAAAGTCGAAGCTTATATCAAGCTGCAGGTGCCTGCGGGCCAGGCAAACCCGAGTCCCCCTGTGGGCCCGGCCCTGGGCCAGCATGGTGTCAATATTATGGAATTCTGCAAGGCGTTTAACGCCGAGACCCAGGGCACTGAGCCCGGTCTGCCGATTCCGGTAGTGATCACTGTCTACAATGACCGGTCTTTCACGTTTATCAAGAAGACGCCTCCGGCGTCTGTGCTGTTGCGTAAAGCAGCCAAGGTCAAGAAGGGTTCCGGTACCCCCAATACCAAGAAGGTAGGCAAGGTTAGCCGCGCCCAGCTTGAAGAAGTCGCCACCCAAAAGTGGCCTGACCTGACCGCTGCAGATATGGACGCAGCTGTGCGTACTATCGCGGGTTCCGCCCGCAGTGCTGGTATCGAAACAGAAGGGGTGAACTGAGATGGCCAAGTTGACCAAGCGCCAGAAGGCGTTCAAAGAGAAAGTCGACCCCCAGAAAGCTTATCCGCTGGAAGAGGCGGTTGGCATGCTCAAGGAACTGGCTACCGCCAAGTTCAATGAGACCGTAGAAGTTGCTGTAAATCTGGGTATCGATGCGCGTAAATCTGACCAGGCTGTTCGTGGTGCGACCACTCTGCCCCACGGAACGGGCTCCGACGTTCGCGTTGCCGTATTTACCCAGGGTGACGCTGCTGAGAAGGCCAAGGCCGCCGGTGCTGACCTGGTGGGCATGGAAGACCTCGCAGAGCAGATCAAGGGTGGGATGATGGACTTCGATGTCGTTATCGCCTCCCCCGACGCCATGCGCGTCGTAGGCCAGTTGGGTCAACTGCTGGGGCCTCGCGGGCTGATGCCCAACCCCAAGACTGGCACGGTAACACCTGATGTTGAGACAGCGGTAAACAACGCCAAGGCTGGCCAGGTTCGCTACCGTACAGACAAGAACGGTATTGTCCACGGCGGCATTGGCAAGATCGATTTCGATCTGGATGCTATCCGCGGCAACCTCGAAGCCGTGCTGGCTGACCTGAGAAAGGGTAAGCCTGCCGCCTCGAAGGGCGTCTATATGAAGAAAATCAGTCTGAGCACCACAATGGGGCCAGGCGTGACCATCGACCAGGGGTCGTTGGAGCAGTGATTGTCGAGCTGCCCTCAAAAGGGGCGGCTTCTCATGGCTTTCCATGGATGGGAAGTGGTAGATCGCAACAGGCCCACAGGCCTTGAGCGATCCACTTTGAGGTCTTTAGGACAAGGCTGGGGCGAAAGCCCCGCTAGCTGAGAACTTGAGGCCATCAAAGACCGTAGGTGCCCGCATCGATGCGGTTTATCGATAACGGCTTAATTGCGGCAAGCCCAGGGGCCTGTCCAAAGCCTACGCAGATGGTGAATACGTTCACCACGCGAACGGCAGTTGCATGGAATTGTAACTGCTTAACTTAGCAACCCAGGAGTATATCCAGTGGCAATTGGACTCGAAGACAAGAAAGCGATCGTAGCTGAAGTTAACGAGACGGCCACCAGTGCACTGTCTCTCGTTATCGCCGATGCACGTGGCGTAGACGTGGATGGTATGACGGCGCTGCGCAAAGATGCGCGCGAAAACCAGGTGGTACTGCGTGTAGTACGCAACACCCTGGCCAAGCGTGCACTGGAAGGGACCGACTACGAGTGTATCAATGACACTCTGGCTGGCCCCTCCCTGTTCGGATTTTCAATGGAAGATCCGGGCGCTGCAGCTCGTCTGTTCAAGGACTTCGCGAAAGGTAACGAAGCTTTTGAAGTAAAAGTACTGGCGGTCAGCGGCCAGATGCTGGGTGCAGAGCAGTTGGATGTTCTGGCTAAGTTGCCGACGCGTGATCAGGCACTCTCGATGTTGATGAGTGTTATGCAGGCGCCGGCTACGAAGCTGGTTCAGACAATGAACGAAGTACCTGGAAAACTGGTTCGCACACTCGCAGCAGTACGCGATCAGAAGGAAGCGGCGGCCTAGGCCATCGTTTTACCAAGTTTTATCAGCTAGATAGGAGACGAAAGTCATGTCTAAAGAAGACATTTTGAATGCAATCGCTGAAATGAGCGTAATGGAAGTTGTTGAGCTCATCGAAGCAATGGAAGAAAAATTCGGCGTTACCGCCGCTGCAGCTGTTGCTGCCGCGCCTGCCGCTGCTGGCGGCGACGCCGGTGCAGCTGCAGAAGAGCAGACTGAGTTTGACGTAATCCTGACTTCTGCCGGTGAGAAGAAAGTTAACGTCATCAAGGTTGTTCGTGCAGTAACCGGTCTGGGCTTGAAAGAAGCCAAAGGCCTGGTCGACGGCGCGCCTTCCCCCATCAAGGAAGGTGCTTCCAAGGAAGAAGCCGAAGACGTCAAGAAGCAGCTGGAAGAAGCCGGCGGCGCTGCTGAACTCAAGTAAGTTCAGCTCTCGTTCGAGTTTACTCGAACAAGGACAAGGCTGGTGGCGCGAAAGCCCACCGGCCTTTTCCCGCTTCATGTAAGCAAAGTTTTCTAGGCCGTAATTACGGCCTGATGAGCCTCACCAGGAGGCCGGATTAACCACGCTGGGGAGTACTGATGGCATACTCGTACACTGAGAAAAAACGTATTCGCAAGGATTTCGGCACGTTGCCGAAGGTAATGGATGTTCCTTACCTACTCGCGATTCAATTGGATTCATATCGCAAATTCACCCAGCAGGGGATTCCCCTCGACCAACGTGGCGCCTATGGCTTGCATGCCGCGTTTAAATCCGTGTTTCCCATTGTCAGCTACAGCGGCAATGCGGCTCTCGAGTACGTTGACTACAACCTGGGTACCCCGGTATTCGATGTCAACGAATGTCAGCTGCGTGGCGTAACCTACTCTTGCGCACTGCGGGTCAAGGTTCGCCTTATCATTTACGATAAGGATTCCGCTAACAAGACCATCAAGGATATCAAGGAACAGGAAGTCTATATGGGGGAGATACCCCTGATGACTGACAACGGTACCTTCGTGATTAATGGTACCGAGCGGGTTATCGTGTCCCAGTTGCACCGGTCTCCCGGCGTGTTCTTCGATCATGACAAAGGCAAGACCCACTCATCCGGCAAGCTGCTGTATTCCGCGCGGGTGATTCCTTACCGTGGTTCCTGGCTGGATTTTGAATTTGATCCCAAGGACATGGTTTACGTCCGTATCGACCGTCGCCGCAAACTACCGGCGACCATTCTCCTGCGCGCACTGGGCTACCAGGCCGACGAAATTCTGGAGATGTTCTTCGACTTCAATACTTTCCACGCCAGTGCCGATGGCAACTTCACCATGACGCTGATCCCTGAGCGCCTGCGCGGAGACGTTGCTGCGTTTGATATCAAGGTGGGTGACAAGGTTGTTGTTGAGCAGGGCCGTCGTATTACCGCGCGACACATTCGCGAGCTGGAGAAGGCCAAAATCACTGAACTGGAGATTCCCCAGGAATATCTCTATGGCCGGTCGCTGGCACGTAATATCGTCGACGAAAAAACCGGGGAAGTCCTGGTCGAGTGCAACGCCGAGCTGAGCGAGGAGATTCTGCTCCAGCTCAACGAAGCCGGGGTGAAGGAAATTCAGACGCTCTACACTAATGAGCTCGACTGTGGTGCCTTTATTTCGGACACACTGCGTCAGGATACTACCCGCAACGAGCTCGAAGCATTGGTGGAAATCTACCGCATGATGCGTCCTGGCGAGCCCCCCACCAAGGAATCCGCCGAAAACCTGTTCCAGAACCTGTTTTTCTCGGCGGATCGCTACGACCTGTCTGCTGTTGGCCGAATGAAGTTCAACCGCCGCCTGGGTCGCGATGAAGTGGTCGGCGAAGGTGTGCTGGCGAAGGAAGACATTGTTGCCGTACTGAAGACATTGATCGACATCCGCAACGGTAAAGGCATCGTTGACGACATCGATCACCTTGGCAACCGCCGGGTTCGCAGCGTCGGAGAGATGGCCGAGAACCAGTTCCGCGTGGGTCTGGTCAGGGTTGAGCGCGCCGTTAAGGAACGCCTGTCCATGGCCGAGTCCGAGGGCCTGATGCCCCAGGACCTGATCAACGCCAAGCCTGTGTCAGCAGCCGTGAAGGAGTTTTTCGGTTCCAGCCAGCTGTCGCAGTTCATGGATCAGAACAATCCGCTGTCCGAGGTGACCCACAAACGTCGCGTTTCAGCGCTCGGACCGGGCGGTCTGACCCGCGAACGAGCCGGCTTCGAGGTGCGCGACGTGCACCCGACGCATTACGGCCGGGTATGTCCTATTGAGACGCCTGAAGGGCCGAACATTGGCCTGATAAACTCACTGGCCACCTATGCCCGTACCAACGCCTATGGCTTCCTCGAAAGCCCGTATCGCAAGGTCGTTGACGGTGTGGTGACGGACGAGATCGAGTTTTTGTCTGCGATCAATGAAGCCGAGAGCGTAATCGCCCAGGCCTCTGCGCCGCTGGACAAGAACAAGCGATTCACGGAAGACCTTATCAACGTTCGCTATCTGAACGAGTTCACGGTGAAAGCGCCTGAAGACGTTAACTACATGGACGTCTCACCGAAGCAGGTAGTGTCAGTGGCCGCGGCCCTGATTCCGTTCCTCGAGCACGATGACGCCAACCGGGCCCTGATGGGTTCGAACATGCAGCGCCAGGCAGTGCCGACACTGTGCAGTGACAAGCCGCTGGTCGGAACGGGAATGGAGCGTTATGTTGCCGCCGATTCCGGTGTGTGTATGGTGGCCAAGCGTTCTGGTGTAATTGACTCCGTTGATGCCAGCCGCATCGTGGTCCGGGTCAATGACCAGGATGTGGGCAAGGACGAGGCCCCGGTTGATATTTACAACCTGACCAAGTACACCCGTTCAAACCAGAATACCTGTATTAACCAGCGCCCTATCGTCAAGCGGGGCGACGCGGTGGTACGTGGCGATATTCTCGCTGACGGTCCCTCCGTGGACATGGGTGAGCTGGCCCTGGGCCAGAACATGCGCATCGCGTTTATGCCCTGGAACGGTTACAACTTTGAGGATTCCATCCTGGTTTCCGAGCGCGTGGTGAAGGAAGATCGCTTCACTACTATTCACATTCAGGAACTGACCTGTATTGCTCGTGACACCAAGCTCGGCTCAGAGGAGATCTCTGCAGATATACCCAACGTGGGTGAGAGTGCACTGGGCAAGCTCGACGAGTCTGGAATCGTATATATCGGCGCTGAAGTTGACGCCGGCGATATACTGGTAGGCAAGGTGACGCCCAAGGGTGAAACCCAGCTCACGCCAGAGGAAAAACTGTTACGTGCAATCTTCGGTGAAAAGGCGTCCGATGTTAAGGACACCTCATTGCGCGTGCCTTCGAGCACCAAGGGCACGGTAATAGACGTGCAGGTCTTTACGCGCGATGGCCTGGAGAAAGACCAGCGGGCGCTGCAGATCGAAAAGCACCAACTGGACCAATATCGCAAAGACCTGAAAGAAGAATATCGCATCTTTGAAGAAGCGACATTCGCCCGTTTGCAAAACCTGCTCAGGAATAACGAGACTGCATCCGGTGCTGGTCTGAGCAAAGGTACCAAGCTTACTGACAAAGTGCTGGCAGAGCTTGAGCGCGAGCAGTGGTTCAAGCTCAAGCTTGCTGATGCCGAGCTCAATGAGGCCCTGGTATCTGCGCAGCGTCAACTGGAAGAGCAGACCAAGCTACTTGAAGAGCGTTTCGAGGACAAGAAAGGCAAGCTGCAGTCTGGCGACGACCTGGCGCCTGGCGTTCTCAAGATCGTTAAGGTTTACCTGGCGATAAAGCGTCGTATCCAGCCAGGCGACAAGATGGCTGGTCGTCACGGTAACAAGGGTGTTATCTCCGTGATCATGCCTGTCGAAGACATGCCCTACGACGAGAACGGCGAGCCTGTGGACATCGTCCTCAACCCGCTGGGTGTTCCTTCGCGGATGAACGTTGGTCAGATTCTCGAGACTCACCTGGGCATGGCTGCCAAAGGTCTTGGCGAGAAAATCAATGCCATGATTGAGGAGCAGAAGAAAGTCGCTGAAGTGCGTAAGTTCCTGGAGGCTGTTTACAATAATGGCGCCGGGCGCATCGAAGATATCAAGTCGTTCTCTGATCAGGAAGTGATGGAGTTGGCCGGCAATCTTCGTGGTGGCGTGCCGATGGCAACACCGGTATTTGACGGTGCTGCAGAAGACTCCATCAAGGACCTGCTCAAACTGGCTGACATGCCTGAGTCTGGTCAGTTCACCTTGTACGATGGCCGTACCGGCGACGCTTTTGATCGTCCGGTAACGGTTGGCTATATGTACATGCTGAAGTTGAACCACCTGGTGGATGACAAGATGCATGCGCGTTCAACCGGCTCCTACAGCCTGGTAACCCAGCAGCCGCTGGGGGGTAAGGCGCAGTTCGGTGGCCAGCGCTTCGGAGAGATGGAAGTGTGGGCGCTGGAGGCATATGGCGCGGCCTACACCCTGCAGGAAATGCTGACCGTCAAGTCGGATGACGTGGCGGGCCGTACCAAGATGTACAAGAACATTGTTGATGGTGACCATAGGATGGAGCCGGGCATGCCCGAGTCCTTCAATGTGTTGGTCAAGGAAATTCGTTCGCTCGGTATCGACATCGAGCTCGAGAACGAGTAACTGGCCAATAACGAATACGTGGAGGAATAGCCTTGAAAGACTTACTTAATCTGCTGAAGGCCCAGGGCCAGACAGAAGAGTTCGACGCCATCCGGATCGGCCTGGCGTCACCCGAGATGATCCGCTCCTGGTCTTTTGGCGAAGTGAAAAAGCCTGAGACCATCAACTATCGTACCTTCAAACCGGAGCGGGACGGCCTGTTCTGTGCCAAGATCTTTGGCCCGGTGAAGGACTACGAGTGTCTGTGCGGAAAATATAAGCGCCTCAAGCATCGCGGCGTTATCTGTGAAAAGTGTGGTGTGGAAGTTGCCCTTGCCAAGGTGCGTCGTGAGCGCATGGGACACATTGAACTGGCGAGCCCTGTGGCTCACATCTGGTTCCTGAAGTCCCTGCCATCGCGCATCGGCTTGCTGCTGGACATGACCCTGCGAGATATCGAGCGTGTGCTGTATTTCGAAAGCTACGTGGTGACTGATCCGGGGATGACGACCCTGGAGCAGGGCCAGTTGCTGTCCGATGAGCAGTATTATGAATCGATGGAAGAATTCGGTGACGAGTTCTCCGCCAAGATGGGCGCGGAAGCGGTTCAGGACCTGATGGTGCAGTTGGACCTGGAGCAGGAAATCGCCCAGCTGCGCGAGGAAATCCCCGCCACCAACTCCGAGACCAAGATCAAGAAGCTGTCCAAGCGACTCAAGTTGATGGAAGCCTTCGCCAACTCCGGCAACAAGCCTGAGTGGATGGTACTCAACGCGCTGCCGGTTTTGCCGCCGGATCTGCGCCCCCTGGTGCCACTGGACGGAGGTCGCTTCGCGACTTCTGACCTCAACGATCTTTATCGCCGCGTTATCAACCGTAACAATCGCCTGAAGCGTCTGCTTGACCTGAATGCGCCGGACATCATTGTGCGTAACGAAAAGCGCATGTTGCAGGAATCTGTGGATGCCCTGCTGGATAACGGTCGTCGCGGTCGGGCTATCACCGGTTCCAACAAACGCCCGCTGAAATCCCTGGCCGATATGATCAAGGGTAAGCAAGGTCGTTTCCGCCAGAACCTGCTGGGTAAGCGCGTGGACTACTCCGGTCGTTCAGTGATCGTGGTTGGTCCCACTCTGCGTTTGCATCAGTGTGGCCTGCCCAAGAAGATGGCGCTGGAACTGTTCAAGCCGTTTATTTTTGGCAAGCTGGAAGCGCGTGGTCTGGCGACCACGATCAAGGCCGCCAAGAAAATGGTTGAACGCGAGCCGCCGGAAGTCTGGGATATCCTCGCTGAGGTTATTCGCGAGCACCCGGTACTGCTTAACCGTGCACCGACCCTGCACCGTCTCGGTATCCAGGCGTTTGAGCCTGTTCTGATTGAAGGTAAGGCGATCCAACTGCACCCGCTGGTTTGCGCCGCGTACAACGCCGACTTCGACGGTGACCAGATGGCGGTACACGTGCCGCTGACCCTGGAAGCCCAGTTGGAAGCACGTGCATTGATGATGTCGACCAACAATATTCTGTCACCTGCTAACGGTGAGCCGATTATCGTACCTTCACAGGACGTGGTGCTGGGTCTGTATTACATGACCCGCGAACGCATCAACGCCAAAGGCGAGGGCACCTGTTTTGCCAACGTATCTGAAGTGCATCGGGCCTATGTTGCCGGCCATGTGCACCTGCAGGCGCGGGTAAAAGTTCGCGTGAAGGAAGTGGTGGTCCAGGATGAGGGTGATCCGATAGAACGCACCTTTATTGCTGATACCACGGTAGGCCGCGCCCTGCTCTGGGAAATTGTTCCCGAGGGCCTCGGTTTCGATATGGTGAACCAGGACATGGCCAAGAAGGCTATCTCGCGGATCATCAACCAGTGCTACCGCGCAGTCGGTCTGAAGGCGACGGTTATTTTTGCTGACCGCCTGATGTATACCGGCTATGAGTACTCTACGCGTTCCGGGTCATCCATTGGCGTGAATGACTTCGAGATTCCAGACGAGAAGGCTGCGCTGATCGAGCATGCCGAGGCTGAAGTACGCGAGATCGAAGACCAGTACGCGGCCGGCCTGGTAACCCAGGGTGAGAAGTACAACAAGGTGATCGATATCTGGTCCCGTGCCAACGACCTGGTATCCAAGTCCATGATGGAGGGACTGTCCAAGGAGACGGTAATCAATCGCGATGGCGAGGAGGAACAGCAGGCATCCTTCAACTCAGTGTATATCTATGCTGATTCCGGAGCCCGTGGTTCCCCCGCGCAGATTCGTCAGCTGGCGGGTATGCGTGGACTGATGGCCAAGCCCGACGGTTCCATCATTGAAACCCCGATCGTGGCCAACTTCCGTGAAGGCCTGAACGTTCTGCAGTACTTCATCTCCACCCACGGAGCTCGTAAGGGTCTGGCGGATACCGCCCTGAAGACCGCGAACTCTGGTTACCTGACCCGTCGACTGGTTGACGTTGCCCAGGACCTGGTGGTTACCGAGGAAGACTGCGGTACTGATGCAGGCCTGTTGATGACGCCGGTTATCGATGGTGGTGACATCATTGAGTCCCTGGGTGATCGTGTTCTGGGCCGTATTGTTGCCCGGGACGTGATGAAGCCGGGCTCAGGTGATGAGATCGCAATAACCGCTGGCACCATGCTGGACGAATTGTGGATCAAGCGCCTTGAGGAAATGAGCATCGATGAAATCGAGGTGCGCTCGCCGATTACCTGCGAGACCCGTCACGGTATCTGTTCATGCTGCTACGGTCGCGACCTGGCACGTGGACATCGCGTCAATATGGGTGAGGCCATCGGTGTCGTTGCGGCACAGTCAATCGGTGAACCGGGTACTCAGCTGACCATGCGTACCTTCCACATTGGTGGTGCGGCATCCAGGGCCACGGCCCAGGACAATATTCAGGTGATGAACGACGGTACCGTGCGTCTGCACAACCTGAAGACCGTGGAAAATACTGACGGCAACCTGGTAGCGGTCAGCCGATCCGGTGAGTTGTCGGTTCTGGACCTGCGAGGCCGTGAGCGTGAGCGCTACAAGCTGCCCTACGGTGCTGTGCTCAAGGTCAAGGATAACGAAGAGATTACCGCCGGCGCGATCGTCGCTAACTGGGACCCCCATACTCACCCGATCATCACCGAGGTGGCAGGTACGGTTAAGTTCAGTGGTATGGAAGAAGGTATCACCATCAAGCGCCAGACTGATGAACTGACGGGGCTCTCCAGTATTTCCGTAATGGAAGCGAGCGAGCGCCCGGTAGCGGGCAAGGACATTCGCCCTGGCATCACCCTGGTGGATGATAACGGCGAGGAAATGTGCCTGGCCAATACCAATGTGCCCGCGCATTACTTCCTGCCTCCGGATGCGATGGTGAGCATGGAAGACGGTGCCAAGATCGGCGCCGGTGCGGTGATAGCGCGAATTCCCCAGGAAGGCTCCAAAACCCGTGATATCACCGGTGGTCTGCCACGTGTCGCGGACTTGTTCGAGGCACGTAAGCCTAAAGAGCCCGCCATTCTGGCGGAGATCTCGGGTGCCGTGTCGTTCGGCAAGGAGACCAAGGGCAAGCGTCGTCTGGTGATCACGCCGACCGATGGCAAGCCCCTGGCCGATGGCTCCGATCATTATGAAGCGCTGATTCCCAAGTGGCGCAACATGAGCGTGTTCGAAGGTGAGTTCGTTGAAAAGGGAGAAGTGGTTTCGGAAGGACCGCCCAGCCCGCATGATATTCTGCGCCTGAAAGGTATTGAGGAACTGGCCAAGTACATCGTCAACGAAATCCAGGAGGTTTACCGCCTTCAGGGCGTGAAGATCAACGATAAGCACATCGAGGTGATTGTTCGCCAGATGCTGCGTAAGGTGATTATTACGTCCAGCGGTGACTCGACCCTGATCAAGGGGGAGCAGGTAGAGTTTACTGCGCTTCTTGAAGAGAACGAGCGGTTGCTGGCAGAGGGTCTCGTAGCGGCAGCGGGAGAGCGTGAGCTTTTGGGTATTACCAAGGCCTCGCTGGCGACAGAGAGCTTTATCTCTGCTGCCTCATTCCAGGAGACCACACGCGTACTCACCGAGGCTGCGGTAACCGGCAAGCGCGATTACCTTCGCGGTTTGAAGGAGAACGTTGTTGTGGGTCGCCTGATACCTGCGGGTACTGGCCTGGCCTACCACGAGGAGCGCAAGCGCAAGCGTGGTCGCGATGCTGAGTCCGAGATGACCGTCTCTGCACAGGAAATCGAAGCAGCTCTGACCGAGGCACTGCAAGCCGACGGTACCTGAGCTCGATTGACATAGCCTGATGACAGGGGCGCCGGTTTATGCCGGCGCCCCTTTTTTTTGGTTCATCGCACATTAGCGGGAAATGAGGCATTCAAACAAAGCGGACACCACGAATGGGGTAA
>NZ_PKUS01000053.1 GCF_002866825.1 Pseudohalioglobus lutimaris | reverse complement strand
AAATGGCCAACCCTATCAAAACCCGTGTCGCAGACCTGCGAGAACATGAGCTGTTCTATCCCCGGGAGCTGAGTTGGCTGTCTTTTAACGCCAGGGTCTTGCAGGAAGCGGCTGACCAGACTGTGCCTGTCATTGAGCGCCTGCGTTACCTGGGGATTTTCTCGAATAATTCTGATGAATTTTTCCGTGTGCGCGTAGCGGAAGTACGCAGGCTGATTTCGGTCTCCAGTGGCTCGAACAAGCAACACTTCAAGGATCTGCTGTCGGCGATACTGAAAGGCGTCGTTAACCTGCAGAAAGAATTTGATCGGATCTACATACAAATCATGGAGGAACTCGCCAAGCGCAAGATATACCTGATCAACGAGCGCCAGCTCGATGAAGGGCAGGCGGCTTTTGTGCAGGCGTACTTTACCGCCACAGTCCTGCCTGAACTGGAACCTATTTTGCTGCGCGAAGACAGGGTTACGCCAACGCTTAATGATGAGTCTCTGTACCTGGCCGTGGAAATCCGCTCCGGTGAGAGTTACGACCACGCCGTGGTCGAGGTGCCAACCGACAGACTTGATCGCTTTATTGAGATACCGCGGCGTAAGGGCAAGGGCGGCAAGGTTTTCATCGTTCTGGACAATATTATTCGTCATTGCCTGCCGCAGATGTTCCGCGGAGCCATCCCCGTCGATGAAGCCCAGGCCTACTGTTTCAAGTTTTCCCGCGATGCGGAACTGGAAATTGACACCGGTATTACCCAGAGCCTGATCGACAAGATGACCACAAGCCTCAAACAACGGCGCAAGGCTGAAGCCGTGCGTATGGTGTATGACGAAAAGATGCCGCAGCGTTTACTGGAATACATCAGCGCGCGCTTTGGTTTTGGCAAGTACGACAGCCTGATTGCCGGTGGGCGCTACCACAACTCCAAGGATTTCATGGGCTTTCCCAACGTCGGCCCAAAGTACCTGGAGTTCAAGCCGCTGCCGCCGATACGCATCCCGAGGCTGGATACGTCGGCGAGTATCTTCGATGCGATACGGGAAAAGGATGTATTTCTCTACTACCCGTATCACCCCTTCGACTACGTCGTTGACCTGCTGAAAACCGCGGCGCTGGACCCTGATGTCACTGATATCAAGATCTGCCTGTACCGCGTTGCCAAGAATTCCCGCGTCATTGATGCACTGGTCAATGCCGTGGACAACGGCAAGCGAGTACTGGCGGTGGTGGAGCTGGCAGCACGGTTCGACGAACAGGCCAATATTGATTGGGCCCAGCGTCTTACCGACTCTGGTATTAACGTTATATTCGGCATTCCCGGCTTGAAGGTTCATTCCAAGCTTATCCTGATCGAGCGAAAGGAGGGCTCCACGCGGCGCTACTACAGCCATATTGGCACGGGCAACTTCAACGAAAAGACCGCGCGTGTTTACACGGACTTCACGTTGATGACCTATGACCAGAACGTGGGCAAAGACGTGTTCAGCGTGTTCGACTTTCTGCAGTACACCTATAGGCGTCCGGACTATCGAGTGTTGCTGGTATCTCCCCACAGCAGTCGACCCGGCCTGATGGAGCTGATTGAAAAAGAAATCAGTAATGCCCGTGCTGGTTACCGCGCTGAGATGACGCTCAAATGCAACAACCTTGTAGACCGCAGCCTGGTCAAGAAACTATATGAAGCCAGTGACGCCGGCGTACAGGTTCATTTGATCGTGCGCGGCATGTGCTCGCTTATGCCCGGCATTGAGGGGCTCTCGGAAAACATCCAGGCGATAAGTATTGTCGACCGCTACCTGGAGCACCCGCGTGCCTACGTATTCTATAACCGTGGTAGTCCCCGCTACCTGATTGGTTCAGCGGACCTGATGACGCGCAATCTGGACTTTCGGGTGGAAGTGCTGGTGCCGGTATTCGACAGGGATGCACAGGAGCTGATACAGAATGTGATCGACCAGCAGTGGCACGATAACGTCAAGGCGCGGGTGCTGGACGAGGACCAGGACAACGCCTATGTCCCGGTCAAGAAAAAAGCGGCGAAAATACGCTCCCAAGAGAGTATTCATCGCTACCTCAGCACCGGTAAGCTGCCGCGCTATCCCAAGTCTCGAATGAATGTGCCGGCAAAACGCCGCCGGAATCGCTCCTTGTTGGAGTCGACGAAGAAAGCCTAGAACATCCCTGTGCTGGCGCGAGCGCTCAGCGGGCCCGGTTCCGCTGCCATCGCCAGCCAGCGAATGGTGGTGTAACTGCGTTTCTGTGACTGACCGCCGCATCCGGTCACCGCAAAGCTTGTCCTCATCTGGTTTTTTGTCGCACTTCGGGGCACACTGCTGCCTCGTTTAACACCACGGAGAAATCAATGGCCGGTAGCAGTCTGCTTTTACTGATTGATGATATAGCGGCCGTGCTTGACGACGTCTCGCTGATGACCAAGGTTGCAGCCAAGAAGACCGCCGGGGTGCTGGGAGATGACCTCGCTGTTAATGCCCAGAAGGTCACTGGCGTGCGTGCTGAGCGCGAACTGCCCGTCGTCTGGGCCGTTGCCAGGGGTTCCTTTCTCAATAAGCTGATCCTGGTGCCATTGGCGCTGCTCGCATCGCTGTTTGCGCCATGGTTGATCACCCCGGCGCTCCTGGCCGGTGGCGTTTATCTCTGCTTTGAAGGTGCTGAGAAGCTGGCGCACAAATTCCTCCACGGACGCGAGGAAGAAGCTGAGCGCGCCGAGTTGGTCGAGAAACTTGCAGACCCGGCAGTAGACCTGGTGGCAGTGGAGCGCAGCAAGATCAGGGGCGCCGTGCGTACGGATTTTATTCTCTCTGCGGAGATCATCGTGCTTACCCTGGGTATCGTGGCCGAAGCTGATTTTGTCACCCAGGTGGGGGTATTGGCAGGGATCGCGATAGTGATGACCGTCGGTGTTTATGGACTGGTGGCGGGTATCGTCAAACTGGACGACGTCGGCCTGCACTTCTACCAGACAGAGGGGGAGGGTGCCTGGTCGCGCTTCCTGCGCTGGTTTGGCCAGGGCCTGATCAGCTTTGCTCCATGGTTGATGAAGGCACTGGGTGTGATCGGAACGGTGGCCATGTTCATGGTGGGCGGCGGCATCCTGCTGCACAACATTCACCCACTGGGCGCAGCGGTAGAGCACTTTGCCCATGGGCTCTCACCTGTGCTGGCCGCTATCACGCCAACCCTGGCCGGCCTCGCCGTGGGGCTTGCTGCCGGTGCGCTGGTGGTTGTGGCGGTGGAATCAATGAAGAAACTGCGCGCTGCTCCAGGCGCCTGATGGCGCCCGTACCAACGTGCGGCGGTGTTCGGACACGCTGTGTAAGCCGGGCCTGGTAGCTCTGACTCAGAGCCCGGGATTCGAAGTCCTGGTCACCGGTCTGGTGAGGCGCTACCCCGGTGTGCGCTGCAGGCCATGAACATGCTACTTCAGTAGTGATCCAAGAATACCGCGAAACAGTTTTCTGCCGGCCGCTGAGCCGAGGCTGCGGGCGGCGCTTTTCAGGAACGCTTCACCAACGCTCTGCCGATTGCTGCTGCGCGTGCTCTTTTTGCCCTGGGCCTGTTCCGCTCGTTTCGCCAGTTCGGCCTCTTCCTGCTGTTTCAATGCGGTTTGGGTGCGTTCCGAAAGTATTTCGTGGGCGGAGCGCCTGTCCACGGTTTGACCGTAGAGGCGCATGTTCGGGTCGCGATCGAGCAGTGTCTTGCGTTCTACGACAGTGGCCTTACCCATGCGCGACTGCGGCGGACGCACCAGTACCCGTTGCACCGGGGCGGGCACACCCTTGTCTTGTAAGGTAGAGACCAGCGCCTCGCCCACGCCCAGCTCGGTGATCGCGGTGACCGTGTCCAGCTTGGGGTTCTTGCGAAATGACTGCGCCGCTACCTTCACCGCCTTTTGTTCTTTGGGCGTATAGGCACGCAGTGCGTGTTGAATGCGGTTGCCGAGCTGCCCCAGTACGCTGTCGGGGATATCGCTGGGGCTCTGGCTGATAAAGTACACGCCGACTCCCTTGGAGCGAATCAGACGCACGACCTGTTCGATTTTTTCCAGCAGTGGCTTGGGTGAATCCTTGAACAGCAGGTGCGCCTCGTCAAAGAAAAATACCAGCACTGGCTTTTCCGGGTCGCCAAGCTCCGGCAGCGACTCAAACAGTTCCGAGAGCAGCCAGAGCAGGAAAGTGGAGTAGACCCGTGGGCTCATGATCAGTTTGTCAGCGGCGAGGATATTGATCAGACCACGACCGTCGCGCGCTGTCTGCATAAAATCCTCCAGTTGCAGCGCCGGCTCGCCGAAGAACTTTCTTCCGCCTTCCCGCTCCAGCATCAACAGTCGCCTGAGGATGGCATTGACCGATGACTTGGATACGCCATACCCGGTACCGAGATTGTGGGTATTGGCTGCGAGATACTCCAGGGAGGTGCGCAGGTCCTTCAGGTCTAGCAATAGAACGCTTTCCTGGTCGGCAAACTCGAATACCAGCGTCATCACGCTTTCTTGCGTTTCGTTCAAGCCGAGCAGGCGGGAGAGTAGCTGGGGGCCCATCTCGGAAACCGTGGAACGTACGGGCGTGCCCTTCTGCCCGAACAAGTCCCAGAATGCCACCGGGTAGGCGCAGGCGTGATAGTCGGTAATGCCGATTGCCTGCACCCGCTCGTCGACCTTGGGATGCGCTTTGCCCGCCTGGCTCATGCCAGAGAGGTCGCCCTTCACGTCGGCCATGAACACTGGCACGCCGAGGTCAGAGAATCCTTCGGCCAGGCATTGCAGGGTCACGGTTTTACCTGTGCCAGTTGCGCCGGCCACCAGACCGTGCCGATTCGCAAATTTTGGATCGAGGAAGACCTGGCCGTCTTCGCTGCCGCCGATCAGTATACTCATATAGGGATATCCGGGTTCCGTTAGCCGAGAAGGTGAGGGTATATTTATCCGTGACGGCTTGCCAGTCTTTCCCGGCCTGCTAGATTGTTAAGTTCACAAGGAGAAGTTCTATGCGTTGGCAAGACCGGAGACGAAGCGAGAATATTGAGGACCGCAGGGGGGAGAGTCCGGGCTACTCCTCAGCGGCTGCTGCGCCACTGCTGTTGCGCTTCCTACCCGCAATGATTCGCAGCAAGACCGGACGCACGCTGCTGATTGTCGGTGTGCTGGTTATTTTTGGCGGACGCATGCTGGGTGTGGATGTGCTTGGTCTGTTCCTGGGTGGCGGTGCTTCGGTGGTCCCGGCTGGGCAGCAGCAGTTCTCTGCTGAAGAGCAGAGGGAAGCAGAGTTCGTGTCCGTGGTGTTGGCGGAGACCGAGGATACCTGGCACCGCCTGTTTCGCGAACAGGGTAGGACGTACCAGGAGCCAACACTGGTGCTGTTTTCGGGGCGTGTTAGCTCGGCCTGCGGCATGGCGACCGCCGCGGTGGGGCCATTCTATTGCCCCGGTGACCGTCAGCTGTACATCGACTTGTCTTTCTTCCGTGATCTGAGTCAGCGCCACGGCGCGCCGGGTGATTTTGCCCAGGCCTATGTCGTCGCACACGAAGTGGGCCACCATGTGCAGACCCTGCTGGGGATAAGTCAGCAGGTCCGCGAGGCGGGGCAGGGGCGCAGCAAGGCCCAGGTCAACGCGCTTTCAGTGCGACAGGAATTGCAGGCAGACTGCTTTGCGGGGCTCTGGGGGCATTCGGCGAATGAAACGCAGCAGATACTTGAACCCGGCGATCTGGAGGAGGCATTGCGAGCCGCTACCGCCATCGGTGATGATCGCCTGCAACGCGAGGCCGGGCAGCGTGTCGTACCGGATAGTTTTACCCATGGCAGCTCCGAGCAACGTGTGCGCTGGTTCCGGCGCGGTTTCGAGACGGGTAAGCTGGAGGACTGCGATACCTTTTCCGCCAGCCAGATTTAGCCCGCTCCTACCACCATTACCTGGCCACTGGCCAGGGCCAGGGCGGCATCGAGCTCGCCTGGGGCGACGGGTTCCAGGCAGCCGCGCGGAATCAGCATGAGATCGTAAGGTGAGCGCCTGATCAACAGCAGGATATTGTCGCTGGTCAGCTCAAGGTCGGTGCGCACAACCAGTCTGTGACCTTGCAGGGGCAGGGCGGCCAACTCGGTGATGCTCACATCACCGCCGGCCACAGCATGCACCTGGCCGACCAGACCCGCACGGAGCAGGGACGCCGCGATGGTCATCACTCTTTGACCCTGCTCTCGCGAGGGCAATACCAGGCCCAGGCGTTCAATGGCGAAGCGGGTCCTGTGCCGGGCCTGTCGGGGGTGCTGCCGCTGGTGCCTGGGGGGGAAGAAGATGTCCTGTCCGCCGTTGCGCTCCAGCGCACAGTGCAGGCGATGTCCGCTGGCCTCTTCAAAGCTCAGTTCCACCTCATTACTCCCGGCAAGTTCCAGCAGCAGTTGGCGGGTGCCAGCATTAATTCGGTGGCAGCGCTGGGAAAGATGGTCGCGTAACAGGCTGCGTTCCCTTGCACCACTGAGCGTGATCTCGGTGGTAAAGGGCAGGTCGGCCACCTGCTGCAATTGCAGGTCCTCCAGCATCAACCCGAGCACGCCGCGTTCCAGCGAACGGGCGATGCGCATCACGTTTTCCAGTTTGTCTCGACCTATCTGGTGCAGATCTATCGGTAGCAGGATGTGGCCATCATTTGTCATCTTGACGTCCATCCTTGTCACTGAAGCTGCGCGCCAGGTCCTGCAATTCCTCAACCCTGGCCCCTACTGCGGCATCAACGCTTTCCACAGTGCACCCGGTAAGTAACTCCAGGGCGCCGTCAATGTACTCCACGGGGTAGATGTGGAACTCCCCGGCCTCAACGGCATCGCGCACGTCCCGGCGCAGCATGAGATGCACCTGGTTTGCGGCAGGTATTATCACCCCCTGCGCACCTGTAAGGCCCCTTGCCTTGCAGATGTCGAAGAAGCCCTCAATTTTCTCGTTTACACCGCCTATGGCCTGCACCTGGCCGTGTTGGTTCAGCGAGCCCGTTACCGCCAGGTCCTGGCGCAGCGGGATATCCGCGATGGCGGAGATCAGCACTGCAAGTTCGGCCACAGAGGCGCTGTCTCCGTCCACACCGCCGTAGCTCTGCTCAAACGTCAGGCTGGCAGCGAGAGGTAGAGGGCGGTTACGAGCATAGCGATTGCCCAGCAAGCTGCTGATGATCATGACCGCCTTGGAGTGGATGTGCCCGCCCAGGTCGACCTCGCGTTCGATATCCAGAACTTTACCCTGGCCAAGTCGGGCGGTGGCGGAGATGCGCGTGGGCCGACCGAAGGCATACTCCCCCAGCAGGTATACGGCAAGACCATTGACCTGGCCTGTCGCCCGGCCATCTGTGGAGACCAGCATGACGTCGCGCAGAATACCTTCGTGGGACTTCTCGCGGAACTGGTCCAGCCTGTGAATGGCGGCCTCGATGGCCTCGTCGACCACCTCGGCCGTGATGCAATCAAGGTGCTGCTTTCGAGCGCGAAAGTCGCTCTCGGTCAACAGGTCTTCGAGGCGACCCTGATGCAGACTGAGCTTCTCGCTGTCTTCCATACTGCGCGCGGCGTGTTCGATGGTTCTCGCCACCGCAGCTGCATCCATCGGTAGCAGTGTATGCTCTTCCAACAACGTGCGAATCAGCCTGGCGAAGAGCAGGGTGGACTCGCGTGACCGCGGGACTTCTTCAGACATGTCCGCGGCCACCTTGAACAGGCTGGCAAACTCGGGATCATATTGCTGGAGAATGTAATAGATATAGCGATCCCCTATCACCACTACCTTGGTTTTAAGGGGAATGGATGCGGGCTCCAGTTGCACGGTGCTTACAAAGCTGAATATCTGCTCCAGGGACTGGATGCGAATTTCTCCCGCCTTTAACGCCTGCTTCAGGGTTGTCCATGCGTAGGGGCTGGTCAGTAGTTTCTCTGCCTCCAGGATCAGGTAGCCGCCGTTTGCCTTGTGCAGGGCGCCTGGTTTGATCAGGTTGAAATCCGTGACCAGGGTGCCCATATGTGAGGCGTATTCCACCCTCCCAATCAGGTTGGAAAAGCCTGGAGAGTCTTCGTGGACTACCGGTGCCGCCGGTAGCTCGCCGTTGTCGACGAGCACGTTGACGTTGTACTGGGGGAATTCCTTCACCCGGTGCTTCAGATTGTCCGGTATGGCTGAGTCTTCCTGCATCTGCGCAAATGACTCAGCCTCGTCCATCATGTTGGCGTGGACCGCATCGAGGTAGTTCATGACCGACGGAAAGGGCTGGTAGCGATTTTTCAGTTCCTCCAGTACCGGGTCCAGGGCGAGTCTGCTGAACTCCTGATTCAGCTCTCGAAACGCGTTGCGGCTCTCTTTCTTCCAGCCGGGCAGCTGGCGCACGATGGCTTTGAGCTCATCCTTCAATGTCTCAATGACTTGCAGTGCGCTCTCTTTCTCGTCGGCGGGTAGTGCCTCAAAGTCCTGCGGTGTAATGATTTCACCATCTTTCATCGGGGCCAGGCTATAGCCACCCGGCGTCTGGATCATGGCGATTTGCTGCGCCTTCGCTTTTTCTGCCAATTTCTGGAACGCGTCCTGCTCACGACTCTGGTAAGTCTCGCTCAGCTCCTGTACCCGTGACTGGTACTCGTCGCTCTGGAATGTCGCGGGGAAGATTCCCAACAAGTCTTCCACGGCCTGGGCCATGTCGCTGCGCAGTTGCTCTGCCTTGCCCGGGGGAAGCTGCAGTGCGATGGGCTTGTCCGGGGCGTCGAAATTGTTGACGTAACACCAGTCGGCAACGGCACCCTGGGGTGCAGCGTTGTTCTCATCCAGCAGGCTCTGCAACAGGCTGCGTTTACCCATGCCACTGCTGCCCAGGACGAAGATGTTGTAGCCCTCGTGCGGAATGGCCAGGCCGAATTCCAGCGCGTCCACGGCGCGCTCCTGGCCGAGGTGGCGTCCCAGCGGCTCAAGTTCGGCGGTACTTTTAAATGGCAGCCATTCAGCTTCGCAGACCCTGTACAGATCAGCGGCTGGGATGGAGGCGGGGGGCTCGATGGGGGTAAGTGCTGATTGCTCCGGCATGTCGTTCCTCTGAGTGCAGTGGCTGCAGGAAAAGAATAGTCCAGTGTGGGCGGGTCCATACCTGTTCCAGATCAAATTCACTGTAAGTCGTCCGCAGGAACCTGTCGTCTTTTCGATCAGGTTCGAAAGTGTACATGTGGCCCGTCGTTGGTCGTCGCAGCAGAATTAGCACATCAACCCTCGGGAGAGTTCTCATGACAGCCATTGAATACCGTATTACCCGCAGGCTTCTGCAACCGCAGCAATCGGCCGACGCCCAGGCGACAACTCAGTTCGCGGAACGCCTGATCGCTATCCTGGGTGCCGTGGGCGGGCTGCTGCTTTGTGGCAGCCTGTTTCCTGAATTGGTGATTGCTGCCCTCGCGGGGAGCCTGGTGTGGGCGTTAGCCGGAAACTGAGGCCTGCCTGGGCGCAGGCGTAGTTCCTGTTGCGGGGGCCGTTGCCCGCGCGGGTTCGTCTTTAAAAATCATATAAAGATAGATAATACAGTAAGTTATAATATAAATTTAAAGTCTATTATACGTTGCTTTTGCGCAGTGATGGTAGGCGGCTACTGTCTCACGGTGTAGCATAAAGTGGTCTCAGCCACTTCGGTCAGTCACCATGGACAACCCCGTTATAAACCTGTCCCTGGGGCAGTTGGCCCTGGCGTTTGTGCCTGTGGCGATAACGCTCTTGATACTGGTAAGTTGGTCCTACGGTTCCCGGCATGCCCTGTACGCATTGGCCCGGATGTTAGTACAACTGATGGCTATTGGTTACGTACTGGCATGGGTATTTGGTGCAGACAATGGGCTGCTGATTCTTCTGGTGCTGGGGATTATGCTCTGCGCAGCCGCCTGGATTGCAGTGGGGACAGTGCCCGGTCATCGCCGTGAACTCCTGCTGGGGTCCTTTGGCGCCATCTTTTTAGGCGGCGGCCTCACCCTGGCTCTCATTACCCAATTAGTGCTGCGGGTCGATCCCTGGTACCTGCCGCGGTATGTGATTCCTCTCGCGGGGATGGTGTTTGCCAACGCCATGACTGCGGTGAGCCTGGCTGCGGAGCGGCTTTTTGCTGAGCTGGACCACGGCGACGGTTGGGCAGAGGCGCGCCTGAAGGCTTACCAGGCGGCGATGATTCCGGTAACAAATTCGCTGCTGGCTGTTGGCCTTGTCTCCCTGCCGGGTATGATGACCGGGCAGATTCTGTCCGGGGTGTCGCCACTCATTGCCTCTCGTTATCAGATCATGGTGATGTGCATGATTTTTGCCTCAGCGGGGATTTCGACGGCGCTCTTCCTCAGTTTTTGCCGACGTCGCGTGCAGGACGCCAGACTGGTGGCGGCTGCAGAGGCGAACCCGTAGCCAGGACACAAAAATAATGCTGATAAAAACGTTTTCGTCGCTCCAGTTGCTCAGGCTTCTTTCGGTGCAGCTCTTGCTGTTGTACCTTGCCGCCTGTGCAAACTTGACGGAGGAGCCGGAGTTGGCGGTGCAAAGCGCCGAGGCCTTGCAGGCGCACATTCTGTCCGGCGACGTGGTCGATGATCGCGGCAGGTTCAGGGAGGTATTCTGCTCGGTGTTGGAAGCGCGAGGCACGGATCTCCCGGACTACCGCTCCTGCGACGCGGCCTTGCGCTCGATTGGCCCGGAGCAGGGCGCGACCGGCATGCCGGTTTATCTAGGCGACACCCGCGCAGACTTTCTGGTGCTGCTGGTGCCTGGCCTTGGGTGGAACTGCTTTGAGGAATGGTTGAGCCCGGCTTTCGTCGGTTTGGCCAATGCTGCCAAATATGGCTACGACGTGCGCCGGGTGGAAGTCGATGGCCTGTCTAGCAGTGCCAGTAATGCAGCGATGATCAATGACTACGTGGCATCGCTTCCGCAGGAGGATCGCCACAAGAAGTTGATCCTGGCCGGCTATTCCAAGGGGGCCCCGGATATACTGCAGGCCCTGGTCAGCTACCCGGAACTGGCGGAGAAAACTGTTGCGGTGCTGGCGCTTGCCGGTGCGGTCAAGGGCTCACCGCTGGCCGAGGACGCCACACAGGCGCAGGCCAATATGCTGTCCATGGTGCCTGGCTCGCGCTGTGAAAAAGAGGATGGCGACAATGCCGCGGTGAGCAGTCTCGTCCCCGCAGTGCGCGAGCAGTGGTTGCGCGACAACCCGCTTCCTGCGCACATTCGCTACTACAGTGCAGTCGCTTTCCCTGAGCCCGATAGAGTGTCCTGGGCCTTGCAGAAAAGTTACCTGTTATTGGGGCAGAGCGACAGTCGTAACGATACCCAGCTTATAGTTTTTGACCAGATCATTCCGCAATCAACCGTATTTGCCCTGCTCAATGCCGACCACTGGGCTGTAGCCGTGCCCATAGCGCGCAATCATCCGGTAGCCGGGAGCACCATCTTGAATCATAATGACTACCCGCGAGAGGCATTTCTGGAAGCGGTGCTGCGTTACCTCGAAGAGGCACTGCACTAGCTTCTCAGGAAATGGGGCACAGACGAAAGCAGTCGTTTGTGGCAGGCGCAACAAGAATGCGGTAACCAGGATCAGTATCACTATTTTGCAACCAGTTTCACCATTAGTGCAGCCAGAATGCCCTGCTGGAGCGGGTAGTGCGGTTAATTCACGTATGCTGCGTCCGCTTTTTCTATTGCTGTTGCTGCTCGTCGGCTGTGCAAGCAAACCTTACCAGGCAAAAAACCTTGTTGCAGCCGACTTCCTGCAGCGCGCCCAGGTGCAGGAACAGGGTGAGTTAGCCGTCAGTGTGGCGGTGCCCACCGCCCAGGAAACACTCGCGCTCACCGGTATTGATCTTTATGCGCAGGGTATTCAGCCAGTCTGGTTGAATGTAACCAATCGCAGCGACAGCGGCGCCCGCCTGACGACCTGGAGTATCGACCGCGACTATTACGCACCTATCGAAGTCGCCTACATGAATCGCAAAGGCTTCAGTAGCGAGGGTTATAAGAATTTGCAGCGCTGGTTCCATGACAACGCCATGCCCAGGAAGATTCCGCCGGGCGAGTCACGCAGCGGACTGGTTTTCACTCAGGAGCGGCCTGGTAGTAAAGGTATTAACCTGACGCTGATCCACCGCCAGACGGCGGCCAACTTTACGTTCTTTATTCCCATGCCCGGGTTTGTCGCGGATTTCATGCAGGTCGATTTCGCCAACCTCTATTCGCCTGAGCAGCAACGTGAACTGACACTGAAGGAACTTCGTCAGGTTCTCGAAGAGGAACTCCCCTGTTGTGCGACTGACGAAAGCGGCGAGAAAGAGGGTGTCCCTTTAAACGCCGTGCTGGTCGGCAGCGGTCAGGCCGTGCGTCGGGCCATGCTGCGTGGCGGTTGGCTGGAGACACCAGCGGATGCGAGCGTCGCCACGCGTGCGCGGCAGCATATGTATCATGGGCGTCGTCCGGACGCGATTTTTTCACAGCTGCGCCCTGACGGTCTCGAGCGGATCGTGCTGCAGTTATGGATGACCCCCTGGCGTGTGCAGGGTGAGCCTGCCTGGGCCGGTTTCGTGTACTACTTTCTTGACGACGACTCGCCGTTGAGTTGGTTTGATGCCGAGATCGCCAGGGATATGGACTTTTTTCGCCACTTCACCCGGGAAAGCCTGATTGCTGACGTTGATAGCGCCCAGCGCTTTCTTTACCAGAATCTCTGGTACAACGGTTCGCTGGAGAAAATCGGCACAGTGAAGGGTGTCGGCAAGGTATCAATTGATGCACCGCGCAAGGGGTTCACCGGCGGCACCTACTTTACAGAAGGGTACCGGTTGGTCGCTTTTTTGTCGGAGGAGCTGAATGCGCTGGACGAGGTGGTCTACCTGACCGACCCGGTCGGGCTATACCCGGGAGGAGAGCCCGGTGAGCTGTTCCGGGGGCGACAGGTGCCGCCGCCCAATGACCGGATCCAGATCCAGCACAGCGGTCCCCTGAAAGTGTCCACCGGGGTGCCCTCCCGGGAAGAGGCCCGCGATATTTTCAACGTGGACCTGTATCGAAGAAACATCCAGCCGGTGTGGGTGGAGGTGGAGAACAACGGTGATTCCGCGCTAAACCTTACACCCATGGGGATAGACAAGGCGTATTTTTCACCGCGGGAAGCCGCGAATCGCAGTCGCAACAATCCACTGGAGGCTGTAGCCCAGCAATATGAACAGACGGGTCACAAGAC
>NZ_PKUS01000052.1 GCF_002866825.1 Pseudohalioglobus lutimaris | reverse complement strand
TGGGGAAGAGCCTGAAAGATTTGGAAATTGGTCGGGACGGCAGGATTTGAACCTGCGACCACCACACCCCCAGTGTGGTGCGCTACCAGGCTGCGCTACGCCCCGAGAATCGCAATGTTTGCGAGGGCGGCATTATACTCAAAACCACCCCGCTGACAAAGACTATTTCGCTGGCGACAGCGTCCTGAGCAGTTCTTCCAGTTCTTCGATCGTTTCTTTGATCACCGCCTTGATATCAACGCCGATGTTGCCATCGCCCTCGTCGGTCATGCGCTGACGCGCGCCCCCAATGGTATAGCCCTGATCATAGAGCAAACTGCGGATCTGGCGGATGGTGAGTACGTCGTCGCGCTGATAATAGCGACGGTTGCCGCGGCGCTTGACCGGTTTAAGCTGCGGAAACTCCTGCTCCCAATAGCGCAGCACGTGTGGCTTTACGGCACACAGTTCGCTGACCTCACCAATGGTGAAGTAGCGCTTCCCCGGAATGGCGGGTAGTTCGTTATTGTTGCTCGGTTCCAACATATTCTTCTACTCGGGCTTTGAGCTTCTGGCCAGGTCTGAAGGTCACCACGCGACGGGCAGAGATCGGGATCTCTTCACCGGTCTTGGGATTGCGCCCCGGGCGCTGGCTCTTATCGCGGAGATCAAAGTTGCCAAAACCGGACAACTTCACCTGTTCGTTGTTTTCAAGACAGGTGCGAATCTCCTCGAAGAAGAGCTCAACAATCTCTTTGGCTTCGCGTTTGTTGAGCCCAAGCTCTTCAAACAGGCGCTCCGCCATTTCAGATTTTGTCAGCGCGGACATTTTCCGTTACCTAGTTCCTGAGCTCTGCTTTATAGTTTTTCCCCAACGAATCAACCACTTGGTCAACAGCGAGGTTCACATCCTGATCGCTAAGAGTGCGCGAAGAATCCCGGAATGTCAAACCCAGCCCCACACTTTTTCTTTTAGGATCAATGCCTTTGCCCTCATAGACATCAAACAAGGTTAAGTCTGTGAGGTAACTCCCCGCCGATGCTCGAACATTTCTCAACAGGTCACCCGCCGACACATCTTTGTCTACTATTACCGCCAAATCGCGGCGAACTTCGGGAAACTTCGACAATTCAGCAAATGCCGGCAGTTCTGCCTGCAATAACGCAGACAGGGTGATCTCGCAGGCATACAGCGCGGTATTCAGACCCAGCTCTTGACACACCGAGGGGTGTAGCGCGCCCAGGTAACCCACCACTTCCTCGTCCCGGGACAGCAGGGCTGTTTGACCGGGATGGAAAGCATCGCGACGGGCGGCCGAGAAACTGAAGCTGTCCTCGCTGCGTGTCAGCGCACACAAACTCTCCAGGTCGCCCTTCAGGTCGAAGAAGTCGGTGGCCTGCGCTGGCACGCTCCAGTTCTCTGCAAAGCGATCGCCAGTAATCACCATCGCCAGCGTGGGCACCTGTTTCAGGCAGTCCTCGCCGGGCAGGAAACGCAGGCCGGTTTCGAACAGCCGCACCCGCGGTTGCTGCCGGTTGGTATTGCGCAATACGGCAGAAACCAGACCCGGCAGCAGGCTGGTGCGCATGACCCCCATGTCTGCGGAGATAGGATTGGCCAGCGCCACAGGATGCAGGCCTGGATCAAACACCCGCTGCATCCTGGGATCAACAAAGCTGTAGGTGATCGCCTCACGGTAACCCCGGGCGGCCAGGTGGCGCCTGAGTGCCGGGAGCGCCAAGGTTTTCTCTGGCCTGGGCGGAATCACCAGATCGGTTGTGGGCTGTGTAGTGGGCATACGATTGTAGCCGTAGACTCGCGCCAGCTCTTCCAGCAAGTCTGCTTCTATAGCGATGTCGAAACGCCAGCTGGGCACCGTGCAACGCCATCCGCTGTCCGTAACGGAAACGCCCAGGCCCAGGCCGCTCAAAATACGCGTGACCTCGTCGTGCTCCATTTCGAAGCCCAGCAGCCGCTTAATGCGTGCCGCGCGCAATACCACATCCGGCCGTTCGGGGACATGCGCTGCTGAGACTGTCTCCGTTACCGGGCCTGCCTGCCCGCCGACGATTTCCAGCAGCAGTGCGGTCGCCCGCTCCATTGCCGTGGTTTGCAGGGTAAAGTCGACACCGCGCTCAAAGCGATGGGATGCATCAGTATGCAAACCATAGGAGCGGGGCTTGCCCGCCAGCAGCTCAGGTGTAAAGAATGCCACCTCCAGAAACAGGTCTGTGGTTTGATCGCTCACGGCGGTTTGCTGTCCACCCATCACGCCGGCCATGGCTACGGCCCTGTTGTGATCGGCGATCACCAGGGTATCGCTATTGAGCTCAACGGTCTGGCCATCAAGCAGCTCCAGCGACTCGCCCTGCTCTGCCGTGCGCACACGAATCCCTCCCTGTAATTTATCCAGGTCGAAAGCATGCATCGGCTGGCCCAGTTCCATCATCACGTAATTCGTGACGTCGACCACCGCGTCTATTGAACGCAGTCCAACGCGGCGCAGTTTCTCCTGCAGCCACAGTGGGCTGGGCCGGGAGATGTCGATTCCTCGAAGCACTCGCCCGACAAATCGCGGACAGCGCTCCGGGGCCAGCAGCTCTACCGGCAGCGTGTCTTCCAGTGTCGCCGGCACGCCGTCAATAGCCGGCCCGCACACCGCAAGATTATTCAACAGGCCCACCTCGCGTGCGATACCGGCCATACCCAGGCAGTCTGCGCGGTTCGGTGTCAGGCCGATTTCGATCATATGATCGTCCAGACCGAGATACTCACGCAGGTTCCCGCCAACGGGTGCGTCAGCCGGCAACTCCATCAAGCCTTCGTTGGCGTCGGACAGACCCAGTTCCTGTTCTGCGCAAAGCATGCCGAATGATTCCACGCCGCGCAGCTTCGCCTTCTTGATCTTGAAATTGCCGGGCAGTATTCCGCCCACTGTAGCCAGGGGAGCCTTGAGCCCTGCTCTGGCGTTAGGGGCGCCACAAACGATTTGCACCGTCTCGCTGCCGGTATTCACTTCACAGACCCGCAACTTGTCCGCATCCGGGTGCGGCTGGGCAGACAATATTTCCGCTACGACGACGCCACTGAATTCACCCGCCACCGGGTCAACCGCATCCACCTCCAGTCCCGCCATGGTGATCTGGTGTGCGAGCTCTTCGGTGCTGATTTGCGGGCTGACCCATTCGCGCAACCACTGTTCACTGATAATCACTGTTTAGTCTCCACACTCATGGGTATTCAGAACTGCTCCAGGAAACGCAGGTCATTGTCGAAGAACAGGCGCAGGTCATTCACGCCGTAACGCAGCATAGCCAGGCGCTCCACGCCCATGCCAAAAGCAAATCCGGTGTACTTCTCAGTATCGATGTTGGAGTACTCAAAGACCTTTGGATGCACCATGCCGCAGCCCATTACCTCCAGCCACCCGGTCTGACTGCAGACCCGACAACCGTCGCCACCACAATTCACGCACTGAATGTCGACTTCAGCGGAAGGCTCAGTGAACGGGAAATAGGAAGGCCGAAAACGCACAGCCAGTTCGCGTTCAAAGAACTCGCGCAGGAACGCCTCAATCACGCCCTTCAGGTCCGCGAAGCTGGTGTGTTCATCAATCAACAACCCTTCCACCTGATGGAACATAGGGGTGTGGGTCAGGTCAGAATCGCAGCGATAGACACGACCCGGACAGATGATTTTGAGCGGTGGCGCCTGATTCTCCATAACCCGCACCTGCACCGGCGAGGTATGAGTGCGCAGCACGGTATGCTCGTCCACGTAAAAGGTGTCGTGCATGGCGCGTGCCGGATGGTGCGCGGGGATATTCAGTGCTTCAAAGTTATGATAATCGTCTTCTATTTCCGGCCCTTCCACCACGTCGAAACCGATGGCGCCGAAGAATTCCGCCATTCGTTCCATGGTGCGACTGACCGGGTGAATACCGCCAGTAGACTGACCGCGGCCTGGCAGGGTGACATCGATCGTTTCAGCAGACAGCTGAGCCTCCACCGCGGCAGCAGCCATCGCCGCTTTGCGATCACCGATAAGCGCCTGCAGGTCCTCTTTGACTGCATTGATTTTTGCGCCCGCCTGCGGACGCTCTTCGGCAGACAGCTGGCCCAGCCCCTTCAGTAAGGCCGTAATCTGGCCTTTTTTCCCCAGGTAATCGACACGCAGCTGCTCCAGCGTCGCGCTGTCTTCGGCGGCTTCGATAGCCGCCCTGGCTTCGGCCGCCAGTGGTTCGAGGTTTTCCATTTAATTGGTCTCGACGTAAATCTGATTAATAAGGGAAGTGTCTTGTTCCCAACCGTTTCCGCTTCGGCGTCCCACCTCTGGGGAACATACCTTACATTCATGTACATTCGCCGCTGCCGCCATCCATGGCTTTCGCGGCATACCGTACGTCCCTGTACATTCGCCGCTGCCGCCATCCATGGCTCTCGCGGCATACCGTACGTCCCTGTACATAAAAAAAGGGAAAGAGCTGAGCCCTTTCCCTTTTGAGTCTTGCATGTAGCCAGCGAACCGCAGGTCAACCTGCGGTGAGGGTGGGCTTAGGCCAGAGAGGCCTTCGCTTGCTCCACGATCGCTGCAAAAGCCGGCTTGTCGTGCACTGCCAGGTCCGCCAATACGCGACGGTCCAGGGCAATATCGGCCTTCTTGAGGCCATTGATCAGGCGGCTGTAGCTGAGGCCATTGGCACGAGACTGGGCATTGATACGCGTGATCCACAGCGCGCGGAACTGACGCTTGCGCTGACGACGGTCACGATATGCATACTGACCAGCTTTGGTGACGGCTTGCTTGGCAACCCGGAATACACGGCTGCGAGCACCGTAGTAACCCTTGGCCTGCTTCAAAATCTTCTTGTGACGGCGATGCGCCACTACACCACGTTTTACGCGAGGCATAAGTCTTCTCCTTTCCTATCTAGTGATGTCCGGTACCGTTACTTGGCGCGCAGCAGGCGATCGATCAGAACTTCATCATTCTTGTGAATCATGGAGGTTCCGCGCAGCTGACGCTTCCGCTTGGTAGTCATCTTGGTCAGGATATGACTTTTGTGTGCGCTTTTACGCTTGTAACCACCGGCGGTCTTCTTGAACCGCTTGGCAGCACCACTGTGAACTTTTGCTTTAGACATAATCAAATACTCCGCATTTGAATAATAAAAAATAAAGAGACCGGGGCGTCACAATGCCGTCAGCTCTTCTTCTTGGGTGCGATAACCATAGTGAGCTGCCGGCCTTCCATTTTCGGAAATTGCTCGACACCACCCAACTCGGCCAGATCAGCTTCTACTCGCTTGAGTAGCTCCATGCCAATTTCCTGGTGAGCCATTTCACGACCGCGAAAACGCAGTGTGACTTTGGCCTTATCGCCGTTTTCAAGGAAACGTGTCAGGTTGCGTAGTTTTACCTGATAATCTCCTTCCTCCGTCCCTGGACGAAACTTCATTTCTTTGACTTGCGTACGCTTCTGCTTCTTCTTTTGAGCAGCCTTTTGCTTCTTCGCCTCAAAGATGTGTTTCCCGTAGTCCATGATCTTGCAAACTGCGGGATCTGAATCAGCTATTAATACGAGATCCATACTGGCGGCTTCCGCCGCCGCCTTGGCTTCACTCAGTGAGACAATGCCCACCTGTTCGCCTTCGGCACCAACAAGGCGAACCGGGTCCGCCGTGATCTGGTCGTTAGTCAGCGCCTTTTTCGCAGCGCCTTTGCTATCTTTCTTAATACTGACTCTCCACTATGCCATTGTAATACGACCGCGACGCCCTACGTCCTGTGTGAGGTGCGCTGTAAACGCATTGAGATCCATAGATCCCAAGTCCTCTCCACGACGAGCGCGCACGGCCACTGTCTGTGATTCTACTTCTTTATCCCCCACTACGAGAATGTAGGGAACCTTCTGAATCGTGTGCTCGCGGATTTTAAAGCCGATCTTTTCGTTTCTCAAGTCCGAAATCACCCGAAAGCCCTTGTTTTTTAAGGAATCTTCCACAGTTTTGGCGTATTCGGCCTGTTTATCCGTGATATTGACCACTACGGCCTGTGTCGGAGCGAGCCAGGTGGGGAAGACTCCTTCGTAATGCTCGATCAAAATTCCGATAAATCGCTCGAATGAACCCAGAATCGCCCGGTGCAGCATAACCGGCACCTGACGGGAGCCATCCTCGGCTACATACTGCGCATCGAGACGCCCAGGCATGGAGAAATCAACCTGGATGGTCCCCAGTTGCCACACCCGCCCAATGCAGTCCTTCAGCGAGAATTCGATCTTCGGGCCATAAAATGCGCCCTCTCCCGGCAGCTCCTCCCAGGGCAAGTCCTGGGCATTGAGAGCATCAGCCAAGGCTTTCTCTGCCCGGTCCCAGTCCTCGTCCGTCCCCACGCGCTGCTCGGGCCGGGTCGACAATCGGTAGATCACGTCCGAGAAACCGAAATCGGCATAAACGGCATGCAGGAAATCGATAAACGTCGACACCTCCGGCTGAATCTGGGCTTCAGTACAGAAAATGTGCGCATCGTCCTGAACAAAACCGCGCACCCGCATTATCCCATGCAGCGAGCCGGAAGGCTCGTTGCGATGACAGGAACCGAATTCGGCCAATCGCAACGGCAGGTCACGATATGACTTCAAGCCCTGGTTGAATACCTGCACGTGGCAGGGACAGTTCATCGGTTTGACCGCAAAATCGCGCTCGTCCGATTTAAGCATAAACATGTCATCGCCGAACTTGTCAGCATGACCTGACTTTTCCCACAGGGACAGATCGACCAACTGCGGTGTCTTGATCTCCTGATACCCCTGCAATCGCTGCTGATCGCGCATGTACTGTTCGATGGTCTGGTAGATACTCCAACCCGCCGGGTGCCAGAATACCATTCCAGGCGCCTCTTCCTGGGTGTGGAACAGGTCCAGCTTCTTGCCTATCTTGCGATGGTCGCGCTTTTCCGCTTCCTCGATACGGTGCAGGTATTGCTTGAGCTGTTTCTTGTTGGCCCAGGCGGTGCCGTAAATACGCTGCAGCATTTCGTTATTGGAGTCACCGCGCCAGTATGCTCCCGCGACCTTGGTCAGCTTGAATGCACCCAACTTGCCGGTGCTGGGTGCATGGGGCCCGCGACACAGGTCCCCCCAGTCACCCTGTTTATACAGGGAAATTTCTTCACCTGCCGGCAGGTCCTCAATGATCTGCACCTTGTACTCTTCACCAATGCTGCGAAACAGCTCTATTGCCTTTTCACGGCTGGTGACAATGCGAGTAACCGGAATATCCTGCTCAACCAGTTCCTGCATGCGCGCTTCTATACGGGCGAGGTCCTCGGGGGTAAAACTGTGCTCGGTGGCGAAATCGTAATAAAAGCCATCCTCGATCACCGGGCCTATGGTTACCTGTACCCCGGGGAACAGTTCCTGAGTGGCCATCGCCAGCAGATGCGCTGTGGAATGACGAATAATGTCCAGGCCGGCTTCGTCCCGGTCTGTAATGATGGACAGCGAGGCATCCGCTTCAATCACGTAAGATGTGTCGCGCTCGCGGCCGTCAACAACGCCTGCAAGGGCGGCTTTGGCGAGACCGGGGCCAATATCAGCCGCCACTTCATGAACAGTGACGGGGTTTTCAAATGAGCGTTGGGAGCCGTCAGGCAGGGTCACAACAGGCATGAGCTTTCCTTCTATCAGTGGTGGCCCCTACAAAAGGCCACGTGAATCAGCTTCAATCCGGGATTCAAGGCTGAGGTTGGGGTTCCGGGAACCCGTTTCGAGGCGGCGGATTCTATCACAGGTCCGCGCCAAAATGGGACGCATGTAGCCTCATCGACTGAATGTCTGCCGCGTCCCCTCAAGGGAGGCGCGGCACTCACCCTCTAGCGCTTTTTAGAAGGCGACTTTTTAGGAGACGACTTTTTGGAAGACGACTTTTTACGCGCGGCAGGCCTGGCGCCGGAACGCTTGGCCAGCCAGTCAGCAGAGTCCGCCCACACCGCCTTCTGCGCCTTGCTGCCTATAATCACACCCATATGTCCGCCGGGAGCCTCGCGAAACTCCCTGTCTGGCGAGGCGACGACATTAACAATTCCGCCGGCGACCTCAGGAGGCACAAGAATATCGGTCTTTCCCGCAAAGGCGAGCAGGTTACAGTTTATCCGGTCCAACTCAGCAACAGAGTCGTCGATATGCACCCTGCCCCGCGCCAGCTGGTTCTCATTGACCACACCGGCGGCCATATCACGCACCACGCCACCCGGGTAGCGAAGCATATTATTGAGATAATCCGAAGTGGTGGAATGGGATTCCACGAACTTACGATCACGCAGGTTGGTAACCAGGTCCCAGTAGGTGGTGACACTGCCCACAGGGTCCGTCATCTTGAACACCAGCGTGGTCAACCAGTCGGGCATGGAAAGCCGCGCCGGATCCAGCGTATTAAGACGTAAATTGGAATAATTGCTCACCAGTTTTGCCGGGCCATCCATCGCCTGAGCCATGCCGGCCACCATCGAAATCACGCCCTTGCCTGTTTCCAGGTCGATGGGGCTGGCGACAGTAACAATATTGCGAAGATGCTTGTCCTGGGTGAGCCCCTGGTACAGCAGGCAAAAGAGTCCCCCCATGCACCAACCCATCATGGAAAGGTCTTGACTGCCTGAATGGCGTCGTACCTTGTCCAGGGCGACGCCCATCATGTCTCGCGAGTAATCCAGCAGGCCAAGATGCGCGTGCTCCTTTCCGGGCTTACCCCAGTCTACCAGGTAGACCTTGAACCCCCTGGCGACCATATAACGGACCAGGCTGCGCTGGGGCATCAGGTCAAAGGTTTCTGTAGTCACGCCAAGGGGCGGCACCAGCACCAGCGGCACCGCGTGCTGCTTGCGCTGTATGGCCATGGTGCTGCCGTCCACAAGTTCGATCTCGTCGTCCTCGGGCAGTGCGTAATAACGCACCGACATCAGGTCGCCATCGTGCACCAGTTCAAACCAGGTGCGGCCCGACTTGATCAGGGTATCGCGCTTGAATAACCAATCTATACTGTTCGCCGTGGACTCAGCCATGCGTTGATTCAGCGCCAGCCCCTGGTCCAGGGCAAATCTTGAAAACTTGTTCATCAGGCGAGTTCCCCTTCTGCGACCAGTTCTTCAAGGTCTTCCAGTGCCTTGCCAAGGTAGACCGCCATTCGCTGCAGGTGCGGCAGCGTCTCACGCGCACCGGTAAAACCAATGTTCAGCGTGCCGGCGTAACTGACACAATCAATACTCAGTGCGGTGAACTGCATTAGCGGGCTGAGCGGGTACACAGCCTCCAGGCGTGCGCCATTGAGGTACAACGGCCGCTCTTCACCGAGAGTATTGGAAATAGCCAGGTTATAAAGGGGAGGGACAAACTGCCCGACACCTGCAACCTGGCTCGCATACAACGGCGCAGCGCGCAACATCACATAGGAGGTCACGGAATCCTCCGGCAGCGAGGCCCGGTCCTCACGCACTTCTTTGAGCGCGGTTTTTACCGACTGCAGACGCCGCAAGGGATCGGCTATATGTGTACCCAGTGGCACGCGCAATCCTGCAATCGCATTGCCCGCCAGATGCTGCCCGCGCTCCTGCAAAGAAACTGGAATCACCCCGACAAGAGACTCATCCGGCAGCGCATTATATTCCTTGAAAAAACGCCGCAGGGAACTGCCGCAAAGGTAGGTCAGTATTTCGTTGACCGTACTGTCAGTGGCATCCGCCAACGCTTCTATACGCTGCTGCTCGAACTGCTGGGTAGCAAAGCGCCGCTGGGCAGTAATATGCCGGTTGAGGGTTGAACGCGGCGTACCCCGGGGAAACAGAAAACTATTGCGCTCGCTGGGTCTGATCGCACCGCGCAACAAGCCCAGTGCTGCTCGCCCCATGGTGGTCAGCGAATCGACCGTAGTGGACAACCCCGGCCACTGCAGAGTGTCGGTCAGGTCATCCTGCTGATCACTGTTTACGATTGGCTGGGCCCAGAGCGGCTCGGCGCCTCGGGCCCGTGCGCTGGCAGACAGGGTGGCCAGCACGGGAGGAATGCCGTTAACACCCCCAACCAGCGCATGATGCACCTTTACATACAGGGCAAACCGGTTGCGCTCCAGCCCCTCGATCAGATGGACCTCCCACAGTGGTCGGTGCGGATCCAGTGCAGTGCTGTGCAAACTCGATATCATCTGCCCCAGTTCACGCTCGCCACCGGGCTCGGGGAGCGCCGAGCGACGAAAGTGGTAGTCAATATCAAAGTTCTTCTCCTCGATCAATCGATAGCCCACGCGCCGGGAGACACGACAGTTCCAGGGCGCGACGGGCGGTACCGAGCGCATACTCCTGGCAAGGTCTGCAAAGTAATTTGAAGCCGTGGTTTGCGGCTTCCTGAATATGGCAAGCACACCCATGTGCATGGGGGTCTCGTCGGTTTCCATCATCAGCCAGACAGCGTCCAGCGGCTTGATCATTGGAGAATTCATCGACTGTCTGCAGCCTCACTCAAAGTTCAGAGCGACCAATTATACAAGCCAACGAGGATTTGAGACACCGGCTCATATATCTGAATTCAGGCGCGCAGGTCACTCGACAATCTACTGCCGTCTCCGTTCTCAGCAGGCGCCATGCGCACAACGAGTCGCATTGGGCCGGCTGCATTGATCGCGCCAAAGGGATAGCACGTAACCAGCAGCAACTGCTCACCACTATGGGTGACGGGCAGCAGCCCCTGTGAGCTGTCGACGACGCTGGTCTCCACCACCTGGTAACGGCGACGGCGCCGGTCCGGCAGCTCGACCTCAACCAGCAACCCCTGCCGTAAACGTCGCAGAAAGGCGAAGTGGGTGTCGCGATGACCGCCGACTACCGCCACCCCTTCCGATCCAATGGGTGCCGAGCCGGAGTCGTGCCCCGGTCCAAATGCCAGGGCATGGCCGCTATCTCCATACAGCACGTAGCGCGTCACGCCCAGGCTGGGCACCACTAGCCGAGCAACCGGCCAGGTATCTGCCCAGGGCCAGGGTTTCACCGAACGCCCGTGTCCGGCCAGACTTTTCTCCCAGGCCTGCTGCACCAATATGGGTGCAAGCCAGGCCTTGGCATGGATGAGTGCGGCAAGGCCAAACTGGTGTAATGAGACTGCCAGTGATACCGCAACCAATAGCGAGAACAGCGGCCTAGGCATGCTCACCCTCCTGACGGCACAGGCGAACGAATATCGCTATCAACAGCAGCAAGCTACCCAGCCAGATATTGGCTGTCGCCGTGGTGGCCGTTCGCGGATAGGCATAGGGCTGCGACGACTGACCGCGCGGCCTGCTGTTGGGAACAGGTCGACTCTCAAGCGCAGCGTCGGACGGTCTCGCCTTCGCCTCTTCTACGGCGACATAGCTGGTATAGGGGCTGAGCAACTGGTGACGCAGTGCAATCGGCAGCACCTTGTCACGAAGGCTTTGCGGATCCTCCGCCCTATGCTTCTCACCCAGGAGCTGTTCAATCTTTTTGCGTGCCCACAGTGAGGCCACACCGGCATGCCTTGGGGCAGCTTCCGATTGTTGTGCGGGCCACTGTAGTGACGTCTGCCAATCTGAGTCCCCTACCCGGCCGCTGACAATCAGCGGCTGGTCAGGCAGTTCACTACCCAGTTTGACCAGCAGGTGCAGGGGCTCACCCGCATAAAGATCCGGTACTCGCTGTGGCCACACCTCAGCGGTATCCGGCCAGGTCACATCAATATCCAGTGCTGCGGGTGTGGACAGCCGTTTGAACAGATTGGACATGGTCGCGTCGACCTCAGTCTCCTCGCCAATACTGGTATAGCTCCCCCGCCCATAGTCAGCTGCCTTACGCATAAACCAGCTGTTAGGCGCTGAGCCTATACCTACAGTGAACAGGCGTGACGCTCCAATGCGCTCGACGATTTCCCCAAACAGCGCTTCTTCATTGCCCACTGCGCCGTCGGTAATAAACACAACCTGGCGCAAGGGTGGCTGCGTGACCAATTCATCGACATCGTCCTGTGCGCTCAGTGCGGCACGCAACACGGGGAGCATCTCCGTACCGCCGGACGCGTGCAGGTGGCGCGTAAACTCCCCGGCCAGCTGAAGGTTATGCGAAGTTGCCGGCTGCGCACGCCGGAACAGCATGCGATAGTCGCTATTGAACTCGATAATATTGAAGCGGTCCTGCTGTCGCAGAAGCTGCAATGAGCGGCCAAGACTTGCCCTGGCCTGGCGAATAGACACCCCGCCCATAGAGCCCGAAGTATCGATCACAAAGATCAGTTCCCTGGGTGGCAGCGAGGCCGGCTGCTGCAGCGCCGGGGGGACCAGCATCAGCAAGCCATAGAATTCACCGTCGACCTGCTCCGTGAACAGCGCTCCGGCTGGCGCGCTGGCTGCAACGGGGCGCCAGTTGAGCACGAAGTCCCGATCCATCTCGGTCTTTCCTGCCGCGAGCTGCAGCGTATATAACTGGCCACTGCGGTTAAGTATCACCTGGTGATAAGGCGAATCCACGCTGGCCAGCGGCATTCCCGCATCCAGTTCAATGTAGATTTCCAGTGGGTTGTGGGGCTGCACATCCGAGCCAGGGTCGGCGTGCTGCAATGGCGATATCGCGGGTGCATCAGCAACCTGGTCGGTAGGCACCGCCCAACCATGCGTGGGCAGCACCGTCAGCGACCGCAGTTCATCGCCGGGGATTCCGGGCATATAGCGCGGAGTGATGGTAGTGGGCAGGCGCACACTGAAGCGGCCGTCCTGGTATAAAGCAGTCTGCACATATTCAAGCTCGACCACTACCTCCTCGCCCGGCGCGACGTTCGCCACTCGTGTGGTAAAGAGGTTAGGACGCTGCTGTTCTACAAGTGAGGCTTTTTTGCCGGCGTGAAGCGCCTTCTGGTAGGACTTTCTGGCCTCCTCCTTCTCTTTGATCTTGCCGACAATACGTCTTTCGCCCAGTTTCATCTGCATGAAACGAACAGCACTCGAGCCGGGCAGCGGAAAGGCGTAAACACCTTCCATCCAGTCTTCCGTTTCGTTCCTGAATACCTGTTCGAGCCGGACCACGGCAACCATTCCCGAGATACGCATATCAACGCGGCTGCGCTGCGTCATCGCAGTGTGCACTTTGCCCTGCTGGTCAGTCAGTAGTAGCTGCCCACTGCCGACGTCGCCCGCTGCGACCGACTCTGCACGTACCGCGGTCGCAGACAGCAACAGCAGCGAGAGCAAAATCATTAACAGGACTGGCAGGCAGCGAAAACATAACCACCATGACAGGCATTCGAATCGCTGGCGATCACGGGACACAGTGCGGTACAGGCGAGGTAGATTCATCGTAGGCTCTCCAGTTACGTTGACTTCCATTGAACGCCGGTGCTGTGGCATTACCGGGGATCGAAAATGGCCTGCTTATGGGGAATTGTGATCAATTGTGGCGGCCGCTTGAGGTCCAGGCGGATATCTGAAACCATGCAATCATTCATTTTCTCCCGCCTGTAAAACAGATGCCCCAGCACATCGCCATCGTTGAAGACGAAGCCACCATCGCCGCAAATTACCGGGATCACCTGCAGCGCCAGGGCTTCCGCGTATCCGTATACGCCAACCGCGGTAGCGCGGGGCAGGCGTTCGCGTTACAGCTGCCAGATCTGGCCATAATTGACGTCGGGCTCGGTGACGAAATGGAGGGCGGTTTCGAGCTCTGCCGTGAGCTGCGCGCGCAGTCACCAACCCTCCCCATTGTCTTTCTCACGGCGAGAGACTCAGAGCTGGATATTATTTCCGGGTTGCGCCTTGGTGCTGATGAGTATCTGACTAAAGGGATCTCCAATGCTCAGCTGCTGGCCCGCATCCATGCGCTGCTGCGCCGTGTACGTGCGCTGGGCGCTCCTGAACGTCAGGAGCAGCTACTGCGCCAGGGCGACCTGGAAATGAACCGGGAAAGGATGACTGCGAGTTGGCGCGGCGAGGTACTCGAGCTGACCGTCACCGAGTTCTGGATGGTCAATGCCCTGGCGCAGCACCCCGGCCACATAAAAAGCCGCCAGCAACTGATGGACAGCGCCGACGTGGTGCTGGACGACAACACCATTACCTCTCATATCAAGCGTATTCGGCGCAAGTTCCTGGCACTGGATGAGTCCTTCGCGGCCATCGATACCGCTTACGGAGTGGGGTATAGATGGAAAGGTTGAGGTTCAACCTGCGCCGACAGCTGATTGTTGTTTCCCTCCTGCTGCTCTCTCTACCGTGGGCCGGTTGTCAGTTTATCCGCGAGATGGAGGGCGCCCTGGGTGAGGCGCAAGAGCAGGCGCTGCTCGCTACAGCGGAGACCATTGCCGCCATGGCCAGTGAGCGCCCCACCCTGATCTACACTGACCTGGGGCGCATAGCTGACCCGGGCGATTCACACCAATCGGTCTACGCACAGCCTTCATTACATGCCGTGGTGGTAGACGGTTATGCAGAGGGCTGGGAGGACGTACCCAGGGCCCATTGGCCTGCCTCCCATGCGGAGGATTCCCTGTCCGTAAGCCTGCAGGCACTTACCCACAGCGAAAACCTGTACCTGCTGTTGCATATCGAAGATGAGGAAGTGGTCTACCACAACCCCGGGCTGAGCCGCGAACCCAATGGCGACCGCGTGATACTGCGCACATGGCAGAATGGCCGGAGGCAGGATTACGCGCTGGCTACTGCCGCACCCGGCAGTGTGCGAGCCAGCGCTGCCGGGCGGCGCGAGCGCGGCGTAGACGCGGAGCAAATCTGGGGTTACTGGCAAGACGCGCTTGGTGGCTATACTCTGGAACTGGAAATACCACTGGAGCTCATCGGCGGACGCCTTGGGTTCTACGTTATCGACAGCAAGACCGGCAACGACAGTCCGGTACACACCATCGGTAACACGGCCCCGTTGGACACCCATGCACCGCCCTGGTTGATTCACACGCCCGACGCTGTGCAAGCTGCATTGTCACCGTTTCGTGCACAAGCCGACTCCGTACACCTTCTCGACAACGCTGGCTGGATCGTTGGTGGCCTTCAGACCAGCGCAGACGCACCGCGCACGCGAGAGACATTCTGGCTGCTGCGCCTGGTGTATCGCAGCATCCTCTCAAACAATGCCCTGACCCAGGCTCCAGCCATACAGGCATCTGGCAAGCTCGCCGATGAGGAAATTTCTCACTCACTCTCTGGCGCTGTAAGCAGCAGGCGTTACCAGGACCCAGGCAACAACAACCGTGCATTGCGCGTGGTGTCCGCACCAGTGCTAGATGGAGACGCTGTCATCGGGGCCGTTGTCGTGAGCCAGAGCAGCGAACAATACCTCTCCCTGACTGACCAGGCTTTCAGCAGGCTACTGGGCTACAGTGCGCTCGCCATTGGCCTCGGTGCGATTGGGCTGCTGGCTTATGCCAGCCTGCTATCGCTGCGTATTGGACGCCTGAGCAAGGCTGCCAGTCATGTCATCGGCAAAAATGGTGTTATCTCTTCTAACTTCCCGAGCAGCAATGCTCCCGACGAAATTGGCGAACTATCAAGGCGGTACGCCGAGTTGCTGGACCGGCTACGCGAATACAATGATTATCTGCGCACACTCAGTCGCAAATTAACCCATGAACTGCGCACCCCGATCGCGGTGATTCAAACATCACTGGAGAATCTGGAAGAAACCACGGCAAGCGAGCACAGTCCCAGCCCCTACCTGATTCGCGCGCGCGCTGGCCTGTCCCGGCTCAACGGCATACTGCAGGCGATGAGCGAGGCCAGCCGACTGGAAGAAAGTCTGGTACAAAATCCGCTTCGCCCGTTCGACCTGGTGCCGTTGTTGCGCGATATGCAAGGCGCCTATAGCGCGATCTACCCGGACCACCCGATCGAGCTGGAGGTCCCTGAAGAGCCAGCAAGTGTGAATGCCGCAGCTGACCTTATCGTGCAGCTACTCGACAAGCTGGTGGAAAATGCAGCCTCCTTCAGCCCGCCTGGAGCTCCCGTCAGGCTCTCACTGCAGCCCAGCGGGCAGACCTGGATACTGGCGGTCAGCAACCAGGGCCCGCTTTTGCCAGAAGATATACGCAGTACCCTTTTTGAACCCATGGTGTCCTCGCGCACCACCGATGACGGGCAGCTGCATCTGGGCCTGGGGCTGCATGTGGTTCGCCTGATCAGCGACTACCTGGGAGCAGACATCAGCGCGGCCAACACCACGGAACCACCCGGCGTAACGATCACGGTCACTTTCCCGGCAGAATAAAGCGGCCCCAAAAAAAAA
>NZ_PKUS01000051.1 GCF_002866825.1 Pseudohalioglobus lutimaris | reverse complement strand
TCAGTTTAATGAATGCCGGTGTCCCCCGTTAATGATGAAGAGCCAAAAAACCTGGCCTCCAATCGGGGATCAGTTGGCTTCGACACTGATACCCCTTTTGTCAGAGTTAGTCTGTTCGGTCGCTTTCCCAGCTGATAAGAAAACCGGCGATTCTATCACCCAGAATTTCGGCTCCCTTATCCCCCTGGGGGCCGCTAGCGCCCCAGCCCAGGCCATTCTGGCAGTCGGCAAATTTAGCCAGTTTCTCGCCATTTTCTCCGGTGACTTCGCCCGAGATGCACACCTTGCTCTCACCGGCTCCGAAACCAATCCAGACTCTCATGTTCTGACTGCCTGGATCGAGGCGGGTAAACCGGCCAGTGACCTGCATTGCGCTGGCCGAAGGCTCTCCCTCTGATTCCTCCAGGGTCACATTCGTAAACCCAGCCGCCCTCAGCGATTCCACGATGTCGGTTGCTAGCAGATGAGGCGCTGACTTCACCATCGCATTAGCTGTGTCGCGAAATTTGGCTTTGCCCAGGTCTGCATCATCGGTGCTGAACAGGTGAACATGAATCGCCTGGTCTTTCGATAGTTCTCCACTGTAGATTGTCGAGTCATCCAGCGCTTTCCCTGCACTGGCAGTCTGGTGTGTCATTGCCAGCAGCATTAAGGTCAATGTGCCAAGTTTTGTCGCACTATATTTCATCTCAGATATTTTCCTTGTTCAGGTTTCAGCCACCATGCTCGGGGAAGCCGTTCTCGGGTGTACAGGTATGGCAGATCTTGCCGTCCGGGTCACGCCACTTGGCGACATGACGATCATAGTAGAAGCCGCCGTATTGACCTTGGTAATGTTCACTCTTTTTCTGGTGATGTGAGTGCTGCAGGTGAGTGTGGACCTCCACTCCCTTGAAGTGGCTATCGTGAAACTTACAGCTGCCATTGGCAGTCCGACCATCCCAATGGATATTCCAGAGTACATTGTCATGGTGGTGACCCCGGGTGGAGAAGGCCGCCATGGGAATGTCGCGGAATTCGTGCGTATGGGTCATCACTTCCTGCTTGCAGCGACCTGCTTTTTCCTTGTTGACGGATGCCGGTACACTAGCCGCGAACAGTATGGTGAGAAGAGGTAAGATTGAAACGATCTTTTTCAACATGATAAGTGCCTTTGTCATTCAATGGTGATAATTTTAAACCTGCTGGATTACTCCAGCATAGTTAGAATTCGAGGCTTTTCCAGGACGTCCCGACTTTCTGTGAGAAGAAATGTATGAGCCGTCGTGCGGCACCATAAGGATCAACAACGGTATCATGAAGGAAACAATAAGAAAGACCTGTATAGGGGCGCTGGCTACGGGAATAATTCTCCTGGAGACTAACGCATCTGCGGAGATCGTGCAGTTCGAGGCGACATTTGCTGTGGACGGCAAAACCGACTTTGATCCTGGCGATACTGTCATCCTGAACGGAGCTGATTTTGACAACGTTCAGTTGGGCGATCAGTTCACCATACATTTCTTTGTCGACACCGACTTAACGGATTCCGACGATAGAATAGAGGTCAACGATAACGTTCTTCTGGCGGCGGATTCGCGTATTGGTCGTTTCGGCGGGGTGCTCTCAGCTCTGCAGATCGTCGCAGACGCCGCGAATGCAGGAAGCTTCGATCCTTCAGGTATAGGGATCAGCTCTTCGACTGTGTCGTCAACTGCTGATGCTGTTGCCGTATACAAGACCAATAACGCTATAGCTAACAAAGAAGTCATCCGTCTGCTGGCTGCAACAAACCCCGCTCCAGGGGTGCTGGGCGGTGAGTTAACCGATATCGTGATGAATTTCTCCAATATCCAGCCACTGGGGGCGGCCAACCCCGAAGATTACCTGGATGACCGGAGTGTTACGGTTGACCCCTTCGACTTCAATGATCTGTTTCAGGGACCATCACAAATCGCGGGCAACGTGCGCGATCTAATCTACATGGACGATGATATTCAGGGTACCGGTTTCGAGGTAAACGATCTCAACCGGCCAATGGCTCTGCGCTTTGGAGAGGCAGACATCCTGCCAGCGAACGGAGCCTCATACCAAAAGAGTGTCTATGTATGGGGTACTCTGGTGAGTATTTCGTTGCCTGCCGTGCCTCCGCTACTCCCGCTACCAACACCCGGCCCCACTCCAATGGCAACACCGACGGCGACACCGATAGCTTCCCCGGCGTTGCTGGCACAAGCCGCTCCCGTGCCACTGCCTAACGTGATTACCTTGTTGCTGATTGCCGTTCTGGGCTATCTGGGTTTGCGTAGGGTGTAGTCACTCTTCAATCTGATGGGGAGACGAGGTCATAGGTGAGCTTTACGACTATTGTAAGATCAGTGCCTGAAAAGTATGCAACGGTCTTCTGGTCGGGCCACCCGCCCGAAATTCTGGTACTGGTTTCTTCACTACCTGGACTCAATGTCACGCTAGCGATGATCTACGCCGCCTACACGATATCGACCGATCCGGATGACGGCTTCTGGTTGGCGCTATCTCCGTGCTGGGGCTATTGCTTTTGATTTGGTGGTACACTCGCCCCGATACCGAGGGCAGTAACCAGTTCGGTTAGTATACTTATCAATGACAGGACTTAATCTTTATGTATTCTCTATCACGATTCGTTCTGGTGCTACTGATGGCGGCATTCGCCACAGCCTGCAGTACCAGTGATAGCGCTTTAAAGGAGCAGGGGCATTCTGAGGCCTACGTGGTCGGATTTCACGATGGTCGCCATTCCGGTATGCAGGAAGCAGGTAATTCCTGGGAACACTATATTCGCGACCATGAGCGCTTCGAAGCCGACCTGGACTATAAGGAAGGGTGGCTGGCTGGCGAAGCAGAGGGGAAGCGTCTGCAGGCCCAGGCGACGGCTGCAGGGGAAGCGGCAGCTGGCGCCTACACCGGCTATCGGGTGAAAGAAGAAACTGACAAGGCCATGCCTCACCCCAATAAGATTGGGAAAGAGGTCGTGAAGGATGTTGATACCGACGCGCTGAAGAGTCTGGAGAAGTAGCGTCGGTATTCTTCGTCAACGGTTGCTCCGGCTATCGGCGTTACATATCGTTCAATGATGGCTTTTCCGCGTGTAAATGGGGGTTGTCGGCCGCTCCCGGCCCCGTTGCCGCTCTAGCAATACTGGATCGTTTCCTTGACCTGGAATGACGGCTAACCCCGAACAGCCGAGAAACAGACCTGTCTCCTGGAATCACTGGGCGGCAAGATTGTGCGGGTTCAAGTCCCGCTCCGGGCACCATGCAAGACGTTAATTCCCGGGTCCTGGTTCAGTAAGGCGGGTCGAAGGTCAGTGGTAGTTTGAGCTTCAGGTTCGTGGGGATCATTTCAATGAATCTACCGCGAAAAGGCATTACCAGATCAAGGCAGCCGCCGTATCTTCGGCTGGAAGTACTCTGCATGTGTCCCCTGCTGAAAGCCTCATAATCTGCTCCCGGCCTGGGAATCCAGACGAACCCCTCCGGCCCGACAGCCGCCTCACCCTTGGGTCGTTTCGAGAACTCCACTCCCTCTTTGTTCCCATCCAGATCAACATCAAAGGACTTGTAGACTTTACCTTGCCTGTCGCATTCAGGGGCCTCGTAAAAAAGATCTATAAGCCCCACCACGAGTGAGACATCCAGTATCTCTTCAGATTCACGATAATACTCTGTGTGAAGATAAAAGGTCTCTTCAATACCTTCGAAGTTGAGGCCTATCATATGGCCAAAGTTGTCAACCATGCGAATGCCGCCTATTACCTTGCCATTAGCGTCGGTGACGGGAGACTCTTCCGATTCACTGACTTCAAGTCTGGCGACTTCCCGTGCACTTTTCAGCTCAAAGCCTGGTTCCAGGTAAAATGACTCGCTTGATTCAAGGATGTTCATCAGGCCTGGGTTGTCGGCAAATCCAGCGGTACTCAGTTCGCAGTCGGCTACTCTCCCGCCGCACAATCCTTTCTCCCGCTTGCGCCACCCCGTAAACTGATAGCCCGCAGAGGGCTGCGCGGTAAAAGTTTCGTTGAAATAAATATCGTTAACGTCTATATCGCAGGTCTGGTTGCTGCTGCAACTGTATCCGCCGCTTGCGGAAGACACCGTACCCCCTTCCGGTACCTGAATGGAGAGTTTGCAAGCCGTGAGTGTTAACAGCAAAAATACAATTAATAGTCGCACTTTGAACACCTGTCCCCCAGATCGACCGATCTTGCCATAATTTTATTTTTTTTTGCGCTATGGGTGCAGAAGAAGTTGGGTGGCCGCCGTTGAATTCACGCGCGATACCTCGTTTACCGTTGGGGCGTGCTGATCTTCTTTTTGCTCGCCGTCACTGCTATGCTCAGCGCTGTTTTTACTTAGCCAGACAGTGAGGTATTCCTTGAAACAGGCCCTGGTCACCATGCTTACCATGCAGGATCGGATGAACACCCGTGTGCATGAAAATTGGGTTGAACAGCATTTCGACTGGTATCGGGCTGCCTGGATCGAATGTGGCGAACTGATCGACCATTACGGCTTTAAATGGTGGAAGAAGCAGGAGCCGGATATGGAACAGGTGCGCCTTGAAGCGGTTGATATCTGGCACTTTGGTATGTCCGCACTGTTTGTTGAAGGTAAGGATATAGAGCAGATCGCGCGGGAAATGGCGACAGAGCTGGAAGCGCATGCGCCCTCCGGCCTCGATGTGCGTGAAGCGACCGAGGCCCTGGCGCTTTACTGCCTGCAAACAAAGAGTTTTTCTCCCTCACTCTTCTGGGATCTGATGCTGGCCTCAGATATGGGCTTCGATGACCTCTATCGCTCCTACGTGGGCAAGAATGTGCTCAACTTCTTCCGTCAGGATCACGGCTACAAGGAGGGATCGTACATCAAGAACTGGGACGGTAAAGAGGATAACGAACACCTGGTAGAGCTACTAGCCACGCTTGACGTGGACGACGCCGAGTTTGCCGATCATGTCTACTGGGCTTTGGAGAAGCGATACCGGGAAACCGCTCTGGATTAATCGATGTCACAGGAAGACGGCAAGCTTTCAACGACAGCGCTGGCGCGGAAGCTCGAAATTCCCGTACAGCAGTTGTTTGCCACGTTGCGTGACTACGGCTGGATACGCCGCTCCGGTGACTCCTGGGTGCTGCTGCCCAAGGGTGAATTCGAGGGCGGCTCCTACCAGAAGAGTCGACGTTACGGTCAATATATCGTCTGGCCGCAGACCCTGGATCATCACCCCCTGCTGGCAGCTATCGAGTCGAATCAGCGCATTACCGCCGCGTCCATGCGCCGCTATTACCCCCGCTTGCATGCGCGGCAGATAAATCGTGCGTTAGCGGAGCTGGGGCTGCAGGACCACAGTATTCTTGGTTGGGAGCTGACGCCTCTGGGTCGCTCCATGGGGGGGCAGCAGGAGGAGAGTGAGGCTTCCGGTGCCTACTATGTGACCTGGCCCCATGAGGTGGTAGACAACCCGGTAGTGCATCGCGAACTCACTCGCCAGTCAGACCAGATACCCACTGCCGAGCCGGCTGACCCCAGCGCTGAACCCGACCTGTTTGCCAACACCGAAGGGAAGCTGGTCTGTGATGGTATCGATGGCCACGTGCTGAAAACCCCGCTGCAAATGCGGGTGTGCAACTGGTTGTACCTGGCACAGTTGGCGCACGCCTACCGCAGAAACCTCCCAACTGAAGAGCTGGTATACGCCGACTTTTACCTACCGGCTGGCAATGTATATATCGATTGCTGGGAAGAGGATACGTCTGCGGATGAACTGCGCGAGCGCCTGAATAAGCACGAGATATATCGACAGATGGGGCTGAATTCGCTGGAAGTGAACGCGGCCGATGCAGACAAGCTCGATGAGGTGCTGGGGCGTGGGCTGCTGGCCTTTGGTATCCGCTGTTAATTCAGTTCATGTGACGAGTGAGCAGTACGCCACATTCCATGTGATCGGTGTAGGGAAACTGATCGAACATGGCAAAACGTTCTATGGTGTGCGTAGTGCACAGCACGCGCAGGTTGCCCGCTAGCGTGTAGGGATTACACGAGATATAAATAATCGATTCGAATCCCTGAACCATCTTTACCGTCTGCTCATCAAGCCCGGCCCTGGGCGGATCGACGAAGACCGTGCGCAAATCGTAGTCACCGAGTGAGCGGGGCAGTTCTGCCAGGCGCCTGAATTGCCGTTCTCCATTCATCGCCTGGGTGACTTCTTCAGCCGACAGCCGAATAATCTGGACGTTATCCACCTCGTTCGTCGACAGGTTCTCACGCGCTGAACGCACGGAGATTTTGGCCAGTTCTGTTGCTAGTACCTGGTCGAAGTGCGCCGCCAGGGGAATGGTGAAGTTGCCGTTGCCGCAGTATAGCTCCAGCAGATCACCCTCCAGTTTTGCGGCCCGGGCACAGGCCCACTCAATCATATGCGTGTTTACCCGCGCATTGGGTTGGGTGAATGCCTGCTCGTACTGTTGGTACTGGTACTCGCGACCCTCAACCGTAAGGATCTCGCGAACCCAGTCGTTACCCAGGATGCGTTTCTGCTTGCGGCTGCGACCAATCAGCGAAAGCTTAGGGCTAATCGCCTGCAATGCCTGGCGCAATGCTTCGGCCTGGGTTTCCCAGGCGTCCTGCAAGGGGCGGTGGTAGATCAGGGTTACCAGTGCGTCACCGGCTAGCGTGGCCAGAAACTCCACCTGAAACAGCTTGCGGCGCAGCTCGGGATTGGCCTGAAGGTAAGCGCGCAGAGGCAGCATCAGTGCCTGAATCGTTTCGCAGCCAATCGGGAAATCATGGATCGCTACCGGTGTACGCGGGTCCTCGCGGCGAAACATTACATAGTCCAGAGCGTCGCCATCGTGCCAGATGCGGAATTCCGCTCGCATACGATAGGCCGTCGGGGAAGACGGATATATCTGCGCGGGCGGCGGACAGAAGTCACTCATCAACTCGTTGATGCGGGCCGCTTTCCCCTCCAGTAGGCTGGTGTATTGCTCTGGTTTTACCGCGGAAAGTGGCATCAGTTCAGTCTTCCTGGATCGCGGTCAGCCCACAACAACCGACTCTGCTCTTCACACTCAGGCAGCTCCCATTCTGGCTGCAGCACCAGTAACGCGGCCGCGGTGGTCGCCAGAACCGCATTCAGTCCATAGGCGTCGTGCTGCTCGCCGCGCCACAGCGTGACCAGCGGTGCCGTGTCCGGCGCGTCAACCGGTGCAACCTTGCCGTTGAGTGTGCGCGGCAGCAGTATCTCTTCGCTGCGGTTCTCGCGCAGCAGTTGCAGGCGTGTGTCAGCCTGGGGTTTCACTTCTATCTCACCGCTATCACCCTTTAGCACAAGGGCGCGTGGCTGCCCCAGTAGCCGGTCGGCTTCCTGGTGGAGCGCTGCGTAGGCTGGATGAAAAACGCTCTGCAGGCTGGCTGGCGCTGATAGGGGATTGAGCATTCGTGTCAGGGTGTTCACTGGTGAGCGCAGGCCGAGTAGCGGGCGCAGCTGTATCAACTCGTGCAGTCGCGGGCAGAATGCGCGCAGCGGCAGGTAGCTGAGACACTGTTCATCCAGTTGGACTGATACCTGCTGCCAGTCTGCTGCCACCGGTAAGCCCAGTTGCGTCATTGCCTGCGCAGTGTAAAGCCTGCCGGCGGTATGGCCGTCGCTGCCGTGGACGAATACCCGGTAGCCAGCCCCGGCCAGTAACAGCAGGGACAACACATACCAGGGGTGCTGGTGTTTCTTGCCGGCGTAGCTTGACCAGTCGAGGTCTGCCGTCAGTCCCGTCCCAGGTTGTTTCATATGCAGGCGGCAGGCATCAACAAAGCCCGCAAGCTCTTCGCCCGTTTCCTCTTTTACCCGCAGCAGCATAAGGAACGCGCCCAGCTGCAGCGGTTCCACCTCGTTCGCCAGAATCATGCTGAACGCCGTTGCGGCCTCCTGCCGGTCGAAGGAGCGGCTGCCGGACTTGCCTTTGCCAAGTATGCGTACATACGGTGCAAAAGGGTGTTCGGTTGCAGGCTGATCGAAAACAGGGGTGATATTCAAAGTCTCTCTTAAAGGCAGTTTTCGGGTTTGGGCAGTCCGGCGATCTTACTGCCGAGTTTGGCCGGAGAACCGGGAAAAAGGCCCAGCAGGTAAATGCTTTTGCCTTTTTCGGGGCCAAGCTTAAGGACGCAATATTTTACCAGAGGCCGCATGGCGGGAGAGGCATCGTATTGCTGGTAATAGTCACGCAACAGATGGATCACCTCCCAGTGTGCATCGGAAAGCTCAATACCCTCTGCATACGCCAACTGTTCGGCAATCTCTGGCGTCCAGTCGGCCAGCTTGCGCAGGAAGCCTTCTTTGTCGACGTCCACGCCCTCAAGCACGGTCAATACCAGGCCATCTGCCGGGGATAGTATTCAGTAAGACCAACGAAGCCGTCCATATCAACCAGCAGGGTAGGCCCCAGTCGCTGATCCAGTCCGGCGGCGGCCACGTCTGTATCCAGCGCCATGACTTTTGCCTCGCAGTCCCTGAGCGCGAGCGCGGTTTCACTACCGGGAATCGCGTTATAAACACCGTCACCCAGCAGCAAAATCGCATCACCTGCCTGCGCCATGCGCAAGCAGTCGCGGAAGCTGTCGCTGATGCCGGCTGTATTGAGTGTATGCAGGATCATTTCAGCAACTTACCAGATGATCGGCTTCACTGAGTAACGGGTGTAGTTCCACCGCCTCGAGAACGCGCGCGGGCAATACCAGGTCGCTGGCTGCTATGCCGTAGCGTCGCAACGCATCAGCGTCAACCAAAACGCTTTCCACATCATAAAGGGGAAGCGAGCTTATTACCTTTCCCGCATTGCGTACGCCGATCTCCGCGCTGTCCTGGTCGGTCAGCAGTTGCAATACGCCTGCCCCCATGAAAAGCAGGTCAAAGTCCTGCTCAAATGCGCCCATGGCCAGGGCGAGGTCAATAGTGGCCCTTGTCAGGCTGCTGCCGTAGGGTGAGTGACGCATGACGATAACGGTGCGCTTGCGCTGTGGTGTGCTCATATCATCCGCCAAAGGTAATGAAGCGGTCGGCGCTGGCTGCTGCGTCAATTAACTGGCCAAGCCCGGAGATGATGAAGGCGGGGTGGGCACTGGCTGCGGGCTTTTCGTGGCGGACGGCCTCGTTAGCATCCAGCACGCCATGTTTGAGCGCAGACGCGATGCATAGCACCAGCTCCACTGCATGCTGCTCTGCAAGCGCTACCCATGGCGCCAGGCGGTCAGCCTCGTCCTGCGGAAACACGGCTAACTGTGACCCCGTGGCGGTGCCTTCATCCAGGAAGAAGATGCGATCAATGCGGTGCCCCCTGTCCAGGGCAGCGCTGGCAAAGCGGGCAGCGGTGCGCGCGCCATGCCCCGACACTGGTGAGGCAAGGACAAGCAGGGTATAGATCAAGGGAAAAGTACCCTAGAAACGAAAAACCCCGGCGCAGGCCGGGGTTTGTCAGTACGGCCTAAAGGCTTAGTCATCGCCGCCCAGCGCAGTCAGCAGGTGCAGCATGTGGATGAACAGGTTGTATATGTTCAGGTACAGGGACACCGTTGCGCGAATGTAGTTGGTTTCGCCCCCATTTATGATGCGGCTGGTATCAAACAGGATGAGTCCTGACATGATCATTACAATGGCCGCCGAAATGGCCAGGGAGACCGCCGGGATGCCCATGAAGATATTGGCAATGGACGCGACGACTGCGACCAGCAGGCCAACGAACAGGAAACCACCCATAAAGGAAAAGTCCTTGCGGGTAGTCAGCGCGTAGGCAGACAGGCCGAAGAAGACCAGCGCTGTGCCACCCAGGGCCTGCATTACCAGCGCGGGGCCGCCGGGCATGGACAGGTAATAGTTGAGCATCGGGCCTATGGATGCGCCCATGACGCCGGTGAAGGCGAAGATAGCAAGCAGGCCCTTGCTGCTGTCGGCCATCTTGTTGACCACGAACAGCAGACCAAAGCCGACCAGCATCAGCACCAGGGCAGCACCTTGTCCCAGGCCCATGGCCATGGAAATAGTGGCGGTTACGGCACTGAAAGCGAGTGTCATGGCCAGCAACATGTAGGTGTTACGTAACACCTTGTTGGTGGCCAGCACACTGTCCATGCCGGCTGTATTCATCTCATACAAACTCTTGTCTTGCATCGTTTACTCCGTAACGCATTGCACAGGATAGTGCGTATGTTCCTAAGACAGATAATAAGGGCGTGAAGTTCAAATTTAAAGGGCCATGAAACCCTGATTTTCATCCGGGTATGCCGATAGTTTACCAGCAATCTCTCCCCCGTACCCCGCGCTCGCCCGGTTTAACAGTTCGCACCCGTCAACAGGTGGCCTGGCTGTTCACTGCGAGTCGCCGACATATCGGTTGCACTGTCCCGGCAATTGCAATTCACTGGCTTTTCCCACAAAGCCAATAAGAGAGGCCCTGATGTCTGACCATAGCGCAGCTGACGCGAAAATACTCGACGGATCCACCTGGGATGAATTCTGCGATGCGCTCAAAGAGGCAGGCAGGATAGTGCACAGCGAGAACGCGCCCCAGGACGCGTTCAACAAGGCGGAGGGCTATCGCTACCTGACCCGCCTGTTGCGCGGCGGGCTGGAGAGCTACCTGGAATTCAGCGATCCGCTGTTTCCCCAACTGCGCTGCGGCGCGCATGAGACCATCAAACTCGGGGCGGATAACCCGGACAACCGCTATGAGAGCTCGCCCATCCGCTCGCAATTCGATTATCGCATCACTGGCAAGCGTAACACGGTGAGCTACCTTGGTATCAGCACCACCATCAACAAGTATGGCTCGGGCGGTACTATGGAGGTGACAGGCCATATCGACCACCGGGATATGGATGTGGATGCAAACGGCAATATAGAGATCATCGTGAGCCGGGAAAAGCAGCCGGGGAACTGGCTGCCGATGGCCGAGGACTCCAATTCCGTGCTGGTGCGACAGACCTTCCAGGACCGCATTGGCGAGCAGGCCGCTGATCTCAAGATCGAGCGCCTGGGCGCCAGTGAAGAGCGACCGGAGCCATTCAATGCGGAGAAACTGCAGCGTGGATTGGTCGGCGCCACCATGTGGGTGCAGGGCGCTGCGCAAATGTTTGAAAACTGGGTCGAGAGCTTCCTGCCTACACTCAACGAGCTGCCGCCGGCAGATCAGGCCTACTGTCAGTCCATTGGCGGTGACCCCAATATCTTCTACTTCCACAGTGCCTGGCAGCTCGCAGACGACGAGGTGTTTGTTATTGACGCGCCGGATATTCCGGAATGTGAGACCTGGAACTTCCAGCTGGACAACTGGTGGATGGAGTCGCTGGACTATCGTCATCACACTATTCACGTTAACAAGCACACGGCGCATTACCAACCCGACGGTAGCGTTCGCGTGGTGGTATCACACGTGGACCCGGGTGTACCCAACTGGATTGAAACTGCGGGCCACAATATGGGCACCATGTGTTGGCGCTGGATCGGGGCTCAGCGTCACCCTCTGCTGAAGACCCGTGTGATGAAGCTGGCGGACCTGTAATGAGCAGCGTCATTGTCAGTTTTATAGCGGATGAACTGGTCGCCGAGGCCGTCGCGCAAACCGGCTTCGATGACTTTGGCGACCTGCCTTACCGGGAGGGTCTGGAGGTGCTACTGCAGACCTATGACCGTCACGTGCAGGACCCCGAAGGTCGCAAGCGCCTGCGCGAGCGAGTGGTGTTTCAACTGTGTACCCGGCTCAAATGCGAAAATGCGTTCAAGACTATTCCCGCCTGGCGGGAACAGGAAATCGTTGCCCCCATCTTTGTCACAGGGCTGCCTCGATCCGGCACCTCCGCTTTGCTCAACCTGCTGGTTTCGGCACCGGAAAACAGGGGTCTGTTGCAGTGGGAGGTGCAGTTCCCCGACCCCTGGCCCGGCAGTCAGCCCGGAGACAAAGACCCGCGTTATGACTTCCTGGCCAAAGCGCTGGAAGAGTCGCGTAACTCGGAGTTTGCCAAGATTCACTACGTGGATGCGGATACCCCCGAGGAGTGTGTGCTGCTGCACGCCTACGCCTTCACCGGTGTGCAGCTGGGTTTTGAAATCATGCTGGAACCTTATCGTAGCTGGCTGCTGTCGCAGGACGCGGAGCCGCTGTATGCCTACCAGAAAAAGCAGATGCAAATGCTCAACTGGCGCATGCCGGGAGAGCAGTGGATGCTCAAGGCACCGGCGCACATGCACAGCCTGGACGCCATTCTCAAGGTGTTCCCGGATGCACGCTTCGTCTGGTGCCATCGCGACCCGCAGGCGGTTGTGCCGTCGATCAGCAGCATGAACCGGGTGGTTATGGATATGTACCTGGGCGATTACAGCCATCTGGATGCCGGTGAGATAGGGCGCGCGGTGATGGATTGGTACGCCATGAGCCTGGAAAAGGGGCTGGCCATGCGCGAAAAACTGCCTGCAGAGCTTTTTGTGGATTGTTCGCAGCAGGAGTTCGTGGAGGACCCGCTGGGTGTTGTGCAGCGTGTCTACGATGCCTTTGCGATGAACCTGAGCGACGAATCAAAAGCTGTGCTGGCCTCTCACGTGCGCGCCAACCCCAAGGGCAAGCATGGCAGGCACGAGTACAAGCTGGAGGAATACGGCCTGACGCGGGAGCTGATCGACCGGCGTTTCGCGTTCTATACCGGCGACTCGCGCTGGCCTATCAGCGCCTGAATGGAGTAGCTATGAGCGATACGATTACCGTCAGTTCGGACACCGTGACCATCGCGGCCCCCGCGCAACTGGTTTGGGATGTGTTGGTGGATTTTGCCCGGTACCCGCAGTGGAACCAGTTTTGCCCGTCCATCGAGGCGACACTTGAAGTGGGCTCGCCGGTGGTGATGAAAGTAGACCTTGGTCAGGGGCTGCAGGACCAGGTGGAGTACATCACCCTGCTGGAGCCACCGCGAAAAATCACCTGGTCCATGGAGAACAACCCCGGAGACCCGATCCATGCGGATCGCTCCCAGGTCGTTGAGCCCGTGGATGAAGATCACTGTACCTATGTAACCTACGACATATTCAGCGGTGAGGCTGCCCAGCAGATGGTCGAGATGCTGGGCGCGCCAGTAGAGCAGGGTTTTAAGCTGTGTGCACAAAACCTGAAGGCCCGCGCAGAGGCGCTCTATGCGCAACAGCGCGGTACGGGATAGGGCACAGCCAACCCCGAAATCCCGGGTCGTTCAGGTGTCCAGTCCGCCCATCAGCATGTACTTGATCTCCAGGTAGTCGTCCATGCCGTATTTGGAGCCTTCCCGGCCGGAGCCCGACTCTTTTACGCCACCAAAAGGCGCCATTTCGTTGGAAATAATGCCCTCGTTGATCCCCACGATTCCATACTCAAGTGCCTCGGCGACACGCCAGACGCGGCCGATATCGCGGGTGTAGAAGTAGGAGGCCAGGCCGAATTCGGTGTCGTTGGCCATGGCTACCACTTCATCTTCTGTGGAGAAACGGATGACGGGAGCCACGGGGCCGAAAATTTCATTGCGAAATACCGCCATATCCGAAGTGACTTCGGTGAGTACTGTGGGCTGGTAAAAGCAACCGCCAAGGCTGTGAGGGGCTCCACCCAGGGCCACTTTGGCCCCGGCTGCCACCGATGATTGCACCAGCCCGTCCACATCCGTTACCGCTTTTGAATTGACCAGGGGGCCAATCGAAATCCCGTCGTCCATGCCATCGCCCACATTCATTGCTGCGGTCGCCGCAACCAGTTTCTCTACGAATCGGTCGTAGATCGCTTCCTGCACAAACAGGCGGTTTGAGCAGACGCAGGTTTGCCCGGCGTTGCGGTACTTGGAAATCAGTGCGCCCTCCACGGCGGCGTCCAGGTCTGCGTCGTCAAAGACAATGAATGGCGCGTTCCCGCCCAGTTCCATGGACGTTTTTTTCACGGTGGCGGCACATTGCTCCATCAACATCTTGCCCACTGGTGTTGAGCCAGTGAAGGTGAGCTTGCGCACTATCGGGTTGGCGGTCATCTCCCCGCCGATGGCCGCACTGGAACCCGCCACCACATTGATCACGCCGGGGGGTATGCCGGCGCGTTCGGCCAGCTCTGCCATGGCGAATGCGGACAGTGGCGTCTCAGTTGCCGGCTTGATCACAATGGCGCAGCCCGCCGCCAGGGCAGGTGCCGCCTTACGGGCGATCATCGCGTTAGGGAAGTTCCAGGGGGTGATGGCGGCCACCACGCCCACCGGTTGCTTGATGCACACGATGCGCCTGTCGGCGGACGGTCCAGGAATGACATCGCCCTCGACCCGCTTGGCCTCCTCGCCAAACCACTCCACGAAGGACGCACCGTAGGCGACTTCACCGCGGGATTCCGCCAGCACCTTGCCCTGTTCTGCGGTCATGATAATGGCCAGGTCCTCCTGGTGGGCCATCATCAGGTCGAACCATTTGCGCAGCAGGGCGGCGCGAGACTTGGCCGGTGTGGACTTCCATTCCTGCATTGCTGAGTCTGCGGCGGCAATTGCGCGCGCGGTCTCCCCGGTGCCGGCGCGCGCCACGTCGATGATGTGCTCCCCGTTGGCCGGATTGGTGACCGCGAAGGTGCTGCCATCGTCGGCATCCACCCACTGGCCATTTATGTATGCCTGGTTTTTAAGCAGTGTTTTGTCGGCTAGAGCCAGCGACATAATTGAACTCCTGGTATGCGTGTAAAAGAATGATAGTAGGTTTTTCTCGTGCTGCGATCATATACCCCCTTAGGGGAGAGAATTGTCAGCCGCGCCTTCTGCGCGACAGGCCGTGTTTGCGTACCATTCCGCGCATTTGATCGTAACTCAGGCCCAGGGCCTGGGCGGTGCGTCGTTGATGGCCGCCGTTCTCGGCCAGCGCCTGTTGCAACAGGCGCTTCTCCAGTGCCTCCATATGGGCGTGGAAGTCAGTTACGGCCGGGGTCTGCGCTTGTGGCGCCGACGCCTGGTCAGCCTGGATACTGGCAGGCGGGGCTTCCTCCTGCCAGGGTTTGATGAAGGGGTCGATGACAATCTCGCCCACTTCACGGGTGCCGTCTCCCCAGCGGTGCAGAGAGCGCTCCACGGCATTTTTCAGTTCCCTGATATTGCCAGGCCAGTCATGGTTCGCCAGTTTTTGCATGGCTGAACCGGCAAAACCGGGAAAGTACTCCCAGCCCAGTTCGCTGCTCATCTGTATGGCAAAGTGTTCTGCCAGTTCCGCGATGTCCTCGCGACGCTGGCGTAAGGGGGGGAGGTGCACCACGTCGAAGCTGAGACGGTCCAGCAAGTCAGCGCGAAATTTTCCCTGCGCGGCCAGCGCGGGCAGGTCTGCATTGGTAGCGGCGACGACGCGAACGTCCACCTGTAATGTCTGCTGTCCTCCAAGGCGCTCGAATTCACCGTACTCCACAAGCCGTAACAACTTCTCCTGTAAGCGCATGGACATGGTGCCCAGTTCGTCCAGAAACAAAGTGCCGCCGTCGGCGCGCTCGAAACGACCTCTTTGCACGCGGGTGGCGCCGGTGAAGGCGCCGACTTCATGGCCGAACAATTCCGACTCCAGCAGCGCCTCGGCGATAGCGGCGCAATTGGTTTTCAGTAACGGGGCGTCCCAGCGCGGGGAAAGGTAATGCAGGCGATCCGCAGCCAGTTCCTTGCCCGTTCCGCGCTCGCCGACGATCAGCACGGGGCGGTTGATCGATGCCAGCAGAGAGACTTGCTCCAAAGCGCTGGCCAGAGCGACGGAGTTACCGATGATGCTTTCCTGGTTTCTCTTCATAGGCTAAATATACCTATTAAAAGTGTAAAAAGAACCTTCTAGTAGGGTTAAATACGCCTAGAATAGTCACCAGGTGACCGCGTGGAAGTTGGAAAAGCGATATAAAACAGTAGCTTAAGTGTCTTGGCACGGGATGTGTATTGTAATGTGTCACAGGGCGCACAGAAGCTCAGAGAAGTAGGGATTACTAGAATGAACAAACTGGGAGAACGGTTTCTGATTTACGGCACCTTGGCGATGCTGTGTGCACTGACTGCCGTGGTCGTCGATGAGGCAGCCGGCCTGTGGAGTTTTATACAGGTGGTTGCAGTGATTGAATTGATTTACTGGATTGCCAGTCCCGCTGCCAAGGCGCGCAGCCGAGGCTGGTAAACCGACAACAGGAGAAACACCATGGGTATATTTTCCCGTATGACAGACATCATCAACTCCAATATCAACGCCTTGCTGGACCAGGCGGAGGACCCGGAAAAGATGATCCGCCTGATTATTCAGGAGATGGAAGACACGCTGGTTGAGGTGCGTTCTTCTTCAGCGAAAGTGCTTGCCGACCGCAAGGCGGCTGCGCGGCGCCTGGAGCAGGTAGAGGCCGAAGCCCGGTCCTGGGAAGAGAAGGCCAGGTTGGCGATCACTCGCGGCCGCGAGGATCTCGCCCGGGCTGCGCTGCAGGAGAAGCACGCTATTGAGGAAGAGGTTGAGGCCGTTCAGGGTGAACTCAAGGCAACTGATGAGCACATTGAGCATTTGAATACCGAGGTCGCGCAATTGCAGCAGAAACTGAACGACGCCAAGGCCAAACAGAAAGCGTTGCTAATGCGTGGTAAAACAGTCGAATCGCGTATCAAGGTCAAGCGCCAGATTCACCGTGAGGCGCTGGACGGTGCTTTCCAGCGGTTTGAGCACTTCGAGCGGCGCATGGATAACCTTGAGAGCCAGCTTGAATCCATGGACGTCGGCCGCGACGTACCCCCGGACCTGGCGGCAGAGATCGATGCACTGGCCGGTGACGAGCGCATCAATGATGAGTTGGATCGCATCAAATCCGAGATGAGCGAAAAGCCAGGGGCCTCCTGAGCAGTTGGTCATCCACTTCATTAATGGCAGCATGATGCCTGGTCTTCATGGTGTCGGAGGAAGGAATTAATGGAATTTTGGAAGTTCATGTTCGTCCCCACCATTCTGTTTATGGTAGTCGTGGCTCCCATGTGGATCACCATGCATTACCGCAGCCTGAGCCGCTCTTCACGGAGTCTCTCCCAGGAGGACCGGGAGTCAGTAGAACAGATGTTGGAAACCGTAGATAAATTGACCGAACGCATCGGTACGCTGGAGTCGCTACTGGATGCCGATCATCCGGACTGGCGCAGCCAGCGCGGCAGTGCAACACAAGAGGAGGCAAGCTGATGTCCAGACGACGCAAGCATGAATACCGCGGTACTTATCGCCGCGAGAGTGGCCGCTTCCGCAGTAATAAACGTGGAGGCTGGGGCATGGGTCTTTATCGCAACACCCGCGACGGCAAGATCGCTGGTGTCTGTGCCGGCCTGGCGGATCACTGGGATATTGCCCATTGGGTGATGCGCCTGGTGTGGATAGGCGGCTTTTTGTTCACCGGCACCCTGGCCCTGTGGGTTTACCTGGGCGCCTGGATACTGCTGGCTCCCCGGCCCACACGGCGCGTTGCTGACGGCAGCTACGCGGACGATGAGCCTGAGTTCGAGGACATACCGGTTGAAATGGAGTACGACGAGCGCTACCACGACTACCGGCCGCGCAAAGTTTTTCGCTACAGTGAGTCCGGCAGCGTCCGCCTGGAACGGGCGCGTGAGCGCCTGGACGCTGCTTTGCGCCGGGTCGAAAACATGGAGTCGTATGTGACCTCGCGTCGCTACAACCTGAATAAGGAATTCTCCAAGCTCTAAAGCCAGCCCCTGGCGGTTCTTTCCCCATGGTGGGCAGTGGTATAGTGCTGCTGACTGCCAGGGGACAAAGATGACTGACAATACTCGCTTGCAGCACTCTGTGCTGGGTACGTTCCTGTTGCCTGTCGCGCAGGCTTTGCGACTTTGCGGCCTGGACCCGCTGGAAGTGGTAGATGAAGTCGGTATCGATGTTGCCAGCATCGCCAATCCCGACTGGCGATTACCGCAGGGCCAGTTCAACCTGTTAATGAGCCGCTGCGTTGAGATGTCTGGCGATGAAGCATTCGGCCTGTTGGCAGCGCAGCAGCTGCGCCCGCAGGTGCTGCGTGGCCTGGGTCTCGCCTGGCTCGCCAGTGATACCGTTTATGACGGCCTGCGTCGTCTGGTGCGGTTTGGCAAACTGGTGAGCACAGCGTCTGACCTCAGCCTGCGCGAGGAAGGTGAGCAGGTTGTCGTCGATTTTGGCCGTTTGCCAAACGCCGAGCACTTTCATTATGCCAATCGGGACTATGCAGTAGGCATGGTTGCGCGCATGTGCAGTCTTGCCCTGGGCGACTTTATCGCCCCGCTATCGGTCGAGCTTGAAAGGCCCCGCCCACAGTCGCCAGAGCGCTGGGAGTCCGCGTTGAGCTCCCGCGTGCTTTTCGACTGTGAGCGCAGCCGCCTGAATTGGTACCGTTCCGATATCCTCGAGCCGCTGGTCACCGGCGACCCGCAACTCGCCCGGGCCAATGACGAGCAAACCCAGGCCTATCTGGACGGATTCCTGGTCCACTCCACGTCCCGGGACGTGGTCGACAAGATCCTTGAGCACTTGCCTGACGGTCCGCCAGGTCAGCAGCAGATTGCCGAGTCATTGCATGTCAGTAACCGTACACTGCAGAGGAAGCTGAAGGAGGAGGGCACCAGTTTTCTTGACCTGTTGCAGGATACGCGCCTACAGCTGGCGAAGAAGTACCTGCGACACCCCAACCGCTCGGTAGTGGAAACCGCATACCTGCTTGGGTTCTCTGAGCCCAGTACCTTCTCCAGGGCTTTCAAGCGTTGGACAGGTATGGCACCCGCAGACTACCGGGAGAGTGCAAAACAGCGCTGACGACTTGGCGCCTGCGGCCATGCCACTGGCGCGGCGGGCAATATGCTGATGCGCCTGCGCTGGGTAATCTGGTCACGAAACCATTGAGGAGTTCTGACCATGAGCAACCCGGTAACCATTATCTCGGACAAAGTCGTGCGTATGCTGAATTCCATTGTGTATCTGGTGATCTGCGCCAGCCATCGCAACGGCTCTACCAGCGTTGACATCACGCGTTCTCTGGGAGGGCTGGCACCGGTACATGCGGATATTTACCATCAGGGCATGGTGGAGCGGGCGCTGGAGGACCTGCAGCGGGAAGGTCGAGTCGCCCGGGCGGGTTCACGCTGGTACAGAGTGTAAGGCCGGTCTTCAGGCGTCGGACATTGGCGGGTCGCCCCAATTAGGCGGCCATTCCCGGGCAAACACTTTATAGCGTCTTATTGATCTCCTTCACTTCCTTCCTTCTCGCAACGCCCTATAATTTGCTCATACAGACATTGCAGGGTTGCGAGCATGGGTAAAATACTGGTTATAGCCGACATCACAGGCCGTTGCGGTGCCACTCCGCGTGGGTTGGAACTTGCCGACAAGCTCGGTCTGGATGCCGACGTCGTCGCGTTTGTGTACGCACCGCTTGGCAAACTGGAAGTGGATACCGCGGCCCGAAGCGCGATCAAGCAGCGACTGTTGTCACAACGCGAAACCGAACTGCAGTCGGTCATCGACAAGTATCAAGTGTCGGGGCAGAAAGTGAAGCTGCGAGTGCACTGGGAAAAAGACATCGTGGACTGGGTCAACAAGCGCTGTGCCAGTACCGCGTATGAGATGGTGGTAAAGACCGGGCGCCGCTCGGAAACTCTTGCATATGCGTCATCTGATTGGCTGTTGTTGCGAGAGTGTCCCGTACCGCTGCTTATTCTCGCGAGTAACAAGTGGAGTAGAACGGCCCCGGTAATGGCGGCGCTGGACCTTGCGAGCAGTATAGCCGCCAAAAAGCAGCTTAATGATCGCGTGCTGGGCCAGGCCAAAGCGCTTGCCGAGGCTATGGGAGAGAAACTGGAAATAATCTGCGCAGTGGAAGTGCCGGCCCTGCTGCAGGAGTTGGATCTGGTAGATCCGATAGCTTACGTTAAGCGGGCCAGGAGTGATATGGAGCCAGTCATCCGCAAACTCGCCAAGCGACATGGGATTCCCGAGAAGGCGTTTCACACCAAGCGCGGGCCGGTGGAAAAGGTCATCGCCAGCCAGGCGGCTGCCAAGCGCGCGCAAATAGTAGTCATGGGTACTGTCGGCCGGAAAGGCGTAAAGGCAAGGCTGATTGGCAATACCGCGGAAAAAGTACTCACCCACCTGAAGACCGACGTGCTGGCGATCAAGCCCTGAGTCGGGCCGGAGTCACCGCCGGGAAATATTTGCGGTAAAAATTTGCTATTTGCTCAGTGGCGTCTATGTTTCAGGAAGCACGTCGCTCCCTGCGCGTGCTGACACGTCCCCTGGCCGATGTTTCTGCCCCGAAGCATACGGCTGTTAGCCCGCCTCACTTTGTGACCGGCGGGCTTTTTTATGCCGGTTAAGTTTCGGTTTTTCTGCTAGATATCAACTTCACTTAAAGCCAATTCTAGATCTCCGCTCGGCCCTGGCGCCCGCGGCCATGCGACTGACGCCCGCGGCCATGTGGTCGACCACTCGCTATCCCTATTATGTCCCCCATGCACAAGGCAGCACCAACACGCATTGCTGCAACGGGAGAGACATCATGCATGAATTAGTAGAGCGCATTCAGCAACCGCAACTGTGTTACGTGTTCGCTAAAAATGCGATACGCAACGGACACCCGGAACTGGCGGTGCAGGCTTACCGACGTGCTGTAGACCTTAGAGCAGAGGCACATGACGTCGACTCTGAGGTTGACCTGGACGCACTGCGTGCAATCTACGCCTATGAGGAGGCGCTCAGCTTTAACAAGGGCAAGCGCACCCGGGCTACGGGCACCTGGCAGATGGTCAACAAGAATGGGCTGGTGCCGGCGATTCATCGCCGACTGCAATCAGGTAGTACCCGTGATGTGATGCCCGCGCTGCAGGAGTTGGGCATGGAAGACTACAGTTTTGAAGCACTTGCCAGGCGGCATCCTGATGCCTTTCAGCAGGCAGCGGCCTGATTGTCACCGAGTGCAGGTAAAGAGATCCCTACCTTAGCCCGGCCCTGCTGTATCGGGAGTAACCGGGCTCTTTTTATTACCGCGGCTGGCAGCCCCTTGAGGCTGCGCAGACGCCCCCAGTCACTGAATGATCCCTACTTTACCCGGCCATCGTGCCGGGTTTTTTTTCAGATATATGCCTGCGAGAGCATTGTCACCTTCTAGCGGTATTGTTTTTGCTCCCAATGTAATAGATTAAAGGTTTTACCAAGCTGGAGCGGAAA
>NZ_PKUS01000050.1 GCF_002866825.1 Pseudohalioglobus lutimaris | reverse complement strand
AACGATGCATCGCCGATGGTAGTGTGGAGTTTCTCCATGTGAGAGTAGGTCATCGCCAGGCTTCTAAAAAAAGAAAAACCCGTAGCACGCGCTGCGGGTTTTTTTTCGTTTTCCATATAGCCATCATGCGCTCTTGCGAGTTTGTCTCGACGTAATCACCGCCGTATATAGCTGCAAGTACTGAGCACTGCAGCACTTGCACATCGTGTTTTCAAAGTCATGAGCGGGGCGATGCGGCTTCATGTTCTGTAACATACATCCCATTAACTTTGTTTTGCCTTCTTACTACGAGGGAAGCAGGAGGCCCTGAACGGTGCTTCTGGTGAGCCTGTTGTTCTGTCAGGGTACAGGGAGCGCAGGGTTAAATCGCCTGATCGCGCCCATTGTTTCCGGGTTGTGGGCGATTAATCTGAGGTGCTGGGTTTTATAGCGAATGCGTAGAGTGAACATCCTTCCCTATTGTTCTGCACACTCTTGAAGGAAAGTAGAGATTAAAAAAAGCCGCGGATAACCGCGGCTTTACAGTAGTAATTAACTATTGTGCTATGGGGTAGGGCATAGCGGGTCGGGCGCAGTGTCTACCAGGTTCGCAGAACAGATCCACCCCTTCGAGAACTCCGGGCCGCCATCTTTAGGGGTCAGTGAAATAGTCAACTCGCCAGTCGTACTGGGCGCCGGGCCGGCACAGGAGTCATATTCGACTACACCAGCCTGGGTAAAGCCGATAGTGAATGCGCCCGGTGCGGTAGTGTTGGGCACCTCGTAGCTGGTTTTACCTTCAATGGTGCAGGGCTCGCCCGCAGTAATGCTTACAGTCGAGCCGGCAGTGGGCTTGTTGTTAAACAGGTCAGCGACATAGGCAGTGTAAGTGTTGCCGGCAGTAGTGCTGCTAACGGGTGTGCGCCCACGGTACAGTGAAACAGCCCAGTTAGGGTCAGCAGAGAGGATCAGCACGGCGCTGTCACGTACGTTCAGCAATTCACGGGTACACCAGATGCCGTCACCCTCCAGGGGGCAAAGCAACCCGTTGTACACAGCCAGTACACCTTCGTCGGGATAACCATTGCCAATATCATCGCCATCGGCGTCGAAGAAACCGTTGTTGTTGTAGTCAATAAAAATCTCTTCAGAACCTGCGCGACAGTTGAGAGAGCTCTCGTCGGGGTTGCAGGCCTGCGAGGCCGGGTCGTAGAAGCCATTCTCGCTGTTGTCCAGGAACGCTTCAGTCAGGTTGGACCAGAGGCCATCCTCTGCTTCATCCTGGTCAAATATGCCATTACCGTTACGGTCGATGAAGGACTCTTCGCCGATCGCGGTAACCAGGATAGTGGAACGGCCACCGCGGATAGGGCCCAGGTCATCAGGGCAGGGTCCGCTGCTGCCGTTATGGCTGGGGCAGTTGTATCCAGGGCTGTTGATGGTAACAACCAGATCCTGATTATCGTCCAGAGTGGGTACTCGCGGTGCCTGGCTGGTCCAGACGACAGAGCAAGCCCCCCCGACGGTTTTACAGGTCGACTCAATGGCGCCGTATTCGGTTGTGAAAACGGCCGGGGTGCCGTCGGGAACAGGGTTGTTGAATTTGTCCGCCATGCGCACGATGAGGTTGCGGGTGACGCCGTCTTTTGTCATGCCTTCTTCGACCACAAACCCACCTTCCACGGAGAGGGAGATAGAGTTCTGGTCGGGCAGGCCGGTACTGACGGTAATGACATCGGAAACAGCGGAAACGTTGCTGGTGTCACCTGAATCGGCTGTGGCGATCACACGGACCCCGGTGGCCACGTCACCTGAAGAAACGATGGTCGTTACCAGTCCCTCGGCGTCGCTGACTGCTGAGGTGGGAGACAAGCGTAGCTCACCGACGTCAGTGCTCAGGTCAAAGCTCACCCTTACACCCTCAAGCGGTTCGTTAGCAGAGTTTACCGCCTGGAATGTCACAACAGATCGCTCTGGACGCTCTGCGCCGCCACCAGTGCCCCTGAGCACAATCAGCTCGGGGGTGGCGCTGACGAACAGCATTCCATTGGCGCTGGGCGCGGCGACTTCGACATCGCCGACGGCCTGTGCGGCACTGCCAATCAGCCTGGCTGTGACCGTGTCCACGCCTTCACAACCGTTGGCAAGATAAGTAACAGTGACCTGGCCGGTAACAGTCGCGACGGGGTTGGCTGGTTCAGTTGTCGCATCGCCGGAGTCCAGGCAGGGGCTGCTGATGCTTATGCTTTCAGCGCTCTGAACGGGTAAGCCGTTCTCCTCAACGATGGCCAGGGTGAGTATCGCCTCTCCCTCAGATGAAATGGGGCCGCTGGGGGAGATTTTTATTTCATTTTCGAAGAATGTTCCACTCTCGAGGTAGCCGAGTCTCAGTCCTGTCTCTCCCAACTGGAAATTGACCCTCTCAGTGACAGTGTTGCCGACTTCATCGTTGACGCTGACCTCGATGGTTCCGGCGCCTTTACCTTCACCGGCTTCTATTCGAAACGTGACAAAGCCATCGGAATTGGTCAGTTTAGAGCCGCTCGATGGGAACAGCAGGCCGCTGTCAGTAGAAGCCAGGACGATAACATCAGGGACCGCAGGACCTTTCTTGCCATTCCGGGTGACAAAAACCTGCAGTGTACCCGGGGAGGTGCTGCTGACTATGCTGGTGTCGTTGCCATCAGCATCTTTCAGTGCGACCTGCAGAAAGTAGGTATCGCTACCGTTACCGCTGCCGCCAGAGTCTCCTTTGAAGCCGCCACCTCCGCCACCACCGCCGCCGCAGGCGGCTATAGCGAGCATCATGGTGAAGGCGACAGCCATGCGGCTGGTTAAAGTGGCGAATCGTCTAGTCATCTCTATCCCCTGTTGCTCGCTAAGCAGCGAGTCTTAATATTGTGATTCGGCATCTTCTGGTTCGGTCTGCCAAAACCAGTGTCGTAACTTTCCTTGTATCAACGTCAGCCAGCTTACCATGCGATCAACAAAAAACCTCATGGAAACATGGTGATAGACGGGAATTGTGGCTAATTACACAAACTTCCAAGATGCACCATCAGGGTCGATGATAGCTTTACCCAAATGGATTTAAAGAAAAATCTTCGAAAAAGTTGGAAAACGACGCTGGCTGGCCGAATTTGGGCAGATTTGGCATAAGATTGGGTGGGCAGAGACCCTGGGCATTCAGGAACTGTTAATATGCGCGGATGAATCCCTTATCGGCAAGCGCCTCGCGAATTACTGTTTCTATCGTGGTTCATAACAGCGCGCTTGGGTTGTTGCGGAAAACGCTGCTCAGCCTCGACCGGGCGGCAGGGTTTGTGGTGTCAGGTGCAATAAGTGGTCTGGACGTCACCATTGTCGACAATGGCTCGGCCCCAACTTATCAGCAGCAGCTGACAGCTTTGCTGGATGAGTTCAGTTCCAGGGGAGAGCTGCGCATTGATCTGCTTCAACTGCCTGTGAACCTCGGTTTTGGCGCGGGGCATAACCGGGTATTGACCGGGGCCACCGGTTGCTACTTCCTGGTGCTTAATCCTGACGTAGAACTTGACCCGGATGCGCTGGCTTTAGGTTGCCGCCGCCTCCAGGAGGATAACAGCGTGGTATTGCTCAGTCCCTACGCCGCTGGAGCCGATGGCCGGCAGGAATTCCTGTGTAAGCGCGAGCCTTCTGTGCTGGTCCTTGTGCTACGGGCATTCTTCCCCGGACTAGGGCGGCGCTTCTTTCCCGGGCGCATGGCCAAATATGAAATGAGCGATGTATGTGCGGCCGATGCAGAAGTGGTGGTCCCCCTGGCGAGTGGTTGTTTTATGCTCGCTCGCAGTGCGCAATTGCGCGAGGTTGGGGGGTTCGATGAGCGCTATTTCCTCTACTTCGAGGATTTTGACCTTTCTTTGCGCCTGGGGCGGTTGGGCGCTGTGGTGTATATGCCCCAGCTGCGGATTATTCATCACGGTGGATACGCTGCCAGAAAAGGTTGGCGGCACCTGCAGATGTTCATGAGTTCCGGGCTAAGGTTTTTTCGTCAGCATGGCTGGCGCTGGATATAGTGCTACCGGGAAAACTGTTACAATGCTGGCCATGAACGAACCGAAAAGGTTGTCCTATCTCCGGGCCATGGGTATAGACAGTTATGTCTCTCGTACCCAGTTGCCGGGTGCTGCGCCGACGCGTCGACTCGCCCTCGTTTGCACCTCGGAAACGGGAGCCGCAACGGCTGAACAAGTAAACAAATCCGCGCCCCCGCAGCGCCCACCCTTGAGGCCGCGGGTTGACACTCAGGCGGAATCTATCGCCAAATCACCAGTCCGGCCAGCGCCGTCTCGCGCGGGGTCAGCTGCTGTTAAATTCAATCTTGTTGCGGTTTTCGTGGGCGGAGTGGCCTGGCTTGAGTCCCTGGAGGGACTTCCGTTGGCCAGTGAGCAGATCAGGCTTATTCACGCGATGGCGCGGGCAATAAAAGGCGAGGTGGCGGCGCCAAAAGTCGCGCAGTTTGACTGGCCCATGCATAGCAGTCGGCAACTGGATCAGGGCGCTGATGCCGCCAGGGCCGCTCTGGCGGCCTTCCTTCTGCGTCACATTGAGGAACAGCACTGTCGGGCAGTGGTAATGCTAGGTGAGGCTGGCGCTGGGTTCGTCGATACCGGACAGCTGGGTGCCATCACCCATGTGCATACATGCAGCACGATTGAAATGCTGGAGAAGCCTGCCTGCAAGCGCCAGGTGTGGTCAGATCTGCAGCCTTTGACTCTGCGTGCCTGAGGCGCGCCTTCCAGCTATCTGCCCGGCAACGCTGGACGATGGGCCGGCGATGGCGGCGCTGGACGCGCAATTTGCTCTCAACCCCTGGACGACAACAAACCTGGCTCGCTATTGCGAGCATGATCGTTTTCACGCGCTGGTCAGCCGCCAGGACGGTGAGCTACGGGGGTTCCTGCTCTACTCCCGGCTGGTTGACGAGGCTAGTCTGGACAATGTGGTCGTCGGCAGGGAGCACCAGGGCCTGGGGCTTGGTTCCAGGTTGCTGCTCGCGGCTCTGTCCAGAATGGCTGCAGAGGGTTTGTCCCGTTGTGTGCTGGAGGTGCGTGAGTCGAATTTGTCGGCGAAAATGCTTTACCAGAAGAATGGTTTTACGGTGGATGGGGTGAGGCAAGGTTACTACGTCACGGAAAAGGGTCGCGAGAACGCACTGTTGATGTCGAGGAGGTTGTAGAAGTGTCGTTTAATATCTTGGAAACGGAGTGGTGGAGCCTGGCAGTGCCTCCCGAGTGGTGGGCCGAGTCAGAAGACGAAAGCATACTGGTAGGCGACCATGACGATGTTGGCTGTATTGAAATATCCACGCTGTTCAAGGAGACAGGTGAATTCGATGATGCCAGCGTGATGCAGATCGCGGTAGATGAGGCCGATAACCCCCTGGACTGGCAACGGGTCAGAACCGGTGATTTCGCTGGCGTTACAGGGAGTTACCTGGCGGAGGGGGCTGCCATTCGCGAGTGGTACGTGGCCCGCGGAACCATGCTGCTATACATCACCTACAGCTGCGATGAAGAGAACGGGGGCATGGATGATGCCGCCGTGGACGAAATCCTCGAGACGTTGACGGCCAACCGAAATGATTAGGAAATGGTGCCGGTAACGCGAACGCGTTTGGAGCCTTTGACGGGCTTGTCTTTCATGGCGTCCAGGCGTGCCTGGATGCGCGCATCGATAATGTTCTTCACCGCGATCATCAGGCCCGTAAAGATGAATGCACCGGGGGGCAAGATCGCCAGCAAGAAGGACTGGTAATCCTCAAAGACAACCAGCTTCCAGCTAGCGGCCGCCGGACCAAACAGCAGGTCCATGTCTGCAAACAGGGCACCTGTGCCCGCGAGCTCACGCAGGCCCCCCAGCAATACCAGTACGGCGCCAAAGCCCGCGCCCATAATCAGTCCGTCATAAACCGAGGGCAGCAAGCTGTTCTTGCAGGCGAAGGCTTCGGCGCGACCAAGAATCACGCAGTTGGTGGTAATGAGCGGCAGGAAGATCCCCAGAATCTGGTATAGCTCATAGGCGAATGCCTGCATCAGCAGCTCGATACAGGTCACCGCAGAGGCAATAATCATGACAAATGCGGGCAGCCGCACCGCGTCGGAAACAATATTACGAATGATGGAGACACAGGTGTTGGAGGTGACCAGTACCAGCGTCGTGGCGATACCCAGGCCTATGGCGTTGACGACGGAGCCGGTGACGGCGAGCAATGGGCACAGCCCCAGCAATTGTACGATAGCGGGATTGTTCTTCCACAGTCCATTGAGGGAGAGCTCCCGGTAACTGACGTCGCTCATTCTTGTGCTCCTTCCGGGGTGACTGTGGCGGGTATGCCAAAGAGTACCTCACTGTTATCCCCGGCATACTCCAGTACTCCTTTAACCGTAGCGACAACAGCCCGGGGTGTAATCGTTGCACCAGTGAAAGAGTCGAAAACGCCTTTGTCCTTGGTGACCGCCCATTGGCCAGGGAGGGGGTCGCGAAGCGAGCGGCCAGTGAAGTTCAGGATCCAGTCACTTTTAGCGAGGTCCACTTTATCACCCAGCCCGGGTGTTTCCTTGTGGGAAAGTGTGCGCACACCGGCCACTGTGCCATCTGCATTGACGCCGATCACCAGGTCGATGTCGCCGCTATAGCCATCCCTGGCGGTGGCCGGAATGATTGCTGCAACGACACGGCCGTCCTGGCGTGCCCGGTATATTTGCTTCTCCGTGCGCAGACCCAGGGCGCTGATGTCCGCACCCACGGTGATCGTGTCGTCAAGCATGGAGTTGTTGTGCCGCTCTCGGGGTACTATTTGCAAAAGCGCCTTCTCTTCGGCCTTGCGAATTTCTTCTGCGATCCGGTCCTGGGTCAGCAGGTAGGTACCGGCCAGCAGCAGGGCGGTGGACATCGCGAACACTGCCAGCAGTACTGCATTTTTGGTGATTGATTGCCCCAGCATCACCGGTCGCCTCCTTGACGGGCATGTCCATAGGTTCGAGGCTGCGTGTACTGGTCGATAAAGGGTGCCGCCAGGTTCATGATCAGGACGGCGAACGCGACCGCGTCAGGGTAGTTGCCGAAAATGCGGATGAGATAAACCAACAACCCGATGAGGGCTCCGTAGATCAGGCGGCCGCGCACGGAAACAGCCGATGACACCGGGTCGGTGACAATAAAGAAAGCGCCAAACATGGTCGCCCCGCTGAGCAGGTGGAACAGCGGTGACCCACCGCTGGCGCTGCTACCTCCATCGTAGAACAATGCCGCCATAAGCGTCAGTGTGGCGAGCATAGAAAGCGGTGCGTGCCAGGTAAATACCCGCTGGTACAGCAGCCAGAGTCCGCCCGCCAGAAAAGCGATGCTCGCCCATTCCCAGCCAAGTCCACCCCAGCGGCCGAACTGCGGGTTGGCCTGCCAAAGATCCTCCATCAGCAGGCTGTCGTTCTGCTTTAACAGGTCCAGAGGTGTGGCCATGGTCACGCCGTCGAAACTGGCTGGTAGGAAGCAGGCCTGAAGTGCGTCTATCAATCCGGGGAGTTCGCCCGCTCCGCGGGGGGGCGCCCAGCTTGTCATCTGTACGGGGAAAGAGATCAGCAATACAACGTATCCGACCATTGCGGGGTTGAACGGGTTATAGCCCAGTCCACCGTAGAGATGCTTTGCCAGTAAAATGGCCGAGGCGATGCCCACGGCAATCAACCACCAGGGCGAGTAAGGGGGCAGGGCGATACCGAGTAAAACCGCGGTGACCAGCGCACTGTAATCGCCCAGGTAAAACCCCAGGGGCCGTTTGCGAAGTTTCAGCGCCAGGGCTTCGAAAGCCACAGCGAGTATTCCTGCCCAAAAAATATTGACCAGCGTGCCGAAACCAAAAAAGTGGGTGAGTACGATGACGCCCGGGAGCGTGGCCAGCAGTACCTGCTGCATGACTCTGCTGGTTCTGGAGGGCCCGTGAGCGTGGGGTGATGTAATGCGCATCAGGGACACGTCAACAGGTCTCCGCTTGTTTCAGTTGCGCTTTGCCTGCGGCGACTTTTTCTCGCAGGCGCTCTACTGTTGATTCCAGGGCAATAATTATTTTTTCCTCTTCACCCGCAGCACGGCCTTCCTGCAGGCGTGCCTCTGACTTGGCCAGGCGTGCCTCCAGTTTCTGCAGGCTTTCCCTGGCTTTCTCCTCAGGGCTTTTTGCCGCATCCGCTTGACGAGCGGCCATGGCTCGCTCGATGGCGGCCTGGGCGGCATCGTCGGGCGCTGCCGGGGCCGGTATATCCGGGCTGGGGTTTGCCTGCTGGTATGCATGCAGAGCTTGCTCTGCAGCAGCGAGTTTGGCACTGGTTTTGTCGACGCCCAGCTGCAATGCATCCACGTGTTCAGAACCCTCTGCCTTAGCCGCCTCTAGCTTGGTCGAAGCAGTTTCCAGCCGTTTGCGCGTGGTAATCACCAGCTTTTCCAGCTTTTCCAGTTCGCTCTCGGCATCGCCGCCACTGGCTTGAGCTGCCTTCTTTGCCTTTGCCCGCTCAATCGCCGCCTGAATAGGGTCTTCCTGCGCGTCGCCTTGCTCCGCGGCAAGGCGCGCTTTTTCTTCGGCTGCCTTTTTGCGCGCTGCGCGCTTTGCTTCTTTCTCGGCTTCTTCGCGTTCCTTTCGAGCCTGGCGTGCTTCGAAGCGAAGCCTTGAGTGCTCTGACTTCTCTGCGTCCTGGCGAATCTGTATCACCTCTGCCTTGGCCGCGCGGTAATACTGCACCAGTGGGATAGTGCTGGGGCAGACGTAGGAACATGCGCCGCACTCTATGCAATCGAACAGGTTGTGCTGTTCCGCTTTCTCAAATTCCTTGCCCTGGGCGAACCAGAATAATTGTTGCGGTAGCAGGCTGGCGGGGCAGGCTTCGGCACACATGCCGCAGCGTATGCAGGGCTGCGCGGGCGGGGGGGCGGGTAACTCCGCAGCGGAGGGTGCGAGTATGCAGTTGGTCGTTTTGACAATGGGCACGTCGGCGTCGGGCACGGTGAAGCCCATCATGGGCCCCCCCATGATTAGTCGTTGGTTTTTAGCTGCCTGATAACCTGCCGTTTGTAACAAGTAAGACATGGGAGTGCCGATCAAGGCCTCGAGGTTTTGGGGCTCTTCAACGGCTTCACCGGTAACGGTGACGACCCGGGAGATCAGCGGCTTCCCTTCCAAAATGGCATCACGCACCGCGACAGCAGAGCCGACGTTCTGGCAGATAACCCCGATATCTGCGGGCAGGCCCCCGCTGGGAACTTGTTTACCGGTGAGGATTTCGATCAGCTGTTTTTCGCCGCCGGAGGGGTACTTGGTGGGGAAGACCACTATCTCGATTCCGGTGCCCTGGGCCGCCACCTGCATCGCAGCGATGCTCTCGGGCTTGTTATCCTCTATACCGATGAGGACTTCAGACGGTTCAATCAAGTGAGAGAGGATCTGTGCGCCTTCGATAATATGCTGCGCACGCTCGCGCATGAGTATGTCGTCTGCTGTAATATAAGGCTCGCACTCGGTACCGTTGAGTATCAGCGTTGCTATAGGTGCCTGCGGTTTGACCGTGAGCTTGACTGCTGTTGGAAATCCTGCGCCGCCCATGCCGGCTATTCCCGCGTCGCGAATCCGTGCCAGCAAGTCCGCTTTGTCCACACTGTGGTAGTCGGCAACGGGTTGGCATTCCTGCCACTGATCAAGGCCGTCGCTGGTGATGACGATGCATGGGGCGCTGAGACCAGAAGGGTGGGCAATTAGCCGGTCTTCTATTGCTGTAACCTGCCCTGAAGTCGGTGCATGTACCGGCACGCTGACGAAGCCGCTTGCGGCCGCTACCACTTGTCCTTTGAGTACCCGCTGACCCACTTCGACAATGGGTTCTGCCGGAGCGCCGATATGCTGGGAAAGAGGCAGTATGAGTTCCGCCGGCACACCGGCGCTGGCAATAGGCGTGCGCAGGGACTGGTGCTTGTTTTCCGCTGGGTGAATACCACCGTGGAAGTCGAATACTTTTCTCATGCGGCTGCCTCGGCAGCAGCGTCAGTAGCAATGATATCCACTTGCCGGCTGTTGGGGTCTGGTAACTGCCAATGCCAGCTACGCAGCGTTTCATCTTCCGGAATCATGTCAATACAGTCGACCGGACAGGGGTCAACGCAGAGGTCGCAGCCGGTGCACTCGCTGACGATAACCGTGTGCATGTGTTTTGCCGCGCCCAGTATCGCATCCACAGGGCAGGCCTGAATGCACTTGGTGCAGCCTATACAGTCGTCCTCGTGGATGTAAGCTACGTGAGGTACTTTCTCTTCACCGTGTTCCTCATCCAGGGTGGGCGCTTCAACGTCCAGCAGGTCGGCCAGTGCCTGCACGCCCGCCTGCCCACCAGGTGGGCACTTATTGATTTCTTCGCCCGCAGCGATGGCTTCAGCATAGGGTCTGCAGCCCGGGTGGCCACACTGCCCACACTGGGTCTGGGGGAGAATGGCGTTAATCTGGTCGACAATGGGGTTGCCCTCGGCCTTGAAACGAACTGCAGCGTAGCCAAGGATTGCGCCGAAGACCGCGCCCAGGGAGACCAGGGCAAAAAGAGCGGCGAGCAGAGGGTACTGGGCGATCAATGCGTACATCTGTTTCTATACCAGTCCAGCAAAACCCAGAAATGCCAATGACATTAAACCGGCTGTGATCATACCGATTGCCGCGCCCTGGAACGGCTCCGGAACATCGGCGACGGCCAGTCGCTCGCGCATCGCTGCAAACAGCACCAGCACCAGGGAAAAGCCCACCGCGGCTCCAAAGCCGTAGAACAGCGATTGGGTGAATGAATGATCCTTGTTGATGTTGAGCAGCGCGACCCCGAGTACAGCGCAGTTGGTTGTGATCAGCGGCAGGTAAACACCCAGCACACGGTGCAGCAGCGGACTGGACTTGCGCACCACCATCTCGGTGAATTGGACCACGACGGCGATGACTAAAATGAAGGAAATGGTTTTCAGGTACTCAAGGCCGAGCGGGGCGAGCAGGAAGTGATAAGTGAGGTTGCTGCAAGCAGACGCAAGGGTCAGCACGAACGTCGTCGCCATGGACATGCCCATGGCGGTTTCCAGTTTATTGGACACACCCATAAATGGGCACAGCCCCAGGAACTGCACCAGCACGAAATTGTTGACCAGAATCGCGCCGATCAACAGTATGGAATAGTCCGCCAACATAGTAAGGTTTTCACCGTTTTACCGCATGTATTGCGGTAAGGTTATCTCCGTGATTTCAGGCGCATATTCTATCCTTAACGGCGCTGGATAGCAGTACGTATTTGCAGACTAACGACTATTAGTCCAGGGCCCGGCTGCAATGGTATTCCCGGTATGCATACTCAGCAGTTCCCGGTGAAACGTGGAGCAATAGTTGTCGTGGTCTGTACTCTACTTGACTGGCATTCCGGGGCGAGCGCCGGCATGAGGCTCGAGCAGGTAGATGTCCTCACCTCCGGGTCCGGCAGCGAGGACCATGCCCTCGGACACACCAAAGCGCATTTTTCTCGGGGCAAGATTGGCGACCATGACCGTGAGCTTGCCCACCAGGTCTTCGGGCTGGTAGGCGGCCTTGATGCCCGCAAACACCTGCTTGCTTCCAAGGTCGCCCAGATCCAGGGTCAGCTTAAGTAATTTGTCGGCGCCCTCGACGTGGTCTGCAGCGGTAATTTCGGCGATGCGCAGGTCAATTTTGGCGAAGTCATCGAATTGGATGGTTTCGCTCTCCAGTGCGGGCGCTGCCTTCGGCGCCGGTGCGGTCTTGGCCGGTTCTGCGGTTTTGCTGGACTCCACCATGGCTTCCACATTTTTCAGGTCGATCCGCTGGATCAGCGGTTTGAACGCGGATAGTTCATGGTCAACCAGCGGGGCGTCCAGCGAGGTCCAGTCCAGCGAGGTATTGAGAAAAGACTCTGACTTTTCAGCCATCGCGGGGAGTACTGGTTTGAGATAGGTCATCAATACCCTGAACAGGTTGATGCCCACACTGCACACCTCGTGTACCTCCGGCTCCCTGCCTGCTTCTTTGGCGAGAACCCAGGGTTTCCGGTTGTCTATATATTGATTTGCGCGGTCAGCGAGGGCCATGACCTCGCGCACCGCCGTGTTAAATTCGCGCTGCTCGTAGAGCACTGCGATGCTGTCTCCGGCGGCGATGAAGTCTTCGACCAGTTCCTGTTCCATGCAGGTAGCGGTGAGTCGGTTCTCGAAGCCTTTGCGCAGAAAGCCGGCGCAGCGGCTGGCGATATTGACAACCTTGCCGACAACGTCGGAATTGACGCGCTGGACGAAGTCTTCAAGGTTGAGGTCTATATCATCAACTGAGTCGCTAAGCTTGGCGGCAAAGTAATAGCGCAGGTATTCAGCGTCCAGGTGCTCAAGGTAGGTGCTGGCATTGATGAACGTACCGCGACTCTTGGACATCTTGGTGCCATTGACGGTAAGGAAGCCATGGGCGTAGATGGCCGTGGGGGTGCGCAAGCCCGCGCAATCCAGCATTGCCGGCCAGAACAGACCATGAAAATTGATAATATCCTTACCGATGAAGTGGTAAAGCTCAGTATCCGTGCCCGGCTGCCAGTACTCGTCAAAAGGGTGCCCGGTGCGTCGACAGTAATTCTCGAAGCTGGCGATGTAGCCGATTGGGGCATCCAGCCAGACATAAAAGTACTTGCCCGGTTCGCCGGGGATCTCAAAGCCGAAGTAGGGTGCATCGCGGCTGATATCCCACTCCTGCAAGCCTGCGTCAGTCCATTCACGCAGCTTGTTCGCTACCTGCGGCTGCAGGGTGCCCGAGTCCAGCCATGCCTTGAGCATGCTCTCGTACTCCGGCAATTTGAAGAAGAAATGGGTTGACGCTTTGTCCACGGGCGTCGCCCCGGAAATGGCTGAAACCGGGTTGATGAGGTCAGAGGGGCTGTAGGTGGCCCCGCAGTTCTCGCAGTTGTCGCCATACTGGTCTTCCGCTTTACAGCGCGGGCAGCTTCCCTTGATAAACCGGTCGGCCAGGAATAACTGCTTCTCAGGGTCAAATGCCTGGGTGATCTCGCGGGTAGCGATGTGGTTATTGTCTTTGAGATTCTGGTAGATGCGCTCGCTCCAGCGCCGGTTCTCCTCAGAGTGGGTCGTGTAAAAGTTGGCGAAGTCGATAAGAAAGCCTTCACTGTCTTTAACATGTAACTGATGCATGTTGTCGATATGCTGCTCCGGTGTGATACCCAGTTTTTCAGCAGCGAGCATGATGGCTGTGCCGTGCGCATCGTCGGCACAAACGTACAAACAGTCATTCCCCCGGGACTTTTGAAAGCGTACCCAGATATCAGTTTGCACCTGCTCCAGCATGTGCCCCAGGTGGAGTGGGCCGTTGGCATAGGGCAGTGCGCTGGTGACCAGGATTTTACGGGGGGCGTTGGAAGCCATGCTTTGGGGGTCCGGAGCTGGTAAAAAGGGGCGCTACTATAGCGGTTTTGCTCGTTGATTTCATCCGCGCGGAACATCGCCGGGCCACCATTGACCAGCACCGCGCCACTGGTTTGCGGAGGCGCTAGTCCGTATACTACGGCGCTCACAGGAGCAGCCGAATTCGTCGCGGCTCCCACAACAAATGCGATATTTCATGAACGAAATCAAACACATTATTGCCGTTGCTTCCGGCAAAGGCGGCGTGGGGAAGTCCACCACGGCGGTCAACCTGGCCCTGGCGCTTGCGGCCAGAGGAGCAGAGGTGGGGTTGCTGGATGCCGACATCTACGGCCCCAGTCAGCAGGTAATGCTGGGTGTGGCAGAAGGTGTGCGCCCCGAGCAACAGGGAGGCCAGTTCCTGTTGCCGATCAAGGCCCTGGGGTTGAAGACCATGTCTATGGCTTACCTGGTGACAGACAAGACCCCCATGGTCTGGCGCGGGCCTATGGCTGGCGGAGCCCTGGTGCAGATGCTGGAGGGGACCCTGTGGGGACCGCTCGATTACCTGATAATTGATATGCCACCCGGTACTGGCGACATTCAGTTAACACTGTCGCAGAAGGCTTCTCTGGCGGGAGCGGTTATCGTTACTACGCCCCAGGACATCGCGCTGCTCGACGCGCGCAAAGGCATCGAGATGTTCCGTAAAGTGGACGTTCCGATTCTGGGGGTGGTAGAGAACATGGCCATGCACGTGTGCAGTCAGTGTGGGCACGAAGAACACATATTTGGTGAGCAGGGGGGTGAACGCATATCGGCGCAGTACGGCGTGCCGCTGTTGGGCAGTCTGCCACTGGACCGACGCATTCGCGAGCAGACTGATACGGGGACGCCGACTGTGGTGGCAGAACCCGAGTCGTCGCTTGCTGCAGCCTACCTGTCGATAGCCGACAGCATTCAGAAGGCCATAGCCGGCCGGGAGGATGGCGCGGTGCGCCAGTTCCCGGAAATAACAATTTCAGACGACTGAACGGGAAAGCACAACGTGAGTATCAAGTCAGACAAGTGGATCCGCCGTATGGCGCAGGAACACGCAATGATTGAGCCTTTCGAGGCAGGACAGGTGCGGGCAGACCCTGGCGGGAATCGCCTTATTTCCTATGGAACATCTAGTTACGGCTACGATGTACGCTGCTCAAGTGAGTTCAAGGTCTTCACCAATATCAACTCCGCCACGGTGGACCCCAAGGGTTTCGATGAGGGGAGCTTTGTCGATGTATCCAGTGATGTTTGCGTGATCCCGCCGAATTCGTTCGCTCTGGCGCGAACGGTGGAGTATTTTCGCATTCCTCGCAATGTGCTGACTATCTGCCTGGGCAAGTCAACCTATGCGCGCTGCGGTATTATCGTTAACGTGACACCGCTGGAACCGGAGTGGGAAGGACATGTGACTCTGGAGTTTTCCAATACCACTACTTTACCCGCCAAGATATACGCCAATGAGGGTGTAGCACAGATGTTGTTTTTTGAGTCTGACGAAGTATGCGAAGTCAGCTACAAGGACCGCGGCGGTAAATACCAGGGGCAAACCGGCGTCACCCTGCCCAAGGCGTGAGTTTTCGCCTAGCGGCCTTGTAATTTGGCCTCAGTGATCATAACCGTGGTGGTTGAACCATCTTCCACGTGGACCGTTTTTACCATCAGGTAGTCCAGTTCAGGTGCGATCCAGGTGTCTGAGGTGCGGTCGGGGTCATCGTGGATGCGTTTGAAGTGCAGGGTCTGCAACTGGCCCATGGGGGTGTCCAGTACCGCCTCTCCCATATATCTGAGCAGGTACTCTTTAACGCGCTTGCCGTCGGCAACTCGAATGGAAATATCTTCCCTGGGATCCGGGTCGTTCAACAGGAACAAGCGTAACTGTTCCTGTTGGCTGAACCTGTCCAGCGTGCCGTCCTCATAGGGCAGGTCGTACCATTGGTCTTTATAAAGGCTGCGAATGGTGTCTGCGCCTTGCGTGAAATGAATTTCGCGGCGGCGATTGATGAGCCCGGTGCCCTGGTAAACATAAGATTTGGGGATGATTGAAGTGCCGCGGGTAGAGAAAACGCTCATCTCGTGGAAGCCCACCACCATGATCTTGCCGCCATTGGTCAGGGTGTAGCTGTTGTCCGCATTGCGTTCCAGCTTGCGGTTAAGGGTCAGGGCCATCCCCCTGGCTGTAGTGCGGTATTTCGCAGTGTAGGGACTGAGTTCCGTCGCCTCCTGTTCTGACGTCGCATTTGCAGCTCCACCTGGTAGTGACGCAACCGCCATTGCGGTCGCCAGTATGCAGCGGCTAGTGATTGCCGTGAACATAGTCGATGCCTGTGGCAGGTATGGGATCGCCATCAAGAATTGCTCCTTGTTTACTTAATCGTAATCTACCCTGCAACAGCCAGCTGGCGGCAATTGGGTAGATAATATGTTCCTGCTGTATGACCCTGGCAGCAAGGGAGTCTGCGGTGTCGCCGCTTTTCACCGGGACACGTGCCTGGATTATTGGTGGCCCGCCATCCAACTGGGGTGTAACAAAATGTACTGTTACGCCAGCTTCTGCATCGCCGGCATCCAGGGCGCGCTGATGCGTGTGCAGCCCGGGATACTTTGGCAGCAAAGATGGGTGAATGTTCAATAATTTTCCGGCGAAAGGCTCGATAAAAACCGGAGTGAGTATGCGCATAAATCCAGCAAGGATGACCAGGTCCGGATCGTGCCTGCTGATTTCGGCGACCATGGCCGCGTCAAAAGCCTCCCTGCTGTCGTACTCTCGATGATCGATGCACGCCGTGGTGATGCCGGCACTGGCGGCGTGGGTCAGGCCTGCCGCCCCCGGGTTGTTGCTTAGCACCAGGGCGATAGATGCGTTCAGGTCACCGCGCCCACAAGCATCTATAAAGGCCTGCATATTGGAGCCCCGGCCTGAGATCAATATGGCCAGGCGAGCAGGGCGTTGATCATTCACGGGAGTAGTTCTACCTCGTTGTTCCCCTCGGTAACAACCCCTGCCTGCCAGGCCTGGTGGCCGGATGCCCGCAGCGTGTCCAGCGTCAACTGCGCCTGTTCAGCCGCCACGCAGATGATCATTCCTACGCCGCAGTTGAAAGTGCGGTACATTTCCAGGCTGGCCACGTTGCCTTGCTGCTGGAGCCAGTTGAAAATGGGAGGCCATTCCCAGCTTGTTGTATCGATCTGTGCGTTGCAGTTCTCGGGTAATACGCGTGGCAGGTTTTCCAGCAGCCCTCCGCCGGTGATATGGGAAAGCGCCTTGACTTCGACTGTCTTGAACAGCTTGAGCAGTGATTTGACGTAGATGGTTGTCGGTGCCAGCAAGGCCTCACCCAGGCTGCGTCCATCCAGAGGGTCGGACAGATTCGCTCCGCTAACCTCTACGATCTTGCGTATCAGGGAGTAACCGTTCGAGTGGGGTCCACTACTGCCAATAGCGATAAGTGCATCACCCGCAGTAACAGAACTGCCATCGATGATCTTGGACTTTTCCACGACGCCGACGCAAAAGCCGGCCAGGTCGTAATCCTCGCCCTCATACATGCCCGGCATCTCTGCGGTCTCACCGCCCACCAGCGCGCACCCGGCCAGTTCGCAGCCCTTGCCAATACCCTCCACCACCGCTGCGGCCGTATCCACGTTCAGGGCACCAGTGGCATAGTAGTCAAGGAAAAATAAGGGTTCTGCGCCAGCTACCACCAGGTCATTGACGCACATGGCGACGAGATCAATGCCAATGGTGTCATGAATACCCATGTCCATTGCCAGCCTCAATTTGGTGCCTACCCCATCGGTGCCGGAAACCAGTACGGGCTGCTGGTAACCCTGCGGAATCTCGCAGAGTGCACCGAATCCACCCAGACCACCCAGCACTTCCGGCCGGGCAGTACGCTTTGAAACGCCTTTTATACGTTCTACCAGTGCGTTGCCAGCGTCAATGTTCACGCCGGCATCCTGGTAACTCAGGGAGGGTTTGTTGCTGTCTTGGCTCATGAGCTGGGTAATCCACTACGAGGAAATGGCGCGCCATTTTATTACGGCTGGAGCGCAATGGCACCACCCAATATGGAGAAATAGCACCATGCTGCAACTGCCGGGGCTGGGCTGTTACAATGCCGCCAGTTTATATCTCCGGGAATTCTCTGTGTATAAGTGTTTATCTGGGTTAATCGCCCTGGCTCTGCTGGTCATCGCGACTGCTGCCAGTGCCGAGGTCGTCAGGGGGCTGCACGCGGCAACGGTGCCTGTGGCCAATCAGGGGCAAGCTGCCATGGCCGCCGCCGCCCAGGAAGCGCTGGCCGAGGTGGTGGTGAAGGTCTCCGGCAGTGCTGATGCTCTGCAAAACCCGGTCATCGCCGAGGCTCTGCCGGGCGCGCGCAGCCAGGTGCAGCAATATGCTTTCGCGCGCGACGATAGCCTTGAAAGCGGTTTGTCAGCGCGTTTTGAATTTGGTTCGGCTTACGTTAACGGCCTGCTCACCGATGCCGGCCTGCCATTGTGGACGGCCAATAGACCCAGGGTGCTGGTTTGGGTTGCCGTAGAGCTCAATGGAGAAAGGCAGTTGGTCAGCTCCCTGGATACACCGGAACTGGCGGCGCAAGTACTTGTTGAGTTCGACCGGCGCGGTGTCCCGGCCCGGCTGCCACTCTATGACTTGCGCGACGCCACAGAAGTTACACTCGAGGACGTCTGGGAACAGCGCGGCACCGATATAGTGGCTGCCTCTGCTCGCTACGGTGTCGAAGATGTGCTGGTAGGCAGGGCAGTAGTCGTTTCCACGGGGCAGTGGACGGGCGACTGGAGCTACTTCAGTGGTCCGCTGCGGCTGGACCGTTCCAGTAACGCGTCCGCCGCCGGGGGCTTTCTGCAGGTGGGGGTGAATATGGTGGCTGAGGAAATGGCCTCGCGTTATGCCGTTGCACCCAGCGGCGCAGTGGATGCGCGGGTGCCGATGGTTGTCAGTGGCGTTCTTGAGTTTTCCGATTACACGGCCATTGTCAACTGGCTGGAGAGCCTGGAACTGATTGAACACGCCAATATTCAGTTTATAGGCGGCGATCGTATCGAGTTGGGGCTGGATGCCGGCGCAGATGCCACGCAGCTGGCCACTATTATCGAGCTGAACAAGCGTCTGCAACCTGTGCCGGGTGTTCCCGGTGAGCTGGTGTACCAATGGACGAACTAGACCCGCTGGAGCGTGTTGCGGTATACCGGTGGCCGATTGCCCTGGCTGTATTGGCCGCGCTTTCGGTATTGCTCTACCTGCTGCAGCCTATTCTTACACCTTTTGTGCTGGGGGGGCTGATCGGCTACCTGGGTGACCCAATGGTAGACCGGCTCGAGCGCCTGGGAATGCAGCGCAGTCTCGGCGTGGCTATTGTGTTTCTCTTGTTTACAGCAATCGTTGCCGTGGCGCTTATTTTCGCCCTGCCCATGTTGCTGCACCAACTGGATGCGCTGGTTGCGAAAGTACCGGACCTTTATCGTTGGCTAACGCAGGGGCTGATCCCCTGGGTGCAGCAGACATTTGACCTGCCGGATCGTCAGTTACCCCAGGTCGACTGGTCCGGGCAGCTGGCGGACAATTGGCAATCCGTTGGTCGGTTTACCGCGCAGTCACTGAAAACCATCACCGGTTCAGGTGCTGGCCTGATGTTGTGGATGGCTAATCTGGCGCTGGTACCTGTCGTTGCCTTCTATCTGATGCGCGACTGGGATGTACTGATCAGCAAGTCCCTGGACCTGCTGCCACTTGCCTGGCAGCAAAAGAGCATTGAATTGGTCAGTGAGTCGGATGAAGTTGTCGGCGCATTTCTTCGCGGCCAGTTTCTGGTGATGTGTTCATTGGGTGTTATCTACTCCGTGGGGCTGTGGCTGGTCGGTGTGCAACTGGCAATGCTGCTGGGTATTATCGCCGGTCTGGCCAGTATAGTGCCCTACCTGGGCTTTATCGTCGGAATCGTAGCCTCCTGCATTGCTGCCTATGCCCAGTTTCATGACTGGACCATGCTGTTGTGGGTTGCCCTGGTATTTGGCGTGGGCCAGGCCGTTGAAAGCATGGTGTTGACTCCTGTTCTGGTTGGCGACCGAATCGGATTGCACCCGGTTGCAGTGATTTTTGCGTTGATGGCAGGGGGCCAGATTGCCGGATTCGTGGGCGTGGTCCTGGCGTTACCGGTCGCCGCAGTGGTGATGGTTTTCCTTCGTCACGCCATGCATCATTATCGCGCCAGCGACCTCTACGGGAGAGACTAGCTTGCAACGGCAACAGGGTCAGCTGCCGCTTCTGGTGCAGCTGCGAGATGACGCTACGCTGGAGAATTTCCTGCCCACTGCCGAGACGGAAGCGCTTATCGGTGTCCTGGAGAGTCAGTGTGCCGAACAGGGGGAGGCGGTAGTCTACCTGCATGGTGCTGCCGGAAGTGGAAAGTCTCACTTGTTGCAGGCCTGTTGCCATCTTACCGGTGAGTCAGCCCTCTATCTGCCGCTGGCAGAATTGTATGCCTACCCCCCCGAGGAGGTGCTGGCGGGAGTAGAAACGCTTACCCTGGTTGCGCTGGATGATCTTGACGCTGTGATCGGGGAGGAAGCATGGGAGCTGGCCCTTTTTGATCTCTACAATCGCGCCCGCGAATGGGGCTGTAGGCTGCTGATTGCTGCCAGCGGCGCGAGTTGGGGGGTGGTCTATCATCTGCCGGCAGGAACCGATGAAGTAAAGCGGGCGATACTGCGCTTTCGAGCCCAGCGTCGCGGCTTGCAGATGTCGGAGGAGGTCGTTGCCTATATCTTCGCGCGTGCTCGTCGCGACCTGGCGCAATTGCTTGAGGTCCTGGACCGGCTGGACAGAGCCTCGCTTGCCGAGCAGCGTGCACTGTCCATCCCTTTTATCAAACAGACCCTGGATTGGTGATATTGCTGCTTTAGGTCTCATTTCATGAACTTTTCGGCATCCAGTGCTATTATCGACGCTAGAAAACAACCAGAAAGTGGAGTTACCACAAAATGAAGAAGCATTTACTCGCAACCGCAGTCGCCTGCGGGTTTTCGCTCGCCGCTGTTGCCCCCATGGCATCCGCCGAGATACCGCTTACCCTTAATATGGGTATGGGCTTGTGGAAGAACGACGGCGAACGCGAACTCGATGACACTACCACCCCTTGGGCTGGCCTCGAATGGGCGTTCAACGACAATTGGGCGGCAGAAGTCCTCTACGCGGACGATGACGCCCGCTTCGAGAATGGCGGAGGCCGCGCGGACATCACCACCTGGCAGTTGGGCATGCTTTATTACGGGGGCAGCTATATCGGTGGCCCCAATCGTATCCGCCCATACCTTGCGTTTGGTGCAGGTGAAATCGACGTTGACTATGGCGATGCTGACACCGTGGAAACCACAGTGAATGGTGGTATTGGTGCGCGCTGGATGATCACGCCAGAGTTTGGCCTGCGCGCTGAAGCTCGTATGCTTTACAGCCTGGATGAGTCCAGGAAAGACACGCTGTTGTCTGTTGGTATTAACTATTACCTGGGCAAGACCAAGGCTGACCCTGCACCGGTTCAGCAGATTGGTGATGAGGATGGCGATGGCGTGACTGATGACATTGACCAGTGCCCTGGCACCCCCGCAGGCACGCGGGTTGATGCAGTAGGTTGTCCGCTGCCGGTTGCCCAGGTGGCATCGATCAAGCTGATGGTCAATTTCGGCTTTGACTCTTCCACGGTACAGGAACAGTACTTTGCTGATCTCGGTGAACTTGCGGCCTTCCTCAAGCGCTTTGAGGACGTATACGTGGACATCGAAGGCCACACCGACAGCACAGGTCCTGAAGAGTACAACCAGTCACTGTCCCAGCAGCGCGCGCAGGCCGTTGTGGATTACCTGGTTGCCGAGCACGGTATTGCTCCCCAGCGCCTTGAGCCCAAGGGCTACGGTGAGACGCAGCCCGTGGCTGACAACAACACTGAAGAAGGACGTGCTGCAAACCGCCGTGTGATGGCGACCCTGGAAGTAGAATTCGAGGAGTAAGCAGTAAGCAGCGCTGCCAGGCAGCGAAATAAAAAAGGCGGGTTTACCCCACTGCTGTCCCACAATTAGGGACGAAATAGAAAAGCCTGAATCTCAGTAGTTATAATGATT
>NZ_PKUS01000005.1 GCF_002866825.1 Pseudohalioglobus lutimaris | reverse complement strand
GCCACCTTCACCGCCGGACGCCTCCTGACCTCCGCCGGATGCTCCGCCTTCCTCTGCGGCGCCTCCGCCGGTGCCAGCATCGGTGCCCTCCCCAGCGCCACCGCCGCCGTTTTCATCCCCATTCGCGTTGATGGCTTGCTCTGCACTCCCAAACAGACTCCAGTCTGCCACGCTATCGACGGGCGTACCCGCAGAAGACCCGGTGTTACTGCCGACAGACTCGGCCTCTACAGGCGCTCCCTCGTTGGCAGCAGGGTCAACTGGTTGGTTATTCGGCACCGACACGGGTGTTTTAGCGCTATCACCAGCCGCTTTCGGCTCCAACTCAGCTTCGCCATTGCTTGCCGTCGGCTCACTACCTGCAGAGGTACCTGCATCGGCGTCGGTATTGCTACCCGTATCAGCAACACCCTCTGATTCACTGGCTTGAGCAGCACTATTCCCGGAGAAAGCTGGCTGATTCTGCCCACTCTCTGCTGCACGCAGATCATCAGCGCTACCAGTGCGCGCGCTCGCGAGGCTCTCGCCGGCATCCTCCTTAAGGTCTGCGGGCTGCGAAAAGCTCGCCGTACTGGCTTCCGTCGCGCTTTGGGTTTGCGAGAAAACGGGATCAACAGCGTGATGGGTTCGCATTGCTGCGGCTGCGGAAGATAAACCTTCCTCGTCACCAGCACCCACTGAAGCTGGCGCGCGCGCAGTGTGCGCCCTCACATCATGTTCAGACGTATCAGTTCGGGGTGAATCGGTGTCGACCTGTTCCTGAATAGCCGGAGTCAGCAGCGCCTCATCGGCGTCCACCAGCCCATCATCCAACTCCGTTGATTTCTCCAGAAAGATATTCTGCAAAAACAGTTCTTCCTCAGTGGCTACCCCAGGTACAGCAGCGTCTGCAGTTTGTTCACTGCTATTGGCTTTCTTGTCTTCAAACGAAAACAGTTCGTTGCTGGCGCGGTCTCCATCGGAATGCTTTTTTTCACTCATAACTCTCACCTGTCGCTAAAGTTTCTGGCGCTTTGGTCGAAAAATCCATTAACAACGCAGCGCACGTTTGCTTGCACTCTGACAGATATTATCGGCAGATAAACGTGAGGCTTAAATAAAAAGTCATACTTTTTGCATTTATATCAAAGAGTTAGAGGCGCGAGAGCGGGTGCCCGGCCGAAACATGCCACCGCCGAAAAGCGTCGGACACTGACGACTATCAGGAGCTTGTTTTGCAGAATCACTCGCTACCCATGACCTGGCGCAGAGTAGATGTGATGGCCGCATCGTTTGCGATCAACCTACTGGCGCTCGCCTTACCGATCGTGATCCTTCAGTTTTATGACCGAATTATTCCTTATAAGTCCAACGGCACCTTTATCGCCCTGATGACGGGTATGTTCGTCGTGATAGTCCTGGACCTTATCTTGAAAACGCTGCGCTCCAAGATCCTCAGCTGGGAAGGCGCCCGCTTCGACCACCGCGCCGGCGTTGGCGCGATGGACCAGATTCTGCAGGCCGATACACTCTCCTTCGACGCGAAACCAGCCGGTTACTACATCGACAGAATCCATGCGCTGGAGAACATTCAGGAATTCTATTCTGGCCAGTCAATTCTACTGCTGATCGACCTGCCATTTGTCGTGCTCTATCTCGCGTTGATCGCCGTAATCGCCGGGCCGCTGGTGGCAATCCCAATCGTTCTGGTGCTCATTTTTCTCCTGGTGTCATGGAAGACAGGCAGCAGCCTCCACGCATCATTGAGCAATCGATCAACCATGGAAGACAGGCGACAGAACTTCGTCATAGAACTGCTGCAGGGTATCCATACGGCGAAGTCCATGGCCATGGAATCACTGATGATGCGTCGCTATGAACGCCTCCAATACCAGTCTGCTGAAAGCATCTACGACCTCAGCAAAATCAATAGTATCTCCAGCGGCGTCGGCGCAACATTTTCTCAACTGGCAATCATCAGTTTCGTCGGCATAGGGGCGGCGTCCGTGGTGTCTGGCGACCTGACCGTTGGTGCCCTGGCTGCTGGCACCATGTTGACCAGCCGCGTATTACAGCCAGGCCTGCGTGCAATGAGCGTCTGGACCCAGTTCCAGGGCGTGCGTCTGGCGATAGATAAAGTGAATGCGTTGTTTGCAATACCGCGCGAGAACTCAGGGGCGGTGAGCTGCGACAGCCGGGTCAAGGGCGCGATCGACGTAAAAAATGTCGATTTCAAGTATCCGGAGCAGGAAGAGCTGCTACTCAAGGGAGTGTCCCTGAGTATCAAACCCGGGGAAGCGATTGGCATCGCAGGAGACAATGGCGCAGGCAAAAGCACGCTGATCTCGCTGCTATCAGGCTTTATTAAGCCTCAAGCGGGTGAAATCCTCGTCGATGGCACGCCACTTGAGGAATTCAATATTGAGTTCCTGCGTTCGCAGATCGGCATCGTCCCGCAGCAAGGGGTGATCTTCGAAGGCACAATCCTTGAGAACATGACGCTTTACCGAGAGGGCGAAGCTGCTGAGCAGGCGATAAAACTAGCCGCAGAACTTGGGCTTGGCGAAATCGTCTCCAAGCTCCCGGACGGACTCGACACCTATATAGGAGGCTCAGCCGCGAGCAACCTCTCAGAAGGTGTCAGGCAGAAAATCATCATCGTCAGATCATTGGTGGGGAATCCGCGGATCATCCTGTTTGACGATGCAAATGCAAACTTTGATATCAAGAATGACAAGAAGTTGGTAAACGTGATCCAGTCGATGAAAGGTGATCGAACCATGGTTATCGTTTCTCATCGCCCCTCGGTGCTCAGGCTGTGTGACCGGTGTCTGGAGTTAAAGGGCGGCAGCCTGCATGAGGTCACCGACCAATTGGCCATGCAGCGTCCTGCAACGGCAAAACCGAAATTGACTGTGGCAGGAGCCTGAGCGAACCATGAATACCATCACTCAGAACATACCCGCTGAAAACCCCATTCTTCAGACGGGCTCGTTTGGCGACAGTAATGTCGATTCCCTGCGCGACGGTGACACGGAGGCCTTCGCAAAGGGCTCAGTGTTTGCCGCCTGCCTTCTTCCCATACTCACAGCCCTGGGTCGGGAGGGGATCAACCGGGAACTACTGGAATCCATGCCCCACTTCGCCGGTAAGCTCGACCTGACAGACCTCAGGAACATCCTGGTGAGTCAGGGCTATGTCAGCGATGCACAGACCCGGCGGATCAATGCTATTCCCGCAGAACTGTATCCGGTACTTTTCACCGCGCCGGGTGAAGACCCGAAAGTGCTCACAGAGCGCAACGGGGAATACATCGAGTACTACGACACAGGCACTCGAAGCTATCGGTCAGAGCTGGCAAAGTCCATGGACAACCCGGGCACAGCCTACGTGTTTACCGACAAAAGCCCCTCTCACGGCGTAAAGCAGAATCAAACCGCCAACGCCTGGTTCAGCACGATGCTATCCCGCTTTCGCGGAATGATCTGGCAGTTGCTGATGATCACCGGCGTGGTGAACGTCACCGCTCTGTGCGTGCCACTGTTCATTATGATGATTTACGACAAGGTTATTGGCGCACGGTCTCTCGACAGCCTGCCAATGATTCTGACCGGCGTCGGCATCCTGATGCTGTCGGACCTCATACTGCGGTACCAGAAGGCCAAGGCAATGGGTGCCATTGCGGGCAGAATGGACTATCTGATCGGCGTTGAAACCTTCAAACACCTGTTGCTCTTACCCCCAATGTTTACCGAACGCTCAACCGTCGCAGCACAGCTGGCAAGGCTGAAACAGTTCGACTCTCTACGCGACTTCTTCACCGGTCCCACGGCCGCACTGGTACTTGAACTGCCATTCCTGATCCTGTTTCTGGCCGTAGTGGCAATACTGGGCGGTGAAATCGCGTTCATTCCCCTGGCCATGCTGGCTGCCTTTGTGCTGCTAGGGGTGATTGCGCAACCGACGCTGAAACGTCGTGTTGAACGGTCCGGCAAGGCGCGTACAGACAAACAGGCCATGCTCATGCAGACCTTTGAGGGTCGACGCGAGATTAAGGCAATAGGCGGAGAAACCGTCTGGCGCGAACGTTTCCGCGAACTGTCTGGCGAAGCAGTCGAATCGAACTACCAGACGTTTATGGCCAATGCCCTCATGACCAACATCTCCCAGGCGTTGATGACCCTGGCCGGGGTCGGGGTTCTGGCCCTGGGAGCCGTAAAGGTCATGAACGGCACGATGTCAGTCGGTGCCCTGATCGCCACCATGACGCTGGCGTGGCGGGTGCTCACCCCATTACAGGGCCTGTTTCTCTCCTTCAGCCGGCTGCAGCAAATGAAGCAGTCCGTACAGCAAATCAACAGCCTGATGAAACTGAAACCGGAAAAGGACGAGAGCAACACCGAACTGCCCCAGGAGAAAATACAGGGCAACCTCAAGGTGTCGCGCGTCAGCTTCCGCTATGAGGCCGATAGAGACCCTGCACTGCTGGGCGTTTCCTTTGAAGCGAAGCCCGGTGAAATGATCGCCGTCGTGGGGTACACCGGATCCGGTAAATCCACACTGCTGAAGCTGATCGCCGGACTATATCGTCCACAAGCCGGGGCACTGCTGTTGGACGGCGTGGATTTACGGCAGCTTAACGCCATGGAACTGCGTCGTTCCATCGCCTATGTTCCTCAAGAACTGAAAATGTTTCACGGCACCATTGCCCAGAACATGCGCCTTAACAACTGTATGGCCAGTGATGAAGAGCTATACGCAGCCGCTGAAAAGGCCGGCATCCTGCGCGACATTCTGGCCTTACCCGCGGGCTTCAATACCCGATTGGGCGACAAGTCGATGAACCGCTACCCGCCAGGCTTCACTCGCTCACTGTCCATTGCAAGGGCCTTTACCAGCCGCGCAGAGGTTGTATTACTGGACGAGCCAGGCGCGTCACTCGATGGCGCCAGTGATGCGCGTTTCATGCGGCAATTGCAGAACCTGAAAGGTAAACACACTGTGGTTATGGTCAGTCACCGGCCAAGCCATGTGCGACTTGCAGACCGCGCCGTATTGCTGGACGAGGGTACGGTCAAACATGTTGGCACCCCGGAAGCCGCGATTGAACTAATGATGAGAGCAGAGACATGAACTATTCCGTTGAGCAACCTAAAAAGAAGTCTCACGCAGGCATGCCCCGCGCCAGAGCCCGCTTTCTTGCGCAGGCCATAGAACTGGAGGAACAGGGCATTGCAGACGTCGTGAAGGTATCTATCTACACCATCATGGCGCTGATTGCGGCCATTCTGGTCTGGATGAGCCTGACCGAGATCGGGGAAGTAACCGTAGCCAAGGGCAGCGTGGTACCCGCAGGTTATGTGCACAATATCCAACACCTTGAAGGCGGGATCGTAGACAGCATCAAGGTGCAGGATGGCGACCGTGTCGAAGCCGGAACAACGCTGGTAGTGTTTGCACCGCCGGCGTCTCAATCGGACCTGGATCAGTTGGCCATTCGTCAGACCATATTGCAGCTGGACATGGCCAGACTGAAGGCCCTGAAGAGCGGGGAAGATGCTGATTTCGGTGACTTTGCCCAGGACCACCCGGAGTTGGCCGTTAACGAAGAGCTGGCACTGAGAACGCAACGGGCCAGCCGAAACTCTGAGCGGGAACTCGCTGACGCCAGTATCGAGCAGCGCATGAGTGAGCTGACCCGCGCACGCAACCAGGTAACAGTCCTCAAGCGGGAGTCTGCGCTACTGCAGGAACAGGTTAATATTCGCCAGGAACTGGCCAAACGCAACGCTATTTCACAATCGGACCTGCTGCGAATGAAAAGTGAACACGCCTCTGCCCAGAGTGACCTGAAGTCTGCCGTTGACAGCGTTCTGGTCGCCTCACATGCTCTGACCGAGGAACGGAAAAGGCGTGCAGAACTGCTTGCACGCCAGGAAAAGGCTCTGGAGCACGAATTCGAACAGGCACAGAATGAACTCGCGACAGTCCACAGCGCGATGGTAAAAGCCAGGGACAAGGTGGATCGTCTGCGCGTTACTGCCCCGGTCACAGGCATTGTCCAGGGCATTGCCGTAAACACGATCAATGCTGTTGTCCAACCGGGCGAGGTGATTATGCAAATAGTGCCTGTGGAGGATGAACTGATTGTGGAATCACGCTTGATGCCCAACGAGGTAGGCTACGTGCGCGCCGGCCAATTGGCCGACGTACGCGTAGACAGCTTCGATTCAACGCGATACGGCACGATAAAGGGAACTGTACGGCAGGTATCTCCCTCCACTTACCTGGACGAGAACGCCAACCCCTATTACAAGGTCAAGGTTGGGCTGGAGCGTTCCTGGCTGGGAGAAGATCCGGCTCGAATGACCGTCATTCCCGGAATGAGCGTGCAGGTAGATATCCTTACCGGGTCCAAGACCATCATGCATTACCTGCTCAAGCCAGTGACTCGAGGCTTCCACAGCGCTTTCACGCAACGCTAGGGTAGCACTGTACTCATCCCCGGGCCCTGCAGCGTCCCTGGGCTCGCGCCAAATAGCCCTCGCCACCCTACCGGTGGCGAGTCTTGTCCCGGCATGTCGCTCTCATCGCCAGAAAAAGTCGCCCGCTTACTTTCCACCGCCGCACTGCTCGTGCCGGTCCAATTTAATATGATTTGGCAGGCTATCTTGAAAAGATAGAGCTCAACCTCCCAAAGCTGTGCCAAAATACCCTCACTCCAGTAAAGTGATTGCGTATGAAAGTTGGCAAGAGAAAAACCGACACCTTCGCGTTGATTCAGGAAGAGGCAGGAATCCATGTGGGCATTTCGGCCAGCCTTCCTCTCGCAGGCAGGCACGCAGCTCAGATTATGCAAGAGCAGTACACTCGCTGGCTGGAAAAAGGCCGGTTCAATGCCTGGGGGCAGTATAAACGCGATTACTTCACCGTCGCCGTAGGTGGCGGCAACACAGTCAAAGCGCAGTATCGCGCCTTGCTGGAAGTGCATACCTTCAGCGTTGACTGGCTCACGCGTGTGCGCTTTTTCTTCCTTGAAGAAAGCGCCGGAGACCCGGCCTGGGAGAGTGCAGAGCAGTCACTGATAATGAATTTTATCGTACCGCTAACCCGGAAATTGTGTAAACGCCGTGGCCGGCGAAACATTGCCCGTACGCTTGGCCTACCCAACGCCGCCGATGAGAACGATATCATTGATGCCGCCGTTTTCAGGCTGGTCAACCCGATCAACATGGCCCCTGTAAGCCAGGCACTGGACAGTGGCAACCGCCGCAAAGCCCTACAGCAGGCTCGTCTGGAGGCCCAGCGCTATGGCGATGACATACGCAGCAAGCTGGGTGAGTCCATGTCTTTCCACTGTATTGTTAGTGGAATAGGCAAGGAGGGTACGCTGGGCGCGTTTTCTCCGTACGTGAAGGAATTATCCTTACTCCAGCCTGACGCGTTGATACTAAAAGAGGATTCCGGCGCTCTGCGCATCGCCCTCAACCGCGGCGTGTTAACCAACGCTGAAAGGGTTTCCCTGATCGTGGCGGGAACTCATAAGCTGAAAGCCCTGGGCCGATTCGAAATGGAGGAAGCGGCTGACTTTGAACAGACGGTAATGGAAACCCCATTGCGTATGTTGCGTGTGAACCGTGATATAGCCGAAAAGGTCTATATATTCGCTGACGAGCAAGCCCTGAACTTTGACGAAACCGTGTTCGAATACAGCGAACGCGGCCAGGCGGTGCAGATCAAGGCTGAAACACGACCCGGGGATGAAGATAACGGTGTGCACATATTGCTGCTACACGGCTTTATGGGCTTGTTCAGCTTCGCCAATCTGCTGATCAGGTTGCCCAGCGCATGGACAGTTTCTGCTTTGCACCGGGGCAGCCGCGCCAAATTCCTGGAGAACGATGAGATATTTCCGCACTATGCGCTGGCGTTGCGCAAGGCAATTCTCAGCAACTGGCGCAGGGGCCGCCCGGTACCCATTGCCGGTCACTCTATCGCCGGGGTAATCTCCGATCACCTGCTGCTCTCGGTCCTGAATAGCTATGATGCAGAAATTCCTGCTTACGAGGACCTGGGCAAGGAAAACAAGCAGCTTATCGATGCACTTCGCGCCTCAGGAATCATCCACCTGGCGACCTGGTCGCCTTGCGATGGGCCGAATACCGGCGCCAACGTAAAATCCCTGGTCGACCACCTGCGGCGCAATACAGAGCTGGACTATGGTGGACTGGATCGCACCTATGACCTTGACCGCTCCGGGCGGCTTAGCCCAACTTATACGGAAGAACTCGCGGAGAGCGCTTCCAATATGGCCGCGTTGGACAAGTTCCTGAAACGTCGAATTTCCCGCCCCCTGATCAATGGCATGACCGTCGGATTGAGAAGCCTGTTAAACAACCAGACGGTTCAGCAGAGGATGCTTAACTCTGAAATGCCCTACGTTTTAAGGCTCGTTGGTGGGCGACTGCTGAAAACCGCGTCTCTCTATGGCCTGGCGAAGGAGGTGAACGCCGCCCTGCACGACCCGGTCGAATACCAGAATCGCCACCTGAAGGCGCTGGACGTTCTCCTTGCCTACGACATTCCATTCCTGGCGATAGTGCATGAAGACGACTTTCTGGTTTCCGCACGCAGGCACTCAGAAGAGCACCGCTATCTGGTCAAAGCTCGCATGGCCAGGGAAGGCGTCAGTAGAGAGGCCGACTTACAGATACCAGCTCGTCTGGTCATCCTGAAACGGGAGCAGAACGAGCTGGCGGCCGACCCACTGAACCCTCACTTACTGGTAATGTCCACCTCCCCCGAGGGCAACAGCATGGCTCGCCAGATCACCGCAGCCATGACTCGCTTTGTCAACGAGAACGTGTCCAGGGCGATCAAGGCAAAGTCGATAAAACACCTTCCCAGCATAAGCCTCTGGCAGCGCAAGCAAAAGCGACCCAAACGTCGCAAAGTAGCCTGACAGCATCTCCACGGGGTATCATGGGCCACAGCCTAATCAATCACAGGAATCCCGATCGTGAAACTGTTTTACTATAAAATAAGGGCCTTTGTCGTCACCTGGCTGTTACGGCTGCTACCACGCAATGCGCCCGTAGTATACATGGGGCCGGGCTCTGCACTGGTACTCGCGGAGCAGGTCTCCGTCCTGGGTTTACGCAAAGTGCTCATCGTTACTGATAATTTTCTGGGCTCGTCAGGCATCCTCGACGGGATCAAACAACAGCTGGACAATGATGGGGTAGCCTACGCGATATTCGACGGCGTACTCCCCGACCCCGCTTTTGACCAGGTGCAGGCCGGCGAGGCATTGCTGCGTACTGAACGATGCGATGCTGTCGTCGCAGTAGGCGGAGGTTCGGTGCTTGATGCCGCCAAGCTGATCGCTCTGCTGCACAACAATCCCGGCGATCTGCAATTCTTCGACGGGATACAGAAGTCGAAGAACCCGGGGTTGCCGCTGTTTGCCATTCCCACTACCGCCGGCACTGGCTCAGAGATCACCCTGGCGTCGGTTATCACCGATCCGGTAACCCATCGAAAAGTACCGGTGGTAGACAGCAAGCTGATCCCCGGATACGTCGCGCTGGACGCCGACATCATGAAAGGCATGCCTCCGGGCATTACCGCCGCCACCGGCATGGATGCACTGACCCACGCAGTAGAATCCTACCTGTCCAAAGCATCCAATGCTTCCACTGAACTGCAGGCGAAGGCCGCTATCAGATTGATATTTCAACACTTGACCAGGGCATGGCACGACGGCAACGACCTCAAAGCCCGGGATGCGATGGCCGTAGCCTCTTTCTACGCCGGTTCAGCGTTCGGCCGCACATCGGTAGGCTATGTCCACGGTGTGGCACATCAGCTGGGCAGGGTCTGCCATACACCCCACGGCAACGCCAACGCCATGGTATTGCCAGAAGTACTGGCGGCCTATGGCAATTGTATTCACCCACGGTTGGCAGACCTGGCTGTGCTGGTAGGGCTGGGGACTGAGACGGACCCGCCCTCCTCCCTGGCGCAGAAGTTTATCCAGGCCATTGTCGATATGCGTGCCGAGATGGAGCTACCGTTAAAGCCCAAAGGACTACAGGCGAGCGACGTGCCAGGCATTGTCGAAGATGCTCTGGCCGAGGCCGGAGACTTGTATCCCGTTCCAAGATATATGTCGGAAGCAGAGATTACAGCCATCGTCAGGGGCTTGCTTCCAGCGAACTGAGTCGCCTATCCTGAGCCCATCCTAATTCAAAAAGGAAAGCATCAATGGCCAAAGAGTTTACTGTCGGCAGTTTTTTGGGGCGGATGTTTTTCGCCATCGTTCTGGTCTTTGGAACGTACAACCCAACGGACTATTCCTATGTCAGTTGGATAATGGCGGAAGGCACTGAACTTGGCCCTATACAGGCTTTGGTGGGGGTCGTACTGCTGATCGCCTGGATTATCTATCTACGCGCAACCTTCCTGTCTATGGGCTGGCTGGGCATTATTCTGGGCGCTGCGCTGTTTGGTTGCGTGGTGTGGCTGTTTGTAGACCTGGGCTGGCTAAGCATTGATTCGAGCAGTGCAATAAGCTGGGTGGCTCTGATACTGGTAGCTTTCTTGCTGGCCGTAGGTATGTCGTGGTCTCATGTGCGGCGTCGCCTGACCGGGCAATTCGATGTGGACGACATCGAAGACTGACGCTTCAGGAGGACTTTTCAGGAAAAAGTTCTTTCACGTTAGATGTAACTGCGGGAACTTTGGGCTGGGCGCCCTGCTCAGCCTGTTTGTTCCACAGGTAGTCATGGCGCACTTCCTGTTCGCTGAAACCACTGACAGCTTTACGCAACACGGCAGTGATGCCCGCGCAGTCCAGGGCATCACAGCAGCGCATTAACTCAGCAACATATCCATGTATCTGGCCGAAGGACAGACACTCCTCCTGTGCACGCATTATCATCGGGTGACCCGTGCCGGCCACGTTACTACCCAGCAACAACTCTTCATAGAGTTTCTCGCCAGGTCGCAGGCCGATAAATTCGATATCGATATGATGGCCGACGTGATCGTCGTGATCCATCTCGTAGCCGCTGAGACGAATCATCCGCCGGGCCAGATCAACGATCCTGACGGGCTCACCCATATCCAGAACAAACACGTCGCCACCAGTACCCATTGCGCCGGCCTGCAGGACCAGTTGGGCTGCCTCGGCAATACTCATAAAATAACGTGTGACTTCAGGGTGCGTGACCGTAACCGGTCCTCCGCGTTCAATCTGTTCACGGAACAGCGGCACTACCGACCCGGATGAACCGAGAACGTTACCGAAGCGCACCATGCAGAAGCGCGTTTTGGTTTCGCGCTGTGCGAGTCCCTGCAGCAACATTTCTGCAAATCGCTTGGAAGCCCCCATAATGTTGGTTGGGCGAACCGCTTTGTCAGTGGAGACGAGCACAAAGGTATCAACCCCGGCCTTTCGCGCTGCCTCAGCGGCATACCAGGTGCCAAACACATTGTTCGCCACACCTTCCGCGACATTATATTCGACCATGGGCACGTGCTTATAAGCTGCGGCATGGTAAACCGTTTGCACCTGATAGGTGCGATAAACATTTTCCAGCCTGCGACCGTCCTGAACCGAGCCCAGCAGCGAAACCAACTCACAATTAAGCCCTGCCGATTCCATTAACTCGCGCAATTCTCGCTCAATGTTGTAAAGCGCGATCTCAGAATTATCCAGCAGCACCAACTCACGTGGCCCCGACTTCACAATCTGTCGGCACAGCTCTGACCCTATGGAGCCACCTGCACCGGTCACCATCACTACCTTTTCGGTAATACAACGGTCAATCAATTCAGGGTGCGGTGGCACCGGGTCGCGACCGAGCAGGTCGTCCAGGTCGACATCCTGAATTTGATTGACGCTTGCCTCACCAGCCACCAGGGCCGCAATCCGCGGCACGGTGCGCACATAAACAGGCAGACCGACGAGCGAGGTAATAATTTCCTTGCGTCGATCAGCGGATGCAGAGGGGATCGCCAGCAACACCTGGGTAATGTCGTATTCGGCGATAAGCTGCTCAATTTCTTCCGGGCGCGCGACCTGCAAACCATTGATAACGGAATGATGGAGACGCTGGTCGTCATCCACAAATACCACTGGACGATACTGATCGCCGTGGTTCAGCGCCGTGAGCAACTGCCGCCCTGACTCACCCGCCCCGTAAATGATGACGTTTTCTGAAAGTGAACGCAGCTTGGCCTGATAATAGGCGCGCACGCTCAAGCGGGTGCCGCCAATACCCAGCATTGCGAGCCCCCAGTAGATAAAGGGCATCGAGCGTGGGACGTCGGCCTGGGTAAAAAATACTGTAGCGCCCAGAACGAGCGAGGAATAGCTGACGGCGGTGATTACCGCCCAGATTGCCTGTTGCCCCATGAAACGAATGACCGCTCGATAGAGACCCAAACGAAGAAAGATTATGGCGCTTGCCAGAACCGTGAAAGCGGCGCAGAAGATCTCAACAGGGCCAAGCGTGAAGTCAAGGTGGCCGAAGCGGAAGGCAACCGCTGACCACATAGCCAACGTCACAAAGCCCATGTCCAGGGCAAGAAGACAGGCCTGTTTGATATTCCTGGGCAGTTCGACGAGTTTTTCCAGACCGCCGCTGAAGCTGCCGAAGATTCCGGAAGCTGCGCGCATAACGATACGGCCAAAATAGTTCAGCAAGCCCCTTCCTCACTCTGTACGGTCTAAATGGTCTACCAAAACGCTGCTATATAGTAGTTTTTGAGTGCAGCGCAAAGAATAGATACTAGCCCAATTTGGCCGTTTTAGCCATGCCTGCCAGCAAAGGAAGATAGGCCAAAATTACCAAGAAAAGCCCGTACTTGGGGCATAAACCTGCCAACCAGGCGAGGGGAAACAACCACAGCACGACTATCGCTATCAGCATCAATACGACGGGTCTATGCCCCCCGTAACGGCGACTTAGCCGCTGATAGGCGTGCAATCGATGAGGCTGCGTAAAGCGCTGTCCGGTGGCAATACGCCAGGCAAGAGTGGCCGATGCATCGACGATGAATGGACCCAGCAGAATCAACCAGCACGCCAATGGAAGATAGCCGCGAACGCTACCCAGTAGCGCCAGGGCTCCCAGCAACAGACCGGTGGGCACGCTACCGGCATCGCCCATAAACAACTTCGCCGGTGGCCAGTTCCAGACAAGAAAACCGGCCTGCGCCGCCAACAGCAGCAAACAGAACTGCCGGTAAGCAGGATCCGCCCCCGATTGTGACGCGATCACCCACGCCCCGGCGCAGGCCAGCATACACTGCACTGCTGCGAAGGCATCAATACCGTCCATAAAGTTATACAGATTCAGCAGCCACAACAAGGCGACTACAGTCAGCAAACCCAGGGCCCAGGCAAGGACCGAGGGTTCAAGGATAAAGTGGTAGAGCGTGTTCACAACAATCAGGCTACACGCACTATAGAGCGCAAAGCGCAACCCAACGCCGAGACTGCGCAAGTCGTCGACCACACCGATAACGACCAGCGCGGCTGCGGTGCCTAGCATTACCAGGTACTCGACACCCCAGTCGACGCCTGCAGCCGAGGCCAGCCAGGTGCCCAGCAACAGGGCGGCAATCGTTGGCACTCCGCCGCCATGAGGCGTTGGCATGGCGTGTGAGCTGCGCTCGTTAGGCAGATCGAGAATCTGCCATCGGCGCGCCAGAATCAGGTACCCACCACACAGGCACGCCGACAGAATCATCGTCAGCAATGGGGCCATCACGGCTCTTCGCCTCTGGACAGGTATTCCTCGAGACGCAAAACCGGTCGCCAGGAGGTGGACCGCAAAACCGAGTCATTACTGTAGAGTTCGCTGCCGAATAACTTGCTCCACGCGGACTGCGCTTCGCGATTTCGCCGATCTTGCAATGAGCACGCGAGTGCCCATAGCCAACGCGGGCACCAGGCAAGCCCCCTGCCCCGCCCACGGGCACGGCGAATGGCATCGTACATCCTTCGCAGGCTATAGACTTCACCGTCGCTGGCAATATACGTACTCACGCCTGCTTTCCTTTGTTCAGCAAGCGTCAGCATCAAACGGCACAGGTCACCTACGGCGATCATAGATCTGCCGCCGATCTCGGGTGGCCGCGGTAAACCACGGTTGATGCCTCGTGCCAGCCGCTGCAGATTGCCTTTGACATGTGGGCCGTAAACCAGTGTGGGACGGATAATACAAACGGACATATCACCGCCTCGAAATTCACGACTCAGTGCCGACTCCGCCAACCACTTCGAAAGCCCATAGTCATCAAGGGGTAACACGCCGTCACCCTCTGCACGCGCAGCGGGGCCAGGTGCCGTGCCCATCGCTTTGACGCTACTGAGGAAAATAAACGCTTTCACGCCTGCAATGCGCGCCTGCCTGGCCAATCTCACCACCGCCTGGTGATTGACCTTTTCGTAATCAATAGCCGGCGCCTGCTGGTGGGCGATACCCGCGAGATGGAAAACCACGTCAGCGCACGCCATATCTGATTCATCTGGACTGTCCGTACGCAAATCGATTGGAATAGTCGCAGTGCCGTCGTCGAGGGCCTGGCCTGAGCAACTATAGGGCACGATTTCGTGGCCGGCCGCGGCCAACTGCTGGCATAACTCGCGCCCGATGAAACCGGTGGCACCGGTTACCAGGCACTTCACAGAGAATTATTAAAAGTTGGGGGCATAAGCCCCCGATGATACGGATGCCGCCGTCTTAATCCAGTGTTATCCGCGCACGATTTTTATCGAGCGTGGCTTTACCTATACCCTTTACCTCGGACAGCTGCTCCACCGTGGTAAAGGGCCCGAACTCTTCCCGGTACCGAATGATATCCTCGGCACGAGAAAGGCCCACCCCGGTGAGCCCGTCGGCCAGCACCGAGGCGTTGTCGCTGTTGATATTAACTGACTGCGATGCCAGCGCGGGCATTTCACCCTGCTGGGCCTGAACGGGGTCCGCACCCAGCACAAGGACCAACATCAACGCAGTCAAGAGTAAAACGAAGCGAATGGGTTGAGACCGCGAGACGCGGCCTCGTTCATTCACCAGTGGTATTGCAGATAATTGTATATTCATAATGTGATCTCCCTGATCAGTTTGCTGCTTCCGTGCAGGCATCCGTATCAGGGAGCAGTCTAGCAGCCCGTGAATGGACTCACGGCAGCCTGCCCGGATTTGATGCTACGCCAGCGAACCCAGTTCCCGGTGCACGCGCTGCAGTGCCTCCAGCGGGTCAGCTGCGCCGGTGACAGAGCGACCAATAACCAGGTAGTCAGCACCATTGGCGATGGCATCGGCAGGCGTCAGCACCCTGCGCTGGTCACCGGCATCATCGCCGGCCAGGCGTATCCCCGGGGTTACCAGGCTAAAGTCAGGGCCACACTGCGCACGCAATTCAGGCGCCTCCATTGCCGAGCAGACCACACCGTCAAGACCGCACTCGCGGGTAAGCGCCGCAAGCCGCAGAACCCGCTGCCCTGCCGATTCGGTATAGCCCATTTCACGCAAATCCTCGTCAGACATGCTGGTTAACACTGTTACGCCAATGAGCAATGGTGCGTGAGAGGAAGACTGCAACGCTTCAGCGGCGGCGACCATCATCCGCCGACCACCCGCCGCGTGGACATTGACCATCCATACGCCCAGGTCCGCGGCTGCGCGCACGGCTCCCGCTACGGTATTGGGGATATCGTGGAACTTGAGGTCGAGGAACACATCGAAGCCGCGATCCTGCAAACCCGCTACCAACGCCGGGCCACAGCGCGTGAAAAGCTCCTTGCCGACCTTGAGTCTGCAAAGCTCGGGCGACAGTCGCTCAGCCAGTGCCAGGGCAGGTTCCGCCGAGGGAAAGTCTACAGCGACAATAACGGGGTTTTCGTTCATAAGTTATCTCTTGCAGGTGGTGTATCTATTCCATGCTGGTGCCACGAATCGGGCTGATAGTCCCCCAGTACTTGCAGCCAGGACAGAACCAGTGCAGGTGGCGCCCTGCGAAACCGCAGTGACCACAGCGGTAGGAAGGGCGCTCTTCGATCAGGCGCTGCACCAGGCGTTGCAGCAATCCAAGGTTTTCCCGGATATCACCCTCGTGACTGTCAGCCTGGAGGCTGACCAGTTTCTCCAGGCCGCGTAGTGACGGCATTTTTTCAAGCTGCTCCACCAGAAAGCGTTCAGCGACTTCCTGTCCCTCCACTTCGCGAAGGTCCTCCACGGTGGCCAGCAACAACGTCGGCGACGGATAGAGCTCCAGGCATTCCATCAGGTAAGAACGCAGGGCTTTCTCTTCTCCCAGTTCGCGAAAACAGGCGCGCAGCGTGGCCACGGACTCACTGACATACAGAGGGTCCTGCTGGCGCACCCTGCGCAACGCTTTGATTGCTTGCTTGTAGCGCCCGGCATCGTACTCAACAGCGCCGAGCATGATCGAGGCTCGCACGCACTGCTTATCGCGCGAAAGCGCCTCTTGCAACAGATAGCGCGCGCTGACCAGATCCCCGGCCTGATGGTGTTCAGCCGCCAGTTCACAATAATAGTGGGAGAGCACTACCGGAACAGGCTGCCCCGGATCCTCAGTGGCGTCATTGCCCGAACCGCCCAACAGAGATTTGCGCGGCAGGAGATCCCCAGCGATATCGATCGCCTGCTGCCACTCCCGCTCACTCTGGTAAATATCCATGAGGTGCCATTGACTGGCCCGCCGCTGCACGGGGGACTCCGTCACCAGGTCCTTGAGCAGCCGCTCGGCCCTGTCCAGCAAACCAGCGCTGATATAGTCCCTGGCTAACTCCAGGTGCGCCCGGTGAACCTGCGCCCGCGGCAAACTCGGCCTGGCCAGCAGATTCTGGTGAATACGAATTGCACGATCAACCTCACCTCGCTTACGCAACAGATTGCCTAGTGCGATATGGGTTTCCAGCGTTTCGGTGTTGACTTCCAACGCATTGATAAATGCATCTACCGCGCCATCAGGGCGGCCATCAAGCAGGTAATTAAGACCCTTGTAATACTGACCCGGAAGGTCACGAACGGGGGACGACAGATTCCGGTTGCGCCGACCCAGTAACCACCCTATGGCAATCGCAATAAAAAATAGTGCGAAGACAAGGTAATCATTCACCGTCTTTCAAGCCCGCCGTGCGCAACTTGTCCACTTCCGCTTTACACTTTGCCAATTGTCGATTTACCGTAGCCAGCGCAGCGCGCTTGCGCAGCATCAGCGCCGACGACATCACCAGGCCGAGCACGCCGCCCAGAGCAAATGCAATCAGCAACCAAAGCGCCAGGCTGCGCGGCTCGAAGGTATAGACCAGCACATCCAGCGGAACGGGGGCTTCATTCTGCAATGCAAACAGGGCACCGACTGCAGCCATAGCCAGTACCACGGCAATATAGATGAGATTGCGAAGCAGTTTCATGAGTTAGTCCGATAGGTAAGATAAAAAAAACGGTATGACCTCGCGATCATACCGTCTGTATTTCTCAGAGCAAGCTCACAGCCCCATTTGCAACCCGAGGTTCACTCTTTCACGCAACTCTTTGCCGGGTTTGAAGTGCGGAACGTACTTTCCGGTCAGCTCAACGGCATCGCCGGTCTTGGGGTTACGTCCACGCCGCGGCTCGCGGTAATGCAGCGAGAAGCTGCCGAATCCACGGATCTCTATGCGCTCGCCATCTGCCAGGGACTGGGACATGTGTTCCAGTATGGTCTTCACAGCCAACTCCACATCCTTGGAGGACAGCTGCGCTTGCCTGGCGGCGATAGTCTCGATCAGTTCACTTTTCGTCATCGGTCTTATACGGCCGTTTTTTGCATCAGGCCTTATTGTGACCCCAGTTTCTATCTTTCGCAAGTCCTTATTTTATATAGGAAAAGTTACATTCTGGTTGGGGCAGGACCTGCTGTTCACTGTCAGGTGTGGCACCCGGTAAGGTGCTATTGCGCGCCACACGCGGAGAACTCAGGCACTGAAAGGAGTAATTTCCTACCGGGAAGGGATTCGTGAACCAAAAAAAAGGGCTCACATTTGTGAGCCCTTTCGAATTGAAACGGGCCGCAGCCCGAAACGTAACCGACGATTACTTGTCGCTCATTTGCGCCTTGATCAGGTCGCCAATGGTACCTGGAGAAGCCGATTCCTGCTCGGCATCCTTCAGGGACTTCACAGCCTCCTTCTCGTCGTCGTAATCCTTGGCCTTGATGGACAGTACTACGCCACGGTTCTTGCGGTCGACAGAGATGATCTTGGCCTCTACAGAGTCGCCAACCTTGAACGAGGCACGCGCATCTTCCACTCGGTCGCGAGAGATGTCGGATGCCTTGAGGATACCCTCAACTTCGTCGGCAAGCTTGATGATCACTTCCTTGGCGTCAACTTCAGTGACTTCGCCGGTGACGATAGCGCCGCGGTCATTCACTGCAATGTAGTTACCAAAGGGATCGTCTTCCAGTTGCTTGACGCCAAGGGAAATACGCTCACGCTCGGGGTCGATTGACAGGATAACTGTCTCGATCTCGTCGCCCTTCTTGTAGTTGCGTACCGCTTCCTCGCCCACTTCGTTCCAGCTGATATCGGACAAGTGCACGAGGCCATCGATGTTGCCTTCCAGGCCAATGAAGATGCCGAAGTCGGTAATGGACTTGATAGAGCCGGCAATCTTGTCGCCTTTGCTGTACTGCGATGCGAAGGCATCCCAGGGGTTCTGCATGCACTGTTTGATACCGAGGGAGATACGACGACGCTCTTCGTCGATATCCAGAACCATGACTTCCACCTCGTCGCCCAGCTGGACGATCTTGGAAGGGTGGACGTTCTTGTTGGTCCAATCCATTTCGGAGACGTGTACCAGACCTTCCACACCCTCTTCCAGCTCGGCGAAGCAGCCGTAATCGGTAAGATTGGTGATCTTGGCCTTGACGCGGCTACCCTCGGGGTAGCGACCGGTGATTTCCACCCAGGGATCTTCACCCAGTTGCTTCAGACCCAGTGATACACGGTTGCGCTCACGGTCGAACTTGAGGATCTTGACGTCGATTTCCTGGCCCACTTCCACAATCTCGGAAGGATGCTTGATGCGCTTCCAGGCCATATCGGTAATGTGCAACAGACCGTCCACACCGCCCAGGTCAACGAACGCGCCGTAGTCGGTCAGGTTCTTGACGATACCCTTGACGGACATGCCTTCCTGCAGGGTCTCCAGCAGCGCTTCGCGCTCCTCGGAGTTGGCCGCTTCCATAACAGCGCGACGGGAAACCACCACGTTGTTGCGCTTCTGGTCCAGCTTGATGACCTTGAATTCCAGTTCCTTGCCTTCCAGGTGCACCGTCTCGCGAACGGGACGTACATCTACCAGGGAGCCCGGCAGGAACGCGCGAATGCTGTTGATGTCCACGGTAAAGCCACCTTTGACCTTGCCGTTGATAACACCTGTGACCACTTCTTCTGCTTCGTGAGCAGCTTCCAGTTCTTTCCAGGCTTCAGCACGCTTGGCTTTCTCGCGGGACAGTTTGGTCTCACCAAAGCCATCTTCCACGGATTCCAGGGCTACCTGTACTTCATCACCGATACTCAGTCCACACTCGCCAGCGGCATCGTTGAACTGGGAACGGGGGATCACACCCTCTGACTTAAGGCCCGCGTGAACGGTAACCCAGTCGTTGTCGATATCAATTACCACGCCGGTGACAATGGCACCTGGCTTCATATCAACCGTCTTCAGACTTTCTTCAAAAAGTTCAGCGAAGGATTCGCTCATTACACATTACCTGTTGGTTTGGTCATCCGTCCCTCCAGCCGGGTACGGGGTTCGTTTGTCATCACTGTCAACTGCGGCCATGACTGGATTCAACCGCAGAGACAATGTTTGCCGTATAAAAGGAGATCGACACGGTTAGCCGCTAGATAATGCCTTTTAGCGTCACTTCCTTCATCACCTGTGCAAATACCTGCTCGATATCCGCGCCGGTACTGTCGATAACAACGGCGTCTTCCGCAGGTACCAGAGGGGCAACAGCACGACTCGAATCACGCGCATCTCGCTCCTTGATGTCCTCCAGAAGGCGCGGGAGACTAACACTTTCCCCCTTTAGAATCAACTGCTTGTAGCGTCTCTCGGCCCGCTCCGCGGCGGATGCGGTAAGGAAGAATTTGAGTGGCGCATCGGGGAAAACCACTGTCCCCATGTCGCGGCCATCCGCTACCAGTCCGGGAAGGCGCCTGAAGTCGCGCTGCCGGGCCAGCAGCGCACGACGCACAGCAGGAATGGCTGCCACGGTGGACGCCCCACGACCACCCTCTTCCGTGCGGATTGCCGCGGAAACGTCTTTGCCTTTATAGGCCACCAGGACCTCGCCATTTTCAGCGGCACTGAAGCTCACATCCAGACCACGGGCAATTTCAGCGACTCTGGCTTCGTCTTCCCAACTGACCCCCTCGATAAGACAGGCCTGGCCAGTGACGCGATAGAGGGCGCCGCTGTCGAGAAAATGCCACCCCAACTCAGCGGCGAGCAAATGGCTGACCGTGCCTTTACCTGCCCCGCTGGGCCCATCGACAGTAATCACCGGTGCCGCAGACATGCTCAGTCAGCCTGCACGCTGATGCGCAGACCGAGTTCACTCGCCAGCACGTCAAAACCGGGGAAAGAAGTGGCCACGTGATCGCAATCCAGCACGACGATCGGCTCCTGCGCCCGCAGGCCCGCTATGGCAAAGGACATGGCGATACGGTGGTCCATGTGGGTGTGTATTTCGCCGCCGGCCAGCGTACCGCCTTCTATAATAATGCCATCATCCAGAACGTCATTCTCAATCCCCAGGGTGGTCAGGCCTTCAGCCATGGCAGCGATGCGGTCGCTCTCCTTGACCCGTAGTTCTTCAGCGCCGCGTAACACGGTACGCCCTTCAGCACAGGCTGCAGCGATGAACAGTGCCGGGAACTCATCAATGGCCGGTGGCACCTGGTCTTCGGGAATCTCGATACCGCGCAGAGGCGCATAACGCACACGAATGTCGGCCACCGGCTCCCCGCCAACCTCTCTTTGCCCGCTCAGGGTGATGTCGGCACCCATAAGGCGAAGAATATTGATCACGCCGGTGCGCGTGGGGTTGACGCCGACATGAGTGAGCAGCAGGTCCGAGCCCGGGGCGATACTGGCCGCCACCAGAAAGAAGGCTGCGGATGAAATGTCTGCAGGCACGTCTATATCTGCCGCCTCCAGGCACCCACCTCCCTCAAGGCTGATGACACCGTTCTTCCGTTCAACCGGGTAGCCAAAGCCGCGCAGCATGCGCTCGGTATGATCCCGGGTAGGCGCCGGTTCGGTGACCGATGTCCGTCCGTCAGCATAAAGACCTGCCAGCAACACGCAGGACTTCACCTGCGCACTGGCCATCGGCAAATCGTAGTGAATGCCCTGCAGAGCCCGTCCGCCCGATATCTTCAGGGGGGGACGCCCCCCTGCCTGCGCATCGATTTTTGCGCCCATCAACGTGAGCGGATCGATAACGCGGCCCATCGGGCGCGAACAAAGAGAGGCGTCGCCCGTTAATTCACAGTCGAAGGACTGGCCGGCCATCAACCCGCAAAGCAGGCGCATACCGGTGCCTGCATTGCCCAGGTCCAGGGCGGCCGAAGAGGCTTCGAGTCCATGGAGGCCAACACCCTGGACAACCACCTCGCCAGCACTGTGGCGCTCTATCTCGACACCCATGGCGCGAAAAGCGCTGAGTGTAGCCAGGGCGTCCTCCCCCTCAAGAAAACCACTGACCCTGGTCACGCCCTCAGCCAGCGCACCCAACATGATAGACCGATGGGATATGGACTTGTCTCCGGGAACGCGAACTTGTCCGCGGATGTTGCCGCCTGGCGATAATGTGAAGCGCATAATAGTTTAATCCGGGGTCATCAACGCACGCAGCGGTGACCGTTCAATTGGGTTTTCCCTGTCCACGATCAGCGAGGATTCTGGCAAAATCATCGCGCGCGGTCTTGGCACGTGTAAAAGTAGCGTGCAGGCCTTCGGCATCCTCTTCACTGACGGCCTGGCGCAGTTGCCCCAGGTGATTACTAAAAAGGTCAATTGCCTGCAGCAAGGCGGACCTATTGGCGATAGCGATGTCCCTCCACATCACCGGGTCAGAGGAGGCAATACGGGTAAAGTCCCTGAAACCGCCTGCAGCACAGCGAAATATTTCATCACTCTCCGCAGACTGGGCCAGTGCGTCGACGAGCGAATACGCCAGCAGGTGCGGCAAATGACTGGTAGCAGCCAGTACAGCATCGTGCCTGTCCACTGTCATTTCCACCACGTCAGCGCCCGTGGCCAACCACATTGCATGCACCCGGGCCACAGCCGCTGCGTCATTTTGTGGGACGGGCGTCAGAATAACCCGGTGGTTGTTATACAGGTCAGCCTTTGCTGCCTCTACCCCACTGCGCTCGGAACCGGCAATAGGATGACCCAGCACCAGATAGGCTGGAAATTCTCCGCAGATTCTCAGCGCCGCATCACGCAGACTCCCTTTCACACTGGCGGCGTCAGTGATCAACGGAGGTTCGGCCATGGCTTGCGTTTGCGGCAGAATCTCGCCCAGCACCTCAGCAGCCACCAGGGTCGGTGTGCAGATCACAATGATATCAGCAGTGTTGATCGCTTCGCCCAGGTCAAGGGTAAATGCGTCGATCACGCCCAGTTCAAGACCTCGACGCAGCGATGGTTCACGGTGTCCATAGCCGATCACGCGGCGACAGAAACCGCTCTTGCGCAGTGCCTTCGCCAGTGAGCCACCGATCAGCCCCAGGCCAAGGATAGCGACAGTATCGACTTGCGGTTTCATATGCTGCGAAACTTACAGTACCGCCTGCGGGTAGGACCCCAGGGGCTTGAGCAGAATGGACTGTTCCTCCAACTCGCTGACAATGGCGGCGATTTTCTCGTCCTGCAAATGCCCTTCAAACTCAATAAAGAACACATAGGCCCACTTTTCCGTGCGCGACGGCCGGGTATCAATGCGGGTCAGGCTGACACCTGCCTTGCGGAAGGGGTCGAGGAGTAAATACAGCGCACCGGGCTTGTTGCGGCTGGAAACAATAATCGAGGTTTTGTCGTTACCAGAGGGCGGCACTTCTTCACGCCCGATAATCAGGAATCGCGTGGTGTTATCCGCGTAGTCCTCTATATGCTGTGCGAGTTTATCCAGGCCGTAAAGCTCAGCCGCCATATCGCCTGCAATCGCTGCCACACCCGGGGATTGAGCAGCGATCCTGGCGGCCTCTCCATTGCTGCTCACCGCTTCTCGCGGAACAGCCGGCCAATGCTGGTCCAGCCAATTACGACACTGCGCCAGCGCCTGTTCATGTGCACAGATGCGGGTGACATCCTCGGCCGACGTCGCTGCAGCTACCAGCAGGTGGTGAGTGATCGCCATTTCCACTTCGCCGGAAATCTTCAGCCCGGAGTCCATGAAGTTGTCCAGCGTATGGCTGACCATGCCCTCGGTAGAGTTCTCCACCGGCACCACGCCATAATTACATTCGCCTGACTCGACCTGGGAAAACACGCTGTCGATAGTGGGCTGGGATACGCAGACTGCTGCGTGGCCGAAGTGCTTGATCGCCGCAGCCTGGGTGAAGGTGCCCTCGGGGCCCAGATACGCCACCTGCAGCGGTTTCTCCAGCGCCAGACAAGCGGACATGATCTCTCGAAACACGTGAGCGACCGTCTCGCCTGCAAGCGGCCCCTGATTGCGCTCCATAATGCGGTGCAACACCTGCGCCTCGCGCTCGGGGCGGTAGTAAACCACTTCGGCTGTGGCGTCACCGGCCTCACGGGCCGCCAATACCTCGGCCAGTTTTATATCGGCTACACGCTGTGCACATTTGGCGCGGCGGCTGATCAATTCCTGTATCTCGCGGTCGATAGCGTCGATATCCGCCCTGACCTGATCCAGGCTCCGTTTGTCCGGTTTGTCCGTCATGTATTCAGCCGTTACGCCGCTCAAAGTCCTGCATGAATGCGATGAGTGCATCCACCGCATCCTCGCCGACAGCGTTATAGATACTGGCACGCATACCACCCACGCTGCGATGGCCTTTGAGATTGAGCAGGCCGGCCGCCTCTGACTCTACCAGGAACGCCTTGTCCAGGTTGGCATCGGCCAGGGTAAACGGTATGTTCATCAGGGACCGGCTCTGCAGCTCAACGGGATTGGCATAGAACGCAGAGCCGTCAATGGCGGCATACAGTTTCTCAGCCTTGCGACGGTTGATCACTTCCATGGCGTCAAGACCGCCCTGCCCCTTGAGCCACTCAAATACCAGGCCAGCGAGATAAAGGGCATAGGTAGGCGGAGTGTTGTACATGGAATCGTTATCTGCCGCGGTCTTCCAGTCGAGCATGGCCGGGCACCTGGCATCGGCCTTGCCCAGCAGGTCCTTGCGGACGATGACCAATGTCAGCCCAGCCGGCCCGATGTTTTTCTGCGCACCGGCGTATATGACGCCGTAATCCGCCACGTTAACCGGGCGGGAAAGGATCGTGGAAGACATATCCACAACCAGCGGTGCTTGCGTTTCGGGTACCCAGAAGTATTCAACACCACCAATTGTTTCGTTGGGGGTGTAGTGCAGGTAATCGGCACTGGCCGACAACTGCCATGTCTCCCGAGCAGGAATCGTGGTAAATCGGGTGTCCTCGGAACTGGCGGCGACGTTCACGTTGCCGAAGCGTTTGCCCTCGGCGATGGCCTTCTTCGACCACTGCCCTGTGTTGACGTAGTCGGCAACACCCCCCTCGCTCAACAGGTTCAGCGGCACGGCAGCAAACTGTGTGCTGGCACCACCCTGCAGGAACAACACGGCATAGTCATCACCAATGCCCATCAGATCACGCAGGGTTGCCTCGGCGCGCTGGGCCACACCAACTATTTCAGGACTGCGGTGACTCATCTCCATGATGGACAGGCCGGCCCCGTGCCAGTCGAGCATCTCGTCGCGAGCCTGCTCCAGAACCGGCTCGGGCAGCGCGGCAGGGCCAGCGCAAAAGTTGTAACGACGGGTCATTCTTCTGGTTCCTTGTCTTCATTTTCCGCTGGCGCAGCATCAGGAGAAGCGACTGCGGGCGGTACGGCACCCCCGGTATCAACATCAACGGAGTCGGTCTCATCGACCGCGGGCTCATCGATACGCTCAACGCTCACCAACGACTCGCCGTCCTTGGTGCGGATGACGCGCACACCCTGTGTATTCCTGCCCAACACCGAGATTTCGTCGGCACGGGTACGCACCAACGTTCCCTGGTTGGAGATCAGCATCAGCTCGTCGCCCTCGAAAACCTGTACACCGCCGACCAGGCGGCCATTGCGGTCACTGGTCTGCATGGCAATCACACCCTTGTTACCGCGGCCCTTGGTCGGGAACTCACTCATTTCAGTACGTTTGCCATAACCGTTTTCAGACACCGTGAGCAACCGCCCATCCTCGCGGGGGATGATCAACGAAATCATGCTGTGGCCTTCGCCGAGCTTGATACCGCGCACACCCCGGGCTGTCCGGCCCATGGCGCGCACGTCGCCTTCGCGGAAACGCACCGCTTTACCCTCACTGGAGAGCAGCATCACATCACAGTCGCCGGTGGTAACGGCCGTGCCCAACAGCACATCGCCCTCCTCCAACTCCAGCGCGCGCAGACCTACGCTGCGCTGGCGAGAGAAATCAGTAAGGGCTGTCTTCTTCACCGTGCCATTTGCGGTGGCCATAAAGATGTAGTGGCCCTCCGTATACTCCTCAACGGGAAGAATAGACGTCACTCTCTCGCCTTCTTCCAGGGGCAGCAGGTTCACCATGGGACGACCACGGGAATTACGCCCTGATAGCGGTATCTGGTAGACCTTCAGCCAGTAGACCTTGCCCTGGTTGGAGAAACACAGAATCGTGGCATGGGTGCTGGCAATCAGCAGATGCTCGACAAAGTCTTCGTCTTTCACTGCGGTAGCAGACTTGCCTGTGCCGCCACGACGCTGGGCCTGGTAATCCGACAGCGGCTGCGTCTTGGCGTAGCCTCCGTGAGAAATAGTGACCACCCTGTCTTCCTCGGTAATCAGGTCTTCCACCGTGAGGTCATGCTGGGATGCGGTAATTTCAGTCCGCCGCTCGTCGCCATACTCCGTGACGATTTCTTCCAGTTCCTCGCGGATCACCACTTTCAATCGCTCGGGGTCAGAGAGTATCTCGAGGTAACCGGTAATCTCTCGAAGCTTTTCCTCGTACTCCTGCAGCAGCTTTTCATGCTCCAGGCCCGTCAAACGGTGCAAACGCAGTTCGAGAATAGCCTGTGCCTGCGCCGGTGAAAGGTGGTATTCCCCTTCACGCAGCCCGTACTGTGCTTCGAGACCGTCCGGGCGGCAGGCATCCTCGCCCGCTCGCTCCAACATACCCATGACGTCACCGGGCAACCAGGGGCGCGCTATCAGCTTTTCCTTGGCCTCGGCGGAGCTGGGCGAGGACTTGATCAGTTCGATCACCGGATCGATATTTGCCAGGGCGATGGCCAGGCCTTCAAGCAGGTGCCCGCGCTCCTTGGCCTTGCGCAACAGGTAGACTGTGCGCCGGGTTACCACCTCGCGCCGGTGACGAATAAAGGCTTCGATGATCTCCTTGAGATTGAGAATCTTCGGCTGCCCATCGACCAGCGCCACCATGTTAATGCCGAACACGGTTTGCAGCTGGGTCTGCGCATAGAGGTTATTGAGTACAACATCACCCACCTCACCACGGCGTAACTCGATCACCACGCGCAGGCCGTCCTTGTCGGACTCGTCTCGCAGCTCGGTGATACCCTCGATTTTCTTTTCTTTCACCAGCTCGGCAATACGCTCGATCAGTCGCGCCTTGTTCAACTGATAGGGCAACTCGTGAATGATAATGATGTCCTTACCGCGCTTCTCATCATGAATCACTTCCGCGCGGGCACGCACGTATATCCGTCCGCGCCCAGTGCGGTACGCCTGGATAATGCCGGCTCGACCGTTGATGATGGCAGCAGTGGGGAAATCAGGTCCCGGGATGTGTTCCATGAGCTCATCGACAGTCAGGTCGGGGTTGCCCAACAAGGCCAGGCAGCCGCTGACCACTTCGGTCAGGTTGTGCGGTGGAATATTGGTTGCCATACCCACGGCGATACCGGAGGAGCCATTGATTAGTAGATTAGGCACCCGGGTAGGCATAACAGCCGGAATACGCTCCGTGCCATCATAGTTGTCGACAAAGTCCACGGTCTCCTTGTCCAGGTCTGACAGGATCTGGTGGGAGATTTTCTGCATGCGGATTTCGGTGTAACGCATCGCGGCGGCGTTGTCGCCGTCGATGGAACCGAAGTTTCCCTGGCCATCCACCAGCATGTAGCGCATGGAGAAGGGCTGGGCCATACGCACAATGGTGTCGTAAACCGCCGAGTCCCCATGCGGGTGATATTTACCGATCACGTCACCCACCACACGCGCGGACTTTTTGTAGGCCTTGTTCCAGTCGTTATTAAGCTCATTCATCGCGAAGAGCACCCGGCGATGCACCGGTTTGAGGCCATCGCGCACGTCTGGTAAAGCCCTGCCGACGATCACGCTCATCGCGTAATCAAGGTAGGACTGCTTCATCTCGTCTTCGATATTGACGGGAAGAATTTCTTTGGCTAAATCACCCATGTTGAGAAGGTTTCCTTCAGGTCAAGCTTACAGGCTTTATTATGCTTGCGACTTCACCCGGAAGGACTCCGGGAAGGCTGCAAAGAAAATGTAGAACGCCCCTAAATACAAGCGGCACATTATACGGAAAATGGCTTCTAACTACCATGTTTTTAAAGAATTTCACCGACAATCGGGGGCAGCTGCGGTTATACTCTGCACGGTCCGGCGGGTTCAGTCCCGCAGCGTCATTTGCTGACGCTTTTTTCACCGCAATTCAACCGCCCGGAGTCAACTGAGACCATCCATGAGCACCTCGCCGTCCACCGTCGACACGCTGCTGCATCCGGACTGGATTGTCCCGGTAGTACCCCGCGGCGCCGTGCTGACCAACCATAGCCTGGCCATTCACGACGGCCGCATCAGTCACATTCTGCCGCGAGCCGAGGCCGCCAGCCTGACTGCCGCCCGGGAATTGGCACTGCCGGGACAGGCCCTGATACCGGGAATGATCAACACCCATGGCCACGCGGCCATGAGCCTGCTGCGTGGCTACGCTGACGACCTGCCGCTGATGCCGTGGCTGGAGCAACATATCTGGCCTGCCGAGGGCGCCCACGTCAGTGCAGACTTTGTTCGCGATGGCACTGAACTGGCAATTGCCGAAATGCTCCGTGCCGGGACAACCACTTTCAGCGATATGTACTTTTTCCCGGATGCCGCCGCAGCGGCCGCGGTCGATGCCGGCATACGCTGCCAGATCGTCTTCCCCATCCTCGACTTCCCTACCGCGTGGGCCAGGGATGCCGACGAATACATCAGCAAGGGGTTGCGCCTGCGCGACGAACTGAAGCATCGAGGCCTTGTCCAGATCGGCTTTGGCCCTCACGCCCCCTACACCGTATCGCCCCAGAACCTGCTGAAGGTCGCCACCTACGCCGCTGAACTGGACCTGCCGGTTCAGATCCACCTCCACGAGACCGCAGGCGAGGTACTCGCAGCGGTTGAAGAACACGGTGAGCGACCGCTGGACAGCCTCAATACCATGGGCCTGCTTGGCCCGCGCACCCAGTGTGTGCACATGACCGACCTGGGTGACCAGGACATCGCCCTGCTCGCCGCCACCGGTGCTCATGTTGTTCATTGCCCGCAATCCAACATGAAGCTGGCCTCAGGCGCCTGCCCGGTGAGCAAGCTGCTGGACCGCGGCGTGAATGTTGCCCTGGGCACAGACAGTGCGGCCAGCAACAATGACCTGAACCTGTTTGCCGAAATGCAAACAGCCGCATTGCTGGGCAAGCTCACGGCGGGGGACGCCGCTGCGCTGCCAGCGGCTGACGCACTGTATATGGCGACCATGGGTGGCGCCCGTGCCATGGGACTGGAGCAGGAAATCGGCAGCCTGGAGCCGGGCAAGCAGGCAGACATTGTCGCTGTGGACCTTTCCGGCCCCGAGTGCCAGCCGCTTTACAATCCGCTCTCGCAGCTGGTCTACGCCTGTAACGGCAGCCAGGTCTGCCACAGCTGGGTAGCCGGGGCACAACTGCTCCATAATCGCCAGCTCACGCGTATCAATCTCAAGGACCTGCAGCAGCGCACCGCTGCCTGGCAGGAAAAAATCAGTTCAACCGGCAAAAATCAATGAACAGCACAAACAACGTAGACCCCGCAGAAATCGCCAAATTCGAGGCGCTGGCCTCACGCTGGTGGGACCGCAACAGCGAGTTCAAACCCCTGCACGAGATCAACCCCCTGCGCGCCAACTACATCGACGGGCACTCGCCTGTTGCCGGCAAGCGACTGATTGACGTGGGCTGTGGTGGCGGCATCCTGGCCGAGTCAATGGCCCAGCGCGGCGCCACCGTGACGGGTATAGATATGGGCGAAGCGCCGCTGGCGGTGGCCAGACTGCACCAACTTGAGTCAGGTGTGGACGTTGAGTACCTGCATAGCACGGCGGAACAGCGTGCAGATGAGACGCCCGCCAGTTTTGACATTGTCTGCTGCCTGGAAATGCTGGAGCACGTCCCCGACCCGGGCTCGGTGATCAAGGCCTGCGCCGCGCTGGCTATCCCCGGAGGTAACCTGTACTTCTCAACGATCAATCGTAATCCCAAGGCTTTCCTGTTCGCCATTGTCGGCGCCGAACATATTCTCAAGCTGTTACCCGCGGGCACCCATGAATACGACAAGTTCATCAAGCCCTCGGAGATGGCTGCCTGGATTCGCGATGCTGGATTGATACTGGAAGACATGACCGGGCTAATCTACAACCCCATCACCAGGCACTACCGACTGAGCCCCGGGGACGTCAGCGTCAACTACATGATCAGGGCGGTTAAGCCGGCGTGACCCGCGACAAGCTCAAAGCCGTTCTCTTTGACCTCGACGGAACCCTGGTGGATACCGCTGATGAGTTCGTGGTGGTGGTACAGCAACTGCGAAGCGAACATGGCATGAGCGCCATGGACCCTGCCCGCATTCGCGCCTCCGTATCCAATGGCGCACGCGCTCTGGTTGCGCTGGGCCTGGGCATCGATCCGCAGGACCCGGTCTTCGAAAGCAAGCGGCTGCGCCTGCTCGAGCTCTACAGCGATGTACTGGGTAGCGCTGCCCTGCCCTATCCCGGCATTCCGCCACTGCTGACCGCCCTGGCCGAGCGCGGCATCGCCTGGGGTGTTGCCACCAACAAACCGAGGGCCTATGCAGAGCCACTGATGGTCGCTCTCGGCCTGTTACCTGGACCGGATGCCAATGCAGCAAGCACGCGCTCTACTGCAGAATACTGTGGCAGCCTGGTCTGCCCGGACGATGTGAGTGAACGCAAGCCTCACCCGGAGTCGCTCTACCTGAACTGTCGAGAACTGCAATGTGCACCCCATGAAGCTATTTATGTAGGGGACCACCTGCGCGATATTGAAGCGGGACGGCGCGCGGGCATGTACACCGTGGCAGCTGCCTACGGCTACATCGAACCGGATGACAATGCTGACGACTGGGGCGCCAACGCCCGCGTTGACTGCAGTCACCAGCTGACCGACCTGATTCTCAACCTTTAAGACCGGATCAAAGCCATGAATGTCCAACGCCTGCCTGCCGATTACACCCCCAGCCCCAGCCTGCTCAAGGGTAAGACGATTCTGGTAACCGGCGCCGGTGACGGCATCGGCAAAGCCGCCGCCCTCTGCTTTGCCGAGCACGGCGCTACTGTCATTTTACTGGGGAGGACGGAGAGTAAACTGGAAGCGGTCTATGACGCGATTGAAGCCGCGGGTCACCCCAAGCCGGCACTGGTGGAGATAGACCTGGCTAAAGTGACTGAAGAGCAGTGTATGCACCTTGCGCAAGGCCTGGGTGAGGAGTTCGGCCACCTTGATGGCCTGCTGCACAACGCCAGTATGCTGGGAGAGCGCCGCCCCATAGAAAGCGCCACGTTCGCGGCGTGGCAAGAGGTGATGCAAGTTAACGTGAACGCGCAGTTTGTGCTGACCCGCTACCTGCTCCCTCTGCTGCAGGCGGCGCCCTCGGCTTCAGTCGTCTGCACCTCGTCCGGCGTCGGCCGCACAGGTCGAGCATTCTGGGGTGCTTACGCGGTGTCCAAGTTCGCCACAGAAGGTTTTATGCAGGTACTCTCCAGCGAGCTGGAAAACACCTCCAATGTGCGCGTGAACTGCATCAATCCGGGCGCCACCAACACCGTAATGCGCAACACTGCCTATCCCGCTGAACGGCCTACGGACAACCCCTCACCTGCAGAGATCATGGCTACTTACCTGTACCTGATGGGAGAGGACAGTATCGGGGTCACTGGAGTTTCGTTCGACGCCCAGTAACGCTGCCGGGCCGGGAAACGGAAAGTGCAAGGAATCAGGACTTACCCCGGCCCCGGGCAGACGCGGGCCCACGACGCTTGGCAAACTGACGCTGCATTTTTTCGCGCTCCTTCATTGTCCCGCGCTTTTGCTGCTTGAGCGGCATCTCTGCCATGCGGTAAAGCGATTTGACTTCCTTGGGCTCAAGTTCAACCCACTGCCCCTGCTTCACCTTTGAAGGAATGAACACATCGCCGTAGCGCACCCGCTTGAGTCGCGACACCGTCAACCCCTGCGACTCCCAGAGCCTGCGCACCTCGCGGTTACGACCCTCCATCAGCACCACGTAGAACCAGTGGTTGATGCCATCGCCGCCGCCGTCCTGGATATCAGTGAAGCGCGCCATTCCATCATCCAACATAACGCCCTCCAGCAGACGCTGCAGCATGGCCTCGTCCCACTGGCCCATAACCCGCACCATATACTCACGCTCGATGTTTGAGGAAGGGTGCATCAGTTTGTTGGCCAGCTCACCATCTGTAGTAAACAGCAGCAGGCCCGAGGTGTTGTAATCCAGACGGCCGATCGATATCCAACGCCCAGCCCTGGGTTTGGGTAAGCGCTCAAACACAGTCCGTCGACCCTGGGGATCCTTGCGTGAGCAAACCTCCCCTGTGGGTTTATGATAGAGAATGCAGCGCGTTTCCTGGGCGGATGCCGTATCCAGTGGCTTACCATCCACCGCAATTCTGGCGGTATTGCCGACCCGGTCGCCCAGCCTGGCGGGACGGCCTTCCACGGTCACTCGACCCTGCTCGATCCAGCGCTCCATCTCACGCCGCGAACCAAGCCCGCTGCGGGCGAGCACTTTTTGCAGTTTTTCCCCGGAAGGGTTGTTAGCCGGCGCGTCTGCGGCGCCGGAACCGGCTTTTTCTTTCATACGACGCGAACCTAGGCCTGGCTCTCGGGCTTTACGGCCTCGATATCGTCGGACTGCTCCGTGTCCGCAGCCCCTTCAACGACCTCCTGTGCGTCACCCGTTGCCGTCTCACCCGTGACCTGCAAACCTTCCATGGCTTCGGCCAGGTCGCCGGCGCTTTCCGGCTCTTCCTCGGTGGGCGTTTCACTGTCCTGGTCTGTGTCTGTGTCTATGTCTGTGTCTGTGTCTGCCCCCGACGCTACGGTGGACACCGGGTCGGCGCCCGGGTTGTGGTCGATGCCGCCAACTACAGTGAGTTCCGGGCTGCCCTCGCCCGGGGTGCCGCCAGCCTCATCATCTTTCTCCTTCACGGGGTCAGTGAAGCCGAGTTCGGCGTTGAGTGTGTCGAGGTCGCGGATCTCCGCCAGCGCAGGCAGTTGATCCAGGTTTTTCAGATTAAAATAATCGAGGAACTGCCGCGTAGTCGCGTACATCGCTGGTCGACCGGGTACATCACGGTGGCCCACAACCCGAATCCACTCGCGCTCATGCAGCGTCTTGATAATATTGGAACTCACCGCCACACCACGAATCTCCTCGATCTCGCCGCGGGTTATGGGCTGGCGATAGGCAATCAATGCCAGGGTTTCCAGCAGCGCCCGGGAGTATCGCGCGGGGCGCTCATGCCACAGCCGGGCTACCCAGGTGCTCAACCCCTGCCGCACCTGGAAACGAAACCCACTGGCCACCTCGACCAGTTCAAAGCCCCGATCCTCACACCGTTCTGCGACTTCTTGCAATGCCTCGCGGATCTGCGCATTCTCGGGCCGCTCATGTTCTTCGAACAGCTCACCCAACTGCGCCACGGTAAGGGCCTTACCCGCCGCCAGCAGCGCACCTTCGACAATCTGCACCAGACCTGTTTCCGCCATCTTATTCTGACCTTGCCTTGACGTGGATAGGACCGAAGGGGTCGGTCTGCACAATCTCCACCAGTGATTCCTTGATAAGCTCCATGACCGCCAGGAACGTAACGACGACGCCGAGACGCCCCTCTTCCGCGCTGAACAATGCCACGAAGGGCAGAAACTGCTGGCCCGCCAGCTGCTCCAGCACATCAGACATGCGTTCGCGGGTGGACAGGGCCTCGCGCTGGATGTGGTGGCTTTCATACATGTCCGCGCGACGCAGCACTTCGGACAAGGCCACCAGCAGTTCGCGCATGTCCACATCCGGGTCCGGGCGGGCACGATTAATGTCCGGCGGGTTGGCGCTTCCAACCCAGGTGTCGCGCTCGATGCGCGGCATCTCCTCGATATCCTCGGCAGCCTTCTTGAAGCGCTCGTATTCCTGCAGGCGACGGATAAGCTGTGCCCGCGGGTCCTCCTCGTCTTCTTCCACATCGCTGGAACGCGGCAGCAGCATGCGCGACTTGATTTCCGCGAGCATCGCCGCCATCAGCAGGTATTCCGCAGCGAGCTCAAACTGCACCGCATCCATCAATTCCACGTACTGCATGTACTGGTGGGTGATTTTGGATACATCAATCTCGAGGATATCGAGGTTCTGACGCTTGATCAGGTAGAGCAGAAGGTCCAGCGGGCCCTCGAATGCCTCGAGGAATACTTCCAGCGCCTGGGGCGGAATGTACAGATCCTTGGGCAGTTCAGTCATCGCCTGGCCCATGACCACAGCGAAGGGCATTTCTCCCTGTTGGGGCTGACTGGGGTGAATGTGGGCTGTGTGCCCCGGGGCTGCCGACTGGGCGCCATCAGCTTGCCGTGGCGCCGCGGAGGGCTTGTCCTCGGTCCCGGTCTGCGCTTCGGAATTGGGTTCGTTAACTGACACGGGGATACCTTTGCTTACTTGGCTGCAGTATACCTGATCAATTCTCAAATGGGGCAATATCTCCCTTGCCAGCACGCAGCACCAGCGGGCTGTCTTCAACCAGGTCCACCACCGTGGTGGCCTCCATTCCGCAGTAACCGCCGTCTATCACAGCATCGACGTCATGCTGCAGGGTCTCGCGAATGTCGTAGGGGTCAATCAGGGGGTAATCGTCGCCGGGCATGATCAAGGTAACGCTCATCATTGGCTCGCCCAGGTCGGCGAGCAGTGCCTGGGCAATGTTGTTTTCCGGGACCCGCAGGCCCACGGTTTTACGCTTCGGGTGCATGAGTCGACGCGGCACTTCAGAGGTCGCGCGCAGAATAAAGGTATAGGGCCCAGGCGTGCAGTGCTTGAGGAGGCGATAAACAGCATTGTCGACCCGGGCATAACTGGCAATCTCCGACAAGTCGCGGCAAACCAGGGTAAAGTTGTGACGATCGTCGAGCTTGCGGATACGGCGAATGCGGTCAAGGGCATTCTTGTCGCCGATATGGCAACCGATCGCGTAAGCGGAGTCCGTGGGGTAGACCACGACGCCGCCATCACGGATAACATCCGCAGCCTGGCGCACCAGGCGCGCCTGGGGGTTATCCGGGTGGATTTGGAAAAACTGACTCACTGCTGGCCCTCGTCAACTGCCTGCCAACGCTGCCAAACGGCGGCGCGGCCCTCAAGACGGCGCAATTCTACACCTATCTCGGGGTTGTAGGGACCATCCCGGTGAAAATCACTGCCGGCGGAACTCAGTAGCTCGAACTCACCGGCCAGCCGCTGCAGCTGTGCTACCTGGTCCGCTGTTTGCCGGCCGCTCAGCACCTCAATTGCGCTGCCCCCGGCAGCGATGAAGTCCAGCACCAGGCGCCGCAGCTTCATGCGCGTAAACTTGTACTTGAGCGGGTGGGCGAGTACTGCCACGCCGCCTGCGGCGACTATCCACCCGACTACCTCTGCCAGTTCCGGCCAGCAGGCTTTAACATCTCCTGGCTTGCCCTGGCCCAGGTACTTGTCAAAAGCTGCCTGTGGATCCTTCACGTGCCCTTCTTTCACCATCCATGCGGAAAAGTGCGGGCGCCCCAACTGACTCTCACCCGCTTCAGCCAGCGCCCCTTCCAGCGCGCCATGGTAGCCCCGGCTTTCCAAACGACTGGCGATGATCGTGCCCCGCTCTGCCCTGGCCTTATTCAGGTACGCCAGCGCTTCGCGCATCGCGGGATGGTCGAAGTCCACGCCCAGGCCCACAATATGAATGGTGGTCCCCGACCAACGGCAGGATAGCTCGACACCGGGTATCAGGCTGACATCGGGGTAGTTATCGCGCAAGGTGCAAGCGGCGCGGTATCCGGCATCCGTGTCGTGATCCGTGATCGCCAACAGGCCTACGCCGCGCTCAGCAGCGCGGTCGAGTAGCTCGGCCGGGGTCAACGCCCCATCGGAAGCTGTGGTATGGGTATGGAAGTCGATCAGCACAATCTTTACACTTGGCGACCCCGGAACCACTAAAGGCGTCCGCGGGAGCATTAAAGAAGACCCCAATGATAACAGGCAAGGTACCCGGCACACCATGAAGCAACTGGCAGAATTCGTCCCTATCGCCCTGTTTTTTATCGTCTACCAGCTCAACGGCGAGGCAGTGTCGCTGGGCGACTGGCGCTACACCTTTGACGGCATATACTCGGCCACTGCTGTATTAATGGCCGCCACGCTGGTCCAGGTGGCCCTAACCTATGCAATTACCCGCGAATTTGAGAAACGCGCCGTGTGGATGCTGCTGGCCGTGTGCGTTTTCGGCGGCGCTACATTAATTCTGCGCAATGAACTGTTCATCCAGTGGAAGCCGACCATTTTTAACTGGGCACTGGCTATTGCTTTTGGTGCCTCACAGTTCATCGGCGAAAAGAACCTGATGGAGCGGACGCTGGGCAGCCAGATTCGCCTGCCCAAGCCTGTCTGGACCAGGCTAAACCTGCTCTGGGTAAGCAACTTTGCCATCGTAGGCGCACTCAACCTGGTGGTTGCCTATGGTTTTTCCGAGGCCACCTGGGTCAGCTATAAACTCTATTCTGCCATTGGCTTTACCCTTGCCCTGACCGTGCTGACGGCACTGCTAATAAGCCCTCACCTGAAAGAAGAGAACCCGCAGGGCTAGGTCGCCGCGGCGAGTGCCTACAAATCTCGATGTATCGGCGGTAAACTAGCGCCGCTTTTCGTTACGCTGACAAGGAAACCGGTTGTGTTGCGTTTTATTAAAATATTTCTTTTTTCACTATGCGTGGCACTGCCCGCCGCGGCTCAGGATGTGCGTTATATCAGCGACGAAGTGTTTGTGGTGCTGCACACCGGGCCTGGTAAGGAGTACCGCTGGGCCGGTAAGCTCAAACCTGGAGCCCGCCTGGACGTTGCCCGCACCAGCGGTGATGGCAAATGGGCAGAGGTTACCACCAGCCGCGGCACCACCGGGTGGGTCACGACCGAATTCCTCACCGCTACCGCACCGGCACAGGTCAAGCTGCCCGCAGCAGAGGCGCGTGCGGAACAGCTTTCGACGAAAAACAAGCAACTAAGCGCACAGTTGTCAGCCCTGCAGACAGAAAAAAGCCAGTTGGCCAGCAAGGCGAACACCACGGGTTCAGAACTGGACAGCGTTTCCAGGGAACTGGCAGACTTGAAAAAGATTTCTGGCAAAGCGGTGAAACTGGACACCGATAATCGCAGGCTGGTACAGGAAACCGAGCACCTGCGATCCGAGGTGGACATGCTGGAGGCGGAGAATGCGCGCCTTGGGGATAAGCTGGAAAGCGAAGATTTTCTTAACGGCGCGCTGGCAGTCCTGCTGGGCGTCATCATTACACTAGTGGTCCCTAGGCTGTGGCCCAAGCGCCGTAAAAGCTCCAGCTGGGCCTGAGGAGATACCCATGTTACGTACCCTGTTTTTCACCCTGACCTGCCTGATTTCAACACTGTCTCTGGCAGAAGAGAGCCATGCACCCAATCCGCTGGTTACATTGAAAACGTCAGACGGAAGCATCACCCTGCGACTCTTCCGGGACAAGGCACCCGCCACGGTAGACAACTTCCTCGCCTATGTGGATGCGGGCTTTTATAACGGCACCATCTTCCATCGCGTCATTCCCGACTTTATGGTCCAGGGCGGTGGCTTCCTGCCGGATATGAGCGAGAAAGAAACCCGTGAACCGGTTGCCAGCGAGTCAAACAACCGCCTGCACAATACCCGCGGTACCGTGGCCATGGCGCGAACCAATGACCCCGACTCCGCCACCTCCCAGTTTTTTATCAACGTGCGCAATAACCTGCGCCTTGACTGGTCACCAGGCCAGCCCGGGTACACCGTTTTTGGCGAAGTGATAGAAGGCATGAGCGTGGTCGACTATATCGTCACCGCGCCCACCGGCAATGTGGGTGGCCACCAGAATGTGCCGCTGCAGCCGATTACCATTCTCGAGGTGACCCGCCAGTCACTGCTATGATCGCGCTCTCGGTCAACCTGAATAAAATCGCACTGATTCGCAATTCTCGGGATACCACCAACCCCAGTGTCCCGGCACACGCACAGCTGTGCATAGACGCCGGCGCCGACGGTATAACTGTTCACCCAAGACCAGACCAACGCCACATCCGCGCCAGTGACTGCTTTGATCTCGCCGCCATGCTGAAGGTGGAGTTCAATATCGAGGGAAACCCTTTCACCTCTGCACGCAAGAGCGAGCGCCCGGGTGTTGGCGACTATCCCGGTTTCATGAACCTGGTGCGCGAAATCCGCCCAGCGCAATGCACTCTGGTGCCGGACACAGACGGGCAGCTCACCTCTGACCATGGCTTCGACCTGCGACGGGATGGGGATCGCGTAGCGCCATTGGTGGAAGAATTACGGTCCCTGGGTATTCGCACAAGCCTGTTTATGGATCCGGACCCACAACAGATTCGCCTGGCAGCACAAACGGGAACCGATCGCATCGAGCTGTACACAGAATCCTACGCCCAGGCCTACAGAACAGGACAAAAAGTGGACGCCGTGTTCCAGCAGTTTGTCAACGCCGCAGAGGTTGCGGCGGAAGTTGGCCTTGGCGTGAATGCCGGTCACGACCTTGATCTGGACAACCTGCCTCGCTTCGCTTCACTTCCGGGCCTGTTGGAAGTGTCCATTGGCCATGCACTGACGGTGGACGCGATTCGCATGGGCCTGGCAAACGCCGTCAACGCCTATCAGGCTGCACTGGGAAAATAAAATGGACGCAAGACTGCAAGCCCTGCTCGACAAGCAGGACATCACCGATCTGGTTTATGCCTACTGCAACGCATCGGATCGTCATGACCTGGATAAGCTGAGACAACTCTATCACCCCGACGCGACAGATGACCACGGCGGTTTTTTCAAGGGGCTGGCAATGGAATTCATAGACCAGCTCCCACAGATACAGGCGCCGATGGAGATTCTCCATCACAATGTCACCAACATTAATCTCGCTCTTGATGGCGATTACGCAGAAGGCGAGATTTACGTATTGGCATTCCACAGGATACGAACCGACGCAGAACCCATGGACCTGCTGATTGGTGGACGCTACTTTGACCGCTATGAAAAACGCGAGGGTGTATGGAAGTATTCGGCACGCGCGGTGGTGGCAGACTGGGCAACGGTGAACAACCCCTCTACGGTGCAACTGGACCACCCGCTGGTGCAGGGTTCGCATATCGGCAAACCCGGCCTGGACGATCCTTCCTATGATTTCTTCAAATTGTTAAAATGGGGTGAACGATAACGTCTGCGAAACGCAGCCGGGCCTGTACATCTGCTCCGCTGAATGTCGGGCCGCCGCGAAACGCAGCCGGTCCTGTACAGCTGCTCCGCTGAATGTCGGGCCGCCGCGAAACGCAGCCGGTCCTGTACAGCTGCTCCGCTGAATGTCGGGCCGCCGCGAAACGCAGCCGGTCCTGTACAGCTGCTCCGCTGAATGTCGGGCCGCCGCGAAACGCAGCCGGTCCTGTACAGCTGCTCCGCTGAATGTCGGGCCGCCGCGAAACGCAGCCGGTCCTGTACAGCTGCTCCGCTGAATGTCGGGCCGCCGCGAAACGCAGCCGGTCCTGTACAGCTGCTCCGCTGAATGTCGGGCCGCCGCGAAACGCAGCCGGTCCTGTACAGCTGCTCCGCTGAATGTCGGGCCGCCGCGAAACGCAGCCGGTCCTGTACAGCTGCTCCGCTGAATGTCGGGCCGCCGCGAAACGCAGCCGGTCCTGTACAGCTGCTCCGCTGAATGTCGGGCCGCCGCGAAACGCAGCCGGTCCTGTACAGCTGCTCCGCTGAATGTCGGGCCGCCGCGAAACGCAGCCGGTCCTTTGCAAGCGCTCTGCTTTGTAAGCGGCCACATGCTCCGCTGGGTTTCCAGGCCGCTGCGGAACTCGGCATAGGTTGCTGAACGCAACCTATAAACGCCTCAGACAGTCCTCGCGGAAGTCCCCTGAAAACCCAGCTGCGCTAAACACGTGGCCTGATGGCTTCCAAAACAGTGCGCTTGCAAAGGACCTCCTGAAGTTAACAGGGGGACCTATCAGTGTAATTCGAAGACCTTTGGCCTGCGCTAACCACCGACCAGGCTGATCATCACTCCAGCCGCCACCGCAGATCCGATCACACCGGCGACATTCGGCCCCATCGCGTGCATCAACAGGAAATTGTGCGGATTAGCCTCCAGCCCGACCTTGTTACTGACACGCGCGGCCATGGGCACGGCAGAAACTCCGGCAGAGCCGATGAGCGGATTCAGCGGCGTACTGCCGAAGCGGTTCATCAGCTTGGCTATGAGCACACCGGAAGCGGTGCCAATGGCGAAAGCGACAATGCCCAGTCCCAGGATACCCAGTGTGTTGATGTCGAGGAACTTGTCGGCCACCAACTTTGAACCTACGGAAAGGCCCAGGAATATCGTGGTGATATTGATCAAGGCGTTCTGCGCTGTATCAGAGAGCCTGTCGACCACGCCGCATTCTTTCATCAGATTCCCAAAGCAGAACATACCCAACAGGGGCGCCGCGTCGGGTAACAGCAACGCCACGAGGATCAGCAGTACCAGTGGAAAGACAATTTTCTCGCGACGTGAAACCGGCCTGAGCTGCACCATCTCGATCTTGCGCTCCGCCTCGGTAGTGAGCGCACGCATGATAGGTGGCTGTATCATCGGCACCAGCGCCATATAGGAATAGGCGGCGACAGCAATGGCGCCCAGCAGGTCAGGTGCCAGTATGGATGAAACGTAAATCGCGGTGGGGCCGTCGGCGCCGCCGATAATCCCGATAGCTGCCGCGTCGGCGATAGAGAAGTCCATCAGCCCTACAGAGGTCAAGCCCACGGCACCGAGCACCGTGGCAAATATACCAAACTGGGCGGCAGCACCCAGGAACAGTGTCTTCGGGTTGGCTAACAGCGGACCGAAATCCGTCATCGCGCCCACCCCCATGAATATGACCAGTGGTGCAACACCACTGGCGATAGAGACTGTATAAAAATTGTAGAGCATGCCATTGCCGAAACCGGCATCCAGTGCCCACTGGTGAATAGCGAGGTGCGTGGCCGAGTCGACGGCAGCGTATGCGGCAAGCAGTTCCTTGCTACTGTCGACAGCGACGATACCCAACAGGCGGGTCAACTCGACAATCTGAGCCGGGTCAGCGCCCTGCACAGCGTTCTCCACCGCTGAGTAGGCCAAACCGGCCCCCGGGATATTGGCGAGAATACCGCCGAAACCTATGGGCACAAGCAACAGGGGCTCAAAGCCCTTGCGAATTGCCAGAAACAGCAGCCCGAGGCCAATGAGCATCATAAAAGCTTGCCCAAAGGTCATCTGGGCCAGCCCGGAGGCGCTCCACAGTGTAATCAGGTTATCCATATCAGCCCAGGGTGACCAGGGTGTCGCCGACGGCAACGGCGTCGCCAACTTTCACATCAATGCTGACAATGCTGGCATCCTGGCTGGCGCGCACTTCCGTTTCCATTTTCATGGCTTCAAGGATCAACACCACATCACCTGCGGCGACCGCGTCACCGGGGCTCACCTCTATTCTGATGATATTGCCAGCCAGCGGCGCCTTGAGCGGCTCACCGGCAGAAGGCGCGGGTGCGGCTGCAGCACCGGGCACCGCCGTCGGTGCTGGGGAAATAGCCGTAAGCTCGCCTCCCTCGGCGACCTCCACGACGTAGCTGTTGCCGTTCACTTTCACCGTGTAGACCTCAGGTCCGCCTGCAGGCGCAGCGCCCACGGAAGCCGCAGGAGTCGGCACCGCAGCTGGCTCATCGCCCGGTGCCGGTTCAAAGGCACCGGGGTTTCCGCGGTTTTCCAAGAACTTGAGACCAACCTGCGGGAACAACGCATAGGTCAGCACATCGTCAATCTCTCCCTCCCCGGTCGTCAGGGTAATGGACTTCTCTGAGGCCAGCTTGCGCAACTCATCTGCAAGGTGGTCCAGCTCCGCCTCCAGCAGGTCCGCCGGACGACAGGTAATAGCCTCGCCGCCTTCCAGCACTCGCGACTGCAGGTCTTCGCTAACCGGTGCGGGTGTGGCGCCGTATTCGCCCTTGAGCACGCCCGCGGTCTCACGGGATATCGATTTGTAACGCTCGCCCGTCAGCACATTGATCACCGATTGTGTGCCGACAATCTGTGAGGTAGGCGTGACCAGGGGGAGAAACCCCAGGTCCTTCCGAACCCGTGGAATCTCTTCCAGCACTGCGTCCAACTTGTCTGCGGCGCCCTGCTCCTTGAGCTGGCTTTCCATATTGGTGAGCATGCCTCCGGGTACCTGCGCTACCAGGATCCTTGAATCCACGCCGCGCAGTGCCCCCTCGAATTTTGCGTACTTCTTGCGCACGGCACGAAAATAGGATGCCACTTCCTCCAACTTGCCAATGTCCAGGCCTGTGTCCCGGTCCGTGCCGGCGAGCATCGCCACCACCGATTCAGTAGGCGAGTGACCGTAGGTCATGGACATAGATGAAATGGAGGTATCCACATTGTCGATACCGGCCTCCACACACTTGAGAATTGTGGTCGTGGACAGGCCAGTGGTGGCATGGCAATGCAACTGGATGGGGATGGCACAGGCGGCTTTCAGGCGAGTGACCAGTTCGTACCCGTCATAGGGATGCAGCAGACCGGCCATATCCTTAATGCATATCGAATCTGCACCCATGTCCTCGATGCGCTTGCCCTGCTCTACCCAGGAGTCGATATTATGCACCGGGCTCAAGGTGTAGGAGATCGTACCCTGGGCATGCTTGCCCACCTGCTTCACCGCCTGCAGAGCGACCTCTATATTGCGCATGTCGTTCATGGCATCAAACACCCGGAACACATCTATACCGCTGACGGCGGCGCGCTCCACAAACTTTGCCACCACGTCGTCGGCATAGTGACGATAGCCGAGAATATTCTGACCGCGGAACAGCATCTGCTGCGGCGTATTGGGCATCGCCTTTTTCAACTCACGCATGCGCTCCCAGGGATCTTCCCCGAGATAGCGGATACAGGCATCAAAGGTGGCGCCACCCCAGGACTCCAAAGACCAAAAGCCAATCTGGTCCAACTTCGCCGCGATCGGCAGCATATCCTCCAATCTGACGCGCGTGGCCAGCAGCGACTGCGATGCATCGCGCAAAACCACATCGGTAATGCCCAGGGGGCGCTTGTTATCGACCATGGGTGAAACCTCGTGTTCACATATTCTGGGTGGAACGGAATCTACTTCTCTTGTCGATGCCGGTGAATTGCCGCACTGATGACGGCGACCAGTTCCGGGTCATCCGTCTCCAACGCACGCGCCGGGACGGGCCTGACCCTGGGCAGCTGCTGCACTTCGGCAAAAAAACGACCGACAAAAGCGGACATGGCGGTGGTGGCCACAACGAGAAGCGCGAGAAACACCACTACGGTACCCATACCGTAGATCATGAGTTCGACGCCCTGAGCCATGATGTTACCCTGCATATCACTCCTACCTGCAGCCGCGTTACTGCCTGCCCCGTCAGCACGGGAAAACCCAACTATAAAGCAGCTGATGAACTAGTGCCATCGCCAGTACGCGGGAGTCGCTGTGCCTGCTGCGGCAGCTGGCGTATAATCCGCGACTTCTTCCCCTGAATGACCGTAAAAACCCGGACACATGCGCCTTTTACTTGCCCCCATGGAGGGAGTTGTCGACCACACCATGCGCGAGCTGCTCACATCACTGGGCGGGCTGGATCGTTGCGTCACGGAGTTTGTACGGGTCAGTGAACGCCTGTTGCCGCCCAGAGTGTTCTATCGGTTGTGCCCGGAACTGCACAACGGTGGAAACACCGTTTCCGGTGTGCCCGTGTACCTGCAACTACTTGGCGGCCAGCCCGGTGTACTCGCTGAAAACGCTGCCCGCGCTGCAGAGCTGGGCGCACCGGGCATCGACCTGAACTTTGGCTGCCCGGCCAGGACAGTGAACAAGTCAGACGGCGGGTCCATCATACTGCGCCAACCTGAGCGTGTAGCCGCGATTACCGCCGCCGTGCGCGCAGCGGTGCCCGCTGAAGTACCTGTTACCGTGAAGACCAGGCTGGGCTATGAGCACCACGAGCAGTTTCTGGAGATCGTACAGGGCATAGCCGCAGCGGGCGCAACCGAACTCACCATTCACGCGCGCACCAAGCGCCACGGCTACCGCCCCCCGGCCTACTGGGAGGAGATCGCCAGGGCCCGGGAGGTCGTGGACATACCGCTGATAGCAAACGGGGAAATCTGGAGCACTGATGATGCCTTGCGCTGCCGACAGGTGAGCAGCTGTGAAGACCTGATGCTGGGCAGGGGCGCGCTCTGCCGGCCAGACCTGCCGCGCCTGGTGCGTGCAGCGCATGCTGGAGAGGATGTCCCCTCGCTCACCTGGACACAGGTGCTGCCCCTGCTAATGCGCTACTACGAACTCACCTTGACGCACTATGACGCGGCTTACGTCGGCAATCCTATCAAGCAGTGGCTGGTATACCTGCGTACGTACTACCCTCAGGCTGCCGTGCTTTTCGAACGCATCAAACGCCTGCGTGGTGCACACGATATAGGCGAGGGCCTGAGCCGGGAAATAGCAGACCATGGCAGTCGACCGGCTGCAGCCTGAGCCCTCTGGGGCAGCGTGCCCCTAGGCTGTAAGTCGCCCGGACTGCGCCACTTCAAGCTCCAGTTCATAGAGTTCCTGTCGCAGTTGCTCCAGTTCCCGGGTTGCCACGGCGCGCCAGTCAGCACAGCTCTCTTCCTCGGTTTCCAGTTGATGCGCGACATCCAGAGCGTCCTGGTTCAGATCCAGACTGGCAAAGTCATGACCCCTGCCCGGCTCACCGACGCCGCTCTGGAACGCGGACAGCATAAGGTACCCGGCCTTGAGGTGCTCCTCCAGCCGGGGATCGGAGCTATTGCCGATACAAAACAGCAGGGCGTCACGCAGCATGGCCTTAGCGTGGGGGAGCCGAGCCGCATCTACGATCTGTCCGGGCATGGGTGCCGAGCACTCCAGATAACGGGCGTAGTCCAGCACCATACGCTGGGCACCAACATAGTCCATTTCTCGTGCGCCACCGCTGGGCTGGCCGAACAAACGGGTGAAGAGATTCATAGTATGACTCCGGTGCAGGCTGCTGAGTTGTTATCAGCTATTGGAACCTAACCGGCGTATTGCGCGTATGGCCACCCGCGCCAGTTGCATGGCCGCGGGCGACAGCTTCGCCTGTGCTAGAAGATCGTCGGGACCATCGCGTCGATCAGGCGGGGCCCGCGTTGCGTCATGGCTTCAGCGAACTGGGCATTGAACTCTTCGGCAGTGGTCGCGCGACTGGCTTGTACGCCCATACCGCTGGCCATAGAGACAAAGTCCATATCGGGGCTGCCGATATCCAACGTGCTGGCAGCGCTGGGGCCGGGCACGCCGCCGCGGGCACCGGTGCGGCCAAACTCCATTTCAAGGATGGAGTACTTGCGGTTATTGAATATGACGACAGTGACGTCGGCATTTTCCCGCGCCATGGTCCACAACGCTTGTATGGTGTACATGGCACTGCCGTCCCCTTCCAGGCAGACCACCTTGCGATCCGGAACCGCGATTGCTGCACCCAGGGCCGCGGGCAGCCCCCAACCGATACTGCCACCGGTCTGGTTGAGCTGGTCATGGGGTCGTGCAGTTGCGGTGAACATATTGACCATCATGCCCGAGGTAATGCCCTCATCCACCAGCACCGCGTCCTCGGGGAGGTAATGGGCGATGGCCATACCCACCTTGGCCGCATCCAACTCGCCTTCCGGCAACTCAGGCAAATTCAGCGCATGCACCCGCGGCTCAGCCTCCTCGGCTCCACATTCGCGGGCCAGGGCCTGCAGCGCTGCAGTAATATCATCGTTGGGCCCGGCCATGACAAATCGGTCGCAGGTATCCGGGGCAATCGCGCTGGGCACACCCGGGTAAGCGAAGAATGACACCGGGTCGGAAGCGCCGACCAGAATCAGTTGTTCAACATCCTTGATGCTGTCAATCGCCAGTTCGGCAAGGTAGGCCAGGCGATCGATAACCGCCGTGCCAGCACCCCGGGCTACCTTGCCCGGCAGCACCTCGATCAATGCCTGCGCACCGGTCGTGCTGGCAATACGATCCAATAACAACCCCTGTTCCCGCGTCACCTCGCGCCCACCGATAAGAATCAGGCTGTTGCTGCTCGAGCGCAGTCTCTGTGCCGCTTCACTCACTCGCTGCGCCGGCACATCCGCCAGACCGGCTACCTGCACAGGGCCCTCGGCACCGTTGGGGTTATCTCCCCAGGAGACATCAGCGGGCAGCACCAGCGTGGCCACCTGGCCAATGCCAGCCTGCAGCACCGCCTCTGCAGCGTCGCGGGCAATATCGGCCGAGGACTTCGATGTGTGTACCCAATGGGAAACCGGGCGCGCTATACCTTCAATATCCGAGGTCAGTGGCGCATCGTATTCCAGGTGATAGGTCGCGTGATCGCCGACGATATTGACCATCGGTGAATGGCCCTTTCTGGCGTTGTGGACGTTGGCCAGTGCATTGCCCAGACCGGGGCCAAGGTGCAACAGAGTGGAGGCCGGCTTACCTTTCATACGCGCATAGCCGTCGGCGGCGCCACTGAGCACCCCCTCGAAAAGGCACAGCACGCAGCGCATTTCCTCCACTTCATCCAGTGCGGCGACGAAATGCATCTCGGAGGTACCCGGGTTGGTAAAACACACTTCTATCCCGTTGTTGGTCAGGGTGGTAAGCAAACTCTGTGCACCATTCATTGTCCGTTCTCCGTGTTTGACGGCGACGCGGGGGCGGCCATGGTCGCCTCGCGGGTTGCCTTGAACTCTACTTTGTCGTTCCACCGGGGAAAGTCGCTGTTGTTCGCCAGTTTATTGCCCATGGTGAACAGCAACTGCACCTCCTGTACCGCGCCGCGAAGGTCCCAGTCCGGGGAGTATTCGTCCGATGGCTTGTGATAATGGTCGCGTATATAGCGATTCAAACGGGCCGCGCCCCATTCCTTGCCGTGCTCGATACTGTCGGTGGAACGAGTGAGGTAGAGCGCTGGCACACCTACCCGGGCCAGGGAGAAGTGATCGGAGCGGTAGTAGAAGCCTTTTTCCGGAAAGGGCTCCTGAACCACGACCCGGCCCTGCTCCTGCACGGCGTCCAGCAGGTAGTTTTCCAACTCGCTGTTGCCAAACCCCACCACCGCTACATCCCGGGTGAGACCCAGCTGGCCTGCAGCGATATTATCCATATTGAAATTCGCCACGGTTTTTTGCAGTGGAAAAACAGGGTTCTCGCCATACCACTTTGAGCCCAGCAGGCCGGATTCTTCGGCGGTCACCGCCAGGAACATCACAGAGCGTTCAGGCGGCGTATCCTGATCTTTAAACATGCGCGCCAGGGAAAACAACGCAGCCGTGCCCGATGCATTGTCGCTGGCACCATTGTATATATCGTCGTCTCCCTCATTCGGCCGAACACCCAGGTGGTCCCAGTGCGCGGTATAGATCACCACCTCATCTGGCGACTCGCTCCCAGGCAACAGGGCAACGACGTTACGGCTGACCATGCTGTTGACCTGGTTATTCAAAGTGACCGACGCAGCGATGTCGCCCAGCGGCCGTGCGCGAAAGCCAGGCCTGGCAGCTGCTGCTTTCATCTGCGCGTAATCCATTCCTGCAGCGGCAAACAGGCGCTCCGCCTGCTCAACCGGAATCCAGCCCTGGACGGCGGCGCGATCGGCATTCCTGTTTTCTGCGGTAAGGCCGATCTGGCCAGCGGACCAACTGCTGCGCACCACGTCCCAGGCATAAGCCGCCGGCGCGGTCTCGTGAACAATGATTACACCGGCCGCGCCCTGGCGCGCCGCCTCTTCGTATTTATAAGTCCAGCGGCCATAGTAGGTCATGGCATTCCCATTGAAGACGTCCGGGTCCTGGGTGGCGTAGCCCGGATCATTGATCAGGACCACCACGGTTTTGCCGGTCACATTCACATCGGCATAGTCGTTCCAGCCACGCTCGGGCGCATTGATGCCATAACCCGCAAATACCAGCGGCGAATCATCCAGCCTGGTAGACGCCATCTGCTGCAGGGTAAACAGCATCATGTCATCGCCAAAGGCGAGGTCGGCGCTGAAGTCGCTACCCCTCAGGGACAGTACCGCATCGTGAGAGGGAACCACGGAGGTAATCGGAACATCCTGGAGCCATTCACCCTGGTTCCCCGGTTCCAGCCCCAACGCCTGAAACTGCTCCACAAGATAGGCGATGGTTTTTTCTTCCCCTGGCGTGCCCGGTGCCCTGCCCTCGTAGGCATCGGAAGCCAACTCGGCAATATGGCGATGCAGTTCCGTTGAAATAGCATCCGCGCCGGACTGCAGTGCCCCTGTGTTATTTTGCGGGTCATGGGCACAGGCGGTGATAGCGGCGGCGGCGCCGATTGCCACAAATAGCTTCTTCATCAAAAACCCCGAATAGTGTGTAAAGAGCGCTATCATACTGGCAATCGTAGCGTCACGCCCAGAGCGACCTGCGCTGATAACAATACAAATGTTCGACCTGCGCTGACCACCTGTACCCTTGAGTCGGCTCGCGCTTATAACAACAAGGACACTGGTAAATGACCATAACAACCGCCTACAACCCGGCTCAGGATACGGGCTTCTTTGGCCACCCCCGCGGCCTGTTCGTCTGCTTCGCTACTGAATTGTGGGAACGTTTCTCTTTTTACGGCATGAAGTACCTGCTTCTACTCTATCTCACCAAGTATCACCTGTTCAGCGACAGTAACGGTCTGGAGGTACTGGGCAGCTATGCCGCGCTGGTTTACGCGATGCCAGTAATAGGCGGGTTGCTGGCAGACCGTTACCTGGGAATGCGCAAGGCGGTGATTTTTGGCGGGGTCCTGCTGGTCCTGGGCCACCTGGGCATGGCGGTAGAGGGCGAACAGGCGCGCTTGATAGAGGGCCAGGTAGTCCGCGACGAGGGCGCCCTGCAGGTGTTCTATTTTTCACTGGCGCTCATCGTCGTTGGCGTAGGTTTTCTCAAGCCGAATATCTCCACTATTGTCGGTCGGCTGTACACTGAGAGCGACCCCCGGCGCGACTCCGGCTTCACCATCTTTTACATGGGCATCAATATCGGCGCCTTTGCCGCCACCCTCCTCTGCGGCTACCTGGGCGAAACCTACGGCTGGGCTTACGGTTTCGGTGCCGCTGGTATAGGCATGCTGGTGGGTCTGGCCACCTTTATCTCCGGGCAGAAACACCTGCATAACCACGCCGAGCCTCACCAACCCGCCCTGCTCGAAGAACGCAGCTCCATCGGTCTCAACAAAGAACTCACTATTTACCTGGGAGCCCTGGTCGGCGTGGCAGTTGCCTGGCGCATGCTGCAATTTCACGGGGCCGTAGGCATGACGCTCAACCTGCTATCGGTGGCAGTGCTTGCCGGGTTGACCTGGTTCATCGCCACCCAGTGCGACAGTGTTGAACGGGATCGGATGATCGCCCTCGTCGTGCTGACCATGTCTACCGTGGTGTTTTGGGCCTTGTTCGAGCAAGCGGCGGGCTCCATGACCCTGTTTGCCGATCGCGTGATGGACCGCACTTTACTGGGCATGGAACTGACAGCAGCACAATATGGTTCTCTCAACTCCCTCTTTATATTTCTGTTTGCCCCCTTCTTCGCCTGGTTGTGGACCGCCCTGAACAAACGCGGACTGGAGCCCGGCACACCGGTCAAGTTTGCGCTGGGCATAGGCCAGGCCGGCCTGGGTTTCGGGGCGCTGGTGTGGGGGGCCGCCAACCCCGACGCCAGCGGACTGGTGGCCAGCTACTGGATGGTGCTGGCCTACCTGTTACATACCTGCGGTGAGCTGTGTCTGTCGCCAGTAGGACTTTCTGCCGTGACTCGGCTCGCCGTGCCCCGCGTTGTCGGGGTGATGATGGGCGCATGGTTCCTGGCCACTGCCTACTCCGAGTTCGTCGCCGTACAGCTGGCCAAGTTAGCAGCGATAGAGACGGTTAACGGCAGCGTCACCGATGTGGGCGCCGCACTGGAAAGCTACAGCAGCCTGTTTAATGACCTGCTCTATGTCGGCCTGGGCATGGGCGTACTGCTGCTGTTGCTCTCGCCATTACTGAAGAAACTCATGCACGGAGTGCATTAATCACCAATGATGGCTTGGCAAAACAACACGGTTCACCGTACATTGGCCCTATAAACACAGGCCACAACACGGGGACAATTGCGCGGGGTGAACAAGTTTAACCTCACGTTCAGGGGCGAGGTTTTGCCGGGCAAGGATCCCGACAAGGCCAGGGCCGGTTTTGCCGCCTTATTCGATATCCAGGACCCCGAACGACTGGAGCAGTTTTTCAGTGGTAAAACCATCATTCTGCGTCGCAACCTGGAGCGCAAGGCCGCCGCCGAGTACTACCTGAAGCTAAACCAGCTCGGTTTAGAAGCTGAGCTGGTCAAGCCGGGACCGGAAAATGATGTGGAATCCACCGAGACGACTCAACAGTCAGGGGCTCCGCAGGATGCAGCCGGGCGCAAGGCACAGAAGAAAAGTGACAAACGCTTGCCGACGCGCAAGCAAGGGGCGCAGGACTCCAGAACCTCTGGTGCAGAAAAGCAGCGCCGCAAGCGGGAAGCGCTGGCACAGTTGCAACACGCAGCAGCACAGCGCAAGGAAGCTGCCGCTGAACGGGAAAGACAGCACATTGCCGAACAGCTAGCGAAGGAACAGGCCACGAAACGCGCGGCGGAGGAAACCGCCCGCAAACTGGCCAGGGCGGAAGCCGAGCGACAACGCAAGGCTGAAGAAACGGCACTTAAAAAAGCCGAGGCAGAAGCCGAACGGCAACGCAAGGCCGAGGAAACTGCGCGTAAAAAAGCCGAGGCAGAAGCCGAACGGCAGCGCAAGGCCGAGGAAACGGCACGTAAAAAAGCCAAGGCAGAAGCCGAACAGCAACGCAAGGCCGAGGAAACGGCACGTAAAAAAGCCGAGGCAGAGGCCGAACAGCAACGCAAGGCTGAGGAAACGGCGCGTAAAAAAGCCGAGGCAGAGGCCGAACAGCAACGCAAGGCTGAGGAAACGGCACGTAAAAAAGCCGAGGCAGAGCGGCAGCGCAAACTCGAAGAAACTGCACGAAAAAAGCAAAAAGCTGAAGCAGCCGCGCGCAGAAAAAGCGAGGCGGATGCGCAACAACAACGCAGGCCAGATGCGGCCTGCCAAAGTACAGGCGCAGCAACGGGCAAGCGCCCTTCCACGGCCAAGCCGACAGCGCATACTAGCGCCCTGGAAGAAAAAGCCATAGAGGCAGGCGCCCGGGCTCTGGCCGGCACGCCCAGCTTGAAGCGCACTACCGCCAGGGTCAAATCGCGTCTGGAGTTGCCGCGGAGGAATGACACGGTCCGCAGCGGTGGCAATAATAACCCGCCGGGATCGCCCAACCCCTATCGACTGCTACCCTTTCGCAGCACCACAGAAATTCGCCAGCGCTCAACAATCGCTGCACAGCAGAGTCGCAGGGGTGTCCTGATGGGGTGCATCGCGCTGGCGATGCTACTGATGCTTCTTGGGCGATTCCTGAGCCTGAACCCCGCAACCCCGCCACAGGGACCATCTGCTATCGCAGCGAGTTCAGCCGGCAACCTGGTTATCCTCGCCGGCGATACCTTACTGCTTCACAACCGGGCGGGCGTACCCACGGAGTCACTGCGGGCGGAGACGCTCGCGCTGCGCGACCTGTCCGGGCCAATAGCCTTCGACCTGCAGGGAGACTTGTTAATTGGCGCCCGCGCTGCGGGCACAGACAGCAGTCCGAGAGCGATGTGGCGCTGTAAGCTTGATGAGCGCAGTTGTCAGCCTGTCACCGAGCCACAATTCAGCCCTCCGCCGACGGCCCTCACAATGAATTCGCTCACCGGCGAATGGTTTATCGCCGCTGAAGAGCGTTTGAGCAAACTGGGCAGCGATGGTGAGCTACGCGCAAAACTGGAGTTACCACTGCCCACGCAACCGACCCTGCGCCTGGACTCGGGCCTGCTGTTCATGAACAGCGCCCAGGCACCGGCTATCAGCGTATTCCGCTACGAGGACAAGGCCTTTGGCCAGCAGTTGGATGAAATTCTCCTGTTGCCTCCACCTGCACTGCAGCGAGAGCAAACTCGCGTAGGCGACTTTATTCGCAATGGCGACTTCTGGTGGGTCAATATGCATAACCCGGATACCGAAACCGCAGGGCTATACCTGTTCGACCGCGACTGGACGTTCATTCGGGAACTGCCGCGTGGCGCGGTTCTGGGACAGGGACAACTGGTCAACTGGGGGGAACGGGTTTTACTGTTCAGCGACCAGCAAGAAAGTGTTTTGCGCTTTAGCCGCCTGGGCCAGACAGAAGTACCGCTGCAGTCCGAATCCCTGGCGCAGCTGATTGACCAGGCTTCAGGCCAACTTACCTGGACGACCCTGGCGTGGCAGGCAACCCTGCTACTGCTGCTATTATCCAGTCTCGGCGGATTTTCCTGGGCCTATTTGCAGTCAACGCGAGCGTTGGTCTACAGCAGCAGGCCCACCCATGGCGCGCCACCCCTGGATGACGTGGCCGAGGACATTCATTGGCTGCAGAGCGCTCCGCATCGTACCCGGCAGTGGCGCCAGCGCAACATTGCCTGGGCTGCACTCGCCATCGCCTGCCTGATAGTACTGATCGGGCTTGGCGTTTCCCTGGTGCAATTGATGGCAGCGGCGACGGCGCTCGCCGGCTTCGCCGTGGCCCTGCAGATCATGTTGCGCAGTGAGCCCGAACACGCAGGCCTGCTGGCTGAACAGCTGGTACTGGCAGACCACAGGGAGATGTACCACCTGGCAACAGGGCCCCGCATACACTACCGGGGGCCGTTCGTTGTTGTTGATGATGTCATTATTTTCACCGGCAACAAGTGGTTTCCGGGCTTGCATCAGCAACAGGTAAAGAGAGAACTTGAACCACGGGTAACAGCGGGGGTTCGCGTGGACCGCAAAACGATTGCGGTAAAGCTGCTGCAGAGCAGGCATCCTGTCGCCAAGAGCGGTATTGCCATCGCCGTGGGTGCCATACTGGGCGCATTGTTCCTGGCGATCAGTTTTCTGCCCTGGCAGGGCTAGAGCGACGGCCAGAATCCGATATACTTGGCCCTCTTCTACCGGGATCATTGCCAACATGAGTGAAAGCATTAACCCCCGCGTCTCCCTGTTTGTCACCTGCCTCGCCGACCTGATGCGTCCTTCCGTCGCTTTCGCCAGCATCCGCCTGCTGGAGCAGGCCGGCTGTATTGTCGACGTACCCTTGCAGCAAACCTGCTGCGGGCAGCCGGGATACAACAGCGGCGAATATGAAGCGACCATCCCTATCGCCCGCCAGACTATCGAACTGTTTGAGCACGCTGAGTACGTGGTCGCCCCCTCCGGTTCCTGTGCGGGAATGATCTGCCATCATTACCCCAAACTGCTGGACGGTGAGTGGCGAGAACGAGCACTGGCCCTGGCAGAAAAAACCTTTGAACTGACCAGCTTTCTTGTCGACGTGGTAAAACTGGAATCAGCGCCGGCCGTATCCACAGACCTGCCGCCCATTACCTACCATGACAGTTGCGCAGGATTACGTGAAATGGGCGTTAAAGATCAGCCCCGGCAACTGCTGAAAACGCTGTGTGACGTGGAAATAAACGAAATGCAGCAATCCGATGTCTGCTGTGGATTCGGTGGCACTTTCTGCGCCAAGATGCCGGATATTTCAGAAAAAATGGTGGATGACAAACTACGCAATGCCGGCAACAGCGGCGCTACCCTGCTCACTGGCGGTGATCTGGGGTGCCTGCTGAATATCGCCGGACGCGCAAGACGGCAAGGTCTGGAGCTGGAGGTCCGTCACGTGGCTGAGATACTCAGCGGCGACCTCTACTCCCCCGCCATCGGCGAAGGAGACTAGCCCAATGGAACAGCACAGCCAGCACTTCAAGGAAAACGCCGCACGCGCCCTTGCCGACGCCAGTGCCGTTGCCCAGCGTGACATACTCGCCCTGTTTACACCGTTGATGCGCGAAGCCGCGGTGAGCGAATTCGGTGACTTTGCAGCCCTGCGCGATCACGTGAAGAAAATGCGGCAGCACACACTGGACAACCTGGATTACTACCTCGCGCGCTTCGAACTGGAGGCCACCAACAACGGTAACCGCATCCATTACGCGGAAACCGCAGAAGATATGAATTCCATTGTGCTGGACATATGCCAGCAACATGGCGCGCGGAAAGTCGCCAAGGGCAAGTCCATGGTAACCGAGGAAACCGGACTCAACGACTTCCTGCAGCGCGGTGGGATGGAGGTACTGGAGACGGACCTTGGAGAATATATTGTCCAGCAGGCCGGGGAGACTCCAAGCCACATCGTCGGCCCCGCACTGCATAAAACCCAGCAGCAGATCCGCGAACAGTTCCTGGAAAATCACGACCTGGGTGAACGCGACCTCGAGTCCATCGGTGATCTCGTTGGCGAGGCACGCACCGTACTGCGCGACCACTTCCTGGAAGCTGACGTCGGCATCATCGGCTCCAATGCGTTGATTGCCGAGAACGGCTATTCCATGCTGGTAACCAACGAGGGCAATGGCGACCTTTGCGCCAACCTGCCTAGTGTACTCATCATCTGTACGACGCTGGACCGGGTATTACCCAGAGCAGAGGACGCCACCGCGATACAGCGCCTTTTGGTACGCTCCGCAACCGGTCAGCCGCAAACCTGTTACACCAGTTTCTACTCTGGGCCCCGGCGTGCGCAGGATGCCGACGGCCCACTGGAGACTCACATTGTCCTGCTGGATGGCCAGCGCACCGATATTCTTGCCAGCGATTACAGTGAGATGCTGCGCTGCATACGCTGTGGCAGTTGCCTGAATCACTGCCCCATATTCGCCGCCACCGGTGGGCACAGTTACGGCTGGGTGTATCCCGGCCCTATGGGCTCTGTGCTGACACCGCTACTGACATCGCTGGAGGCCAGCGAAGCACTGCCCAACGCTTGTACCAGTTGCGGTCGGTGTGAGGAAGTATGCCCCAGCGCGATCCCACTACCGGACATGCTGCGCGACCTGCGCCACGAGCAGAGTGTACAGAAAATAACCCCCGCGAGCTGGCGCAACGGTCTGCGCCTGCATGCCTGGATCGCGACTCGCCCGCGCCTCTACCAGGCCCTTACCGGCATTGGCATATCGCTGATGCATCGCCTTGGTGGGAAGAAAGGTGGTTTCAGCAAGCTACCACTTGCCAGCGGCTGGACCAGCAAACGCGATTTTCCGGCCCCCCAGGGTGAGACGTTTATGCGTCAGTATCGGCGGAGGAGCCAGTCAAATGAACGATGACAGCCGCTCGAGAATCATGTCTAAAGTGCGCGGCAGCTGCGCCGGGAATGAGGCGGCAGTTATCGACCAGGCACGCGAAGCGCTGGGTTCAGCCCCCTCGGCAGCCTTGCCCCACACAGACACCTGCATTGCATTTATGACCAATGTGCTGCGCAACCAGGGTACGCTGGATGTCGCCCCGGACCGCAGTGCCGCCGTTAAAATGATTGCCCAGTACGTGTACCAGCACTACCGTAGCCACCGACTGGTTGCGGGCAATGATCCACGGCTGGCCGCCATGCCCTGGCGCGACGGCGGAGTCCTGCCCCGCTTTGGCGAGTTGGAAGCCGGCGAGCAGATCGCCCTGAGTTACGCCCAATGGGGAGTCGCTGAAACCGGGGCCACCGTTTTTCTCTCCGGCAAGCACAACCCCTCGCGCAACAACTTCCTGCCCGAGCATCATGTGGTGTTGGTAGATGCAGACAGCCTTCTACCGGATCTGGAAACGCTGTGGCAACGAGTGAACGCCTCCATGGCCCAGGGGGACAGGCCGCGCGGTATCAACTGTGTGGCCGGGCCTTCCAGCACCGGCGATATCGAAGGACAGATCGTCTATGGCGCCCATGGCCCCCGGGCCTGGCACGTGGTTCTGCTGGGCGAGGTCAGTGCAGAGCAGTCAGACACTGCTCGCGCCCTGCACGCCGGCGAATAAAACCCCGTCTACAGCGCTGGCTGAGGGCGGGATCTATTGACGGGTGTGGCCGCGCAGCTTCAGAGCGGCGTATAGGAGAATTTCTGTCCGCCCAGGGCCGCTTCGTACATCAGGCCGCCTTTGGCAATAGTGAATATCGCCATGCCCTTGCGATACCCGCCGTGCGCCGTGGCAGCATTATTCTGGCCACCGCTGATGCCGCTGGCCAGGCCACCTCCGGTATTGGCCTCAGCTGAGACGCCGGCAGTAATCGCGACGGCGGTCGCCTGTGCACTGAATTCAAAATTTCCGGAGGTGAATTCGCGAAAAGCGCGCTGGTCCTCAAAGAATATAACCTGGCTATACGCCTGGCCGCCCAGCTGAAAGCCCATGGTGATCTGGGTCATGGTTGCGTTACCCACGTGCTGGCCGGCAGCATAAACCTGGCCCTTGCCATGGGCACCGCCGATGCCTACCCCTCCCTTACCAATAGTCGGGAAAACTGCGTAGCCGTACGCCGAGTTGAAATACACCCCGCTCTCGCCGGCCTGTTTGAACGCATTGATGGCCTTGTCGTAGTTTTCCTGCGCCATGATGCCCGGTGCGGCCAGCGCAAAACAGACGGCCAGAAGACCCGCTTTGAGAATACTTCGCATGCTATTTCCTCGAATTGGAGTATGTCGGCCGGGAGCGGCCGCGTGACGCCATTGTCGACAGCCAGCCATCCCCGGTCAAGGACAGCCTGCCAGGGAGCTTAACCGGTATTGCGCATACCCGCGGCAATGCCCGCAATCGTCACCATGATTGCCCGCTCCAGGCGCTCATCTTCCTGTTCTCTGTTGCGCTGCAGTAACTCAGCCTGCAGGAAGTTCAGCGGATCGGTATAAATATTGCGCAAGCGAATGGTCTCGGCAGTCCACGGCTGGTCGGCGAGCAACTCGCGCTCTCCCTGAATAGCTAAAACGCACTCAATATCCTCGCTCAGCTGCGCGCGAAGCCCAGCACCGATTTCCTGCAGCGCTGGCGGCACGAGCACCTCATCGTAGTAGGCCGATAACCCCTTGTCTGCCTTCGCATAAACCATTTCCAGCATTGACAGGCGAGTCGAGAAAAAAGGCCACCCGGCCGCCATCTCCCGAAGCAGTTCGGCCTTGCCCGCTGCCACGGCATTGGACAGCGCTCGCCCGGCCCCCAACCATGCGGGAAGCATCAGCCGATTCTGCGACCAGGCAAATATCCAGGGAATAGCGCGCAGGCTCTCGATGCCGCCACCGCCTTTACGCCGGGCCGGACGCGAGCCCAGTGGCAGCTTGGCCAGCTCCTGTTCCGGCGTGGCATGGCGGAAATACGGTACGAACTCAGGTTCTTCACGCACCACCGCACGATAAGCTGCACAGGAGTCGTCGGAGAGTGTCTCCATTATTTCCCGCCAGTCCGCCCTGGGTGCCGGCGGGGTAAGCAGATTGGCGCGGCAAATCGCGACCGTGTACACCGCCAGTGTCTTCACCGCCAGTGACGTCCAACCGAGCTTGGTACGAATCATTTCGCCCTGCTCAGTCACCCGCAGACCGTTCTTGAGTGACCCGGGTGGCTGGGAAAGCAGGGCTTCACGCGCCGGCGCGCCACCGCGGCCGATAGTGCCGCCCCGACCGTGGAATAGCGTCAGCTCAACCGCGTGCTCGGCGCAGACCGCCAACAGCTCTTCCTGCGCCCGGTACTGGGCCCAGGAGGCGGCCAATACACCGGCGTCCTTGGCTGAATCGGAATAACCGATCATCACCATCATGCGTCCGCTAACCTGGCCGCGATACCATGCATCCTGCAGCAAGTCAGCGACGACGGCGCGAGCCCTGGACAGATCGTCCAGGGTCTCGAAAAGCGGCGCCACGGGAATTGCCTGGGTCACCCCGGACTCCTGCAATAACAGGTGCACCGCCAGAACATCCGAGGCCTGGCGAGCCATGGATATGACGTAAGCACCCAGGGCCCTGGACGGCTGCTCTGCAGCCACCGCGCAGGTATCAAGCACTTCCTGTACGTCTGCCGAGGGTTGCCAGTGCCGCGGGATCAGGGGTCGACGATTGCCCAGCTCGCGGAGCAGGAATGCGCGACGGGTATCTTCGTCCCAGTCAGCATAATCACCCAGGCCCAGGCTGCGGGTAATTTCAGATAAGGCCTCTGTGTGGCGAGCACTGTCCTGGCGAATATCGTGACGCACCAGGTAGACACCGAAGCAACGCACCCGGCGCAGCACATCCAGCAGTGTCCCGCGGGCAATTATTTCCATCCCACATTCCGTGAGCGAGTGGTAACAGGCCAGTAGCGGTTCCCAAAGCTGCGCTTCAGTGACGAGAATATCCGCCTCGACAGGCGTCTCACCGCGCAGCCGTATTTCGATATGCTCGCGGGTTCTGCGCAGCAGCTTGCGCAATTGCCTTAGAATAGCTCGATACGGTTCATGGGCATCACCCGCGAGCTCACGCAGCGAATCACTGCAGCGCGTCACCGACAATTCTTCCAGTAGTCGATTGACATCGCCGAGATAAAGGTCCGTCGCCTGCCAGCGAGAGAGCAACATGACCTCTCTGGTGACCGCTGCGGTTACGTTCGGGTTGCCGTCGCGGTCACCACCCATCCAGGAGACAAAACTGACCGGCGCCGCGTCCAGCGGCAACCGCTGGCCGCAGTGCTGCTCCAGGGCGTCATCCAGCCGGCGCATGAATTCCGGAACCGCCCGCCACAGCGACTCCTCGACCACGGCAAAGCCCCACTTCGCCTCATCTACCGGTGTGGGACGTTCCCGACGGAAGTCGTCTCCATGCCAGATCTGCGCCACCAACCCACGCAACCGGGCGCGCAACTGGCCTTCCTCTCGTTCGCTGAGGCCCCCGAGGTCCAACTGGCTGAGGCAGGCTCCAATTTCACTATGCTTATGAATCAGGGTGCGCCGGGTGATTTCAGTGGGGTGTGCGGTTAGCACCAGCTCGATTTTAAGTTCGGCTATAGCCGCGGCTACCGCTTCGGCGGTAATTCCCTGTTCACGCAATTCACGCATGCTGTTATTGAGATTTCGTGAAGCGGAGAGGACCGGGTCCATGCGACGCGAGACCAGGTGCTGTTGCTCCGCAATGTTCGCCAGGTTAAGGAACTGGGCGAAAGCCCGTGCCACCGGCACCAGCTGTTCGTTGTCCAGGTCACGGAGTTGTGCCAACAACTGCTGGCGATCCTTAGGGGAACCCTCACGGGCCCCCTTGGAAAGACCTCGAATCCGCTCAATCAGGGCAAGGAAGTCATCTCCTTCCGCTCCCGCGATAGTGTCGCCCAGTATCCGCCCCAGGTCACTGACGTTGCTGCGCAGACTGCTGTAATCCGACTCCGGGGCAGACTGACTCACCAGTTACTCACCTTTTTCAACAAATCAACCACGCGGCAGGAGTAACCCCACTCGTTATCGTACCAGTTGAGTACGCGTAAATAGCGATCGGCAGTCACGCCGGTAAATCCGGCGTCGTAAATCGATGAATGTGAATTGCCTATGATGTCAGAAGAGACTATCGGCGCATCGGTATATTGCAGAATGCCCCGCAGGCGATCCGAGTCCGCGGCCGCACGCACCACATTGTTCACGTCATCGACATTGACCGACTTGCCCAGCTTGACGAACAGGTCTACCACGGAGCCATCCGGCACCGGCACGCGCGCAGCGATGCCATGCAGCTTGCCCTGCAAGTCCGGAAGCACCTGGCCAACGGCTTTAGCGGCGCCGGTCGAGGTGGGGATAATATTCTCCGCGGCCGCCCGACTGCGGCGCCAGTCCGTATGAGGTACATCGGCGAGACGCTGGTCGTTGGTATAGGCGTGCACGGTATTGATAACACCCTCCTCTATCCCGAACTCGTCGTTGAGCACTCGCGCCATGGGCGCCAGACAGTTGGTGGTGCAACTGGCATTGGAGATGATGCGGTGCGATGCATTCAGCCCCTCATCGTTAACCCCCAGCACCACGGTGTAATCCACGGGGTCCTTGGCGGGCACCGTAAGCAGCACGCGGCTGGCCCCGGCCTGCAGGTGCTGCTCCAGTTGTTCGCGCTTGCGAAACACGCCGGTGGCTTCCACCACCACGTCCACGCCCAGTTCACGCCAGGGCAGGTCTGCGGGGTCGCGCACACTGATCAATTTCGCGCGACTCTTGTCAGTCACAAAATGATCATCTTCCAGTTTCAGGTTTTTCCCGAAAGGCCCCATAACCGTGTCGTAGCTGAGCAGATAGCGCAGCGCGTCATAGTCGAACAGGTCATTGATGGCGACAACGTCAACGCCCTCGACACCCTCAAGGATTCGGAACACTGAGCGCCCGATACGGCCAAAGCCATTGATACCCACTTTCATTACGCTGCCTCCTGTTGCTGATCCAGCTGTTTGTAGAGCCGCACCACATCAAGCAGGCGCGCCGCGTGGCCGAGATTCTCGTACCAGCTCAATGTCTTGATGGTATTGCCGCCTGCCTTGATCGTTCCCTTGGTATCGAACAACAATGAAAGCGGGTTACCAATAACGTCAGAAGATACGATTGGATCCTCTACAACGCCGATAATGCCCGGGTGACGCGCCGCAGCAGCGCGCATGGCCTCGTTCACCGCCTCCACTTCCACAGCGCTGTCCGCCATAACCAGATTCACGTCCAGCAAACAGCCCTCCTGCACCGGCACATTCAATGCCGAGGTCAATATCTTGCCATCGAAGTCCGGCAGTATCCGACCCAGCCACAGGCTTGCTTCGTGGTTGTTGGGAATAATGTTCTTGGCCGCTGACCGACTGCGACGAAAGTCTGAACCAGCATAATCCTGCAGCGCCTGATCCGAGGTAAATGCATGAATCGTGGTCATACTGCCGCACTCGATGGCGAACTCGGGCGCCAGGCTGTGTAATAGAAGCGCCAGCGCACTGGTGGTAGCAGAGCCCGCAGAGATCATGCGATCGTCGACGCTGGCGCTGGCCTCATTGATACCCGGGATAACGATACGGTCTATATGATCAGTTGGCAGCGTCCTCAGCAGGACACGGGGGGCTCCATTACCCAGATGACTCTCCATCGACTCACGGTCACGGTACTTGCCAGTGGAATCGATCACCGCATCCACGCCGAAGATGTCCCAGGGCATTTCTGCCGGACGGTCGATCTCCATCAGCCGGGCCCTGCAGCGCTCATTGACCAGGAAATTACCCTCCAGCCGATGGCGCTCTGGCTGCTCTACCTCGGAGTTAAGCAGGTATTGCAGTATCTCCGGCTTGCCGATGTCGGCAATCGCCACCACTTCGATGTCGTCGCTGTGCGACGCAAACTCAAATATCTGTCGACCGGTCTGGCCAAAACCCATAATACCCACTCGAACGGGCGCTTGTTGCGTCATCGTCACTCTCCTCTACTCGCTTAATTTTCTGCCATGGCCTCGCGAGCCAGTGCCTCGATTTCATTCCAGTTTGCATTGTCTACCAGATCACTGGATACCATCCATGACCCACCGCAACAAACTACGTTGGGTAGGGCAAGAAACGCACGAAAGTTGTCGCGATTCAGACCACCAGTCGGGCAAAACTGCATATCCGGGAACGGCCCGGCAAGCGCCTTCAGCATGGCCACACCACCGACAACGGTTGCTGGAAAGAGTTTGCAGACAGGCATTTGGTAGTCCCGGACTCGCATAACTTCAGAAGCAGAGGCAACGCCGGGGATGAACGTCAGGGGCGCATCGGATGCGGCGGCCAGCAGAGACTCCGTGCACCCGGGGCTGAGTGCCAGCGAGACGCCCAGATCCACCACCTGGGCGAGCTCCCGCTCATTAGTCACGGTACCAGCAGCAACTTGCATTTCGGGGACAGCTTCGCTCACAGCAGCGATGGCCGGTAAAGCAGCCGAGGTACGCAGGGTTATTTCGATGGCTCGCATTCCACCGGCCAGAAGCGCCCTGGCGAGACTAACAGTAGACTCCTCGTCCCGCGCCGTAACGACGGGCAGGACGCGATAAGGCGACAAATCAACTTCACTCATTGCTCATTCCATTCGTGTAATTTAATTACATTTAGACGATACTAGCTCCTTCCTTCCGCTCATGCAACAAGCCAGGAGAAAGTCTTCAACAGATTGGGCAATTTGCCATCATCAGCGGATTTCGCTATAAATAACCGGGTGTTTTTGATATTGCCTGAGATGCTGCGGTATCTGCCGCGGTCTTACAGCGGAGTATTTTTATTACATTTTTTTGATTGGGGAGACAAATATCTATCATGAGCCTGCTCACTGACCTGGCCGATCCGCGAAGCAAGCGCAGCAAGTCAGCGCTGAAAGTCGCCGCCTGTGTTGTCGCCGACCCCCACGCAGTGCTGTCTGCCACCACCGCGGCGCTCGCAGCCAAGGTCGGCGTCAGCGAACCCACCGTAAACCGCTTCTGCACGGGTCTGGGCTACAAGGGTTTCCCCGACTTCAAGCTGGCGCTTGCAGCAGAGTTGGCGCGCAAGCAACCTCTGCTGGCACAGAACATAGAAGCGAGCGACTCCCTGGGCCGGGCTGCGGCAAAAATCTTTGAGGGAACGCATGCCAGCCTGACCCAGACACAGGAGCGCCTGGACCTGGCGTCATTGCATGCCGCCGTTGACCTGCTGGCGGACGCTCGTTCCATTACCCTTTGCGGCCTGGGGGCCTCTGCCTCGGTGGCACTGGATGCCCAGCATAAGCTGCTGCGTTTCCCGGTGCCGGTCACCGCGTTGACGGACATTATCAACCAACGTGTCGCGGCAACCGGCCTGGGAGCCGGGGATTGCCTTGTGTGTATATCCTACACCGGCCGCACAACTGCAATGATCGAACTGGCGGAGCTGGGCGCGCGCGAGGGAGCGACAGTACTGGGCATTACCGCTCCAGAGTCGCCACTGGCGACTGCATGCCATCGGGTGTTGAGCGTCGAATGCGGCGAGAACACGGAGCTCTATACGCCCATGACTTCCCGAATTGCACAACTGGTGCTGATCGACATTCTGGCAACCGGCCTGGCCCTGGGTCAGGGTGAGGAATTCCTCGAACATTTGCAGCAGGTAAAGAAAAACCTGGCCGGTACACGTCAACTTTAAACAGGGTGAATGCGCGTCTGGCCACTGCGCCTGGCGCTGCCCCCAGCGCGCTGCCGAATCACTGCGGCGAACGGCTCCAGTCTCGCAAATTACGCTCATTGTTACCGCGAGTTTATTGACCGAACGCATGATCGCGCACGCAACGCACGCCTAAACTGGGAGCAGTTGAGCCCCAGTATGACGATGGCAATGGAGTCCGCATGACCGACCGATGGTATAAACTGTCACCTGAGCACGTTCTACAGCGTCTTCAATCCAGCGAGTCGGGCCTGGATGAAAGCACTGCAGCTGAGCGCCTGGCGCAGCATGGCCCCAACGAGATCGCCTTCCAGAAAACCCCGGCGTGGGTCCTTTTCCTGCGTCAGTTCAATGACCCCATGGTAATCATTCTGCTCGCCACCGCTCTGGTGACCGGCGTGCTTACGGCGCTGGGCAGCCATATGCTCCCGGATACCGTGGTGATCCTTTCCGTAGTACTGCTCAACGCTATTCTCGGATTTGTGCAGGAAGGCAAGGCAGAGGGCGCGCTCGACGCCCTGCGCAACATGATGGTCCAGGAGGCACTGGTAATCCGTTGCGGCGACCAGCGCCGCATCCCGGCACGGGAATTAGTGCCGGGGGACCTGGTTGTGCTGGAGGGCGGCGACAAGATTCCCGCAGACGTGCGCTTTATTGATGTGTCCAATATCCACGTGGACGAATCCTCGCTTACAGGCGAGTCAGTGCCCGTGGAAAAACTCACTGGTGAATTGCAGGGGGACGACCTCGTGCCCGGCGACCAGCTTAATGTCGGCTTTTCCGGCACCTACCTCACCCGGGGAACCGCGCGGGCAATGGTGGTGGAAACAGGGGCCAATACGGTGTTTGGCCGCATCGCCGATATGGTCAAGGCTGCCGATGTGCACAGCACGCCCCTGCAGCGCAAAATGAAAGAATTCGTGCGCACGCTGATCATCGCCATTCTCATTGTCGGTGCATTCAACTTTGGCTACGGTATCTACCTGGGCTACGCCATTTCCTATAGTTTCCTCGGTGCCGTGTCCCTGGTGGTAGCCGCGATCCCGGAAATGCTGCCGGCGCTGGTCACCTCCATCCTGGCCCTCTCGGGGATGGTAATGGCCGGCCGCAAGGCACTGATACGCAAACTGCCGGCGGCCGAGACACTAGGGGCCACCTCGGTAATCTGTTCTGACAAGACCGGTACGCTCACTGAGAACCGCATGACAGTCACCCGGGTCTATGCGGGCGGCGAAATACTCGCGGTAACCGGCACGGGCCTGGATATCGAGGGAGAATTCCGCCGCCGCAACCAGGCGATCAAGCCGGCCGAACATCCGGCACTGATGCGCCTACTGCGCTGTGGCTTCGACTGCAACAACGCACACCTCTCCGGCGAGGGCGGCACCGGGGACCCTACCGAACTGGCCCTGCGGATCTCCGGAGCGAAAGCGGAAATCGCCGCCGACTCGGTACAACGCCTGGTGGAATTACCCTTTGATTCAAGCGTCAAGTACATGGCCGTACTGGTTGAAGACCAGGGTCAACGCTGGATCCTCGTCAAGGGTGCTCCGGAAGTGATCGTCGACATGTGCAGCAACACGCTCAGCGAACAAGGTGAGTGCGGGACATTTGCAAGGGAGCAAGCGCTGGGTACAGCTAAATCCTTCGCCGTAGACGCGCTGCGCACGCTGGGCTTTGCCGAGAAGCAGGTCGCAGCGGATTATACTGAGTTGAGCCAGGACAGTCTGAGGGACATGTGCTTCGTGGGCTTGCAGGGCATGATCGATCCACCGAAACAATCCGCCATCGAAGCGGTGGAACAGTGCAAGCGAGCGGGAATACGTACGGTGATGATCACCGGCGACCACCCCGACACGGCCCAGGCCGTCGCCCGGCAGCTGGGAATCGCCGCGGAAAAGGTAATGACCGGTGCCGAACTCAATCACCTGCAAGAGACCCAGTTGCGCGATGCCACTGCCGAGGTGTCAGTGTTTGCCAGGGTGGCCCCGGAACACAAGAAAGCCATCGCCGAAGCACTGCAGGCACAGGGTCTTGTGGTGGCAATGACCGGTGACGGTGTCAACGATGCCCCGGCACTGAAGGCGGCGGACATCGGTATCGCCATGGGCATCAGCGGCACTGAGGTAGCCAAGGAATCCTCCGATATGGTGCTCGCTGATGACAATTTCGCCACCATTGTCGCCGCGGTGGAGGAAGGGCGCCACGCCTGGAACAATCTGCAGAAGGCGATTCTCTACACACTGCCAACAAACGCGGCCCAGGCGCTATTGATTATGGGGGCGATCATCATGGCCGCCTGGGTGCCCCTGTTCGGTGCACGCTTTGTCCTCGAACCCGTGCAGATCCTGTGGATCAACCTGCTGGACTCCGTTCTGCTGACCATGCCGTTAATGATGGAAGGCAAGGAAAAAGGCCTTCTCGACGCCCCTCCCCGACCGGCAGATGCGCACATCATTGACGCACTTTTCCTGCAACGGGTAGTTATCATGGGGTTCGCCATTGCCATACCGGGCTTTCTGATCTACTACCACTTCGGTAACGCCGCCGTGGTCGACGGACAGATTGTCGACGCGCTGCTGCTGACCCAGGCGCAGACCGCAGCTTTCTGGGCGATACTGCTGGCACATTTCGGCTATGTCATGTCAGCGCGGTCTATCCGCGCATCCGTGTTCACCTTTAACCCACTCTCCAATCACTGGCTGCTGGCGGGCATCGCCCTGAGCATTGCTATCAGATTCATCCCCACCTTGATCCCGGAGGCGGCTGCACTCTTTCGGACGGCCCCGTTCCCGCCCGAATGGTGGCCATTGATTTTGCTCTGTTTTCTACCCAGCTTTATCGCTATCGAAACCGACAAGCTGTTGCGCAGAGTATTCGCGTGAAAAAACCGTTTGCAGCACCGGTCTCTCTACCTGCTTTCAGTGCGCATGGGCTACACTGCACTAACGGATATTTTGTGGGCACCGCCGGCTCCGTAGGCTCCGCCGCCGTCCACGTGGCAACTGCGGGACTAATCGGCCGTGTCCCTGTCCACTACTGACAATAAAATCATGCCAGAGAGCTAACATGAGCAATACGTCCATCCCGCCACTAGACCTGATGTTCTTCCTCACTGAATCGGCACAGAGCCCCAAGCATGTGGGCGCGATACAGATCTTTGAGATGCCGAAGAATGCGCCGGCAAACTACCTGCAGGAACTTGTGGCCCGATTCAAGCAGGCACCCGTGGTCGCACCCTTCAGTTACACACCCTACTTTCCACGTCTTGGCATGCCGCAATGGAAGGAAAGCGAGGAGATCGACATAAATTATCATGTCCGTCACTCTGCCCTGCCCGGGCCCGGCACCGAAGACCAGCTGATGGAAGTCGTACAGCGCTTGCACAGCAGTCTGCTGGACCGCCGTCGCCCCTGCTGGATGTGCCAGATCATTGAAGGTCTTGAAGGCAACCGTTTCGCCATTTACTCGAAGATTCACCACGCCTATATCGATGGCATGTCTGGCGTGAAGCGCATGTACGGGTCATTATCGACCTCGCCCAAAGATGACACCGTGGTCACCACCTGGTCCTTTGACCCGAACGCCCGGAACAAGAAAAAGACGCAAGGCAGGCCCAGTAAGAGGACCAACCCGCTGATGCAGCAGGCCAGGGGCGTGATGGAGGCGTACCAGTTCATGACCAAGGTAGGCCTGCAGTGGATGAAACTGCGCGAGAGTGACGCGCAGATCCCCTTCTCAGCGCGGCGCACCCGAATGAACAAGCCCATTCAGTGGGATACGCGCTCCACGGCGATTTGCACGCTGCCGCTGGACCGCGTCAAAAAAATGGGCAAGACGCGGCAGTGCACCGTGAACGAGGTAGTGCTGGCGATTATTGGCGCGGCTCTGGACGAATATCTCAGCGCACACGGTGAGACACCCACTGCACCACTGGTCGCCCTGTGCCCCATGTCCATTCGCAGTAAATCGGACGACAGTGCCCGCACCCAGGTTTCTGCCGTACATGTACGGCTCGGTGACCCGGGGGTAAGCCCGGGACGGAGACTGGCACAGGTTGTCGAATCCTCCGCCGCCTCCAAGGCGGAAGTAGCGAGCTTGTCCGCGGAGGCGATGATGGACTACGGTGTAATGGTCTTCGCCCTGTATGAGCTGTTGGAGCGCAGCAAGCTGGATCAGATATTGGCGCCCTCGTACAACGTGCTGGTGTCCAATGTTCCCGGCCCCGGTGAAGAAGACCTTTATCTCTGTGGCTCGCGCATGGTCGCCAGCTATCCGATTTCAACGCTGTTGCCCGGTGTGAACCTGAACGTAACCCTGCTCTCACACGGTAACTCCCTTGACTTCGGCCTGCTCGCCGACCGTCACGCGCTACCGGATGTGCACCTGCTCTCGGAAGCCATCCTCCGGCACTTTGGGGAATTGGAGAAGGCACTGCTGGCGGCTCCATCCAGCAGGCGGCGTGCAGTCTCCCGCACCACGACCAGGCACAAGGCGAAACCAAAAGCAAAAGCAAAGGCTAAGGCCAAGACAAAGACAAGAGCAAAATCGAAGGCAAAGGCAACAGCCGCCGCCCCCGTGAATTAGCCTGCCCGGCCGTCCATGCTCAAGTACCTGCCCAACGCATTAACGACCCTGCGGCTGCTGCTGGCGCTGCCGCTTGGTTTGCTCATCCTGCGCCACCACTACGCCCTGGCGCTGTGGATCGGGCTGCTGGCAGGCATTACCGATGCCCTGGATGGATTTACCGCCAGACGACTGGGGTACTTCTCCCAGTTCGGCGCTGCACTCGACCCGGTGGCGGACAAGCTGCTCATCATGGTCACCTTCCTCTGCTTCGCCCAGATAGAACTGGTCCCCTGGTATGTGGCTACAATTGTCGTGGGTCGCGACCTGATAATCGTCAGCGGCGCACTCTGTTATCGAGTACTGGTAGGGCCTATTCATTTCGCTGCCACCGCGCTCAGTAAAATCAACATGCTGGTGCAAATCTGCTTCTGTGTGATGTTATTGGCAGCGCAATTGACTCCATTGATAGGGCCGCAGGTAATTCAGGGGGCAACGGTGCTCGTATTGATGATCGCTGTCGTCAGTGGCCTGGACTACGTGGTGACGTGGACGCGTAAGGCCCACCAGAACCAGGAACCGGGTAACTGATTAAATGACGGGCAGCGACCGCGAAATCCACATCCTCACCTACAATGTGCACAAGGGTTACTGCTCCGGCAATCGCCGTTTTATGCTTGAGTCCATGCGCGAACGCATCGCCGAGACAGGTGCGGATATCGTTTTCCTGCAGGAAATTCATGGCACCGCTATCAAGAGCAAGGCCAAGCGTCGTAAGTTCTCCTATCCGGACCAACCGCATTTTGAGTACCTGGCGGACCAGGCCTGGCCGCATTTCGCTTACGGTCGCAACGCAATCTATCGCAAGGGTGACCACGGCAATGCCATTCTCAGCATGCATCCGTTCGTAAGTTGGGAAAATATCGATGTCTCAATCTTCCCACGCTCCAGTCGCAGCATTCTCCACGGGGTGATCGAACTTCCTCACAAGGCCACGCGATTACACACACTCTGCGTGCACCTTGGTCTGCTGGAACAGGAACGCAAAGAGCAGCTACAAACCCTGACTGAGCGTATCGACCAGCATGTGCCGCGCGATGAACCGATGATTATTGCCGGTGACTTCAACGACTGGCGCAGCCGCGCGGAACATCACCTGCACGACGACCTTGGCCTGGAAGAACTGTTTGTTAACCTGCAGGGACGCCATGCCCGTACGTTTCCCGTGTGGGCGCCGTTTCTACCCGTTGATCGAGTATACTACCGTGGCCTGCAGCCGGAATCATGTAATCGCCTGGCGAGCGGACACTGGCGGGACCTGTCTGACCATGCCGCCCTCTTTGGAGTATTCAAGCTGGAATGACTATGAGCAAGCTCAAGGAAACCCTGTGCCAATTGCCGGCCATCACCTCTCTGGCCAGGGCCCTACGGCCGCGAGCCATGACCACCAGGGACTGCCTTGGAGGGCGTGTGGAAGCGCTTGCCAGGCGTTATCCGGAGCGCAGCGCTGTTATCTTTGAGGGCCGCGAACTGAGCTGGAGCGAACTCAATGCCGAGGCCAACCAGGTCGCCCATGGACTCAAACGACTGGGCCTGACGCGCGGTGATTGCGCCGCACTGATAATGGAAAATCGCGTCGAATTCCTGACTTCACTGATCGCAGTGAATAAGTTAGGCGGCATCGCCGCGTTGATCAACACCAACCTGACTGGCCGCGCGCTCACGCACTGTCTGCAAATTACCGACGCGCGCTGGTGCCTGTTTGGTGAAGAGCGACTGGAAGCGGTTGCTGAAATCAGCAACGAGACAGCTTTGCCTGACGTCATGGCCTGGCTCTATGTCCGTGACAGCGGTACGCAGCAATGCCCTGACTGGGCCACTGACCTGGGCGCCAGCGCCCACGAAGCCACCAGTAACCCACCGGAAACCGCAGAAAACACGATTGCGGAACACGCCCTGTATATCTTTACATCCGGCACCACGGGCCTGCCGAAAGCGGCGGTCATGAGCAATAAGCGCTTTATACTGAGTTCGCTGATGTCCTCACTGGGAGGCTTGCGCTGTGATGTTAACGACCGCATCTACCTCTGCCTCCCGCTCTACCACGGTACGGCCCTGTTCCTCGGCGCCGGTGCGGCCTTCAACACCGGAGCCAGTATTTTCCTGCGCCGCAAATTCTCTGCCAGCCAGTTCCTCGAGGAAGTGCGCGAACATGAGACCACCTGTTTTATTTATATCGGTGAAATCTGCCGCTACCTGCTGGCCACGCCGGAGCACCGCGACGATTACCAGAATCCACTCACCACGGTGATGGGCAACGGCTTACGCCCGGATATCTGGCATGCATTCAAGGAGCGCTTTGGCATTACCCGCGTCTCGGAATTCTATGGGTCCAGCGAGGGTAACGTGGGCTTTATCAACCTGCTGAACAAGGACTGCACCGTGGGCACAGGCAGCCTGCCCCACACCCTGGTGCAGTACGACATTGATGCAGATGAGGTTGTACGCGATGCCAGGGGCCGCTGTGTCAAAGCGGCGCCGGGACAAGCCGGACTGCTGCTGGGCAAGATCACTGCGGTTACCGCGTTTGAGGGCTATACCAATGCAGAGGCCACGGAAAAGAAAATTCTGCGCGACGTATACAAGCCAGGTGACGCCTGGTTCAACACCGGCGATCTGCTGAAGACGGTCGATGTGGGCTTCGCTTTCGGCCTGCCTCACTACCAGTTTGTTGACCGCATTGGCGATACCTTCCGCTGGAAGGGTGAAAACGTGTCCACCAATGAGGTGGGCGAGGTCATCAACGCCCACCCCCAGGTGCACTTCTGCAACGTTTACGGAGTGGAGATACCCGGCACCGACGGACGTGCGGGTATGGCGGCACTGTTGCTGACAGATGATGCCAGAGAACTGGATATTGCTGATTTCTCAGCACATATTTGCGCCCAGTTACCCACCTATGCGCGGCCACAGTTTCTGCGCATTCTGCCCGACATGGATACCACCGGCACCTTCAAAATGCTTAAGGGTGACTTGCGCAAGCAGGGGTTTGACCCGGCCGTCGTCAGCGACCCGCTACTGGTGATGAAACCGGGCAGCGATCACTACGAAGCGCTGACAGAAGACTTTGCTGCCGAAATCCTCGCCGGGCGCGGCGGCTACTGACACCGCCCGCACCGGCCTGCGTCGAACCTAGGAGGACGGTTTGCGCGCAGGGGAACCTGCTCGCGGCCTGCGCCGACGACGCGGTCGGTTGTGGCCGTCACTGCCCCGTCCGCGCGCGGTGTGCTTTCCGCCGCCGCGCCCCTTGCCGCCACCGGGCCGCCCTGCCTGTTTAGGTTTCCGCAGGGGCGCACTGGCGGGCACTTCGTGGTCGGGCTCAAAGCCGCTTATGTACTCACGCTTCAGGTGACGCTGTATCACCTGTTCTATGGCGTTGAGCTGCTTGATTTCATCGGCACTCACCAGAGAGTATGCGCGCCCGGAGGCACCCGCCCGGCCAGTGCGGCCAATACGATGCACGTAGTCTTCCGGTACATTGGGCAGGTCAAAGTTCACCACCTGCGGTAACTGGGCAATATCCAGGCCACGGGCCGCGATATCCGTCGCCACCAGAACCCGGACGCTACCGTTCTTGAAGCCCTCCAACGCGCGAGTACGTGCACTCTGGCTCTTGTTCCCATGAATCGCAGCCGCTTCCAGCCCGGCTTTTTCTAGTTGCTGCGCCAGGCGATTGGCGCCGTGCTTGGTGCGCGCGAAGACCAACACCTGGGTCCAGTTATTAACCTCCACCAGTTCCCGCAGCAAGGCACTCTTGCGCTTTTTGTCCACGGGATAGACCCATTGCTCCACGTTGTCTGCAGTCGCATTGGCCGCAGCCACCTCTACTTCCACCGGGTTGTGCAGCAACCGGGTGGTCAACTCGCGGATCTCCATGGCAAAAGTCGCCGAGAACAGCAGGTTCTGTCGCTCTGAGGGCAACAACTTGATGATGCGGCGGATATCGTGGATGAAACCCATGTCGAGCATGCGGTCGGCTTCATCCAGAACCAGGATTTCCAGGTCGTCGAAGTTGATCTCACCCTGCCCGTGGAGATCCAGCAACCGACCCGGTGTGGCGATGAGTATGTCGACCCCTCGACGCAAACGCTCAATTTGCGGATTAATCTTCACGCCACCAAATACCACGGCGGATTTCAGCGGTAGGTGTGCGCCATAAGTGCCCACACTTTCTGCGACCTGGGCGGCCAACTCTCGCGTGGGCGCCAGGATCAGCGCGCGCGTCCGGTGCGGTTTAAGCGGGCCACTATCCAGCAGGCGCTGCAAGATAGGCAGCGTGAAACCCGCGGTTTTACCCGTACCGGTTTGTGCGGCAGCCATGACGTCGCGACCAGAGAGCACAGCGGGAATGGCCTGTTCCTGCACCGGCGAGGGCTCGGTGTAGCCTTTCTCTTGCACCGCCAACAGCAGCGCAGGTGACAGGCCGAGTTGCTCGAATGTCATGGTGGGTCTCTCGCAATGGATGGCCTCCCATTCGGGCAGGCGCAGGGACAGAACAAAACCGCGCGCATATTACTGCATGGGACGCCGGATGGATATGCGAGCTCGCCGCAGTGCATCCAGTTCATGTTGCAACTGCACTGCGTCGTTACTGAAAATCCATTCCACGTCACGCGCAATCTCACGCAGCATGGCATTGCGCGAACGGGGAAAGCCAGTACCTATCCACTGCCCTGCGCGATGATGACGCCGCCTCATTCGCTCGTTAAGCAACAGGTAATGCCCGGCAAGTCCGGCGTATCCGCGCTGCAGACTGATCTCGCTCAGTACCGCAAAATTCATTTGCGCCACCGGTAAAAAGCAGTACGGCGGTAGAAAATCGACCACCGTAAACAGCGCCGGATCCAGGGCAAGCATGTGGAAATCTGCAGCCGGCTGCAGGTCGCCCAGAATGGTTTGCAGGGAGGCGCGCTGGTCCTGCAGATGTTGGGCACTGAAGACCTTTATCTCTAGCATCAGGTGCGCATCCCCCCCATAGCGCTGCACCACCTCCGCCAGGGATGGCACCTCGGGAACCCGCTCGCGCAGTTGGGAAAACGTCAGTTCGGCTACCTCCATGGGCAGCTCAAAAACACGCGCCAACGTGGCATCATGGCAAATCACCGGCACGTGATCTCGCGTCCAGCGAATATCACATTCCAGGCCGTACACACCTGCAGCCCTTGCTTTGTCAAAGGCTGACAGGGTATTTTCTTTAGTCTTGCGATTATCGTGTTCGCCGCGATGGGAGACAATTTTGCATTTACGCAGCGCGGCCTCGTCAGGAACAGCCCGCGGTACCAGGGCCATCACCTGGTCCACAGTATTCATGGCCAGATTCTGTAACGACTGTTTCAACAAACTCTGCCTCCACTGTGCGCTCAGATAACGCCCCGCTGCGCCCCGGCAAAGAACGCGAGACGGCTCCAAAGACGCCGCTGCGGGAAGTCATCGCCTGGGCGTTCTACGACTTCGCCAACTCAGGCTACACCACTGTCGTCCTCACCACCATCTACAGCGCCTATTTCGTCGGCGTAGTGGCTGCCGGGCTGGACGCCACGACGCCCGGTGCTGCCACACTGCTATGGACACTGGCGATCGCATTTTCCAACCTGGTAGTCCTGTGCAGCGGACCGGTCATCGGCGCGATCAGCGACTTTCGCGCCAGCAAGAAAACCTTTCTGCTGTTGACCTCTATTTTATGTGTCAGCGCCACGGCCATGCTGGCATGGACCGCGCCGGGGCAGGTCACCCTGGCCGTAATATTACTGGTTTTGTCCGCAATCGCTTTTTCCAGCGGCGAGAACCTGATCGCCGCATTTCTGCCGGAGATTGCCACTCGTGAAAATATGGGGCGCATCTCCGGTTACGGCTGGGGCCTGGGTTACTTCGGCGGATTGCTGACATTGGCATGCTGCCTCGCCTATATCCAGTTCAGTGAGGGTCGCGGGATGGGCGCGGAGCACTATGTGCCCGTCTGCCTGCTGATCACCGCACTCATTTTTGCGATTACCGCCACACCCACATTCGTCTGGTTGCGCGAGCGAGCGCAACCGCGTCCCCTTCCGAGCGGCAAGGGCTACGTGAAGGCGGGGCTGGGTCAGGTGTTAACAACTGTCAGGCATGCTGCACGCCTGCCAGACCTGTTTCGCTTTCTGCTGTGTATTGTGCTGTTTCAGGCAGGCGTCGCCACGGTGGTGGTACTGGCTGCGATCTACGCTCAGGAGGTGATGCAGTTTGACAGTCAGCAACTGATTGTACTGATCATGCTGGTCAACCTCACTGCTGCTGCAGGGGCATTTGTTTTCGGTTTCGCCCAGGATCGCTTCGGCTCAATACCCAGCCTGGCCGGAGCACTGATGGTGTGGATAGCCGCCATTGCCGTGGCGCTGCAAGCCACGACCAATACCGATGTATGGATAGCCGGCAACCTGATTGGACTGGCCATGGGCGCCACACAGGCCGGTGGCCGTGGGCTGGTGGGCCAACTCACCCCGGCGTCGCAAAACGGGGAAATTTTCGGCTTGTGGGGGTTGGCCAATCGAACCGCCGCGATTATCGGGCCGATCAGTTATGGCATTATCAATCGGCTGGCGGACGGTGACCATCAGCTGTCACTGATCTCCACCCTGGTCTTTTTCGTGCTGGGACTGGGTCTGCTGCTCACCATCGATGAGAAACGGGGCCACCAGGCTGCCCGGCAGGTCAGCTGAGCGAAGACTGCTGGCGGTAGACAAGAAACCACTGTACCAGGCCCCAGACCGAGAGCACTGCGTAGACGCAGATCAATGCTGCGTAGATATCCAGTGACCTGTCCATGTACAGCCAGATCGACGCCACATTAAGCACGATCCAGTAGACCCAGGTTTCCAGCACTTTCTTCACTTCCATGTAGGTTGCGGCGAAGCTGAAGGCCGTGGTGAAAGCGTCGATGTAAGGACGCTGTGCGTCGGTAAAAGTGCTAAAGAAGGTGGCCAGAGCCAGCGCACTCAACGAGGCAACAAGAATGATCGCCGCGTGAGCACTCAGCTGATAGCGGATAACCGGGTTGTTATGCATAGCGACCCGGCGGCTCCAGCGTATCCAGCCCCAGATACCCGCAGCAACGTAGAACGCGTAGAGAAAGGCCTCCGAATAGAGCTTGCCGTCGATAAACAGGTAAATGGACAACAGTGACCCGGCGATACCAAACGGCCAGGCGATAACCTGTTCACGGATCAGGAAAACGATGTAGGCAAGGCCCGCCAGGGTAGCCAGGATTTCCACCAGTGTATTAACTGCCATTACCGCTCCTGATTCGATTAAGCTTGCAGGTACCGCCCACAAGGTTCACTCATGATTGCTGCATTACACCACCAGCTTCTGGTCACCGACCTCCCCGCCCTGCCGCTCCATGGGTTGCCCGCGGCGCTGCGCAACTTCTGCCAGCGCCCAACGGCATACCGTGAAGACTTCCAGCAGTCACGCTTTGGCAAGGCCTTCGACGGCTACTCCTACCCGGGGCAGGAAGACAGCCTCAATCAGGGACCTGAGGATCAACTGCACTCCTTCGTACTCTCCGACTTTTCGCCTGCGCTGCACTATCCGCCTGAACTGCAGCCGTTCCTGCGCCAGCACTGGGCTGAACTTACCCGCGCCGCGCGCGTCATTGAGCAACGCATACTCACGGAACTGGGACTGGAAGATATTGCCCGCCAGCATGAGGAACGCTGCGGCCACATGCTTTCAGCCAATTACTATCCTCCACTGCCAGCCGGGGCAAACGCCATCGCCAACATTGCGCCGCAGAAAGCATCGGCGCTGCGGTTATCGCCTCACCCAGACGTCAGCCTGCTTACCGTATTGTTTGCCGGCATCGCAGAAGACTTCCAGTACCAGGACAGCCGCGGCCTTTGGCTGGATGCAGAGCCTGCAGACAAGGTCGTTGTCTTCGCCGGCGAGTTGTTACAGTGGCTCACTGACGGAGCGATTCCCGCGCTGAATCACCGCGTGAAGCGCGGTGAAAACCCGGGTGAACGCTTTTCATTCGCCCTATTTTCACTGCCCGCGCCGGGCGCCACTCTGGTCAGCAACGCAGGCCGGCACATCACTACCGAAGACTGGTACCGCCTGCACCTGAGCCAATGGGACAACTGAATCGGCTCAGAGCCACCAGGACAGGTCCAGCCCATAGGTACGCGGCGCGCCCAGCTGGTAATAGCTCTGGTTGCTGAAAGCACCCACCTCATCACGCGGGTCGGCCCCGAAGTAAAGGCCATGCGTCGCGTACTCCTCGTCGCCAAGGTTGCGTCCCCATAGGTTCACAGTAAGGTCACCATTGCTCCAGCTGAGACTGGCGTTCACCAGGTCGTAAGCCTCCAGTTTGCCGTCGTGATAGTAACCATAGAAACTGTCATCCCTGCCCTCAGCCTCTACCGTGGCAGAGAAACCGGAGGGCAAAAGCGCGCGCACACCCACATTGTACTGGTACTGCGGCGACTTGCTCTGTTCCCTGTCGCGCTTGCTGACGAAATCGCCCGCATCCAGGTCAAAGGTGCGGATGGTATCCACCTCAGTCTCCAGCCAACCCACGTTTGCAAAAATTTGCACGGCCTCGCCCAGGTCATACGTGGTCTCCAGCTCCAGCCCATAGGCGTCGGCGTCAGAGTTGCTGTCCAGGTAACCAATCCACAGCCCCGCGCCTTCATCCCACATCCAGTTTTCCAGCTGGGCACCGTCGCGTGTTGTGTAGAACAGCGACGCACGCAGCGCCAGCCGATTATCCAGTTGACGCGTCTTCAGGCCGAGCTCCCGACTGAACAGGGTTTCATCCTCGAAGCGCAGGTTGCCCCGCATAAAGCCCTGGAACGCGGGACTCATAAAGGCGTACTGTGAACTGGCGGCCACGTTGACGCCGCCCGGCTTGCTGGCAAGGGCGAGCGTGGCATAGGCGAATGTGTTGTCGCTGAGGCTGTACTGCAGGCTCAGTTCTCCGTTGTAGAGATTTTCGCCGTTATCCTCGGACACGCCGTTACTGTCACGATAGTCGTCCTCGAATCGCTCTACCCGCATACCCCCGGTAAAGCGCAAACTGTCGCTGATGCCGTATTCCAGTTCACCATAAAGCGCATAGCGTTCGGTCTCATAGCTGCTGGCGCTTGCATACAGTCCGTACCAGGCACTGGGATAGGCGTAGTCCAGGTCTTCGTCGTTGCGGTTGGCATAGAAGCCGAGCACATAGCGCAGGTCACCCGAGACCAGCGTTTCTGCTCCGCCCAGCAGTCGAATGTCGATGGTGTCCTGACGGCGGTCGCGATCGAATATTTCCTGGGCCGTATCGTAGCCAAAGGAACAGGTAAAACGCGCACACAGTTCAGGCGACACCCAATCGGCGTCGTAGCTGTAGTAAAGATCGGAGTCGAGGTGCGTCGCCACCACCTGCAAGGTATTGGCATTACCCAGCTGCCACATTCCCCTGACAGTGAATGCGAGGGTGTCCTGAGCATCATCCCCGGGCTGGTCCGACCAGCTGTAGCGGTCATTGTCCAGGGAATAGGCGTCGTAGCCATTGTCAGAATTGAAACTGAACAGCGCGAAATCGTAGCTGGCGTTGGCGCCTGGCTGCCAGGAAAGCCGGGCACGCCCTGTCACTTCATCGTAGCTGTTGGTGTCGTCACGCCCCAGGGCGCGATTCTGCATATACCCGTCCCCCTGGTTCTGCTGTAGCGAAATGCGGCCGTTTACCGTCTCACCCAGGGGGCCGCTGATGATCGCGCCGTAGTGATAACTGCCGTAGTTCCCTGCCCCGCCACTGAGCTGTGCCTCAAAGGTGTCGGTGGGAGCATTGCTATTGATCTTCACCATGCCGGCATGCGCACTGGCGCCATAGCGCGTGCCCTGGGGTCCCCGCAGCACTTCAACCTGGGACACATCGAACAGCATGCCGGCGTTGGCGGCGCTGCCCAGTTCAAGGTCATCGACAACCACGCCCACGGCGGGGTAGTACTTGGGCTCGGCGTATTGCTCCAGATCACCTACGCCGCGCATCTGGATAAAGCGACTGCGCGATGCGCCAGTTGACCAGCTCACATTCGGTGCCGCGCTGAGCACGTCCTCCAGATGCTGCGCTCCGCGCTCTTCGATCTGCAGCTCACCCAGCACGCTGACACTGGCGGCACTGCGCATCAGTTCAGTCTGGCGGAAATCGGCGGTTACAATAACCTCCTCCATTTCCTCCGCTGCCTGGACGGCACTCGCCCCAAGGGCCAGAGCGAACAAAGTCTTACCGGGAAAATTCATATAACGGTCTCCATCTTGCGAAAAGTAGAGACCCGGAAAGCGGTGGAGAGTTACAGGCCGTGGGCGAATGCCTGCGGCAGTTACCTATTCCTACGCCGGTGTTATCCGGATCAGGTTCAAAGGGTCTGCTGCAAGCAACATCTCAGGCATGTGGGCCACCCCTTAGGACGCGAGAGATTCTAGACCATTGGCAAGTGCCGGGCAACGCCTTAAATGGTGGGACTAATCGCCGCGACGATAGAGGCTGAGGACAAAGTCGGCCTGGACCTGCAGGCTTTCCAGCTCGAGCAGCCGGGCCTTGTTCTCACGCTGCCCACCGTAGGCATAGGGGGTCATGGCGACCAGGTCGTGCAACAGCGCCCCCTGCAGATTGAGCGCAAACTGCACCGGTCTGTGCGCAACGCTTTCAAAACCCGCCAGATCCACCTGTGCCCGATCGTGGCGCCGTGGCGCATCGTAGAGCAACTGTCGCAGCTCCCAGAGATGATCAGCACCGGGCATCACTTTCAGGTAGTACCCGCCCTGCTTGAGCAAGCGCAGCAATTCCGCGTCGCTGGCCGGGGCAAACACGCTGAATATCGCCTGCATACTCGCTTCGGGAAGCGGCAGGTCAAACGCGCTGGCCACAGCAAACTCGCCCTGTGGGCAGGCTTTGGCCGCAAGGCGCACTGCTGGTTTCGCAATGTCCACGCCGTACAGGCGGACCCGGGGTAAGGCCGTCGTCACACCGTGACTGTAATAGCCCTCGCCACAGCCGAGATCCAGTAGGCTGTCCCCCACACCGAGCACAGGTTGCAAGGTTGCGACCAATGCCTCTAATAGAGGCCGGTAAACGTCTGCGCCGTGAACCCTGCGTCGGGCGTCAATCATTTCGCGACTATCACCCGGCTCGCGGCTGTGCCTGCGATGGGTGGCTAGCAGATTGACGTAGCGTTCACGCGCATAATCGAAGGAGTGGCGGGCAGGACATTGCAGCGCCTTACCCTCCGGCCGCAGTGGCTCCCCGCAAAGGGGGCAGGTCCAAAGCGGACTCATGCGCGTGCCCGCAGCCGGGCAGCCTGTCGCCAACGAGCTGATTGCATCGTGTATGTCCCCCTGCGTTAATCGTCCAGTGCACCTAATCGAACCCGGGTGCGTTTTTCCCGCGCGCCGGACACGCTACACAGAAACGACATGGCGCACAATTGGGAACGGCCGTATTATTTTCCTCCGGACATGGACAGATGCCAAAACTACAAAAACTGGAAGGCCAACCATGAGTAGCATGCCCCAGGCGCGCATCCACGCGCCTGATCACATAGAGCTGGACCAGGTAGAAATGCCTGCCGTAGGCGCCGATGACGTGCTGGTGCAGGTCGCCCGTTGCGGCATCTGTGGTTCTGACCTCGCCTACGCCAGAATCGGTGGAATTCCCGGTGCTGCCAGCCCCTTCGCGCTGGGTCATGAATTTGCCGGCACCGTGGTCGAGACGGGCATCAACGTCAGCAACTACCAGGCAGGTGACCGCGTGGTGGTCAACCCCGACCGCGGTGACAACGCTATTGGCAGCGGCGGCGTACAGGGCGCGTTCGCCTCCCACATTGTGTATCGCGGCGCGACCACAGCTGCGCAAGGCCTGCTTAAATTGCCCGACGCACTGGACTTTGAAACCGGCGCCCTGATCGAACCGCTCGCGGTGGGTATGCATGCCGCTCGCCAGGGTCGTATCCGCCCCGGTGACAAGGTGGCCGTGCTGGGCGCAGGGCCGGTGGGACTTGCCTCGGCCATCGGTGCTCGCCACCTTGGCGCTGAGCAGGTAGTGTTGGTGGACCTTTCAGAACGCCGACTGCAGGTGGCACGGGAGCTCGGCTTCACCGCATTGCACGCTGGCCGGGATGGCCTGGCAGCACAACTGCGTGCGACGCACGATGTGATCACCAACAACCCCATGCTGGGCGAACAACCCGGTACAGATGTTTACATAGAGGCCACCGGCGTAGGCGCAGTGTTGCAGGACATCACCACCACAGCGCGCAAAGGCGCGCGTATTGTCGTTGTTGGAGTGCATTTTGCACCGGTTGAGTTCGATATGACCAACTTCCTGATCAGGGAATTACAGATCACCGCATCCATGGCCTATCCCGACGAATTTCCCGAGGTGATTGATATGCTGCTCTCCGGGACCATCGATGTCCGCCCCCTGATCAGCCACCGCTTTCCCCTGTCCCGTTTCAAGGAAGCCTTTGCCCAGGCACAGCAAGCCGACCAGGCAGTGAAAGTAATGGTGGACTGCCAGCACTGAACACTCATACCTCACGCCTTTTTCTGGCAACAGCGGAGACAACACCATGAGCACTGCAACAGCGACCTTCAATTTCACCGGTGCCCGGGTGCTGATTACCGGCGGCACCAGCGGTATCGGCCTGGCCACCGCCCGTGGTTTTGCCGACGCTGGCGCACACGTCACGATCACCGGGACCCGCGAGGGCGGGGATGCCTATGACGAGGACCTCGCCCGCTTCGAGTACCGGCAATTGCGGGTTACCGACAACGCGGAAATCAAGGCCGTAGCGGCAAGCCTCGACGGACTGGACGTACTCGTCAACAACGCCGGCAACGCTAAATTTGCAGGACCACAGGACTCCGTCGAGTCCGTGTTTGAGGAAATGGTGCGCGTGCACCTGCTCTCCGGCCACCACCTGTCTGAGGCCTGCCTGGAGATGCTCAGCGCCAGCACCCTGCCCGGCGGTGCCAGTGTAGTGGGCATCAGTTCCCTGACCTCGTTTATGGCCGCGCCCTGGGTTCCGGGCTACGGCGCCGGCAAGGCCGGCATGGTGCAACTGGCCAGGACCCAGGCAAAACTATGGGGACCGCTGGGTATTCGCAGTAACTGCGTGACCGCGGGCTACACAGATACTCGCCTCACAGCGCCGGTAAAGAACATGCAGGAAGCCTATGATGCCGTGGTGCGGCGCACAGCCCTGCAGCGCTGGGGCCAGCCCGGGGAAATAGCGGACGCTGTCATGTTCCTGTCGTCAGACCGCGCCTCGTTCATTGACGGTGAGACGCTGATCGTGGATGGCGGTTACCTGCATAGCGAATAATCAGGCTAACGTGCTCGAGGAATTATGGGTCTCATCAACTGCGAATTTTTCTGGGTGGACTCAACAGGCATTGGCCTGACGGGCGGCCGATGGACTGGGTGCTCCGGCCTGGGCCGGTAACCCGGTCGCCAGGGTGGGCGACCAGGAATGTAGTGATGCCCGCCATTGTAGCTGCCGTACCAACCCGTACTGTACTGGTCCACCAGGTTCTGCGGCGCCTCAGTGGGCTGGGGCTGCGAGCGTGCGGCCAGTTCGCGCATCTCCGCACGGTGCTTCTCACGGCTCTGGCGGTCCTCCACCATGCGATCGGTAGATTCGCGCATCGCTTCCAGGTTCTGCAGGTAGACCTCGGGGTCCTGCGCAGTGGGCACCTCCAGGGTCAACGCCTCTGCCGGCTGATCTCCTGCGGGCGGCGTGTCGGAAAAGCTCACTACTCCGTTTTCATCCACCGTGCGGTAAACCGTTTGTGTGTCGGCTGCCCACGCCTGTGAAGCCAGGCAAAGCAGCAGGAAAAAATAGACTCTAATAAAGCGGTGTAGCGGTTGCATGCTGCAAATTATAGACCATTAGACCGCACCGTAGTTGTCACCCGGCTGTCGTCTTGTCGCCACATTGACAGCCACCGCTTCGCAGCAGCGTATCTGCTATGCTCACCGCTGGCACTGTGAACCAGAAAGACGACATGGCGTTCAGCGGCATTGGCCTGCGTCTATTTCAGGAAATTGAAAAGATGAACGTGTACAGCAACAATACAGAGAGTCGGCAATCAGTGGTGGACACACTGAAGGCATTAGGCGCGAAAAACCTTAACAAGGGCACTTCCGGCAATGTGTCAGTGGCGACCGAGAACGGCATGCTCATAACCCCCACCGGGGTCGCAGCAGAGCTGCTGCAAGCAGAACACATTGTGCACATGGCACTGGACGGCGAGGTAGATCCGAATCAGCTAACGCCATCGAGTGAATGGAAAATGCACGCTGACGTGTATCGCCACAAGGCCGGCACCGCCGCCGTGGTGCACTGCCACTCACCCTTCGCCACTATTCTTGCCTGCGCCCGCAGGGCGATACCCGCGATGCACTACATGGTAGCGGCCGCTGGCAGCGATAGCATTCCGCTGGCAGACTACGCCACTTTCGGAAGCGATGAATTGTCTGCAACAGCCCTGCAGGCGCTGTCAGAGAGCATGGCCTGCCTGCTGGCCAATCATGGTCAGCTAGCCACCGGCAGAGACCTGGCAGCAGCGCTGAAGCTGGCGGAGTTGGTCGAGGAGCAGGCACACTGTTACTGGGGCACGCTGTCCATCGGTGGCCCGGTTCTTCTGGACACAGAACAGATGGACGCTGTGCAAGACGCCTTCACCCACTACGGTCAGCAAGCCACCCGCGGCGACCTTGCCGGCGGCAACAAATTCCAGGTTTAACTCGCCCCTTCACGGGGTGCTCACGGGAGATAAAGCCGAATGTTTCAACAATTAAAAGCCTGGTTACTGAGGCGCTACTACCGGATTATCAGCGCCCGCAGCTGGAGAGGCCACAGCAGTGACATTCACTGGGGCGGACTGTCCATACCCTCCCCCGCCGGCCCCATCCATGGCCGCCTGTATAACGCCGGCGGCGGCGCCGACAAGCCGTTGATCGTCTTCTTTCACGGTGGCGGCTGGGTGCTGGGGGGCCTGGAAACACATCACCCCTTCTGCCTTGAACTCAGCGATAAAACCAGCTGCACGGTAATTGCCGTGGATTACCGACTGGCACCGGAGCATGTCTTTCCCGCTGCAGCTGAGGACTGCCTGGCCGCCGTGAATTGGATAGCCGGACACCTCAACGACTTCGGCCCCTGCAATGGCAAACTTGTGATCGCTGGCGACAGCGCCGGCGGAAACCTGGCGGCCTCTGCCTGTCTCGCCCTGAACGAAACCGTGCGGGCGCAGGTGGCCGGGGCGCTGCTGATCTACCCCGCCGTCGACGACTATGCGGCAGAGCACGCTTCCTATACGGAGCACGCCAAGAGTCAGCCACTGACCGCTGACCTGATGCGCTGGTTCTGGGACACCTACCTGGGTCAGTTGGGAAAGCAGGCGGCCAGCTCACAAGGCGCCTTCCCTTTGCAGGCCGATAACATCGATCACCTGCCAGCCACGCTACTGGTTACTGCTGAGGCCGATCCGCTGCGCGACGAGGGCATCGCCTTTGCCGAAAAACTGCGCGCCGCTGGCGTGGCAGTGAATTACAGGCACTTCGAACAGGCAGCGCATGGCTTCGCCTCTTCCAGCGGCCCGAATGCAGACCACAAAGCCCTGATGAGCATGATAGCCGGCTGGATAGAGGCGGGCTTGATCGCAGGGAAAGACACCGAACGATAGCGAGAGGCGATGACAATAAAAGTGAACGGCATACCTGAGCCTGGCGTCACCTGCGCAACCTGTAGGGCCAGTTGTTGCCGACTGGAGGTATTGCTGATTACGGATACGGGTGTACCTGAAGAGTTCATCACCGTAGACAAATGGGGGGCAATGAGTATGTCCCGTTTAAGCGACGGGTGGTGTGCAGCGTTGGACCGAAGCACAATGCTGTGCACCATTTATGAACAACGCCCCTTGATTTGCCGCGAATTTGAAATGGGCGGCCTCGATTGCCTGGCCGAACAAGACCAGGACAGTCAGCACGGTGACGTTAGCTGAAACTGACACCCTTTCACCTGGCGATTCAAGGGTGAACCGGGAGAACAAGGTACAATGTTCTTCTCAGACCCCTCGGGCAATGCGCTTGAATTTAAAGCGCTCAGGGATAGTGGAACGGCGCTGTTCGCAACATAACGCGCCGCTGTAATCTCTAATTACACACCTATGGAGAGATAAAAACATGTCATCTGATCCTGTTGTTATTGCATCCTATGCACGCACGCCCATGGGCGGACTGCTAGGCTCACTGTCACCGGTGAGCGCCACCGCCCTCGGCAGTGTCGCGGTAAAAGCCGCTGTCGAGCGCGCGGGCGGCGGTGCAGAGAACATTGACCGCATCTACATGGGCTGTGTCCTCCCTGCGGGTCTGGGCCAGGCTCCCGCCAGGCAGGCGGCACTGGATGCAGGCCTGCCCCAGTCGGTGGAGGCCACCACGGTAAACAAGATGTGTGGCTCCGGCATGCAATCCGCAATCATGGCCTGCGAGGCCTTGTCCGCCGGGAGCGCTGACGTCATTGTTGCGGGAGGCATGGAGTCCATGAGCAATGCACCCTATCTGCTCGCCAGGCATCGACAGGGCGCCCGCGCGGGCCATGACCAGGTCATCGACTCAATGTTCCTTGACGGTCTTGAGGACGCTTACGAGTCAGGCACGCCCATGGGCGTATTCGCCGAGAACAACGCCCATAACTATGGCTTTACGCGCGAAGAGCAGGACGCCTACGCCATCGAGAGCCTGACCCGCGCCAACGCCGCCATCGCCGGCGGTGCCTTTCAGGAAGAGATTGCGCCGGTTAGCGTCACCACGCGTGGCGGCATGGAAGATATCAGCGTTGACGAGCAACCTGGGAAAGCTAAAGTAGACAGGATTCCCCATCTCAAACCCGCCTTTGTCGAGGGTGGCACCATCACCGCGGCCAACTCATCGTCCATTTCCGATGGCGCCGCTGCCCTGGTATTAACCCGGGCCAGCGTTGCCGAAAAGCTGGGGCTGTCGATTTGTGCAAAAGTGGTTGCGACCGGGAGCCACGCTCACGAACCCGGACTGTTTCCGACCGCTCCGGGTCCGGCGATGCGTAAGGCACTGTCTACCGCGGGCTGGGAAGTCGCCGATGTTGACCTGTTCGAGGTAAATGAGGCCTTTGCGGCAGTCGCCATGATCGCCATGCACGATCTCGCCATTCCCTATGACAAGATCAATGTGAACGGCGGTGCTTGCGCACTGGGTCACCCTATCGGCGCTTCCGGGGCGAGAATACTGGTGACTCTGCTCGCTGCGCTCAAACATCGCGGCCTGCGCCGCGGTGTGGCGGGAATCTGTATTGGCGGCGGCGAAGCCACCGCCATGGCCGTGGAACTCGCCTGATCAGGCGTTGACGTCTACCACCAGGCGCCCTTTAATCTTGCCGGCAAGCACATCAGCTGCCACATCCGGGGCCTGGGCCAGAGTGATGTCGGTGGCTACAGACTCGAGGGTTTGCGCCTTGAGGTCACGGGCCAGGCGCGCCCAGGCCCGCTCCCGGGGCGCCAGCGGTGCCATCACACTGTCGATGCCATAGAGGGTGACACCGCGCAGGATAAACGGAGCGACGCTGGTGGGGAAGTCCATGCTCTCGGCCAGGCCACAGGCCGCCAGCGCACCGCGATAACGCGTTTGCGCGCAGGCATTGGCCAGCGTATGGCCTCCCACCGCATCTACCACGCCGGCCCAACGTTCTCTCTGCATGGGTTTACCGGAGGCAGACAACGTCGCCCGGTCAATGATCTCGCTGGCACCCAATGCGTGCAGGTATTCTGTTTCAGCGACTTTGCCGGTAGACGCCACTACCTGGTAACCCGCCGCAGCCAGCAGTGCGATAGCAATGCTGCCGACGCCGCCGCTGGCGCCGGTCACCAGAATCTCGCCGTCCTCTGGTGACACCCCGTGATCCACCAGTGCGTTAACGCAAAGACCCGCTGTGTATCCCGCCGTACCAATGATCATGGCCTGGCGGCTGTCGAAGGCTTCGGGCAGAGGCACCAGCCAGTCGCCTTTGAGCCGGGCATACTGCGACAGACCACCCCAGTGCGCCTCGCCCACACCCCAGCCATTGAGAACGACCTTGTCCCCGGCCTGCCAACGTGAGTGCGAGCTCTCCTCTACCACACCGGCCAGGTCAATACCCGGCACCATGGGGAAACTGCGGACCACTGGCGCAGCACCGGTAATTGCCAAAGCGTCTTTGTAGTTGATAGTCGAGTAATCCACGCGCACCAGTACATCGCCCTCGGGGAGCGCCTGTTGCTCCTGCGAGCTGATTGCAACGCTCTGTTGTTCTTCCGATTTGTAGATGAGTAATGCATTGAACATAACGGGACCCGCCTTGAATTGTCGTCAGAATAATCGCCCGCTGCACGAGGACACTGCCAAAGAAGTCGGCCAATGCCCAGGCAACCATAGTAAGATGGAAGCATCGCATACTAATGGGAGCCATCGCAAAAATGTTGAAGGACATGCACATCGTTATTACCGGCGCTGCCGGCACCCTGGGCAAAGCCGCCGCGGAAAAAGCGCGTGAATATGGCGCGCGCGTAACTGGCCTGGATATTCAGGACCTGGACGCCCTGCCCCACACCGACAGCTACCAGCGTCTGGACCTGCTAGACCGTGACGCCACGCTGGCCTGCTTCCGGCAACTTGGCCACGTGGATGCGCTGTTAAATATCGCCGGCGGATTCGCCATGGGTGACGAGGCTGCCGACCCGGATTCGCAGCAATGGCAGCAGATGTTTCGCCTCAACGTGGAAACCATGCGCAATGCCACCATGGGTGCGGTACCGCTGATGCAGGCACAGGGGTCGGGGGCCATCGTGAATATCGGCGCGCTGGGCGCCCTCAGTGGCCAGGGTGGGATGAGCGCCTACTGCTGCGCCAAGGGCTCAGTGATGAAACTGACCGAGAGCCTCGCTGATGAACTGCGTACGCAGAACATCAACGTCAACGCGGTGCTGCCCAGTATCATAGACACACCACCCAACCGCGAAGGCATGCCCGATGCAGATTTCTCCAGTTGGGTATCGCCGCATGACCTGGCCGAGGTGATCTGTTTTCTGGCATCATCCGCCGCGCGGGCTGTGCATGGTGCACTGCTGCCGGTAAGGGGTTTGTCCTAGGCCCGGTGAAATGGCCAGCATCAGTGGTCAGGAATCTGGCCCTATGGAACTGGCAAAGGTGTAGGCACCCAGGCTCGCCGTCAACGCCGGCACGTCGTCGTTGTTCACGCGACACTTCGCTACTATACCCAGACGGGGATCCTGCTCAACGCAAAGCGTATCCAGTGCAATACCGGCTGCCTCAGCTTCTTCCCTCACCACCGACTCCACTTCGAGCAGGCTGAGCGCGGGTTTGAAGGTCTTTCCCACCGCGGTCTGCGGCAGCGAATCAATAAGGTAAATGCGGCGTGGAATGGCGGCACGCTCAGGGATATGCTGTGCGGCAAAGGCTTGCAATTCGCTCGCGGAAACACTGCCTGGCTGTTTCAGTTGCACATACGCCACCGGCACTTCACCTGCATGCGCATCGGGGCGGCCCACCGCGGCGCTCAGTGCCACGGCCGGATGCGCCGCCAGCGCTTCTTCAATCACTTTGGGGTCAATATTGTGACCGCCGCGAATAATCAGCTCTTTCTTGCGGCCGGTGAGCCAGAAGTAGCCGTCCGCGTCCCTGCGCCCCAGGTCACCTGTATTGAGCCAACTGCCCTGGCCGGGCACCGCAATCCATGCCGAGGCGTTATGTGCATCACTGAGATAGCCGGGAAAGACATTGGGCCCGCTTAGCGCCACGACGCCAGTCTCATCCACTTCAGCATCGCGAATGTAACGCCCGTCCTCGTCCAGCACCAGGGTGCGCATGCTCTCCCAGGGCAGGCGCAGGCCAATAGAGCCGCTACAGGACTTGCCGTGCGCCGGCGTGAGCGAGGCCACAGCAGTACACTCGGTGAGGCCATAGCCCTCCAACATACGCATCCCGGTCTTTTGCTCGAAGGTATTGAGTAGCTCCAGCGGCATCGGAGCGGCGCCGCAGACGGCATAGTCCAGGCAGGAAAGATCCAGACCCTCCATGGGCGCTTGCAACAGGCCGGCATAGACAGTGGGCACCCCGGAGAAGGAGGCGACCTGATGATGGGCCACCACCTCCCAGAATCGCTCTATCAGCCCTGGCGTCCGGTAGCCGGCCGGCGGACCCAACAGGCAATGCGCGCCGGCGGCAAACGCGGCAAGCCCGGTACCCAATTGCGCATTCACGTGAAACAGGGGCAGGCAGGTTAGCGAGGTTTTACCGGGCCGGAACAGTTCCGGCACCGCCGCCGCAAGCTGCACCACGTTGGCGGTTTCATTGCGATGGGTATGCATGGCAATCTTGGGAAGCCCGGTGGTGCCGCCCGTGCAGAAATAGGAGGCGATATCTCCAGATTCCGGGGCGGCAAACTCCAAAGCCTCGCCCGACGCCTTCGATAGCTCAACATGGAAGTCGTGCACTGGCACGCCAGCCAGGGTTTCGGGTAACTCCGCAGCACGGTCAGTGCTGCAGCTGCCGGCCGGGCTACCCGGGAAATGGCGCAACGCATTCACCGCAAGAATGCCCTGCAGATTCAAGCCGGCCGCTTGTGGGGAGCGCAGTGCGCTCTCCACGCGATCCCAGATCTCGCTGACCGGGTAAGGCCCCAGCGTGATCAGCCAGCGTGTGTCGGCCGCACGCAGTAACTCCCCCATCTGCTCTCCTTCAAGCAGGGTGTTTACTGCAAAGGCAATACCGGCGGTTTCGCCGCCCCACACAGCCAGGTGTGCTTCCGGCAGGTTGGGCAGCACGTAGGCCACCACATCTCCTTGCTGCACGCCGAGTCTGCGCAGCATGTTAGCTGTGCGGGTAATCTCCTCCAGCCACTCGCTGTAACGCCATGTGGCGGGCGTGGCAAAGTCCTCGCTTCTCAGGAAAAAAGAAAGCGCGACGGCACCAGGGTTGATTTCGGCACCGGCCCGGATCATGTCGTAGGTACAGGTCAGGCTGGAAAAAGGGTCCGGGTTGGCCTGTTCAATGGCAACGATGTCCTCAAGACTGCGGATCTTCATTAGCCCGATACCTCCGTTATTCCCTTTTCGCGTCAACTAGCCAGCTACTATCCTGGCGAAACGGTCATTGATGATCTTCTCGGCCTCTCCGACGATATTCCTGACCAGTTCCTCACAGGTCGGTATATCGTTTATCAGGCCTCCACACATACCCACGGTGACCATCCCCGCTTCGATATCGCCCGTGGACCAGGCTTTCTCCTGGTTAGCGCCGGAGACCAGGTGATGCACTTCACTGAACTCGCCGCCAGCGGCCTCGATTTCGGCGACCTTGTCAGCAATACCGTTGCGGTAGACACGCGCCGTGTTCTTGTAGGTGCGAAAAATCAGTCGAGTCTGGTTTTCGTCCATCTCCACAATTTTCTGCTTGATGCCCTCATGGATCGGGGCTTCCTGGGTCACCATGAAACGGCTGCCCATGTTAATACCCTCACAGCCCAGTGCCAGGGCGGCAACGAGGCCACGGCCGTCAGCAATACCACCCGAGGCCAGGACCGGAATCTTCAACGCCTGGGTCGCCGCGGGAAACAGCACCAGCCCGCCTACATCCTGTTCACCCGGGTGGCCGGCACATTCAAACCCGTCAATGCTGACAACATCCACGCCGATGCGCTCGGCTTTGAGTGCATGACGCACCGCCACGCATTTGTGAATGACCTTGATGCCATTGGCTTTGAAGCGCTCCATAAACGGCTCAGGGCTGCGACCCGCGGTCTCTACTATTTTCACACCGCTGTCGATAATTGCATCGACATAGTCATCGTAATTGACCGCAGTCGCCACCACACCCACGGTGAGGTTAACGGCGAACGGCTTGTCTGTGAGCGAGCGGCATTTTTCTATTTCAGCCGTGAGTCCCTCCGGGGTCGGTTGGGTGAGTGCTGTCATTACGCCCAGGGCGCCGGCGTTAGAGGCAGCGGCAGCCAGCCCAGCTGTGCCCACGCGCATCATACCGCCGCAAACAATGGGGGTTTCGATGCCAAGCAATTGGGTAAATCGGGTTTTCATTCTTATCTACTCCTCGGTCCTGCAATAAATAGCGACTGTGCGACATGGCCGCTGAGCCCAGCCAGTCGAGCGACACCGCGCGTATGCTTCCAGTGAAGCATGCGATACTACAAGCTGGACGCCCCCCAGGCCAGCCATCTATCGCAGGGTCGCCTGGTACCGCCAGCATGATAAAAAGGAGCTCAAACCGTGCACTTTATTTTCGAGATCAGGATGAAACCGGGGTTCCCGCCAGAGCGCTATGCAGAGGGCTGGATAGAAGCGAGTACCATTATCCAGCAGGCCCCTGGTGCCCAGGGTACTCGCCTGCATAGAAAGATCGGCGAGCCCGATGTGCTACTGGCCATCGCCACCTGGGAATCAAAGGCCCTGCGCGACGAGATGGAAGGCAAGCCCGACCCACGTGTCCAGGAGATTATCTCCCGACAGACGGAGCATGTTGAATTTCGGCTGATCGGAGAGTATGAGGCCCCGGAGTGGGAGGTCATCCCACCTGGAAACACCTGAGTTCGTGCGTACGCTGCGAGCTTCAGTGCTTACAGCTGGAACACCATACGCGGTTCACGATAGGGTGACGACGGTATAAGTGATCAGCCCAGGGCTCAGACGGCATGATGTACTATCCAGTGCTTCGCAAACACTTCACAGGACGGTATAGCATGGAATATTGGCTGGCATGGTTTCACGAAACCAACCGCGGCGCGGAGGTCAAAACCATCGCACGGGAGGCCGAGGCACTGGGCTACAGCGGTGTGGCGCTGTCCGACCATGTCGCCCTGCCCAGGGTACAGCAAAGCCGCCACCCCATGCTGGGCATTCCCTATGACCCGGCCATTCCCAATATCGAGCCGATGACCACCGCCGCCACCATGGCCGCGGTGACCGAGACACTGCATTTCATGACCTACGCATACGTGATGGGTATGCGCGACCCCTTCTCCGTGGCGAAGCAGACCGCAGCCCTGGCCGATCTCAGCGACAATCGTTTTGCTCTGGGCATAACGCCGGGCTGGAATACCGATGAAATCGCGCTTCTGGGCCACAACCCGGCTACCCGCGGCAAACGCTTCGTTGAGTCACTGGATGTGATGCAAGGCTTATGGAGACAGGACCTGTTCAGTTACGACGGACAGTGCTACCAGTTCCGGGACGTGGGCATAGCACCGCGCCCGTCGACGCCACCACCCATTTATATCGGCGGCAATTCTCCCCTGGCGATCAGGCGGGCGGCAAAACAGGCCGGCTGGATCGGCATGAATCATCCAATCGAAGAGCTCAAACCGCTACTCAACACATTGCACGAGCTGTCTGCCGGTGAGGCGAATGCGTATGTAATCGCCACAGAACCACTCAGCGACGACTACCTGAGCAGCCTTGCAGCGCTGGGTGTAAAAGGTGTTGTGCTTATGCCCTGGGCCGTCATGGAGCCGGCTTCTGAACCACTGGAGGAAAAAATACGGGCCATGACGGAACTTGCGCAGTACTGGCTGTAGTCCGGTTGCCGCGGAGGAACCCATGAGCACAAGATGCCGCAAAAGGCCTGGTAAGAACTCCTGCGTACTGGTGTTTCTGCTGCTTGCACCGCTGGCTGCTGCGCAGCCAGAAAACGCTGTGCGTCTTTCCACTGCGGCCATAAAACAGCGCTTTGCAGATGTGTGCGACAAGGCCGAGGTACAGGACGCCGCCGGCACTCGTGCCAGCAACGCCTGGTATGCCGACGGCAGCCTGGTTAACCGCTGGTCCAACGGCGAGAGATCGGGGACAGTCACCGGTCAATGGTACGCAGAAGATGGAATGCGATGCGTGGTCATACTCAGCGGGCTACCTGGTGCTGAAGGCAAGAAGCGTTGCGGTCCCGTTTATCGCGTCGGTGCAGACTACTTCTCGATCAACCCGGACGGCAGCGTACATGGCATCCATCGACTGACGCCAATGGACGAACAGGGCTCAAACTGCGCGGACTGAGTTACTCCAACAACACCTGCTGAAGCCGGACCCGCGTGGCCTCGTCTATACCCAGGCCGTCACGTATATAGCCATCCACGGACCCGTAACGTAACGCCATTTCTGTAAGCGCATCTTCCAGGCTGCTCGCGCTCACGCCGATCACCTGTGCCAGGACATCTGGATCAAGCCCGCCATTGGTGTTTGCCTGGATCCGGGCGACGCCCTCTTCAATACGCGCTGACAGGAAGTGATTGCTCAGCAAGAAGTCGTCCATCACGCTCTCGCGAGGAACACCCAGCGCAAGCAACACGATCGCCGCAGCAAAACCGGTACGGTCTTTACCCGCTGTGCAGTGGAACAGTTGCGGCAATGCACCGGGTTCGCCAAGACTGCGCAACCAGTTACCCCAGGCGGCGCGCAAGGCCGGGTCGGTCACGTAAGCACGTCGATCCAGTAACGCCAGCAATTCGTCATTGGTAATGTCCCCGGCATAGACTCTTCGCCCCAGCTCAGCCACATCCAGACCCGGATTGTTTACCGCTACGGTTCGGTAAACGATGGCAGGGTCTTGCTGGGGCAGTCTGTCCCGGGCTCCCTCTCTTTCCTGTACGCTGCGAAAGTCGGTGACCACAGACAGCTGTAATTCATGCAACACGCCCAGGTCCCTGGCATCCAGATTGGCTATGCTGTCTGAGCGGTACAGCATGCCCCACTTTACCGTACGACCTTCAGCGTTTGCATACCCTCCCAGATCCCGGGCATTGGCGGCATGGCGCAGTGGCAGCAGGCGTTGAACGGGCTGTCCCGAAGCCCCGGGCTCGCGAGCGATCTGGGATTGCCCACGGTCCGCACAGAATGCAGGTAGCGACGCCATCAGCAACGGGATAAGCATGCCACCAATAAAAGTGGCGCAGGTGTAGCGCCGTGAACTATCCATCTATCAAGCTCCTGAAAACGTGGCAGCAGTTTGCTGCTGCCCTCGCCAGGGTTGTTGGCCGCATGTGAACCTGTTCACCGCGCGCGGGCGACCAGACCAGCAACTCAGAACTGCCTGAAGCGACGCTGCACATGGCGCTGACGAATGGCCACCTGTTCGCGACGCTGTGCCTCACTGACCACCGGTGTCGCCGCCGGCAGGTGCTCACGAATCTCATCGAAACGCACCTTCTTCGCGCTTATGCTTGGCCACTGATCTTCTTCCGGTCGCTCGCTGTAGGCCCAGCGCGGCGTGAGGAACCCCTCGCGCTGACCACTGGTGTCCAGCCAATTGGGTACGCCGGGGTCGCGGTGCGCCACCACCAGTCGAATGACGCCGTCTGCATCCACCTGCGTCTGGCTGCCATTGAGGCTGCCCAGCCGATTTGCGTATTCCAGCGATTCGCCCCAGAGATTAGCCAACTGAAAACCAATGTAATGCGGTTGCTGCTTGATATGATTCTCTATAATCAGCGCTTCATCCGGTTCCAGCTCAAACACCCCACCGGCGTACAAGTTGGTGCTCATGCCGCCACCGGTGGCACCGGAGGCTGCGTTGATGTTGTTGAAGCCGTTGCGCTTGAACGCCATCCCCGGCAGCGTGCCGGGGCGTTCACCGTAGGTTCCCATGGGAATCGCCCAGAAAGCGTTCCAGAAGTGCATCTGGCCCCGCACAATGTCACCACACTCGCGCAGTTGCTGCGCAGCGCTGGCACCGTTGAAGGCCGGTGCAGGCAGCCCCTCCGCGCCCAGCGGGGTTATCTCCATGTGAATGGCTTCCTCGCATTCCCAGTCGCCGAAAAGCTGGCGGCCGCTGATGTAGCTGGCGTAGCGCTCAGGCGGCATATCCGGGTCCGTCGGATGCGGCCGGTTTACCACCTTCATGGTCGACATAAAATTGCCGGTATAGTCTGCGGGCTTTTCCGGCGCCAGCAAGATATCGAAGCTGCCGTCTGCGTTCACCTCGATACGCGAGCAATCCAGCATACTGGTCTGGGTTCTGGTGCCTGGTCGCAGCTCCTGCAGGTTTCCTGTATCACCGGAAAGTCCCCCGCTACTGACCTCAAAAATGAGGTAGTGTGGTGCCTTGCGCTCACCCGTCACCGCCGGTTCTCCGCGCCAGTGGCGGGAATCGCCAACCTCCCCGTGAATACGATAGGTGTTACGGCCGTCTATGTGGGCATAAAAATAAATGGCGTCGGCATTATCGATCGTGGCGCGCGTTATCGGACTCAAGGCGTTGCGGAACTGAGGTCGCTGGGGGTCGTCGTGAAACGCCCTTTCCACCGCACTGTGCACGAACCCCATCAGGTAGCGATAGCCCTCTGCCAGGTTACGGTCGCTGGCGGGCGGTGGCATCAACCCGGGGTCATCTATGGCATCACGCGCTTCCTGCAGGGTGTTGATCATCTCGTCCCAGGCCTGTCGCAAAGCCGCTTTCGCTGCGTTGGTGTTCTTGGTCATATCTGGTTTCTCAGTAATTTTGCATCGTGTTGGGTCAAGCCGTCGCATTCAGGTCTGCGGGCAGAAACGCGTCGCCCAGTTCACGCTGGCCGTCCAGGGATTTCACCTTCAGTCCAAGGCTGTGCAGCAACTGCCTGCTGTAGCAATTCTGGCCGACGAAAGGACGGTGGCACAGCGCCAGTGCGGCCTCCGCCATCATCTCCACCGGCTCGGCCATATCCGGGCTGCGCCTGGCAATATCACGCACGTACTCGGCCCCCGAGGTGAGCACAATGTTTTCCGGCGCCAGTGTATTGACATAAATACACTGGTCGGCGAGTTCGTGAGCGAGCCCGACGGAGTAGCGGTTCAGCGCGGCCTTGGTGGCACCGTATGCGGCAATAACATGTGCGGCCATGGCTGAGTCGCGATAGGGCACGACCGGTTGCTCGCAGGTGCGCGAACTGATGTTCAGTATCCAACCCACACCGCGTTCACGCATGCCGGGAATAGCCTGCTGCGCCAGTTCAATGGGTGCATTGACGTTGAGGTCGAACATGAAATTGCGCTGCGCCGTGGACAACTCGCTGGGCAGTCGCATTTTGGAAGCCGCCGCATTGTTAACCAGGATGTCAATCGGGCCGAAGGGCTGGCCGGCGCGACTGACGAGATCAGCGCGTGCGTTTGCGTCACTGAGGTCACAGGCTACAGCCGCGGCTTTGCCGCCTCCTGCCTTGATCGTTGCGACTGCGCTTTCCAGCGTACCCTGCAGATCACCATGAGCACCCATGCGTGAAGCACACAACACCACTGCTGCGCCTTCCGCAGCAAAGCGCTGTGCAATTGCGTAGCCAATACCGCGGCTGGCGCCTGTGACCAGCGCTACACGTCCTTTCAATACACTCATGCCTGCTCTCCTCTGGGCCAGTCATAGATTGCATAGAAATCGGCGAGCTCGGTCTCGATTCGCTGCCGCGACAGACCGTCACCGGCAAACTCTTCTATGCTGTACGCGAAAGGCGTCTTATGTCCGCGCTCCCTGCTTTCCTGTTCCTGCAGGTAGCGGTCGAACTCGGCCGTTACGGTCAAGCCCAGCGCTGCGTATATCGCCAGTACCGTATCACGCGGTTGGGTTGTCAGCTGACGGTAGTCGACAACGATCTGCGGTGTCTCCGGATGTCTGGCCAGCACCTTGCGCGGATCACGAAAGGTGTCGAAGGAGATCTGGATCAACTCGCGCATGGAGGCAGCGTAGTCGTCGTGCTTCCAGCCGCGACCACGCCAGCTGAACTGCATGAGTTTGAGCACACTGGGTATGCACTGGGCGGGGTCGCGCATCACCACGGCCACCCGCGCATCCGGAAACGTCTGGATCAAGGATTCCACCCAGCCGCTCATCATCGGGTTTTTGCTCAGGTGTGTGCCCTGTCCGCCATTGAGCAGCAGCTGACGCTTGACGCATTCTCGATAGTGACGCATCCAGCGCTGCCTGCGTTTTCGCGGCATACTGTCGAGGTGATAGAAATCCAGCTTATCAATCATCGGCACATCCAGTGCCCACATCTGGGTCACAAATGCCGCGCGCATCACGAACTGGTCTTCTTCCGAGGTCCACAGGCTCATATTGTGGATATGCCGGGACGAACCGAACATTTTTTCGTCCCACACTTCCAGCCGCTTTCTGATCGGCCCGCCAAGCCAGTGCTGATCGATCCAGCCCAGGGCACGGATGACTTTTTTCTGCAGCAGCGACGGGAAAAACGTTTCCCAGTACAGAAAATAACTGAACGTTTCACCGTCCGCCGCCATCAGTCGATGACAGAGGGTGGAGCCACTGCGCGCGTGGCCGACTATAAATACCGGCTTGATCACCTGCTGGCGCCACAGCCGTGGGAACAGCAGATAGTCCAGGAGGAAACAGACACTGTGAAACAACGTGGTTAGCGGTACCAGCAACAACAGCCGCAACAACATACGATTGCGTCCGCGCCAGCTCTTCAGCGACCAGACGTGCCTGAGTACGCGCAGATAATATTCGGTATCGAAGTACATTCAACTAGGTCTCTATCACGTTGGAACGGACCAACACACCGCCATCTACGACCAGGTCATGCCCGGTGATAAACGACGCCTGCTCGGAACACAGGTAAACCACCGCATCAGCGATCTCCTCTGGCTGTGCCAGGCGCCCCATGGCATGGGCGTTAAGCGTACGCTCACGCATCTCGGGCATCGATTCCAGGTAATAACGCATGCCGTCGGTTTCAATACCACCGGGGCACACCGTATTCACCCTGACCCCGCGGCGGGCATATTCCGCCGCAGCGGCCTTGGTCAACGTGATCACGCCCCCTTTGGCGGCGGCGTAGGCAGACTGAAAGACTTCACCGCGAATGCCAGAGACGGAGGCTATATTGACAATGGCACCCCCGCCCGATGCCTCTATCAAGGGAAGCTGGTACTTCATGCATAGCCAGACGCCCTTCAGGGTGACGCCCATGCAACGGTCCCACTCCTCCTCGCCAAGTTCCGTCAACGGCTTGTTGGGTGCCGCCTGGGCGGCATTGTTGGACACCAGGTGCAGGCCGCCATAAGCTTGCCTGCAGGTTTCCACAACGCGCTGTATATCATCCGCGTACGCCATATTGGCAACAACGGAGACAGCCTCCCCGCCTGCTTCCTCGATAAGCGCCTGCGTCTTCTGCGCGCCCGCTTCCCTGATATCCGCCACCACCACGCGCGCGCCGCCGCGGGCAAATGCCAGTGCCGTGGCGCGGCCGGTGCCGGCTCCGCCGCCCATTACCAGTGCTGTTTTATCCTTCATTTTTTTCGCTCCTGCCACGCGCCAGCACCGCCTCACGCCGCGTGCCTATCAACGCTGCCGAGGCCTGTTTTGCCGACTCAATGGCCTTGGCCTCTTCCCACGCCAGCGCCTCGTTCAGGGGCATGCTGTAACCCTGGTCAATAAGTGGTTTGTATTGTTTAAGAACGTGAGGCACGCAGGCGCACATGTTCTCGGCCATCTCTATCGCCCTGGGCAGCAATGCGTCTACCGCCAGCACATGATTGACCAGACCCCATGCATAAGCCTGCTGAGCAAATACTGGCGCACCGGTGAAACACATTTCCTTGGCACGGGACAAACCGATAAGGCGCGGCAGCTTCTGGCTTAGGCCCCATCCGGGCAACATGCCCACGCGGGCGTGGGTGTCGGCGAAGCGTGCGTCTTCGGAGGCGAGCAGAATGTCGCATGCAAGTGCCATCTCGAAGCCACCGGTAATGGCATGACCGTTAATGGCACCGATAATCGGCCCATCAAATCGCTCCATCGCCCGGGCAATAACGTTATCTGCTTCCTGGGAGGCATCCTGTTCGCTGCTGGAGGACAATTCCTTGAGGTCAAAGCCGGCACAAAAGGCACGGCCGTTGCCGGTGAGAATCACTACCCTGATCGCCTCGTCCGCTGTACAGGCGTCAAAAGCCGCTACAAAATCGGCGCGTAATTCGCGTGACAGCGCATTCATTTCATCGGGCCGGTTGAGCGTAACGATGGCGTAACCATCGCGTTTATCCAACAGGACTTTATCCATTTTGGTTCTCCAGAAAAGACGATACACCCAGCAGCTTGAGCTGTTTGGCAATCGCAGGGCCACGCAGCACATCATCTGCGCCCCAATCAGGTTGCGGCTGGTTATCGGCGAGCCAGGCAACAACCGCGGCAATCGCAGCGGGTGAGCAGGCCTGGAAACGCTTGAGCACGTCCTCGGTGATGCCGGCGGCTTTCATGACTTCGGTCAGCACCGTGCCCGGCTCGAGGTTGAAGCAGCGCAGACCACTGTCTGCATGTTCCACCCGCAGGGAACCTGCCATTCTCGCCAGCGCAGCCTTGGAGGCCGGATAGGCAAAACTCCAGCCACCGCGATTGGCTGGAGCCGGTGGGTTGTTAAAGGCAGTGTAGGACACCATGTTGATGATGGTGCCCTCTCCACGCTGCAGCATGCCGGGCAGCAGCGCCTTGACCAGCGCCAGTGGCGTGTAAAAATTACCCTGCATAATGGATTCGAGATGGGTGCGCTCCACACCCAGCACCGGGGCCAGGTTGCCATCACCCTGGTAGACGGCGTTGTTGAACAACAGGTCTATGCCGCCAAACTCATCCAGTGCCTGTTCAGCAGCAGTGACAATCGAACTTTCATCGAGGATATCGGCTTGCACGGATAAGACTCTACGCCCTTCCCTGCGAATGGCTTCGGCTGTAGCCGCAAGACTACCGGGCAGCGCAGACAGCTTACCTACGTGGTCGTGGGCCTCACCCTCGACGGCAGTCCGTGCGCTAATCACCACATCGTAGCCACTGCGCGCCAGCGCGACCGCAGACTCTGCACCAATTCCGCGGCTGGCACCGGTTACAAAAGCTGTCTTATGGGTCATCAAGCAGCCCTCTGTACGTCAGGCGCGGACAGGCGGGACAACAACCGCATTGCCTGTTCAAGCTCGTTCTCGTCCACCATGGCGGCATATTGCTCCCAGACGATTTCGGTAGAACGGGTTAACTCATCGATAAAAGCCTGCCCCTGCGGCGTGAATGCCACCAGCTTCGCGCGCGAGTCGCTGGGGTCAGCCGAGCGCGTCACCAGCCCCAATTCTTCCAGCTCATGAACCGTCTTCATCATCGATTGCGGGCGCACGCCTATTTTTTCTGCCAGATCAACGCTGCGGCAGGCACCGCTGCGCTCGAGGTGCATAAACACCTTGCGATGTCTCGAACGGATACCCCGCACACCGCGCTTGGCGAGATCCGCGTCCAGTCGGCGCTGAAAGTCCCGCAGCGCCATCATCAGGGTCTGGCCCAATTCGTGTTTTGGGAAACTACTCATTGCAAACACCAAACTATGTAAGCTAAACTTATCATCAGTTTAGCTGTCTATTTACCAGGGAGTCAAGTCATGTTCGAAGTGTTCGCCGCCACACCGGAAGATATGGGCCCGGGAGAAATCGGGGCGCACGCAGCACGTGCAGAGGCAATGGGCTTCGATGGTCTGCAGGTACCGGACGCAATCCACGACGGGCTGTTACTTGCTGCGCTGGCGCTGGACTCCACCAGCAAACTTCTGGTCGGAACGGGGGTACTGGTGGCTTTTCCGCGCAGCCCGATGACGGTGGCTATCGCCAGCTGGGATCTGCAACAAATGTCCGGGGGTCGCTTCGAACTGGGACTGGGCACGCAGATAAAGCAGAATATTGAACAGCGCTACAGTGCACGCTGGGAGAGACCTGTTGCACAGCTGCGCGAATACGTGCAGTCACTAAAGGCGATCTTTCAAAGCTTCCAGACCGGCGAAAAGCTATATTTTGAAGGCGAGCACTATCAGTTCACCCGTCTGCAACCCTTCTTCAATCCGGGACCGATTGAGCACCCTGACATCCCCATTCTGTGCGGTGCCGTCGGACCTGACATGACACGCATGGTGGGTCGGATTGCAGACGGCATGATCACCCACCCCACCAACACGCCGCCCGCGTATATCCGCGACGTGTGCCTGCCACGCCTGCAACAGGGTTTCGACAAGGCACAGCGCTCCGGGGAGGACTTTCGCCTGCTGCTGGGGCCGCTGACCGCAACCGGGGCGGACGAGGCAACTGTCGCCAAAGAATGGGAAAAGCAGCGCCAGCTGCTGGGCTTCCTGTACTCTACACCCGCCTACTGGCCCAGCCTGGAACTGTTCGGCTGGCAGGAAAAAGGCCAGCAGCTGCTCGACATGACGCGCAGCGGAGCCTGGGAGGAAATGCCAAAGATTGTCACCGATGAAATGCTGGAAAAATTTGTACCCAGGGGCACCTACGAGCATATCGCCAGCGTTTACAAAGAGCGCTTCGCCAGCCTTTCTCGACGCGTTACCTTTCCCATGCCGCAGGACCCGTCTCAGGATGCGGAGGCGGCACGGGCCATTGCGCAATTGAAAGCTGCTTGAGATCTACTTGCGGCGCAGGAACGGGGACAGGAACGGGGACAGGGACAGGGACAGGGACAGGGACACACTACATAAATCACGGCTGGCGTTATCGTTGGATACGCGTGTGCGCAGCGTAGGACGCAGCCGGTGTTGTCTCTACAGCCTGACCACGACCTTTCCTTCCACCTTACCGGCTGCGATAGTGGCTATCGCCGTGCGCGCATCGTCAAACTCGAACACCTGGCAATTGGCCACTTTGAGTTCACCGCGGCGCCAGTGGTGCAACAAGTCCTCATGCGCGACCATCACCTGTTCTGCGGAATAGCCAACCGGCATTGCGCCGACCAGGGAAATATTTTTCATCAGCGTTTCGGGCAGTGTTATCTGTGCCCACTCACCGCTGGCATAGCCAATCACGATGAACTTTCCCTCGAATGCAATGGCCTTGAACGCTGCGCGCCCGGCCTTACCGCCGACTGGGTCGAACACCATAGATACGCCTCTACCATCGGTAAGTTCCAGCGCGGTGGCGGTCACGTCCTGTCGCTTTCTATCAATAACTTCATCGGCGCCAATAGACCGGCAGAAAGCCACTTTTTCAGGACCGCCCGCAACGGCGATAACGCGGGCGCCCTTGGCCCTGGCCAGTTGCACAGCAGCGCAGCCGGAGCTGCCCGAAGCGCCCAGGACCAGCAACGTATCGTCTGCCGTTATCCGGGCGCGTCGCACCAGGGCGACCCAGGCGGTTTGATAGGGTATGAAGAATCCGGCTGCCTCAACCCCCGTCATTTCATCGGGAATAGGTAAAGCGCCCGAGACGTGCATCAGGCACTCATCCGCCAGGCCTCCGCGCTGCTCCCGAAACAAGGTGGGGCCCAGTACGCGCTTACCGAGCAGGGCGGCGTCCACTCCCTCCCCAAGCGCAATCACCTCACCCGCCGCCTCCTGTGAAGGCGTAAAAGGCAACGGCGGCGTCAGGGGATAATTATCGTGGCACATCAATACATCAGGCAGGCCCAAACCGGCCGCCTCTACCCTGACCTTGACCTGTCCGGGGCCCGGCATGAACTCGTCAGAGTCTTCTACCAGGCGCCAGACATCTTCAGGACTACCAAAAGCTTCAACCAACCATCTACGCATCTTTTCCCTCTCGCCGTAAGCGACTCTTCAATAGGACTCTTCTTCAGCTGCTCATTCAAACAGGCACACCACGCCTACTTCGGCGGTGCCGTGGCCTCCAACGCCAATTGACCAGGCCTCAAAGGCGCTGTTGTTTCAGTATCTCCTCCTCGACCAGGCCGAGACGGTCCTTGCCGAAAAACATTTCCTCACCGACAAAGAACGTGGGGATGCCAAATACGCCACGATCCGCCGCGGCCTGGGTATTGGCCTTCAATTTCTCCTTGATGGCATCCGTCTGGATAAGCGCCATAATGGCCGCCGCATCGATGCCCCCATCCTTCAGGGCTCCGGCCATCACTTCCGGGTCATCCATCTTCAGGCTTTGCTCCCACATGGCAGACAGCACGACGTCAGTATATTGTGTATCACAGCCCAACTCCTGTGCGGCCAGCAACCCGCGCATGATACTCACGGTGTTCACCGGGAAATGGGTATTGAACCTGAAGTCGTTGAGCTTGTGTTTCTCGACAAAACGTTTGCTTTCCAGCATTTCGTACTCCAGTTTTCCCTTGACCCCGCCAAACGCCAACATTGGTGGCTGGTTGCCGGTGATCTTGAAAATCCCCCCTAGCAGCACCGGGTGAATCACCATTTCAGCACCGGTGCGCTGTAGAATTTCCGGAAGCACCTTGTATGAGTAGTACGCATTCGGGCTACCGAAGTCGAAAATAAAATCCACCGTGACCATGTTTTTTCTCCGTGTATGTAAGCCAATTTAAAAAACTAGTGGTTCCACCAGGCGAGGTCGGAAAATGCCCGCAGATCCAGTTCGTGAGTCCAGGCGGAGCGATGTTGGTGCGCCACGTGAAAATAGGTTTCCGCCATCTGCTCCGGCAGCATCAGCCCGTCCTGCTCACCGCCGCGCTGCTTACGCAGGTCCTGGAACAGTTCAGGACCCAGCATTTTGCCCAGGGTATCCGGGGCGTCCACCATGCCATCGATCAGCACATGCACCACGTGAATGCCCTTGCGGGAAAACTGGGCATTCAGCGTCTGGCACAGCATACGTCGCCCGCCCATGGCAGCCGCATGGGAATGCTGTCCCGCATTACCGCGCACCGCCGCTGTGGCCGAGGTGACCAAAATCACTCCTTTACCCCGCTCTTCCATCTTCGGGCACACCGCTGAAGCCGTGCGAAATAACCCAAAAGTGGCGAGCTGCCAGCCCATTTCAAATGCTTTGTAGCTGGTATCCGCCAACGGTCGGTCGCCGATCTGCGCTCCAAGGTTGTAGATAACGACTTCTACAGGGCCGATCTCTTCTTCAACGGCGGCCACCCGCTCCTCAATGCTGCCCTGCTCAACCGCGTTGAGCAGGTAACCGGTAGCTGAACCGCCCGCAGCTTCGATCTCAGCTACCAGCTGCTGAAGACCCTCCTCATCACTGCGCCGGCATAGCACCGCATGATACCCACCTGCAGCAAATCGCTTACCCACATTACCGCCAATACCGGCACCGGCGCCAATAACCAAACAAACTGGTTTCATTGTGCATCCCTCCCCATTCGCGGGGCTTTGAATGTATGGTTGCATCATAAGACTTAAACCGCAGTACGATGCAAGCTCAAAGATCTAACCGGCGTTCAGGTGAATGAGATCAACGCTGGGACTCACAGGCCCCGCGGCCACATTTGACCCCAAACAAGGTGCTCTGGCGCCCCGAACGCGCACTACTGCAAAAAATAGAGATATACCGCTAAAGCATAGCGTGGCGATGCCGATATTTAGCATTAATACCAACCATCAGGGGGACACTGGCCTCATCCGGCCAGGCCACCATAGTGATACGTCTCAAAAATCTCGCGGGCCTTACTGTGCTGGCCGTCCTGCTACATCCCGGGATGGCGCTGGCGCTTGACGTTCACGGCAAGCGCGTTTCACTGAGCGCAGACTATCAGTTTCTCGAGGACCCCCAGGGTGAATTAACTCTGGACATGATTCTGGAGGAGCCTGAGCTATACCCGTTTATTGACGGCGCAGAGGAACACCCGGAGGGTGCTTTCGCACCCGTCTGGATACGACTACAGCTAAACCTCGATAGTGCCGCCCGCCAACAGTCGTACTACCTGTTTGCGCATGTAGAAAACCTGTTCGAAATCGCATTGTATCGGCCAGACGGATACGGGGGATATTTCGAAACAGTAACCGGGAACAACCACCCAGCCTATAGCCGCGAGGTGACAGCGCCCCGCTATGGATTCCTTATCGAACCCGGGGCAGAGGAAAATATTGTCCTCTATATGCGCGTAGTCAGCGGCCTTGGCATAAACGGGTTTCCATGGAGCCTTGTCGAGAAGAGCACCTACGAGACCAACGCCGATACCTACTACGGCTTCGACGTGGCATGCCTCGGTGCCGTGGCCGCGCTGCTCATTTTTAATGCCCTGATTGCCTTCAGTCTGCGAGCGCCCGAATATACCTTTTATTGTTTCTACCTGTTTAGCGTGATGATGGCTCTGCTTACCCTGGATGGGATTGCCTTCTACTATTTATGGCCTGAGTTGCCGGCGCTCAATACTCGAGCCCCACACACATTTAACCTGCTTTCCGCCAGCATGCGTTTGCTGACAATTATGTACTTCCTCAAGTCCGGCGGGTTTGCTCCGCGAATGCACCGCTGCGCCCTTGGCGTTCTCGCAATGCTCGGGATCACGTTGTTGCTTGTTCTGGTATTCGGGGTCAACAAACTGCCCCACTACATCGCAACCATCGCCTGGGCCATTGCAATCCTGTTTGGTTTTGCGATCTGCATTCAGGCCGTCAGACAGAAAGTTCCCATGGCGCTCTCCCTATTGATCACTCTGATAGTGCCCGGCGCTACAGCGGGTTTACAGGCGATCATCACGATCAACAACCCACACACCAGCGTTTTCATACTACAGCTGGCCAAAGTGGGCTTCGTTGTACATACGCTTTTATTCTCTTTGTGCCTGGCCACGCACATGCGCCTGGAGAACACCCTTAGAAACCGGGCGTTACACGACAGCCTGACGGGCCTGCCCGGTACATTACTTCTGCAGGAGCAGTTTGAACTGGCCGTCTCAATGGCACAGCGCCAAGGTACGCAGGTGGCTATCTGCTTTATTGACCTGGACGGCTTCAAGGCAGTAAATGACAGACTCGGCCATGCCGCGGGTGACCAGCTACTGGTTGAGGTGGCGGGCAGACTGCAGGCCGAGTTGACGAGAGTCGACACGGTTGCACGCATCGGGGGAGACGAATTCGTCGTCATGCTCTCCCAGGTCCGGGATAAGGGCGAGGTTCATCAGCTGGCCAGAACACTACTGCACAGCATCGCCAGGCCCTTCGATTTTGAGGGAAATGAAGTCAGGGTCAGCGGCAGCATCGGTGTCGCACTGCATCCCCTGGACGGCACAGACCTCGAAGGTCTGCTCAAAGTAGCTGATCAGGCCATGTACAGAGCCAAACGCGAAAGTAAAAACGCATACATCTTCACTGAATCGATGGACGCAGGAGAGGCGGCACCACTATGGCGTCTGGCAGTATGAACTGCGCCAGGAGAGGCGCGCTGCGCCTGCCACTTATCCTCGCCGCAACACTGGCGGGCCTGGTCTACTGTGGCTATGTGATGTCCATGGAGGTGACCGGTACGGAACACCCCCTGGCAAAAGAAGTGGAATATCTCACCGACCCATCCGGCCGGCTGACACTGCAGGAAATATTGGAGCGCCCTGCCCTGCACACATTCAAACCCGCCAAGGAAGCCGATAGGCTTACACCCTACAAGCCCATCTGGGTCAGGCTCGAGCTCAAGTTCGGCGCTGATAAACTGGAAAATCGCTATAACTTGCTCGCTCGCCAACAAAGCCTTTACGACATAAGAATTTACCGCGCCGATGCAAACGGCCGTTATCAGGAAACGGTAACCGGGGACAACCACCCTGCTGATACCAGGGAACTGGCACAGCGTCGCTACGGATTCCTGGTACAGCCCAGCGCTCAAACAGAAACCCTGTACCTGCGCTATATAGGCGGGCCCGGTGCTACCAGGTTCACCTGGGACCTGCTGGAAGAGGATACCGCGCAACAACAGATGCGTACCTCATACTTTTTGAACATCGCCTCCATATCTGCGCTGGCTGCACTGCTGATGTTCAACACCGGCCTCGCGCTTACTCTACGCAAGCCGGAGTACGGCTGGTATTGCGGCTATCACTTTTTTGTCATGCTGACACTACTGACGCTGGATGGCTTTGGTTTCCTGTATTTCTGGCCTAACACACCGGCGCTTAACGAGAGGGCCTTGCATGTATTCAACTTGCTAGCCAGCTCCATGCGAGTGATGGCCATCATGTACTTTCTGGGATCAGCGAAATTCGCACCGCGCATACATCGTCTCGGTCAGGGTATTATTGCCCTGATACTGCTAACCGCAGCATGGGTCGCGATTGCAGGCGTTTCAAATTTGCCACGCTTTGCAGCCCCACTGCCGTGGGCACTCAGTGTACTCTACGGACTCACTTTGTGCGCCTACGCCATCTATCAGCGTGTCAGCCTTGCCGCTTACCTGTTCCTCGTGCTCCTGGTACCCGGCCTGGCGAGCTTTGCCCAGGCGGTCATCATCGTCAGCAGCAATCACCCCGGTCCCTTCGAGTTACAGGTTGCCAAGGTGGGGTTCCTTATCCATACCCTGCTGTTTTCTCTCTGTCTGGCGGCGCGCCTCAAGCTACAGACCGAATCAAGGAAACAGGCCCTCTACGATAACCTCACCGGGCTTCCCGGTACCACTCTCTTGCAAAAACGCTTCGAACTGGGCACAGGCCTTTCCCAGCTCGAGGGCAAAGCACTGGCTGTGTTGTTTGTCGACCTTGACGGATTCAAGGCCGTGAATGATGAAATGGGACACGCCGCCGGGGACCAGCTTCTTAAGATCACCGGTGAGCGTATGCGCTCGACACTGCGTGAAACAGATACTGTCAGCAGAATCGGCGGCGACGAGTTTGCAATATTGCTACCAAATATCGAAGGACTGCAAGCTGCAGAACATGTGGCAACGAAACTATTGCACAGCGTGTCTGAAGCCTGCCAGCTTGCCGGTGGTAGTGCGCGGGTCAGTGCCAGTATCGGTATCGCGCTATATCCTTCACAGGGCGAACACCTGGAAACGCTCCTGAAAGCGGCGGACACTGCCATGTACCGCTCAAAGCGCGAGGGAAAAAACCGCTACTGCAGCTCTGCCCCTCGTCAATGCGATATGGACAAGCCCGGTTTGGCTGGCCGGTCGGCTGGTGACAATTACTTATCCAGGCACTTCGAAGCATCAACATGAGGCGTGCCGGGTTCATATTGACGTTGTTATACATTGATGGTGCTCTTAACGCTGGATCGTGAACCCGCCTGATCATGCACACATATCGGCACTTGTGGTCAGCTTGCGGGAAAGACCACCTGAAGCTTGGCGATCAGGTATCGTGCCACCCGTTCGTTTGACGCATAGAGCACACCCTGGTGATTCATAAAGGTTGAACCCTTGCGATTGAGCTCCAGCGGTTTGCCATGGATATTACTGGCCCAGCCCCCCGCCTCGTCGACGATGCAGGCTGTGGCAGCGAAATCCCAGATACTGCCGCCACCGTTTTCGGGTTTGGGCAATTTCAGGTAGCAGGCCGCAGGGTGCTCCAGAACCTGGCAGGCATTCTTCACGGCACCGCTGCCATAAACTAATTCAACGCCATCCAGCCCTGAATCCTGTGCACACGCATTCAAGATGTTGAGTGCGTCAGCATAATTTTCATGTGTCCTGAAGCTTGTGTCTGCATATACCATTAGCGCTGGGGATAATGATGTTGCCTGGTTAATCAGAGCCTGACCCCGGTAGGCGCCCTGCCCCTTGATGGCGTGCATAAGCGTAGCGTCCAGCGGATCGTAAACAACACCTATCAGGGGCTCGCCTGATTGGTCGACAAGCGCGATTGAGACCGCGTATCCCGGACGCCCCTCCACATAAGGCAGAGTGCCGTCCAACGGATCTACACACCAGTAATAAGACTCCAGCAGGCGGTCGGGAATGGTGCCGGATAGATCCTGTGACGACTCCTCTCCGACGAAAGCAATGCCCCACTGCTCAGATATTGCCTGCAGACACTCGCGTATGATGGCTTCACTGCGCACATCCACTTCGGTGACAATCCGGGAAGCCTCGCTGCTGCCAGCATTTTTAAAATGTCGCTGTAACGCTTTTCGATCCGTGCTTTGAACAAACCGACCCGCCTCAAGCGCAGCCTGCATGGCGGCGTCACACAACTGCTGCAAAGGCAGGGCAACCCGATTCATGATTGCAGTCGTTCGATAACCCTGCGGGTCAGCTGTTCACTGTAGCTGTTGATTTTCCAGTGGCCCGGGCTCCAGCCCTTGAGAAAGCGATGAAAGTCCGCCCACGCCACGTCAAAGAGTCCTCGCCACTCGCCTTCCAGTTCGCCTGTATCCACACCGGTGTGTTTATCCGCAACCTGCTGACCCAGCCTGGAAAAATAATAGTCCAGCAATGGCTTTTCCAAAGCCTCGCATTCGTCTTCACCTAAACAGCTGCCCACAAAATAGGCCACGTCTTTCATGCCACAGCCTTGCCCCACGTACTGAAAATCTACCGCTGCCACGCCGGGTTTGCGGGAATCGCTCGTGAAACAGAAATTGGCCAGCTTGGCGTCACCGTGTACCAGGGTTTGATAACGACACCGTCGCAACTGCTGGTCGATAAGCGATGCGGCCTCGCGCAGGTCGGCATCCTCAAGGGCAGCCAGTTCATCCGGCCGGGTATCGAGGTGCCAATAGCTGCCACACTCCCAAAGCCCGTCTGCCGGGCTATTGAGAAATGTTGCATGAAAACTCGCCAACCAATCCAGGCAGGCATGTATGTCCTCAATCGTCACGTTCTCTTTTCTGAGATCGAACCCGTCAGCATCCAGATCCGTCAGCACCAGCACCGTTTCATTCTCTGCAGCATTGACCGCCAGGCAGCCGGGTACCGGACAACCCGCGTCGCATTGATGAGCGTAGTCCTGGTACCAATGGGCCTCCACCTGGTATGAGCGTATCTTGCGATCGTGGGAGCGCCCCGTGTTCCAACCACGGGGATGGCTACCCGCATCCGGCAGCTTGATGTGCTTGAGTATCACCGAGGGATAGCTACTGCCCTCCAGTTCAAGGCGCACAATCTCACCGTAGCCGCTCCATAGCGATTGAATAACGGTGGCACTGCGAATCGCCCGTGCGCCCGTTGCCGAAAGTACTGTGTTAGCGATGGCCGTGTGCATAGCAACAATATAACGATGAACAGGCAGATGTTCAGCCAAATCTACTCAATTAGTGCCCGGTGGTCAGAAGTCGTCGCACCGTGGGCACATTACAGGCATAGAATCCTGGCGTTAGGTTGCCATTCCGGTGATTGCAGGAATACCATGTATCCATTAACTTCAATGTTGCGACTGTTTCGTTCAAGAAATTGCAGTAGCCTACTTTCGAAGCAGTGACAGAATGGGCATGAAAGTGTGGCTGCGTATGGTGCTGTAGCTGGCAACAGCCGGAGATTCCGGTCACAGGAAGCGCCAGAATCCAATTACATAGCAATAAACGTGTACGTTAATGCTTAAACGATCGATACAAGAATGGTTAGTGCTGGCAATCTGTGCTGTCTTTGTGGTGACCGTGGTTCCGGCCGCCATTTTCAGGATTGCCACCGCCGACTGGGTATTGGCCGTTATTGACGTAGTGTGGGCCGGGTCAATGGCTTTCCTTTTCGTCTACACCTTCCGCACCCGCAGGACGACGTTACCTGCCACGATGATGGCCTGGATATTCCTGGCGTTAACGCTGTCTGCCATACACTACACCGGCCTGCACCAGGTGAATTGGCTGTATCCCGTGATCCTGGCGATGTTTTTCTTGCTCGACGTCAAACAGGCACTGCTGCTCAGTGTTCTATCGGTCTGCTGGGTCATCGCACAGGCCTACAGTGAACAGCCACTGGAGGAAACCACAAACCTGGCCAAGTCACTGACAACGACCATCGTCCTGGCGAGCGCTTTTTCGCTGTTCTCCAGGATGGAGCAATCCCGTTTGCAACATCTGGCGGGCGTAGATGCACTGACGGGTGCCGGAAACCGCAGGGCGAAAATCGATAAACTTCAATCTCTGGTGTCGCTCTATTTCAGATGCCATGTGAACGCCTGTATCCTCAAAGTTGACATTGATCAGTTCTCGCAAGTGAATGATAAGCACGGGCGGGTGCTGGGCGATCAGGTCCTGTTTTCACTCGCTCAGATTATCCGCAACAATACACGCCCGACCGATACGCTTTACCGTAGTGGCGGCGCAGAGTTTTTTGTGGTGGCCGAAAACACTGCCCTGGGGGATGCAACATCGCTTGCAGTTAAACTCCGTGAAATCATCGGCTGCACCGTATTTCCCGGCGGAACACACCTGACGGTCTCAATCGGAGTGGCTAAACTGGCCAAGCTTGAAGGTAGCCAGGACTGGATCAATCGCGCAGAGAGAGCGTTGACAAAAGCTAAAGCAAAGGGTCGAAACCGGGTTGAAGTAGCAGCTGAACTGAACGACGACCAGGTGCAACCATCCTCCTGACCGCCGTCTATCAGGTTGGCGCAAGGCAATACATCTTCCGGCAACAGAGTCCCCCTGACTAAATGAAGAATTTCTCCCAATTTTCACTTTTGCTATTACTGTTATCGGTACCGCCAGCATTCGCGGCCGACGAAAACGATTCCGCCTGCGTCATACTGCTCCACGGCCTCTATCGATCCGGCTACTCCATGAAGGCTGTCGAATGGCACCTGGAAGAAGATTATCACGTGGTGAATATCAGCTACCCCTCACTCTTTTTTCCCATCGAAGAGCTGGCGGACACCGCGATTGAGGAAGGCCTGGCCGGGTGTCGTCTGGCCGACATTTCGCCCATCCATTTTGTGACGCATTCAATGGGCGGCATCCTGGTTCGCCAGTATCTGGCTCACCATGAAATACCGGAGCTGGGCCGGGTAGTGATGATGGGGCCGCCCAACCAGGGAAGTAAATTCGCAGCGAACCTTATCGACAACCCGATGCTGGATATCTTCCTGCCCGTTGCCGCGACACAACTCGCAGCCGGAGCGGAATCCCTGCCAGCGCTGCTGGGACCCGTTGCCTACCCGGTAGGGATTATTGCCGGCAGCAATAACAACCGCCCCTGGACCCCGAGCGGCCCCATTGGGCCCAGCGATGGAACTGTACTGGTGGAGGAAACGCGGGTTGCGGGTATGACTGACTTCATCACGGTGCCCGCCAGCCACAGCTTCCTGATGTGGCACGATTTCGTTCTGGAGCAGGTTTCCCACTTTCTGAACCACGGTAGTTTTCGCCACACCGGAGAAGAAGAGTGAGCGCACTGCAGGAATCTATTCACCTTGTCACGGTAAACGACCTACCCGTACAAGCGTTTCTCGATACTCATCGCCTGGTTCCAGCAGATTCAGCGGGATAACCTGGAAACACCCTTTCAAGTCCGCTGCACGCCCGTTGTGCTAAAGGCCAGGAATTACAAGCCTGCGCGCGGCATTTCCATGGGCGTGCCTGTCAGGCCGCCATTGACACCGTAGATTTCTCCGGTGACGTAGGCAGCTGCCGGAGAGGCAAGATAGAGCGCGCAAGCAGCAATGTCTTCCGGCTGGCCAAGGCGGTTAAGCGGTGTACGGGACACCATCACCCGCTCCAATTCGTCATTCATGACACCTGCCAGTGAGTCAGTGAGCGTCGAACCAACAGCAATAGCGTTAACCCGTACTTTGGGAGCGAAATCCTGAGCTAGATTGCGAGTCATAAATTCCATGGCCGCTTTTCCGACACCATAGCTAACAAATCCGGGCTGGGGAAAACGAGCAGCAACAGACGATATATTGACAATTGCGCCTTTACCGGTTGTTTCAACCATCCTGGGCGCACACAGACAAGACAAGGTAAATGCAGTGGTTGCGTTAAAGCGAATACTCGCCTCAAAATCCTCTTCGGTTGTCTCCAGCGCAGGCTTGGGCCCGGAGCCCCCGGCATTGTTTACCAGAATATCGAGGCGGCCAAACTCCGCCAGGGTCTGTTCTACCAGTGACTTACGTTGCTCTGCATCAAGCACGTCGCAGGACACCACCAGAGCCCGCCGCCCTCGTGCGCGCACTTGCTCGGCGGTTTTTTCCATCTGAGAAACCGTGCGTGCTGTGATAACGACATCGGCACCGGCATCTGCAAACGCAATCGCAATTGCTGCACCGATACCACGGCCTGAGCCGGTAACAATTGCTACCTGACCATCAAGTCGGAAGCGATCCAAAATATTTGACATGACCATTACTCCTGAAAGCTATAGGTGAAATCCGCATATTACCCTAGCCAGCGGTCTGACCACCGTCAATGACGAAGGCCGTCAGACCCACGCATTACCGGAGTTTTCAGACTGTTGGAAAGTATTTCCTTCCCCGGCATAGAAACCAGGAGAACCTACGGCTGATAGATAAGCGCCTCTATTTCTTCAATCAGGCCGTCGATTACTTTGAAACGTTCCGCGATCAGAACCGGCGCATCCAGGCTGCTCACGTGCAGGTCATAGAAGACCACCGCTTCGTTGCCATCGACCAGCCAGCGTTCGTTGCTAATTCCAGTAATGACCTGATATTCCTCGCCCAGTAAGCGCTGTTTGATTTCGGCCCCACTACTACCCGTATTTTCGCCCTGCTCCACGCGCCAGGCATTCCCCGCCAGCGGAACCAATTCAGGGCGGTGTTCAACCAGTCCGTGGATAAGATACTTTCGAGCCGCTTCGACAATGGCGGAGCGCTCGTGATCACCCGCCAGCGCGGATGATGCCCAGACGCTGGACGCAGTAAATGCCATCAATAGCAGTATTCTTTTGCAGATGACAGAAAAGGTGTTGTCGATCATTACTTCTCCTCGGTACCGTGTCGAATTTCGCTGATCCCGGTCTCTCGTTGACACTATTACACCCTCTATTGAGTCGGGTAAATACCGGATAGGAAACATTACTCCACTGCCCCCTCCCAGATACTCCCCCGAAGCTCAAACTCCACCGAGAGGCGTTGAGCGGTTCACGTGTAGCGATTGATAAGTAGATTCCTGCATAGACCAGCAGAAACGAGGCGCCGGGCACGATCACTGTTAATCCCAGGTAACAGTACTGGATAGGTACTGTGGTGACGCATCGGACTCCGGTGGCACGATGGACCCAGAACAGCCTCAGGGCGCGCCTGGCACGACTATCTGACGCCTGCGAATTCTGTTTTTGAGTTGAGCTGCAGCTGGAGTGCGGACTCCGGTGGCACGATGACTCAGAACACCCTGAGGGTTGTTCTGACCCCTGCGGGGCTTCGCCGCTAAGCGGCTCGGTTCAAATTGCTGTCGCAATTTGTCGAACGTGGGGGCACGTCTTTCGGCTAGACACACCCGACAAACAAAAAAGCCCACCAGGAGGTGGGCTTTTTTGTTTGTATGGCGCGCCTGGCACGATTCGAACGTGCGACCGCCTGGTTCGTAGCTCAACAAATGAAATTTAACGTATTGTTTTAAATAGCTTTTCTGGCGACGCCCGTTGCCGACCAAGCACGACAACGCACCACTGAGCACGCTGATGTCGGAAATTTGTCGGAATTGTAAACGTTGTCGATCGAGCTATTTTCGCAGGCTCAATGCACCGTAAAAATACTGACTTTACAAGGTCCATCCCCAGTATTAATATTTAATACATAGTTTTTCAGGTACGCGCACATGGCCAGAAACACCTCCGTCACCCTCGGTGATCATTTTGAAGCGTTCATCACCAGTAAGATAGAACAGGGTCGCTTTCAATCTGTCAGCGAAGCAGTCCGCGCCGGGCTGCGAAAGCTGGAGGAGGATGAAGCCAGGCTTGATATGTTGAGGACTCGACTAAGGGCGGGGGAGGACAGCCCCGTTGCTGAAAACTTTGATAGCCGGGAATTTCTGGAAAAACTCCATAAAAAGCCTCTTGGGTGAAGAAGCGCTATTTCATTCGCGAACTCGCTCTAAGAGATTTGGAGGAAATTTGGCTCTTTACCCTGTCGGGGTGGAGTCTAGAACAGGCTGATGCCTATACCAGTTCTATCCTTGCCCGCCTGAATTTGCTGGCCGACAACCCCAGCGTTGGCTACTATCCATTGAACAACTGGTTCGTAGCCACAATTGTGGCAATTTAGACCCTTGTAAATCGATCACCTGGATACGGCCCGCCCTCATTACACCCCGTATCGACCCGTGTTCTCTAGTAGATACCCTACGGTTAAGCTTGAGGCCCCTCCTTTCCTTGGCACTTCTTTCAAGCCATTGTCGGTGGCGAGCTCGCTTTGAATACAGATAGGGAATCCTGCTGAGCTGCCGATGAGAATGTCACATCAAGCCGCAACTACCCCCTACTCCCTCTTTGACTGCATCCTCCATAACAAATCTGCTCGTAAACTTTTTGGGAATTTCATAAAGACGCCGCTGTATCTTATGCGACGAGGCACAAGGCATACACGAAGTGCTGCAGAATAGCTGTCTGTGAGCAGGGTAGCTGAAGTATTACCCTGCCCATGGGAGGAGGTGGTATTACATTGAAACTTTGCAATATCCGTCATGACGCCACTTCAAGGGCCCCGACATCAACAGACATCGGTAGCTTTACCCAGCCGCTAAGTATCGGGACAGGAATTCGTTTACCATTCTCAAAATCCAGTTTCATATGAGGAAGTAGATCGATGAGCCATTCGAAAGCGACCTTCGCTTCAAGCCGTGCCAGCGCGGAGCCCATGCAAAAATGTATACCTTTCCCCAACGCTAGGTGATCTTTGTTGCGTCGATGCAGATCAAAAGTCTCTGGGGCTTCATAAGTATCAGCATCGAGATTCCCGGAGGAGAAAAGCAACCAAAGCGTATCACCCTTACTGATGTTTTTGCCTCTGAACTCAACATTTCTGGTTGCAATTCGAAAAAGGCCCATTACAGGGCCGTCATAACGCAACATTTCTTCAACGAAATCAGAAATCAATGTCCTATCATTTCGCAAGTCCGCCAGCACATCGGGATGATTCAATAAGAACACTACCCCGTTGCTGATCAAGTTGGTCGTTGTTTCATTCCCTGCAAGCCACAGCAGTTTGCTTAAACCTAGTATTTCTTCTGTACGTAGATTCTCACCTTCCTCGGAAGCATCAAGCATGGCGCTGATAAGGGTATTTGCCTGTGGATTATGACGCGCCGCAGAGATGATTTCGCTCAAGCCTTCCGTCATCTCTTTACGTGAGCCGAGCTGCTGCTGAATGGAATACCCTTCTCCAGCACCAATGGCCAGGGAATCAGACCACATGCGCAAGCGATGACGTTCCTCCAACGGAATCCCCATCATCTGAGCAATTACATACACCGGCAGCGGACTGGCAAAATCATCTACCAGATCCAGCGCTTCACCATTGCGAATTTTCTGGTGGAGTTCGTCCATTAGATTTGTGGCTATTTCCACCACCGCTGGTTCCATTTCGGCGATGCGTTTTGGCGTGAAAGCCTTTGCAAACAGCGAACGAATTCTGGTGTGTTCTGGCGGATCATGCTGAATCAAGGGTAGGAAACCCATGCCGCCATTGTCATCGCGCTGTTCGCCGTCTTCTCCTGCTACGAGGCCCCCACCGGGTCCGGCTGCGGACGAGTATGTGTATGGGTCCTTGAGCATCTCGAGGATATCCTCATGCTTTGAAATAACCCAAAACCCATACTCCTGCGCATAGTAAACTGGATCGGTCTCTCGAAGATTCTTCCAAAAGGGTTGTGGCCGCGCAGCGTATTCTGCAGAGAGAAATGGAAATTCATTAGACATGGTATATTTCTCCTATTCGGGACAACCACCCACCAAATCGGCTGGCATCTTGTCCAACTTCCAATACTCTCAGTTTTCCGACAGCAAATTCGCATGTACCAATTTGAGTAAACGGTAAAATTCCTTGGCCTCTTTAGCAGACATGCCGCGCGTTGCCGCTCTGCCAATATCGCCTACCAGATCTTCAAGCGACTTCAGCATGGGGTCGATTTTATCCGTAAGGCGAACCATCTTCGCACGGCGATCACTAGTATCCTGATGTCGCGCTATCCATCCCGCTGACTCTAGTCGGTCCACAACTTTGCCCAGTGGTGGTTTCGCCATCATCAGGGAATCGGCAATACTAGTTTGCGTCTGCTCGCCGTTCATGTAGAGCAGGTAGAGCACCTGCCATTGTGTGCGAGTTAACCCCAAGTCCTTTACCTGCCTGTTAAAGAGCCGGGCGACCATCAAACTAATTTCGTGAATTAGCGTACTAACAGGCTGGTCTTGCCGCCTTGATTGTTGGCTTGCTATATCTTGCGTTGACAATTTAGTTATCCTAGTTAATATAACTACAGTTAATATTTTAGTTGTAGGTATCGCGGTTTGTCAATTCATGATGCCTCTCGAACTAGTTGGTAGCGATAGTATGCGTTACATCATGCAGACCGTGGGACCCATTTTGGCCGCAGCGATACTCATGGGCTGCGATGGCGAACCCCAAAATGGCACAACCAGTACTGGGATTACTCCACAGCCCTCGTCACCCGTTGTAGTATCGATTACGAGTCCGGAAATAGCGGCATTATCTGAGCCTATTTTTGTTACCGGCACCATTCTCGCACGCCGCTCCACCAATATTTCGCCGATGGTTGGTGGCCTCATCGAAGAAATCTATGTCAACGTTGGAAGCCGTGTTGAAGAAGGGCAGCCCTTGCTGCGTATGCGCCAGAAAGATTTCGAGATTAATGTCCTGCGTCTTTCTGAGGCTAAGCGCCTGGCAGAGGCAGAGTACAAAGACTCGGTACGCGATCTTGAAAACGCCATCGCACTCAGAGAGAAGCAAGCATTCTCTGTCGAGCAACTCGATGACAGGCGCACACAAGTTGAGGTATCGGCTGCGAAGCTCGGTATTGCAAGCGCTAATCTTGCCGAGGCGCAGAAGGAACTGGACGACTCAATAACCCGAGCACCCTACCGTGGCGTTATCACCCAGAGACATGTGGATGAAGGCGCATACGTCCCATCAATCATGCGCTCTGAGCACCCAGTCCTCCAAATCCAGGAGATTGATGTCATGGTGGCACTGGTGTTCGTGCCCGAAGTTTATTTAACTTCCATTCAGTTGGGTACGCTCGGAAGGGTTCACATACCGAGTATGAATCAAACCTATGAGTCGGAAGTGGCGCTGATCAACGATCGAATAGACCACAAAACTCGCACTATCGATGTAAGACTGGGAATACCAAATGTGGATTATGCGATCAAACCTGGGCTTTTCATTGAAGTCGAGCTGATGCCCATTTCAAGACAGGGGCTAATGTTATCACCCAACGCTACTATGGGACTGGGAAGCAGCCGCTCTGTCCTGGTGGTTGAAGATGGCGTAGTTAGTCAACGCACAGTGCAAGTACGTGAGCTTAGTGATGGTCGGCTTGAGATACTCCAGGGCGTAAGCTCAAATGCGATCCTTGTTGTAGGCCCCAGTATGCACAAGGTTTCTGATGGTTCACGGGTCACTATTTCAGAACATCCCTATGTGGATAGCTGACCTCTGCATTCGCCGGCCAGTGCTGGCGATCATGATGACCGCTGCGCTCATGATGCTGGGCGTGGTCTCCATGGGTCGAATAAGCATCGATCTGTTCCCGAGCGTTGAAGTGCCCATTGTAACGGTTGAAACAATACTCGAAGGAGCCTCTCCCAGCACGGTAGAGACAGAAGTTACCGAGAGGCTTGAAGAAGAGCTAATCGCTATATCTGGCGTCGATACAATGCGCTCGATTAGCGGTGACGGTTTTTCACAGATAATCCTTGAATTCGATATGGAGGAAAATCCCAACCTGAAGGCCCAGGAGATACGGGACAAAATCAGTCAAACTCTGCCGCTTCTGCCTGACACAGTTAGTCAGCCTGTCGTCTCCATACTTGATCCGGATTCTGAACCCATTGTCTCGGTGATTGTATCCGGCCCCTGGCCAGTGGGTGAACTCACAGCCTTCGCCAAAGATGTCGTCAAAGAGCGTTTGCAGAGAGTACCTGGCGTTGGCAGCGTGATTCTTGTCGGGGGCCGCGAGCGGGAAGTACGCATCTGGTTGAAAGCCCCACAAATGCGGGGTTACGGCGTAATTGCGGCCGATGTAATCAGCGCTATCCAACGTGAGCATGCTGACATCCCTGGCGGCCGCCTGGATTACCACAGCGGGTCCACGGAACTGACCATCAAAACCATGGGCGAAGTAACCAGCTTAAAAGAGTTGGGTGAAATCATTATTTCTCGCGATGATAAGGCGATGGTGCGCTTGATAGATGTTGCCGAAGTTGAGGATGGTCTGGAGGATGAACGCAGCTACGCGGAGCTAGATGGTAGAACAGGAGTAAGCCTCGAAATTCGCAAACAATCTGGAACCAATACCACCAGTATTGCCAAAGCAGTTAAGGCAGCGCTGACCAAACTTCAGACAGAAACACCAGCTGAAATCAACATTGTCACGGTAAGGGACAGTTCGCGATTTATCGGGTCCGCAGTGCGAGACGTGTCAAACGATATTTTGCTAGGCATCCTCCTGGTTGTCATTGTCACACTTTGCTTTTTACTCAGCGTACGCGCCACGCTAATTGTTGCAACCGCTATTCCAACGGCAATCATCGCTACTTTTTTCGCTTTCTACCTACTCGATTTTTCTATCAATATGGTATCGCTGATTGCCATATCACTGTGTGTCGGCCTGCTCGTAGACGATGCCATAGTTGTGCTGGAATCTATACACCGCGAAGTTGAAGCTGGGCTCGACCTCAATGAAGCTGCTTCAACGGGCACGCGAAAAGTTGCCACTGCCGTCATCGCATCCACCCTTTGTGTGATGGCGGTGTTCTTGCCGATTTCCTTTACCACAGGTCTGGTTGGTGTGTTTTTCTATCAATACGGTGTCACCATTGCTGTGGCAGTAGCACTATCTCTGTTTGTTTCCGTTACCCTTACGCCTATGTTGAGCTCTCGTCTGCTCAAAAAAAGTTCCGGCCATAGAGGAATGTTTGCGCTACTGGATAAGGGCTATGTACTTCTGGAAACAACCTACGTTAAGGGCGTTCGCTTCGCACTTCGCGCTCGCTGGCTTGTTCTGCTGTTGGCCGCTGCCACTGTCGGTATGGGTGTTTATAATGCGGGTCAGGTTCCCCTCTCATTTACGTCCGCAACTGATAGAAGCGAGTTTCTCGCCAAAGTCGAGCTTCCTCTGGGAACCGGTCTTACCCAGGCCAAGCGTGTTGCCACTCAAGTGAGTAAAACTGTCAGTGACCTGGAACATATTGAATTGGTGTTCACTGTTATTGGCTCCGGCGCTCAGGCCAAGGCAAACGAACTATCATTCTATTTTGGTCTGTCGCCGAAACAACAAAGGAGCAGTCATCAGTATGAAGTGATGGATGACGTCCGCACAGCGCTCGCTTTGGCCATACCCGATGCCAAGCACATCTCTTTGACAGATGTGCCCTGGATATCCGGAGGAGGATTCTTTGGTGCCGACATGGAGATGGCTTTAAGCGGCGATGATTTAGAACAACTTCGAACATACGCGGATACTATCACGAGCCAGATGGAAGAATCTGGCCTCTTCAGGGATATCAAGTCCAGCTATGAGCCAGGCAAGCCTGAATTGCAGGTTACGATAAACCGGCGCAGGGCCGCTGATTTGGGCATTTCGGTTCGAGATATCGCCGCTACTGTTGGAGCCACGATGGGTGGTGTAGATGTTACAAGTTACGAAGAGTTCGGTAATCGCTATGACGTGCGCCTGAGATATGCAGAAACGTACCGCGACGAGATCGGAAAGTTTGACCTCATTCAATTACGCGCGGCAGACAACAGCTTAATAGATTTCCGTAACGTCGCAGAGGTAAGCGTAACCAGTGGCCCGGCACAAATCGATCACTACAATCGGGCTCGAAAGATCGGTATTTCTGCAAACGCTCCCGCTGGGATCGCGACAGGCGAGCTGATGAAAAAAATGGATGAGATTATTAGTGATCTCGATATGGCTACAGGATACGAGAGTTCATATCTAGGCACTTCAGAGCAAATCAATGATATTGTCGAGGCAATATTTTTTGCACTAACAATGTCGATGCTCAGTCTATACATGATTCTGGCTAGTCAATTCAACAGCTATACTCAACCAGTAGTGATCATGCTTACCGCTCCGCTGTCTTTTGTGGGCGCATTCAGCTTGCTCGCATGGACTAACTCCGAGCTTTCAGTCTTGACACAAATCGGTCTGGTCGCGCTGATGGGTCTGGTTATGAAAAACGGCATTCTTCTGGTGGACTATGCCAATCAGGCCATAGAGCAAGGCCACAGCGCAGCGGAAGCTATGATCGAAGCGGCTCATTTACGCTTACGCCCAGTACTGATGACTGCGTTCTCTACCATATTCGGTATGATCCCTATAGCGCTGGCCACGTCTGATGGCGCTGAGTTACGCACTTCAATGGGTATACTCGTAATAGGCGGACTAATTTCCTCAACCGTGCTTACCTTATTTGTTGTTCCAGTGGTTTACACATTACTCGCCGACGCCGAAAGTCAGCTTGCCCGTCTATTAAAATCGGAAATCTGAACAAGATGGATGCACTCCAACTGGAAAAAGTTTACGAGTTGTTCAGCGCCGGGATCGGTGCTCACAGTGATATGTCACTGAAATTTGTTTCTACCGAGGAAAACCGAGTCGTATTGGAAATGCCTTTCCAGGAAAAGCATGCAACAGCGCACGAAAATGGTTCGTTGCACCCTGGCGCTCTGGCAGCCGCACTGGACAGTGCCTGCGGTTTCGTAGTCCTCCAAAGCCTCGCGGTGCCACAGGCCATTGCGACCATCAACCTGCGAATCGACCACATACATTCCGCCCCCGTAGGCACTGATGTTCGAATCCAGGCGGAGTGCTACCAGCAGATTAACGGGTTTGCCTATGTCAGTGCATTCGCCAGCAGCCTGGACGGAAGAAAGATGTTGTGTAACGCGCAAGGTATTTTCAAAATTGGCAGCCCAGGTCCTGCCCTGGATCGAAGCTTGCTCTATCGACGAGGTGATTAATCAAGATGGACAAACATCTACTCCAGTTTCTCGACGAGACGCCCTATGCGAAAAATTACGGGACCGAGCTTGTCAGATGCGAACCAGATGTCGAATGCCTGACTCCTTGGGCAGAGCATTTTACTGGTAACCCATTGTTGCAAGCGTGGCACGGAGGAGTAGTTGTAGGCGTTCTCGAGCTTACCGGTGCGTTGCAAACTTTAAAGGTATCAGCCGACGAAGTGTGCCCACTCCTATCAGCCAACATCAATTTTCTACGTCCCACCAAGGGTGATCTAGCCGTGCATACACGCGCTTACCTTGTTCGAAGTGGGAGGCAGATTCTGAATATCGATGTCATCGCCTGGCAAATCTCGCTGCAAGAGCCCACTGCTGCGGCAACACTGACTTTTGCAAGACGTAGTTAGTCACCATCCTTCTGTTCGATTTAACGCTAAATTCACGAAAAACCACCCCGTACCGCCTGCGTTCCGGCGCGAGCTCATTAGCCGCTCGCCCGAGAGAATTCTCGGTAAGAGTCTGGAAGAACACTCTTCCCCCAAGGCAATGGTGGATTTTTGCGGGTACAAATGTGCAGTTTTCGTCCGGCGTTGATAGGCTTTTCACAGCGGAGCATATCGTTTTCCGCATCAAAACCCCACGTCACTAAGGCGCGAAGCGAGTAGTGACGTGGGCAGCGCGCACATTGCGGCAATCTTGGCAACACCGAGGCTTAACGTCTTTTCAGGGGTGGTTACAGTGGAACCACCCCCTCAAAGGTGGATTGGGTCGTGTAGGCACAGTCAAATATGGCCAAAATTGCATTGCAGAGAGCTTTCAGGGCGTTTGATGGCAGCAAGTTTTCAGCTGCCGGGCAGAAACCACTCCCGATTCAGGTGAAGTTCTCTGTGACACGCGTATTCTGTGTTCCTATAATCGGCCCCAACACTGAATTTTGTCGCTGCCACTGCGCTTAAAGTGGCAAGGAAGACCCCACCTTGCGAAAGCGAACGGGGTAGGTGGATTCAGGTAGTTTTGGAATCTGCTGAACGCGTCACTCAGGACCCTTCTTGACGCAACGGTCAGCGATGACCGGGTCCCTCTTCGAACTATCGCAGTGCCGCTTCGTCTGGGTACCGCACCTTCAAATCCCTCCCGCCTGGTACGGGGATCGGTTCCATAAGCGCTGTGGATGGCCGGGCATATATGCCGGCCTGAAAGACAGTTTCTTCAACCACGCAAACGCACTGGCGGTCAGTGCGCTCTGCTCAACTTAAAAAGGAGAAATCCACCACCAGCCTTTGGCTGGATGACCGTTGGTTTGCACGGGCCAGTTTTCTTGCGAAAACACACCGTGCTGTCTATGGCCAGACACATTCAGGTCAACCGGGATTGGTGTCCCGTGATCGTACCGCTCGTCGGACCTGCGCAGCATTGTTGCCAGGTGATCAGAAACACTCACCGATGGAAACAACACTATGCGAGACCTGAACTACCAACTGAAACTCTTGTGCAAACACAGCCATGAAGGCAGCTTCGAAACCCGCGTAGGCCGTGAGCGCCAGTTGAGCGCAATCGCCAACCAGTTGCACGAGCTGGGCTTCCGGCAATTGAAGGCCTCCTCCCTCAAACAAAAGCATGTCCAGGCCCTGGTGGACGAGTGGCTGAAACAGAACCTTTCACCCGGCACCATCAAGAACCGGATGAGCTGTTTACGCTGGTGGGCCGAGAAGGTTAACAAGCGGGCCGTGGTTGCCAGCTCCAACGACTTTTATGGCATACCGGACCGGCAGTTCGTATCCGGCACCAGCAAGGCCAAGGACCTGAAAAGGGACCAACTCGCCCTGGTGAAAGATGAATATGTGAGGATGAGCCTGCGCCTGCAACAGGCCTTCGGGCTTCGACGGGAGGAAGCCCTGAAGATCCAGCCCCGCTGGGCAGACCGGGGTGATCACCTGCACCTCAAGGCCAGTTGGACCAAGGGCGGACGGGAACGCACCGTCCCCATCCGCACCCTGGAACAACGCGCCCTGCTGGAACAGGCCAAGCGGCTGGCCGGTTTCGGCTCGCTGATCCCCCGGGGCCGGCAATACATCGAGCAGCTCAGGATCTACGAACGCCACACCGCCAACGCCGGCTTATCCAAAATGCACGGCCTGCGCCATGCCTATGCCCAGCAGCGGTACCGGGAACTCACAGGTTGGCCCTGCCCCCATGCGGGCGGGCCCGCCAAAGAGCAATTAACCGGGTCACAGCGTCAGGTCGACCAGCAGGCCCGCCTGACCATCAGTGCTGAAATAGGCCATGTCAGAGCCCAGATAACTGCTGTGTACATAGGCAGATAGGGCATGCAGATCCAACCCCGCCTGATCCGACTCCGCGATGCCCCGGCCTACCTCGGGATCAACAAGAATACTTTTAATCGCGTGGTGCGCCCTGCCCTGTCTGAGGTTTCCCTGGGACAACAAACCATTCTCTTCGACAGACTTGAAATCGACGCCTGGGCGGAGGACTATATCCAACGCAACGGGCGTCGTCCTTTAGGCTCAATTCTGGAGGACGATTTATGTCAAAGCGCAACAAAATGCCGGGGCTCCGCCTCAAAAACGGGATCTGGCATATCGAAAAACGCTCGCAGTACGCCCCCGGCGGCTGGCTCCGCGAAAGCACAGGAGTATCTGGCCGCACTGAGGCAGAGCAAAAACTGATCCGTCGACTGGCGGAGATTCAAGAGGAGGCAAAGCAACAAGCCGCAGCGGTTTATACCTTCGAGGCAGCGGCACTGCGATACCTCGAAGATATTGCACAGTCGTCATCGGCAGAAACGATAGCGATACATCTGGACCAGTTGTTCGTGTATATCGGCGCACTGCCCCTGGAGCAGGTCCACGACGGCACTTTAAAGCCATTCGTGGATGAGCGGCTCCGTCTGGGGAAGGCCCCGAAATCCATTAACAATGCGATTGGTACAGCCAGTGCAGTTCTCAATCGCGCGGCGCGGGTATGGCGAAATGAGCAAGGGCTGCCGTGGCTAAAACAGGCACCGCCCAAACTCAGTCGGCTATCGCTCAAGGGGTGCCAGAAAAGACCGTACCCCTTGTCGTGGGAAGAACAGGACAGGCTTTTTTCAAGGCTCCCCCGCCACCTGGCGGATGCCGCGATGTTTGCGGTCAATACGGGATGCCGGGAACAAGAGGTCTGCCAGCTGCGCTGGGCATGGGAGGTAAAACTGGATGATCTATCCACTTTCGCCTTTGTCCTGCCCGAGTCGATCACCAAGACCAGTACCGAGCGGGTGGTGGTGCTCAACACGGTCGCGAAGGCAGTAGTCGATTCACGGCGGGGGATCCACGAGGACTTCGTGTTTACCTATCGGGGCAACCCGGTCGGGAAGTTACGGACCAGCGCGTGGATCAGGGCCTGGACGAAGGCCGGGTTACCGACGGACAGCACCATACTCAAAGGCGTTCACAATTTGCGCCATACGTTCGGCCGAAGGCTGCGAGGCGCGGCGGTTCCACTGGAAACACGCAAGGCGCTGCTGGGGCATGCCAGTGGTGATATCACCACCCACTACTCGGCAGCCGAACTCGGCGAACTGCTGGATGCCGCGGAGAAGGTGACCGATCGTGGGCGCGCGCAATCGCCCACCCTGACAGTGATAAAGCGGCAGAAGGAGGAAAGTGTCGGAAAACTGCCGGAAATGCGCGGGAAGGTTAGTGGCTGCTAAGCTGCAGACCCTTACGGAATTGGCGCGCCTGGCACGATTCGAACGTGCGACCGCCTGGTTCGTAGCCACATTAGTGGAACTTTAAACCCTTAAATTTCAATTAGTTAGATACGGCCCGCCCTCAAAACACCCCGTATTTACCCGTATTTCACCGCATTAACTCTACGATCGGGAAAGACCCAAGCATTGATAGTGCTTAGTTCGAACCAGGGTTTTAATGTAATGAAGCTCCCCCTGCCGTGAGGACCGGCAGTAACTTGCCGGCTTCGAGTTTTCCCCGCGATGTCATATCTACTCCGAAAGTTGTTTCATTATGTTTTTTTAATGGTTCTGCAGTTCAAAAATCAGCGTCGCCAGCGGTGGCAGTGACACCTGCAAGCAGCAGGACTGTCCGTCGCAGGATTCAGCCAGCGCATGTCGACCACCAAAATTACCCACATTGCTTCCTCCGTAGCCCTCAGCGTCGGTATTCAGGCGCTCGGCCCAGTATCCAGGAACCGGCACACCGACCCGATAATCAAGGTGAACGGTGGGCGTGAGGTTACTCACCACGAGTGCAATCGAGGAACCATTCGCGCCCCGTCGCAACCACGCAAAGACCGAGGTCTGGCGGTTGTCTACCTGCACCCATTCGAAACCGGCACCATCACAATCCTGTTCATACAAGGCGGGCACCGAGATGTACATCTGGTTCAGGTCACGCACCAGCGACTGCATACCACGGTGTGGGCCGTACTCCAACAGATGCCATTCCAGTTCACCATCGTGATCCCACTCCGAACGCTGAGCAAATTCCCCTCCCATAAACAGCAGCTTTTTACCGGGATGCCCCCACATGAAGCCTAGATAAGCCCGCAGGTTGGCAAACTGTTGCCATTCATCTCCTGGCATTTTGTGCAACAAGGAGCGTTTTCCATGGACAACTTCGTCGTGGCTCAAGGGCAGCACGAAATTTTCGCTCCAGGCGTAGGCGATACCAAATGTCATTTCGTTGTGGTGGTACTGCCGGTGTATGGGATCCCGTTCCATGTAGCTCAGTGTGTCGTTCATCCACCCCATGTTCCACTTGTAACCAAAGCCTAGGCCGCCATTATCGACCGACTGTGAAACTCCCGGCCAGTCAGTGGACTCTTCCGCCGTCATCATGATCCCCGGGTGGTTGAAATAGAGCCTGCTGTTCACTGTGCGCAGAAGTTCTATGGCCTCCAGGTTCTCTCGCCCACCGTGCTCATTCGGCACCCACTGGCCTTCTTCCCGGCTGTAATCCAGGTAGAGCATGGAGGCCACTGCATCCACCCGCAGGCCATCCAGGTGGTACTCCTCGATCCAATACATGGCGTTACTCAACAGGTAGCTCACTACCTCACCGCGACCGTAGTTGTAAATCAGGGTATTCCAGTCAGGGTGAAAACCCTGGCGCTCATCCTCATGCTCATACAGGCAACTGCCGTCAAAGCGACCCAGGCCGTGCTCGTCGGTGGGAAAATGACCCGGCACCCAGTCCAACATAAGGCCAATGCCGGCCTGGTGACACTGATCGGCAAAGTACTTGAATTCCGCGGGCGTGCCAAAACGGATGCTGGGTGCATACATGCCGATCGGCTGGTAGCCCCAGGAGCCATCGAAAGGGTATTCACTGATAGGCATCAGTTGCAGGTGGGTAAATCCCATTTCCACGACATAGGGGATGAGTTCGTCCGCCAGTTCCCGGTAGCTCAGGTAGCGACCATCTTCCTCCCAGCGGCGCCGCCAGGAACCCAGATGCACCTCGTAAATACTCACCGGCTGCCGGTGGCTGTCCGCTTCACTACGGCGCGCCATCCATTCACCGTCACCCCATTGGTGACTATTATCCCGCTGTACCATGGACGCCGTTTGCGGCGGATGCTGCATGGATCGCGCGTAAGGATCTGATTTCAGCGCCAGAACCTCTCCCTGCACATTGATGATTTCGTATTTGTAGTTACTGCCTTGCGGGAGATCAGGTATAAACAACTCCCAGATACCCGAGGCCGGATGCGGCCGCATCACATGGCGGCGGCCATCCCAGTGATTGAAGTCACCGACCACCGCCACCCGCCGGGAAGATGGCGCCCAGACCACGAACAGCACACCATCCACGCCATCTATCTGACGAGGATGTGCACCCATCCACTGGAAGGAGCGCTCCTGAGTCCCTTCGCCGAACAGGTAGAGATCATCCTCACTGAGGCAGGAAGAAAACCGATAGACGTCTTCCATGTCTACCTGTTCGGAGTCATAGGCCACACGCAGGAAATAGTCGAATCGGTTCTTGCGATTGAGCAGCGTTTTTTCGAACAACCCATCTGGATGAATTTGGCGCAGGGTGGTTACTTTTTTGCCGTTCTGGCGAGAGATCACCTCTACCCCGCTGGCCCCCGGGAGGAAAGTGCGAATAACCAGACCCTTTCCCGAAGGATTAGTGTGCGCACCAAGTACAGAAAATAGATCCCCATGCGTTCCAGACACCACGCTCTGCATGCATCCGGAATCCAAAGTTTCCAATGGTCCTGCAGGTAGTTTTCTCAACTTCTCTCCTCACCTGTGTTATTTCACAAGCGGCAGTCTATTTTCAGGCACAAAAAAAAGCATGCCACGCTGCCGTGGCATGCCAAATAGCTGACCTCTCACCGCAAGAGGAGGCCAACCGCCACACGCTGGCAGACCAGGCGCGTATACCTCACTGATCCGGGTGTGAGCGGTCCGAAGCACCGACTCGAATCGATTCCCCCCCCACCACTTTCAGATTCTATTGCAATCGATTGCATTAAGTCAATAGATTCTGGTAAGCCACTGACATTTCGGTCTTGCCAGGGTATTCCCGGTGGAGAGTTTCCATTGTGGCCAACCTCCTCTACAATCGGTTGTAGTGCAGCGCGGCATCTATCCTCAACACACCGGAAAAAGAGCGACTTATGTCGGTAAAGAAATCTGAGCAACGAAAAATCGACATGCAGCAACTGGCCGACATAGCCGGAGTTTCCAGAGCCACTGTGTCACGGGCACTGAATGACAGCCCTCTTGTCAATGATCGTACAAAAGACAAGATCCGCAAGCTGGCTGAAAAGCACCAATTCGTGATGAACGAAACCGCACGCAATCTACGCCTGCAGCGCTCTAATATGATCTGCCTGGTATTGATGCACGATGTGGAATTGAGCCATCACTTGTCAGACCCATTCTTTCTGAGGATGGTCGGATCTGTGGTTGATCACCTGGCTGAATCGGGCCACGACCTTATGCTGTATCATAAACCCGTAGAAACAGCAGCCGAGTTTCTCACCACTAGGGTATATAGACAGTGTGACGGCGCAATCTTCATCGGTCAGGGGATGATCCACGATGAATTGAACAAACTGGCTGGCTACCAAAAACCAATAGTCGTCTGGGGGGCTGACCTGCCAGAACGAAATTACCGGATAGTGGGCACCGATAATGTCATGGGCGGGGAGCAGGCTACTCGTCACTTGCTGGATCAGGGTTGCAGGCGCATTGCCTTCTTCGGCGATGTAAGGAAACCAGAGCTGGCCCTGCGGCATGAAGGATATGCCAACGCGCTACGTCAGGCAGGGCTGGATGCAGACATTAATCTGGAACTGGATCCACCTATGGAGAGCGGCGCCGCAGAGGAGATTATCGACAACTTCATTCAAAACAATTCGGGCATAGATGGAATCGTCTGCTGCAGCGACATGCTCGCCGCCAGTGCTATCTCTTGTCTGCAAAGACACGGGATATCCGTGCCTTCAAAGGTAGCCGTTACCGGATACGACGACCTGGAAATTGCGACGCGCATCAACCCCACCCTGACTACCGTATCCCAGGATATTTCGGGCGGCGGTGAGCAGTTGGTTAAGAAAATGATGGGGCTGCTAACAGGCAAAAAGGTCCGTGACTCTATCCGCGATTCCTCACTGGTTATCCGGGAGTCAAGTTTGAGAAAAGCTTATTAGAGCACCCTCCTCCCTCGCAGCTTTGTTCCAGAAAGTACAGGTAGCTCAGAGGGACGCATTGAGTTTATTCATTAAGTTGCGTGTTGAACAATCCAACTCGGAATTGCCTTGCAGCAAATCATTGGCCAGCGCTTTTCCCAGCTCGACACCCCACTGGTCGAAGGAATTCACGTTCCACAAGCACCCCTGAACAAACACCTTGTGTTCGTATAGCGCAATGAGCGCTCCGAACGTTTCCGGTATGAGCTTTTCCATAAGCAGTACATTAGAGGGCTTGTTACCGAGGTAATTCCTGTAGACAGGAAGTGTCGAATCCTGTTTGCCGGACATCAGCGCTGCAGATTGCGCAAACATATTCACTGTCAGTACCCGGTGGTGCTCCGTCGTACTGAGATCGTCACTGAGCAGCCCGATGAAGTCTATGGGAATAAGGTGTGTACCCTGATGCAAAAGCTGGAAAAAGCTGTGCTGGCCGTTCGTCCCGGTCTGCCCCCAGATAATCGGCCCGGTCGAACAATTCACCAGGCTGCTATCCAGGGTCACGCTCTTGCCGTTACTCTCCATATCAAGCTGTTGCAAATATGCAGGAAGGTTCAGCATCCGCTCGCAATAAGGAATAACCGCATGGCTCTCAGCATGCAGGAAATTGCTGTACCAGACGCCCAATAAGGCCAGGATCACCGGCATGTTCTCGCGGGCGGTGGACTCCCGGAAGTGAACATCCATTTGCTGAGCACCCGCAAGAATACGCTCAAAATTATCGTATCCAATGCAGATGGCAATGGACAAACCGATGGTAGACCAGAGTGAATACCTGCCGCCGACCCAGTCCCAGAATTCAAGGATATTTTCATCCCTGATTCCCAGTTTTACCGCGTTTTCAGGCGAGGCGGTCACGCCAATAAAGTGGGGGGATGCGTACGCGCTTGCCAGACCGAGGCGCTGCTCGAACCAACCGGCCGCAGTCTGGGCGTTGAGCAGGGTCTCCTGGGTAGTAAAGGTTTTGCTGGAAAGAATAACCAGGGTCGTCTCCGGCTCCAGATTCTTCAGGGTGCTTCGAATCAATTCACCATCCACATTGGAGACGAAATGGCATTTGATTCGCTCGTGCGAAAATTCCTTCAGGGCTTCGCAAGCTAGTTTTGGCCCCAAGTCTGAGCCACCAATACCGAGATTGACGATATCTGTTACACGTTTGCCCGTCGATCCCAACCAGGCACCAGAACGAATCTGGTCGCTGACTGCCTTGATTCGGTGCTTTTGTCCGGCAATCTGTGCACTGGCCTCGGTGAGCCCGTCCTCCTGCAATTGTGTCGGACTCGCCCTCAGGGCCGTATGTAACACAGGGCGCTGCTCGGTCATATTGATCTCCTCCCCTGTGAAAAGTTTTTCACGCTGGGTCTCAAGCGGCGATTCCGCCACCAGTTCCAGCAGGAGTTGCATAATTTCATCGGTGACCAGATTCTTGCTGTAGTCGAGAGACAGCCCTGCAATTTCCAGACTGTATTTATCTACCCGATCCTGGTCCTGGTCGAGCAGATCGGAAACCCGGATGCCAGGGGCCACCTCTGCCAGCCGCTGCAGGGCATCCCATACACTAGACTTTGTTATATCGTAGTTTTGTGAAATCATCGTACTTCGTGCATGTCGTAAAATTTGCTCGATTGCAAGTGTTCCAAGGGGGCGTCGCCCTTACGGGCGTCGGCTCAACTCCTGTACCAGATATCATCCCGGTATTCGCGAATAGTTCGATCACTGGAGAACCGGCCACTGTATGCAGTGTTCAGAATCGCCATCTTCGACCAGCGCTGCCTGTCTGCGTAGCACTCGCTGACCCGTTGCTGGGCCTCTACATAACTGTGGAAGTCAGCGGCGGTCACCCAGGGGTCAGAGGGGCAACGAATCGCTGCTGTCACAGAATAGAACAGGCCTGCTTCATCTAGATCAAAGTGCCCCGAATCCAGCAGCCTCATTACCTGCGACAGATCAGGATCCGCATCGATGATTTCCTGGGGACGGTAATTGGTTCGGGTGGCCGCCACCTGCCCCGCTGTCATACCGAAAAGGAAGAAATTATCATCGCCAACGGCTTCCCGGATCTCAATATTCGCCCCATCCAATGTCCCTATGGTCACGGCGCCATTCATCATGAACTTCATATTGCCGGTCCCCGATGCCTCCTTCCCGGCAGTGGAGATCTGTTCTGAGAGATCGGTGCCAGAACAAATCACCTCCATCGCAGTGACGCGATAGTCGGGAAAAAATGCGATCCTGAGAAGATTTTGACAGCGCGGATCCGCGTTTATGACAGATGCAACATTGCTGATTAGCTTGATAATCGACTTGGCCATAACGTAACCTGGAGCGGCTTTCCCGCCGATCAGCAGGCACCTGGGATACATGCCAACGGTGTCACCGTCACAGATACGTCTATACAAGTGTATGGCATGGAGAATATTGAGCAATTGCCTTTTGTACTCGTGGATTCGCTTAACCTGAACATCAAACATCATGCCAGTGTCGAATTTCACCCCACAGTCCTGCTCTACTAGACTGGCGAGGGCCGCCTTGTTGCGCTGCTTGACCTCCATGAATTGCTCGGCAAAGTCGGAATCGCTCGCATAGGGAGCCAGCTTCTCCAACTCGTCCAGGTCTTGAACCCAGCCATCACCAATCCGCGAGCAAATAAGCGCTTTCAAACCTGGGTTGCTGTGCGCGAGCCAGCGCCTTGGGGTGACGCCGTTAGTCTTGTTATTGAATTTTTCCGGCCACAGCTCATTAAAATCCCGGAAAAGGCCCTGCTTCAAAAGATCGGTGTGCAGAGCAGCCACGCCATTGACGGAAGAACTTCCAACGATGCCGAGGTAGGCCATTCTCACGCACGGGTAGTCCCCTTCGGTCACAATGGACATATTGCGCAAGCGGTCCATGTCCCCGGGCCATTGGTCATTCACATGGGAAAGAAAACGTGCGTTGATCTCGTAAATAATCTCCAGCACCCGTGGCAGCAGTTGCTCAAACAAGCTTACAGACCAGGCCTCCAGTGCTTCCGGTAACAGTGTATGGTTGGTGTAAAACATTACGCTTGTTGTGATTTCCCAAGCCTCTTCCCACTCGAGCCTGTAATCATCGATGAGCAGGCGCATCAGTTCCGGTATCGCAACCGTAGGATGCGTGTCGTTCAACTGAAAGCCATTTTTGGCGGCAAATATGCTGAAATCTTTACCGTGATCCCTCACCCATCGATGGAGGACATCCTGCAGGCTTGCCGAGGCCAGAAAGTATTGCTGGCGAAGGCGCAGTTCCTTACCCTGTTCGCTTACATCGTTGGGGTACAGAACAAGCGTTATCTGCTCCGCACGATTCTTCTCGGCGACCGCATCGATATAGCTACCAGCGTTGAATTCATCCAGGTCAAACTCGTCGGTTGCCTCGGATTTCCAGAGGCGCAGGGTATTGACCGTATCATTCTTGTACCCGGGAATGGGCAGATCGTAGGGTACAGCAAGAACATCATGGGTGTGCTCCCAACTGGTCCGCATAACACCGTTTTCATCCTGATATTGCTCGGTTCGACCGCCGAATTTCACCCTACGGGTGTTTTCCGGGCTTTCAATTTCCCAGGGATTGCCGTCCCGCAACCAGGGGTCAGGCTGTTCCACCTGGTGTCCATTGTCTATTCTCTGGTGGAACATTCCGTACTGGTAGCGGAGGCCATAGCCCGTGACCGGTATTTCGAGACTCGCACAACTGTCGAGAAAGCAGGCAGCAAGTCGTCCCAGGCCGCCATTGCCCAGACCCGCGTCTGGCTCCTCGCTTTCCAGCTTCTCCATATCGCACGCCTGTTGGACAAGAGCAGCCTTAAGCTCCTCCTCAATATCCAGATTAAGTACCGCGTTACTCAGGGTTCGGCCCATCAGGAATTCCAGTGAAAGGTAGTTGATCCGCTTGGGCTGCTCAGTACGGTACCTGTCGCGGGTCTCTTGCCACCTTGCGACCAGGTGGTCTCGCACTGTCAAGGCCGTGGCACGGTACAGATAGTGGTGGGATTCGGCCGTTTCATCTTTGCCAAGGGTCAACTGGTAATGCCTCGAAAGGCTCTCAGCCAGCAGCTCTTGTGAAAATACAGGTTCGATTTTGTTCATAATGTCTCTCTGGAATTGATTGATTCAGCTAATTCAAGCCAATGGGGACCACCAGCCCGGGCAGTCGTCATAACGACGACAGAACGTGGGGCCAGGGTCAATTGTTTTGCTGCCATTCCTGTCCAATACAGGTCAGTACTCTCTTCTTTCGCGGTATCTATGATTACTTGCCATTCGGATGGAACTGTCTGCGGCAGGGAAAAGTGCTGGCTCTCATCTGCTGCGTTAAAGATCACCAGCAATTGACGAGAGTCATCCGTTTCATACTCGGATCTTTCGGACAGAAGGTATCCAAGCACGCGAGTGTCGCGTTCGTGCCAGTGCTCTTGGCGCATTGTTTTACCGTCGCTGTTAAGCCAATGGATGCTGTCGTCACGCGAATCATCCGACCGGTGCCGGTACACGGTGGCTAGAAAAACAGGGAAGGATCTGCGAATAGCGATAAGCTTCCTAACCAGTGCGATTAGGCTCTCCCCACCCTTGGTAACGTTCTCCCAATCGACCCAGTTAAGCGAATTGTCCTGGCAATAGGCGTTGTTGTTTCCCGACTGGGTACGTCCCAACTCATCGCCCGCCTGGAGCATGGGAACACCCTGGGACACCAGCAGAGTCGTTAAAATATTGCGTTGCTGCCGCCAGCGCAGCGCTTTTATTTTCGGGTGGTCAGTTTCACCCTCAAAACCGTGGTTGGAACTATAGTTTTCCCGGTGACCATCGTTATTGTCTTCAAGATTTCCATGGTTGTGACGTGAGCTATAACTCACCAGGTCCCGCAGGCTGAAGCCGTCGTGGCTGGTAACGAAGTTAATGCTGGCGGACGGCTTACGCCCGGCATGTTCAAACAGATCCCCGGAGCCGTGGAGTCGGCGGGCCAGTTCAGGCAGTAATCCCTCATCACCGCGCCAGAATCGGCGCACCGTATCCCTGTAGCGGTCATTCCACTCACTCCATCCCGCCGGAAAGTTTCCGAGCTGATAGCCACCGGGCCCTACGTCCCAGGGCTCGGCAATGAGTTTGACTCTAGAAAGCACCGGGTCCTGTGAGATCGCTTGGAAAAAGGCGCTACGGGTATTAAAGCCATGCTCCTCTCGCCCGAGCGCAACGGCCAGATCAAAGCGAAAGCCGTCTACACCCATGGCAGTAACCCAGTAGCGGAGGCTGTCCATCACCAGTTGCAACACCCGCGGATGGCGAATATTCAGCGTATTACCGCAGCCCGTGTCGTTGATGTAGTAATAGTTGTCGCCAGGGACCAGCTGGTAATAGGAATGGTTGTCGATACCTTTGAAGCTCAAGGTTGGCCCGAGGTGGTTTCCCTCACAGCTGTGATTGTAGACGACATCCAGAATCACCTCGAGGCCCGCGTCGTGAAAGCGATCCACCATGTTACGAAACAGTAGAGGATCGCTCCCCCCAAGGTAATCACTGTGTAGCGCAAAAAAACTCAGCGTATTGTAACCCCAGTAGTTCGTTAACCCTTTCAGGGACAGGTGATACTCGTCCGTAAAGGCATGAACAGGTAGTAGCTCAACACAGGTCACTCCAAGCGACTTTATATACTCGATGATTTTCGGGTGACTAAATCCTGCGAACGTTCCCCGCAACGCATCGGGTACGTCGGGGTGTAAGCGGGTGAACCCCTTCACATGGGCTTCGTATATCACGGTTTCATGCCACGGCACAGCCGGGTTGCAGCCGGTGGCCGCAGGGACGCTGTCCACTACAACGACGGCCTTGGGCATATAGGCCTGGTTATCAATTGCATTTGGCAGTGAGTCCCGCTGGACGGGCCCTTCCTGAACATCGTAATCCAGGTGTGAAGAGTGCCACTCGAAGCGCCCTTTCAATGCCCGGGCGTAGGGATCGAGCAATAGCTTATTCGCATTAAAACGGTGTCCCTCGTGGGGATCGTAGGCGCCGTGTATCCGATAACCGTAGCAAAGCCCGGGGGTAGCCCCCTCCACAAACCCGTGCCAGATATCATGAGTCTTTTCCGGCAACGTCAATCGCGCAATCTCCCTTACCCCCTCACTGTCGTACAGACAAAGCTCCACGCGCTCGGCGTGGGCGGAAAATATCGCAAAATTTGTCCCCCCTTCCTGACACGTGGCGCCGAGCGGGTAGGAGATACCAGAGCTAATAATCATCAGTTAGACTTGGAATTTCGTTCCAGCCAGGTGTCAACGACGGGGTTCGATTGAAGCATTCACGCACTCACTTCCAGCAAGACAGGATCTGCCATCAACCATTGAAACTGGAAAGGTTCCAGCTTCAGGGATTCGATTGAATGCAAGTCCAGATGCTCACCGGAAACCTGTTCTATTGCCCGATCTCCCAGGCCCATGGGCTGAAGAATACCCTTATCGAGCATCTGAGGGTGGTCGCTGAAATTACAGACAACAGCTAAATTTCCTGCCTCTGGATGAACGCGCTGATAGACGAACAAGTGGTCATTGCCCGTGGGAAGAATGCGAGTCTTGCCGCTACCGAAGACAACGTTTGCTTTTCGCAGGCTGATCATCTGGCGCAATGCCACGTTTATTCTGTTCTGGGGCGTGCCGGGCCTGGCGGCTTCTGCGAGTGCCTCTTCTGTTATACGCGGCCTGTTTACCCAGCGCGCATCGTGTTTTTTGGTCTCATCTTCCTGGAAGCTGTAGTCATTGAGCATTGCCAATTCATCGCCCGCATAGAGCAATGGAATACCACCAATACTAAGGATAATACTGTGAATCAGCAGTATCCTTGCCACAGACATATCCACAAGTGACTTATCGCCAGTACCAAGCGCCTCCTCCAGTCCGGCAAGCGAAGCGAGAGATCCACACACCCTGCGATCTCCGTTTTCAGGATTAAACTGAAAACCCAGGCCCACTGCAAAAGATCCTTCAAATCCGCCGGTATAATACCGATTCAGGAATAGCCTGTGGTCGTAACCATCAAGGCCAATCGCAGCGGCATCCCCATCGTCGAATGTCCAGCCGATATCATCATGGCAGCGGGCGTAGTTCACCCAGGAGCAGTCGGGATGAATTGCGAACCGGTGAGAAAGAGACTGGTTCAGCAATCGCGTTTTCCTGGTGGCCAAGCTGTTCCATATCAAGGCCATCAATAAAGGGTTATACGAGAGCTGGCATTCCTCTGGCTCGATGTACTTGACCACATCATCAGGGTGAACAATCGCTTCGGATTTAAAGACGACTGCGGGCGCAGCAATTTGCAGGCAGCAATTAAATGCCTGGATCAGCTTGTGTGCATTGGGTCTGTTTTCACAGGTAGTGCCCAGTTCCTTCCATATAAATGCCAAGGCGTCCAATCGCAATACCTCAGCACCGGCGTTCGCCAAATACAACATTTCACTGGCAATCGCGCAAAATACCGACGGGTTTGAATAGTTCAGATCCCATTGAAAGCTGTTAAATGTGGTCCAGACCCATTGATCCCTGTCTTCCAGGTAGGTAAAGCTTCCCCGGCGAACCTGCGGAAATATTTCCCGCAGCGTTCTTTCGTAGGCGTCAGGCATCGAACGATCATCAAACAGGTAGTAATATTTACTGAATTCCGGATCGCCCGCACGCGCCGCACGTGCCCACTCGTGCTCATCCGAGGTGTGGTTGAACACGAAGTCGAGTACGAGGCTGATTCCAGCCTCACTCAGGGCTTCGGAAAGCTCCCGTAAGTCGTCCATAGTGCCCAGCGATGGATTGACGGTTCGGTAATCTGACACCGCATAGCCGCCATCACTGTCGCCCTCTGGAGCTTTGTACAATGGCATCAGATGCAAGTACGAAATCCCCAGCTCTGAAAGGTAAGGAATTCTGGATTTCAGCGACTGGAGGTCATTCGCGATCAGGTCTACGTAACAAGCCATACCCACCAGATTCTCCGACTTGAACCACTGTGGATCGCCCAAGCGCTGTTCGTCCTTCTTCTTCAATCGGTCTGGACGCTCCTGATAGCAATCCAACAGAATTCTGACCAGGTTTTCCATTACCAGGTCGAAGTCATCCACATCCTGATAAACAGTGCTGAGCAAGTCGTAGAGGCGCGGAAAATGCTGGCCCAGGCGCAGCAGAAACGACGCGCTTCCAGCACCCAGCAACGTCTCAGTATCCAGCGTCTTTTCGATACGCTGCAAGCAGCGTTGACTCTCGGTCCTTGTATTCATTCACGTATTCTCAGTATGCCCTATTCGGGTTCAGCCGCGGCCATATACTCGCTGACTTCCTCATGTGTGGGAGGCGAACAACCAGCACGGGACACATTAATGGCGGCCGCAGCGCATGCGAATTTCAGTGCCGTTCCCAGCGATTTAACAGGAATTTCAGCGAGTTCATTCAACAGATCGCCGCTTCGGGACAGATACGCAAGAAATGCCGAGTGGAAGGTGTCACCCGCCCCAACCGTATCGACCACATTTGGCACCCGGTACGAGCCCTGTGCAACCCGGCCACTGTTGCTGTAGACAACCGCACCACCACCACCTTCTGTCAGCACCAGCACCCCGCCATTCATTTCTTCATAGACCAGTTCGGCACTGCGTCTCGTATCGCCACTCAAACCCAGCGCCATCAGGTCCTCGTCACTCGCTTTGATAATATCTGCAGATTTCAGCAGAGAGCGCACCCCATCCAGGTACCTCTGCCTATCAATGCTCGCGCGAATACGTATATTAATATCAATACTGATCAGGACTCCCCTCTCGCGCAAAAAATCAAACACGTTACGGATTTTAGGCAGCTGACTAGGTGTGATGGCCAATGAACCGGTATGGAAAACACGTAGACTCTCTGGAAGATTCGCTACAATTTCTTCATAGCTTGTGTCTTTATCAGCGATTCCCTCCCGGTACAGACGATAGGAGGGATGGCCCTCCCTGTTGAGTGTTACCAGGGCGAGAGAAGTAGGCCAAAGCGATCGCCGCTGCAATGGCAGATTGACACCTTCGCCCAACAGCGACTCACGTAACTGGTCGCCAAAGCGGTCATCTGACAATGAACAAAGGTAACTGACATCAATACCCTGCCTGGCGAGACCTATAGACACATTGTACGGCGACCCCCCAAGGTGGGGCCTGTACGCACCATCATCACCGGCTATAAAGTCGATCAATGCCTCACCCAGCACGGCGATTTTCATGGCAGCCACTCCTCTGATTCAGCGGGGATTCGAACGATTGTGTTGCTCTCGATATACTATTGCAATCGATTGCATCCAGTCAATCAACCCAACAAATATTTTCTATGTATCAGTATTTTTGGCTCTGGAGGGTATTCATACTCCTGAACGACGCTGGTGAAGGTCTCGCTCTACAATGGCAATAGCTGCCTTATCAATCCTGTAAAAGACCATAAGCAAGCCACCCGCCAGGAAAAAGACGGCTGGAAGCGCGTTGAACATCAGGCGAATACCACTCAAAGCCTGCTCACTCTGCGCTTCATTGGCGACGAAGCCATACCATGCCAGCATAAATCCGGGGAGCGCCCCTCCAACTGCCGAGCCAAACTTGAGGGAAAACATTGACGCTGACACGGTGAGGCCCGCAGTCTGCTTCCCCGTTTTCCACTCACCATACTCGGCGCAGTCTGTGTACATTGAAAAGAGCAATGTAATGATGACACCAAAAGTCATGACCCCGAAGCTGTGCACCACCGTAATCAACGCGAACTCCTCGCGCGGAATGACATAGCACACACCAAGTAGTACAGCGTGAAACAGATTCATTACTATCACCAGGTGATGCTTTTCAAAACGCCTGGCCAACATCGGAGTCATCAGTGCCCCGATCAACTGCCCTATCAGGCCACAGGAAGTCAGTATCGCCGTGGCATCAAATATAAGGAATGAACGGGACCCGTCCTCACCGAGGTAGTATTTCAGGTAGAAGACGATGGATGCAAATCGAGCGATCAATCCGATCACCACCAGGATACCGGTCATCACCAGAATGACCCATGAACGATTCTGTAGTAATGCAGAAAAGTCATCGCGAATACTCGAGTCGTGCTTTACGGGTGTAACCCGCTCGCGGGTCGTGGCAAAGGTAATCCAGAATACCAGCACCGAAAGCACCGCAAAGAGAATAATAGTTAGTCGAAAGCCTAACAATTCATCATCACCGCCCAACAAATGCACCAGGGGGGTAGCAAAAGCGCCAACACAGAGCGTGCCTAGTGAAGCAAAAACAAAGCGAAATTGTGTCGCTTTGGTCCGCTCTTCAGAAACAGGAGAAATAACAGCTAGCAGGGCCGAATAAGGGACATTTATTGCCGTATAGGCCAGCATAACTAATGTATAGGTCACGTAAGCATAGATAAGTTTTCCCGTTGCCGAAAAGTCAGGCCCAAGAAACAGCAGATAACCTAAAAGAGCATAGGGTATCGCAACCCATAGCAGGTAGGGCCGATACCGCCCCCAACGCGATGACGTACGGTCCGCGATCAAACCCATTGCCGGGTCGCTGATAGCATCCACAATCTTGGTTACCAGCAACATCGTAGCGGCAGCCGAGGGAGAAATACCGAACACATCGGTATAGTAGTACAGCAGGAACAAGCCAAAAAAACCCATATAGAAATTGGAGGCCATATCTCCAAGACCGTAACCTACCTTTTCACGAAATGACAAAGGCGCTGTATTGGACTTATTCTTCATGCGATAGCCTCGTTTTCTCTATTGACCTGGTTTGGCTCTGCAATAAGCAGCTCTCTACTAAACCCTGACGGGGAACTAACTGACGGTGAAAAAAAAGCCGGGCAAAAATGCCCGGCCAAACTCTTCACAGAACCTATCAGAAGTCGTACTTGAGTGTCAGTGAAGTGGTCCGTCCATTAATTGGGCGTATTCTCACGTAATCACCCGGTGCGGCAGAACCTTCCTCACCCTCGGTAAAACCCTCCTCGTCAAACAAGTTGTTGACGTTCAAAGCGAGACTGATGTTGTCATTAAACATATAGTTGAAAAACACGCTGGTGGTAATGTATCCGTCAAACTTGAGATCGTTGTTATCCTGAACATAGACCTCATCGGTGCCAAAGATGCTTACGCCTGCATCCCAGTTTTCCGCAATATAGTAAGGCGTGATATTGAAGAGGTAGTCCGCCTGGCGGCGGGGCTTATTGCCTTCGTTCACACCGTCACCGGTTTTCTTAATCTCGGAATCGGTAAACGTGGCATTAGCCCTGATGCCAAAACCGTTACCCATATCGTAGCTGCCCTCCACTTCAATACCGGACGCATCGTAGGTATTTTCTATGAAGTTCTGCGTGGTAACTTCAAATTCACGTGCTTCAGTGGTCTCAGCTGTAAAGTAGGTGACGTAAAACGACGCGTTATCACCCTCATACTTGAAACCGATCTCCGCTTGCTCAACTTCACTAAAGCCGGAGTCATTGAACATATCACCGTCTTCCTGAATGCTGCCGGTTACACGGTCAGGGGAAGACAGGCTGCCACCCTCGGAAATATTACCGAATACTGCCATATTCTCGCCGATGGCATAGTTTACGCCAACAGACCAGGCATCATAGTCAATATCGTAATCGGCGTTCCGGGAGTCACCAATGGTGGGAACCTCCTGCTCATTTTGACCAATCACACCATCACGATTCACATCCAAGGGCGTGACCACTGGACTCTCTGCAAAGGTGCCATCGACATCGTACCGGTTATCTCGATAACTCGCGTCCCAGCTGAGATTATTTCCGATCTGCCCAGTCACGGCGATATAAGGAGCAGTTCCATCGATCTCAAAATCGTACTCTCGGCTACAGCAGTTTCCAAACGCCGGGTTGCTATAGAGCACGCCATCAACTGAATCACCCTGGTCAAACGTGGTCAGGTTGCCATCGAGGCGACGATAGTACTGGTTGAAGTTCCAGGTAGTGGCGAGATTTTGTGATGCAAACGCCACACCGATCCTAGCCTGAATACTATCGAAATCAGCGGATAGGTTGATGTCGGAAAAATCGTTATCCTCGTCATTTGACTTGGTGTTGAAGTAGACGATTTCTACCGACGGTCCAGCTTCACCATCATCATAGACCGCGGCCGGAAAAGGGGAGGCAAAATTACCTTCAATAGCGGCAGTTCTATACTTGATGTTGGCGCTAAAAGTTTCGTTAAAGTCGAAGGTTCCATCAAATGCGATCGACGTCATCTCCGCCTGGAAACTGTCACCACCCACACAATCGATCTTGTTTCCTTGCCTGGGGGCACAGTCAACCGTATCCAGGAACAGGGTGCCGTCAGAAAAATCTACGCCCGCTTCACGAAAGCTGCCCGATCCCTTGGCAATTGCGGGGATAGGCAGATAAGTCGGCACCTCATCATCCAGGTGCTTGAAGTGTACTTTGACACTGCCTCGATCGAAGTCTCTGGCAACAGTCGCCTTGATCTGGTAGCCCTCTTCAATTCCTTCTTCACGTACACCCTCGCCATCGCGATAGAAACCGCCGACGTGGTAGGTCCAGTCTCCTGCGAGCGTACCACCGTAATTGGCATCCAGGCGCACACTGTCGTAGTCCAGGCCACTGGTTACACCTATAGAACCACCTTCTTGCTCACCGGTTTTGGATATAAAGTTGATTACACCGCCAGGCGCATTCCAGGCCGTTGTCGCCGCTGTACCACCACGAATGGACTGCACGCTGCCCACTGTAGTATCCATACGCAACCAGCTGTCAGCGGTAGCAAACGACGCATCACCAACCAGTAACATGGGAAAACCGTCTTCCTGAATAGACACATAGCGAGAACCGCCGGAACTGATCGGCATACCGCGTACCTTGATGTTGGCGTTCGCATCACCGGAAGAGGACTCCGCATGGATACCCGGCAGCGCACGGAAAACTTCAGCGGTTGAACGCGGGGCTGCCTCCAACACTTCTTCGGCCGTCAATGCCGTAACCGATGCAGTGGACTCAAGCTTTGATGTGGCCTTGAGAACACCAGTCACTATGACCTCCTCAAGCACGCCCTCTTGCGCAACTGCGCCACCAGCCAAAGAAAGGCTGTACAGGCTTATCATTGCGGGCAGAATTTTACGTTTAATCATTTCAGGGCCTCCATCAAGGCATAATTTATATTATTTGAATCAGGTTTCACCGCACATTATTTTTTTCTGTGTCATCACGCCCAGCGTTTTGGTCCTGCTTGCACGGCTCTAGCTATATTAATAGCGCAAAATGCAATCGGTTGCAAGAAATTATTGCAACCGAGTGCATTTTTATATTGCAATCGATTGCATCTCTCTTCAGACCTTCTTATACTCATCACATCGCAACAAAGGAACATGCCCTGGTACAAATATAGAGACACATTCGGCATCGAGCCTGTCCTTCAGGCTCGTTGTATACCAGAGATACCGGCAAGGGTAGGCCTATTTTACGGGTTTTAGATTTGGGAGTAATTTACATGCGTCAGTTGGTCGATCTGGTTATATTCGGAGGCACCGGGGATTTGTCCACCCGTAAGTTGCTCCCCTCCCTTTTCCAGTTACACCGCCACAACCTGGCTGATCGCTTGCGCCGGATTGTTGCCACTGGCCGTGTAGAGATGAAAACCTCGGTCTTTCGCGATGAGGTTCGGCAAAACCTGAAACAATTTCTCCCCGGTGGCAGTTGGGACGAGAGTGTTTGGGCAACATTTTGTGACAGACTGCACTACTGCAAGGTAGAGGCAGATGACCCTGACGATTACCGGGAACTTTCGCGTTTGCTCGGCGAGGGCGAGGCACCAGGACGGCTGTATTACCTGGCAACCCTACCGTCCCTCTATGGTGAGATCTGCCGGCAATTACAGGGGGCGGGCACTGTCAACGACGCCAGCCGGGTCGTCCTGGAAAAACCCCTGGGCCACGACCTCGAATCCTGTCGGGCAATCAACGAACAGGTGGGCCAGGTTTTTGAGGAAGAGGCCACCTTTCGCATCGACCACTATCTGGGCAAGGAAACAGTACAGAACCTGCTCGCGTTACGCTTTGGCAACCAACTATTCCACCCCATGTGGAACAACACCTTCATTGATAACGTACAAATAACTGTGGCAGAGGAAATCGGTGTGGCCGGTCGCGGCAGCTATTACGCCGACACCGGTGCACTGCGTGACATGGTACAGAACCACTTGTTGCAGGTACTATCGCTGGTTGCCATGGAACCCCCCGCCAGCCTGAAGGCAGCTGACATTCGCGATGAGAAAATGAAGGTGTTGCGCTGCCTGGAGCCCATCGCGCTGGACAACGTCAAGGAACGCACCGTACGCGGTCGCTATGCGGCGGGAGCAGTCAGTGGAAAAGCTGTAAGGGGCTTTCTCGACGAGGACGCCTTCCATGACGCCCAAGACACAGAGACCTATGTCGCACTCAAGGCCAGCATCCATAACTGGCGCTGGGCAGGCGTGCCATTTTACCTGCGAACCGGCAAACGCCTGAGCAGCCGGTATTCGGAAATTGTCATCGAGTACCGCCGGCAACCCTTCTCTTTGTTTGCCAACGACCCTCAAGAGCTCACCAATAAGTTGGTTATCCATCTGCAACCGGAGGAGAGTATCAGCCTTCACACGGTGAACAAGAAACCCGGGCTAGCCAGCAAACTCAAATTGAAGCCCGTGGAACTGCACCTGACCGACGACTCCCAGAATAAACAAGACAGTTATGACGCCTACGAGCGCCTGTTGCTGGACGCCATTCACGGGGACCAGACCCTGTTTATGCGTCGCGATGAAGTGGAAACCGCCTGGCACTGGGTAGATTCGATCATCAATGCCTGGCAGGAAAATGGCACGCCGATTAAATCCTACAACGCGGGCACCATGGGCCCCAATGCTGCCACGGCCCTCATAGCGGTGGATGGGCGTCACTGGCATGAGTAAGTTCCACCAATTTGATAGCCGGGAGGCCCTGGACCAGGCCCTGGCGAGCCATGTCGCGCTGCAGCTGCGTGCGGACCTCAATCGACGTGGCCTGGCCAGTCTGGCAGTCTCTGGTGGCAGTACGCCAAAGGGGATGTTCGCCTGTCTTGCGCAGGAGAAATTGGACTGGAACAAGGTATACATCACCCTCGTAGATGAACGCTGGGTGGAAACAGACAGCGACGATTCCAATGAACGCCTGGTGCGGGAAAACCTATTGCATGGCCCTGCGGGCAGCGCCCGGTTTGTCAGCATGAAAACTCAGCACGAGGACGCCAACGACGCCCTGGCGGAGCTTACCGCCAGGCTGGAAAGTATTCCCCTTCCTTTCTCCTGTGTGATATTGGGCATGGGTAGCGACGGTCATACTGCATCCTGGTTCCCCCAGGCAATCAATCTCGCAGAACTGCTGGACCCGACATCAGAAGAACGGCTGGGCACTTGCCAGCCGGTCACAGCACCGCATCAGCGCATCACCCTGACCCTCCCTGTGGTTTTGGCCGCCGGCGAGATCATCCTGCACGTTACGGGGCAGGAGAAACGCACTGTATTGGCGGACGCGACCAAAAAACACTACCCCATCTCCGCAATCACCGCACAGCACGACAATCCCGCAAGCCTCTGGTGGACCCCATGAAAACCGATCCCCGACTCACAGCAATTACCCAGCGCATCATTGATCGCAGCGCGGATACCCGCGCTGACTACCTCACCCGCATGGAGGCCCAGCGGGCCCGCGGACCATTGCGGGGCGGCCTTTCCTGCTCCAACCTGGCACACGGTTTTGCCGCCTGTAGCGCCGACGACAAGCAGGCACTGACATTACTCGAGGCCGCTAACATAGGCATCGTCAATGCCTATAACGATATGCTCTCCGCCCACCAGCCTCTGGAAAACTACCCCGCCCTGATTAAAGAGGCGGCACATTCCATGGGTTGCACCGCCCAGGTTGCCGGGGGCGTACCCGCGATGTGCGACGGCGTGACCCAGGGGACCCCTGGTATGGAACTGAGCCTGTTCAGCCGCGATATCATTGCCGGCGCCACCGCCATTGCCCTTTCCCACAATATGTTCGACGGTGTCCTCTGCCTGGGTGTTTGCGACAAAATTGTCCCCGGACTGCTGATCGGTGCCCTCTCCTTCGGCCACCTGCCGGTGATTTTTGCCCCGGCTGGCCCCATGAGTTCAGGTCTGTCCAACAAGGAAAAGGCCGCTGTGCGCCAGCAGTTCGCCGAGGGCAAGGTGGGTCGCGACAAGCTACTGGAAGCAGAATCCGCCGCCTACCACGGCGAAGGCACCTGCACCTTCTACGGTACCGCCAACAGTAACCAGATGCTGATGGAAGTGATGGGTATTCACATTCCCGGGGCTGCCTTCGAACCCCCGGGCACGGCACTGCGCGACGAACTGACCCGTGGCGCTGCCGAGCGACTCTGCAGAATCACAGCACTAGGCAGGGACTATACGCCCCTGGCCAGCATTGTAGATGAGAAATGCCTCGTCAACGCCATCGTCGCCCTGCTGGCCACCGGGGGGTCCACCAACCACAGCATCCACTGGATCGCCATCGCCCGCGCGGCGGGTGTAATCATCGACTGGCAGGACTTCAGTGATCTGTCCGCGATTACCCCCCTCGTGGCGCGGGTCTACCCCAACGGCAGTGCCGATGTGAACCACTTCCACGCAGCGGGCGGTAGCGCCTATGTCATTCGTACACTGCTGGATAACGGCCTGCTACACGAGGACGTGAACACCAACTGGGGCGAAGGGCTGCGCCACTACACTCGCGAGCCCAGACTGATAGATCAGGCACTCAAGCACGTGGACGGCGTTACTGTAAGTGGAGATCCAGAGGTGCTGCGACCCGCCGATACCCCCTTTGACGCCGAGGGTGGCCTGCGCCTGCTAACCGGCAACCTGGGACGCTGCGTGATAAAGACATCCGCGGTCGCAGCCGAACACCAGGTAGTGCAGGCCCCTGCCCGGGTGTTCGAAGATCAGCACCAACTGCAACAGGCCTTCGACAATGGCGAGCTCGAGCAGGATGTGATCGTAGTGGTACGCTTCCAGGGCCCCTCCGCGAACGGCATGCCGGAACTACACAAACTGACGCCCTATCTGGGCATTCTGCAAGACCGTGGACACAAGGTCGCACTGGTTACGGACGGGCGCATGTCCGGCGCCTCTGGCAAGGTGCCCGCAGCTATCCACCTCACACCGGAGGCACTGACCGACGGCCCAATTGGTAAAATTCAAGACGGCGACATGCTGCGCCTTGACGCAATTGCGGGGACCTTGAGTTGCCTGGTGCCACAGGAAGAGTGGGCGGAGAGAGGTCAGGCGAAACTTTCATCCAGGGAAGCCGATCACGGTACTGGGCGGGAACTATTTGGCCATATGCGCCTCGCTGTCAACGAGGCCGAGCTGGGTGCCACCGTCTTTAAAATATAGGTCCCTGATCGGTGCGGGTATTGCTATACCGGGCCGGGAGTTGCACCGGATAGGGTAGCTCGGCTTTACCCAGCCTTGTGCGATGATTCCAGAGATATTCATCAATAAAGTAAATTACCCGATATTCACTCTTTTCCCCGAGCCGATTGCAACGGGCTGTCACCGCCTCAGCATGTGATCGAATGCAGTTCCCTGGTGGCCACCCGGGGAATGTTGATGGAAAGTGACTGGGCCGCGTTACTGTCAGCCAGGCAGGTGGAGGTAGAAGTATGTTTCGGCCTGCTGGCAGTAAGCACCCAGCACTTGTAGGGCACCGGCACGACATCGGCAGCACGATACCCGAGGCAAAACCAGCCTTAGCAAGTACTTCATGGATCAGATAGCGATGAATGCGCCCATTGCCATCCATGAATGGGTGGATAAATACAAAGCCGAAGGCAATGATGGCCGCGTAGACCACAGGATCAAATAGGGGCTGACCTGTTTCATCCCAGCCCTGTACATTCCCCGAATCGATAACTTCACGGGCTTTAGTCGCCGTGTCGAGCAATCCCTGCAACAAAGTTGGCAGGTCTTCGGGACGAGCTGGCACAAAATCCACCTGTTGGCGCTCACCCAGGTCTTCTCCTATCCAGTTCTGCTGATGTCGCCAGCTAAACTCGTGGTCCCGCGCAAAGCTGGAGTTCTTAGCCGTAATTACTATGGCAAGGAGAACGACAATTCGATCACCATGACCCACAAAGGTGAGTCAAGCATGAGGAGTGTTTGGTTCATCAATCAGCGCAAAGTGTCTATGTATTCATGAAATAGCGGACAGCCAAAAGCCAACCCACTACGCCGTCAACTTAGTCAGAGAATTCAACTTTATTGACACGCTGTGTCTACCAATCGATTTAGTAGACGTCACCTGGCTGCACGCCCACACCAATGAGGCATCTTTTGGCATCGACTGTCTCACAGGGCATGCCCATATGAGACCGCCGAATTTTGCTTAACGAATGCCTTATTTAAACTAAATTTGGATATTTAGAACAGATTCTCACTGGGTTTAGATCCTGCCAGATCCCCAGACCATGGTCACCAGGTCGCCGTCGCTCACCGAAATCAAACCAAAAAGATATCATCTTATTCAAGAATCACCTTACCCGCCTGAGCCGAGGGAAATGACTGTCAATTAGATCCCGGGATCGCCATGAATGGACACTCACAGCCCACTATTTGATTTAGTCGACTGTCATTTTTTTAGATAGACTGGATTTAGAAGGTGCGATGCTCTCTTAACATCCCAAACTATATCAGTTCAGAAAACTCCCTCAGAAGATCTGCAGTAACCGGCAATCCCCGGGATGCGAGTGTTTCCAGATATTCCTTCTGACTCATCCTCGGGTTTTTCAATCGCGCTCTTATTCGTTTGACCGCAGTTATTACTACTCCCGGGCTGAGGCCATACTGATGCTCGATAAATTCATCGGGGTGCATCGCCTCAATGCCATAGGGATCCAAGGCATCGGCCGGAAAGTCCTTCAGGTTACTGGTGACAATAATCTGGGCATTGCACTTGATCGCGGCGGCAAGCACATGCCGATCATTGGCGTCTGGAAGTTTTAAGCCATCGATTAAGGGCTCGAAGTTTTTCACCAGCGAATCAGGCACGGCCTCATTCATAAGTCGCCGGGTGTTATGCAACCTTTCTTCTAATTCGGGGCGAGACCTCAGTAAACCCCGAATCCATTCATCGTGGATCGCTTCTGTCCACTTGGCAGCAAACAACTCCGAGATGGCCAGTTCCAACAGTAAATCACGCAGCGGCGCCGGGTACAGCACACAGGCATCATATATAACAATAAAACTCATCAGTAACCCAGGTTATCTTCCTGAGCCTGTCTGACCAACTCGTCCATTGCCCGGTCGCTCTGCTCCCTGCAGTTCTTCTTATAAGCCATCAGATCTTCAAACCGAATACGCCGATGGGTCCCGACCCTGGTGAAGCCTAACTCACCCCGCTCCAGCAGTTTCACCAGATAAGGTCGGGAAACATTGAGAATATCTGCAGCCTGCTGGGTCGTCATTTCGGCATGCATGGGCACAACGGTCACAGCATTCCCCTGGGCCATATCTGCCAGCAGATCCCTCAGCAAGATCAATGCCTGGCGGGGCAGGATGAGGTCATGCCCGTCCATCTTGATACTCGCACGATCAGATTCAGGCATTTCATTCAAAAGTTGGCTGAGTTCCGCCGCGCTAGCCCTGGCAAGTTGTGTCGCCTCACTATCTGGTAAACGTTCATATTCATTCGCTGTATTCATAACTAATCTACCCGTATTTCTATGCTGTCCGGGAGCAAAGGTACACTCCTCACGAGGTTTGCCCTATGGAATATATTCGAAATAAACGAAATAAGCAAATTAAACGAAATGACTCAATAGCCTGAATTGGTGTAGGAACCCACGTCACTACCACGCGAAGCAGGTAGTGACGTGGGTCGCGCGATATTTACCTACGGTGCTTGCGGGACTAGGGATTGGTCTCCGTATAAAGGACTGTTTCCACTGGAACCACTCCAAAAAGTGCCGAATTTGGTCCATTTGCAGGGCCGAATCCGGTCTTGGTGACGCAATGGCGCAATTCACAACGATCAGAAGACAAACAAAGCACCAAAAATCTGTTAAAAACCACCCCAGCTTGAGGTCGAATACCCTGTGACAGCCACATTACGTGTTCGTATAGTAGGTCGCTGCCACTGCGCTTAAAGTGGCAAGGAAGCCCCCACCTTGCGCAAGCAAACGGGGTAGGCAGAATCTGGATGTTTTAGAATCTGCCGAACGCGTCAGTCGGGCCATTTTGACGCAGCGGTCATTGATGATCGGGTCCATCTTCACACTATTGCAGTACCGCTTCGTCTGGGTACCGCGCCTTCAAATCTCTCCCACTTTTTAGTGGGATCTGTTCCATAACCGCTGTTGAAATCCGGTCATGTTTGACCGGGCTGTTTGACAGTCTCTTCAACCACGCAAACGCACTGGCGGTCATTGTGTTCTGCTTTTTTAAAACGGAGGTAATCCAACCCCAGCCTCAGGCTGGATAACCGTTGGTTTGCACGGGCCAGTTTTCTTGCGAAAACACACCGTGCTATCTATGGCCAGACACATTCAGGTCAATCGGGATTGGTGTCCCATGATCGTACCGCCTAGCGGACCTGCGCAGCATTGTTGCCAGGTGATCAGAAACACTCACCTACGGATGCAACACTATGCGAGACCTGAACTACCAACTGAAATTGTTATGCAAGCACAGCCACGAAGGCAGCTTCGAAACCCGAGTGGGCCGAGAGCGCCAGTTGAGCGCCATCGCCAATCAGTTACACGACCTGGGCTTCCGACAATTAAAGGCTACTTCCCTGAAGCAAAAACATGTGAAGGCCTTAGTGGAGCATTGGTTGGAACAGAAACTCTCCCCCGGCACCATCAAGAACCGCATGAGCTGTTTGCGCTGGTGGGCGGAGAAGGTGAACAAACGGGCTGTGGTAGCCGGCAGTAACGATTTCTATGGGGTACCCGACCGGCAGTTTGTGTCCGAGCAGAGCAAGGCGAAAGACCTGGCCGAGGGACAACTCGCCCAGGTCAGGGATGAACATGTAAGAATGAGCCTGCGCTTGCAACAGGCCTTTGGGCTCAGACGGGAAGAAGCCCTGAAGATTCAACCCCGCTGGGCGGATCGGGGCAAGTACCTGCATCTCAAGGCCAGCTGGACCAAGGGCGGGCGGGAACGCACCGTGCCTATTCGCAACACAGAGCAGCGAGCTTTACTGGAGCAGTCAAAACAATTGGCTGGCTTGGGTTCCCTGATCCCCGGTGGCCGACAATACATAGAGCAGCTCAGAATCTACGAGCGGCACACCGCCAATGCTGGCCTGTCAAAAATGCACGGCCTGCGCCATGCCTACGCCCAACAGCGGTACCAGGAACTCACCGGCTGGCCCTCGCCCCATACAGGCGGACCGACCAGAGAGCAAATGACCGAGGCGCAGCGGCAATCCGATCAGGAGGCGCGGCTGACTATCAGTGCAGAAATCGGACACCGGCGGGAGCAGATTACCGCAGTGTACCTGGGCCGGTAATTCCCTTAATGACCACGATAAATCGCCCCCCTACTCCCACGTTGCAGCCCCCTACCATTCGGGGTCTGAACGAAGCGCAGGCCGCCGCCTACGTGGGGCTGGGTGTCACACTGTTTCGAGCGGTGGGCCCAGCCCCCATCCGGGTACGCCACCGCAATATCTGGGACCGACTTGACCTGGACGCCTGGCTTGAAGAGTATAAGCAACGAGGGCGGGCCAAGGAGGTAAATCTATGGCCCGAGAAAGAGGACTCTATCAGCGTAAAGACTCACCCTACTGGTGGATCGACGTTGTCTTGCCAGACGGACGCCGACTATGCCAGAGCACTAGGCTTCGAGATCGAGACGCTGCCACCGAGTTCCTGATCCGCCTCAAAGCAGACGCATACAATGCCAAGCACAAACCACTACAGCCTGATCGTAGTTGGAAGGAGGCCGTGCTGCGCTATGTGGGTGAGTTGGATAATGACAACCGCCGCATCGCCACGCGCGACCATCTACGGCAACTGGACCCCTTTCTTGCAGAGTTCACACTCAACAAGATCAACATGGAGTCACTACGGCCGTTTATGCGCCACCGCAAGGAAGTGGACGGCGTGTCCAATGCCACGGTAAACCGGGCACTGGAAATTGTGCGACGCATTTTGCACCTGGCACGGGATGAGTGGGAATGGCTGGACAGCTTCCCCCGCATCCGGATGTTACGAGAACCGAAGTGCCGTGTGCGCTTTCTCTCTCGCCAGGAGGCGGATGCTCTGCTGGAGGCACTACCGGTGCATTTGCACCCTGTGGTGGCCTATGGGCTGGCCACTGGCTGCCGGATGGGCGAAATCCTTAACCTGGAATGGAACCGGGTGGATTTCGACCGTCGTGTGGCCTGGCTGGATCATGGCACCACCAAAAATGGCGACGGCCGTGGCATCCCTCTAAACAGCGATGCCATCCTCGCCCTCAGGGCGGTCAAAGGACATCACGACCGCTGGTGTTTTACGTATCGGGGTAAGCGCATGGATCGCGTGGGCTCTGGTTTTAAACGTGCACTCAAGCGTGTGGGCATCACGGACTTTCGGTTCCATGACCTGCGCCACACCTGGGCCAGTTGGCATGTGACCAACGGCACGTCGTTACAGGAGTTAATGGAACTGGGTGGCTGGAAGTCGTATGAGATGGTGTTGCGCTATGCGCATTTGGCACCGGATCATTTGAGCCATGCCGCAGCGAGAATCGAACGGGTGCTGGAGATCGTAGAGCCAAACTCTACGAAAACTCTACGTTTTTCTGGGGAGCAAACTCACGCGAATGCGTAAGTCCTTGAAAGATTTGGCGCGCCTGGCACGATTCGAACGTGCGACCGCCTGGTTCGTAGCCAGGTACTCTATCCAGCTGAGCTACAGGCGCGTTGAGGGGCGGTACTATAGGGAGTAAGGCCGCCCTAGTCAAGCCTGAAAAGGCTGCTTTCTCAGGCTCAAATAGCCAGCCCCAGGTCGTCCCTGGCCGCTCTGGACAGTATCTCCCGATAGTCCGGATGAGCAATGTTAATCAGGTCCCTGGCGCGCTCCGCGATGGACCGGCCGCGCAACTCGGCGATGCCATACTCGGTGACCACATAGTCGACCGCAGCGCGCGTGGTGACCACGCCAGCGCCACGCTCCAGCGCTGGCACCAGCCGACTCAAAGCACCGTGCTTCGCCGTGGAGGGAAGTGCGATAATTGATTTTCCATGATCGGAAAACGTGGCACCCAGCACAAAGTCCACCTGCCCACCTACCCCGGAATAGATCTTGTGCCCCATTGAGTCAGCGCAAACCTGACCGGTAAGGTCTATTTGAATCGCGCTGTTAATCGAGGTGACCTGGGGATTTTTAGCAATCACTACCGGATTGTTGACAAACTCAATGTCGAGAAAAGTCACCTCGGGGTTATCGTCGACGAAACGGTAAAGACGCTCGCTGCCCATAACGAAACCGGTCACGGTGCGCCCGCGCGCAATCTTCTTGTTGTCGTTGGTAATGACACCCGCTTCAATCAGGTCCAGAACGCCGTCTGAGAACATCTCCGTATGCACACCGAGGTCACGTCTGTCATGTAGAAAGGACAGGGCCGCGTCAGGGATGGCGCCTATGCCCATTTGCAGGCAGTCGCCGTCGCGTACACGACTGGAAACAATCTCACCAATGCGCTGTTCCACATCGCTGATCTCCCCATGTTCCAGTGTGATCAGCGGCGTTTCTTCCACGTAGGCGAAAGCGATATCGCGGAGATTGATAAAGCTGTCACCGTGGGTGCGCGGCATATTCGGGTTCATATGCGCGATGATTCGCCCGGCTACATCGCAGGCCGCGGCCGTGGCTTCCACCGATATGCCCAGCGAACAATTACCGTGCTGATCCGGCGTGGAAACCTGTACCAGGGCGGTATCCACCCGCTGGTGTCCCCGACGGAACTCCTTGGGAATCTCCGAGAGAAACATCGGCACATAATCCGCCCTGCCCTCGTTTATCAGCTGACGCGTCGTTTTACCGGCAAAAAAACAGCGGTTGCGCAGGCGCCCTTCCAGTTCCGGGTCGGCAATCGCTTCGGCGTGTTCAAGATGCAACTGCATCATGGTGACATTGCTGAGTGACCTGGCGTGAACCGCCAGGGCTTCCAGCAAGACGGTGGGCGTAGCGGCCATGGAATGGCACCACACGTTTTCCCCTGACTGAATCGCACTCACGGCTTCCAGCGCAGTATCGGTGAACTGTGGCACGGTTACTACCTCAAGGAATAAACGGCAATCTTATGTCGCCACTGTGGCAACGTAAATAAGGCAAGTGCCCCGTATAGCCAGGGCAGCGGTGAATACAAGGATCTATTCTTCGCGAACAAAGCCCGGGCTGGAGTTCAGGTACAGGCGAATAGGCCAGTCGCCCTTGCCAAGGTGAATAATCAGCCCGTAGTTGTCCTGGTCATAATCATCCAGCCACTGGTAGCGGATTTTCATCGGCTCCCCGGGCTCCGGTTTCTCCGGTGCGCGGGCAACCACAACCACTTCCTCGATGGTGTCCGGGTGGGATATGGATGTCTTGGGCACTGCCAGGGTCACTGTTCGCTCGCCTGCGGCGTCCTCTGGCTGGATATCCCTGAGTTGCACACCTATCGCCTGCCCCTTGTGGCCCCGCACCAGTTCTATCCAGTCCGACTGCAGCGACGTGCCTTCCTCTGCCACTACCGCCATGGATGCCAGGGCAAGCGCCCCCAGAAGGGTTGTGTGCTTTTTCATCAGTCTACCTAGTTTGCAGTTTAAAGAATCGCCGCGGTCAGCTCTCATGCTCGATAATAACCCCGGACCTGGGTTGTGCCAGTTCCTGACTCGCGTGCGAGGACAGCCAGAGTGCACGCAGCAAGTTAACGGCCGCCATGCTCAGGTGCTGTTCCGCGGCCTGCAGGGCGAGACCGGCCGCCTGCGCCTTCTGTTCACCACTGAGATGGCCGGCCTTCTGGTTCATCTCCGCGTCTACCCCGGCTATAACCGCCTGAAGTTCCCGGGCCGCCTCATCAGAAGCCTGGCGCAATTCGGCGGTGAAGCGCTGGAACTGCGCCGGTGACATGCTCACGGCCCTGGCGCTGCGCCAGGTCAGGCGCGCGGGCATGGTGGCGAGGTCGACAGCCATAGCAATCATTTTACCGATCATCACAAATCCCCATCTAGCCTGAAGTAAAGATTATAAGCGCAGCCGGGCCGGGTGCCCAGTACTGGCTGCATTCACTTGTTGGGGGGATCAAACGGCGGGCGGCCCTGTCGCTCGCGAAACCAGTTGAGTGCATGCATGACGCTCTCACGGGATACCAGCGCCCTCTCCAACCGGTATTTTCCGGGAAAGTTCATCAGTAAAAGCCCGGCCAGCAAGGTAAGCAGGCCCTGCCCCGGTGTGAACAGCATGAGCAATCCCAGCAGCACTAACAGCGCACCCATCAGGTTCTTGATGACGATAAACAACCATTGACTGGCGCCGCCCACTTGTTCACGCAAGGGGTGCCGTTTGGGTTCATTGAAATAATGGGACGGCAGGCGCGAGATCACAAATGGAACAATCACGATTACAGCAAGCAAGGTTCCCAGAGAGAGAGCCGTTCCCCAGATAAGCAGTTCAGGCAGTGCCTGCTCCAGCCAGGCTGGCAAGCTCATTCACCGAAGCGCTGTCTTGCCAGGGCAATCCGTGCGTGGTGTTCATCGGTCTGCTCTGCAATTTCAGCTGCAATCGCCAGGCGTTCTCGCAGTCCCGCCTGGTTGGCAACCTGGATAGCCAGCCCCGGTCGGGCATTGAGTTCCAGCAGCATGGGGCCGCGTACCTTGTCCAGCACCACATCAGCACCGATATATTGCAGGCCCGTCATCTCCACGCAACTGGCCGCCATATCCAGAACCCGCTCCCAGTGGGGAATCGCCAGTGTCTTGAAGCAGGCACCAGTATCGGGATGTGTCTCTACCAGTTGGCCGTGCTGAACCGCGCGCACCGCAGTCCCTGTCCCCACGTTCAGGCCAACTCCAACAGCACCCTGGTGCAGGTTGGCCTTGCCGTCTGAGTCATGGGTAGCGCAGCGCATCATTGCCATCACCGGCACGCCCCTGAACGCGATGACGCGGATGTCGGGCACACCCTCATAGCTGTACTGGGCAAGGCAGGGGTCGAAGTCGATCAAGGCTTCAATCATGGCAATGTCGTTACGCCCCCCCAGACTGTGCAGTCCGGCGAGAACGTTAGAGACATGCCGACGCACGTCCGACGCCGTAATCTCTTGCCCACTGGACTTGATATAGCGGTCACCATTGCGTCCTACCACCACCAGTATTCCCTTGCCACCGCTACCCTGGGCGGGTTTGATTACAAAACTGGCCAGCGACTCCAGCTTGGCAGCCACGTCACGGACCTCGTACTGGTACTCCACCACACCATAGAGCTCAGGTACAGGCAGCCCGCGCTCTTTTGCGGCACGCTTGGTCTCCAGCTTGTTATCGACCAGGGGGTAGAACCGGCGCGGGTTGAACTTGCCGATATAGCCGACATTGCGCTCATTCATTCCCATGATGCCCTGGCGCCTGAGCGCCGCAGGTGAGGCCAGCAACCTCACTGCGATCTTCCCAGGTTGCGAAATCGATACAGCTCGCTAAGCCTGTAGCCAGTGTACTTGCCCAACAGCAGAATCACGCCAAGCAGACTCAAGGTCAGCTCCGGGAAATTAAACGTGAGATGACCCACCAGCTTGCTGGACATGGCCGCATAGGCCAGCACTGCAACCAGAAGGCTGCCACCGCCCTGCACCAGCACTTCGTGGGGGCCCTCTTCTTCCCAGAGAATGGACATGCGCTCGATGGTCCAGGCCAGGATAATCGTCGGGAAATAGGTGACCGAGAGCACCTGGTCCAGGCCGAGGCGATAGCTGGCAATGGCCAGTGCCGCCATCAGGAAAATAACCACAATCACCACCGCTGATATTCGCGACACCAGCAACAGGTTCATATGGCTGAGCCACGAGCGAATCACCAGGCCGGCGCTGACCAGCCCCAGGAAAATCGCCAGGCCCAGCCACAGCGTGGTCTGCATGAACGCCAGGGCAATAAGGATGGGCATAAAGGTACCCGATGTACTGACGCCGACCAGCAGGCGCATGATCACCACTACCAGCGCTGCTACGGGTATCAACAGCAGGCCCTTGAACACGCCCTGTTGCTCTACTGGCAGGGAGTAAATCGAGAAGTCCAACAACGCGAACTGCTCTGCCTGCTCCTCCATTACCGCTACGGTGCGCGCCGGCAGGCTGTTGCTGACCAGGGCAAACTCCAGTCGGGAGTCGCGGGCACCCACAACACTGAGAACTTCCTGACCACGTCGCTGCCAGATAAAAAAGTCCGCAGGCAACCCGGATTGGGCAGTGACGGGATCGAACACCACCCATTCCTTACCGTTGTGGATCTCCACCAGAGCGGACAGCGTCTGTCGCCGGCGTCCATCCTCCAGCAGTATGCCGCGTATTTCATAGGCGGGAATGCCGGCACGCCCCAGCACCGCCAGGATTACCTTGTGCGGTTCCTCCTCCCAGGTGCTGAGCAGGAACTCGGCATCCGGGTCGGTGGACCCCGGCAATAAAGACTGGATCAAAAGTGCGGTAAAACGCTCGGGGCTGGAAGACTTGGCAGACAGCACTTCAATGAGGCGATCCACCGCGACGGCCTGATCTTTTTCCAGCATCGGTTCAACGGCAGGTCGCGCAGACTTGTCCTCCAGGGCCTGATTGCTGAGCCGATAGGCCTGCACCTTGTAGTACAGCGTGGTGGGCTGCTCCAGCGCACTGCGCGTCCACACTGCCCAGCGTTTGTCGCCATCCTCGCGAATACCGAAGCCAAAGCCCGATGACGCAAAATGTTCGTCCAGCACTTCCCACCCCGCCTGACCCTGGGGCAGCTTCAATTCGACCTCCACAGGCCCTTCTCCCGGGGTGAAGCTGACTTTGCCCTCTATCGTCCATACATCCCGGTATTCGCCAGGAATCAATGGGAAACCCAGCGCCAGTACTTTGTACAGCATCAGGCCAAGCCCGATCAGTACCAGGCATCCGGAGAGAATCTCAATGCGTGTTCGGGAAGAAATCATGTATATCCTATTGGCCCTGCGTATACCGACGGCTGACGTCAACAATTACAGTATCGACCAGGAAGTTGCGCCCAACCAGTAACGGGTATTCAAAATCTTCCCGGTCAGACAGGTTGACATCAATGCGCGAACGGGTCCCGGCCAGGGTAATCCACATGCGCACCACATAACGGCGCTCCGGATCTCCCTCCTTCTGTTTGATCAGCACCCGCCGACGCAGGCGCAGCTCCTGTTCGACCAGTTGCTCTGCATCATCCAACAGGGAGAAGCGGACATAGCGTTTGCCATCCTTTTCTACCAGCTGGATATTCTCTGCATGTATGGAAGTGGTTTCCGCGCCGGTGTCGATACGCGCATCCATCTCCATGCCGGCAGGCTCCACCAGAACCCTCTCCAGCGCACCCACAATAGGCAGGTGCATCTTGCCGGCGGTAGTTGCCATGGGCGGCAGCGGCGCCGGCACCTCAACAATTTTCTCTACCACTTCCGGATCGGGACACTGCAGGACCTCGCAGGGCGCACAGGGCTCGGGTTCAGGGCAACTGGCCCCGGAATCCACTGCTGGCGGCGCTACGGCCACCTCCGGCAGGGTTTCGGTGGTGGTACAACCGACAATAGTCAGGCAGAGCAAGAACAGGGCGACGTGGTGGTAACATTTCATAGGCTGGGGCTTGGGGTTCTTCCTTGGCATGTGCAGATAGCGTTACAAACAGCTGTTTTTGTTGGTTACAGGGCAGTTTCTGTTAAAAAGTCCGGTTTTCGGTAGACGTCCTCTCACAGCTACCCCTAGTGTAGACCATTCAGTGAAACATACGGACGTTTAAAATGCACAAGTGCGTCGCCGGGATGCTGTTTTCGGCCATCATTTTCCTGAGCGCGGCGCATGCCAGCGCAGGGGTTGTGATGTGCACAGACCCTGTTACCGGCAAGAAAACTTTCACCGACAAGGGTTGCCCGAAATCCGGCAGTGGCAAGACCGTAAAAATAGACCCCACCAACTTCGGTGACGGCACACTCAGGAGCCGGGAAGCAGGTGCCTGGAAGAGCGACCGGGACGACAGCATTTCCGGCCGTGACAATCTGCGCAGAGAACCGCGTCGCGCCAATACCCCCCACCCCAGCGGATACCTCCCCTCGGGCTCCTGACCTGCAGCTGTTTTTCGACCAATCCTCAACTCCCGGGGCATTTACGTCTAGAATGCAGGCACCGCATTGTGGAAAACGATCCAATGAAAGCACTTGTCAAAAAGAGCGCAGGCCAGGGAATCTGGCTTGAAGACGTTGCAGAGCCTGAACCGGGCATTAACGACGTACTTATCAAGGTAAAGCGTACCGCCATCTGCGGCACCGACATGCACATTTACAACTGGGATGCCTGGGCGCAAAAGACCATTCCCGTGCCCATGGTCGTGGGGCATGAATTCGTTGGCGAAGTGGTCGCTGTGGGCTCCAACGTCAACGACTTCCATGCCGGCCAGATCGTCTCCGGTGAAGGACACGTGGTCTGCGGTCGCTGTCGTAACTGCATGGCTGGCCGCCGCCATCTCTGCAGCCAGACATCCGGCATTGGAGTGGACCGCCCCGGCGCATTTGCACAGTACCTCACCCTGCCTATGTCCAATGTATGGGAGCATACACCGGGTATCGACCTGGACGTGGCCGCGCTGTTCGACCCCTTCGGCAACGCCGTGCACACGGCACTGCAGTTTGATCTGCTTGGCGAGGACGTACTGATTACTGGCGCAGGGCCGATTGGCGCCATGGCCGCCGCCGTATGCAGGCACGCCGGCGCCCGCCATGTGGTGATCACCGATGTGATTGATTCGCGACTGGAGCGTGCGCGGGCACTGGGTGCGACCCGCTCGGTGAACGTGAGTCGCGAACGTATCGCCGACGTACAACGGGAACTGGGGATGAGCGAGGGCTTTGACGTGGGCCTGGAAATGTCGGGCAACGCCCAGGCCTTTAACGAACTGATCGACAACATGTGCCACGGTGGCAAGGTGTCGATACTGGGCATTCCCGCTGAAAATACCGCTATTGACTGGAACAAGGTAATCTTCAATATGCTGACGCTGAAAGGTATATACGGCAGAGAGATGTATGAAACCTGGTACAAGATGTCGGTAATGATCGACTCCGGCCTGGACATCTCACCCGTTATCACCCATCGCCTGCCTTTCACTGAATTTCAGCAGGGCTTTGATGTGATGAACAGTGGCGAGGCGAGCAAGGTCATTCTGGACTGGGAGGCGTAAGCACGATATGTACGACAGATTCCGTGAACACCTGGCGACTGAGCTTGAGCAAATAGAGCAGGCGGGGCTGACCAAGCACGAGCGCCTGATTACCACGCCACAGGGCACCCATGTCGGCGTCAGCAGCGGCGAGGTGCTCAATCTGTGCGCCAACAACTACCTGGGGCTGGCGCAGCACCCGGAGGTTAATGCTGCGGCAGCCCGGGGGTTACAGGACTGGGGCTATGGAATGGCATCGGTGCGGTTCATCTGCGGCACCCAAACCCTGCACAAGCAACTGGAGCAAAAGCTGAGCGGGTTCCTGGGTACAGAGGACACCATACTTTACCCCTCGTGCTTTGATGCCAATGGCGGTCTGTTTGAAACCCTCCTGGGCGCTGAAGACGCGGTGATTTCCGACGAGTTGAATCACGCGTCCATCATCGACGGAGTACGCCTGAGCAAGGCCCAGCGCTACCGTTACCGCAACAATGACATGGCCGATCTGGAGTCGCAGCTGCAGGCTGCAGATTCCGCCGGTGCGCGTTTCAAGCTCATTACCACTGACGGCGTATTCTCCATGGACGGATATATCGCCCGCCTGGACGAAATCTGCGACCTCGCAGAAAAGTACCGTGCGCTGGTGCACTTCGACGACTGCCACGCCACCGGCTTCATTGGCGAAGGCGGACGCGGCACTCATGAACTGCTCGCTTGCATGGACCGGGTAGACATCATTACCGGCACACTTGGCAAAGCGCTGGGCGGTGCCTCGGGCGGCTACACTTCCGCGCCTGCAGCAGTTGTTGAACTGCTGCGCCAGCGGTCCAGGCCTTACCTGTTCTCCAATACTGTGGCGCCGCCGGTTGTTGCCGGGGCAATAAAAGCCATCGAGCTGGTGAGCGAATCGCCGGCCCTGCGCGAACGCCTGCGGCACAACACCGCGGTGTTTCGTGAGGGAATGGAAAAACTGGGTTTTGAACTGCTCCCGGGAGAACACCCCATCGTGCCGGTAATGCTGCATGACGCGGCAACTGCGGCCCGGTTTGCCGATGCCATGCTCGCCAGGGGCGTGTACGTCGTCGCCTTTTCTTTCCCCGTGGTACCCCGCGGCAAGGCCCGTATTCGCACCCAGATGTCTGCGGCTCTCAGTGACGATGACCTGGAGCGGGCACTGGAAGCATTTGCAGCGGTCAGGGCAGAGCTAGGCTGACGGAAACCGGTAGTGGACTCCACGTTCAATCCGCCTGCCTGGTTGCGGAACGCGCACGTACAAACGCTGATATCCAGCACACCGCTGCGCAGTTGGCCACTCTGGTGGCGCACACGCAGGCTGCAGGCGACAGCAGAGGACGTGGTCCTGCACTGCGGCGACGGCATTCGCCTGCACGGGCTGTATAACGCCAATCCCCTGCCCGTTCGCGGTCTGGCTATTCTACTGCACGGCTGGGAGGGCGACGCTGAATCGAGTTACCAGTTATCAACCGCCTACACGCTGCACAGCACCGGGTTCGATGTCTTTCGCCTGCATCTTCGCGACCACGGCCCCAGTCACCACCTCAACCCTGAGCTCTATAACTCCACGCGCCTGCAGGAAGTTATCGATGCTATAGCGGAAATACAAAAAATCTATCCGCATGAAAAATGCTTTCTTGCAGGCCATTCGCTGGGCGGCAACTTCGCACTGCGCGTCGCGGCGAAAGCGCCAGACCAGGGACTACAACTGGACGGGGTAGTCGCCGTCTGTCCAGTGCTCGATCCCTGGCGCACCATCAAGGCAATTGAGCAAGGCAGCCAGGTCTACCATCGCTACTTTGTGCATCGCTGGAAGCGCTCACTGCGCACCAAGCTCGGTCATTTCCCGGAACTGGGCTACGCTGACAGCCTGCTGGAGATGCAAACCCTGGGGGACATGAACGATTATTTCGTGCCCCACCACACGCAGTACGAGGATGCGCGCAGTTATTACGAGGCCTATGCGCTCACCGGCGATACGCTCGCGACCCTGCGCGTGCCCTCGCAGCTGATTCTGAGCAACGACGACCCGATGATCCCCAGCGACGACCTGCAGCGTATTGCCAGGCCGCCCGCCCTGACCATTGAAACCACCGACTATGGCGGGCACTGCGGATTCCTGATGAACTGGAAACTCGACGGCTGGATAGACCGGAGACTACTGCAGTTGTTTCGCTAGGGGTCAAGCAATGGCAGGGCTATCTTCGCCAATAGCTTCCCGAAACGTTCGCGCTCGACCACCGTCAAGGGTCTCAATAGTTTTTCCAGGCTGTTGCTTGCTGCGCCCTCAAGAAACGCTTGCTTGGCTCGCCCTTTGGAGGTGAGAAATACGCGGGTTGCGCGGCCGTCTTCTTTATCCGCCTCACGGCGAATGAAACCGTCTTCCTCCAGCCTGGCCAGGGCCCGGGTGACTGCCGCCTTGTCCAGTCCCAGCGCATCGGCCAGCTCTTGCTGTCGGCGCCCATCTTTGGCCTGCAGTGCATAGAGGTAGAGATAACGTCCGGGGCCCAGGTCTGCCGGCGCAAGTTCCTCGTCAAGGTGGCGCATCAGTTGCCGGTACACCAGCGCCAGGTAACGCGCCTCGCTGTGCGCAAAGTCACTCATTTTCCGCCTCCTGATTCGGCTTTTGATGGAAGAAACACGGTGAGTAGCACCAGCACCAGCATTGCACCGACATAAAGATAAAACACGTCGCCCATGGCCAGGGTCCGTGCCTGCTGGGTGACCGCCACATCAAGCGCAGCCAGCGCGGCCTGGGCAGAGGGTGTCGCCTGTTCCAACAACGCCATCGACTCACGGTAGGGTACTGCATCTGCGGAAAGCGACTCCGCCAGTCGACTGCGGTGATAAATCGTGCGTTGATCCCAAAGGGTAATGCCGATCGCCGTACCCGCACTGGACGCAATCATACGGGTAAAGTTAAACAGCCCGGAAGCCGAGGCGAGCTTTTCGGGGGGGATCCCAAGAAGCGCAATCGCCATCAGCGGCATCCACGCAAAAGGCATGGCGGCCCCCATTAACAGGCGGGTGGCGGCAATGTACTGTACCGTCGAGTCGGTGGTGGTTTGCGAATGCAGGTATAACGCGGCAGCTGCGATGCATAAGCCAAAGGACACGGTAAGGCGGGGGTCGGAATTCTGCACCCGCTTACCCAGAATGGGGAACAGGATGATAGGCAGGATGCCAGTGCCGGCCATCGCGATACCTGACCAGGTGGCCGTGTAGCCCAGGCTAGTCTGCATCCAGATCGGGTAGATCACCATACCCACAATGAACGCCATATAAAGCACGCTGACCAGTACCGACCCAACCACAAAATTGCGATAGCGAAACAGGCTGAAATCCACAACAGGGTGCGCCTCGCCTCGCTCCCAGACGATAAAAAGGACAAAACTCAGTACGGAGACAACCAGCATAATGCGTATCTGCATGGAAGCCAGCCAATCCAGCTCATGTCCCCTGTCCAACACCGTCTGGAAGCAGATCACCCCGGCAAACAACAGTATCAGCCCGACCACATCCACCGGATCCCTGAAGCGCTCGGTCTCCAGCGGGGGCAGATAACGCCAGCAAATCAAGGCCACAGAAATACCGATCGGCACGTTGATCAGGAATATCCAGGGCCAGCCGAAATTGTCCGTAAGATAGCCGCCAAGTATTGGCCCCACCACGGGCGCCACCACGCTGGTAATCGCCCAGATGGCCAGCGCCAGGCCCTGCTTCTCGGGCGGATAAAGGCGCAGTAGCATCGATTGTGAAAGCGGTATCAGCAAACCGCCGGATAGCCCCTGGAACGCACGGAAAACCAGCAGTTCATTGAAGCTGGTGGCGATGGCGCAGAGCCAGGAAGTGGTCGTGAACATGAGCACGGCGAAGGTAAAGGTGCGTACCTCGCCAAAGCGCCGGGTAATCCAACCGGAGAGAGGCAGGATTACGGCCACGCAAACACTGTAAAGCGTGATGATCCAGCTGCTCTGGGACGGCGTGGCGCTAAGGTCACCGCCAATGGTTGGCAATGCAACAATGGCGATCGTGGTGTCCAGTATGTTCATGAAGCTGGCGGCGGCCACGCCCAATGTGGCCAGGAACAGCGGCAACCCGTGCAACCGCTCCGGTGCGCTGCCAGCCTTCATCGTTACTCGCCGCCTTGTCGGCGAATTATATCGGCAATCACGTCCTCCACGCCCTCATCCTGGTAAGCGTAAATATTGGCGTCAACGATGGGTTCGCTATGCTTTCGCGCCACCAGTGCAGGGCCACTGCGATCCCGGGTGTTGACCCTGGCCTGCAGCGAGGCCCCAAAGGGCAGTGGATGTTCGCGATCAAAGCCGGCATCAAGTTCAATCCGCACCGGCACCCGTTGCACTATCTTGATCCAGTTTCCCGTGGCATTTTGCGGCGGCAGCAGGGAAAACACCGAGCCGGTACCCAGGCCAATACTGTGCACGGTCCCCGAAAAGACGACGTCGTTGCCATACAGGTCGCTGCGCAATGAAACTGGCTGTCCCGGGCGCAGGTAACGTAGTTGAGTCTCTTTGAAGTTTGCCTCCACCCACGCGCTCTGCCGCTGGACAATACTGAACAGCGGCGTACCCGGGGCGATACGTTGACCTGCCTGCACGCGCCGCCTGGCGATTTCACCTGCTACGGGCGAATACACTGCGGTTTTGCGCCAGTCCCGATAGGCACTGCGCAAGCCTGCTGCTGCGGCCATTACCCGGGGGTGCTGTGACAGTGTCTGCGCTCCGGCTTTGACCCGCGCTTTCTGCAGTGCCAGACGAGCAGCTTCCAGCGCGACCCCCGTTTCCTGGGCCCGAGTCTGCGCGGCGTCCAGTTCTTCCTCCGAGACCATGTTCTGCGGGAACAGGCGCTCACGCCGGTCCAGGTCTTCACGCGCGCGCTGATAGGTAATCCCTTTCAGTCGCTGCTCGGCTTCCAGTCTTTTGACTTCGGCACGTAGGGTCAGCACTTCCTGAGCGGCCAGCGCCAGCTCCTGCTTGCGTAGCTCCAGTGTCTGTAACTCATCCCCATCCGCCAGACGCAGCAACTCCTGGCCACGGTCAACGGCTTCATTGGTATCGATGTCAATGAACACCACCGTGCCACCAATCTGGGCGCTTACTTCCACCATATTGCCACTGAGATACGCATTCTCGGTAACCTCGTACCAGCGCGCCTGCCAGTAATACCGTGCAGCGTAAACAGCGCCGGCGATAATGGCCACCAGCAGTATCAGCGATATCAGCTTCTTGCGAGTAGATGCTGCAGTCTTTTCCGCCACATTCTCTTCCCTTTGGAAACGCAAAGAACAGAATACTGGCAATTAGTTGATGTATCAACCATCTGCGTGTACTACGGCGCCTTCAACAGGCCGGCGCAAGTACCGGCCAAAACGATTCAAGCGCTGAGTCCGGCCGGGCCCGGCAACGCGTCTTCATGCAGGTTGAACAGCTGCGTATTGCCTCCTTTGGCGACCAGGTTATCGGTGAACGTTCGCTCCACCATGAGCGGAATAAGCATGCACAACCAGTCTGCGGCCCTGGACAGTCCCTGTCCGCCCGGCACCTCCACAAGTGGCACCAGTGGCCCCTTGCGCGAGGCCAGCAGAACGCGAAGGCTACTGGACTCCGCAACCCGGCCATTGACTGTTGCCGCCACCACGGCCTTACTGGTAAGCACCTGCCTTGCATCACCGGGCGCCACGGAACAGACCAGGTTTTCGTCGACCGAGCACTCAGCCAGGCAGCGGCGCAGCGCCTGGATAATTGCATCATGAGCAGCACCATCCGCGAGTACTGCGGCACACCCCGCTGCCATCGCGAGCCCAACCTGTACGGCAATCGTATCGGCGCTGTCCGGCTCAGTAGCCAGGCAGGCTACAACACCCTTGCCGGTCAGCATCAATGTGTCTTCCTCACCCGTGGGGCCAGGCATTACCAGCGGCTCACTGATCGCGCCCTCCGCCAACTGTGCAAGTTGTTCAAACACTGCTGCTCCGCCGGTCGACAAAACGTGTACGCAATGTCTGAGGACGTCGGCGCGAACCTGCCCGGGGCGTGCCCGCCACGACAGATGTGCCCTGTGTGCTGCCTGAAGCTGGGCATCGACAGAATCAGAGTGATCACCCCCTGCGGCCAGCTGAACCGACACCGGGTCAGGCACCGGCCCGGCGGTGACTGCGGGACGAGTGAATCGATAGAGATAGTGTGGACCGCCCGCCTTCGGCCCGGTACCCGAAAGCCCGGTTCCGCCAAACGGGTTCACCCCCACCACCGCGCCAACCATATTGCGATTGACATAGGTATTTCCGGCTAATGTGTGGGCAAAAACATACCTCGCAAACGCCTCTATCCTGCTGTGAACACCAAGGGTCAGGCCGAAACCGGTTTGATTGATACTATCAATAACAGCATCAATCTCCTCCGCTTTATACCTGACCACATGCAACACAGGACCAAACACTTCCCCATCCAGTTGTTCGAGGCTGTCTATTTCAAAAATGTGCGGGGCGACGTAGGTGCCCTGCAAGTCCGGCGTATCGGCGTTCAGGTTACCCAGCAAATGTGCTTTCTGTTTCATCATCTCGATGTGTGCCAGCAGCATGCGCTGTGCGTCCTGGTCGATAACGGGTCCGAAATCGGTGGAGAGCAACCATGGTTCGCCAATGTGCCTGCATAGCAACGCGCCACGGAGCATTTCGATCACCTGGTCGGCTATGTCCGCCTGGATAAACAGTACACGCAACGCAGAACAGCGCTGCCCGGCACTGGAAAAAGCGGATTCGATCACATCATCAACCAGTTGCTCGGGCAACGCCGTTGAATCGGCGATCATGCAATTCTGCCCACCGGTCTCGGCGATAAGCGAGATACCCCGTCCGGGCCTCTGTGCAACCTGCCGGTTAATCAGGCTGGCAGTGGCAGTTGAGCCAGTGAAGGCGACACCGGTGACACGACTGTCATTTAACAGCACAGAGCCCAGACTGGCGCCATCGCCCGGCAACAGATGTAGCACCGCAGTGGGAACACCTGCCTGGTGAAAAAGCTGCACCGCCCTGAAGGCAATCAGCGGGGTCTGCTCGGCCGGTTTAGCCAACACGGCATTGCCAGTGACCAGCGCCGCCGCGACCTGTCCGGTAAAGATGGCCAGCGGAAAGTTCCACGGGCTGATGCACAAAAAGGTACCTCGGCCCTGCAGGCCAGAGCCCTCACCCATTGTTTGCATGGCCTGATTGGCGTAGTAGCGACAAAAATCAATGGCCTCGCGCACTTCCGCTACGCAGTCGTTCAATGTTCTGCCGGCCTCACGGCTGAGCAGGGAAACCAGTTCCAGGTAGTTATCTTCATAGCGCTGCGCAACGTCACCCAAAATCTCCGCACGCCTGGCGGCCCCCAGTGCGTTCCATGCGCCCTGTCCACCATCAGCCGACGCCAGCGCCCGTAGCGCTGTGTCCTGGCTGGCATCACTTACCCAGCCTACCGTGCAGCTGTGGTCGGCTGGACTGGCAACCCTGACTGGACTGGCTAGCGTCGTCTCACCATCGACTAGCGCACCCGCGTGGATGCACTCGGGGGCAGCAGTGTTTACCTGCGCCAGTAACGTGTCGGCATGTGTAGAGAGCTCCAGGTCGAAGCCGCGGGAATTACTGCGTTGGTCCGGCTGGCTACTGAACAGGTCAGGCGGACGCGGGATGCCGCTATGCCGGTATACCGGCACGGCCTGCACCTGCTCATAGACATCTTCAAGTAACTCGTCCACGGGCACATCGTCGTCGAGAAAGCGGTTTACAAACGAACTGTTGGCGCCGTTCTCCAGCAACCGGCGCACCAGGTAGGGAAGCAGGTCCTTGTGCGAACCCACGGGTGCGTAGACGCGCACTGCTACGTCTCGATGCGGACACAACTGTACCAGGTGCTTATAGAGTATGTGTCCCATCCCGTGCAATCGCTGGAACTCAAACTCCGCATCGCCAGCGAGTTCAAGCACCATGGCGGCAGTATAGGCATTGTGCGTGGCAAACTGCGGGAATATGCGCTGCGGTTCCTTGAGTACCTTCTCGGCGCAGTGCAGATAGCAGGCATCCGTGTTCGCCTTGCGGGTAAAGACCGGGTACTCGGGCATGCCCAACTCCTGGGCGCGCTTGATTTCCGCATCCCAGTATGCGCCCTTGACCAGACGCACAGGAATGCGGCGCCCGGTTTCCCTCGCCAGCTCAACCAACCAGTCAACAACGTAGGGCGCGCGCTTTTGATAGGTCTGCAGAACCAGGCCCAGGCCCTGCCATGCAGTCAGTTCCTCGTCTCTGGCCAGCGCCTCAAAAATGTCCAGCGACAGTTCCAGTCGCTCGCTCTCTTCCGCATCGATACTCAGCCCGATGTTGTACCGGGCGGCCAGAACGCAGAGCTCACGGATGCGTGGCAGCAAGCTCTGCAGCACCGCCTCTCTGTGTGAATAGTGATAGCGCGGGTGCAGCGCGGACAACTTGACTGATATCCCGTCGGCTGTAACCGGTTCGGCAAGCGTGTTACCTGAGCCTATCTCCCTGATTGCCGATGCATAGGACTCAAAATAACGCAGGGCGTCACTTTCGGTACGCGCGCCCTCTCCCAGCATGTCAAAGGAAAAACGCGTCGCCCTGGTATTTTGTTTCCTGCCCCGCTTGACCGCCTCACCGATTGATCTCCCCAGTACGTACTGGCCGCCCATAATGCGCATAGCCTGCAGCACTCCAGCGCGAACGATAGGTTCTCCCAGTCGGGAAATGAGATGTTTGACTGCGTTGCCCGGCCGCTCACGGTACTCTCTGGGTAACTCCACCACTGCCCCGGTAAGCATCAGACCCCAGGTCGAGGCGTTGACGAAAACCGAGTCTGACTTACCCTGGTGCTCGCTCCAGTTACCGGAGAGTATTTTTTCAGAGATCAGGCGATCGGCGGTTCTCGAGTCCGGCACGCGCAGCAGCGCTTCGGCCAGACACATCAGGGCCACCCCCTCCTTGTTGGAGAGACCGAATTCCTCCAGGAAGGAGTCAAGCGTGCCCTTGCCATGCTTGTCTTCCCGGCACAACTTGACCAGTTTCTTCGATTTTTCGAGAACATCTGCGCGCTGCTGGGGGTTCAGCGCCAATCCGGAAAGGAGCTTCGTCACGCTGCTGTGTTCGTCAGCGTAAGTTGCTTCTATTATGCGTTCTCTCAGCTGGACTAAAAGCATAGGCTGCAACCAATCACTTGTAAGGAGTTGTTCCTATTAAAAGCCGACCAATCCGGTTTTGGCTAATAGAAAATTAGCCAAATAAGAGCAAGCTGCTTTACTGCCTGACGACATAGCGACCAAGGCGGAAGCGAGACTGGCGGCGCAACCTGATCGGTTTGGCGCCAAAACGCCTGCAGGTCAGTTCGCTACGCCCCCGTTAAAGCGCCTTACCGTTCACCGTGCCCGACATCACAGCTGCCTCGTGCACAAAATCAGCGTCGCTTTCCAGCAGCAGCACCCCGTTGCCCTGACCTATCCAGTTGTACGACTCACTCACCTGCCCGTCTATATCATCAAAACGGCGAACTCGACACGCCTGAAAAGTACCGGCTGGTATATTGATAGTCTCCACGCCTTCGTAGATGAATTCTGTGCTTATTTTCTGGGTTATATCAGGCGAACTACCATCCGGAAACGTGAGCCGCAGGGTGTAGGTTGTCGTGTAGGAATCCCCTACTTTCAGGTCAAAGCGCTGCAAAAATGCGGGAGAGATTGACCCCTCGGCCTCCTGCATTACCGGTTTTACAGTCGTCTGATCAATTCCTATTGTACGAATACGCAGGGCAGCGAGGTCTACCTGGTTGTAAGCTGTTATCTCCAGCTCGGAATCCAGCACGCCTTTATTGGTAATCGCCTCGCGCAGGATCATCACACTCTTCCCCTTATACATAGCAGGGCCTGAAACGTTACTCAACGTTCGCCTAGTGCCTTCCTTCACACCATCATCATAAAGCTGAATGGTGATGTCGGAACGGTATCCGTTCGCATACATCGACCGATCAATACAGGCCTTGAAGGGACGGTTGACGATATCTCCCGCGCCGCTCTTCTCCGAGAAAACAGGCCTGAGATAAAAGACCTCCTCTGACTCCAGTAATGCCAACAGGTCGGGGTTGCCCGTAAAACCAGACGTGGACAATACGCAGTCCTTTGCCGAACCACCACAGAGAGTGTTGGCCCCCCGCTTCCAGCCGGCAAAGGCAAAGCCATCGACGGCTTCGCCACGAAACGTATCTGCAAAGAAAACATCGACCACATCAAAGGAGCAGGTGTCGCCTTCCGCGCAATCGAGCGCGCCGCTGTCACTGACCACGCTGCCGCCCGAGGGCACTGTGATCTGTACTTTGCAGGCCATTAGAGGCGCCACCAGGAGAAGCAACAGAAAGCCGGTAGAAATGTTGTGCATGGCGAGAGACTCCGCAGCTGGGCGAAAGCTATCGCAAGACAGGTTCGCAGTAGATTATGCAAGCCCGATTCAATCTAGCAAACCCGGTAATAAAAGCAATGAAACGCGGCGATATTTGGCAGTTATAGACTTAACTTTGACTAGCGTTTCGGCTGAGGGCGGAGCCCCCCTCTCGCTCGCTCAATGCGGCGGGCCGAAGTTTGGAGTGCCTCTGCGCTGCGCAACCTCCCTGGTGGCACTTAACCTGACGCGTCAACCGCTTCGCACCAGGCTTTTATCAACTGGCTTAACTCTGCGCGCCGCTCGCTGACGCGCTTTGCGCTGCGAATGTCATCGAATATACGCGCCAAACGACGTTTGTCCTTGTCTTCCAGCCAGTCCAGCGCAGGCTCGTGGAGTTTCAGGGTTTCACGCACCGCATGAGTACGCTGGCTGATAGCGCGGTGGTGTTGCATGGCGCGCCCCAGCAGGACAAAGGGAAAATTGGCGTTGCGCGAGGGACCATAGGCAAGTCGATTGCCGCCAGTAGGGACGCCGCTAACCGTCCACCTGGCAATATCATCGGCGTGGCGCAACACGCTGCGCGTGGACGCAACGGCACCGCCAATCGAGCCGGCCAGCGTGGCCAGCCCACCTAACAGGCCGCCGGTCATGCCGTCCACCACGACCCCGGCACCACCGCCGGCCACGCCGCCTGCTGCCCCGGCTGCCAGCAACAGCTGTTTGCGATTCAGTCCCCACAGGTACCAGTTTTCCTGGTGAAACAGGTCCTCTTCCTCAAAAGCAATGCCCTGCTCGGACTTGCTCAGGTCGCGGTAGTAAAACAACTCTTCAACCCTGGCCCGGGCGCTGCGCTCGCGCTTGATCAGTTGCCGCTGGTAACGGGTGAACAGGAGTTTACGAATCGGTTCCTCCGGCGCACCCTCGGGCACGGCCTGTTCCACAGTAACGGTAAGGCCGTCGTATATCAGCTCGGCAATCGTCTCCCCCGCCTCATGGTGCTGGCGCAGTCGATCCGCCTCCAGCACATCAACGGCGCGCTGCAGGGGCTGTCGCCACTCCGGGTCAAGATGGCCAAACAGGGTGAGCAGATCCAGTTGCTTACGATACTCAGCGCGATGCGCGTCAAAGCTGCGGACCGTCTGGAAATACTGACCCAGACCCGTGGTCCACTGGGCAACATAGTCGCTGTTGGCGATGGGGTTAATCAGGGCCAGACTGGGCCGGCCTGTCCAGCGCAGAATTTCCATTTCTGCCTCATAGTCACCGCCAAAAGGCACGGAACCGTCCACCACGTAGATGACGCCGGCACCCGCCACTATGGGCTCCAGTGCATGACACTCATCGGCAAACTGCGCCTGACCGGCGTGCTCCGCCAGAAACTGTTGCACTGCAGCGGGCCGCGCGGCAGCATCCTTGCAATGGCTGCGCAGCCAGGCCAGCACCTGTCGTGATCGCTGTATACCCGGCGTGTCGATCAATTCGTAAAGCGTTTCCCCGTCCACCTGCATGGGAAACCGCCGCGTACTTTTGGTGGAGCCTGCGCGGGCGGCGATGTGCACAGTATCGTCACGGGCCAATGTGGCCACGATAGAGGACTTGCCCTTGTTGGGCCTGCCGACGACGGCAAAGTGCGGAAGGTCTGCGTCCTGTCGCACACTCACGCGGTCAGCTCCAGTGGCTGCACATCCGTATGGGTAAAACCCAGCTCCCGGCCGAATTCCTGCCAGTCACGAATACTGCTCTCATTAACCTGTTTTCCCTGCAGGGGGATCAATTGCAGGATGCAGTGCGACACGTTACGTACATCACCGAGCACATCCGCAAGATCCGCCATGGGCGGCTCCCATGACTTTACCGCCACCCGCAGCACTTTCGGCCGGCGCTGGTTAACCAGTTCAATACAGTCCAGGTCATCAGCAGGCGAACCCAGCCCGGCGCGCAGATGGTTCTCAGGTGACGCCAGTTGCAGCCCCGCTGCGCCCAGTTCAGCCAACGCGCCGGCCCATTCCAGCAGCAAAGCGCCATCATCTTTAAAAATAACGGATGATCTGGCGTCAACGTGTTCAGTGTCACCCGCCTGGGTTTTAACCACAGGCGAGCGCATCCGGGCCAGTACTGCCGCGGCCCCCGGAAAGGTAAGAAAGCTGCGCGTCACTTCACGACGGTACAAGCGACGCGACAGCAGCCAGAGCAGGAACCTGGGCAACAGCGCATAAGTCACCAGGCACATTGCCAGGAACGACCACCAGCCCCGCTTGCTGGCCTCATTGAGCCCACTCAGGTCCAACTGTGCCGCATGATAGCGGGTAGCGGTAACCACGTCGGCCGGCACCACCGCCTGCGGTAACCATGAGGACCAGGGCAATGAAAGTGTATTGTTAAAGGTGCTGACGGCACTGTCGCTGAAGCCAAAGGTGGAGCCCCAGACAAAGCTGAAATCGGTAAAAGCGAGCAGCACCAGGAACGCGGCAATCACACCCAGCGCAAACAACACCCCCAGTTCCTGGCCATAACGCAGCATCAGCAGGCGCAGCGCTGCGCTGGCCTCACGTAATTCTCCCTGCGCGGGCAAGGCGCGGTTGGCCACCAGACGCGCCGGGTTGAAAGGCGAAACAGCGGGCGGCCGGCCGCGGACTGAGCGCAGCATAACCACTGCGGCCAATAGAGAAAAAAACAGGGGCAGAAAAACAAACAGCAGTTGAAACAGGAATACGTTGATCAGGGCGCGCTCACTGGCCAACAGAAAACCGCCCACGGCCAGCGCACCCGCCAATAACGCTAGCAGGCGCAGCAACAGCGCCGTATGCGCTTCAGTGAACCAGCCCGGTTGATCCTCATCACAAGCGACCTTGTCCAGCCAGTAGAGCAAACGTCCGGTGTCATCACGCTCAGTGCATCGCAGACCCAGCGCATGATCGCGCTCGCGAAGCACAGACGCGGGCAGGTCCCGCTCCGCCTCGAGTTGCTGGCCGAGGCGGTACAGGTCGTTTAGCGTGACTGAAGCGGCGTTCCCTGACATTTCTTGTCTCTGGAGAATGAGGCTGTAATAGTGTCGTGTCCCGACTTAAACTGCAATGCAACCAGCACAGGGTGTCGTTCATGCGCGCTTTACACGGTCTCTCTTTAGCACTGCTCCTGGCACTGAGCTGTGCCTGCTCCAGCCCCTCTGATCCCGAGGCCGAGATCAGGCAGGTCATCAAGGAAATGCAGCGGGCACTGGAAGAAGGCAGTAATGCTGACTTTCGCGAACATCTGGCCGACTCGTTTCTCGGCGGCCACCGCGGACAAAGAAACATCGGCAAGGAAGAAGTTCGTAAGATACTCACGGGCTACTTTCTGCGCTACCAGAACGTCGGTGTGGTTATTCCAGTGCTGACGGTAGAAGTTGACCGCCATGAACCGGCTCTGGCTACCGTGCAGGGCACGGCCGCGCTCAGCGGCAGCAACGCCAGCCTGCCCGAGGCTGCGCAGCTCTACCAGTTCAGGGGCCAATGGCGCCACCTCCAGGGCCGCTGGCAACTGATACAGTTCAGCTGGGAGTAGTCGCTTCCCTAGGGTAAGCATGACCGCGCGCACAGTATTGAACTGCAGGTTGTGCAGCGCTATCTCGCACCTTAGACTGCCGCATAAATCACTGCCCAGGTAACCAGATGAACACACACACCACATCCGACGCCGGCTTCACGCGTCGCGCATTAGCTGGCGTAGAGCGCATCGGCAACAAGCTACCCGATCCCGCTGTGTTGTTCATCGCTTTACTGGTTGCCGTTTGGGTGCTCTCGTGGTTGCTTTCCTATGTCGACTGGGGCGTCAGCGACCCGCGCACTGGCGAGCCGCTGGTCGTGGTGAACCAGCTGTCCGGCGAGTCCATGGTCCTGTTCTTCTCCTCCATGGTAAAAACCTTCGCCCATTTCCACCCGATCGGCGTGGTACTGGTGGCAATGCTCGGCATCGGCGTAGCCGACCACACGGGCTTTATCAATTCCGCACTGCGCGCGATGATGGGCGTCACCGCACGCTGGCTGCTCACACCCATGCTCATCCTGGTAGGCATTGTCAGCCATACGGCGGCAGATGCAGGCTATGTGCTGGTGATTCCGCTGGGCGGGGCGATTTTCTATGCGGCGGGCAGGCACCCGTTGGCAGGCATTGCCGCGGCGTTCGCCGGTGTCTCCGGGGGCTTTTCCGCCAACTTCATTCCCTCCGCTATCGATCCCATGCTGCAGGGGATTTCACAATCCAGCGCTCAAATACTGGACCCGGGCATCACCCTGAACCCGCTGAATAATTATTTTTTTACCGCCTACTCCTCGTTTCTGATTGTCGCTGTTGGCTGGTGGGTAACCGACAAACTGGTGGAACCGCGACTTCAGGGCACGATCATTGACGACGACCTGGAAGATCTGCCGTCTATGCAACCGCTTGACGACAATGAGCGCCGCGGGTTGCGGGCAGCTCTCTGGTCGATGGCCCTCGCCGTTACCCTGCTGGTGGCCAGCGCCTGGCCGGTTAACTCGCCCTGGCGCGGCCAGACGGGTGGACTGACAGAACTGGGCGCACCGCTGATGGGTTCCATCGTGCCGTTAATTTTTATTCTGTTCCTGGTCCCAGGCGTGGTCTACGGTTACCGGGCAGGCACAGTCACCAGCGCGCGCGACATCATCGCCGGCATGACCAAGGCGATGGAGAGCATGGCCTATTACCTGGTCATCATGTTCTTTATTGCCCAGTTTATCTTTGCTTTTGCCCAGTCCAACCTGGGGATACTGCTGGCCATCGAGGGCGCAGCAGTACTGCAAGCAGCGGGCCTGCCCAGCGCCATGACCATTGTCGGTATTATCCTGCTTACCGGACTGCTCAATCTGTTCATTGGTTCGGCATCCGCCAAGTGGGCCCTGTTAGCGCCGATTTTCGTTCCCCTGCTGATGAAGCTGGGCATTTCCCCTGACCTGACCCAGGCTGCCTACCGGGTGGGCGACTCCACCACTAACATCATCACCCCGCTTATGCCGTATTTCCCGCTGGTAGTGGTGTATTGCCAGCGTTATATCAAGAGTGCCGGTATAGGCACACTGACGGCAATGATGCTGCCTTACTCTATAACCTTCATCAGTGTATGGAGTCTGTTTCTGCTGGCTTACTGGGCGCTGGGAATACCGCTGGGCCTGCAGGCGTCCTACTCGTATTGATTAGCTGAATCCAGGTAGTCCTGTCGGCGCCTGCTTCCGTATCAAAGACTCAGATGCCGGAGACACAGGATGACAGACATGCCAGAAACAAGCGCCGCGGGCGGCCAGCCCCCAATACAGACGCTCCCGGAACACCGGCCGCCCTGCCGCGGCTGCCCGCCAGAGTGCAGCCACCGTGATCACTGTGAGGGCAGGCTATGGCGCATGGATCAGCGGGCACAGCGGGGAGCAATACAATGAAGATTATCAATGCCGTTCAATTTGAGCCGGGCGGGCAGCGTCTGGCCGGCATACGCGCTGCGCTCTCAGCACTGTTTCTCACCCTCGCAGCCGCCTGCTCACCTGTGCAGGTCACCGACTACAGTGCGATGACACCACGGTTCAGCGTCGAGGAATTTTTCCAGGGCCCGCTCGCTGCCCACGGGGTAGTGAAGGACCGCAGTGGCAAAGTGATACGAACCTTCAACGCCACCATCGCTGCCAGCTGGGAAGATGGCGTGGGGACACTGGACGAAGACTTTGTATTCAACGATGGGGAGAAGCAGAAACGGATTTGGACACTGCGCCGCCAGAGTGATGGCAGCTACACCGGCACTGCCGGCGACGTCACCGGCGAGGGCACCCTGCGCCAGTCCGGCAACGCGGTGTTTCTGGACTACGTGCTGCAGGTGCCCTATCGGGGCGACACCATCGACCTGCACGTGGACGACAGGATGTATCTGCTGACGCCGGACATCCTGATCAATGAGTCCACACTCGACAAGTTTGGTTTCCAGGTGGGCGAACTGCTGCTGGTCATTCGACGCCTGCCGACGCCCGACTAGGCGACGTTGTGATACACCTTCTGCACATCCTCGACATCGTTCAGCATGTCGAGGAATTTCTCAAACATGGCCTCGTCGTCTGCAGGAATGGGCGCCGTATCCCGTGGCACGAACTGAATTTCTTCCACTTCAAAATCAATATCACCCAGGGCCTCATTCAGCGCCTGCCGGGCCTTGGCGAACTCGGTATGCGGCGTGAACACGGTAATCTTGCCGTCTTCGCATTCGATATCCTCTACGTCCACGTCCGCCATCATCAGCGCCTCCAGCACTGCCTCGTCATCCTCTCCTGCAAAAACGAAGATGGCACTGTGATCGAATGAGTGGCTGACACTGCCGGGAGTGCCAATCTTGCACTTGGTCTTGGTAAAGCATTGGCGCACATCACCAATGGTGCGATTGGGATTGTCGGTCAGACAGTCCACGATGACCATACAGCCCCCGGGCCCAAAGCCTTCGTATCGCGCCGCGGCGAAGTCTTCTCCCGCACTTCCACCGGCCTTGTCCAGCGCCTTGTCGATGACATGCGCGGGAACCTGGTCCTTCTTCGCCCGGTCGATCGCGCTGCGCAGGGCCAGGTTGCCGTCGGGGTCGACGCCGCCCTGTTTGGCCGTCACATAGATGACACGCGCGTGCTTGCTGTAGACCCGGGCCTTCTGGTCCGATGTCTTGGCCATGGATTCCTTGCGGTTCTGGTAGGCTCTGCCCATGGGATGCTCCTGAAAAAAACCGCAAGTATAAGCGAGATAAGCAATCGGTTTCACGTTTTGCGCAATTTCCCGGACCCAGTCCCCGCGTACCCACCATTCGCGTAACAATAACCGCCTGTCGGGCGATGCACTGACCGCAGGACTGGTCTAGACTAATCAACGTCATTAAATTGAGGTCAGCCTATGTCATGCCGTGCACACCTGCGCAATCTGTTTATCACCTCCACTCTGCTGGCCAGCACCACCGTTGTGGCCCAGGGAGTCACCATCGGCGGCACACCGTCGGGCGGCGAAGCAACCGGCTTCAGTGCCATGTTTGCCGGCGATCGTTTCGAGAATTTCCGCAATATGGACCGCTTTGTGCCCACCTCGACGATGTCGCCCTCCCCCGACCCCTGGGACCTGGGCAGTAGCGCTGACAGCCTGCAATTCACTGCTGATTTTCAAGGTAAGCCCACTACGCTGGAGGCTTTTATCGAGCTCTCAGACACCTCGGCCTTCCTGGTGATCAAGGACGGCAAAATAATTCACGAAACCTACACCCACGGCGACGACCGTGACAGCCTGCACATTTCCTTTTCCATGGCCAAGTCATTCACCTCTGCATTACTGGGAATTGCACTCGGTGAAGGCAGGCTGGACAGCCTTGACGACCCAATTCGCAAGTACCTCCCCGCACTCACCAGCAAGACATTTGACGGTGTTACCGTCAAACACGTGCTGCAGATGGCCTCAGGCACCCGCTTCAACGAGGCCTATACCGACCCGGAATCCGACATCAATAAAATGACCACGATGGTTCCGCCAATGTCGTATATCGAGTACATCAACACGCTGGAAAGAGAGCACCCACCCGGCACATTCAACCACTACGCCAGTATCAACACGCAGCTGCTGGGCATTCTGTTGGTAAAGGTGACCGGCGAGTCCCTCACCGAGTATATGACCAGCCGACTGTGGCATCCGCTGGGCATGGAGAACGCGGGGTTATGGACGCTGGATGAGCAGGGCTACGAATTGGCCATGGGCGGGCTGGCTGCATCGACACGCGATTACGCGAAACTTGGGCTTCTCTATCTGAACAAGGGCATGCGCGGGGAGCAACGCATCCTGCCGCAGGGCTGGGTTGAGGAATCAGTGACACCTGACGAACCCCACCTGATGCCGGGGGAAAACCCACGCTCGTCCAACGTATCCGGGTATCAGTACCAGTGGTGGACGCCCCGTGACTGGGACGGTGACTTTCTTGCCCGGGGTATATGGGGCCAGAACATCTATGTGCATCCTGACAACCAGGTAGTGATCGTCAAGCTGGCCGCAGACCAGAAAAACTTTGACCCTGCGTTTAAGCTCGCCTACGTCGACTACCTGCAGGACCTGGCGCAGTCTCTCTCAGACTAGTCCTGCTCATGCTCAGTGGGTCGCGGCCGCGTCACCCCAGATTTCCCTGGTGCGCTGATCTCGCCCACAGTTCCAGCGATAGTAGTTGTAGCGCACCGGGTTTTTCAGGTAGTAATCCTGGTGGTATTCCTCCACCGGCCAGAATTCGTTCGCATCGCGCAGCTCGGTGTAGACAACCTGGTCGGGAAAACGGGCCTGCACCGCATCCAGAGACTGCTGCGCCATGGCTTTCTCTTCAGCGCTGCTGGTGAATACGGCACTGCGGTAGCTGAAACCCTTGTCGCAGAACTGGCCCGCATTGTCGAAGGGGTCGATACTCACCCAGAACAGGTCCAGCAGTTGCTGGTAGCTGATCACTGCCGGATCGTAGCTCACCTTGATCGCCTCGAAGTGCCCCTCGTGATTGCCCTTGTAGGTGGGGTTTTTCAGTGTGCCACCAATGAAGCCCGAAACGACATCGACCACACCCTCCTGCTCCTGATAGTTGGATTCCATACACCAGAAACATCCACCGGCAAAATAGGCCTCGGCAGTCTCTGCCCTGGCGCCGGTGGACATGAGGAGCAGCACTGCGATCAGAAAAGCTTTTTGCATTATGTAACCCCGACAATATTGTATTTAGGTTGACCGCGGTATAGCAGATCAGTTCCACCCCGCAGCCGCCGGACTTTTCTTTGCCGGCATTTCAGGGATAATGCGGTTGCTGCGTCCAGGCGTTGAACATTTCATCTATAAAGAGTCCCCGATTTGACCACCTCATCCGACTATCACGTCTCCCTGCACGGCGAGCACGACACCGTATTGCGTGAGCGCTTTGCCGAAGACGGCTACCTGTTTCTCAAGGGCGGCGCCGAGGCCGAACATTGCGATGCTCTGCGCGATGACATTCTGCAGGTACTGGCCCCCCATGTGACCTGGGACGAGACCAAAGCCAAGCCACGACTCAATGGCAATCCTTTCTACGAGACCGATGCGATCTGGGATCGCGTTTATCCGAAAGTACAGCAGCTGGAGTCTTTTCACCGCTTCTTTCACCAGCCCTGGATGCTGCAGTTGATGCAGCGTATACAGGGCTGCCAACCCTGGGTCTATCCGATCAAGATGGCGCGCATCGCCACGCCACGGATGCTTGGCTATGAGACCCCGCCCCACCAGGACGCCTATTCCCACCACGCCGGCCCTAGCATGGCCGGCATCTGGGTGGCCCTGCATGATGTGGACGCCAGCATGGGGCGTGTTACCGTGCTTCCCGGCTCACATAAGGGTGGGGTGAGGAAGGTGCACGAGGCGCAGGGCGTAGGTGGCGTGCAATGTGAGATCTACGAGCATGAGACCCACTGGCATGTCTCCGACTTTGAAAAAGGCGACATACTCATTTTCAACTCGGCCACCGTACACCGCGCTGAACCGAATACGGCAGAGAACAAGGTTCGACTCAGCGTAGACACACGTTTCTGCGACTACGGTGCGCCCGTATTCTCCACCAATCTGGAACCCCATCACGGGTGGCGCATTGAAGGTCTCAACTGGAAATCCATCTATGCCGACTGGCAGAGCAATGACGAACAGTATTACTGGAAATCCTATCCCCACACATTTTGAGCGGTCAGCGACGGCTGGTCCCGGTAGCCAACAAGCGAGCACCTATGCAAAGCAACACTATCCCCATTCACTCTCCGATGGCTGCGGCCGTCATTAGCATCGAAGTCAGCGCGGGAGATGCGGTACACGCCGGCCAGCGGCTGGCGACAGTGGAATCGATGAAACTGCAGTCCTCCGTGGATGCCCCGCAGGCGGGCATCGTCGGCGTTATTCATGTACGTCCCGGGCAGACGGTACAAACCGACGTGGTGCTGATGGAACTGATACCGGAAACGCACTCCTCCGATCCAGCACAGCCGTCTCAGACCAGCACCGGCAACGATCTTGTTGAATTGCACGCGTGGCAGGCGCAGTCGGCGATGACGCAGGACGCGGCGCGCCCGAAAGCTGTAGGCAAACGCCATGCAAAAGGCTACCGAACGGCCAGGGAAAACCTCGATGACCTGATTGATGCGGGCTCGTTCGTCGAATACGGCCAACTCGCCGTGGCCGCCCAGCGCGGCCGACGCAGCCTGGAGGACTTGCGCACCAACACGCCGGCAGACGGCATCCTTACCGGGCTGGCCACTATCAACGCAGACATATTCGGGGAGACGGCCTCTGCAGCAGCGGTGATTGTCAACGACTACACAGTGCTCGCGGGCACCCAGGGTTTTTATCATCATATGAAACTGGACCGCATTATCGGCGTGGCCCTGGACAAACAGCTACCCACCATCATGTATACCGAAGGCGGTGGCGGCAGGCCCGGCGACACCGATGTACAGATCGGCGGCGGCGGACTGGACGTCAGCTCATTTGTGGAGTGGGCGCGCCTGTGTGACGAGGTACCCACCATCGCCGTCAACAACGGCTATTGCTTTGCAGGAAACGCGGCGCTGTTCGGCTGCGCCGATGTGCGCATCGCCACGCGCAGCTCATGGATTGGAATGGCCGGGCCGGCCATGATCGAGGGAGGCGGTCTCGGGCAGTTCGCACCCACGGAAATAGGCCCCATTGAGGTGCAACAAAAAAATGCGGTGGTGGACCTGGATGCAGAAAACGAGGCCCATGCCACCGCACTCGCGAAGCAGCTGCTCAGTTACACCCAGGGCGACCTGCCCGAATGGGACTGCGCCGAGCAGGAAGCTCTGCGCACGGCGCTTCCCGCCGATCGACGCTTTGCCTACGATGTTCGCCATATCATTGACACGCTGGCCGACACCGCCAGTTTTATGGAGATCACCCGTGAATTTGGCACAGCGCTGGTCACCGGCTTCATGCGCATTGAAGGCAGGGCCCTGGGCGTGATTGCCAACGACTGTCGCGGCCTGGGTGGCGCGCTGGACTGCGACGCCTCTGACAAGGCCGCCCGATTTCTGGCCCTGTGCAATAAGCTGGGCCTGCCCCTGGTCTCACTTTGCGACACACCTGGCTTCATGGTGGGGCCAGAGAGTGAAGTAGAAGGCGCACCCAGGCGCATGGCAGCCCTGTTCCGTGCCGGTGCCCGACTGCGCGTGCCGATGGTGACCATCATCCTGCGCAAGGCCTATGGACTGGGCGCAATGGCCATGGCCGGTGGCAGTTTTAAGATCCCGGTATTCACTGCTGCCTGGCCCACCGGTGAAACCGGCCCCATGGGACTGGAGGGCGCGGTGCGCCTTGGGTTCAAGAAGGAGCTCGCTGCGGAGGCCAATGATGAGGCCCGTAACGCGCTGTTCAACAAGTTATTGGATACGCTTTATGAAAAAGGTAGAGCTACCGAGTCTGCCGCGGCCACCGAACTCGATGCGGTGATCGACCCCGCAGATACCCGCAAGATAATTCTACGGGCGCTGTGCTGAACCATGCCCGGTAATTCAGCGATTGGTTTCAGCCTTCTCCGGCCTCATTATTTATCATTAAAAACAGTACCTTACCTCGGTGATAAAGCGGTATAAATATGGCTATGACTATTCTTTTTGCAATCTCCCCCTGATGATCTATAAACCTAGAATGACCTGGGGGCGGTATGCCATGGAATTACTAGACCACACTACAGAGAGCGTCGACATCCACCTGGATCGACATGAACTGGATACACTACTGGCGCTGGTAGAACAGGGCCGCCTCGCCTTGAATCGGCAGGAGCCCACCGGCCAGGCAATCGACGAACTGCTGCGCACGGCGTCAGCGATGATGGGCATCGCCAACATTCGCCGCCAGCGGCATCATTGACTGCCGGTAGCGTTCACTCTTTTTCGGTACTCACACCAGCACTTTCCTTGCGGTCCATCAAGTCTGCGCCCTGCAGACTGCAGTAGCCTTGCCCAATTCCTAGCGAGGTAATACAGATGAAAAAAATTGTCAGCGTCAGCCTGGGCTCAAGCGAACTGGATGACAAATTTACGGCGCGATTCCTGGGTGAGCAATTTCGGGTGACGCGCATCGGAACCAACGGCGATACCAAAAAAGCAGCGAACCTGATCCGCGAATGGCGCGACGAAGTGCAGGCCATCGGCCTGGGCAAAGTCCGTGAGCACTACACGGTTGGCACGGATCATTTTATGCGGCCGGAAACACGCGCGCTGGAGCAGTGCGCGGGCAGCACACCCGTTACCAGTGGTGCGCGGCTGCGTGAAATCGTACAGGAATGGACTGTGCGCTCAGCCATGCTCGAACTGGGCAACATCTTTAACAATGCCAAGGTACTTTTCCTGTCCGGTACGCTCAATTACCGGCTGGCAGCCATCCTCTCGGAGCACACCGAAAACCTGACCTTCGCTGACCCTGTCGCCCAGTTCGGCCTGCCCAACCTGTTGCGCTCTCTGCGGGCGCTGGAACGGTATGCCAGCGGCAGCCATCCAGTACTGCGCTTCGAAACAGGCAAGGACCTGGTGCCCTCACTGGCGCCGTTCACCTTTTTCAACCACCTCGTGCTGCGACGCGCGATAAAAGATGCCCAGGTAGTCGTGGCGACCTATGAACAATTGGAACACTACGGAAGGGAGGAGCTTGAGGGTAAGACGGTCATCACCTCCACGGTGTCGGAACAGCGCCTGGAACAGTTCAGGGATTGGGGTGTACGCCTGGTGCTGGACTGCAGCGTGCAACCCTTCAAGCAGATCGTCGGCATCAACATTATCGAAGCGATGATAGTCGCGGCATTGGAGAAGCCGGCGGCTGAAATCACCCACGACGACTATCTGGAGATCTTCACCGACCTTCAACTGCAGCCACGCCTGCTCTATCCGATTCCCGGGCGCAAACAGATAAATCGCTTCGCGTTTGTCATACATCCCCTGTCACAGCAGTACCTCACCCACCTGAAGCCACTGGAGATGCTGTCAAAAATTTCCCCGCAACCGGTGATGAACCTGGTGGAAAAGGCAGCCGCCTATAGCCCGCCTTTTGTCTATACCAGAGTTGAGGGCATTGTATCGCCTGACGGTACTGAGGCAGAGGGCTGGCTGATTATCGTTGGTGGCACACCGCGCGAGATCATGAGTCACACGCCCGAGTTCACTTACCGGAGACTGCTGGCGGCGGCAGATATTGCCAAAGGCTTGGGCGCACAGATCATGGGGCTGGGCGCATTCACCAAGGTGGTCGGTGATGCCGGCGTAACCGTGGCCAAGCGCGCTCCACTGCCCATCACCACAGGCAACAGTTACAGCGCCTCCGGCGCACTGTGGGCAGCCCATGACGCGGTGCAACGGCTGGGGCTGGTAAAGCTGGAAAAAGGCAGGAAGGTCAAGGGCAAGGCCATGGTCGTGGGCGCCACCGGTGCTATCGGCGCAGCCTGTGCAAGACTACTGGCACGCACTACCGAGGAGTTGCACCTGGTATCACCCGAGGCGGCCAAGTTACTGATTCTGGAAAAATCGATTTTGCGTGAGTCTCCCGGCGTCAAGCTGGTGCTGTCCTCCTACGCCGATTCTGATACGAGTATCGGCGACATGGACATGATCGTCACTGCCACCTCTGGTGCCGGGAAAAAAATTCTGGATATTACCCGGGTGAAGCCCGGCTGCGTGATCACAGACGTCGCCCGCCCGCTTGACCTGTCCCCGGACGACGTGGCCCAACGCCCGGACGTGCTGGTAATTGAGTCTGGCGAGATATCCCTGCCCGGTGAGGTGCATATGAAGTCCATCGGCTTCGAGGATCGCAACGTGGTTTACGCCTGCCTGGCGGAAACCATTGTCCTGGCGCTGGAAGGCCGTTTCGAAAACTTCACCCTGGGGCGTAATCTTGAATGGAAAAAGGTTCATGAAATCTACAAGCTGGGACTGAAGCACGGCATGCAGTTGGCCGCCATCTCCGGGGTCAATGGCGTCTATTCCGATGAGGATATAAAGCGAGTTCGGAACAAGGCGCTGGAGGCACGCAAGACCTGGCAAAGCGGTACCCAAAAGCAGCAAAGACCCCGTCGACGCAAACGCAGCAGCAAGGCGAAATGAAGCGTTCTGTACTAACATGCTGTATTGTCTACGCTGATTGTTTCACCAGACCCATAAAACCTTAATAAGGGGATCTCAATGAATTACTTCGTCACCGGCGGCACCGGCTTTATCGGCCGATTCCTGGTACCCAAACTTCTTGATCGTGGCGGGGTCATTTACCTGCTGGTAAGGCCCGCTTCACTACCCAAGGTGGACGGCCTACGAGAACTCTGGGGTGCGGAGAAAGACCAGGTAATCGCCGTTGAAGGTGACTTGAGCAAGCCAAAGCTGGGAGTCAAACCGGCGTGGATCAAGAAACATGCCGGCGACATTGATCACTTCTTCCACCTCGCCGCAATTTACGACATGAAGGCCGATGCAGAGAGCCAACGCGTCAGCAACGTCAATGGCACGGCACAAGCTATCGCCCTCTCCAAGAGCCTGCGATCGGGTTGCTTCCACCAGGTGTCGTCCATTGCAGCCGCCGGACTTTACGAAGGCACGTTCACCGAGGACATGTTCGAGGAAGCAGGCGACATGGAGCACCCCTACTTCGCGACCAAGCACGAGTCCGAAGGCCTGGTGCGCAAGGAAAAGCGCATGAAGTGGCGCATCTATCGTCCCGGTATGGTGGTGGGTCACTCCGAAACGGGCGAAATGGACAAGGTAGACGGCCCCTATTATTTCTTCGATTCATTGAAAAACCTCAGTTCGGTGACTCCGAAGGGGTTCCCGCTGCTACTCAACAAGGCTGGACTGCTCAATATCGTACCGGTGGACTACGTCGTAGATGCCATAGATTACCTGGCACATGTACCCAAACACGATCAGGAGTGCTTCTTCATCACCGACCCCGATGGCATCCGCGTGGGCGATCTGCTCAAGGTGATGATGAAGGTATCCGGTGGCCCCAATCTCAAGTCGATAGAAATTGGCATGCTCGACACGGCAACGCAGCTGGCTGGCGAGGGTATCAGCCGGGTAAAGCCGCTGAAGTCGTTGGGTGAAAAGGCCATTTCCCGGCTGGGAATACCCCCGCAGGTTATTGGTTACATCAGTTACCCCACTCATTTTGACTCACGTAAAACCCGCAAATTACTGGCCGAGGCAGATATCGAATGCCCTCCCTTTGAGGATTACGCACAGGTGATCTGGGACTACTGGTTGCAATTCCTGCGGCCCGACAAGGAGACTCTGATAAGCGAGGTGGACGGGCTGTTCAATGAACTGATCGGGCGGCCCAGCCTCGCAGCGCTGCGGCGCAAGGTAAAGGGTCGCGTCGTCGTGGTCACCGGTGCCACCAGCGGCATAGGCAAGGAATGCGCGCTGCGCCTGGCCAGAGCCGATGCGACAGTAATCCTGGTTGCGCGAACGGTGGAAAAACTGGAAGAAACCCTGGCCGAAATTGCCGAAAAAGGCGGCGTGGGCAAAGCGTATTCCTGCGACGTGTCCAGCCCCAAGGACTGCAAAAAACTGGTGGCCGACGTTTTGCGCGATCATGGGCAGGTGGACATCCTGGTCAATAACGCTGGCCGCTCCATCCGTCGGTCGGTGCGCTACAGTTATGAACGGTTCCATGATTACGAACGCACAATGGAACTGAACTATTACGGTGCCCTGCGCCTTATCCTCGGTTTCCTGCCTTCTATGGAAGAAAACGAAAGCGGCCATATCATCAATATCTCCTCTATCGGGGTGTTGACCAACCCGCCGCGCTTCTCTGCCTATGTCGCCTCCAAGGCGGCGCTGGATGCTTTCAGCCTGTGCGCTGCGCCTGAGTTCGCTGCTCAGAATATTTCCTTCACCACCATTCACATGCCGCTGGTACGCACACCGATGATAGCGCCTACCAGTCTGTACAAGGCATTCCCCACGCTGTCGCCGGAACAGGCCAGGGACCTGGTGATCAAAGCGATCATTTCCAGACCGAAACGCCTGTCCACCCGTCTGGGCGTGACTGGTGCGGTCGCCCAGGCGACCATTCCCAGCGTGACCGAGGCGTTTCTCAGCCAGGCATATGACCTGTTCCCGGATTCCGCCGCGGCCAGGGGGCTTACTGAAGCCGAGGCGGCGAAGGAGAAGGAGAACGTGCCCTCATCCAAACTGGAACTGGCACAAAAAATGTTCGCGCAGGTGATGCGCGGCGTTCACTGGTAGACCGGCAGCAAGGCGGATATAGCGTATGAAACAACTGGGTGTCATGGACAAGGGCTTTCTCATTGCCGAGCGCCGGGAGATGCCCATGCATGTGGGCGGCCTCAGCCTTTACACGCTCCCCGAAGGCGTCAACGAACAGGCGTTTTTAGCCGACCTGGCGCAAAACATGCGGTCTGCCGACACCCTGCTGCCGCCCTTTGGGGACCGGCTTAAAACCGGCCCCCTGGGGATGGCGGGTGCCGCGTACTGGGAGCCTGACCCTGCCCTCGACATGGAGTATCACGTGCGCCATTCGGCGCTGCCCAGGCCGGGAAGATACCGCGAACTGTTCACCCTGGTATCGCGCTTGCACGGCACCTTGCTGGAGCGCAGCCGTCCGCTTTGGGAGATGCACCTCATCGAGGGTCTGGGCAACCGCCAGTTTGCCGTGTACACCAAGACGCATCATGCTGCTGTTGACGGGGCGCGATCGATTCACGTGTCACGCTGCATGCTCTCTTCCGACCCGAATTTCATTCGCGAGGATTCGCCGCTCTCGCTGCGTGCCTGGGAAGCCTACAAGGTAGGGCTGGGGTTGGGCAAGCGCCCGGAGTACAGTGACTCGGAATTGCGCACAGTCACCGATATGATCAAGTCCAGCCTCGACAGCAGCACCAGCCTGTTCAATGCGGTCAAGGGTTTTACCCGCGCCTGGGCCGGGCGCGGCGACAACCTGTACCTGCCCCACCTGAAAGTACCGCGCAGTTCCCTGAACACATCTATTGATGGCGCTCGCCGCTTCGTGGCCCAGTCCTGGCCATTTGTACGCATAAGGGCGGTGGCCAAGGCGTTTGATGGCACATTCAATGATGCCGTACTGGCCATGTGCGCAGGCGCCCTGCGTCAGTACCTGCAACTCCATGCTGAATTGCCGGACGAGTCACTGAAAGCGATGGTTCCCGTATCGCTGCGCAAAGAAGGCGATGTCGACGCGGGCAACGCGGTCGCTGCAATCAGTGCCGACCTCGCAACCAACATCGCTGACCCGGGCAAACGATTCCGGGCAATTCAGGCCTCGGTGCAGGCGGGCAAAGAGTACTACCGCGGCATGACACACAAAGAACTGGAACTGTTCACGCTGCTGATGCAGACGCCTTCACTGCTATTGCAGCCTATGGGCCTGATGTCAAAACTGCCGCCCTACAACACAGTGATTTCAAATGTTCCGGGCATCAGGCAGACCATGTACTGGAATGGCGCGCGCATGGATGGCAATTACCCCCTGTCCATCGTCACCGACGGTATCTCCATGAACATCACCCTGGTTACCTACGACCAGAACGTGGACTTTGGCATTATCGCCTGTCGTCGTTCGGTACCGCAGGTTCAGCGCATGATAGATTACATGGAAGATGCGCTGGTAGAGCTTGAGGATGCTGCAGGATTAAAGCCAAAGCCCGGCAAGAAAGCCGCTGCCAAACGCGTAGCACGGCCAGCGGCCCGGTCAGCCTCCAAGCCAGCAACCAGAAGCAAAAAAAAGGCCACACCAAAAGCGAAGACAAATCCCAAATCGAAAGCCGGTAAAAAGGCAGCAGGCCGCGCTGCCGCAAAGCCAAAAGCCAGGGCGAAAACGAAGCCCAGGAGCTGAGCCCGATATCCATTCGGCCAAGGCAATCCTGCGGGGCGCCATGCGCCCGGCATCTGCAACAGCCGCGCCTACGTCGCGGACTGCACTGCTTCGCGCAATTCAGCATAACCCGCCTTGAGCAGCTTACCCAGCCCCTCAATCCCGGGTTGGTCCCGCGGGCAACTGGCCACAGCGAAGCACAGCTTGTTCACATGACTGAGAACCGTGATATTCAAACCCATGGCATCGGTGACGATCGAAAGTGGATAAATCGCCTCTAACTCAGCCCCCTCCAGATAAAGCTTGTCTCGTGACCCTGGAACATTGGAGAAGATCGCGTTGACTGCGGGGCGTACCCTGGTGGCATTGCCGGTAACCGTCAATAATATCGTTGGCGCCATAATCAGTGCGTAGTAGTCTTCTGCGGCGGTCACCGAAACGCTGGCCAACTCGCGTTTTGCGGCCGAAGTCACTTTGATAATGCGCTGCAGGCGTTTCAGCGGATCGGCCTCGTGGGTAAAGAAAGGGCACATAATATAGCTGAGCTTATTGCCCTCACTCGACCCGGAAGATTTCAGGGAAACGGGCATCCCTGCCACCAGCGAGCTGCGTGGCAGCGCATTCTGCTCGAGTAAATACGCGCGCAGCGCACTGCCGCAAACGGCCAGCAGCACGTCATTGATGGACCCACCCATGGCATGGGCGGTGCGCTTGACCTGATTGCAGGGGAGGTCGCAAATCACCAGCGAACGTCGTGAGTCCAGTTCAGTGTTGAACAGGGTGCGCGGCGCAGTAAAGGGCAGGCGCATGGCATCGGTCTTACCTTTGAGCGCATCCATTCCCATGTGCGCCATCAGCCGGGAGAGTTCCGGGAGAGCCTTATACTGGTCCAACAACCCCTTCCTCATTTTGCCAATGCGTTCCAGCAGGGAATAGTGGCTGTGGCACCGCGCCTCCAGCCCCTCCGTGAAGTCCAGCCGCCCGCTCGGTGAATCGCTGAACAAGCCCTGCAGCATCTTCATAGCGCCCACACCGTCCACCAGGGCATGATGAGTTTTGCAATACAGGGCGAAGCGGTTACGAGGTAATCCCTCAATGACGTGCAGTTCCCAGAGTGGGCGCCCACGGTCCAGTGGACGCTCATGCGCACGCGTCACCAGGCGCATCAGGTCCTCCATGCGCCCGGGCTGTGGCAGGGAGTAATGCAAGACGTGCCGCTCGGCCACGTAGTCATCCGCAGGTACCCAGGCCAGGTCTGACATATCCTCGGGATCGTGGAGTTTTTTGGCAAACACGGGCCACAGCTCATTGAGACGTCCGCACTTTTTCACCAGCGTACGAATGAAGTTGCGCGGAGCGTGCTCCGGCCTCTTCAGAATCATGAGCCCGGCGACGTGGAACGGGCAGTGGGCAGATTCAATTTTCAGGAAACCTGCATCCTGGGCGCTTAGCTTTTCCATCTGCGACTCCGTAGTGCTATCAATAACTGGGAACGCTAACCCGGTAGTGCCCTACGGTTGAACCGAATGGATCAATTTTTGTGCAAAGTCATCCTTTGCGAACCCAGATAGGTGAACTCCAGGCCCGCTCCTGAATCGTTTTCGGCAGGTCCGCTCGAGGCTCAACACCGGCACGTAGTGCATCCCAGGTCGACCAGCGGCAGGAAGGGTTTTCCAGAACGCGAACATAATAGAATGCATCCACATCCGGGCTGTACTCCGGGTCCTGCCAGCGGGTCAGTAGTTCGGCATCACCCGCATTTTGACTGACTGAACAGTTGTCGAGGTCGACCCGAGCGCCGTTGTCCGCACAGCGATGGCTCACCGGATCAGGGGACTGACCGTCGGAGCAGGCGACATCAAAAACCCGTTCCGCGGGTTGCCCATCGCGCACGTAGCCCTTGATCACCTGTAAACGTTGCAGTGGCGTCCCGCGAGGATCAGCAGAGGCCCACACAAGGAAAGACGGTGCCTTGCCACCGGTGTAAAGCTCACCACCCATGGGAACACCCTGCTCATAGGCCAGCGCCGCCAATTTGCCTGAGCCGATAATATTCTCGGAAAAATCTGTGCCGGCGAAAAAGCGTACCTTGATGCGCGGGCCAGTCGTCGCAAACGTTTCCTTACGACGAAACGCGTCGTAGATAGACTCCCTGGTGTTTTCTTCTGCCCACACCCCGGCGATACCGGAGGCGCTCCAGGTTTCAAAGCCACCACCACTCATGTAGTGCCTGCCTTCTACTTCCACCAGGTTTTCTGGCGACACCATGCGCACCACCGCACCGTAAAACAGGGATACGGGTACAGACCCTCTCCCCACGGGTTCGCCGTCGAGAATACCGGCCTTGGAAAAGTAAGTGGACTCATCGTCGCTGCTTGCGGCCACGTGCGTATCACTGGCTGCGACCAGACCAAACTGGAAGGGATTCTTCAGCCCGCGCGCCTCCAGCGCCAGACCATGCTGCAACGCCTGGCGTACGTAGCTGCCGTTAGGCTCACTGGGTAGAGTAGTGCCGACGCGCAGGGGGTAGATTTCGAAGTCTGCCCACTCATCATTGGGCGACAGCAGGGGATGCGTATCGGAGGTGCCCTTGATCTGGGTGATCTCTACCAGTGGTTCATTGCGCAGGCGGCGCGCCGTGTAAGCGTCGTCTATAGGGTCGCCGGCCCAGTCCACAAGCTTGAACATCTGCCCATTGGAGCCGTTGGAGTTGTGCGGTATCGCCAGGCTCTCGATACCCTGCTCACGCAGGCCATCCATCCATTCCCAGAGGCCCTCCGGGTTCTGCGAATTCAGCCTGGAAAAAGGCACTGCCGGCAGTTTTTCGCTGCCGCGAAAAATCACGTTGCGATGCAGGTTGCCGCGTTGATCGGTAGCAGTTGTGTATTCATAGCCCACGAAAGTGGTAAACCGGCCGGGGTCGTTATGCTGATCTGCGGCGTCGATAATATCCAGCCAGGCCCTGCGGGTAACATCTGTGGCCATCTCACCATCGATTTCACCACTGCGAATCCCTTCAAGCGTGTCAGGAATAAAATTTCCAAAGTTACCGACCCGCTGGATCACACTGCCGGAGGTGAGGTTGTCTGGGTCATTGATATTGTGGATAGGTTTGGCCACGTCGTAACGCGAGAATTCAGTGCGGGTGTCGGCTGCCTCCTTGACCAGGCCCAGAAACATGGCGTGATCGGTAACCGCGTAGAAGTCCAGCGGCGTGCGTAGCTGCACCTCGAACCCACTCGGGTGCATGATCGCCTCCCCTTTGGCATAACGGTATGCATCGTAGGGCGTTGCCGTCGTGCCGAAATTGTAAGCGTCAAAAGAATACTCGGTATGCACATGAAGATCGCCAAACCAGGCACTGCGCTCCGGATTGGCGGGCGGTGGGCTGCGATCCAGCAGCTCGGTCACGGTCGGTAACTGACTGTTTGCGCCACCCCCTCTCCCGCCAAAGTCATTGGCCTGTTCCGAAAGCGACTTGCCGCCGCAGGCCGCCAGGGTGCACACGATTAAAGGGGTCAGGGTTCGCAGCAGGTGCGTCATAGTCTCTCCACAGCGTTGTTGTGCTAATCAGGTCGCAGTCATGCCGCCATCGGCGACCAGGGTAAATCCGGTGGTATAGGTTTCTGCTGCAAGATAGAAAATGGGCAGTAGAATCTCTTCACTCTCCGGAATGCGTTTAATCAGGTTAGCTGAAAGCATTCCTTCCTCAAAGCCGGGGATAGCCGAAATAGCGCTGTCAGTCAGGTCCGAGTGGTAGGAGCCGGGCGCAATAGCGTTAACCCGAATTTTCATGGGCGCCCACTCCTGCGCCATTACTTTGGTCAGTGCCTGCAGCGCCGCCTTGGTAGCAGCATAGAATCCCGTATATGCGGGTGGTTTCAGTGCGGCGACAGACAATACGTTGATCACCACACCACCGCCGTTTTCCGCCATATGTGGTGCGAGCCGGGAGGCAAGATACCAGGGACCGCGCTGGTTGACCTGGTACATCTTGTCGAACGCATCAGCAGTCACATCGGTAAGCGGACCCCGGGCAATATTAGTACCCGCATTGTTAATCAGGATGTCCACGTGGCCATAATGCTCCAGTGACGACGTGACCAGCCGATCCAGATCCTCGGTGGAACTGGTGTTGGCGGCGCATGCCCAGGCCTCACCACCCTCCTCCACTATGCTGTCTACGACTGCCTGGCAGCCGTCCAGTTTACGGCTGGCGACAATGACCCTGGCTCCGGCGCGCGCAAATCCCCGGGACATCGCCCTGCCCAGACCCCGGCTGCCGCCAGTGATCAGGACGACTTTGCCTTCGAAATCGAACATAACCAATCCTCCACCTCACTCGAAGTGCCAGATGATACAGGCTCCGGGCATACCGAGCCGCAAACTTCAAGCGCCGCACACCAGACAATTCGGGGCCCGTCCGCCGGACCACGTAACGTCACTTTAACAAACCCTGGAGTCATCTTTATGCCCTCGCCCTGCCTAGACGATACAGGCAACAAATTCAGAAATCGCCCGCGGTAATTCGCAGTTGACCCCTGGCCAGCGGGCCCACCTGGGAGAATTTGCACCCACCAGGCGGTGGGAAGCCACATGATTGGCCAAATTTCCAGCATTTCACCTAGAGACATTCACAGGATTATTCGGTAACATCTTGTATCAACTGGATTTTCACTAAAAAATAGGTGATGTATTGTCCACTTCGGGGCAAAGAAAGCGTTCCTTCGTGAACTCAATGAGACCTGTCTGCCTGGTACTGGCGATAGGCGCGTGCCTGGCGCCTGGCGCATTGGCAGCGGATCCAGCGCCGCCCGCAACTATTCCGGAGGCAAAGAGCGTCGATCTCGATCAACCCGTGTCCGCCGAGGCACTGATGGAGTCGGCCAGTACCCAACGGGCGGCAAATACCACGCCACCTGACGTCCAGACTGAGGCGCACTACCACTCCGGCCCGCTCGAGAACGAGATCATCTACCCGCAGTCATTACCGGAAATGAGCGCAGCCAACCCCTTGCTGCTACTGGGGGCCAAGGTGCCACCCGGAACGGCCACCCGGCTGGCCTGGTCACCGAGTCAGTCTTTTGAAGGTATTGCCGTCCCCACCCCGGTGCTGGTGGTGAACGGCGCGCAGGATGGGCCCACCCTGTGCTTGACTGCAGCGATTCATGGCGATGAGCTAAACGGTATCGAAATCGTCAGGCGAGTGCTCTACAACCTGGATGCACAGGCCCTGTCCGGCGCAGTGATCGGCGTGCCCATCGTCAACCTCCAGGGATTTCGCCGCGGCTCGCGCTATCTCACTGATCGCCGGGACTTGAACCGCCACTTCCCCGGCAACCCCGGGGGAAGCTCCGCGGCCCGCATCGCCCACTCTTTCTTCAATGACGTGGTGACACACTGCGACGCACTGGTAGACCTGCACACGGGCTCTTTTCATCGCACCAACCTGCCTCAGCTGCGTGCCAATCTCAAGGATCCCGCGATTCTGTCCATGACCCACGGCTTTGGCTCGACCGTTGTAATGCATAGTGAGGGCAGCCCCGGCACCCTGCGGCGCGCAGCGGCAGAACACGGCATCCCCACGGTAACGGTCGAGGCCGGTGCACCGATGCGTCTGGAAGAGGACAGTGTCAACCAGGGCGTAATGGGTATCGAAACGCTGCTGGGCCATATGAAAATGATGAAGCGCTTCCGCTTCTGGGGCAATCCCGAGCCTGTTTACTATGAGTCCAGCTGGGTAAGGGCAGACCAGGGGGGAATACTGCTCAATAGCGTAGAGCTTGGCCAGACTGTCTCCTTCGGCGAATTGCTTGGTACGGTAACGGACCCGATTACCAACATGCGCGTCGACATCCGCGCCCCTCACGCCGGACGCATTCTGGGCATGGCCCTGAACCAGGTTGTGCTGCCCGGCTTTGCCGCCTACCGCATCGGCACCCAGACCACCAAAAAGCCGGATGAGTTAGAGGATAATGAGCACCTCTCTGCCGACGATGACGTGGCTGAGCAGGACGTCGATGTGTCCGAGGACGATGCGCTCGCGGAGTGATCCCGTCACACACCTTATTACGCCCGGCAGGTGTAGGCATCACACCTTATTTCGCTTATGCTCGCTTATCCCCGTCTATCTGAGAACACGCTCACATGCGCAGAACACATTGGCTGCTTGCAGCGCTTGTCACCCTCTCTTTGCTCGGCGGTTGCGCCCAGTATGATAACCAGCGCGGAGTCGATGTCTCCTGGCAGGCATCCGTCACCGACTCGCTGGTAAAGGGAGAAAGCACACGCCAGGACGTGTTGGCAAAATTGGGCCCGCCCTCGCAGATCATCGCGCTGCAGGATGAGACCGTATTCTATTACCTGTTTGAACACGCAGAAGGCAACGGCCTGATTCTCGTTGTCTATAACCGCTTCGATACCCAGACTCGCTATGACCGTGCCGTTTTCTTCTTCGACGAAAATGATGTTCTGGGCGATTATGCAACCCACATCCGCGACTAGGCTGACCCTGCTGGCCACGCTGCTGCTATGCATGGGGCTGCAGGGCTGCAGCCAATGGCGCTATAGCCTGGGCGTTCCGCTCTCGGCGGCGCAGACCCCGACCCCGGCTACCACGCCCACCCTTACCGAGGCGTTGCGGCAACTGGGGCCGCCCATGCGGCTCTCCGCCACCGCAGATGGATACGTACTGGCCTGGGAGCATTGGCAAGTCAGCGAAGACGCCATTGGCCTGAGCCTGGGCGCCCTTGGCGCAGACATGTTGTCGCTGGACTGGGGCCGCGCGCGAATGCGCGGTGAGTTCATCATCGCCTCATTCGACCACGGGCATCAACTGACCTCAGCCGCGTTTTCATCCTGGGATTCAGCCGCTGGCGGTGGCACGGCACTACAGCCCTTTATCGGAGTCTCGCTGGTGGATGTCGACGATCTGCTGCAGTACATGCCACAGCATCGCTGGGGTTCCATGAGCCTGGAGCGACTGCCGCGCACGCTGAACACCCAGAGCAGACCCGACACGGGCCAGTCGGGCGTGGAACAGCGCGGCACCCCTACAGGCACCGGCCAGCGTACCCTCGAAATGCACTGATCACCGTTATCTGGCGCCCTGGCCGCGTCGATGGTAAGTTATTCACATGTTAGGACTTATTCTACGTACTATTATCACCGGCCTGGGCATCTGGCTCGCGGCTTATCTCGTGCCCGGCGTCAACGCCTCCTCCACAGAAGCATTGATCTGGGCTGCCATTGCGCTAGGGCTAATCAACGCATTCGTGCGACCGGTTCTGGTCCTGCTGACCCTCCCGTTTACCATCCTGACCCTGGGCGTATTTCTGCTGATTCTCAACGCGGGTATGCTCAACCTCGCAGGGTGGTTCGTGGACGGCTTCGATGTGGTGGGATTCTGGAGTGCGGTCTTTGGCGCCATCATTGTGAGCGTGGTCAGCGGCCTCTGCTCTCGCTTCATCGGCCCCAAAGGCAGTTACGAGGTGCTGGTGGTTCGCCGCGGTGGCGAGTAACCCCCTGGCAACCGGCAGACTCAGGCCTTTCTGGACTGACTGAGTGCAATACCGGCAAAAATGACCAGCAGGCCCAAAAACTGGTGCGCCTGCGCCGCCTCTCCCAGAAACACTATCCCGGCGGCAAACGCGATGGCGGGAATCAGGTAGTTGATAATGGCCAGGAAGCCCGGACCGCAGTCGGAAACCACCTTGAAATAGACCCATGTCGCCAGCCCGGTAGCGAAGATGCCCAGGGCAATAGCTGCAACCCAGGCGTCCGCCGTTGGCGCCAGCTGCCAGGGTCGATCCATCAGCAGCACCACCGGGAGTAACACCACAGTACCGGCAATGAGTGACCCCGTCGCCACCACCAGCGTATTGATCGCCGGTAGTCGCTTGGTGTAGACGGAGTTCACCGCATAGGAAAACGTGGCGACCAGCACGGCCAACTGCGCGAGCAATTGCGCACCCCCCACCTCCCTCAAGACCTCAGGGCCAACCAGGATTGTGACGCCCACAAATCCCGTGCCAATGCCCAGCAGACGCCGCCGTGTAAGTTGTTCGTGAACCACGTAAAAGTGCGCCAGCAGCGCCGTGCTCAGTGGCATCAGCGCCATCAGCAGGCCCGCCTGCCCACTGGAGATACGCGTCTCTGACCAGGTAATCAAGGTGAACGGCAGCAGGTTGCCGCACAGCGAGAGCAGCAGAAACCGCAGCCACCACCGCCATTCATCGGGCAGGCGGCCTCCCTGCCAGCGCATCAGCAGGTAGAGCGCAGCAGCACCAACAGCAAGACGCAGCCAGACGATTGTCAGCGGCGGGAATCCCCGCAGGGCGACAGCAATCAGGAAAAATGCCAGCCCCCAGAAAATGCTGAGGTAAGCCAGCATCATCCAATGGCGAGGTAGCGGGTTTTGCATTATCAGCCGCCAGCGCGCCAGCTTGTTGACCGGGCGCGCGGGGTGAGCATCTTCAACGGCTCCGGTATGGCTCGATAACGTTCTCTGCGTACCAGTTTATCATTCCGACCTTTTCCTCCACGCTCTGCGTATCAGGTTCTGCATCGTAGGGGTTACGGAACGCAATAATGACCTCCGTCACGCCGGCGCTGGCCAGGTCATCGAGACCCTCTACCGAATAAGCCGCCTCGGTCATGGCATGGTATTCGAACGGCACCTGCTCGCGACCATAGTCCTTTTTGAAGGCCTCTATCTGACCGATCATATCGCGTAGTTCCTGAATGGAGGAGCCAGCGGAAATCCAGCCGTCTCCCAACCTGGCCGCCCGGCGCAGCGCCGGCCTGGCGTGACCGCCTACCAGCAGCGGGATGTGATGATCGGGTACCGGCGTCATCTTTATCGGGTCCAGCTGGAAAATCTCACCGTCATAGCCAAAATACTCACCACTCATCAGGCCATTGACGATCTCCATCATCTCGTCCATCCGCTTACCGCGCTTTTCCCAGGGGATCTGGCAGGCGAGGAAGTCCTCCGGCCAGGGGCTGATGCCAATACCGAAGCCAAAACGATCCCCTATCATCACGCCCAGTGTCGACAACTGCTTCGCTACGACCGCGGGTTGACGCACTGCCAGCTTCATTACGGAGGTAGTGAAGCGCAGCTTTTCTGTCTTTGCGGCGAGATAAGGTATCGCAACGAAGGGTTCCAGAAAAGGCACGCCGTCCAGGAACTCGCGAGTGCCGTCATCGTTGTAGGGGTAAACATCTGAACCTTCCCTGGGGTAGCAAATGCTGTCCGGAAAGGTGAAAGTGTCGAAACCGGCCTCTTCCGCGGCAAGGGCAAGCGGAAGGTACTGGTCGGGCGGGCACATCGTAGCGTGATAGGCAAATTTCATTCTGGGTATCCTGTTGATTAGTTATTCTCATCGAAACGCTGGGAGAGCGAGTGGCGCATCCCGATATCGGTGTTCCTTGAGCAAGCATAGTACTCGAACTGATACGACGGGGAGAATGGCGCAGATCACTCCTGGGCTGTCCACCTGAGTGCTGGTATGCCAGGGGAAACCGGTTGCGCCGATGAACAGCGTGAGGTGTAAGGGCCCCGCCGCGTCTGCAAACGTGCTCAGGTCAACTCTTTGGCGCATTTATGGCGCTACCGGAACGACTCTCATCGTGGAGATCTTATGGAAGCATGTGAATTCGATGGAGGGCAGGCTATGCTAAACCCTCTCTAGAGAGTTTGGCATGACAGATATGGACTTTACAGAAACCGATTTCCTGGAGTTCCTTCGCCAGGGCAATATCGCAGGCATCATGAAACCGGCTACAGCGCGTTCGCGCAAACTGGCGGCACAACAGCTTTTCCCTAAACTTGAGCCCACCGAGCGTATGGACCTTCGCCTGGTGGATGTGGATGAACTGTGCTCCCGGTTCCATAAGCTGGAGGACTCGACGATTCGCCCCGAGACGCTGAAGATCTACAATGAGCGCCTCAAAGGTGCCCTGGAAGATTTTTTCAACTGGACTGAGGACCCGGCCAATTTCATCTCGGTTGAACGTGATTTACCCGAGGCGAAGCTGGTGATGAAAAGAGACAGCCCGGGTCAAAGACAGGCCAGGGAGGAGCTCGCCCTGAATCCGCCACGCAGCCCCCACGACATCTTTCCGGTGCCCCTGCGTGAGGATCTAGTGGTCTACCTGCAGAACATTCCACTGGATATGACCCGCCAGGAAGCGGCCAAGATCGCAGCGGTGGTCAAGGCACTGGCCCTGCCCGATGAAGAGGTGAATGATGAATAGGCTGGTATTGTTCGCTCCCCTGGTTCTATTCGGGCTGGGCGGCATCTTCCTTTTTGCGCAGTTGATGCGACACGGCGCCCCCGGCACCTTTGAGGACAACCTGATTCCGGAGCTGATTGGCTTCTGTCTTGAGGGCTTCTTCCTGGTGGGCATATTCTCTCTCATCCAGTTGCGGCTGGCGCGCGAACGAAAAAATGAGCTGCGCCTGAGCCTGCGAGGCGCACTACGGGAAGTCCTTAGCCACCTCGACGTGGCCTTGCTGGAGGAATTCACAGAACCTGCCACTTCGGCAGCCCTCGAGCAGGACCCCAGGGCCGTACAGGCCCTGTTCGTAAAGTTGAGCAACAGGCAGCTTGAACTGGAAGACATGCGCAATCTCAAGAAAACCGCAGGGGTCAGCTTCAGTATCCTGCGGGATCTTATCCCGGTGGCAGCAAACCTCAGTGCCGATCATATGCGCTGGTGGCTTGCCATTGCCGACAGCGTGCGTGAGATTGCCGAGGCTACCAGCAGTATTGGTGTGACCACCGCGGCGCAGCGATTCCTTATCAACGTGGGTGAGTTCGATGATCTACGCCTGTAGGACTTAACAAGCGCGCATCCCCAAACGTGTTTTCAGGATTGGGCAGGCTGGTGATGCGACTCCGCTGCCTGGACGGCGCGGTTCACTTCGCATGACGCGCTACAACCACCCTGGTGCGGAACCGCTGCGCTGACCGCGGATCCTGAAAAGGGCCGATGCCCGTACTGAATTCGATTTGCTGCTCCGGAGCCAGGGAGAAACCTCTGGTAATCACTTGACTGCGTCTGGCAGTGTCGGCGCTGGACATATCCACTAACTCGACCCTTACGGCTTTAACCGGAAAGCTGGTGGTGTTCTTTACCGCAATGAAGAGATACCCGCCCTTGCCGACAAACGGCTGGCTGGCAATATACTTGTGCGGGGCCTCATCCAGCTCTATCAGGGCCAGCTTGTTGTAGGCTGCCATGGCCAGTTCCCGGTCCTTGCTTCTCATCGCCTGTTTGAGATATTTTGCCGCCTCGTCCTCGCCACCCAATTGCAGGAAAATGTCACCGAGATAATAGGCGCTGGTGGCAGTGGGCAGTAAGCGGTAACTGCTGGCAAGATCATCTCGCGCGCCTGACAACTCACCTTGTCGATAACGCGTAACACCCCGGTACAGCCAGGGGCTGAACAGGTCGGGGTTCTTTCTGGTCGCTGTAGAGTAGGCTTTTTCCGCCTGCTGCTCGCTTTTCTTCATAGCCCAGGCATGGCCTCTCATTTCCCAGAACTGCGCCTCCTCCGGCTGCAGTTTGACGGCTGTATCCAGGTATTTCAGTGCCGCGTCGGCATTTTTGTCTTCGAGTGCGCTCATGGCCTTTTCCTGGGCCTCGTACGCGGGCGCGTCTCTCTTCAACTGGGCGATGCGCTGCTGGTAGCGTTCCCGAAAACGCTCTCCCCCTGGCATTTGTGCTGCGCGTTGCCTATTGGCCTCCACCCTCTCGCTGGACGGTGGATGGCTCGCGAACAGGCCACTGATAAAATCCTGCTCGCGGTTCTTGCTGAGCCGTACGAATGTTTCCTGCAGGTCCACTGCGGCTTCAGGGTTATAACCTGCCCTGGCCATATACTGCATACCGTAGTCATCGGATTCGAGTTCATCGTCGCGGCCATACTTTGCCATGATGGCCGCGCCGCCCACCTGCGATGCCAAATTACCCAGATCACCATAACCGTAGTTAGCCGCCGCGATAGTCGCCAGCTGTGCACTCAGCCCCACCAGGGTGCCGCGCGTCATTTGCGCCGCGCTGTGACGTGCAGCGGCGTGTACAATTTCATGTCCGAGTACGGCAGCAAGTTGTGCCTCGTCTTCCAACTCGGTCAACAAACCACGGTTCACTGCGATCTTTCCGCCGGGCAATGCCCAGGCGTTGGGAATGGCGCTGTTAATCACCACAAATTCGTAGGGTAGATCGGGCTGATGGCTCACCTTGGCCAGTTTCATGCCAACGTCGGCAACATACGACTGCAGTCCGGGATCGAGATAGTACAGACCGCCCTGCGACTGCTGCGATGGCCCATACTGCTGTTCGCCAATAGCAATTTCCTGCGAAACAGAAACAAGCGACAACTCGTTTTCGCCGGTAACGGGATTTACCGCGCAGCCTATCGCCGTGACACAAAGCGACAAAAGAAGTGCTCGCCCTGCCAGGTTCAGCGCCGTCCATGCGAAATTAATGCTCAGTCTATTCATGTTCTCTCAGTCGCGGTAGCTCATGCCATACACAGATTGTCACGCCAATTCCCATCGCAACGGCAGCTTAAACCAGGTTGCCCGGTAAACTGAAATCGCCGACGTGCTATCCAGAAAGGCTCTGGATGCACGGCGGCGTTTATCACCATGCAAGCAGTGTGCAGTGGTGGAGGTCATTTCGTCCGGGCGCGGTGTGCTGCCCATTTCTACACCGGCCTGAATCGGGCCCTTGGCTTGTTCGGCCAGGTCAGCAGCACGGCCGTCCCAGAACTGGGCAGCGTTAAACACTGCATTAAACACCGTGGGAGAATTGCGTGGTCCTTTTTGCCAGCCGTGGCCGATGGATACGGGCAAATAGTCATGACCACCCATGCCCACATTGTGACATGTGTTACAGCTGATCAGATGGCTGGCTGAAAGACGCGGTTCAAAAAACAGCATTTTACCCAGCTCTACCTTTGCTGCAGTGATTTCATTGCCGTCAATCGCCGGCGGATACTTGGGAATGGCCTTGAACATCGAGTTGGCCCGTTGTTGCAGTTCGTCAGCACAGACCGCACCGGCCGCCAAAACAAACACCGCCACTAAAGCGAATGCCAGCGGTTGTTTTTTCATTACACAGTTCCTCGTTACGCTTGTATTTCGATCATCAGTTTGTACTGGACGCCAAACCAACCAAACCCTGGAAAGCTGCGGATTATATGTCATATCAACCCGCTGTTGTGAGTCGATATTTGCATTGAACAGGGGCCGGCAAGGGCGGAGTCAATAGCGCCGGGAGGATGTGGGCTCAGTGCTGCAACGGCTGCTCAGGAAGGCCCCGACGAAGAAGAGATAGGGCTGGGGCACTCCCCCTTCAAGCCGGGCAAACCATATTCAACTGCTGCCGCAGAAGCGGCCTGAGCTCGTCTTCAGGCATGTATCCGCGCAACCAGCCCAGGGGTTTCCCGCTGCCATCGGCCATTAGTGTGAAGGGGGTGGCGGGGACGCCACCAATGGCGGCCAGCAATTTGCTGCTGGCCTGGTAGGCCGGGAACGCGGGCCTGACTCTCCGGTATTCAGCGAGCAATTCCCGGCGCGAGCCGTTCACACCCACGGCCACCGGCCTGAACTCGCCCGGGCACTGCGCATAGAGCTTGTTCAGCACTTTAAACTGGCGGTAACACCAGCTGCATTCCGGCTCGAAGAACATCAGTAGCAGTGGTGCCCCCTGGTATTGATCGAGTGAATGGCGCCCGGGTTCTCCGAGGCTGCGCAGTTCGAAATCCAGCAGCGAGCCCGGCTCATCGGCAACGGCCGACAGCGCGAACAGCAGAGGGAGTAAGCGTAGCCAGGACATGCCTAAAGGCTCCACTCCATGCCCACGTAGTACTCCCGGCCGCGCAGGGGACCGTAGATGTAGGCAACGTCATAGGCCCCGCTGAGGTCCCAGAACAACGGCGTTTCGGCGTCGTCCACCTGGGTATAGTCTGTAAGATTATTGCCGCCTACATAAAGCGACAGCGATGGCGAGACGTCGTAGGTCAGCTTCATGTCGATTGTCCAGTAGGAATCGGCCCGGGTGCTTTTCGGGTCCGAGTCAAAGACGTTGTACGCCTCATACCCGTAGTCCGCCAGGTTGCGGCTGCCAGTCCAACTCGCGCTGCTGTAGAACATCCATGACCCGTAGTTAAAGTCCGCCATGAGCACAGCGCGCTCCTCGACGGGTGCTATAGCGAAGGACTCCTTGAATACGTCGTCGTAATCGTACGTCTCCAGTGCAGCACCCAGGGTGAGGTAATCATTGACCCTGTAGCCCACTGCGATATCTCCGGCGGCGACTGCGGCAGTCTCCTCCATCTGCGTAAGCAGAGGTGTACCCTCGTCCGTTTCGCCCAGTGAGGCCAGGTTGTCCACCTCGGTGTAGGCCAGGGACAGGGTTGAACTCAGGGCCTCGCCCTCAAAGCTCAGGGCATAGGTTGCAGACAGGGATTCTTCGAGCTCATCGATATCAATGGCAAAGCCATCCCCGGCGTCGAGGATACCGTGATCTGTTTCGAAGAAAGACAGCGGCGCGCGATAACCGCGCCCCACTGACACCCGCGATGTCCACTGCTCGTTGTGCAGGTAGCGCAGATCTGCCCTGGGCGCGATGACACTCTCGTTAATCTCGGTACCGGGTTTCTCCGGCGCGACAAAGTCTGCCCTGGCGGTATCCACGCGAACTGCCAGCGAAAGCTTCAGCGAATCGCTCACATCCCAGGTATCCTGTAGATAGACACCCCAAACCCGGTAGTCGAAGCTGTCTTCAACGTAGTTCTCGCTCGCCGAGCCGGCCACCGAGTCCGAGCGCATTTCCTCATCGCGACTGTCTATGCCAAAGGTCAGCATATGCTGCTCGTTGATGACATAGTTGTTGCGTAAATCGAGGTAATAAAGCTCATCCGTGGCAGAATAATCGAAACCCTCATAGAAGCTGTCCTGCTCATGCCGGGACCAGGCCACAGACAGGGCCGCGTTGTAGCTTGTGCTGAATTCGTGCAGCCAGTTGACGGAAGCTTCGGTGCGCTGTGTATCAATCCACTCGGTAGTCTCCCAGGGCTTGCCGATAAACGCCTCGCGCACATCGTCGTTGGCGAAGAGATGCCCGGATTCCGTAGGGTCATCGCGGAAGCTACGGCGAGCCTCGCCGATGTCCGAATCCTGGGGCCCACCGAATATTTCTGAATCGGTGTAACCGACGCGCAGGACCACGTTATCGACGTCGGTGAAATCATGAGAAAGGCGAGCCACGTAATTGGTGTTTTGCTGCAGCGGGGCCTCGCTGACGCCATTGTCGTCGCCATCCAACTGATGGTGTTTATCGTCCTGGATGACCAGACTTGATCGTGTGCGTTCGTCATCGCTTACCAGGGTGCCCATCATGCCAACCAGGTAGGAATCATCATCCTCCATGGACATATTCAGGTTGAAACCGGTTTCCTGTGGTTCCTTGGAGACCACATTGATGGTTCCGCCAATAGCCTCAGGGGCCAGCAGAGACGCTCCGGCACCACGGGCTACCTCGATACGCTCAACACCGGTAGTGGCCAGGGCGTCGACAGCGTAATAGCCTGCCATCATCGTGTGCAGCGGAATACCGTCAGTAAGAATAGTCGAGTGCTCACCGCGCATGCCGTTGAGCATGATCCGTTTGACACCACACATGGAGCATTCGTTGGACACCCGCACGCCCGGTGAATTCTGGATAGCCTGGGTTAGGTTCACGGCCTGCATGGACTTGATCAGTGCTTCGTCGACCACTTCGGTTTTCTGGATGGCGTCCAGCAAGGTGCCGGCCTGGTACATCCGCTGGCGAACCCCCGTGACCAGGATTTCTTCCAAGGGCGGTGCAGCAGCGTCGTCGGACGCGGGGAAGTCTTGCTGCGCGATGGCCAGATTTCCGGCAGTTACCAGCAGTGCCACTGGCGCGAGTGCAAACTTGAACAAGGTTTTATCTCCGTGAAGTGGTTCCCAAACTCCTATTAATGATAATGATTATCATCTAGATTACAATCGTCTTTGAGAATTATTCTTATTACGATAGGAAAGGCGGACTGCACCCTGTCATCCCGCGTCATCCCGCGCAGGTTTGCACATGGGTAAACCTGGCAGTTCATTCAATACGGCATCCATAGATGGATTGCCTGGGAGCTCAACTATGCATAGACGCAGTGATTGGGTAGCTGGGAGGGTTCACGAGGTAAATCTTCTACGGTCGGCTTCACTCATTGGTATGGTTGCAGCGCTCACCTGCCTCCGTGAGTATCAGGTCAAGAGGAATGTCGTGAGGTTGCGGATAGATCGTAGGCAGCCGAGCGGATTCAAATCCGATACCGATGAGCAAGGGTCTAGGCGTTAACGCGGCCAGGGTACGATCAAAGTAGCCACCGCCATTTCCAAGGCGATATCCGTTGTCGGTCCAACCGACCAGGGGTGCCAACACGATCTCGGGCACAAGGCCAGGCGCGTCCGGCGGTGGCACAGGGATTTGCCATTGGTCGCGAAGCATTCTCGTTTCTGGTGTCCACAAGCGAAAGACGAGTGGGGCCGCCCTGGTCTCTACCACCGGGAGAACGATGTTCATACCCGCTCCATGCAACTCCCGCATCAATGGCCGCAGGTCTGGCTCACCCCGGATTGGCCAGTAGAACGACAAGACAACGCCACGCACATCGCAGCAGCGGTCATACAGCGCAGTTCGAACGCATTCTGTCAGCATTCCGGTCGCGGCACTGCGCTCTTCGACCGACATGGACGCACGGGCCTTTCCCAGGCGAACACGTTCCGCCTTGCGCCAGCGCGCCACATCGCGGGCCTGTTCGGGGTCAACTGCCAGGGGGTCGAAATAGTCCGGTGCAATCTCGGCTGCAAGACACGGCGGAGAGGAGAACCGGCCCGTACCCTGAAACTTTTCCGAATCGTCGCTCATAACGCTACCATGGGTATCGGCAATCTAAGCTTGCACTCGCTCTAGTGTTACGGGCAGAAATATTAGCGCCAAAATGCAAGCCAAGTGATATCAGTATAGCGCCTCCCGACCAAACACCTTACACCCAACAGGCCAGGTACGCCCCATTCTGGATATTGCTCGAGTGTATTTGTCAGGAAAAGCTCAAAGCGTGTTCTTGAAAATAGCTCCACCCTTCATGATGAGGTCAAACTTTTCCTCGTACTGAGTCATAACTGATATATCTTCGAGGGGATTACCCTCGATCAAAAGAAGATCGGCATGCGCGCCCTCCTCGATTACGCCCAGCTTACCCGGATAGGGATTACGCGGTCCGGACAAGGCCAGCAACTTCCCAGCCTTTGAAGTCGCCTGGCGAAGGATTTCAGCATTATCAAACCACTTTCTCCGAAGTGTGAATTCTTCATTCGCGCGGGCGATCATTGCCGGGGACGTGATGATGTCCGTGCCAAACACGATGTTCTCAAAGCCGATTTCCTTCGCCATGGTGAACATCTGGTCTATGCCCTCGTAGGCGGCGTCGTGTCTGGCTTTCATTTCGTCGTTAAAGCCCGCCGGGTGGAAGGTATAGACGATAACCTGGGGCGAAAGCCAGACGTCGTGTTTCTTCATCAGGCGCAGGGCTTTTTCGTTGATCAGGTTGCCGTGCTCAATGGACTTCACGCCATTCTCCACGGCGCGAATTATGCCCTCGGAGTTGTATACATGCGCGGTAACGTAAGTGTTCCAGTCGCTCGCGGCCTCCACGGCAGCGCGAATTTCATCGGCAGTGTACTGGGTGGTGTCCAGCGGATCAGCATAGGACCCGGTGCCGCCACCCACGGCGATCTTGATCTGCGATGCGCGGCGGCGCAGCACTTCGCGCACCGTCTTCAGTATTTCGTCGCGCCCGTCAGCAACCGCGACGTGGAAGTACTTCATCGGCACGCTCGGTTCGAACTCGAGTGTCGCCGGCCTCTGGGCGTCCGTGCGATGATCGGAGTGCCCTGATGTTTGCGAAATCATCGGCCCTGACGGGTACACGCGCGGCCCTTTCAGAATGCCTTCATCGATCGCCCGCTTCAGGGAAAAAGAGTTACCGCTAAGCTCCCGCACCGTGGTAAAACCCTGCATCAGGTACTGCTCAGCGACTGTCGAGGCGACATAGGCCCAGTACTCACGGTCCGATGTAAAGCCCACGCCGAAAGGCATCTGCAACATCAGATGCGCGTGCATATCTGCCAGTCCTGGCGTCATAACGCGGCCACCGGCGTCAATAATCGTCGTCCCCTCCGGCACATCGAGACCTTCCCCGATGGCAGCAATCAGGCCGTCTTGTATGAGTACGTCCTGGCCGTCGATGAGTTCCTTCCGGACGCCGTCGAATATCCTCGCGCCAGCGATCAGCGTGCCTGGTTCGGCGCTGTCCTGTGCCGCAGCGCTGGTGGACAGAAGAGCCGTCATACAGACGCCACTCAGTATTCGGCAAAGCACAGTCAGTTTGAGCTTCATGCATTGACTCCAATATCTATGAGAATCACTCCCGCCGGGTATAACACTCTACGGCGCACTGCGCCCTGTTTGACACGATAAATGCTGACGTTTCTTTTGCCGCCACTCCGCCAACAAAGATGGCGAACGCCGAAGCCAGCACGGGACTCATGGAACGTCATTTGTTGCAGCTTTGCTCATCTCCGAAACCGGCGTCGCGAGTCCTGCCGAAAATATCACGCAGTACGATCCTTTCGAAGTCCTCGTACTGTTCCACATGCGGCCAGTGGGCAGAGTGCTCAAAGCTATAGAAGCGTTTCAACGGCGCCAGCAGGTTATCAAAGTAGATTCTGGCCTGGTGATGCGTAGTCTGGTAATCGTGTTTTCCCTGGAATATGAACACGGGTAGCGTTTGCCGGGGAACCGTTTCGCTCAGGTCGGTTCCAATAATGTGGGGCCACAATTGCTCAAGGCTGATCTTTAACGCAAGCTCGTTGATATCCCGTTCACGCTGCGTGTAGTGCGGCAAATCTGCCATGCCGATTGCATACTCGTCAGCAGCCACGACCCGGTCATAACGCGCTCCGCGAAAGTAGTGTACCAGCGGGCGATTCACGAGCAGGTACTCCAGCCAAGGTCCCACGGCGGAGGTCTGGGGCAGGCTTAACTGATCGATAGCAGCTAACATTTTCGGGTCGGTCTGCTGCTCCCTCTTTGCTTTCAACCAATAGAGCGTCTCGACTTCGGACCGGGCCTGATTGCTACTCTGGCCAACCCCGATATAGGCGTGAAACAGATCAGGGTGGCGCATCGCAGTATAAGAGCTCAGTACGCTTCCCCAGGAATGCCCCAGTAGATAGATCTTCTCTTTGCCAAATTTCGACCTGAGATAGTCTGCAACTTCTGCTGCATCTTCTACCAGCCGGTCAAGATTGATGGATGAGACATCCAGATCCGGCGGATTGGACATGCCCGTTCCTCGCTGATCCCAATATGCAACGGTGAACAAACTCTCTATCTTCTGCCACTGCGCGTCGTTATGCAGTGCCGGGTAAACTGGTCTGCCCGGTCCGCCGTGGACGTATAACAGCACGGGATTACCAACCTTGTTGCCGCGGATAACGATTCCCTGGTGAATACCACCGATTAACGGGCGTTCTTCCAGAGCAACCGGTGGCGTTTTATCACACGGCGGCGCAACGGGCAGTTTATTCCCTGCATGCCCTGTTACAGCGAAGAGCAGAAGCAACAAAGCAAGCGTGGCACACCATGTGGGTGCCACGCTTGCTGCGGTGCAGTAACCCTGACCTGCCACCACCACAGCCATTAGCCGCAACAGGCTTTATCAGAAGTTGTACTTGGCTTCGACACCGTATGTACGGGGCATGGCGTAACCACCCAGTATCGTGCCGAAGAAGTCACGGAAGCTGTAATTCTGGTGGTCGCTGTCAGTCAGGTTACGTCCCCAGACAGACACCTCCCAGGTTTCAGCATCACTCACCAGACCAATGCGTGCACTGACGGTGCCATAACTATCAACCTCGCCAAAAGCCACCTCAGATCCGTCCGCAAGCGTATGACCCTCGTCGTTGCTTGCAGTAATGTAGTAGCCATCGGTATAGCTGTAGTCGGCACGTAACAACAAGCTGGAATCAATAGCCGGCAGCGGGTAATAGTACTGGGCTCCTAGTGAAGCAGTCAGTTCGGGCGCGTACGGTAACTTGTTACCGGAAGCGTCACCCCCCTCTGCGTCCCCACCCGGGAAGCTGTCGAACTCCGCATCCAGGAAACCCAGGGCTGCAGTCAGCTGTAAGTTCACCGTGGGCTGATAGGTCACATCGATTTCAACGCCCTGGGTAATAACCTCAGCCGCGTTGGTGATGGACAAAGCCGTGCGGCCGCCACCCAGGTCGACATACTGGTTCACCTGGTAATCTTCGAACTCAGAGTAAAACAGTGCCACACCCAGACGCAGGTTATGATCCGGGAACTCACCCTTATACCCCACCTCATAGCTGGTCACGGTTTCCTGGTCGAACTCAATACCGGCCTCAACCTGATCCACGTTGATGAAGTCCAGGTTGTAGCCGCCGCTCTTCGAACCGGTGGACACCCGGCCATAGATATAACTGTCTTCAAGCACTGCATAATTAAGGCTGATAGTGGGATCGAAGCTGTCATCGGTGCGGCTATCCACAACGTTGGTCGTGGCTATTCTGAATGCTCCGGAATTTGATCCGTCAATGTTCCAGTCCACGTCCTTGGTCTCTTCCCCGTAACGGAAGCCGACGCCCAGGGTCAGACGGTCGGTGAGGTCGTAGGTGCCGTTAGCGAAGATTGCGTAGCTCTCGGTGTCTACCGTGCCGTCAATGTCCACCGCCTTCCTGGTGGGATCTATACCAAAAGCCAGGATAGGAACCTCAACGCCTGCCCCGGGGAAGAAGACCGTACCCAGACCTGGAATCGCATCGCGATCCGTCGCGCTGTCTTGCTGGTAGTAGTAGATACCCGCCACATATTTGAAGTTTGAGTCGTCAGGCGAGATGATCTGGAATTCCTGTGTAGTCTGTTCATAGGTGTCGGTATAGATCACACCCAGGAATTCAGCGCTATCGTAATCAGGATCAGCGTCATAAGTGATCTCACTGTCTCGGTAAGCGGTGATCGACTTGAGCAGGTAACCACCCTCTGTTTCATAGTCGAAGGTCAGCGAGGCGCCCTTGAGCTCTTTATCTTCAAGGACCGTTTGTTGGGAGAACTCGTACTTGTCCTTGCCTTCCTCCGGCCTGAAGAACCCGAACGTATCGGTCAGCGGCTCACCGTTAAAGCCCAATCGATCCTGCTCCATGTAATCCGCACTGATGTTCATTTCCAGCGAGCTACTCAACTCGGAACGTAGATGCACGCGGCCCGACACAGCGTCTCGCTCATTGGCTTGATCGCCATTGAACAGGTTGTCAACGTAGCCATCGCGGGTTGTTGAATTGCCATAGAACTTAACACTGGTAGCGTCGGTGAGCGGGACATTGACTGAACCCTGCAGCTCGAGATTGTCGTAGTTGCCGACAATAACACCCACTGAACCTTCGAATTCGTCACCTGGCTTTACCGATGTCAGACTGATTGCCCCCGCCACCGTGTTCTTGCCGAACAATGTGCCCTGAGGCCCGCGCAGCACCTCCACTTGTGCCAGATCCACCAGACCCTGGTTGGCCGCTGGCGACTGCCCCAGGTAAACACCGTCAAGATAAACACCCACACGGCTGTCAAAACCGATATTACGGCTGTTGGCACCTACACCGCGAATAACAATGTTCGTACCGAAGTCGGAGTTCTGGCTGATCATCAGGTTAGGCGTCAGGTCGCCCAATTCCTTTAATTCCCTAACGCCGCTCTGCTCAATCGTCTCTGCACTCAACGTGGTAATAGAAATGGGCACTTCAATCAGACGTTCCGAGCGTTTCTGAGCGGTTACTACCACTTCCTCGAGCATCGATTCCTGTGCTTGTACGGCTGTATAGGTACTAAACAGTGCACCACTTATAGCAGCACGCAGAATAAAATTGGTTGTACTGCTACATGTTTTTGATTTCATCAGAGCTTTCTCCCACATTGTTTTTTATAGGGCATCCTGGCACAACCGCATAAGCTGGATCGCTCCAGCGGTTATCACTTCTATTACGCCTACAGGCCGTAACATGTGACGGATTATTGCCAGCGAGCAGATGTCATGCTTGATGTGAATGGACAATGCTTTCACTATCACGCGACAGGTTTTCACTAACAAAAAGATGTAATGCGCGTGGTCACGAAGTTCAAACCCGGTTTCACTGACATGTCCAGGACAGAGCTATTCGTCGCCCTATCGGGCGTCGTCGCCATCTTGAATGGTGAGCGCCTTCGACAGCGGTCGCAAAAAACGGATCAGGGGTGAACTGGGCACCGTTGAGTAATAGGCAATGACGATGCCCTCCTCCGGCAACACGTAAAGCCCCTGCCCGAACATCCCGCCCTTGAACATGCCACCATCCGCATACACCGCATCCCACTGGCGCGAATTCCCCAGCGGCGTTTCGCCAAGGTAGCCGGTAAAGCGCTTGCCATCGCCTTTGATGAAAACCTCATGGCTGTGACGCGGCCTGGCGATACGCGCCCTTGCGGCATCGGACACCACCTGGCGGTCTGCAACCAGTGACCAGTAGGGTGTATAGAGCAAACCGTACCGCGCCAGGTCACGCAGCCGCGAGGACACAATGCCGTGTGCCAGGGCCATGCCATCCGGCGCAAGATGCACCTGCAGGGGGCCCTCAGCGCGGACATGGGACCATACCCTGTCATCGAACGCGTCCGGCCAACTCTGTCCGGTTACGGCTTCGGCAATGAATACCAACATCTGGGTGATACCCGAGCTGTACTCGAACACCTGTCCGGGCTCTCCCGTGCGCCCTGCGGATTTCAAGATCTCGCGCACGGTCTCGACCTTGCCATGCTTGTAGGCTTCACCAAACTCGGCGAGGTAGTAACGCGTGGCCGTCGAGTCCGGTTCCTGCCGTGTCTGCGCACTGTCGTGGGTATCGGTACCCGGAACCATGTCCAGCAGCTCAATAATGCGCACCGCGCCTAGTGCGGTGCCGGCGAAGTCAGGCAGGTGCTCGGCGACGCTATCCGTGTCGGCCAGCTTCCTCTCATCAATCAGTTGTTCTATAAGTAGCGCCGCAGTGGGTTTGGCCACCGATGCCCATAGATGGCTGTCTGCCGACTTCAAGCCAGGATACGCCTCGTAAACCACCTCGCCACGGCGCAAAATAATCACCGCCTTGGTGGCCGAGCGTGGATCACTGATCGCTTCGCCCAGGGTCATGGTGCCCAGATCGGTTTTCGCGCTCACCGCATCGAGCTTCCCGGCCCATTCGCCTTCGTTGCGCTCGAAGGTGTTTGCAGGAAGCCGGTTGGGAAGCACCGCCGTGCGCATGGTACGTGCGATATTCTCGCTCCACCAGGAGGTGATATCGCCGCCGCCAAGCAGTTGTCTATAGCTCGTGGCGCTGGCATACCGCTGGCTTTCTTCCAGCGAATAACCGTCGCGAGATTCTTTCACATCCACGGGCAGTGCCGTCAGCGGCGTGATAGCCACGAGCAATAGCGGGACGAACACCCTAAAGACTGAATGCACTATTATTATCTCCTTGTAAAACAGTGTGGGGTAATTGGGCGATTACACAGGCTGCAAGCATTGGTGGCTGACATGCTTGACGTATTCTTTTGCCGCCTCGCGAAAACGGGTCATGTGCGGTGCTTGCAGGTGAGCCTGGAGGCTGTCCAGATTCGCCCAGGCTTCAACCAGTGTGATGGTGTCGGGCCGCAGCTCAACCTGGGTAGGCATTCCAGTAGCGATATCCACCATCGGTTCGTAAGCCAGACACCCGTCCTCAGCCTGAACCTTTGTAAGCGTCTCGTTTAGCAGAGACAGGAAGTCGTCCAGACAGTCCGGCAAGACTTCAACTGTCGTCACCACCTGAATCATATGCATTCCCCTGTGGGTGCCTTTCATGCGTCCAATCGCCCTGGTTTCGGTATTGCTTGAAGTTGGGTGTCCGCTTTTCCGCGAAGGCGGCCATGCCTTCTTTTTGGTCCGGAGTACTGTAAAGCGCATGGAACAGGCGGCGTTCGAGTTTCAGTCCGGGGATCAACGGTGTTTCCGCCTGCTGGTTTACCGCTTCCTTCCCCGCCAGTACGGCCAGACGCGGATTGTTTGCGATCACCGTGGCCAGTGCCATTACCTCCTCCATCAACTTGCCATCTTCGACAACTTTAGTGATCAATCCCATCCGTTCGGCCTCTTCGGCGTTGAACGGTTTTCCGGTGAGTATGTAGTACATTGCCTTGGCCTTGCCGACCGCGCGCGTCAACCGGGCCGGACCGCCGGCGCCAGGGATAACCCCCAGGGTCACCTCTGGCAGACCGAACCGGGCCGTCGTATCGGCAATGATAATGTCGCACATCAGTGAGATTTCAGTGCCACCCCCGAATGCGAAGCCGCTCACCGCGGCGATCACCGGCTTGCGCAGCTCGGCCACCTTGTCCATGTAAGCGGCCAGGTCGGTGAGGTAGGCACTCTCGAAATCCTGCGACGCGATCCACTTGAGGTCGGCACCGGCACAGAAGGCCTTCTCCCCGCCCGCAAGGACCATACAGCCGATGCTGTCGTCGGCGTCAAACTCCATCAAGGCATCCGTTACCTCCATTGCCACCTTCTCATTCAGTGCATTCAATGCTTCCGGACGGTTAAACGTCACTACACCTATGCTGCCTTTGCGTTCGGTTTTCATGTACTTGAAATCACTCATGATGAATTCTCTGCTGTTGAATAAACTGACCTGCCTAGCGCGGCAACCCGACCGCCCGCGCCTCTGCCATCGCTCGCACGTCCTCTACGCTGTAGCCCAGGTCCATCAGCTCAGACAGAGTGTGTTCGCCGATGCCCGGTGGCTTTCTCGGTTTGACCTTGTCGATACCTTGCGCCTGGATCTGGATCGGGCTGTCTACGGTACGCATACCGTCTGAACCTTCGACTTCCGGAAAACAGCCGTTGGCGATCATGTGCTCGTCGCGGGTGCATTCCTCCGTCGTCTGCGTCACGCTGAAATTCACGTGGCCTTTTCTGAGAATATCGGCAATCGCAGAAAGATCATGCGACCCGATGATCTTCTGTATCTCGTCAAACAGCACCTGATGGTTCTGGTAACGAAGCTCCGGGGTGCTGAAACGATCATCGCCTATTAGATGATCAGCCCCCAGGGCATAGAGACAGTTTTCGAAATTGGCGGGATTAAGCTCCAGAATAATGACGTAGCGGCCGTCCCTGGTCTTGTAGGTGCCCGCGGTGACCGGGTTGGGCCATTCCGTTCGGTGAAACTTCTTGATCGGTGGCGCCCCCGCCAGTGTTGACTGGAGCATGCTTGAGTTGATCCAGAGCCCGTTGCTCATGAGAGACGTTGACACCTTTGATCCCTCGCCTGTGCGCTCCCTGTGGAAGAGGCCAGTCATGACCGCGCCGAACAGGGAGGTCGCCGTGGCCAGGTCGCCGGCACTGGCGGGCAACAGCGCCGGATCCCCGTCCTTCGGACGCATCTCCTCCATGAGTCCCGTTCTGGCATAGAGCGCTGTCATATCATAGCCGGGGGCGTCCTTGTCGGACCCCTGCGAACCAAAGCCATTTACCCATGCGTAAATGACCTTTGGATTAACAGCCTTGATATCTTCGTAGGTGTGCTTGAGTTTTTGCTGCACCTGACGTGGCGAGTTGGTGAGAAACACGTCCGCTGTAGCAGCCAGCTTGTGCAGGGCTTCCTGCGCTGCAGGCACGTTAAGGTTAAGGGCTACCGATTTCTTGGTCCGGTTCTGAATGAAAGTGGTGTACGGCACATCACTTGGCGGCATGGGCACCACCTTGTGACCGTATCGCCATAGATCTCCGCTGGATGGCTCCACCTTGATTACTTCCGCCCCAAGATCTGCGAGGATCACGGTCGCGGATGGCGCCGCCGCCATCGCGGCAACTTCGACTACTCTGATACCTTCCAGTATTCCACCCATAAGACTCTATACTCCCAGTTGTTCGGTTTAGTGCTCGCATTATTATCTCCACAAGGCCGCGGCCTCCGCTTGCTCTGAGCGGACAGAATGCAGCATCACCTGGTTGCAAGCGCTTTCACCGCTGTCCGCTCAAATCAAGCACGTTCAACAGCAAGTCGGAACAATAACACTGCAAACATCCATCTCGGACCGGGAGCGCGTTCGATGGCCGCTGACTGACATTCTGCAAACCACTGCATGACTGGCAGCACGCAGGTTGCGCACAGCATCGAGCCGGTCGGGGGCAATTACCCTTTACCGGGAACCCGATACTGCAATAAAAATAGAGGGCTGGTCAGTTGATAGAATATTTAGGATTGTTGGGCGGTGTCGCGCTCCTTGTCTGGCTTGCCCTGCGCGGCGTCAACATCGTATTGGCGGCGATACTGAGTTCTCTGCTGGTCATTGCTACCAATGGCCTGCCGCTCGCCCAGGGTATCACTGAGTATTTTTCTTTCGGGCCCCTTGGCGCCTTCACCTTTGCGGGGAAATTTTTCCTACTGTTTACCGCCGGGGCCGTATTCGGTCGCGTGATGGGCGACAGCCACGCCGCGGCCAGTATCGCGCTGGCGCTGGTCAAACGGCTGGGGGCTCACCGCGCCCTGTGGATTACCACACTGTCCTGCGGCCTGTTGACCTATGGTGGCGTCGTGGCATTTGTCGTCATTTTTGCAATGTACCCCCTGGGGCTGCGGCTGCTCAAGGAGGCGGACATTCCCAAGCGCCTGTTCTGTGCGGCACTGGCCCTGGGCGCAGGCACCTTCACCCTTACCGCCCTCCCCGGCACCCCCTCGGTGCAGAACGTGATTGCCGCAGTGGCGCTGGAGACTGACCTCTTTGCCGGCGGCTGGCTGGGCTTGATGGGTGCTGCGATCATGTTCGGCGGCGGCATGTGGTATCTGGAACGCCAGCGTTTGCTGGCTGCCCTGAACGGAGAGCACTTCGTACCCGGGCCGCTGGATCGCATCGCCAACGCCACTGAAGACGACGCGCAACACCCGCCGGCTACCGTCGCCATTATGCCCCTGGCGCTGGTGCTGTTGACGATCATGCTGCCTCGCCTTTTCACGGGGCTCCTGGATGAGGCCACACTGTCATCGGCAGCCTGGCCATTCGAGTTACTGCGCTTTGCCTCCCGCCAGCCCATCGTCTGGCCCTGTATTGCCCTGGCGCTGGGCACACTGTTGGCGATCTTCCTGTTTCCGCTGGTGCGACGCGATGCATTGGTGATTGCCGGCAATGGCGCACAGGATGCCATGCTGCCGCTGGTCAACACCTCGGCGGTGATTGGCTTCGGGGGCGTGGTGACCCACACCGTTGGTTTTGAAAGTTTTACCCGGGTTATGCTGGACTTCGGGCTACCGCCGCTACTGTCGATGTTTACCTCGGTGAGCCTGGTATCGGCGATCACCGGCTCTTCTTCCGGCGGTCTGCAGATATTCATGGAGACCATGGCGCCGGCCTACCTCGAAATGGGCATCAGCCCCGGCGCGCTGCACCGCATCTCCATCATGGCCAGCGGTGGTTTCGACTCGCTGCCCCACTGTGGCGCCATTGTCGCGATGCTGACGATTACCGGCCTCACCCACAAGGAGGCTTACAGGGATGTCGGCATGATCACGGTGGTTATACCCGTCTTCGCCACCCTGTGCGTGATGGGCGTGGTGGCGCTGCTCTGATAGCAAGGTCACAGAGATAAATACGCGAGATGGACGTTGCGTTGTACGCAACGATTTACACAAATCTGACACAGTAGGGAAAGAAAAATGGAAGCGGTGCTAAAAGGTATCAAGGTGATTGAGGTGGCCTCCATGGCCGCAGGGCCATCGGGGGGCGTGATGCTGGCGGATTTTGGCGCCGAGGTGATAAAAGTCGAGCCGCCTACCGGGGATCCCTGGCGATTCGGTCACCTGATTCACCCAATGCCACCGAGCCAGATCCCGTACACGACTTTTATACGGAATCGCTCAAAGAAGTCAGTCGCGCTGGACCTGAAGAAGCCCGAAGCACAGGCAGTGCTGCATAAGCTTGTGGAAACTGCGGACGTATTTTTGACCAACTCTCCCCTCAAGGTACAGAGTGATTGTGCGCACACCTATGAGGCCATCCGTGAAGTGAAACCGGAAATCATCTACGCGTGGATCAATGGCTTCGGGCTGAACGGGCCCGACAAGGACCTACCAGGCTTTGACGTCACGGCGTGGTATGCGCGCTGTGGTCTGTCGGAGCAATTCCGTGCCAAAGATGGTGATCCGGTTATGCAACCCATAGGTCTTGGCGATACGTTTACCGCCACAACCCTGTTCGCCGGCATCATGATGGGCCTCTTTAACAAAGAGCGTACCGGTAAAGGCACCCGGGTTAGCACCTCGCTGATGAACAATGGTCTCTGGGCTAATTCGTCCATGATGCAGGCGGCCCTTGTCGGCGCGCCACCCATGGAGAAATACCTCAGAGACGAGTGGCCACAGGCGGTCATGGGTGCCATCTACAAGACCCGGGATGAACGCTTTGTGCTCATCAATGAGATCAATCCAAACAACGCTGCAGGGGTGGTAGAAGCCCTCGGCGCAGAGCACCTTAAAACCGATGCGCGCTTCACAACGGCCGAGCTGCGCACACAAAATGCCCGGGCACTGTGGGACCAACTGCAGAATGTTATCGCCACCATGGATCTTGCCGAAGTCGAAACGCGCTTCAAGCAGCGCGGCGTCAACCACGGCGTCATGAAAACCGCTGCGGAGTGTGCGGAGGATGAGCACATGATTGCCAATGGCTGCTTCCCGGAGGTCGAGGGCTGTGAGGGTATCCGCACCATAGACAACCCGATTCAACTGGACGGCATGGAAAAGATCAAACCGCAGAAACCACCGGAGATAGGCGGTAACTCACTGGCCGAATTGATGGCCATTGGTTACAGCGAAGAAGAAATCCACGCCATGGCCGCGGCTGGCGTGGTCGGCATTGCCAGGTAAGTAGCTACCTGTGTCGCCGGGCGGTATTGCGGGAAACAGTTACCGACCGCGTTGGCTGCAGATTTATCGGCTGAGATTCGAGAGGCTTTTGCAGCTGCCCGGGTACGCGGCAGCCTCGTGAGAGGGTTAACGTAGTGATAGATTTATTATGTCGTAAGACCAGCGGTGGCGATCTGCATATCAGCCTGGCCGAACGCTATCTGGCCAACGGCGAATGGGGCAGAGCCAGAATGGCCATTGAAGAGGGGTTCGCCAAGGGGCGCCTGTCCGAGCCCGAGAGAGCGCGACGCCTGTTTCGGGATATATGCGCTCGCCTCGGTGTCACGGAAACCTCACTGCAGTAGGCAGTGAGTGAACTGCCATTATTTGATTCATATAACGCGGGGGCACGCTACGCGTGATACGAATGGATGTCAGACCTGAAACCGGGTTATAAGCCGCCGAAGGCTTGTCCTCTCATATCAAGCGCAGTCAGACAGCGCGGCGTAATAATAAGACTCCAAACATTCAACCCGGAGAAGTCTGATGGCCGATCGAGCAAAAGCACTGGACCTGCTGTGCCAGCGCGTACTGAGCACCCGCGAGCAAATAGGTGATGCCTGGGCACACAATGCAGACCCTGAAACAGGTAAGTGGAATACCGTTCCTACCGGGGACTGGGTCGATGGTCACTGGGTCGACATGCTGCGCATGACCGGCGAGTTACTTGATCGCCCGGAACTGATTGAAGAAGCTTTCAGTCGCACCGAGGCCATTCGCCACAAGCTGGAACTGGATGACATGTTCCGTGGCCATCGTTTTGCCTATTCAGCGGCACGCTTGTATGCAACCACGGGGGACGAGCATATGCGCACGCTGGCCCTGGCTGCGGCCTGGACATTGCGCGCCAGCGCAAATAAAGGCAATGGCGCCATGCCGGTGGGCAGTGAATGCCAGGTACTGGGGGCCGTGGAGTTTACCGATGAAGTGGCCGCAGGCGCCCTGTCGCGCAACACGATCTGTGTGGATAATGTTCACCCTCCTCTTATCCTCGATTGGTGGGCCTGGAAAGAAACCGGCGACGAGACCTTCCGGATTGGAGCGGAGCGAATGCTAAAGGTGCTGGAGGAGCACTTTATCCGTGAAGACGGCTCGACGATAGAAAACATCATGTTTGACTGGCATACCGGTGAATTGATCGCCGAGTTGCCAACGCTACTTGGCTACGCTGATGATTCTTGCTGGACAAGAGGTCAATCCTGGGCAATCGCCGGGAACTTATGGGGCTATGAACATACCCGTAACACGCATTACCTGAGTGTGGCAGGGAAGCTGTTTGATTACTGGTGGGACAGAGTGGGCGCGGACATTCCTCCCTGGGATTTCAATGATCCCAACCCGGACGCCCCGCTGGAGACATCGTCCTCTGCCATTGTCTGTTCGGCACTGGCGCGTTTGGCCGTAATGGACCCGGTGCCGGAAGAAGCCAAACCGTTTATCGACCGCCTCGACCCGATGCTGGAGAGCCTGTGCAAACACCTCACACCCATCGACGATCAGGATAATCGCCCTGTGGGCATGCTGCTTGACGGTTGCATGAACGGTAGAAAACACGTTGCCGAGAGGAACGAGCTGATCTGGGGCGATTTCTATTTGATGGAAGCCCTGTACTGTCTGGAGAAGAAAGGCTTAGCCAGCTGATCGGGGAATACCACCCGCGTTGGTGGCATTCAGCGATTAACAAGGGATACGAGGAGGGACATTTCCTCGGCTTTCTTTAGGTGCCGAATGCCCTGATGCGCAAACGTAGAACAATAGGAGCGTAAAATGGACTTCCCTGTATTTTTCGAAGACTTCGAGATCGGTTCATCCCGCGTGACTCATGCCAGAACGATCACCGAAGCCGATATCGTTTTTCACGCCGGGCATTCAGGTGACTTTATGCCGCACCACACTGATGCCGAGTTCTGCAAAACACAACCTTTCAAGAAAATAGTCGCTCACGGCACCATGACGTTCGCGATTGCCATCGGGCTAACCGTGTCCTCCCAACCATTGAACCCCCACGGCATGTCGTACGGCTACAATAAAATTCGGTATCCCAGACCTGTTTTTGCAGGGGATACGATTAAAGTCAACGTCAAGATCCTGTCGAAAGAGGATCACGCCAAGCAGCCGGGTCACGGCATCTTGATCGAAGCGAAAGAGGTGACCAACCAGCACGACGAGGTGGTCATGTATGCCGAACATGTCATCATTGTCGAAAAACGGAGCGCCCAGAAGACCTGAGCTGCTGCGGGGCAATCACAGGGTAAAGAGCAGCTACTTGATGTAACCACCGAAGCTGCTGACATCCGTCATTTTTTTCTGATCCTTGCCTTGTCCCGCCAAACTGCCGGAGAAACCTGATGGCGGCTTTTGAATGTATGGGAAAAGCTGCTTAACTCGCTGAAACCCAGCATATCCGCGATGGTCGTCAACGGAAGATCCGAGTCTTGCAGGTAGCGCTCCGCCATATCCAGCCGTACCTCGGCTTTAAGTTCTCGAAAGGTAGCACCCCGGCAGCTCAATTCTCGTTGCAGTGACTTGGGGTGCATAGACAGCACAGCGGCGATACCCGTTTGGGTGCAGTCCGCAGTATGCACACGCTGCTCAATCAACAACTTCACTTTCGAACAAAAATCCTCCTGACGTTCGTATTCCTCCTCCAACGCCGCGATCTGCCTGTTCACCTGTTTATAAAGACTGCTATTGCGCTCAGCAAGGTTTCCACCCAGGTCCGAGGCGGGAAAATCGATCAGATTGAACTCCCTGTTGAATTCAACTTTGACGCCAAAGAATCGATCGTACCCGTGGCTGTCTGCCGGAGGCGGGTGAATAAAACCCACGGACGACGGCCGCCAGTGTTGACCACACAAGGCTTTCATCCCCATAAACATCGAACAGGTGCTGTACACAGCCCACTGGAAGGTTGGCACGTCACTGGGCACCCTGTCCACCCGCGTAAGCAAGGCGTGATCGCCCTCTACATCGAGTTGCCAGAGGATTCCCCGGTTGTGGAGGTGCAAGTGTTTCGTGGCCGCCTTCAAGGCCTGCTCCACACTGGGGCTGTGCGCAACCAATGGCCATAACAAACCAAACTGGAACACCTTTCTTCGGCTACCCAGCATCAGGCCAAAGTCGTCCCTGCCCAACGTCCGGGCGGCAATATCCAGCAATGCGGAAACATTGGCACAGGGAACTAAATGATCCGGGTTGGACATTAGCGCTGCAGTCAGGCCCACTTGGCGATACATGGGTCTGGGGTCGGCGCCAAGCTCCTGCACCAGGTCATCAAAACCCGCCAGGACTTCGCTGCGTACCAGAAAAATTTCTCTAGTCATGACCCAAACCGTTCGCCTTCGGGCATATTGTTATAAGTAAATATTATTACTGCCTGACTTACCTTTGCCCACTGGAAACAAGACAGCCAGCAATCAAGTAAACGGACAATATACACCCATAAATCCCATTATATGAAGCATCGAAATGGAATACGTCGGCCTTATTGCAGGGGGAGAGACAACGAGATCGAGCTTGGGTCAATGCTGAACATTCTGTGCCGGGCCGTGCTGAACAAATCTCAAACATCGAGCATGAAGGCGGCAGCTATCTCCGCTGGGCCCTGGCTTACCGGCCCCGGGCACGTGTGCGACTAACCATCATCTTCCCGCGCGTACTAAAACTCTCCATCAACGATCCCAGCATGGCAGGCGGTGACCCTGCGATGGAATTGTTGGCTTTTGCCAGTAAGCTACCGATTGTTTGGCCAGGTTCTGCTGGTGTGGTCGCATTCGCACAGGGGGCGCGATAACACCTGATAAGCACACAGATATACTTTATCGCACCATCGCACCATCGCACGACGGGGTCTCGCGTGTTTACTATCACCTGTCGTAGATGAAAACGTCGCTTAAGGAAAGCCACGAATGACAGAAATACCCGCTGCGATAGCAGCGGGTAATGGCAGGCTATAGGCCCAAAGAATTAGGCGAGTAATTTCCCTTAGCGATGAAATTCGCCAGCGCGTTCCGGTTGATAGATCACCTCTTCCAGACGAACGTTTATCGTGCCACCGCCGGGCTTTGGCCACTCGATGTGCTCACCGGCAGACAGGCCCAACAGAGCGCTACCGACCGGGGCCAGTATCGAGATCCGTTCGGGACTGCCATCTATGTCCTTCGGGTATACCAGCGTCAGGCAAAATTCTTCACCTGATTCAAGAGCAAAACGCACTTTACTGTTCATGGTTACCACATCGGGCGGGATCTCCCGGGACTCAACAACCTCGGCGCGATCAAGCTCCATCCGCAGCTCGTTCTTACCCGGGAAAGTGGTCGTCGGAAGCGTATCGAGAAGCGCCTCCAGTCGATCCAGGTCCTGAGAGGTTAAAACTATTCTTGGCTGCTTATCCATCAGATTTTCTCGCTAATCAGTTAGTCTGAACCGTTCCAACACGGCCAGTCTTTAGGGCGACCAGATGGTCGCCGAGGGGCATAGTATACATAAGGAATTGAAGGCTGGAACGATAAACACAGGCCTTTTCCTGCTGAGCGGAAACTCTCTCAGAAGTGCCCTTTTCCGCACGAGACAAGGATGTTCCAGGTGATCAGCACGGCCTTGATAGCAAGCGATCCCCGATCATGCCCCGTCCCCTTTTGCGCCGTGAGCTGTACTATCGCCGCTGAAATCTGCACTGTAGTCTCGCGCCTGAACCTCGTCCAGCCGCGATGCCGCCAGTACAGCCAGCGCGGCCATCAATGCGAACAACGCCAGCACTACGCCAATACCCAACCACTGAGCAATGACGCCGAAAACCCCACCCGCCAGAAGAATCAGTCCAATCACTGAGTTACTAAGCGCAGTATAGGTGGCGCGGCTATCGAGATCAGCCATATCGACTACGTGGACCGAGCGGCCAAGCCTTACCCCCTGGTGAGCGATGGTCAGCACAAAAAGCAGTACCGGCAGTATGAACGCCGACTTCAATTGCTCGGGCATCAACAGCGCGGCACAAGCAGCGGCGCCATTGGCCATTGTCGCCAGCGCTGCCGCCACCATCAGTACACGACGACTGGATTGATCGGCTAGTCGCCCCCATACATAGGAGCTCGCCAGACTCGCCGCCGACGACGCCAGCATGAAGAGTCCCAGCGTACCCAGCCCGCCAGATTCGTGGTCGCCGCTAAGCGCAATATAAAATGGCGGCGCAAGCGCTGTGGACAACAGCAAGGCGCGGGCCACAATCAAGCGCTGCAGACGTACATCGCGTTGCAACAAGCCAAGCTGTGAAATGACAGCGGCAAAACCATCCATACCTCCTGCGGTCGCGCCCGGATATTCACGGATGGAGTGAAACACCATGGCGGCGGCAAGCCACAGCAGGCCGCCGAGGATCACAGCGGTGGCAACCACCGGTACGCTGAGCGGGATCCAACCGGTAGAATAGCCTAGCGCCAGCAGCAGCGTAGCGGCGGCCGCGATGCTTCCTGCAAACCCGCTAACTGAACCACGCCTGCCTTTGTCCACGGTTTTGGCAAGCACATCCTTGTGACTGATCGAGCACAGGCTGCGGCCAAGAGCGAACACCGCTATGAGTCCAACCGCGAGGCTTCCGGCCACGGTCCCAGAGAGAGTTAGTGCAACCACACCGGTACCGACAATTGCCAAGCCTTGCACAACACAGCCAACAACGTAGACGGTTTTGCGAATAACCAGCCGTCGGATACGCGCTGAGATCAGCAGCTGTGGCAGCATCGCCAGCGCTTCACGCACGGGCACCAGCAGGCCCATCGCCCAGGTGGGAGCACCAATAGCGTCAAGCAACCAGGCCAGCACCAGCTTGGTATCGGCCAGGCCCTCGCCCACTTTGGTCAGGCTCAGAGATACTACATGCAAACCGTAGTTGCGCGGCTGCTCTCGACAGGCTGAGTCCGGCAAGTCGCGACAGACCTGCGCCAGTTCATCGTCATCAACCAAGACAGCATGCGAGCGTGCATAGTCGGTAAGTGTGCTCACGGCGTGTTCAACCTCGTACTAACGTTACTGGTGCCAGGGCTGCTCTTGCATTCTGTGGCGGCCGGCGACGGCCAAAGAGTGTGAACCATGCGTATTAATACTCAAGGAATGAGAATGTAGACGACAGTCCAGCCGACCACATTGCGCAACAGCCCGCCCTCTTCAATTGCGTGCTGCCATTATAATGACCTTCCTCGGTCCGGGACCAGCCTCAGGCCCAGGCCCAGGCCCAGGCCCGGGCGAGAGCAGACCACCTTTCCAGGTCAGATTGGCTATCGGCAAGTTGCACGCATATACTGCCATTTTCACATTGGAAGGATACACAATGCGAAACCGCATTCCGGGAATCATCGCGCTTACCCTCTGCGCCTGCGCTGGAGCGGCATCGGCCGGGATCACGATCTCATTCCCGCTAAAAACCGGCAGCACGGACAAAGTAAACTCAGCGAGTTACCTGTGCGAAGAAGGCGAGCCTTTATCCGTTCAGTATGTCAACTCGGGTGTGAATTCACTCGCTTTCCTTACTATCGAGGGTGAAGAGCGAGCCTTCGTGAACGTCATATCAGGATCAGGCGCGCGCTATGTATCGGGCCAATACGTTTGGTGGGTCAAGGGCAGTAACGCGACGCTGGCTAATGACATGGTCGAAGACAGCATGAAGAACTGCCGCCTGCAGGAGTGAAACCTGTGCTGGCAGTAGTGAATACCCTGATCTTGCAGGGCCCTTGACCCAGAAACGCACCTCCAACTTCTACGGTTGCGGCGTTGGGGGGCCGGCGCCATACCTGTTAATGCTTTGGAAGATACGCAATTATCCTCGCCATGCTGGACTTTTGCATAGCCAGCCCTCCATCCACTAAACTGTTATCGTAAAGTACGTTCTATAGGAGAATTCCAATGGGCAAAAGTGTCAAAGGTACACAAACCGAAAAGAACTTGCTCGTCGCGTTCGCAGGCGAATCGCAGGCAAGAAACCGCTATACCTATTTTGCCGGAGCCGCAAAAAAAGAGGGTCTGGTGCAAATAGCAGACATATTTGAAGAGACGGCAAACCAGGAAAGGGAACATGCAAAACGGTTCTTTAGTTTTCTGGATGGTGGGGATGTTGAGATAACGGAAACATTTCCAGCGGGCACCATCGGAACAACGTTGGAAAATTTGCGTGCGGCCGCTGCAGGTGAAGAATACGAGTGGACTGAAATGTACCCAACCTTTGCGAAGGTCGCCAGGGAAGAAGGGTTTAAGCAGATAGCCGCTGTCTTTGACGCCATTTCAATCGCAGAAAAGCAGCATGAGAAGCGATTTAAGGATCTTGCTGACAACCTCGAGTCTGGAAAAGTCTTCAAGCGTAACGGAAAGGTTGTATGGCGCTGTAGAAACTGCGGATATCTTCATGAAGCAGAGGACGCCCCTGAACTATGCCCTGCGTGCTTGCATCCCCAGGCGCACTTCGAATTGTTGGGGGAAAACTGGTAGTTCGGCTGCACACTTGCATAGTCACCCTGTCTGCCCAACTGGCAGACAGCGGCAAAGCGGGCGGACTTGACCAGTAGCAGAAAGCAAATATGGAGGCATCACCAATCAACCAGCTTGGCTCGTCTTGCTGATTCAGGGGCTAGCAGCCGCTCACGCGCTGGTCGTGGTCGTTTTTTCGACCCGGGTCCTGCTGCGTGATGACCTCTCCTCGGCCGCCAGGCTTGCCTGGTTTTTGGTCATGTTGTTTGCCCCATACGTGGGCGCTGGTCTTTACCTGCTGTTTGGGGAGATCAGTATCGGGCGAACTGTCCACCAGCGGCACGACGAAATCTTCGCGAAACTACACCTTGTGGCATCGAACTCACTGGGCAGTTGTGATCAAAACCTCGACGGTAATGTCGAGACTGAGTATCAGACTGCTTTTCGGGCTGCATCAGTTGATGGTTTTGGGACGACACTGGGAAATACAGCCGAGTTGTTACCCGACGCTACGACTGCACGATCGCGACTCATCGAGGACATCGACTCTGCAACAGAGAGTGTGCAGTGCCTATACTACATCTGGTTGGCAGACAATACGGGAAAAAGCGTTGCAGAAGCTCTGACACGAGCGGCCAGGCGTGGTGTTACCGTTCACGCGATGGCTGACGGACTGGGTTCCCGGAAATTTGTTCGTACAAAGTACTGGCGCGAGATGCGAGATGCGGGCGTCAAGCTCTCTGTCGCCCTGCCAATAAAGTGGGTTGTAGATACAATACTCTTTAGCCGACTGGACCTACGTAACCACCGAAAAATTACCGTGATCGACAGCCATATCACATGGTGCGGAAGCCAGAACTGCGCGGACCCCGAGTTTCTGGTGAAGGCGAAGTACGCGCCATGGGTTGACATCATGTTGCGACTGCAGGGACCCGTCGTCGCCCAGAATCAACTGCTATTCATATCTGACTGGTTGCTCAACTCCGGCGAGGCTGCCCCCGAGTTCCACGACAATCAGGCGACGGCATTGAAAGGGGGTTTTCCAGCTCAAGTCTTCGCCGACGGCCCCACCGATCGTCGTGGAACAACGCCTCAATTGTTTGCCACACTCTTGGCGCTGGCCAGGAAAGAAGTGGTCATCACTACGCCCTACTTCGTTCCGAACTCAACAGTCCTTGACGCGATTTGCGCCGCTGCTATTCGGTCCATTGACGTAACGATGATCTTTCCCAAACACAACGACTCCTGGATTGTGGCCGCGGCCAGTCACGGCTATTACCGCCAATTGCTGGAACACGGCGTTAACCTATTTGAATACCGTGAAGGCTTGCTTCACTCCAAGACCTTTACAATCGATCGCAAGTTGTCGCTCATCGGCTCAACCAACCTTGATCTTCGCAGTTTCGACTTGAACTATGAGAGCGATATTTTGTTGCGCGATGACGAGATGACCCAGCTGATCTATGCTCGACAAGAAGAGTACATTGCCCAATCTGACCCGGTGACGCTGGACGATGTCAATGCATGGACCTATCAGCGCCGAATCTGGAACAATGTGGTTGCGACAGTCGGTCCAATTCTCTAGAAGGTGACGCATAGCCGCTACTGCCTCCCGGAACCTGAGTCGATAATTCAAGCTTTGTATGTGATCATGATAACCAGGGGTCGGCTCCTATGCTGTCGAGAGCAGGCCCCTGAAGCAACTCACAGCGCGAAAGCCGACATTGAACTAAACGAAGGGGAACTGCCATGTTTCGAATAGATGGACGTACGGCTCTTATCACTGGCGGCACGCGCGGGATAGGTGCAGCCATAGCGGACCAGTTCACTGAAGCGGGCGCTAACGTTGTGGTTGCAGGGCGACGACCCGCGGAGGGCCATCACCGTAGCGTCTCGTTTGATGTTAGCGACGACAATGCAGTTGCAGCCGGCGTCGCTGAAGCGCGCGAGTTGCTCCGTGGCCGAATAGATATTCTGGTCAACAGTGCTGGAGTACTGAGCGAAGCTGCTGTAGTCGACATGTCGCCTGATATGTGGAACCAGACACTGGCTGTGGATTTAAACGGCGTGTTCTACGCCTGCCGTCACGTCGTGGCGGGAATGATTGAGCAGCGCTGGGGGCGAATCATCAACGTCGCCTCTCAATTGGGCATCAAAGGCGCGCCGTCGATGTCGCACTACGTTGCGGCAAAGGCAGGTGTGATCGGATTTACCAAATCGCTCGCCCTTGAGGTGGCCAAACACAATGTTCTGGTCAATGCCATCGCACCCGGCCCGATCGAGACAGACATGGTGGCCGGTGTCACGGATGAATGGAAGCAGGCAAAAATGCTGGAATTGCCTCTGGGTAGATTTGGCCTGGTGGAAGAAGTCGCGCCCACTGCACTCCTGCTGGCGAGTGACCCGGGCGGAAACCTCTTCGTTGGCCAGACTCTCGGCCCCAATAGCGGTGACGTCATGCCGTGAGGCGCCGCAAGATCAGTTCTCCTGAGACGCTGACTTATGCATATAAAGAAGAACCCACCCCCTGAGTGTAGAGGTTAACATTAGGAAAACATAATATATTTCTCAAAACCGCTGGAGGGCGAGCACCAGACCAACCGAGGCGCCAAGTGCAACCTAGTTGCTACCGCCCTTCAATTCAATCTCTCGAACAATAAGCGTGCTACCGTTCCATTCTCCTTCCGCTTCTACAATATCGCCCTCACCTACTGACAGAAAGAACGTTACCTGGTCCGATACACCCGGCCCTTCGAAATCGGTTGTGACATCGGTTGTTGCTGCGACTTCAAGTATTCGAAGCATTGGGTTACTGATAGCTGTGGCAGGGCCGGTGACTTCGTAATCAGTATCAGTGGTGATCTCCACCTTTGCTGCCACCAGCGCGCCCTCCGCATCGACTGAAGAGAAGCCCTCTACCTCGATCATTTGACCGGTAGCGATATCAGCGAAATCAAGTGGGGCGTTATTAGCGCCTTCCATTCGCGTTGTAGGAGTGACCATCACTGTGACCCCCATTATTACTAGAGACCGCGCTGCCGGGTCTACGGATTCTACTGCACCGGTTAACGAGTAGGCTGCGGTCACCTGGTCGGTCAGGAACTCAACCTCAGTTGCCACCAGTACGCTTTCTGCATCCAGCCGGCCCTCCACTTCTACATAAGCACCCACTACGACATCGCTGGCCATGCCCTCTTCATATTCAGTAGCTGCGTCAGTACGCACTATGCGCGAGGCAACGCTAAACTCTGTGTTTGATGTGATGGAGGTGATTTCTCCTTCCACAATAGCCAGGTCACCTTCAACGCTTTCAAAGCTCCGGTTCGATTCCAACTCGACCTGTTCCGCCATGAGTACACCGGCAGAATACACACTGCCTTCAACCTCAACCCAGTCGCCAGCCGCGGGAGCAGCGCTGAAAATCTCCAATGTGGCGTTGGCGTAGTCCACTGTAAGTGTTCCAATGTTGAATGTCTTATTCACGTCATCCACATCACCAATTGCTCCGCGCACCTCAAAGTCGTCGCTGGCATTGTCCAGCTCAATCCTGCCGGCGGTAACATTCCCGGAAGCATTGCGCTGCCCGGAAACCTCAATGAAATCACCTTCTGTTAACCCGGCCAGTTCATTTGGCACAATATTGCTGGCAAACACCGTCAGCTTGTCCACCTGTACGACCTGTCCCAGTACCTGCATTGTGCCAGCGTCGAGATCGATAGAATTGGCCTCTATGGGCCCCTCTACGAGGTTATCGATATGAATTGCAGTAAGCGCCAGCGTGGTTCCATTGTCGCTACTGGTGCCCTGATAGCGAATTCGCTGGCCCACCCGTAGGTCAGACAGTCCGGCAGGTTCGTCGTCTATTGTGACCCGCAGGTCGGCGTCAGATACGTCAAACTGTTTTGTGCCCACAGTCAGCGTAGCGCCAGAACCCGAGTATTGCCTGACGATGCCCTCTCCTACAACGGTGCTGGGAGAAGGAACCGGCACCACCGGGTCCGGGTTGCCGCCACTTCCGCCGCTGCTATTTCCGCTGCTGCCGCAGGCGGCAAGACCTATGCAAAGCACGGCGGCACCTATCAACCTGAAGAATCCTTTGTTAGACATGTTCACCTCATATACCTCGTAAATAGTGATAATTTACGATGATACAGAGGCGAGGTTACGCGCGTATTTCTGGAACTATACAGAACTGTAAGCTTGCTTGAGCGCCTCAGAAAACACCTCGCATTGCCCGGGCAGCCCCCCGTAGTAAGCCAGGTGTGCGACAGGGCCTGGATTTATGTTCTTTTGAATAAAATCCTGACCGCCAACCCCGGAGCGTTGTCGGCTAATTCCATAGCCGCCCCGTGGCGCTCTGCAATTCGCGCGGCAAGACTCAGCCCGAGGCCGCTTCCGCGACTCTGCCGGCTGCGATCCACCTGGAAGAACGGCTTCAACACTTCGCTACGCAGCGCCTCAGAAATGCCAAGCCCGTCGTCAGCAACCACAACCTCAACACCTTCGGCTTGTCCCATTGCTGAGATAGAAATAGCGACACCTGCGCAATTATGGGTTATCGCGTTTTCGATCAGATTCGCCAACATTTGAGTTATAAGCGCTTTGTCACCCTGAACAACAAGGCCACTGGTGGCGTTACAGCTCAGCTGCTGTCCATTGTCCTCGGCGATAGCGCTGTAGGTCTCATGCAGGTTGGCGATCAGAGTGGAAAGATCCACGGGCTCTCTCTCTATGCCTGTGGAACCAGATTCCATTTCGGCAATTCGCATCAGCGCGGCAAAGGTGCCCATCGTTTCTTCCAGTGTGCAAATCGCCCGCTGCAGAAGCTCATTTGCTTCTTGCGGCAATTCCAGACCTTCGAGTTGATCCAGTTGTTGACGCAATCTGCCCAGCGGTGTCCGCATATCATGTGCAATGTTCACTGACACGTTCTGCACATCTGCTACCAGCTTCTCGATGCGTTCCAACATCTTGTTGATTGTTACTGCCAGTTGCTCGAAGTCATCCCCGACACCGAGGAGCGGAATCCGGGCCGACAACGATTGTGCACCCACCTGCTCGGTAATATTGCGTAATCGCTCGACCTGCTTCAAAAATCTACTGCTTAAAATCGCCCCTGCCGCAAGGCTGAAAAACAGCACGGCGGTTATCATCAAGCCCGTTGAGCGCTTAATTGCGCCAGAAAACTCAGATAGACCACGCGTGCTCGCGGCCACACCAAGCCGGAAACCTCCTTCCAAGGGCGTGGTCAGCAGTAATAATTCAGGGGCATTGGTTCGGCTTATATAGCTCCACCCAGCGATGGGGGGCAGTTCAATGCGGTCGAATACGGTAACGCCCTGGTCATTGACCAGCGTGTACTTCAGTCGCGAATTGGGGGCACGCTCTCGCCGCTCAACGATATCGTGACGGAGTTCATCCGAACCGCTATCGTAATAGTCGCCCAGTAGCTGGGCTGTTTCACTGATGATATGGTCGCGTAACTCACGCTCCATACCTGCACTGACGGTATAGTAAATGAAAGCGCTCAGCAGTAACGTGAATACGGTGAAGACCAGCGTCGACAGGGCCGCGAATTGAAAATTGACTGTTTTTAGCCATCTAATCGCCATTGGTAATCATGTACCCGGCGCCGCGAATCGTCTTGATCAGTTCTTTATCGAAACCTCGATCGACCTTCGCCCTCAGTCGGCTGATGTGTGTCTCCACAATATTGGTTTTGGGGTCGAAGTTGAACTCCCATACATGCTCCAGCAACATGGTGCGGGTCACGACATTGCCTTTATTTTTCATCAGGTATTCGAGTAACCGAAACTCCGTTGGCAGAACCGCGATTTCCTGGTTCGCACGACGAACCGTCCTTTTCAGCAGATTGATCTCCAAATCCCCAACCGAGAGGCTATCTGGCGTTTGCCGTAGCTGGGGTCGGCGGGTGATCGCCTCAACGCGTGCGCGCAGTTCCGCAAACGCAAAGGGCTTAACCAGGTAATCGTCGGCCATTTTCAGGCCTTCAACTCGATCGTTGAGATTACTGACAGCCGTTAGAAAAATGGCGGGAGTCGTATCACCCCCAGCGCGCAGCATTGACAGCACTCTAAAGCCATCAAAACCGGGAACCATTCGATCCAGTATCAGGGCATCGTAGTCGCTTTCAGCGGCGAGCATTATCACATCTTCACCGCGCGAGGCGTGGTCTATAATATGGCCGTCTTCTCGAAAACCCTGCAACACATACTCTGCAGTGTCGGGATCGTCCTCAAGCAGCAATAAACGCATGGGTATCCTTGGCGTGAACCCGCCGCATAATCAGCGGCGGATTCCAGCAGTATCGTTAGCTGTCAATTTTTGTCCTCGCGCACCCCGAGCACCTCACCCGTTTCGGCGCTGACTCGTACGTCATAAACCACGCCATCGCGAACAAGCGTAACCTCAAACTCAGGTTTAAAGCTGTCTTCATCGATACCGGCTTCGATGGCCGTACCCTCATGCGCGGATTGTGCATGCTGAATCGCTTCAACCAGCGTAATCTTCGCCCCGGCTATCGCTCGCACTTCATCCTGATCAGCCATTGTCAGCCCTGAGAATGCGAGGGTAAATGCTGCAATACTGAAAAGGCTAACGTTCTTGATTCGAGTAATCATACCAATAATCTCCTGTTGCTTTGTTCCGTAGTCAGCTTATCTGACAGTGTCCAGACTACGCGGCAAGTGATAACAAAGGCATTACTCAAGCTATACAAAATTGTAATCTATTGTGGGCGCCTCTGAATGACTAACCGGGTGAAGACACCAACAGCTTTCCTTGCTGATAATCACGGATGGCCTGTTCGGTTTCCTCGGGGTGGTTCATTACAAATGGACCATACTGGGCAATAGGCTCTCGCAAGGGCTCGCCGGACAACACCAGCGCCTCAAAGCCGGCCTCCCCGGCCCGCAGTGTCAGCGCGGCGCCGCTCCCGTAAACGCCAAGCTGCCTGGTGTTCAGCTCCGTACTCTCTCCAGCGTAAACAAACACCAGTACACGCTCGTATTCACCCACGTCCAGAACCATTTCCTTTCCGGCTGACACGGATACATCGGCGAGTAGTGGCCTGGTAGTCATGACTGGCAGTCGGCCACTGAGCAGTTGGTCTTCAATCGTAACCTCGCCTGCTATAACCCGAACCTCGCCCTCCTGTTTGTCCCGAGTGCACGCGATCTCTGCACTGCGAATATCGCGATACGCCGCAGGCTTGAGCTTGTCGACTGCAGGCAGGTTCAGCCATAACTGAAAGCCATGCATCAGACCCTGTTCCTGCTCCGGCATTTCCGAGTGCAATACGCCCCGTCCAGCGGTCATCCACTGCACATCGCCAGGCCCTATCACACCCTCATTGCCCATGTGGTCGCGATGACGCATGCGACCAGCTTTCATGTAGGTGATGGTCTCGAATCCACGATGTGGATGCTCGGGAAAACCGCCCATATAGTCCGCCGCCGAATCGGAGTTGATCTCATCGATCATCAGAAACGGGTCCAACACCGCATGCATCTGAGCTCCGGCAATGCGATTTATCTTCACCCCATCACCATCATGGGACGGCTGCGCCTGATACACCTGCAACAATTTCCTGTTCACGTAAAACCCCCTTGCGCTGGCACGCTAAGTATTGTCAGACCAACTGGTCACGGTTATGTGGCAGCGTAAAATCCTGGTCCGGACCCACTGGCACCACCTGCGTTGGGTTGATGGTCACGTGACTGCTGTAGTAGTGCTGCTTGATGTGGACAAAGTCCACTGTCTGGGCAACGCCCGGGCGCTGATACAAATCCCTCAGGTAGTTGCTGATCGCCGGGTAGTCGGCAATACGCTGGCGGTTGGTTTTAAAATGCCCGTAGTAGACCGCGTCGAAGCGAATCAAGGTGGTAAAAAGACGCCAGTCCGCCTCGGTCAAGCGGTCGCCCGCAAGATAGCGTTGCTGCGTTAAGGTTTGCTCAACCCAGTCCAGCGCATCAAACAGCTTGTAATACGCTGCCTCGTAGGCCTGCTGATTGGTTGCAAACCCGGCGCGGTACACACCGTTATTGACGCCATCGTAGATACGCTCATTAATCACGTCGATCTGCGCGCGCAATGCTTCAGGGTAGTAATCACTGTCGTTGCCGGTGAGGCCGTTAAAAGCGCCGTTGAACATACGGATAATATCGGCCGATTCATTACTGACGATAGTCTGCCGCTGCTTATCCCACAGTACAGGTACCGTAACGCGGCCTTCGTAATCCGGGTTCGCTTTTAGATACAACTGATACAGATAATCCAGTCCGTACTGATCCCCCTTCAATTCCCAACCGTTGCTCAACATCAATGGCTCGACCACGGTAACATCAATCAAGTCCTGCAGGTCCTTGAGCTGACGAAAGATAAGCGTGCGGTGCGCCCAGGGACAGGCCAGTGACACGTATAAGTGATAGCGCCCGGGTTCTGCCTTGAAGCCCTCGTCACCGGTTGGCCCGGCCTCGCCATCAGCGGTCACCCAGTTGCGAAAGCGACTTTCCTGGCGGCGGAACTCACCACCACTTGAGTCCGTGTCATACCACTGATCCACCCACTGACCGTTCTGTAATAAACCCATAACTATGCTACCTCCAACTCGCGCTGCATCAGCACCGCATCAATTTGCTGCCGGGCACCTGCAATCACCAATTCTGGCGATCCCTTGGAGCCGCTGGCATCGATATGAATGACGTCGTCAACGCCCAAAAAGCGACAGATGTGTTCCATATAGCGGCTGGCGAAGTCCATGTCATTGCCAATCTGTGTGCCGCCAGACGCCGTGACAATGAACGCCCGCTTTACGGCGACCAGGCCTTCCGGCCCGTTTTCAGTGTAGCGGAATGACACGCCGGGGCGGCACACGTAGTCTATCCACTGTTTAAGATGGGTGGGCACACTGAAGTTGTACATGGGTACGCCCACTACCAGCGTATCGGCCTGCTGTAACTCGGCGATCAGTTCTTCGGACAGGGCAAGATGGCGTAGCAGGCTGGGTCGCTGATCATCATGCGTCCCGTGCACCCCCAACATATCCTGCGGACTCATCGGCGGCAGGGGGTTTTTAACCAGGTCACGTTCGATAACCGGCTGTCCCAGCTTGCGCACCAGATAGTCTGTGATGATGCGCGAGTTCGCGCCCTCCAGACGGGCGCTTGAATCAATTTTCAGTACAGTCATTAGAATTTCTCCCTTGGTTAAGCCAACAATGCTTTATCCGGCCAGTCTGTCACTGAGCAGCCGGTCAATACTGGCACTGCCTGCACCGCGAATTGCCAGGCCGACGCTCACCGCCAGCAACGCCAGGCCGAATTCGTAGCCGTTATTGGCCATAAACAAGCCGTTTGACAGATGCACCGTGACGATTGCCACCACCATGGTCAGTGCCAGCACCACGGCGGCGGGACGCAACAGCAAGCCCAGAATCAGTGCCAGGCCTCCGAAAAACTCGGCGCTACCCGCCATTGCGGCCATCAGCACACCGGGCTCCAGACCGATGGATGCCATCCACTCGCCGGTGCCCTGCAGGCCGTATCCGCCGAACCAGCCGAACAGTTTTTGTGCGCCGTGTGCGGCGAAGATCACGCCGGCGCCAATGCGCAGTGGCAGGGTGTCGTAGCCGGCTGAAGAGGCTGTGATGCGTCGTATTACATTTTCCATGATCGTCTCCTGATATAAACAAATAGGTTTGTTGAACTGACGAATACAATGTACCAATGCGTGACCGACCGAATAAGGGTGCATTTTCTTACAATATGTTCTAATTTATTGAACAATATTTTTATACTGAGGAACACTCGATGAGCCTTACCCCCATCACCCTTGATGCGTTGCAGGTACTGGACGCCATCGACCGGCGCGGCAGTTTTGCCAGGGCCGCTGAAGAGTTAGGCAAGGCAACTTCAGCGCTGTCCTATACGGTGCAGAAGCTTGAAGAACAGATGGCTGTGACCCTGTTTCAACGCCAGGGACGACGCTCGGTACTCACGCCCAGCGGCAGGCTGCTGCTCGACGAGGGACGCAAAATTCTCCGCGCCACAGCTTATCTCGCTGATCAGGTGCAGGAACTGGCTACCGGCTGGGAACCGCGATTACGCCTGGGGCTGGAGTCCACCACAGTACGTGAGCCCTTTTTTCAGGCCCTGGGCGCTTTATTGGCGGAGCAACCCAGCCTGGAAATTGATATACGTGAATGCGTGCTTGGTGGAGGATGGGAGGCACTGGAAATGGACAGCATCGATCTATTGGTAGGCGCGCCGGCACCGGTGCCTCTGCAGAAGGGGTTTCGCGCGCTGCCAATCCCTCCGGCGGACATGTTGCTGGTGGCAGCGGCCCATCACCCGCTTGGCCTCATTGCCAGGAATCCTCAGGCGATCGCGGCACAGTTACCTGACTACCGGCGAATCGTGACGCATGACACGACAAGGCATAACGTCATGCGCAGCGAAGGCTTGACCCTCGGCAAACAGGTGCTCTACGTACAGACCATGGAACAGAAGATCCAGGCGCAACTGGCAGGCCTGGGCGTAGGCCATCTGCCTCAAAAACTGATTCAGTCACATCTGGACAGCGGAGCACTGGTCAAACTGACCACCGAGGAACCGACCACCGAGGATCAGGAACGCTATATAGCCTGGAAAATCAGTAACAAAGGCAAGGCGCTCAAACGGCTCAGCCAACTATTGATGAATGAATCCTTTTAACCCGTCGCGCCTGTACGTTTACATGCATTGCCCCCGGTAACCATGAATGGCAAACCAGGGGTATCGCCTGCATCGCGCAATGGTTGGTAAATTGACCAGCGGCTCTGGCAAGACATGCTATTATGCTCGTATACAAGCACAAAACGTTTTCACTCTCTTGTGGTGCAAAGTAGCCGGGGAGTGGCGGTAGCCCGAGGGGACCATCATGGCCGGAGGTTTTGCTAAGGATGGCGCAGTTCAGGAACAGATTGATGCCAGCCTGGAGGACGAAATCAACCGCGCTCGCGATCAACTGCCCCGGGGAGAAAGCGCTTCCCACTGCGACGAGTGCGGCGTGACAATCCCCGAGGCCAGGAGAAAAGCAATTCCGGGCGTACGACTCTGCGTATCGTGCCAGGAGACTGTCGATGCTGAACGAAAGGCTTTTGCCGGTTATAACCGGCGAGGCAGCAAAGACAGTCAATTGAGATGAGCGCTCACTCATTCATTCGATAGAACGCCATATTCGCCCGTTACCCAGTGCACCCACTGGCAAAAACTAGCCGTTCAAGTGCGCGGCATGAAAGCGCAGGTGATCGTCGATAAAGCTGGCGATAAAATAGTAGCTGTGGTCGTATCCTTCCTGAAGGCGAAGTTCCAGGGGATAGGCGCTGGCCTCAGCCGCCGCTGCTAACAACTCGGGCTTGAGCTGCTCCACGAGAAAATCATCCCCCTCACCCTGGTCAACCAGCGCCGGGACAAACTGCGTGGCCCGCCGCATGAGCTCACTCGCATCATATTCGCGCCAGCTTTCCCGGTCTTTCCCGAGATAGGCGTTGAAGGCCTTTTGTCCCCAGGGGCAGTTCATAGGATTAGTAATGGGACTGAACGCTGATACCGATGCATAACGCTCCGGGTTGCGCAGCGCGATAACCAAAGCGCCGTGACCGCCCATAGAGTGACCGCTGATGGCGCGTTTGTCCGAGACCGGAAAAGTCGATTCGACCAGCCGGGGAAGCTCGTCAACCACATAATCGTACATGTGGTAGTGACTACTCCATGGCTCCTGGGTCGCGTTAACGTAAAAGCCCGCGCCCTGCCCCAGGTCGTAATTGTCGTCATCTGCCACACCCTCACCTCTCGGGCTGGTGTCCGGCACGACAATAGCTATGCCCAACTCCGCCGCCAGGCGTTGCGCACCAGCCTTGTGTATGAAGTTCTCATCCGTACACGTCAGTCCGGAAAGCCAATACAGTACCGGCACTTTGTCTCCATTAGAGGCGTTTGGCGGCAAGTAAATCGCAAACCGCATGGTACAGTTCAGCGATTCTGAATAGTGGTTGTACTGCTTGTTCCAGCCACCAAAGCTCTTATTTGAACTCACGTTTTCAATAGTCATTGCGTGTTTCCTGATATTGGCCTCCCGCAGGAGGCCGAGTTGTCGTCATTACTTGTCAAAATGGATAACGGTTCGAATACTTTCGCCCTTGTGCAAGAGATCAAAGGATTCGTTGATATCTTCCAGTCCCATGGTGTGGGTAATAAAGTCGTCCAGCTTGAACTCACCCTGCAGATAACGCTCAACATACTCAGGAAGTTCAGAGCGACCCTTGACGCCGCCAAATGCCGAGCCGCGCCAGACTCGACCGGTTACCAATTGGAAAGGACGTGTAGAAATCTCCTGACCTGCACCGGCAACGCCGATGATGACGGATTCGCCCCAACCCTTGTGGCAGCATTCCAGCGCCGAGCGCATGACATTGACATTACCAATGCATTCAAAGGAAAAGTCCACGCCGCCGTCGGTCATCTCGACAATTACATCCTGGATGTCCTTATCATGATCCTTGGGGTTAACGCAGTCGGTCGCACCCAGCTTGCGTGCCAGCTCGAACTTACTCTCATTGATGTCGATCGCGATAATCCGTGACGCTTTTGCCATGGTGGCGCCGATGATTGCGGACAGGCCGATACCGCCCAGGCCGAATACAGCCACGGTGTCGCCTTCCTGAACCTTGGCCGTTTTGGTCACCGCACCCATACCCGTGGTCACGCCGCAACCTAGCAGACAAACTTCTTCCAATGGTGCGGCAGGGTTAACCTTGGCCAGGGCGATTTCGGGCAACACCGTGTACTCGGAAAAAGTTGAGCAACCCATGTAGTGGTAAATGGGCTTACCGTCCTTGTAAAACCGGGTGGTACCATCGGGCATCAAGCCCTTACCCTGGGTTTCGCGAATCTTCTGACACAGATTGGTTTTCCCAGACAGGCAGAATTTACATTCACCACATTCGGGGGTGTAGAGCGGGATGACATGGTCACCTACTTGAACACTGGTAACACCCTCACCGACCTGCTCGACAACCCCACCACCCTCATGGCCCAGGATGCAGGGGAAAATGCCTTCCGGATCGTCGCCGGACAAGGTAAAAGCATCGGTGTGGCAGACGCCTGATGCCAGGATTTTCACCAGCACCTCGCCCTTTTTCGGCAGCATGACATCCACTTCCTCTATCGATAGTGGCTGGCCTGGTCCCCAGGCTATGGCGGCTCTTGATTTTATAAATTGCTCAGACATGTTCATTCTCACTTGTTAAGGGGATAGTTGATGGAACAGGACATTAACTATAGGCCCGATCATCATGTGGGGTAGCCATTATATTAATTTCCACATGACAAACAATTGCACTATTATGCAATTCACTTTTACTTCACGGTAACAATCATGCAATGGGAAGGCATCAGTGAGTTTGTTCATGTAGCCGAAACGGAGAGCTTCACCAGGGCCGCGAAAAGGCTGTCTATTTCGATACCACAGGTTAGCCGCCAGATCAGCGCCCTGGAAAAGCGGCTGAATATCAAGTTGTTCTATCGCACAACCCGCCGTGTTTCCCTGACTCAAGAGGGTGACATCTTTTATCAACACTGTCGTAGCGTGCTCGATGGCCTCGATGCTGCTGAACGCGCCGTGACCAACCTTCAGAGTCGACCCCAGGGTAAAATCAAGCTGACTGCGCCGGTAACATACGCCGAGCGGAAAATCCTGCCGCTGCTGAACAATTTCTTACAGCAGCACGCCGATGTCCAAATCCACGCAAACTTGACCAACCAACAGCTTGACCTTGTGGAGGAAGGTTACGACATTGCGATTCGACTGGGGAAGTTAGCCGACTCCACTTTGATGGCAAAAAAGTTGAGCAACCGCCGGAACTATGTCTGCGCGTCACCCGCCTACGTGAAACGAAATGGAACCCCCCATTCACTGTCGGAACTAGCCTCACACAATTGCCTACTGGGGACCCTTGACCACTGGCGATTCAAAGAAGACGGCCGGCAGAAACTACTTCGCGTGAGTGGAAATCTAACCTGTAATAGTGGTTCCGGGTTGATTGACGCGGCGTTGAAGGGCCTGGGACTTGTTCAACTCCCTGACTACTACGTTGAGTCACACATCGAAGATGGCAGTCTGGTGACGGCGCTGGACAAATACGCAGAAACAGGCGAAGGCGTCTGGGCGGTTTACCCGCAAAACCGGCACTTATCACCGAGAATACGTCTGCTGGTAGATTATCTGGTGGAGAACCTGGAATAACCCGTAAGACCACCGAGTTCCTTAGTCACAGGCGATTCAGCCCAGAATCGGTGCAGTGATCTCTCGCTCGTCCTGCCACACCACATTAAGGTCACGCGACAAATAGCGCGCTTCTCCACCGCGCACCTCAATCACGTCCTGGTAGCGGATGCCCATGTCCATACACAGTGAGCGGCCGTCGCGTTGGAAGAAATGCGATGCCACGCAGTAGGTCTCACCACGATACTGATCGCCCTGCCACTCCCCCGCCACCTGGCCGAGCAAATGAAAGGTGCTATCGAAGGAGCGCAAAACCGCCAGGTTAGCGATAAACACCGTCCGCGACTCCGCTGAAAACCCCGGCCCCTGCTGCGTAAATTCGGGCCACATAAGTGTCTCCATGGCGCTGAACTGGCGATCATCAACGGCCCTCGCATAGTCTGCCGCAAGGGTTGAAGGGGCATTCTCGCGATTCATTGGGATGCCTCATAGCTGGCAACGATTTCGGCAATAGCGGATCGCACACGCCCAGTTCGGTAACCAAGCTCTGCCACGCCTTCCGGGGTATAGCTGACCGTCGCGTTGCGACCGGCAAACATGATGATATCAGGCATCAGCGGGTGTTCATCACCACGCACCTCCAGCTCTTGAGAGTTGCCGGTTTCCTCACACCACATCTCGAAGTACTCTTTCCAGGTGAGGTTTTCGTCACCCACCAAATAGGCGCGGCCCGATTCACCATTTTCCAAAGCACCCTGCACTGCCTCAGCCACCGAGAGAGATGTGATGTGGTTGGTGCCGCCCTCGGGCGCCCAGAGTGGCACACCTTCCATCAGGCCCTTCGTATAGAGATAGTTGTAATGCAAATGGGGAACGTCCAGTCCCGGCAAATGCCCCAGCACGAAAGGCGCATTCAAGCTGCACACTGCAAAGCTGTCATCACTCATGGCGCGAATGGCATCGTCAGCCAGCTTGCGCGAACGCACGTAGGGGCTGGTCTCGATCTTATCCGGCGCCACCTGGGGGTAGAACGTGCCGATGTAGGCAGCACGCTTAATACCCGCCGCCCTGGCGGCCGCAAAAAAGCGCGGGATACCCTCGGTGTTGTAGCGCGTGTAAAAATCATCTTCGGTCACCGAGCCGTCCTGGGGCAGTTGGCGAATATCCACGCCTGCAGCAAACACCAACCAGTCGAAACCCGCCAAACGCCCATCGCCGACGTCGTCCTCAACGTAATGCGTGGGAATGAAAGGCAGGGCGGCCAATACAGGGGCCGCAGGGGCCGAGCGCGCCATCAGGGTCACTTCATGCCCAGCCTGCGCCAAATGTAATGCACAGTGCCCGCCGATCAACCCGGTTCCACCCACTACCAGTATCCTCATTTTCATCTCCTCAATTTATCAGACATATTCGTCGCCCTTGTCGTCGACTCACGGGCTATGTAATCAGGTGCTACGACGCTAATAGATGACGCTGGGGTCTCCTGTTAAAGCAGACCACCTGGCATCGCGTCGAACAATGCGCCAACCTTCTGGACGGCGCTCCCAGCGATCAACGTACTCGCCATTAGAGTCAAACACCTTCCCGCCGCTGTCTCCCACCGACTGGTGCCGGGCTTGCACATAGGCGCGACTGGTCGCCTCATCGCCGTGCACATCAACTAAAATACTGCCTATCAGATGTTGCGTACCTCCACAGTGATCCAGGAATCGCGTCATGTTGGCCCGCAGTGCATCTATGCCTTGCTGCTCTCCATCAGACCCGTAGTCAAAGCTAAGGTCCTGGGCAAACACGTCACCAAGCTGATCCCAACTTTTGCTGTCGAGGATCCGGGCAAAACGCGACAAACCTCGCGTGATCTCACGCTCGTCCAACAGCGCTTGCAACTGGGGCGGTGTCTGCGAATTATAGAGCTCAGTCATACATCTTTCCTTGTTAGATCCAGAATAATTGGTCACCTCTCCCGGTCATTGTAGATGCGAGCTGCTTCGATTGGAGCAGTCCATACGTCGCTGACTCAACAGAACGTAAAGCCAGAGGGACAACCTCAACACGGTCAGGGTCGTACCAGGCGTCCGGGCAATGCTCCGGTGGCCTCACCATGGCGATAAACGGGAACGCCACTAACCAGGGTCGCCACATATCCAGTCGCTCGCTGGGTGAGGCGACACCCGTTGCCTGGCAAATCGTACCTGATCTCAGGGGCGTGCAGTGACAGCCCCTCAAAGTCTATGACATTGATGTCGGCCTTCTTGCCAACCTCTAGCAGGCCTCTGTCAGTCAGCCCCATCAGGCGGGCAGTGGACGAGGTTAGACGCTTGACGATATTTTCAACGGAAAACGAGTCGCGCTGTCGATCCCTGGCCCAGTGCGTCAGGGCAAACGTAGAGTAGCTTCCATCACAAATCGTCGCCGCGTGTGCTCCACCATCACCCAGGCCTGGCACAACATGCGGATGATTAAGCATCGTGCTCACGGCATCGAGGTTACCGTTTGCGTAGTTACCCATCGCCAAATAAAAACAACTTCCCCGCTCCCCTTCAAGCAGGAGATCGTAGGCTAATTCTTCGGGTTTAATGCCCCTGGCTTTCGCGCGTCCTGCGATGCTCAATTCCCACGGTTGCTCGTAGTCTGGAGGATCACCCAGTACAAACATATAATCAAAATTGCGGACAGAGCGGCCAAGTACCAACGCGGGGTCAGGGTCAGGCGGTTCCGAGAGAATCTGCGCGCGAACCCGGGGCTCACGAAGCTTGATTAGACGTTCTGACAAAGGCAGCTCTTGCAGCGCCTGGTAAGTCGCAGTTGTATAAAACGGATTCAGGGTCAGCTCATGCCCCAGCATCACGCCTATAGCACGAGGTAGGACCTGGCCCTTAATAACGACGCCCTCTGCGTTGGCGCAATCCAGCTCCTCCAGGAGTTCCGGCCAGTGGAAAGGCCCATCGTTGCCGCTGCCAAGGGTAAACGTCAGGGGGCGCCCGGACACTCTAGCGATCGCCACCAATTCACTGAAATTTCTGCCAGGCTCATGAAGATCCTCCACAATCTGGAAAACACCTTTGCCTTTTTCCCGTAATACACCCGCCAGCGCCTGCAATTCCTCACTATTGGCATCCAGGGTCGGGATGGGCCTGCCATCGCTGGAACGGTGAAACAGGGTGCGAGACGTCGCAATCCCGATGGCACCCGCATCCAGCGCTTCGCCCAGAAGCTGACACATCCTGGCAAGATCTGCTGCGGTGGCGGGCTCGCGGTTGACGCCGCGTGCACCCATGACATACACGCGCAGCGCCGCATGGGGGAGATATGCAGCCACATCCATATCGAACTCTCGGGAGGCAACGACATCCATGTACTCCGGGAAACTCTCCCATGTCCAGGGGAGACCCTCGGCCAGAACGGGAAACGGGATATCTTCCACGCCATCCATCAAACGGATGAGTGCCTCGTGATCGTCTGGCTTACAGGGAGCGAAACCAACACCGCAGTTTCCCATGACAACCGTGGTCACACCATGGTGGGAAGAGGGACTGAGCCGGTTCTCCCATGTGACATGCCCGTCGTAGTGGGTGTGCACATCAACGAAACCCGGTGTCACCAGGTGCCCTCTTGCGTCAATCTCTTCCTTACCACCATCGAGACCGACCCCGATTGCCGCGATCAGCCCATCTTTAATGCCTATATCAGCTCGCGTACTTTCACCACCCGAACCGTCCACCACCGTACCGCCGCGGACCACCATGTCGTAAGTGCTCATGCCTGCGCTCCCTTTCTAGCCATCTGCTAATTCGCGGCCCATTTGCGTACCTTCACGAAGTATACCGCGCGGTACTATGCGAATGTCATCCATGGGATGCCAGAAGGCCAGCAGAAACCTGAGGCTTCATGACGCCGGCGAGGTTCGGACCATGAGTTTCCGGGGATGCTCAAACAGCAGTGATAGACTCCTACATTCGTAGGATGCCCTGTGTGTCTCAAAAGACCTAAGGTGTATTTGTTATTACTCGGGAGATTGCTCATGACAGATTGGAAAGGACGCGTCTGCGTTATCACCGGCGCGGGCAGCGGCATAGGAGCCGGGCTGGCCCGCTACGCGCTGCAGCAGGGCATGCACGTCATCGGCGCCGATGTCGACACGGCTGGCTTACAGCGGGTGACAGACAGCGCCCCGGAGGGTCAGGGCAGCCTCTCCACATACGAACTCGATGTCGCCAATGCCGATGCTGTAGCGAACTTTGCCGACTGGGTCTACGCAGAACATGGCAAGGTAAACCTGTTGTTCAACAACGCGGGAGTTCTGGTGGATGGAAAGTGCTGGGAGCGGCCGCTGCGTGACTGGCGCTGGATCATTGATGTGAATGTGATGGGGGTAATTCACGGGCTGCACCACTTTGTGCCGCGCATGTTACAGCAAGGCGAGCCGGCCCGGGTGATCAATACAGCATCCATAGGTGGTTTGCTCGGTGGAGGGACTTTTATGAGCCAGTATCAGACCACCAAACATGCCGTGGTGGTGCTGACAGAAAGTCTGTACAGGGAGTTGGCGCAAGAGCCCGGCGAAATAACCGCCTCGGTGCTATGTCCTGCGGAAGTGGCCACAGAAATCTGGCATTCAGAACGCCTCCGGCCTGCAGACGAGCGCGTCACACTAGGCACAGCCGAGCAAGAGTTTCACGACGCGGTCGCCAACAACGTGGCGGCGGGACCGTCGCCCGACGAGTTTGCGGCACTGGTGTTCAAGGGCATCGAAGCCGGGCAATTCTGGTTGATTCCCGACACCGCTTTCATGCCATTACTGGAACAACGCACAGACGAGATTGCGCAGCAGCGCAATCCTGACGTCGTCACAAACATCGACTTCGACCGTTGATAGTCGCCCGCCTGGAGCGGGCGGGATGGCCGCACCACTGCCTTCAGTCGGGAAGACTGAAGGCAATGACATAATCCCCAATGGTGGTCTGCATATACTGATGCCCTCCTGCGGCAATCACTACATACTGCTTGCCGTTGTCAGCCGACACAAAGCTCATCGGCGTGGCTTGACCACCCGCCGGCAGGCGGCCCTTCCACAATTCCACACCCGTTTCGATGTCGAACGCCCTGAGGTAGTCGTCCTGAGCGCCGGCAATAAACACCAATCCGCCGCGGGTGATAATAGAACCACCCTGGGTAAACGCTCCAGGCATGGCAATGCCCAACGGAGCCACGTCACGCGTGGTTCCCAAAGGACGCTGCCAGAGCAGCTCGCGACTATTCAGGTCGATCAACGACAAGCGCCCCCAGGGCGGCGCATTGCAGGGCACGCCCAACGGCGACAAGAAAGGCCGCTCGGTGCTGACCGCATAGGGCGTTCCCATTTGCGGTGAAATTGGCACATTGCGCTGATCAAAGCTGATCTGCTCCCCGGGAGGTGCTGCGTCGCGTGGCAGCAACTTCACCAGCAGCGGCATATAGGAGGAACTGACCGCCATGAGCTTTCGCGACTCATCTACGGACACGCTTCCCCAGTTCATAACACCGTTGTTACCCGGCCAGGACAGGGTTCGCTCCAAACCAGGCGGCGTAAACTTGCCTTCATAGCGCAATTGTTTAAACGCGATACGACACCAAAGCTGGTCCAGTGCCGTCGCCCCCCACATATCCTTCTCGACCATTTCAGGCGGTGTAAGACTGGGCATTCCGACGGATGCGGGCTGCGTTGGAGAGTAACGCTCACCGGGTATACTGCCGCGAGGCACAGGCTGTTCCTCGACGGCTGCCACAGGCTCGCCACTACGACGATCAAGCAGGAAAATCTCGCCGTGCTTGGTAGGCTGGATCAGTGCGGGTACCAACTCACCATCAACGGGCAGATCAATGAGTACCGGCTGGGAGGCCACATCGTAATCCCAGAGGTCGTGATGTACCGTCTGAAAAGACCAGCGCACTGATCCGGTGCTCGCCTCCAGTGCCACTACTGAACTGGAATAGCGGTCCTGCGCAGCAGTGCGCTGACCACCATAGTAATCAGGGGTGGCGTTGCCGGTGGGAATGTAGACCAGTCCCAGCGCCTCGTCGGCGCTAAACACGCTCCAGGCGTTTGGAGAACCTCGAGTATAGGGCTCTCCCGGTTGCCAGGGCCCGGCCGCGTCAGGCCGTCCGGCATCCCACGCCCAAAGCTGGCGCCCGCTGCTCACATCATAGCCCCGAACCACTCCCGGCGGCTCATCCACCGACATGTTGTCCAGTACGAAGCCACCGACTATCGCCACCTCACCGACGATGGCCGGTGGTGAAGACACCAGATAGTAGCCGGGCTTAACTTCCCCAAGACCGTCCAGCAGGGAGATTTCGCCGCCTTCACCAAAGTCCGGACAACGGTTACCCGTTGCCGCATCCAGTGCAATCAGCCGGGCATCCAATGTGGCAACGAGAATACGTTTGGCGCATGCCGCCTCAGCGTTGGCGCGCTCATGGTAGGAGACTCCGCGGCAAGCCAGCATGTAGATGCCACTCGTATTGATACCGGGGTCGTGTCGCCATCGCTCCTGCCCCGTTTCTGCGTCCAGCGCGATAACGATATTACGTGGCGAGCACAGGTAAAGGCTATCGTCGGCCTTGAGCGGCGTGGCCTGGAAACTGTAGGCATTGCGCGCCCCGGGGTAAGCTTCCGGCAAGTCTCCGGTGCGATAACTCCAGGCAACCTGCAACTGGTCGACATTATCCGGGGTTATCTGATCGGCTGGCACATAGCGCGTACCGGCCCTGGTACGGCCATAAGCGCGCCACTGCGTGGCATCTTCGGCGTCGGCGACAGCGTCAAGGGTGAGTGGGCGAGTTGGCGCCGGAGAGCCAGGCGATTCGCCCTCACCGACAAAGGCAATGGCCATCACGCCGGCAAACGCGCCGACAACAGCAAGACCCGCCCAGGGCGCCCGCGAACGCCCAGCACCCGGTAAAAATCGGCCACCGGGCCACAGAACCAGCAACAACAGGATTGTCAGCCCCAGCGGCATCCCCAATCTTGGCAATAGCAACCAGAAGTCGAGACCGGACTCGGCCAGAGCCCAAGCCAGCGTGGCCAAAGCCAGCCCCAGATACAGCCACAGTGCCAGCAATCGCCTCCTCCACACCAGCAGCGCCACAGACAGAGTAACGAGACCCGCGGGCAGGTAATACAGTGAGCCACCCAGGCTCGCGAGCCAGGCCCCACCGATGGTGAGCCAGCCGCCGATGAGGAACAGCAGCAGGCCTAGCAGCCTCGAGAACGACTTGCGGATAACATCACTATCCATTACTTGGGCTCCTCAGGGTTTTCAAAACAATAACGTGTATCACGTTCAGCTCACCTCATCCATTTGCAGGATCTGCCCATCAACGATCACTGCTTGCCGCAAACTGCTATCCGGAATTGTGTGCTAGCATATCGACTACAAAAAGACCCAACTTGTCGGTGTCGCAACGCTGACTGCCAGCCAGACCGCACCCCGATTAAGGCCAACCACATGGAGCGCAGTGCCAACTTGTCGACGCCGTATTCTCAGCGACACCCGTTGTCTGTTGAGCAATATGCATCGCTGGTTGCGGCATTATACCGGGGAAGATTTCAGGAGAAGCCCTGGGAAGACTTCCTGGCAGAGCTTCGCGACTTATGCCAGCCGTGCCTGACCGTTATCGGGCTGCGTCTTCCCACACCTGGCGATGCCGGTATCGCCTATGTAGGAGGAGCGGATTATTCGGCACAGGACATGATGAGTTTTGCCAATAAATACTCAGCACTGGCACCCCTGGTCGACTTGCCTGACGGTGAGACCGTCGCCCTGGACGACCTAGTCACCCGGGAACAGCTGCACCAGACCACTTACTACCAAACCTTTATGCAGCCTTTCAACCAGGAACAGGTGATGGGTTTCGACATACACCGTGGCGGTAAAGTAGCACTGTTCCTTCGCCTGATACGCGGCCCCGGAGAGCCGGATTTCGACAGCCGGGAGCGCGAGATATTCGCGCTGCTCAAGCCCCAGTTCAGGGAGCTTGCGCTCTGGTTGGAAACCAGCGGCAGTCTCGCGCGTAAACACGACCTCTACGAGCAAGCTTTTTCCAGTCTCGCGTTGGGCACTGTGATTCTCGATACCAACCTGTCCATCGTATATCTGAACAGCATTGCCGACCAGTTGCTAACAAGCAATAGCGGCATCGCCAGCGTAGGGGGCAAGCTTCGACTCATGCGGCGCCAGGAACACCAGCATCTGCAACAGGTTTTGGCTGACCTGCTGTGCGACAGTGTTCAGAAACTCCCCCAGGTCATCTCAATAAAAAGGGAGGAAGGTCGTTCGCCACTCTTCCTCACCATGCGACGGCTCCCATTGCAGGACCGCCTGGACGATACTCACCACATCGCCTTATACCTGAGTGACCCGGAGCTGCGTCAGATCGACCAGACACAGTTGGTTATAGAGGCGTTCGGGCTTACTCCCCAAGAGGCCCGGTTAGTCATCGCCCTGGCCAACGGGGGTACACTGGAGAACTTCGCAAACGACCTGGGTGTGAGCAAAAACACCGCCCGAACCCACCTGTATGCCAGTTTCCGCAAAGTTGGGGTGACACAACAGTCTTCCCTGGTCAGCCATGTCATCCGGGCCATCCACGGGCTGTGAAGGTCGTTCCAGACTTACCTCATGAGTATGCATGATGTCTTTTAAGCCGGGCAAGATCACCATGGTCACTCGCTGATAATGTATCGAGCTGGAGATAAGCTATGTATGAAGATCTGAAGGACAAGGTCGCCGTAATCACCGGCGCGGGCAGCGGCATCGGTCGCGCCACAGCGCAGTTGCTCAGCAGTGAGGGCTGCAAGCTGGTATTAAACGACCTCAGCACAGGAAACGCCGAAGCGACACGAATGTCACTCGCTTCACCGGATGGAGCGGTTATCCTGAGCGCAGATATTGGCGATCCCGATACTGCCGGCCAGTTGACGAAACTTGCAACCGACAACTTTGGCGCGCTGCACATCTGGGTCAACAACGCCGCGCTCTCATTATTCGGGCCGCTTGTGGATTGCAGCGATAAAGATTGGGACGCTGTGTTCAAGGTCACACTAAATGGTGCTTTCTACGGTGTGCGCAGCGCTATTGCTGCGATGCGCCAGAATGAAGGACCCCAGCGTGGAGCCATCGTCAACATCGCCTCGGGCGCGGCCCTAGGTGGCGAAGAGGGACTGGGCTCCTACGGGGCAGCCAAGGCAGCCCTTGTAAACCTGACCCACACTGTCGCTGTGGAGAACGCGCGCGACGGCATTCGCTGCAATGTCATCCTGCCCGGGCCCATCGCCACACCGCCGATGCTCGCAGCGGCAGCCCAATCGCCCGGTGGTGTGGAGGGCTGGGCCGCCCAGACCGTACCTGGCCGCCTGGGCGAACCCGAAGAAATCGCCAACGCAATCTGCTTTCTGGTCTCTCAACAGGCTTCCTACATCAACGGCACAATGCTGCGTGTTGACGGAGGCGTCTCGGCGCGCACTAACTCACCGCGCTTTGATTGAAACACTGCACCCGGTGCGTCACATGCCCCTGTCATAGTGATATGCCCGCCGTTTAACGCCTTCATCGTGAGCCTGGCTGACCTTACCTGGTATGTATCTCCACATGCGGAACTACCTGCTGAAAAGTTCTTCAGTGTGCGCCAACTCAGGCCCGCCTCAAAACCGCTTGACCGTGAGAGCAAGAAATATGCCTCATTAGGTGCGAGCGGCAGCGCCCTACCAGGGCGCAACGCAGCTTGTTTTATGCCACGCAATTCGTTCCAGCGCCAGGTCAAACCATTCAGTCATGGGCAGATCGATGGTCTCGAACGGAACGAGATAGTCGTATTTCACCGGGATACACGCCTTTACAGGCCCACCGTATTGCTGCCACCAATGGTGGGACAAGCGCGGACTAGCTTTAGAGGCTAAAACCCGTTTGCTTACGTTTCATCCGGTACACCAAAGTACTGCTGATAGCGTTGGAACAGGGCGCGCTTGCGGTTACGCTCCTGTTCGTCGTCTCCTTCATAGAGGTGCTTACCAAATTTCCCCTGGGGTTTTTGCGCGAGATAACTGTGCATGGCTTGTCGAGAGTTGTCACTGAACGGAAGCCCCATATCAGTGTACAGACGCTGTAAAGTATCCAGTGGTTGCTGCACCAGTTGTGCGTAAAGTACATGGCTTACACGATCCTTCGGAACTTCCCCCGATTCAAGAAGTTCTACAACGCCATCAAGGCGAGCCGAGCCCGCCTCTGGCGTCATGAGACTCTCGAAGGCACTGGCGTCGAAGTCTTGACTGCTGCGCATCCAATACAGCGTGCCCAGTAAACTGGTCACCGAAGCCTGAGCCACCAGTGGGTCCCGGTGAGAAATAACAACACGGGCATCGGGAAAATTGCGCAACAGTACCGGCAGGTTGCCCAGGTGGCTGGGAGCCTTGAGCAACCAATGTCGCCGCGGGTTCTTCCACTGAAGGACTTTAAGCATTCGCTTGTAGTAGGCGTAGGCATAATCCAGTTCTTGCTGGTAGTACCATTCGTTGTAGCCAGGTATCTGATACTGGCCCGGCAGGTTCTCACTGAGGAAGGTGCAACTCATGGCCACAATGCACTCATTGGGTATATTAGCGCCCATCTCATGCATCGAGGCGTAGCTGGGAGCCACTCGATTCCACTGGGTTACCAGATGCTCACAGCGTTCTATGCGCGGGTCAGTTTCATAACTCGCCGCTTCCGGTGGTGGGTAGGGAAACATAATCTCCCAGTTTCGCGGGGAACCAAACTGGTCATCCTGCGCCAGTAACTCGAATAGAATAGACGTGCCCGAACGTGGCAATCCGGTCACGACGACCGGACTGTCAATAATTTCATCTTCTATTTCGGGATGCTGCGCATACGCAGCCTCAATACCTAAGCGAGCTTCCAACCAGCGCAAAATGTCCGACCGGGTCATCAGCCGACCCAGCAGGTGCAGGTCGGCCTCTTCATTGACCGATTTAATAAAGACGTCAAAGCCTTCCCGCCACTCGTCACTGCCGAAGTCGTCAAAACCCGTGTTACGCCTGGCGGTGTCCATAAGCTCCGATGCTTCCAGCGGCACCAGGCTTTCGATATCCATGTGACGGCCCTCGTCGATAATCTGACGAACCCACTCGGGGCGTTCTGGCGGAGTCCATTTACTCATAATACAGTTACTCTCATTAAGGCATGTAAGCGCCGCCGCTAACGGAAATCAGCTGGCCCGTCACATATCCCGAAAGATCAGAAGCGAGGAACAGCGTCAGCCAGGCGATATCCTCCGGGCGCCCGAGACGCGGAATCGGTAAGCCGCTCATATTGTACAAAGTACCATCTTCAAGGGCCTGTTCCATGTCCTGGGGCTTACCCATGGTGTCGAATCCGAAGCGGTTCCAGAAACTCCCGCTACCGACTTCATCTGCATTGCGGGGCACGATCCACCCGGGACAGATGTTGTTCACCCGTACGCCCTTACGAGCCCACTCCCATGCAAGACCTTTACTGAAGCTGTTCACGAAGCCTTTCACACCACCATAGTGAACAATATCGGCCGCGGCTTCGCCGAGCAGCGATGAATTAGAGGAAATATTGATCACACTGCCGGACTTGCGCGACAACATGTCTTCTGCCACTGCCTGGCAACAGTTCACCACCCCGTCCACATTCAATGCAATTTCCCAGCGTCGCGCTTCCTCATCAAGTTCCTCAAAAGCCGATGGATGGGCGACGCCCCCGGCGTTGTTCACCAGGACATCAATCGGGCCAAACTCGGAGTGGGCCACAGCCACCGCCGCATCGACGCTGGCCCGGTCTGTTACATCGGTAGACACCGCCACGATACGCCCGGCCAGTCCCTGCTCTACCGCTTCCATTGCCAGCGCATCGCCTGTCGCCTTATCGCGTGAAGCGCTGACCACATTAACGCCCTCTCGAGCGAACTCCAGCACCAGGCCTCGGCCTATGCCACCGCTACCGCCGGTGATCAATGCGGTTTTGCCTTGCAATCTCAGATCCATACCAATATTCCTCCAATATTCCTGCTAGCGGACTTTACTCAGGTTCAGACGCCGGAGCACTGAATAACCCTCCTGCGGCGTGGTGCTGTTGGTAACGCTCTTTCAGAGGCACTCATAGTATTGATATTAGCAGGCAGGCTAGCCTCCACCTCTGGAAGTTTGACCTGCGCGGGCTCGGGCAGGGGACAGTGAGTATGCGACCAACGAGTCTCCCTCTCTGGAGCCCATATAATTGTTGCCACCCGCCGCGATCACCACATACTGACTGCCATTTTCCAGTTCATAAGTCATTGGCGTGGCGTGCCCGCCGGCTGGCAAGCGGTCTCGCCAAAGCTCCAGGCCCGTTGCCGTTTCAAAGGCGCGAATATATGAGTCTGTCGTCGCAGCGATGAACGTTAACCCACTCGCGGTAACCAGGGAACCACCACTGTTGGGCACGCCCAGGTTCATCCACAGCGGGAACGGCGCCAGATCCCGCAGGTTACCCAAAGGCACCTCCCAGCGCTTCTTCCCCGAGGGAAACTCAATTGCGGTGAGCACCCCCCAGGGCGGGCGATTGCAAGGCGCACCCAGCGGCGACAGCATTGGGCTGCGTTCCACCGCGAAGGGGGTACCCAGTTGCGGCTCAACCAGCTTTCTGCGGGCCTCCTCGTCCAGTGACTCACGCGGTATTAATGTAACGATCGTTGGCAGTCGGGATGTATTCGCGATAAGGAGATTACGCTGCGGGTCCCAGCTCACTCCGCCCCAATTACTTCCGCCCATATAGCCCGGATACACCAATGTAGGCTGCGTGCTGATCGGGGTAAATAGCCCCTCGTTGTTTAGCTCTCGGAGCTTCCGCTTACAGGCTTGTTTATCGAACCACACAAAGCCGAACATATCCTCTTCCGAAAGACCCAGCGGATGTAATGGTTGGGGCAGTATGGGGAACGGCTGAGTAGGCGAAAGCGCTTCTGGCGCTGGACCACCGCCCGGAACAGGACGCTCCTCTACGGGCAATATTGGCTCGCCAGTTTCCCGATTGAGTACAAAAAGAAACCCGGTTTTGTTGGCCTGAACAAGGGCGGGCACCGGGCCATCGTCGCCGGGAAAATCAAACAGCAAAGGTTGTGCGGGTACATCATAATCCCAAATGTCGTTGTGCACCGTCTGGAAGCGCCATGCCAACTCACCGGTGTCGGTGTGCAACGCGATCACAGAGCTACCATAGTAGTCCGAACCCTTGCGCCCTCCTCCGTAGTAATCCCCGGCCGGGTTTCCAGTGGGGACAAACACCAGTTTACGCTCTGGGTCCGCGGAAAATGGTGCCCAGGCGTTGGGCGATCCGGGCCTGAATCCCACAGGCATGCGCAGGTTCTCCTGCAGCGGATCCCAGGCCCAGATCAGTTCACCGGATCGCGCATCGTAGGCGCGTACCACACCGCTGGGAACCTCGTCGTGCTGCAGGTCAGTGACTAACGCCCCGGTAATAACTTTGTTGCCAATCACCTGAGGTGGCGAGGTGACAATATAATCACCCCCATCAACGTTTTCGAAATCGGCGGTTAGATCGACTTCTCCATCATCACCGAACTCTGGGCAGGGTAGGCCAGTCCTCGCGTCCAACGCGAGCAACCTACCATCTACGGTACCGGCAAGAATTCGGGTTGGGCAGCTATCACCGGGTTTTGCTGCCGTGTCCGCGTGATAACTGACGCCCCGGCATTTGATACTGAATACTCCTTCCAGATCAGGTTTGGCAGCAAAGGCCCATTTTTCTTCCCCGGTCGCCGGATCCAGTGCTATCACTTGATTGAGCGGAGAACAGAAATAGAGCGTATCCTGCGCCAATATCGGGGTAGCCTGAAAGCCCCGGGTGCTGAAGGCATCAAAACTTGCTGGATCGAGGTCGCCGGTGTGGTATTCCCAGGCCTTGCGCAGCTGCTTGACGTTCCCGGGGGTGATGGTCTCCAACGCTGTAAACCGGCTCCCGCCCGCATCACCGCCAAAGTGCATCCAGGTGGTCGCCGCAGGCGATCCTGCATTGGCCAGCGCAATAGACGGATCGACCCCTTTTTCACAGCCACCCACGGCCACAGCCAGAGCTGCCCCTGCCAGCAGGCGATTTACTGTGGAGTACGTCAGTTTCATTGCGCTAGAACCCCTGTTACCACAGTGTTTATGATACCGCACAGCTACTTTCAGCTATGGGAATCTGCGCTGTATGCTGCAGCTTCGTTTCAGTATTCGTAGCTAAACTCCAGGCCATAGGTTCGAGGCGGACCGTACTGCTCAGTTACCAGGCCCAAGCCACCGAAGTTGATCGAGTAAGTGGGATAATCATCGTCGAGCAAATTCTTGCCCCATAGGGTGACGCGCAAAGTGCTATCCCCAAAGCGAATATTCTCCAAACTCAAACGCGCATCTACGAGTGTGCGAGCATCCATACCAATCTGGTCATAGATAACTGGATCACCACCGACGACACCAGACCACAGGGCATTTTCTACCGATTCGCTCTGGTAGTTCACCTGAACATAGCCACGAATATCACCAAACCCTGTGCGGCCAAAGATGTAATCAAGCGCCAGGTTTACCTGTGTATCAGGCGACTGGCGTCTAGCATCGTCGGTAGTGTCCAGACACGTAATCGGTACGTTGGTACCGCAAATCTGTCCATATTCTTCGAAGTCACCGTGTATATAGGCATAGGAAAAGCTGACGATCAGGTCCTCAACAGGAGCCGCCGTTACCTCAATCTCCCCACCCCAGCGTTCTGCCGCACCGGCATTGGCAATTTGCGTTGTCGCAGCACCGTTCACAACCTTTGACTGCGTGACCTGAAGATCGTCGTAAGTGTAGCTATACAGCGACGCGTTGACGCGAAGACGATTATCCCACCAATCACTTTTAAGACCAATTTCATATTGCTCAATGGTCTCTTCATCATAGGAATTATCAAAGATCTCCCCATTGAATCCACCACTGCGATAGCCGGTTGAGTAGGTCAAATACGTGTTGATATCGTCACTTGCCTGATACGAAACCGTGAAATTGCCGCTGATATTGTCGAACTCTTCTTCGCGACTGACAGACATTGCAGGCGTTACACCGAACGGAGTTACCACTTCGCCATAGTTGTAATCAATAGACTTTTCTTCTTCGGTGTAGCGCAGACCACCTGTAAGTGACAATCGCTCATCCAACCAGCCTGGCGTCCATGTGGCTTGCGCAAAAAAAGCCAACGCATCGGTAGCGTTATCATAGTACTGGTCCGCACCAATACCATTAAGTGGAGCTGCAAAGGTGGCGTTACGTCGGTACTCCCCCTCATCCTCAAAGTAGTACACGCCAAGCACATAGTTAAGTCGATCGGTCGAGCCAACCATTTGTAGCTCTTGAGACCATTGATCGTAATTCGTGAGCGTGTTCTGCAGCGTGTGAAACGCGCCTCCGCTGTCGATAGCGCTCCAGAGCCCGTCCAGCAGCGGGAAAGCGAACCCTGAAGAACCGGCGTAGAACTGGCCCAACGTCAGGTGGACGAGGTCAGAATAGGCGCCAATACCGTCTTCGTCGATCCGCGAATCGATGTCCTCCAGGTCACCCGTTACAAAAGTTTCCAGTTCACGCCGTGCACTGATAGATCGAAAAGATACGTCACCCAGCGCGCCAAGGTTACCAGCGTCCCACTCAAGCGTAAGTGAATGTCCGCTCACTTCATTGTAGGTGCTCGGTGAGAAATCCGCCCTCCCTGAACTCGCGCGACCCTGCCCCTGGGCTTCGGCTTTCTGGTAGGCAGAAATCGTTTCCTGCAAAGAGGGAATCCAGCGCTCGGTGAGACGCGGATCGGACCCCGGTATCGTTGCCCAATTCTGTGCCGCCGCCACCAGTCCCTGCATTGCATCTATGCGGCCAATCGTTCCGGCGGCATCGACCTTGGTAAAACCCACGGTTTGCTGCAGCGGCAGAGCTTCATCGAGCTCGCTTTCATCATAGGAGTAATCCACATGAAATGAATCGCTAAAAGTCCAGCGCGCGGCGATTTGCCAGGCCTGGCGATCGATATCATCGAAATCGTCCCCACCTGGGCTGTCGTTGTCATACAACGCATCTTGTAAGCGCGTCTGATAACCGAAATTCAAAGCCAACTCACCGAGCCCTTCACCGACCTGTCCGATCGCTGGCGTATCGAGGTTGACCTTGAATTGACGAGAATCGTAATTGCCAATACTAGCAGTGGCGCGCAAGCCAAACTCACCCGTTGGCTTCCTGGTAATCACATTGACCGCGCCACCGGTCGAATTACGGCCATAGAGGGTACCCTGCGGGCCGCGAAGCACTTCGATACGTTCGATTTCAGCGACATCCATCGCAGAACCTACCTGCTTACCAATGTAGACACCGTTCATATAGAGCGCGATGGCTGGGTCGATCGACAGGTTGGCTGGCGAGCCACCTATAATTCCACGCATGTTCAGTGCGACAGCGGAGCGCGACCCCGGAGAGCTGAACCCCGAAAGCCCCGGTATTTGTCCCATTAGATCTTCAGTGTTAGCGACACCTCGATTTTCAATAGCGCTCTCGCCCAGTGCCGTGATGGAGATAGGGGTTTCCTGAAGTGATTCCTCGCGCTTCTGCGCAGTTACCACGACCTCCTCGAGGCCAGTTACTTGCGAAAACACGGGTGAGGAGCCAATTGCTGCCGCCACGGCCAGAGAAAGAACGGATACGGGGTACCCTCGGTATTTCAATATTTGCATATGAACCTCTGTAAGGGGGTCTTCAGATTTCAATTATTGTTAGACTGTTTAGCGTCACGGTCCATGGAGCTGGATCATCCGCTGTGACTTGCTGATGCCTTATCGATATATGACCGGGTCACTCCTGTATTTAGCGTCCTTTGGGCAATATATGAGAAAGCGTGTGGTAGCTAACTCCCGTGGGCAGGATTCAGCACTCAAATTGACTATACGTCCGGCCCAAGGCAGGAATCCTCATACGAATGCACTAGCATCAAATCAGAAACATGGGCCGTAGTTTTGCCCGGCCTGGCGGCGGCAAACGCTCGGCCACTCGCTCCATATCATCTTCGTTCACGGCGCGCTGCAGAATTTCTGCCTTTCAAGGCGGGGAGCGTGGAGTACCCTATAGTACATATACAGGATGTATATTTCGTGGCGGGAGCGCTAATGTATGTGGCTCAACACGCTCAAGGGCATAGCGATGGACGTAAGCGCGCCAGAATGATCTTTGAGGGTATTCGTAAAGAACAGTTCTGGATATTTGCGCATGATGACGTCAAAGCCAGTTACCAGGCCCGCGTAGACAGCGTTATCGAGCCTACCAACCCGGAGTATCAGATCTACGTGACCCCGGAGTGACTCAGTTGGCAGCGTTACTATCAGGACATGCTCGTGAATACGGGGCAGAAAATTTCAACAGGTCGCTGTTCTTTGAACAGATAAAAAGCACTTCCAGCTACGGGGTATTCTCATGAGCAGTGAAAATGTCGAGAACGTTGATATCGTTATTATTGGTGCCGGTTTCTCAGGAATGTATGCCCTGCACCGTCTACGCAACCACAACGTCGTTTGCCTGGAAGCCGGTGAAGGCGTTGGTGGCACCTGGTACTGGAACCGCTACCCTGGCGCACGAGTGGATATAGAGAGCGTCGAGTATTCGTATAGCTTCGACGAGGAGCTGCAGCAGGAATGGAGCTGGCCAGAGTACTTCTCCGCCCAGCCGGACCTTGAGCGCTACGCCAACCACGTGGCTGATCGCTTCAATCTGCGCGAGCGCATCCGCTTTTCAAATCCCGTAAAAAGCATGCGTTTCAACCAGGATGAGAATCTGTGGCACGTCTACACGGCACAAGGTAATCATCTGGTATGCCGCTACGTGATTGCAGCAACTGGCAGTCTCACAGCACCAAACATGCCGCCCTGGCCGGGCCGGGAAGCGTTCAAGGGCGACATATACCATACTGCCAGGTGGCCAGCTGAGGGTGTGGATTTTTCAGGGAAGCGGGTCGGTTTCATCGGCACGGGCTCCACCGGCATTCAGGCTATGCCAATCATTGCGGAACAGGCAGAGGAACTGTACGTATTTCAGCGCACCCCTGCCTTCTGCATGCCCTCGGGTAACAGACCTCTCGATGAGGAGTATGAACGAGACTGGAAAGACAACTATCAGGAACGCCGCAGGCAGATGCTGGACACCTATGGTGCGTCGCTCATCAAGCAGCCGGAATTTTCTGCGCACGAGTGCACCGCCGAACAGCGTGAAGACATTCTGGAGCAGGCCTGGAAATCGCAAAGCGCGTTTCAGCTGATTCTGGCATTTAGCGATGTAATGACCGACCCCGAAGTCAACGAAATGGTCTGCGAGTTCGCGCGCAACAAAATCCGCTCAATAGTAAAAGACCCAGAGGTCGCAGAGTTACTGTGCCCAACGAGCTACCCCATAGGCGGCAAGCGACTGTGCATAGGAAACGGTTACTTCGAAATGTATAACCGCGGGAATGTCACTTTAGTTGATGTAAAAAAAGCGCCAATCATCGAATTTACCGAAACAGGGTTGCGCACGGAGGCCGCCCAGTACGACCTGGACATTATCATTACGGCCACCGGTTTTGACGCAGTTACCGGCGCCATGGAGCGGATAGATATCGAGGGCTGCAACAACCGCAAGCTGGTCGAGAAGTGGGCCGACGGTCCCACCACCTACCTTGGCGCGATGGTGTCCGGCTTTCCCAATCTATTTATGATACACGGCCCTTCCACTCCCGCAGCGCAGGCGCAAATGATCACTTCCGGTGAATGGCAGGTGAACTGGACCGCCGACATTATCGACAACATGGAGCAAGAAGGTTTATCACGCATCGATGTCACCGAGGAAGCTGAACAGAGTTGGGCGCAGGAGGTAAACATGGTTTCAGAACAGACCCTGCATAAGCTTGCTGACTCCTGGTACAACGCTAAAAACATCGAAGGCAAGAAGGGAGGAATGATGATCTACGTTGGCGGTTTCCCTCGCTTCTCGGAGCTGTGTGAGGCCGCCATTGCCGACGGTTACAAGGGCTTTACCAGAGAGTAACCGTGCTGGCGGTGGGAGGGCATTATCAACCGGGTACGGATGGATGCCGGTTCACTGGTAATTCGCTAGAGCCAAAGATGAATCCGCGATTAGCGTAATCTGTGAAAGCCGGCAGGCGCATGCGGCCTCCGCTCCTATTGGGGTCTGCCAGCCCGTCATAACATGCGTTTTGTTTGCATCTTTTAAAGATGCATCTATAATACCTCTTATCCTTTAAGCATGGCTGTTGCCACTGGGAAGATAAGAAATGAGCAGACTGTTGACCACGGGTGAGATCGTTGAACGGCGCCGAAGAGAAGAGCCACCTGCGCTATTTCGGTTGGCCTTCAGGCCCTTCTTTCTGCTCGGCGCCTTGTTTAGCATCATTAATCTGGCGCTGTGGGCCGGTGTATTTACAGGTAGCCTGGACCTGACCGTGTACGGCGGGCCCCTATGGTGGCACGCCCATGAGATGTTGTTCGGATTCGTGAGCGCCATCATCGTGGGCTTCTTGCTCACTGCCGTTCGCACCTGGACGGGGCAACCGGGTATTCAGGGTACGTGGCTTGCCTGCCTGGTCATCCTTTGGCTATCGGGACGCCTGGTTCTTTTCTTTCCCTCGGCCCTGCCCGCCTGGCTTACGGCCCTGACAGATCTTGCTTTTCTTCCGATGGCAGCCCTGGTCCTTGCGCGGCCTGTCGTTCGCGTCAAGCAGTGGCGCAACATTATTTTCGTCCCACTTCTACTTGCAATGACTGCATCCAATGGCGTCATGCACTGGTCTGCCCATACGGGAAATATGGCGTTACAAACCCAGGCCAGCAACGCCATGGTGATGTTCGTGACGCTGTTGATGACCGTTATGGCGGGCCGCGTGCTGCCTATGTTTACTGCCAACGGCACAGGAACGGAAAAAGTAACGGCCGTCGGCTGGCTGGAAAAAATGGCATTAGCAACCCTGCTGCTTGCCGTGATTACCAGCTTTCAATTTCCAGGCATCCCTGCCATTGCGACATCGCTGTGCTTTATTCTGGCAGCTTTTATCCACAGTGTGCGCGCCTTTCGCTGGCGCATCTGGGTTACATTCCGAACACCTCTGGTTTGGTCGCTCCATCTGAGCTACTGGTGTATTCCTCTGGGCTTACTGCTATATGGTCTGAGTGACATCAGCAGCACCGTAACGCGCTCGCAGGCTATTCACACTCTCACGGTTGGCGCGATGGGCATGATGATTCTGGCCATGATCTCACGGGTTTCCCTGGGACACACAGGACGCGCCATCAGAGTGGGCAAAGTCATGGCCGGAGCATTTGCATTTTTATTCGGCGCTTTTCTGATGCGGGTTTTTGGCGCCGTTTGGATTGATAACTACGCCCACCAGATCATCGCTACAGCGGCGCTCTGGTCGGTGGGGTACGGCTGCTTCGTTGTTCTATACCTGCCGATACTGACCCAACCGCGAGTGGACGGGCAGCCGGGATGAGCGCGCAGGAGGATTACAGAATGAAAGACCCGCTCTCTGTTTTTACTGCAGATGTCGGCATTATCGGCGCTGGCCCCTGTGGCCTTTTCCAGGTATTCGAGCTTGGATTGCACGGGCTGAGCGCTATTGTGTTCGACGCACAGCCCACGACCGGCGGCCAGTGCCGTGAACTCTACCCGAACAAACCCATTTACGATATTCCCGGTTTACCCCATGTCAGCGCATCACAGCTCATCGTCAATCTGGAGGAACAAATTGCCCCTTTCCATCCGCAGCTGGCATTGGGTGAGGAAGTCATAGCCATCGCCCGCCGCAATAGTGGGGAAGGTTTCGAGCTGACCACACGTGATGGCGTAGTCTACGCTGTGCGATTTATCGTGATTGCATCCGGTGGTGGCGCGATGACGCCTGTCCATATAAAAGTGCCCGGAATCGAGCAGTTCGAGGGCCACTCAGTCTTTTACCAGGTGGGGGACCCCACCCGACACCACCACCGGAAAGTTGCCATTCTGGGCGGCGGCGATGCGGCCCTGGATTGGGCGATGGCACTGCAGCCGTCTGTTGAAGAACTGATACTGATACACCGGTCCGGCCGCTTTCGAGCGGCACAGGATACTGTCCGTCAGTACACCGCACTGGTCGACCAGGGTAAGGCGCAGATGATTCAGGGCCAGCTAACGGGGTACGAACAGAGTGAATCAGGCGACCTGGATGGCATCAGAGTTCAGGGCGCGGATGGCATAGTGCGCCGGGTAGCGGTAGACCATGTGCTGGCCTTTTTCGGCATGTCGCCGGACATACTCTCACTGCTTGATTGGGGCCTGGAGATGGAGCGCTTCCAGGTCAAGGTGCGCACCGACACCTTTGAGACTTCCACGGACGGGATCTACGCAATTGGCGACTGTAACCACTATCCCGGAAAGCAAAAGCTGATTCTTTCAGGCTTTCATGAAGCAGCCCTGGCTGCCTTCGCCATCAGCGAACGCGCGCGTCCCGGGCACCGGGTGCGTCTGGAGTACACAACTACCAGTCCGACCCTGTTGAAGCGGCTGGGTGTACAGGCCGCATGAGTGTAAAAACAGACAGGGTCGGTCTTCCCGGTAGTCGATCGCTATCGGTTATATCGGCACACCAGCTTTTCTTCCCGGCCGCCGCGGTATTCGCCGCCATCGCTCCCTGGCTACTGTTGGTCTCCCTGGCCGGTATTACTGAGCCCCTTGTCGATGTCTCCACCCATGCACGTGGCCTGCTTATTGGGTATATCGGCGCATTGATCGCCGGTTACCTGGGCGGGAAACTACCGCTTCGACAACTTGTGGTACTGTTCGGGCTTTGGCTGGCCGGGCGATGGGCGGAGGTGTTCTCAGGATCCCCACTGATTACCTACACACTTTATATCGCTTTTGGACTCTCTCTTGCCAGTATTGTCGTGCCACGCTTTAGCGCCGCAAAAAAATGGCGCAACCGCGTCGTCGGCCCACTCATTGCGCTAGTTACCTGTTTTCCCCTCATCCTTGGGGTATACGGTGCGACGGGCTATCAGCCGCCCGTACCGCTATATACCCTGTTATTACTGATCGCGCTGCTGATGTTTTTCATGGGCGGCCGCCTTATCACCCCGATTCTGGCACGGGCCTATGCAAACACTGGAGGCACCCTGCCCCAGCGCGTACAACCACGGTTGGAAGGCGCTGTGATAGTGCTGTTACTATTCGCCAGCGCATTCAGTATTTTCCCGTTTGGAACAGCCTGGGTGGCGCTACTTGCCGGGCTCGCTGGCGTCCTTGTGTTGGTCAGGCTGTATCGCTGGAAAATTGTAGGCCCCGGATGGCAAGACGCGGACCTGATGGCCCTGGGCGTAGGCTACCTATGGCTTGGTTTGGGGCTGCTGGTATTTAGTCTTTCTCTAGTTGAACGCCTTTCCCCCTTCACCAGCCTACATATCATTACGATCGGCGCCTTAGGCACCTTGTCCTCCACTGTCATGCTGAAATTTTCCTGCAGGACTCGTCCGCCGCCACCAGCGGCCTACTATGTCGTTGTCATTCTACTTTTTCTTGCCACATCTGCCCGGTGCCTGGTGGACGCTTTGCCCGCATATCGCCAGAGCCTGCTATTTGCTTCCGGCTTGATGTGGAGCGTCAATTTTCTGTTGGTCTTGCTTCGAACACTACCTGGAAAAGAGGGTCAATAAGTATCATGGATGTTTCAAAACTCAAGAAACCCGATCATGTGAAAGACCATATCTGGCGACAACATCTGAACTGGATGGAGGTCGTTGGGAAGCAGGTTGCGGAAAATATCAAGAAGCGCCAAAAGCAAGTTGACAGCGTTGCGCCCTCTCACCGCCGCGGATAAACGCGACTTTGCTGACGCCCTGCATTCCTGAGGACGGTGCAACCCTGAAGTGGAGCCAAGTCTATGAAGATCAGCATCTACCGGTACATCCCGGATCAGGACGGTGAACCATGGATGAAGGATTACTTCTTCGAGCTGCAGCCCGGACAGGACATGATGGTGCTGGATCTACTCGAACGACTGAAAGAAACAGATCCGACACTCACCTACAGACGCAGCTGCCGGGAGGGAGTTTGTGGTTCAGACGGTATGAATATCAACGGCATGAATGGACTGGCCTGCATTACCCGTGTTTCTGATGTGTTAGCTGGCGGAACCCTTCCCTCGGGGCAGCGTATTCATGCCAATAGAAACGGAGCAGATATCGTACTCAGGCCTCTTCCCGGGCTGCCAGTCATCCGCGACCTGGTGGTCGATATGTCCCTGTTCTGGACCCAGTACGAACGTATCAAGCCCTACCTTATCAACGATCAACCGGCACCTCCCATCGAACGACTGCAGTCTCCCGAAGATCGCGCCAGGCTGGATGGGCTCTACGAGTGTATTTTGTGTGCGTGTTGCTCGACTTCCTGCCCCTCATGGTGGTGGAATCCTGATAAATACGTTGGGCCAGCCGGCTTATTGAACGCCTATCGTTTCTTGATCGACTCACGCGACACCGCCACGGCAGAGCGACTTGAAGAACTGGAGGACCGTTATAGCGTGTTTCGTTGCAAGAGCATTCTGAATTGCGTTTCCTTCTGCCCCAAGAAACTCAGGCCAAGAGAAGCTATCGGGAAAATCGAAAGGATGTTGCTCAAGCATGGTTCATAGTGACGCCACAACGGACCCGTCAGTGTGCTGATTCAGTATTGCCACCTCGCCAGGCAGAGATCCAGATCCTTATCCGTCATATTACTGTTCTCGAGGCACTGTTTGGCCTGGTAAAGATAAAGAAATCGAGCGAGTAGTTCATAGCACATCACGATCTCCTTACTATCCTGACGCCAGAAGGCCGTTTCATCGCCGGCGCATTGCGCGAAGACGATGGTAATATCGTTGGGCAAAGCCAGCATCCTTTCAGCACGCCCGGCGATACGTTCAGCAATGCCCGCTTTCCGGATGACCGCTACAATCGCATGTTGCTCACTCGTGAACGTTTTTTCGTAGTTGACCAACACCTTTCCTTGATTTGCGTCACCACCGTGCTGAGGGCCATAGGCCTGGATGATTCGTTCTACGGCGCGCCGCGCTCGCGCGCTCTCGTAGTCCACACATCCATAGGCACGTTCATAAGGCAAACCGAGATGCCCTTCCATTTCATCATATTTTTCAGGGTCACTGCCGTACAGTAGACACATCATATTGTAAAAACGCTGAATGCTCAGGGAGTGACTATCCCAATAGCTGGCCTCGGTTCCTTCACGTTTTTCCAGCTCCCACTCGATGCGCCAGGCAGTAGCGGCTGCAATCACCGATTCAACAGCCGTCACACCGCCCGGTAGGTCGAAGTCTGGATCGCCACGAAGCAATGCTATCGTCGCCAGCTGGTCGGCAGCATCCTCTTCAGACCCAAGAAAAACTATATCCATCTCTTCAATCACCGCGTGAGCGGTTTCGTGGAGCAAGGTCCACAGTGCATTGGCCACCATGAATTCCTCGCTGCTCAGCTCTCGAGGAGGCTTATCATGGAGCTCTATGCCAGACAGAGAAAAGGGACATAACAGTGTGGTGAAAAAACCCACCCAACGTATCATTTCAAGCACGATAATCGCTTCCCTGTGGCATTAGCCGCGACGCGCTGTTCGCTACAGCCGACGATAAGGCGCAGTAATCTGATCCACATCTCAGCTACCCAGGCTCATCGAGCGGCGAAAGAGTGCAAGGCTGGCCGTAAAGAACCCAGCCCCCAGCGCTGCCATCAGTACGAGTTCGAGCCAGACCAGTTCAATACCTGCGCCGCGAAATGCCACCGCTTTGGCGAAGGCCAGAAAATGGCGGGATGGCAGTACCTGCGTCAGCCGCCGGACGAGTTCGGGTTGACTCTCCACCGCACCCATACCACCCGAGAGCATGATTATCGGAATAATCACCATAATCACCAGCAGTGCAAACTGAGCCATACTGCGCGCGACAGTGCCCAGAAACATGCCAATCGCGGCGGCCGCCCACAGATAGACCGTTGCACCCGTGACCAGCAGTGGTACAGACCCCGCCACCGGTATCTGCAGTACGCCTTGCACGACGAGTAGAAGCGAGCCGACAAACGCCAACAACACCACGGCCATCGTCGCCAATACCTTGGACAAGGCGACTTCCACCGGAGTCAGCGGCATCACCATGAGGTGCTCGATGGTGCCATGCTCCCGTTCGCGCAACATCGCCGCGCCTGTCAACGCAATGGTCAACAGCGAAAGTTGGTTGAGTAATGACGATACGGCTTTGAACCAGACCGGATTACCGTTGGGGTTGAAGGCGCGGCGCAACTCCAACCGCAGAGGCGGAGTGGGCGCATCGGGGCTACCCGAGAGGAACATACGTGTTTCCGACTGCACAATATTGCTGACATAGTCGGTACCGAGCTGCGCTTGCGACACTGCGGTAGCATCAACCTGAAGCTGTGCAGAGGGCGTGTTGCCGGCAATCACATCGGCCTCAAAATCAGGCGGAAAGGACAGTATGAACATGATCTGGCCCCGGTCCATGGCTGCGCCGGCCTGCTCGGGATACATGGCAACCGGCTGCTGAAACCAGGGCGGCACCAGAGCTGAGGATATCTGTCTGCTAAGTGAAGACTGGTCCTCGTCCACGACAGCGATGGCGGCGTTGCGCACGGTATCTCCTGCACCACTGGCCTCCAGTATTACGGCAACCACGAAGGACCAAATAATCAGGATGACCATGACCGGGTCGCCGAGTACGCTTTTCAGTTCCTTGCCGAAAAGCCAGAATATATTGGCCAGGCGCCGCATGATCACCGCTCCTGCCTGCGCAGAGCGAGAATAGCCAATCCGGTAAAAATAGGGCCGAAAGCCGCCAGCCGAATCAATGCACCGCTCAAGTCCGCCAGACCCAATCCCTTGGTGAAGCTGCCGACGCTGACCGTCATATACCAGGTTGTGGGCCAGAAGGTCCCCATTAATCGCGCCGGACCCTGGAGTGAGGAAACCGGTTCCATCATGCCGGAAAACTGTAGCGTAGGCATCACCGACAGAATGGTCGTGGCGAACACAGCCGTGACCTGGGTCGCTGTCATCATCGACACCAACAACCCAAAGCCGGTGGCCGCAACCGCATAGAACAACGACGCTAATACCAGCAACAGCGGGTCACCGCGCAGCGGTACGCCCAACACCAGGACCACCAGCACCGTCAGAATGGCAAAATTCAGTAGCGTTATGCCTATGTAGACCAGTTGCTTGCCGATTAAGAACTCAGCCCGTCCGGTGGGGGTGACGTAAAAGTTGGTGATCGTTCCTATCTCTTTCTCACGGGCCACGCTGACAGCCATCAGGATCGCCGGAATCAGCAGCAGTAGCAGCGGCGGAATAGAGGGACCGACGGCGGGCAGGCTGGCCATCGTCGAGTTGTAGCGAAAGCGCGGCTCCAACACCACGGACGTCGCGGGACCGGCTACCGGCGACTGCGCCAGCATATCGAGCGCAGGCACTGCGCCGACGCTTTCACCCAACACGTGGGAGTGTGCGCTCAAGACATAGCTTTCGATCGTGCCAGCACGCCCGGTATCAGCCCCGTCTATCATCGCCGCTACTTCAGCTACGCCGCCGCGCCGCAGTTCAACGCCGAAACCGGGCGGAATCTGCAACGCCAGCGCCAGTTCACCGCTGGCCAGGCGGCGCTCCAGTTGATCGATATCCAGTAGTGGTGGGCGTTCCTGAAACCACGGCGAATCCTCGAACGTTGAGAGATAGGCGCGACTCTCGGGACTGACGTCCTGGTCCAGAACGGCGAAGGGGATATTCCGCACCTCCTGGGAAATGCCAAAAGACATTATCAGCAGCAGTAAGGCGCTACCCAGAAATGCAAAGGCCAGCCGCACCGGATCGCGGCGGACCTGCATGGCCTCGCGTGTAGTAAAGGCCAGCAGGCGACGCAGACTGAAGCCGGATGCATCAGGTGCCACACTGGTGTCGGCATGTGCGCTAGCCAGCCCCTCACTCATGGTAGGTTCGGGTGGAATTTCTGCTGAAATATAAGCGACGAAGGCATCTTCCAGCGTCCCGGTATCGCGCGAACGAATAATTGCCGCCGGCGTATCGGTAACCAGGACCCGGCCGGCATGCATCAGCGATATGCGATCACAACGCAGCGCCTCGTCCATAAAATGAGTCGAGATGAAGATCGTCACGCCATCCTTGCGGGAAAGGTCCAACAGTAGCCGCCAGAAATCGTCACGCGCTTGCGGATCGACACCTGATGTCGGCTCGTCGAGGATCAGGATCTCCGGCTGGTGAATAACCGCCACCGCGAGTGACAAACGCTGGCGCAGGCCCAGGGGCAGCGTATCAGCACGCTGATCCAGGTAGAGTTCAAGGCCGAAGTGGGGTACCAGTTCAGCCAGCCGTTGCTCTGTCTGTGCCCGTCTGAGGTGAAAGAGTCGTGCGTGCAGCGACAGGTTTTCACGTACGCTCAGTTCGCCGTAGAGTGAAAAAGCCTGTGACATGAAACCAACGCGGCGACGAGACTGCAGGTCCTGAGCATCCACCGGCTTGCCGAAAATCCAGGCCTCACCCTCCGAGGCGGGCAGTAATCCGGTGAGTATTTTCATGGTCGTGGTCTTGCCGCAGCCATTGGAGCCGAGGAAGCCAAAAATCTCGCCTCGTGCGATGTCGAAGCTGACAGCATCCACCGCGGTGAAATCACCAAAGCGTCGGGTCAGTGCGCGGGCGCGTATCGCTGATTCAGCGCTCGCATCGAACGAAGCAGCGGAGAGCGCGTAATCCGTAGCCGCAGGCTTAGCGGCCGGCACCGACGACTGCAGTAGCGCGACAAAGGCCTCCCCTACCGATTCAGTGTCGGTCTCACTCATCAGCGCCCGCGGACTGGCCTCGGCCAGCACACTGCCTGCGTTCATCGCCACAAGATGATCGAAACGCGCAGCCTCCTCCATATAGGCCGTGGACACCAGCACGCTCATTTGCGGCCGATCGGCGCGAATGGCATCAATCAGGTCCCAGAACTGGCGCCGTGATAGCGGGTCCACGCCGGTGGTGGGTTCGTCCAGTAAGAGAAAGTCCGGGTCGTGGATCAGCGCCGAACACAGGCCCAGTTTCTGCTTCATTCCACCGGACAATTTACCCGCCAGTCGATCCAGGAAGGGGTACAGACCGGTGGCGCGCGTCAATCGCTCAATGCGTGCGGCCCGCTCGGTGCGGTCAAGACCGAACAACTTGCCAAAGAATTCAAGGTTCTCGCGCAGGCTGAGATCGTGATAGAGATTGCGGCCTAGTCCCTGGGGCATGTAAGCAATACGGCCGCCCGTGGCGGCGCGGTGCCCGGCATCGGCCATGTCGCCGTCAAGGGTAATCACCTGACCCCGCTGTAGGCGCTTGGCACCGGCAATCAAACCCATCAGTGTCGATTTTCCCACGCCGTCGGGACCGATCAAACCCACCATCTGTCCGGCCGGTACCGCCAGTGTCAGATCATACAGCGCGGTGACCTTCCCATAGTGGTGACTGACGCGTTCAAGCCGGGCGACATCTGCAGGCTGCGGCATGCCTACTGCCTTGAGGGGTCATTGGGCGAATCGACCAAGGGTGGGATCAACCCCTGGGGCCACTCCGGCAGGCTGCCATCGTCGCTCACCAGGCGAACCCAGGCGACCCCGCGCACGCCGGTCTTGACCTGATCCATGCGCTGCGCGACCAGTTCCGCGGGAATTTTCACGCGGATGCGGAACATCAGGCTCTCGCGCTCGGTTCGGGTTTCAACCTGCTTGGGCGTGAACTGCGCCTGCGGTGACACGAAGGTCACTGATGCGGGCATGGCGTTGGCGGGCATGATATCGGGGACGATGCGTGCTTCATCTCCTATCCTCACCCGCGGAGCGTCGGCAGCTGACAGGAAGAACTCCATGTAGACCTCCTCAAGACTCACCAGCGTCAGCAGCTTGCCGCCACTGCCCAGAATCTCTCCCGGCTGCGCCAGGCGGTAGAGTACCCGCCCCGCGCTTTGCGCATAAAGTGTGCTGTCGGCGATACGAGTCGTAACCTCGGCGTGCGCTGCAGCCTCAGCATCTACACCGCGCTGTCGGGCACGCAGGTTTGCCCTGGCGGCAGCCACTGCAGCCTCTGCTACCTGCGTCTCGGTGCGTCGTATATCGAGGTCCTGGCGCGAAAGCATGTCTCGCTTGCCCAGTGTTTCGGCGCGGGCCTGCTCACTGCGCGCCAGCGCCAACCTCGCCTCTGCTTCGACCACCTGTGCCGCCGCCACGCCCACCGCCGCTTCCGCGCTGGCCACTGCAGCCGCTGCGCGATTAAGCTGGGATTCCAGCTCAGCCGTATCCATGACTGCCAGCACATCACCGAGCTCTACCCGATCGCCCTCGCGCACCCTGATTTCGGCCACCCGCCCGGCCAGGCGGGGTGAAATATCCACCAGGTCTGCCTCGATCCGGCCATTGCCAAGGGCAAATCCTTCGGGCGGTCCACCGGCGGATTTGAACAGCACTGTCCATGCACCGAAACCCAACAGAGCCAGGATGGCAATCAATACGATAGGAATAAATCGTTTACGGGACATAGGCCCTCCTTGCTGGCGGCAGCAACCCGGCAATAGTGGGCGACGAGCCAGCAACTACGGCATATGGTCGGGCGCGGCTGGCCCGCACCGTAGCGCGGGGAAAGGTTATTTTCATGGCGCTTCTCTCGCAGAGCTACTGACTCCCGTTACACGCCAGGCAATAAACGAGATCGCTATCCACACCAGCGAGCGCAGGCTCATGGCCACCACCGTGCGCTGTTCATACGCACCGCCGGAAAATGTGTGTACGCCAAAGACGGCGAAGGTGAGCAACGTTGCCGCAGCAATGGCGACCGCCAGCCAGACGCCCCAGCGCCGTTGCAGCCACAATCCGATACCGGCAACGACATAAGCAAAGCCTGCTATGAAGTTGAACCACAGCACGAACGGGACATAGTCCCCGGCACTGATACGGGCCACAGCGTCGCCGAACAATACGGCTCCACCCTCCTTGATCGTGAGCAGGCCGAAAGCGATGGCAACCAGGGACATCGCCCATGACCAGAGACCTCGGTGTTTACCTGTTGCCATGCTTGTCTCTCCTGTTTCATCCAGAACAAAGGCACTTATTGCTGACGGTGGTCGTGCGTTTCTCTCTGGCCCCCTTTCGCCGCCCGCTTCTTAGTAGGTCACCACGTGAAGCAGGTTGCGGGTATTTCACTGGGCACTACCGATACCTCGTCGATAAATGGCGAACACCCCTGGCGCGTCGCGGCTGATGCTGGTCACGTCGCCTGCCAGCAGCGATTGCATTACCAGTCCCTGAATGGTGCCGATAAAGAGCGTGGCTGCGGCCTCCGTATCCAGCGCCTGGTCAAGCTCACCTTGTGCCTTGCCCTTCTCGATCAGCGCCTGTAAACGCACTCCATAGCGCTGAATCATGGTCTGTACCATGCGTTTGGCAGGCGTCGATTCCGCGCGCTGCAGTTCGCCAAACATCATTCGGGGAACGCCAGGATGCTCGGATACGAACTCGATATGACACCTGAACATGGCCTCCATGGCGGCTAGCGGTGACTCAATACCCTGTATAGATCGATCAATTCGTGCTATCAGGCATTCCGCGACCCACTCCATGACCGAGACCCAGATAGCCTCTTTGTTGGGAAAATGTCGAAACAACGATCCCTGTGTCACGTTCATCTGCTTTGCGATCGCCGCGGTCGTAATCCCACTGGGATTCTGGGAAGCAGCCAGATCAACGACTGCTTTCACGGTTACCGCCCGCCTTTCATCGGCCGGAAGGTTCCTGGAACGAGATGCCATAAATAACCAATAAGATAGTAATCAATTACTATCTTATTCCTGTGGCGCCAGAAAGACAAGTGGCCTTGCGCAAACTACCCGGACATGGGCGGGAAGATATAGGCCTGATAACCGGGACTGTCATAGTTTATCGGGCCGCGGTGAACGGTCCCTATAAACAAACCAAAACAAAACGCTGCACTACTGAAGTTGAACTGCTTGATCCAGTGATTCGAGGGCTGCGGGCGCAACATACTCTCACGCAGGCGCTGAACACCCCTCGCTTCGAAGAGATATCACGGGACAATATAGGGGCAATCACACCGCTACCGGCACAACGGTCGTTGCGCAGTTTTTGGCCGGGAGCGCTCTTCATTCTGGCGGTTGCAGCGTGACTACGCTCAATTCGTCACCCTTGATCCTGACGCTGTTGGGGGAAGCTGAGATCGTGGTCACTACAGTATAGTTGCCGGCAGCCAACTCTATGGGTGGTCCGTTTACGATACCGCTGCCAATGATCTTCCGACTCTCATCGAGTACCTGGAAGGGTACTTCGAGTGCCTGCGAAAGCCCCGTGGCAAGGTCCGCGGCGCCACGCGCATCGAAATACTGTCCGTTGCCCAGGCGGGCCCAGGCCTGGAAGCTCTCCCTGAGCATCAACTCGTCAATGGCAAAGCCCACGATATTTACACGCAGGTCCGTACCTTCAGCTGCCAGTGACCTGATAACTGCCTCCGGGTCTCCCCCGCAGGTTTCCTCCCCATCGGTAAGTAATATCAACAGTTTTGGCCCCGACACGGTCCTCAGGTCACCACCGGCCGCAGCCAGGGTGGCTGCGATAGGTGTTTTGGCGAGATTCATCGCATTGATGGAGGCAATTGTCGCGGTCGCACTGGACCGGTTCAGAGGGCCCAGGGGAATTTCCAGGTCCGTGCGACATGAGTCTTTTTCTTTGTGGCCAAATACCCGGAGGGAGAACTGCACCTCCGGCGCCAGGTCTGTTTCCACCAATTGCATCACGGCTTCCCGGGCAATATCGATGCGACGCCTGTCGCCTATGCGCTGCAGCATACTCCCGGATGCGTCGAGCACCACGATCACGGCGGCATCAGCCGCTATTCCCGAGCGGGTATCTGTGCTCACCACTTCCAGCCGCCCCGGTATTGGACGGGGTATAACCTCGAGCGGCCGGGTGGCCAGAGTCCTGTGTTTGCGACCGGTCAGGTAACGGATTTCGTAGTCTCCCGGTTCATCCGGAGTCTGGATACGCAACTGCGGACCCCGGCTGGTGTAGGCGAAATGGCCGCTGCTATTGTTGTCCGCACCTACAGGCAGAATGATGACATAGTCCTGGGGATTATCCGGCCCCTCCCAGCTCACTGTGACCACACTGCGCGTTTCCACCGTAGCTGCTGCGGAAACGCTGGCAGTAACTGGCAACACCTGGACCGGAGCCCGTGCCAACACGGTATAGTTTTGTCCGGTCAGGTAGCGGATTTCGTAATCTCCGTGGTCGTCGGGAGCAGGCAGCGAGGCGGGATTGCCAGCTTTGGTATACGCGTAGTCTCCGAACTCCTTCTCGGTGGTACCCCGGGGAACGATGGTCAGAAAGTCCTGGTGATTGTTGGGCCCTTCCCAACTGACGGTAAAGTGCGCCCCAGCGTGGACTGTTGCCGGAACGTTGAGGGAGGCCGAAACGCCCGCCACAGTCAGCGCCCTGCGCCCCAGCGTGCGATGGGGTGCCGCGCCCATCAGGTAGCGGATTTCGTAGGAGCCGGCAGACTCCGGGGCGCGTATCTCCAGTGGTGATCCGCTACGGGTATAGCGATAGCCTCGCTCGTATTTACCTTCCGGCGTCCCTGCGGGCACAATGGTGATGAAGTCCTGTGCGTTGTCGGGGCCAGTCCAGGCTACTTCGAACTCCGCTCCACCATCCACCTGCTCGGGGGCGCCAACAGTGGCTACAGCATCAGCGACTGACAGCGGTTGACGCCACAATGTGGCAAAGGGCCGTTCTGCCTGTAGCAGCCGAATCTCATACTCACCGGGTGTCACCGGGGCAACGAGTGCGACCGATTTGCCACGGGCATAGCGATATGCCTTGTAGATTCCCTCCTGGGAGCCAGCCGGAACAATTGTCACGAAGTTCCGCGGGTTAGTCTCTTCCTTAAACGACACCGTCACCCCGGAGCCCACAACGGTATCGACCGGTGCGCTGATTGAAAGGGATTCCGCCGCCGCGCCAGAAACGGCCACAGCCATGATAAAGCAGGTGAATCGTGCCAACATTGAACGCCTCATGGCTACTCCAGAATAGTCAGGTAAACGGGAACAGGGGAATCTGCATTGGGCAGCGCAACGGCGGCAGTAAGATCAGCTGGCGTGCGCTTTATCCATATCCTGTTGAGGTAGTCACCAGAGTCTGCGGTAAAGCCCGGCCAGACTGCCGATTCCTCGCTGCGGATGCAGGTAAAATGACCCTGGTAATAAGCGTGGCCCATTCTCATGGTTCTCAGAAACCAAATGTGAAATCGAAGATGGCATCGTCATAGTCCCTGGGCGACACACCAGCCCCAGGCGATTGTTCAAAACCGAGCTGATCGTCGCCAAGGGATACAAAATGGTTAGCGCCGCCAACATTGGCCGCCTCGAAGACGAAATAGAGATTTTGCGGACTGTTCATCCCATGGCGTAAAAAGGCTTCTGTCTTTTGTCTGTCCTCTGTAGTGAAAGACAACCCGCTCAGCACACCGCTCGTTCTAGCACCAGCGCCTTCAAAACGAAGATACGGTGCATACAGGGCGCCGCCCGCCAACTGGATCTCGCCAAGGTATTGCTCCTGTCCGGCGTGTTTGGATACATAGAGCCTGGTTTTTTCCGCGCGAATCTGTACCTGGGTGGCATAGTCCGTGTCGCCGGGCCTGACATCCGCAATTCCGTCACCATTCTCATCAATACCACCGTTGGCATCTACAATTCGGTAGAAACCGACGTAGTTTCTTATATTGCCAGTGTCTCCCGCGGGTTTAACGTCCTTTCCAAACTGCACACTGACATCGCAAATCACGTTGTCACCGTGTGCTCTCAAGTCGAAAACAGGCACGCCCGCGGTCATCACTTCGACGGTTTTAAATTCACTGCCTGAACCTGTGCTAACAGCTGCAGCGCCTGACGCGGACGCCGAACCGGACGCACGGTTCGACCCGGAATTGCTATAGGTCCCTTGCAACCGCGCAATGCGTCCGGCGGTACAGTCTTTATTCCGGGCGACATCAAACATCGAGCTTGCGGCAAAAGCCCTGTCTTCGCCAATAACCTCGAGAATGGCACCGGCTTCATCATAGCGCATACTCATGTCCAGGCCGACGTAGCGCGCTGCCTGTTCGCCATGCGCTTCTACGACCTCATCAAGTATGCAGATGCACGGGTCCGGATCGATACCGTTAGCATTACAGGCGGGCTCATAAAGCGACCACAAATCTTCAGTCTTAGCCTGCGGCGTAAAAAGTGCCAGCGAAACGCTTACGGCCACGGGGCCGAAAAATTGTCGAAACATTTTCTCCCTCCTCGTCAGACCCGGTCCTCGTTGGCTCACTAGAGCCTTTCTCCAATCTGGATAAGCTTTTGGAGCTCGACACATTTCTGCGAAAGCGCCGCCGGTTCCGGGAACTCAGTTTCGTGCAGGGGGCGTGAGGTAGACGGATGTAGCCCCCAGTTTCGTCTGGCTTTCCTTGATCTCCATGCGGGCAATCGCCTGCAGGTGTACCTCGTCGGGACCGTCGGCGAGACGCAAGCAGCGACCCCAGGTGTAGATGTCTGCCAGCGGCGTGTCCGGTGTAAGCCCCATTGCGCCAAATACCTGCATGGCACGGTCCGCAACGGTGGTGTGCATGGTGGGAACCAGAGCCTTGATCATGGCGATTTCCCGGCGTGCCTCCTTGGCACCTACATTGTCCATCATCCAGGCGGCTTTCAGCACCAGCAAACGAGCGGTTTCAATTTCGATACGGGATTTTGCGATTCCTTCTCCGATGCTGCCGTGCTGGTGCAGGTACTTGCCGAACGTCTTACGCTCCTGAGCACGCTCAACCATAAGCTCCAGGGCAAGCTGGGCAGAGCCAATAGAACGCATACAGTGGTGGATACGCCCCGGGCCCAGACGCGCCTGTGCCAGGGCAAAACCGCTGCCTTCCTCGCCTAGCAGATTGCTGGCGGGAACGCGCACATTGCGGAACACAATTTCACAATGGCCCTCGGGGGAATGATGATTGAGCACCGTGGGGTTGCGTATAATCTCCAGCCCCGGGGTGTTTCTTGGCACCAGGATCATGCTCTGCTGTTTGTGCACATTTTCATTGTTCGGGTCGGTTTTCCCCATCACGATGAAAATACTGCAGTCGGGCCGTGCCGCGTTGGAAATAAACCATTTTCGCCCGTTGATTACATAGTCGTCACCTTCGCGCTGCATCAGGGTCGTGATGTTGGTAGCGTCGGAGGAGGCTACATCCGGTTCAGTCATCGCAAAGGCCGAGTGGAAATCACCGTTCAATAGCGGTTTGAGCCATTGTTCGCGCTGGGACTCGCTGGCAAACATGTGCAGCAATTCCATATTGCCGGTATCGGGTGCGTTACAGTTAAATACTTCCGGCGCCCAACTGACCCGACCCGTAAGCTCAGCCAGCGGAGCGTACTCCAGGTTGGTGAGGCGGGTGCCGGGTTCGTCATCTTTTAGATGTGGGAGAAACATGTTCCACAGACCTTCGGACCTGGCCAGTTCTCGCAGGTCTGCCATAAAAGAGACTGGGTAATTGCCAGCGTGTACTTCCTCGTTGTACTGCCCGATGCGGGGGACGATGTGATCGTCCATAAACTTCTGTACGCGGGCGAGCATTTCCTGGGTTTTCGGGGTATATGAAAAATCCATGATATTTCCTTTATCGTTCCGTTAAATTGTCTGGTGTTCCTGCCAACTCCGTCTACAAAGTCAGCCCGCCATCGACCACCACGCAGTCACCGTTAGTGTAGCTCACAGCATCAGATACTGGGTAAAACACCGCACCGGCGAACTCAGTTGATCTGGCACTGATTTCCCGGGCCAGACCTGAAAGACTAAAACAAGCAAATGAGGGGATGTGAATCCTGCCAAAGAAACGATACAACGCCGAGGAGGTCATTCACAAGCTGCGTGAAGCCGACGGACTGCTAATACGCCGTTGCCGAAACCGGCAAGCTGCCGGGCGCCGAGAACCCGACCTACTGCGACTGGTGCAAGAATGTTCCCAGCATAACCCGGGTGCCTCAGAAGCCCATAAGGGCCGCTAAAACATACTACCTGTCCTCGATCCGTCTGAATGGTCACTACGCTGTAAATAAAAACGGTTCTCTACCAACGCCCATGTGGCGAAAGCATATCCAATCGAGGTCAAACAAACTGTGACCATCTCCAGAATCAGGGGCTGTCACTATTTCGAAAGGGGACGTTCCGGGGGCCACGCCGATTCCGGGCGAGGAGATTTCCGCTTTCACCTCGTTCGAGACAAGATTAGCGTTCCGACCTTCGGCTATCCAGGTGGCCTAGCACAATACGCGCTATCTCTTCTGGTTGTTCAGGCAGGATGGCATGACCAGCACTCTCCAGGCTTACTATCTTTACTCGATCTGGATAGAGCTGTTTCAATTTCTCGGCACCGTGGGGGGCGGCAGCATCTTGAGCAGGCTGAACTACCAGCATCGGAGCCGTCCCGCCGCTTGACCATTGGGCCAATGGAGTACTGGCAGTGGCCCTGCCCTGAGCCAGCCCTGCCCGGGGGTACCATCCGCTCATCCAATAGTTCGGTGCGTTATTATCGGGAGCGAAAAACGCACGATGCAAAGCCCCGCTCCGAATTGAATCTGGCAAGCAACGGACAAGGATCTTGAAAATGTCGTTCCTTACATCGACTGGAGGGCCGCCGTCACCTGCTGCCAGTAATATCAGGGAACGGACCCTCGCTGGATAACGGCTGGCAAAAGCCCTCGCTATACGGTTACCAAAGGCGTGACCCACCAAGGTGACAGGAGTTCGTAACTTCTCTTGATTCAACACTGCAGCCAAATCATCAGCGTAATCAAACAGCGTTAGGTCATATTCAGGAAGGCCTGTTCCATCGATCCCACGTGCTTGCAGTATTAACGCTCGATATCCAGCCCCATTGACGCTGTCGACTAACTCATTGAAATCAGACCCCGAGCGGGCGTAGCTTGCTAGCAGTACGACGACTTCTGCATTGTCAGGGCCGCTAATGTAGTAACGGACATCAACGCCTTGATTGACCGCCAGTAGAGGCTGACCGGCAACCGGGCGCGCCGGATTATCGAGGAGGATTACCGCGAATAAGATGCTGATAATTATCGCTGTGCCAACCATCACCAGCGCGAACTTCTTGATCAATCCGGACCTTCTATCATTTATTTTCTGCTACTAAAGGAACATGTTAATTATATTTGCGTGAAATCGCCATCAGCGCGGCTACTAACCGCAACCACCGCGCGAACGTGCACCCACGTTTTCAGGTCCCGCAAGCATTTTCTGGACGACCAATTCCTGTCGACAACTCATTAATACTTCTTATACTTTACGATCGCCTTCCTGATATTGCAGAGATTAAGCATGACTTTCGAAACCCTGTTGTCAATCGAACCATTCAGTTGGGGCTCGGTGGGCGCTGCTGCATTGTGCGGCACCATCGTTGGTCTGGAGCGCCAGCTTCGCGGCAAACCCGTGGGCATCAGGACATCATCACTCATTGTTCTGGGCACATATATATTTATTGCCGCTTCCATTAGCGTTGCCGCAGAGGTGACCGATCCGTCCAGAATTATAGGACAGGTGGTCACCGGCATTGGCTTCCTTGGTGCTGGAGTGATGCTTGCGAGGGAGGGTATGGTGGTAGGGGTGACGTCTGCCGCCACCATCTGGGCGCTTGCTGCTGTGGGCGTGTGCCTTGCAGTAGTAGGGGCGCTGGTGGCCATCAAACTGGCAGTGCTGGTCGTGCTGATTCTGTTTGGTGTGGATTTGCTTGAGGATTACTCAACGGCACTGAGTCGCGGCGTGCACAGTAAATACAGTAGCTGGCGTAAGAACGATTAGCGGTTACGTCGCAGGGGTCTATGGACTCCCCCCGGTACATGGAGCTTCCAATATGAAGCGTAATCGCTACTCAGAAGAACAAATCATTTCGATCCTCAAGCAGCAATAGGCCGGTGTCACGATGGTCAACCTGGCCCGTGATTCGATCCGTAAATGGCAATGACCGAGGGAGGTGCCCTGCTTCCAGGTTGGCTCGGGGTTATCTATCCATTGCTATCTTAGTCTGTCGTAAATGCCAAGTCTGGACCACTACATATAGATTGCTCATCGAAATGTTGATAACGTGAAACCTCGCGATGATGCCAATCCCCGCGGGAGATTCCGGGTTGCTCCGCGTCCCTGCCCGAAGCGGAGGTGCATTTACGCGTCTTCCTGACCTCGCCGAAGGATAGGGGCTTGTGCGGGGTTGAACTGATTGCCAGTGACGGCCACGAAGGGCTTAAGGCGGCCCGCAGGGGGTGTTCCCCAGCGTGCCTCGCCTGGTGTCGGCGGTACTGATGGAGATTGCCGGGGACTGGTAGACCGCAGACAAGCGGTACATCTCCTTCAGCGACTCAATGGCGGTCGAGGTAGAAGCTGGATTGAAAATTGCGCACACCCAATTCGCCGGCATCCTGCTGTGTTGCATGATCCTGACGTCGATCCTCCATGGTATCAGTCCAACATTCCCGGCCTGGATCGCAGGCTTGTTCGGCTGGTCTGCCGGTTTGCTATTAGTAAGCGATGTTAGAGGTATTCCCCGGATTCAGGCTGTCATCATGCTGGTTCTCGGTAGTCTCGGATTGCTCTATGGTGCTTACACGCAGGGGGAGGCAGATTACCTTAAAGCCGTCGCCGCCAACCAGGCGTTGTTGAGTATGCTGGCCGCGGTCAGCTTTCTGAAACTCATCACACTTACCGCCACCAACAAAGTTGATATTCTTCCGACCGGTAAGCGGGCAATGTGGCGAACTCTACTCGGGGTGCACCTTTTCGGCGCAGTTATCAATCTTTCGGCCATCATGATCGTGGGTGACCGCCAGTCCAGACACAGCCCTCTGTCGCCGGCTCAAGCCACCGTCCTCTCCAGGGGGTTTGCCATGGCCGCCAATTGGTCACCGTTCTTCGCGGCCATGGGGGTCGCCCTGACAAACGCGCCTGGTGCTGAACTGTCAGTGATCTCCCCTGTTGGATTGCCCATTGCCATGATCGCGCTCGCCTGGAGTGGCTGGCAGCTCACACGTCAGTTTGATGTTGATAACTACGAGGGCTATCCACTGCATTTCGGGTCGCTCTGGATTCCGGGTTTACTCGCCATCGCTGTATTGCTGACCCATCATAACTTTCCAAGTCTCCCAATTCTGACGCTGATTTCGCTGCTCTCTGTCTCCCTTACTCTCCTGGTAATGACAATGCGAAAAGAGCAGTCTTCCCGTGCCAGAATCGTCGACTTTGTCACCTACGATTTACCAGGACTGAGAGGAGAGCTTATGCTATTTCTATCCGCAGGGGTCTTCGCCGCGGGTATCTCGAGTGTGATCAGGGCAACGGGATTCGATTTGGTACCCGATAGTTTTGGTGCGTCCGAGGCAAGCCTGTTACTCCTTGTCATGACTCTGCTTAGCATCCTGGGAATTCACCCTGTTATCAGCATCGTCACGGCAAGTGGACTGATCCTGCCTGCATCGCCTGACATGAACCTTCTGGCCATGACATTCCTGATGACCTGGTCAATCGGAGTGTGCGTTTCGCCTTTGAGCGGGCTTAGCCTTGCAATTCAGGGACGCTACAATATCAACAGTTTCAATTTTCTAAATTGGAACGGGATGTTTGCCTTGCTTTTGCTAGGGCTCGATATCCTGGTTTTACATCTGATGGAGTGGTATTGAATTTTTTGTAAGTACCCCCTGGTTAGGTCTACGCGATACCAGGCTTCTCAGCCCGTGCTGGGCAGATTTCGGAGCGGCGCCGAATGAGGAGTAAAGGGGCAGCTATCGCAAAACAGGCAATAGCTGTACCTCCCCTCCACCCTCGCTCACTCTGGCATCGGGATAAAGTCATCTTCGTCTCCAGCTACCTTCGGAAATGTTTGCTCTTTCCACTCCGCCTTGGCTTGTTCAATGCGCTCGCGGCGGCTGGATACAAAGTTCCATTCCATATAACGCCGCCCCGGACTTTCCCCGCCGATGATAGCGATGCGCGATTCCCGCGTTGCGGTGAGCTCTATCTCCGGTGCGCTGGTGAATACCGCCATGGCGTGTTCGGGTATGACGGTTTCGCTTGCGCATAATTCACCCTCGGCCACGTACACCGCGCGCTCAATAGCATCCGGCACGCGGATGCTTTGGCCCGCCTGCAAGTACGCTTCAACGTATAGCGTGCTGGCAAACACCTTTACCGGTGAGCTTGCACCATAGGCGCTACCCATGACCACGCGAGCCGGTACGCCGTCCACGTCGACACGGGGAATGTCGGCGCTCGGGTAGTGGTAAAAAGCCGGATCAATTTCTTCATCGGCCTCCGGCAGGGCCAGCCAGAGCTGCAGGCCGTGAAGGCGATGGGCGCTTTGGGTGACCTCTGGGCGTTCTCGTTCGGAATGGGTAATACCCCTACCCGCAACCATCAAATTCACATCGCCCGGGCGGATAGGCTGTTCACTGCCCAGCGAATCCCGGTGCAGTATCTCCCCCTCGAACAGGTAAGTGACCGTCGCCAGGTTGATGTGCGGATGCGGCAGCACATTGATGCCATCACCGGCGGCGAACTCAGCCGGCCCCAGGTGATCAAAGAACACCCACGGCCCTACCATTCGGCGTCGAATGGTGGGCAGCAGGCGCCGCACCGAAAAACCACCCAAATCTCTGTCGCGGGGCTCAATCAACAGCTCGATGCTTTTGCATCCGACCGGGTTTTCGCACTGTTGGTCATAGGCTTCATCTGGTGTTTTTGTCTGTGTACTCATGGTGATACCTGCTCTTGGTGCGCCCAAAAGTACGGGCAACGCATAGTTCAGAATTTCTGACCACTAAGATCAAATTGTTCCTCTATTAGCTTCTAACCCACTGAAATACAATGGCTCTACAAAACGACATAACTGATAGGGCATATCTGCCACACCTGGAGAGAGTCGATGAGACCGATTGTTGCAAACATCAAGCCCAAAAAAGTGGACCTTACCGAAGGCCAGGAGTACTACTTCTGCACCTGCGGCCGTTCTGCCAACCAGCCCTTCTGCGACGGTTCTCACGCCGGCACAGAGTTTAAGCCCAAACCGTTTACTGCGGAAAGCTCGGGCGATGCCTTCCTGTGCCAGTGCAAGCACTCCGCCAACTTGCCATTCTGCGATGGCAGCCACAAGCAATTCGATGACAACGCCATAGGCAAAGAAGGCCCGGGCATAGAGTCCAACGCGGGTAAGATTCCAGTGGCCAATGCCACCACCGAAGAGCCCACCGTCGAGTTTATCCACCAGCTTGCCCGGGAAGGCTTGTCAAAGATGGGCCACCATGGCCCGATGACGTCTATGGGCGTGCCTCGCCATTTGCTGCCCCACTGGGACAACATTCAAGTGATGACCGCCCAGATGGCCACTAAACCCCTGCTTGAAGACGTTGCCGTATCCACCGAGCTGGTGATTGGGCCGCAGGCTAGAAAGCCACTGAGGCTTAACATTCCCCTGTTTGTTTCCGATATGAGTTTTGGCGCCCTGTCAGAGGAGGCGAAACTGGCCCTGGCCAAAGGCGCTGAGCTGGCCGGTACCGGCATCTGCTCCGGTGAAGGCGGCATGCTGCCGGAGGAACAAGTGGCTAACTCCCGCTATTTCTATGAGCTGGCCAGCGCGCAATTTGGCTACGACGAGGAAAAGCTGAAAGACGTGCAAGCGTTTCACTTCAAGGGCGGCCAGGGTGCCAAAACCGGCACAGGCGGCCACCTACCGGGCAACAAAAATACCGGAAAAATCTCCAGTGTGCGCGGCATTCCCGAAGGCCAGCCAGCGGTGTCACCGCCTACCTTCGCGAACTTGCACACAGCAGAGGATTTCAAAAAGTTCGCCGATCGGGTGCGCGAAGTCACCGGCGGCATTCCCATTGGCTTCAAACTCAGCGCCAATCACATCGAGCAAGACATTCAGTTTGCCCTGGACGCCAGTGCTGATTACATCATCCTGGACGGCCGTGGCGGCGGTACCGGCGCGGCACCGGAAATGTTCCGCGATCACATCAGTGTGCCCACCATCCCAGCGCTGGCACGGGCGCGCCGATACCTGGACCAGCAAGGCGTGAGTGGCCAGGTCACCCTGATCATTACCGGCGGATTGCGCACGCCGATGGATTTTGTCAAAGCCATGGCGCTGGGTGCCGATGGCGTGGCGGTATCCAACAGCGCCATGCAGGCCATTGGCTGTGTGGCGGCGCGCATATGCAACACCAACAACTGCCCTGCTGGCATAGCCACCCAGAAAGCCGATCTACGCCAGCGGCTGAATGTGGAAAAGTCGGCCACACAACTGCGCAACTTCTTCGAAGCGTCTGTGGAGCTAATGCAGGTAATGGCCCGGGCCTGTGGCCATGACTCTCTCAGCCGATTCAATCATGAGGATTTAGCCACCTGGCATCGGGAACTGGCGCTGCTGTCCGGCGTGAAATTTTCCGGATTTATGGCGCCTGGTGGCTAACAGTGAACAAAACCAATGAGCACCTCGATTTAGCCAGGGACAAATCCCGTTAACAGAATCAGCGCGGGGGCTTATCTCAATCGGGCGTTAGTATTCCCTATACTTTGATTCTTGATACTATGATTCGACAATCTGATATAAGAGTCGATATGTCGGTCATCAAAGATCGTCAGGAATGGGACGATGTTCTCGATTTCTGGTTTCCCGAGGCAGACTCGCTGGATGTCGATGCACAGATACACCGGGTGCATTGGTTGTGGAGGATGCAAGGCGGTGCGGATGATCAGATAGAGGCGCAGTTTTCAGATCTTACTGAGCGGGCGGCCCAGGGTGCCCTTGATCACTGGACGCTGGCGCCGCATGGACGACTGGCGCTGATCATCCTCCTCGATCAGTTTTCCCGCTCTGTGTGGCGAGATAGTGCGCGCGCCTACGCGCAGGACCCTTACGCGCTATCACTGGTAAATGAGGGCTTCTCGAATGGTCATTATTCCGCTTTGCCGACCCCCTGGTTCCAGATTGTGTATGCACTGCCATTGGGCCACTGCGAAGGTCCTGACCATTTACAGCGTATCGACCTGTTGATTGACTTGCGTGAAGCAATAGCTGCTACTGCTCCCATCGCTCTGCAGCCGATCTATTCATCTCTGGTCAATCAAGCCCACGACGTTCGAAAGATTATTGCCACGTTCGGCCGACATCCTCATCGCAATAAAATTCTGAACCGAAAATCGACCGCCGCAGAGGAGACATACATCGCCAAAGGCCAGTTCCCCCACACACGAGCATTTCGCTGATCGGGTTTTCTGGTTCTTTCTGGCCTCTACGTCGCTTTATATTTTTTTAAAAGTGTCAGTCAATATGAACGACACCTATCAGCGACGGATCATCTGCATGCTCCAATAGTATCCTGCGTACACGCTCCTGCCAGAGCCGTGCAAACTCGACCTGCTGCTCGTGAGTTTCGCGGTTATGGATGACCGCCTGCATGCGTTCGTGCTGGGATTCATCGGCGGGTATCCTGTTGAAATCGAACGTCACTTTTACAGCAGCGCCCGTGTCGACTCGCTCGACGCGCACAGCATCGTCATGCTCACCACCATGGGTAGCGAAACTGAGCAGTCCGTTGCGCGCAAAGCGGCCACCAATACCCTTGAAACCCCCTTGTGCGGCAGCGCCGGTAATTAGAGTAAGCACCTGCGCGACCACACCTGTAGTGCCTTCCATTTCCGGGGACGGCATGTGCACGAGTACACCACCACGCTCGGGTAGCGTATCAGGATAAAGCGCCTTTAATGCGGCTCGCGCGGTCAGGAAAGCACCAGCCACAGTCGGGCAGGAATGCCCCGCCAACCTTACTGCATCCTCAAAACGATAATCCATGATGCCATCTGTGGTGCTACCTAACAGTTTGGCTAATGGGTCGCGCACACGAACCACTGGCGCATGCTCGAAGAAATCAGGAAAACCCATGGCACTATCCTCTATCAAGAACATCGGTTACTGGGCAATAAACGTTCAGCGCTAAAGGCCACCATTTCCAGTAAGAGCTCATATTACATTGAGTACGTTCATGCGTCGCAAATTCGCGGAGCTATGTATTTTGCCGCCTCGCCATGCCCCCAAATGCCTTGTAAATCAGCGAGTTCAAAAATAAGCCAGACATCAGAAGACGTGGAGATGGCCCCATGGTGACCCGATAATCTAGTATCGTAGGCAATAAAGCCGGCTCCTTCTCACCTGAATATTTCCGCATCTGCTTGCCTGGTCCATATGGGAGAAGACCAGGCGCGCTCCTGTACTATCGGCGAGTAAAAAGCCTGTTCAGCGGGATCCATGCAACACTTGCTGAACACATCACCCGTAGCGCCCGACTGTTGCGCTCGCGCATTCGCTGCCTCTGCTTGAGTATCACAGGACTCGGAAAGTGGATTTACTCCCGCCGCCTGACATTGCAGCGTGCTCCAACGGCAGGTTGGGTTCTCCAGCACCCTGACATAATAGAAAGCATTTTCCTTGCGCTCGAAATCCGGATCGCGCCAGACCGTGCACGCATGCTTCAGCCCTTCCCCCACCGGGGCACAGCTGCTGGCATCTACGCTGGCGCCGTTGTCAGCGTCACCCAGAACGTCGATCACCTGCTCGTGCGCTTCTCCTGTCGCATCTACCCAACCCTTGATGACCTGAACGCGCTGCAGGTCCGTACCCGGATAGCGCTGTGTTCCCTGGTCTTTGCGCACGGCGACCAGGAACGCCGGCGGCTCACTTTCAGCCGACAATTCCAGTTCGCCCCCCATAGGAACGCCAGAATTGTAGGCTTTGCGCAGCATGTCCGGGTCAGTGCACAGGTCATCAGCGTAGTTACCGGCGAAGAACCTGACTTCCGGCCGGGTTCCGCTGGTAGCGTAGGTTTCCTTGCGACGAATGGCGGAAAAAATACTGTCACGGGAATTTTCTTCTGCCCACACGACGGCCAAACCGCCTGGATTAGAGTAAAAGTGATCCTGGACGTTAGTGTACTCGGCGTCCCGGCGCCCCAGGTGGCCAACGTAGTTATTTTCCTCGGCTGCCCCCGGTGTAGCACTGTGCGTATCTGTACTGCCGATGAAGCCCATGACAAACGGATTTTTACCCAGGCTATCCTGCAACAGCAGACCATCCTTGAGCGTATTCCTGACCATATTGCGGCGCGCAAACGTCTCCAGGGGCACCTCCAGTGCCTTGTCAGTGCGCACCTTGCCGTAAACAGTTCCCATCATGTTCAGGTTGTCTGACGGAATTTGCTCAAAGTCACATGACTCGTCGATGGTATCCAGGCCAAGCCCTCGAAGTCTGTCAAATCGACACTCCGATGCGCCCTTGTGCTGGATCAATTCCACCACAGGCTCGAAGAACAGCCGGTCTTCCAACTCCTGGTCGGTTTCAGGATCACGAAACATCAACCCTCCCGCCAGATTGGGGTTGTGGGGAATGGACATGACATCACAACCATTTTCCAGGTCTATACAGCGCTCTCGCAGTTGCTGCCACAACATGGGGAAGCTGTCGTAACCTGTGTCATAGACTGATACGGGCAGCTCCACGACATTTTCGTTACGAAAAATGACATTGCGGTCACTGCTGTCCCACAATTA
>NZ_PKUS01000049.1 GCF_002866825.1 Pseudohalioglobus lutimaris | reverse complement strand
GGCGCTCTTCATACGAGTACATGGACTACCTCCAAGTAGTCCAAGATTTTGTCCGCACCCTCCTGGGCCAGGTGTTACCGGAATATGCCGGGCTTCCGGGCTTTCCTGACAAAGCCGAATTCAGCGACAACGAAATGGACGTGGGCACCCTGACCATCGACTGGGCCATCGGTGACCATACGCTGACCTCCATTACCGGCTACGCCACCTATGAATACCGCGACGTCTGCGACTGTGACTTTGCTGCACTGCCCCTGATCCAGGTAGATGCCAACGAAGACTACGACCAGTTCAGCCAGGAAGTCAGGCTGACATCGCCGGGTGGCGAGACCTTCGACTACATCGTCGGCTTCTACTACCAGGAAAGTGACCTGAACTATCGCTCCATAGAGGGTTTCGGCTCTTCGCTGGCCTCACCGTTGCTGGGTGCGCCCGCTGCGTTTACGCCCAACCTGTCCCGTGACTACTCTATGGACCAGGACCAGGACATGTGGGCCATATTCGGTTCGGGCACATACAGCTTTACCGACAGCACTCGTCTGACCGTGGGTGTTCGCTACTTCGAAGAGACCAAGAAAGCCAGTCATATGCTGAACAAGTCCTTTACAGGCGGCTGGGACTATAGCGGCGCAGCGGGACTACCCGCGGGCACACTCACCTACGGCGACACCGCGGCGGAGTATGACCGCTTCCTCACCGAATTCGCAGGCACGCCTCTGGTGGCCATTTCAGAGGGCATCTATGCGGGACTGCTGGGTACCTTTGAGCACGACATCAAGAACCGCGAGCGCGATGAGGACGACGTGACCGGCACCATCACCCTGGAACACGATATCGGCGAAGACGCAATGCTGTTTGCTACGGTTGCCACCGGTACCAAGGGTGGCGGCTTCGATGCACGCTTCCTGAAAACTAATGACAATCCCTTCTTTGAATACGATGAGGAGAAGGCCACGGCCTATGAGATTGGCATCAAGTCCGTGCTGCTGGACGGCATGATGACGCTGAATGCAACGGCTTTTTACACCACAGTCGATGACTTCCAGGTCAGCATATTTGACGGCGCTACGGCCTTCTTCGTACAAAACGCCGCGGAACTCGAGTCCAAGGGTGTGGAGTTGGATATTCGCTGGGCCGCCACCGAACGCCTCACGCTGGGCTTTGCCGGTAGCTATCTGGAGGCGACATACCAGGACTTCGAAAACGCACCCTGCTGGACTATTAGCGGCAGCGAGCCGGTTGACCGTGGTGGCTGTATAGACCGCGGCACGGCTAATGCAAGGCGCGATGCATCCGGCGACAACATCAACTTTGCTCCGGAACTGGCGGCCAACTTCAACGTTGACTATCGACTGCCTATTGGCAGTTCGCTGGAAGGTCGCGGTACGCTGAACGTGAACTACTCAGACGGCTATGCTACTGCGGGAGACCTGGACCCCGATTACGCGAGCCTGGACGACTACACCACTGTGGACCTGCGTCTGGGCCTGGGGTCTGTTGATGGTATGTGGGATGTTGCACTCATCGGTAAGAACCTGACGGACGAGTACACCAGCGGCAACAACAACGACCAGCCGTTGGTGCCGGGTAACGGTTTCTCCTCAACCGACCGTCTGCGGTCCTACGCGGTGCAGGCTACCTATCGATTCTGATCGTTGCGGGTTCAGGCCCTGGCCGACAGCATCGAATACTCGCCACGCACGCCCTGCGCAGTTCCTCTGGCTGTAGCAGGGCACGGCATGCCGCGAGTATTCGGCGCCCCGTCACGCTAAGTGCAGGGTGCCGGTGTAATAGATCACTGACCTCAACCCGGCATTGTCGAGGGTCGTGGACGCTGCGCGCGCATTTCCTTTCCTGGGCAGGATGCCCTTCGGCGTCACCCGGGAAAGCCTGTTGCCAGCAATTCTCACCGCAGCTCATTTGCGCTGAACAGGCATCCGCTTTTATGAGAAGCTACGTAACAAGCGATAGTCGTCACTTCCCGTAGCAGGAGAAAAACAAACGTGTTCAAAACTATTCGACAGTGCGCTGCGGCGATAATCTGCAGTCTTGTTGTCTTTGCATTGCCAGCCAGTGCGGCGAAACCAGTGCAAGTGTCCGCTGCGCCTGACACCCAATGGCGCCTGCACGGCAATGATTTTGGTGAGCAGCGCCATTCGCGGCTGGAGCAGATCAATGCGGGCAACGTCAACCAGCTAGGCCTCGCCTGGTACTTCGATATGTATACTCGCAGGGGCGTAGAGGCCACCCCACTGATGGTGGACGGCACCCTTTATGTTTCTGGTAGTTGGTCCATGGTTTACGCGTTGGACGCGAAAACAGGCGCACTGCGCTGGTTTTATAATCCAGAGGTAGATCGCGCCTTTCTTGCCAAGGGCTGCTGTGACGCCGTTAACCGTGGTGTAGCGTATGCGGATGGCAAGGTATTCGTTGGTAGCTACGATGGCCGACTGATAGCGCTGGATGCGGATGATGGCAGCGTTCTATGGGACGTGCAAACCACGGACAGGGAGCAGCCCTATACCATTACCGGCGCGCCACGTATTGCGGGTAACAATGTGGTGATTGGCAACGGCGGCGCAGAACTGGGTGTGCGCGGTTATGTCAGTGCCTACGATCAGGATTCCGGGGAAATGTCATGGCGGTTCTACACCGTGCCAGGCAATCCCTCAGACGGCTTCGAGACACCTGAGCTGAAACAGGCGGCAGAGACCTGGACTGGCGAATGGTGGAAGTGGGGCGGCGGCGGCACCGTTTGGGATTCCATGGTTTACGACCCGGAACTCGATTTACTCTACATTGGTGTGGGTAACGGCTCGCCGTGGAACCAGTCACTGCGCAGCCCGGGGGGAGGGGACAATCTCTTCCTGACTTCAATTATTGCACTGCGCCCGGCCACGGGCGAATACGTCTGGCATTACCAGACAACGCCTGGTGAAACCTGGGACTACACGGCCACCCAGCATATCATTCTCGCCGATATAGAGATCGGCGGGAAAACTCGTAAAGTACTGATGCAGGCACCCAAAAACGGCTTCTTCTATGTGCTGGACAGGGTCAGCGGTGAGTTGATCTCCGCCGAGGCTTGCGCGGCCATGACCTGGGCCACGGGTGTAGACATGAAAACAGGCCGCCCGGTAGAAGCAGAGATTGCCAGGGTGTTCGACGGCAAGAACGTCAGTCTTCCCAGTAATGCCGGTGCACACAACTGGCACCCCATGTCCTATTCGCCCCAGACGGGACTGGTATACATTCCGTCGATGTCGATACCCATCAGGTTTCTGCAAGCCACCAACGAGCGGGATCGCATGCCTGGCCAGGGTTACTGGAATACAGGCTTTGACCGTATGGGCAACGTGCCGCCGGATATCCCCAACCTGGGGGAGGTGATCACACAAACCTATACCGCCCAATTACTGGCCTGGGACCCGATCAAGCAAAGTGCACGCTGGACCAGTGAGGTTGGCCCCATCGCTGGAGGCGGCGTACTGAGCACGGCAGGAAACCTGCTGTTTCAAGGCAGTTCCAGCGGTACGCTTCAGGCGATGAATGCAAGCACTGGCGAACTGCTCTGGGGGCACGACACCCAGACAATGGTTATGGCCGCGCCGATAAGCTACGCCATCGATGGCGAGCAATACGTGGCAGTAGCCGTCGGCTTCGGTGGCGGTGCAGCCGCGGAAGCCGGACCTATCGTACATCACAGAGACATACCGAACCTGTCACGCGTATTGGTGTACAAGCTCGGAGCCAAAGCAGAACTGCCGCCCGTACGTGAACAAAAGCGCCAGTTACCGAAACCCGCCCCGGTTACCGCCGGCGCCGAAGCTGTTGACCACGGGCAGGTGCTGTATCAACGTCACTGCAGTTATTGTCACGGTGACGGCATGCGCACCGGCGGCCTGACCCCGGACCTGCGTTACTCGGGCCAGGCGGTGCATGATATCTGGCAGGATATTGTCATTGGCGGCGTACTCAAGGGCAGGGGCATGATCAGCTTTGCACCTTACCTGAGTGAAAAAGACGCTGAGGATGTTCGTCAGTATGTGTTGTCTGAAGCCAACAAGCTATACGCGCGACAACAGGCGGCAACAAATACGAATCAGTAGCGTCGGATGAGGGGTGGCGCAGGTAAACGCCCGGAAAGAGCGGGTGAGATTGCTATGCGTCTGTGTACCCCTCCACAACGACGACCTTTCCAGAGCTGCATTCGTCCCTTATTTTCTTGGCACCGCCCTGATAGGTGTCGCTAAAGTAAAATGCTTCCGCATTGTTCACAGATGGAAACTCGAAAACGACCAGTCTGTCTGGATTCCAGTCTCCTTCTATTACCTCGTGCTCACCACCCCGGACAAGATACTTACCTCCGGCGGCTTCTATAGTGGGCTTTATACACTGCATAAAGTCCTGGTATCGCTTCATGTCGTAGATTTTAACATCAAAAACCACATAGCCTTTTGCCGAGCTTCTCTCCTGTGGATTGACCGGATTACTACTGGCGATGTCTTCCACGCCCTGCACGAGTACGACGTTGGACGAGCCGGATGCCAGTCGAATTTCTTTGCAATCACTGTACTCCCGGCCTGCGTAAAACGCCCTGGCGGCGTCCATCGAGCCAAACTCAACCATGACTAACCTGTGCGGCAACCAGTCTCCTTCGAGAACCTTGTGGCTACCTCCTCGAACGAGGTAGCCAGCCCCCGCCGACTTCAGCGTTGGACTGACACGCCGCATATATTCGGCGTAACCTTCGGGGTCGATGATATTCACATCAACAATGGCGTAGACTTTGTTGTTCATTTCTCCAACTCCAGCTTTGATCTCTACATGGATAGCACACAATCTATTGGGTGTGATTGTCTGTGACCTGAAAATTTATCCACCATCCGTCGGTCGATAATGAGTATAGTCCACCAGAGATCGCGGAGGCGCCTCATAAAGTTGACTATTGGCCCAGGTGAGAATTTCATGCAGCTTATAAAACGGAACGGACTTCACCCGGCTCTGCGTTCTGCCGATTTCATAGCAACGCGCTTCACCTGCGGTGGTGTATAGTAACTCAGGCAAAGAGCAGTCACGCGTTTCGCATACGTTTCCGTGAGAATGCATTTCGCGCGAAGAGCGCCAGGGACTCAAATGAAGACAGTTACAAACATCATGGCGGCAGTGGGGCTATTTCCGCTCGATCATTCTGTGCTCCTGCGCGCCGCAGAAGTTGCGCGCACTCATCAAGCGAGACTCACAGTGGTTCATGTGGTCGAGAGACTCACAGCGAGCGCTCTGCCTGCGACAGACCTGATGGAGATGCAGCAACAGTTGGAGTTAATCAGTCGTGAGCAGGTAGTTGCCGCGGTCGCCGAGCAGGTTGCCGGGGTCGACTCGGTCGACATTCGCATTGAAACCGGGCCTCCGTCTCAACAACTCGACGAGGTAGCGAAGGAAATATCGGCGGACCTGGTGGTTATGCAGGCGAATCAGAAACCTTCGGTTATGGAGAAGATTATTGGCTCCACAACGGATCGCGTCATTCGCACTAGCGTGGTCCCAGTACTTGTAGTTAAACGGCCAGTCGAACAACAGTATCAGAGTATCGCGATTGCAGTGGATCCCGCTGATGAGTCACGGACTATTGGCCCAATGGTCGCGGCGCTGTTTCCGAGTGCGGTACTCCACCTCTTTCATGCCGTGTATATTTCGGCTCAGTTTGAGGAGGTAATGGTGCGCGCAGGAACGGGTATGGATGGCTTGTCAGCCCACCGGGAGAAACTGGTAGTGCAGGCAAAAAAATGCCTTCGGGACATGGCAAGAGAGCTGCGGTCCCACTCGTCGCGAATCATAGTACGGGTTTATGTCGGTGCCCCCGCAGATACCCTGGTCCAGGCAACATCGAGTACAGAGGTAGACTTGCTTGTAATCGGACCTGGAACCAGGAGTCGAGTCAGGCAGGCGCTTCTTGGCAGTGTTACGCAGAAAGTGCTACAAAATGCGAGCTGCGATGTTCTGGTCTGGACGAATCAGAATAACTGACGGCAGGTGAAAACCACGGGTAACAGCATACCATTCAATTTCAACCGCGCGGCGCCACCGGCAGGACGTGGCCTGAAATTCCATGATGGCTGTTGTGAGAATAAAAAGGGTCTTGAAAAGAGTCTGAGTGGATATAACAATTGGCCTGGTATGAGTTTGCACCAGGGGGAACTAGCCACACGGTGCCCCTACACTGAAAGACTCGAACGCAGGTAATGCACCTATGTACGAACCGGACGCAGCGACACGAGTCAAACGATGGCTGGTACTCATAGTTGTCACTCTGATGGCAATAGATTTTGTGTTTGTCGTCGCCGATGAGCGATGGCTCAGTGCATTTCTCATCATGGCCATCGCTCTGCTTATATCTCTGGTTACGGTATTCAGTGACCGACTTATCGTGCAGATTCCCTCAGAGTTTCAGGTACTAGCGCTGGGTTTTGTTTTCTGCGCTCTGTTCCTGGGGGAAGTAAAGAGTTACTACGATAGAATCTGGTGGTGGGATATTGCTCTGCATAGTACGTCGGGCCTGCTAATGGGTATTCTCGGCTTTCTCCTGGTTTATGTTCTCAATGCCAGTCAGAAGATTGCTTTCTCCATGACGCCCCATTTCATCGCGTTTTTTGCCTTTATGTTTTCCGTTGCTGTTGGTGCGATATGGGAGATATTTGAATTCTCGATGGACAGCCTTTTTGGTACGCGGATGCAAAAGCCCATGTTTAACGATGCTTCAGGCCTGACTGACACCATGTGGGACATGATAGTGAATACCGTCGGTGCTGCGATTATCAGTGTTATGGGGTGGTGGTATATGAAAAATGAACGGCGCTCCTTTATTGATTCGTGGATCCAGAAATTCGTTGATAGAAACCCGGACTGGTTTGAATCCTGACTGCGGTTGCTGCAAGCGAATTTTCTCGAGCCAAATGTCGTTCATACGTTAATTGGCAACTGATTGCCCGCAGGGTCGCCCTGGATGTACTACCAACCCAATGGCTTTCGGAGCCTGTGCCTTACAACCGGGGCGGAACATATATAACTGCGTTGATGCGTGTCAACGACCGGACGCCATTACCACGCTACAATGATCACTGCGGTGTACTGTGCATCTAAAAAGTGTAAACACAGTCGAGCTTACAGATTAGGGCCGATTGCTTCTTTTTTTGGTTGTTCAGTCAGTTGCAGGATTGTTGGCGTTCTACGGAGCGTAAGGGCAAGCGTCATTCTGACTTGTCAAAATTCATAGTGGGGGATTCGATCGTGGCGTATACAAATATTCTAGTGGCTCTCGACATTAGCGATGAAGCAGGCGAGGTCCTGGATTCCGCCAGGCGTCTAATGTCCGACGAGGGCGCACAACTTTCAATTGTGAATGTCATAAAGCCGATAACGGGCTTTTACGTTGACATATTCTCAGTGTTGGCCGATCAGGGCGGTATTGAATCGCAGGCAATAGAATACGCCTCGCAGTGGCTGAAGGAGTTAGCGCAAAACCAGGGGGTTGAACCCAAATCGATTGATATCCTGCTAGGTACCCCGGCGGTCGAGATTCGGCGCAAAGCAGAAGAAATCAACGCAGAAATAATCGTCCTGGGTACGCACGGGCGGTATGGCCTCGGGCGCCTGTTGGGCTCAACCGCAAATGGCGTTCTCCACGGTGCCCCTTGTGATGTTTTAGCGGTCAAGGTGCGGACCGAGACAAAGTAAGGTGATCAGTCGCCGACTGAACTGACGTTATCCGCAATCGGGTGCATTGCTTGAGGGGAGGGGAGTACTGAGTATATTCGGGCCTTCGGCACCCACCGCAAGAGAGGGATGTTAATGGCATATAGGAATATATTGGTGGCCCTTGACACGCGCGACGAAGCTGCCGAGGTTCTTGAGTCAGTCCAAAAAGTAATGTCCCAGGAAGACTCAAGCGTTTCAATCTTCCATGTTATAAGACCGCTTACGGGTTTCTACGTTGATATGGCTTCAGTGCTGAATGCAGAATCGAAAGCAATAGACCAGGCTTTTCATTGGTTAGAAAGGCTTGCGGAGGGTCACGACATTAGCCCCGACAGTATCGATGTTGTCCTTGGTACGCCCACTACCGAGATTTGGCGCAAAGCACAGCAAATAAATGCAGATTTGGTCGTCCTTGGAACGCACGGACGCCACGGTCATGGGAAAATACTCGGCTCAACAGCCAATGGTGTATGTAATACCGCCCCTTGCGATGTACTCGCGATAAGAGTGTGAGGACTGGTCACTACAGCGCAGTTAGGGCAGCTAATTGAGGGGAGGGTGGTGAGCCGTAGCTGTTAGGCCCTTCTCACGTTTCCGGGCGAATCTCTGTAGCCTATCTGAAACTGTCTGTTGTGCGCGTGCCGCCTGCGTTTGTCCTGGGGTTTCTCCGTGCACCTGTAGCGTTAAATGCATTCTAGTTAACCGGGCTGATCCGCTCGGAACTGCACTGGCAGGGCTATTGGCCGGACATGGCCGTAAGGGCTATCGGTGAATGTGAGCGGGTTACAACAGTGCGGTCAGGCCAGTCAGGATGCCTCTGCAAATAATTGCATTTTGTCCGTAGAGTGTTGTATTTAACATAATACAATTATTTAACGTAGGACGATTACGCAGTTATTCGCCTGTCCACGACGCAGTGCCTGGATAAGCCAGCATGCAGCGAATCACGCTGGAGCGCCGTGCGGTCCCAGGCCGGCGGTCCAGAATGAGCTCGTCCCAAACTACGTGAGGATGGCATCACAAGCTTAACGGCGCTAACAGCTGAGCTCCGGTACGAAGCTCAGAGAAAGGTCGATACCGGTTGCGTTAACAGCTAATTCCAGTCCGGGTGCGATCCCGGGTCTTTAATAATAAGGCCTCATGGCTGATCTTCATTTCAGGCAACGCAACTGAGTGGCTCTGTACGGCTCGTAAAAATAGGCGTGCGTAATACGTGCCTGACGCCGCGAACATATAGCCAGGTGAGGTCAGTTCGCATAGAGATTTAGCTTCTGTGAGGCTGAACTGGACTTCCCACGGTTTCGTAGACACCGATTACCCTCATAACGAGGCTTTTTCAAACGCTACTGGGCTCACGTCACCAATATGACTGTGACGCCGTGAGCGATTGTAGAACACTTCGATGTAATCAAACACGTCGGCCCGACCATCTTCTCGGGTCGGATAGATTTTCCGGCGCACCCGCTCCTTTTTCAGGCTGCTGAAGAACGATTCCGCCACCGCATTATCAAAGCAGTTCCCACGTCGGCTCATACTGCCTTCCAGAGAATGCGCTTTTCGGAATGCCTGCCATTCATGGCTCGTATATTGGCTACCATGATCCGAGTGCACGGCTAGGGCGTGCAAAACGTGCAGAAAGTGCCGCTAAGAAACTTCAACAAATTCAATGAGATAAGTTTTGCAGAGCGCGATTTTTCCTTTTGAATCAATAACATCCTGGTAATTTGCATATTTTCGCCCGTCCGATAGGCTGATTGGCCCACTCTGGCGCCGCTTCGGCGGGGAGGTGAGCATGCAGCCATGGCAGACCGCATTCCTTGGTCATCAGGCACTGCCGCGTACATTAACGCCGTTTGAGCTCCGCTACTTTTTCTCGTTTTCTGAGGTCGAGAAGCAGGCCATTAAATCTCGCCGACGCCACCTGAATCAGCTCGGTGCCGCCCTGCACCTAGGTTTCATCAAAATGAGTGGGCGGACTCTTGATGCTTTTGATATGGTGCCGCGCACACTGCTGGCCCATCTTGGGCAGGAACTTGGAATACCGGTACCGACGCTGACATCATTACGTGCACTGTATCGCCGTCGTCGTACGTTGTATGAACATCAACGTTGGGCCACTGACATTCTGGGTTTTCAGAACTCGACCGAACGCCAACGGCGATCTCTTACTGGTCTGATCAAGAAAGAATCCCACAAGGCGTTGACCCGACCCCAACTTGTCACCTTCGCCCGGAGCTGGTGTTACGAGCACAAATTGCTCATCCCCGGTGATCGTACGCTGAATGATCTCGTTCGCAATGCAATTCAACAAGCCGTGCATGATCTTCTGGCTGCGGTCGAGGAAGTCGTTCCGGAACCGGTAAGGCAGGAGTGGCTGGTCGCCCTGGGGTCAACGCGCTCGAAAGACCGCACTGTCCTTGAATGGCTACAGGGTGAACCCGGTAAACCTTCTCAGGCTACATTGAGACGACAACTTTCGTATATCGAATACCTGAAGGAGCTTGCGGTTCACGACTATCCACTCGACATGCTGCGCCTGGAGCACCAGAAACAGCTGGCACAACGCATTCGAAGGCGGCGGCCAGCCCGCTGGCAGACACTCAGGGAGCCGCGACGAACGTTGGAGTCCGTCTGCTTTCTCCGGGTCACCCTGTTGCAAAAGACGGATGTGCTCATCTCCCTGGTTGATCGCGAGATACTCAAGTTACGGCGCGATACCGTCGAACAGGTTAAAACAGCACATGCAAAGCTCGGTGTATCACTCCGGGAAAAGGTTCAGGATCTGCACGCCTATGCCCAGGCACCAGGGCGCACATTGGGTGAAGTCCGCCAGGCAATCGCAGAGCTCCAACCGGATGCCAGTATCCCATGCTTCACTAACCGGGCCGCCGAAGTCCGGTACCACATGACAGATTCGGCCCGTGCTGTGAGGCGCCTTCTGAAGGCACTGCTTATCCTTGAGTTCGAAGGGCCCGGCGGACATCCACTGATCGCTGCCCTTGCGGACTTACGGGAACTTTATGACAAGCGTGTCCGCCATCTCCCTCTATCCATTGACGGCACGTTTGCACCTATCTGGTCTGCCGTAATTGAAGGGGCTGACCGTGCCAGGGCATTGCGGGGCTACGAGACTGCTATCCTGTTTGAACTGCGCAAAGCACTTCGTAATGGCGCGATCTGGGTTCCCCACAGTCTTTCCTATCGCCACCGGGAGCAGCTGCTGATTGCCTCTAAACAATGGCGGCAGGGTAAGAAACGCTATTATGCTCACCTGAATCTACCCCAGGATCCAGAACGCTATGTCGCCCGTTACAGGAAGCGCCTCAATGAAGGACTGGAGCAGGTGGCTGAAGCTGTGCTCTCCAACCAGGTTGACATCGAAAAAAACCAACTGGTACTGGAAGCACTGGAGGCAGAACCTACCATTGCGGACTTGGAATCGACACGCGATGCTATCTTTGGGGAAATCGGTACCGTACAGTTCCCGGAATTGATGATGGAGGTCGACAGCCATACGCGGTTTAGCTCCGCCCTACTGGGACGAGAGCCGACGTCGTGGGAGGAACTCCTGTCAGTATACGGCGCCTTGCTGGCGCACGGTACCGATATGACGCCCACAGGTATGGCACTGATGATTCCCAAGATCAAGGCGACGGCTATTTCGGATGCGATGGCGCTCTTGGAGAACAGCGCCGCCTTACGGCTGGCCAACGACAGCTGTGTGAACTTCACGCAGCGTCATCCCATTACCCGAACCTGGGGGGAGGGAACGATCGCCTCCGCCGATTCCATGAGCCTGGATGCCACGCGTCACCTCTTCAGTGCCAGGCAGGATTATCGACGTGGACGCAAAGGCATCGGCATCTACACCCACAAGCTTGATCAATGGCCGCTCATCTATGATCAGCCCATCGTACTGATGCGGCGCCAGTCAGGTGCTGCCATTGAAGGTATGTTGCGCCAGCGATCAAGCGAGGCCCTGGAACGGGTTGCTGTGGATACTCATGGCTTTACGTTCTTTGGCATGGGATTTTCCAAGGGGCTGGGATTTGACCTGTGCCCAAGGCTGAGGGGCATCAAACGACAATTGCATGTGCCCCGGGGAACCCGGGTTCCAGATGTCCTTGAGCCCGTCGTTAGCCGGGATGTCTCCATGGTGAATATCCGCGCGGGCTGGGACGGCTTTGTCCGATTGATGGCCTCAGTGGATGCTGGTACGTTATCGGCCGTGCTGGCACTGGAGCGTTTCGGCTCGGATTCCCGGGCGGACCCTATCCACAAGTGTGGTACGGCCATGGGGCAGTTATTCCACACGCTGTTTCTCTGTGACTTTGTGGGCATCGATGACTTCCGGCGCGAGTTGCTGCGTATTCTCGATCGCGGCGAATCAACTCACCGGCTGTTGCGCGCCATCCATGCGGGCAACATCCCCGCGCACCGCGGCAGGCGACCGGAGGAATTGATCGCCATTTCCGGGTCCCTCACTTTGCTGAGTAATATCACCATTGCCTGGATGACCCTCCACATGCAGCAGGTCATCGATCGGTGGAAGGGGGAAGAGGGGCGTCGAGTAGATCCGGAGCTCCTGCGCCATATCGGGCCCGCCCGTTCCGAAGGTGTTAACTTTCGCGGCAAGCTGGATTTCCCGGTGCATCAATATCAGGATCGTTTGCTATCCAAGAAGGTGAGAAAACTGAGATAGGGGAGGGTAGCCACCACTCATCAATCGGGGGAATCGGATTCTGCTTCCAGTCTCTCAGTTTCGATGACTGCCCGTGTCTGTGCCTGCAATTCGGGTAGATCCTTTTCGAGGGTTTGCCAGACTATGGCCAGATCCACTTTAAAATAACCGTGAGCCAACACATTGCGCATCTCGTACGCCGAGGCTAGGGGCAGTTCGGGGTGGGCGTCGGCAAAAGCTGGATATCGTTGCCTGATATTACGGCTGGCTTCTCCGATCACCTCGAGATTGCGAATCACCGCATCCTGCGCCATCGCATTCTGCAGAAAAGCAACTTCGTCGAGATCGTCGGTGTAATCCTGAATCCGGTCAATGGCCTGGAGAATATGTGTGAGATAACCGAACAGGCGCGCGGTGTCTGATTCCTTCATACCGGCACGGCTTCCGCCAGCACGGCATCCCGAAACGTGTCAGGTAATGCCATGGGCGTGACGACGTCAACCGGCACACCGAGTAACGTGCTCAGTTCATGACGTATGGCCCCAATATCTAGCAACGTGGTGTCAGGCGAGGGATCGATCAACAGGTCTAAATCACTGTTGTCCGTATCTTCACCGGCCGCGGCAGAGCCGAATACTCGCGCATTGCTGGCGTGGTGGGCTGCCACCACCTGCCTGATAACGTCGCGATTGGTCTGCATGGCTTCGGAAGGTCTCATGACGATCTCTCGATGTAATACTCTTGGGAACGGTACTGTATAGAAGGTGCTCGATCAAGGTACACAAATCAATGCTTGGCCGGCCGATCAAGGTACTGTGAGAAGGGCCTGCCAGCGCTAAACTATAAACTACATTAACTATAAGCAGCAACGCACTGTCAGGCATAGAAAAGGTAGAGATCCAATGTCTTATGTGTTTGATTTTAAAGGAATTCCTTAACGGCACTTTCAGCACGTTTTGCACGTCCCAGCCTAATTAACCACCACCTCTAGCATAATCTCCTGCAGCTGCCATGACCACGATTCAACTTCTGAATCGAATAGTTACTGGTGGAATACGTCCCCTTAGGTGACGTGGGTGTTAAGCTACGAAACCGGAAGACTTCCACCGATCTGTTTGGAGAGCACTTTTGTTGACGCAAGAAGCTCTTCGTAATATTGCTGAAGATCGTCTGCCGATACTTCGTCTTGCATGACATGCAATGAAATGAGGTACCGAGGTTGTTTTTCAGGCCCAAAAACCGGTGCAATGATATGGCTCACACCGAGGCACTCTCTTGTCGAGAGTTCGTCAGCAGAATAAATTCTTGTTCCTACAATGTCTGCGAGTTGATCAAGCTTCGTGCGAAGAATGTCTTTGGGATTTTCTGCTTGCACAGAGGTCAATAGCTCGCGCAGCTGATTAATTGTCTCATTGACATTGTTTTGTATCCCGTGCACGGCTAGGCCTATTTTGCGAATATCGAACATAACTTTTTTCTGGTGTTTGCCTCGCAGGTTTGGGTCATGCCACCAGGCACTGTTTAACCATCTCTCTATATCTTCATTAGAGCGCCAGGCCATCGCGATTGTGCCATGAGGAGGCTGGAGAGGGACGCTTACGCCTGGAGCAATTCCAAAACTCTGCGTCGAGCCCACTGCCAATATTACTTCTTGGCGATCAGCATTTATTCGAGCCAGCGTGCATCCAAAACCAAACTTCGCGTGAAGGCGGTTTAGCTCATCGTTCGCAATACCGAGAAGAGGAAAGCTTCGAGCAACACCGTTTAGCAGGCGCAGTACTCCGAATCCTAATCGGTATGACCGGTCGTCAAGCCGCTCAACATAATTTTGCTCTCGCAAAGTCATCAGGATGAGGGAAAGCGTTGAGGTGCTTAGATTTAGCCGCCTCGCTATTTCCACTGCGCTTAATCCCTCGGGTGTCGTTGCTAGAGTCTCTAGTATTGCAATGACCCTTGACGTAGGTGGCGAAGGCGCTAGACTCATATCTATATTGTTGGAATGTAAATCCTAATAATAGGATAATTAAGAAGGGGTGTCAAATGTTTGGTGAAGTTAAAAGAGATATGAATGTTGGGGACCTTAGTGGGTGGGGTTTAAAGGCTTGGGATTTTGATGAATTTCATCGAGTAGAACTCCCAGCTCGACTGAAATCCGGGGTCAATGACAAAGTGGCTTGGGATTTGGAGGGTGTACCTCCTTTCTCAATTACTCTCCCTGATGGGCGCGCTTATAGTTATGCGCTGGTTCGGGGGTGGGTCAAAATTACACAGGGGATACATGCGGATGCACAGTGTGTGATTGAGATTCAAGAGCGCGCATGGCAAAACTACGTTCATGAGTTGCGGACGACGTCATCATTGATCCTGTCACAAGCCGTGAGCTTTCTACGTGGGAGTATCGACGATTGGCGCACCTGGGCTCCTGCCATTCAGTGTATGTACTCTGGGCGGGAAATCTTTGATCCATCACTACCTCTTCTGTCCATGGACGGTATACCTCTGGACCTGAAAAAGGCCTTCCATTATGGAGATGAACCTGAGGAGATGTCCCACTTCCTTCGAACGGCAGGCTATTTGGTAATCCGAGGAGCTATGGCTCATCGTTACGAGGAAATAGCAATTGAAATAGATCGGATTCGTTCGGAGTCTAGCGAAGGGGAGATATTCTCATGGTGGACTCAGAACCTGGACACAGAGCAACGGTTTCCGTACAGGCTTATGTTTATTTCAGAGCGTTCGTCTCTTATCAGGTCTCTAATGGATGATGACGCTACTGTTCGAGATATTGTTGCCCTTTCGAAGAGAAATCTTGTCCCTCTACATGACCGCGGGCAGGGCGCTATGACGGTGCTGAAGCCCTTCGGTGAGGGAGCGAAACTGGCGCCGAGTATCGCAGGCAATCTCGGCTGGCACGCTGACTGTGGTCTCGGGGGCTGTAATATCATGTGTCCCTCCATCAATATCGGAATTCATCTAGATGCGGCGGGATCACAAAGCTCTCAGTTGTGGGCGCTCGCAGGCACTCATGGCCGCTCTGTCCACAATACGGCGCTGATGGGGACTGACCACCCGCGTGCGGTCCCCTTAGATACATCACCTGGCGACGTGACCGTCCATTACTCTTGTTTGATGCATGCGGGCCCGCCACCAACTGGCCCCAACCAACGGCGTACGCTTTACTTGCCATTTTACGCCCCGGAAACCCTGCAGCTCCTGGGACGATTCCAAAGCTTTGAGCAAGTTCTTCCAGGATATGGTACCGGGGATATTCCAAGTCTCGATCAAGTCGCCAAAGAGCAAACAACGCATGGTATTAGTTAAGGATGGTCACGGATAGTAAAATTTCTACCAGAAAATTTAGATGCATTGATAAATTTATAATCCTGAAACATAGATACGGATAAATGTAAGCATCCAATGCGGGAGAGATGCACGTTTACACCCGGATTCAATCCAATTTGTTTTCAAATTGGATTGAATCCCAATTTAAAATGTCATCCATAGTGGAATTAAAAAATATGGATTTGTAATGCACGATTCCAGCATTACAAGCGGAATCTAGAGTTAATTTGTCTTACTTTATTAATTTCTCTGCATGCACAGTTACATGAAATGTTGCGGTTTGCTGCCGATCCGAAGCATAGCAAAGTGATTTGTTCAGAAATCAATTCAGATAGGAATTGGTGCTGAGTTTGTGCCCGCGACACTGTAGATAATCTGTCCGCTATAGGACGAAACGTCCTTGCGTTAGCCGCAATCCTGAGGAAGGGCGGATTATTAAAGTATGGAAGTGATAATCACCTTTGCTGCCGGGCTATTGCTAAGCGCTTTCCTGCTGTGGATCTGCGTGCCAAGATGCTGAAACAAACACGCATATTTCTAGTAGTATTTTCTCTTCATTCCTTCGCCGACAATTGTTCTGATCGGATGACAGAAGAGGGCAATTTCTATATTCCCAGGCATCACTCTAGTCTTAAGCTGTAGGAGGCGGGCGGTTCCTGTTCTATATATTTGACTTATGATTTGTCTGAGAAGGGCTTCCAGAAAATAAGCGGGCGCAAATTACCGTTCATGTGGCTTAAGCTGTTGAAAACACTGGAATTCAGGCCGAAGTTTTCCACTTTCAAAGTCAAGCCACCTGGAGAGCCAGAATTTTCCCCAAATCGAAGACGGGACTATTGGCTGCAATTCGCCTGAAGTCATATTCGCCCTGCATATTGACGTGTCGCCAGGTGATCAACGATCCACTTTTTATGGCGGCCAGCATCTCGTCATGCTCGTCTCTGTCTTTCGTATTCAGTAATTCCTGTGACAGATATAGGGCGTTCCACAAGACAATGGCATTCTGGATGAGCACCTTGCAAGCGGTGGCGATCTCTTGGTTCTCGAGGCTGCCATCCTGGAATTCCTGATTGTTATCGAAGAATACCGCTTTCGAGAAGCGGTTTGCGAGTTCAATTTTGTTGAGTTGTTTCTCGATGCGTTGGCGAAGTTCCAAATTGTCGAAGTAGGTCAGTATAAAGCGGGTTTTAATCACGCGGCCAAAATCCTTGAGCGCTTTGTATAAAGGATGGTCATTCGCGTAAGAACTCAGTCGTTTGAACAGCTGCGAGGCACTGCTGTACCGCAGCTTGATGGTGGCCATGAAGCGCAAAATATCATCCCAGTGGGACAGTATGAGCTTTCTATTGACCGTGTGACCAGGCAGAATGACATCGCCCCGGCGTTGATGCACGCCCTTACTGGAAAAGCTGGACAGCGTTTGCTTGCCTACTTTCTTTAGTCGCGGGGCAAACGCCGTATCGATCAGGTGCGTGGCCGCGAAGATACACTCGGTATAGCCGTGGGTATCGGTCGAGTGAATATCGCTCTTGATCACCTCATTTTGCATGAGCCCGTCGATCACATAGGCCGCTTCGCGCTCCGATGCACTGATAACCGTGGAATGGAACAGGGCATGCCGCTCGTCTATGAACGTATACAGCGTGACCCCCTTATCCTTTCCGAAGTACTTGAATGAATGGTTGGCGTGCAGACAGTCAACGGCCACATTGACCTTGCGGCCATCACTGCTGGTGTGCAGTTGCCCGGGCTCGTGCTGGAATGCGTTGGACAGGGGTAATTTGTCCATTACCTGTAGCAATTGTGTGTTAGCTGCCTGGATATTCTTCAGGCCGAAACACCAGTTCACGGTGCTTTTCAGCGTGCTCTGGTTGATCCCCTGGGAAATTTGCGACAGTTTGTGGACGCCGATGTTGCAGCCTTTACCCAAGATGCCAGCGAGCACCGTGTCGTCATTGGGTTTTAGTTTATGGTGTTTGGGGCTCAGATGTTTAAAGCAGGCAATGAAGTTACAAATTTGACTGATTTCTCGTAACACCTGCAACACCGATACAATCCCATTGTCCACGAGTGTTTGACCCACGAAACCGTCCTCACTGAAAGCGGTCTCTGGGGTACGTACCTTGGCAGTGCCTTTCTTGTCGAAGCGAAGATGCTCGTTTTCACCGGATCGAATGCGGTCATTGACCCACCGATATTTGGCATCGAGTGTTTCCTTCAACTCTGCCAGCACCGTAGGGCCGTCTGCAAACTTCGTCAGGCCGGCCATGGACAACAAGTAATCGCGCTCTCTCAACCACTGTTCTAGGGGTATCAGGTAGTCCTGAATGGCACGGTACCGGTAAGAGTGTCGCAAATTTAACTTGCCAGCCTTTACCGCCGTAGCCACGGATTTAAATAGCAGGATCTTGTACAGCGAGATCCGCAGCGTCTCGTCTTCGGGGAATAGGGCTTGCTCTTTGGGGGAAAGAAAGTCTAGCGGGGCGCTCTTACCCAGCAGGCCATCCGTGTCTTGGAAATACTTCACGGCAGCCAGTATGTTGGCGTCTGAAGAGGTCGTATCGAATTCCAGTGCTTTCAGAATCGGCGACACCTTAAGTTGCAAGCTCACGGACCTTTTCTCGAGTTCATCGTAGGTTTTTGCCGTGTCCGTTTGCTGTTCCAGAAAGAGTTCACTTTGTTGCAGCGTCTCTCGTACTTGATCACTCTGCAATGCCTCGTAGTCCGTCAGCAGCTGCTCGATCTTCGCTATCCTCTCGGATGCGGATAAACTCTCATTACGTGTGATGGCGGTTATCTCATCAAGCACATGCTGTGCGCTCTTGCGGGCCTTGGTAACGATACGAATGGCTTCTTTCTGGGCCGCCCGTTGTTCCAGGTCGCTCCGGTCCTCCGCATTGGTAGCGGCATTGATGGCCGACTGCGTGCTTTTGAGCAGGGTATCCATCAACACGTCCTGACGGAGACTATACTGATGTTTGATAAACGCCAGCAAATGTAGGTATCGTTTCCACCGATTGAGGAATTGCTTGAGCTGCGCCAGTGTCGCCTTTTTCACCCAGGTGGCATAGTACTCGGTAGCCTTCTCCGGAAGATCCAGCAATGTGTACGCCGATTCAAATTGCGCAAAGTAACGTCCGAATGCGAGGCATGACTTCACGTTTTTCTTGATCCCCTTGGTCTGCCGAGATTGGCTGATCGTCTTTGCCTCACCCAGCAGGGCAGGTAGCCCGTCTGCCGCTTCGAGCATTACATCCACTGCCTCGCAGTCACCAGGTTCAAGGCCAGTTTCTAGCTGTTCGAGCCAGGCAGATTCCACAATGTTAAAACTGTCGGTGATCAGGTTCGCCAGTTGATGATGTGTTGGGATCTCGATACGCTGTTGCCAGCAAAAGTCGACAGCTGCAGTGAATATGCGCTCCGGTTTGATCTGCTGCTCGGCCTGTAGTTGCACGTGCCTGGCGATGTACGCTGCGCTGTCGGCGTCGAAGGCTGTCCAGCCCAGGAGTTCGCAAATACGAATTTGGTGTTGCGCCATACGCGATGGTGAGTACTGTGCCAGGTCGACAGGCTCGGTGATATTGAACTGCTTTGTGAGATACTTGATATCGCGAGATCGAAATGTGTGTCTCTCAAAGAATCTACCGGAGTGCCTGAAATATCCGAGTTGGAGGAGAAATCCGACTTTGTTCGTGTCCGAACGCAAAGCACTGAGTGTGCGCCGGATCTCATCGGTCACGGTAAAGTAGGCAGGGCGTTGCTTGTGTGTGAAGACAGGGGGTAAGTCGAATTTACGTTTTTCGGCGGCTGATAGAAACTGGAGTTGGCTCATGCAAAGGCTCTCGGTGACAAAGCGGGTTCAGGCGACAAGCTATATATACTGTGATAATCTTTATTATTACGGTATCTATATCCGAACGAGGCGTCAATGACAATACCCAGTATGAGGCGATCACCGCTGGCATGCTTTGATGCCATGGAACATATTGATGACAGTCACGCGCCAGAGGGGCTTTCATCCGGACAGGTCAAAGATTATGAGATGGCGCGGGGATTTCTACAGCAGTATACGGGTAGCGTCGCCACCTTTAATAGTTACCGACGCGAAATTGAGCGGCTCCTGCACTGGTGTTGGCATATAGCACTAAAGACACTGGACGAGTTGAAGCGGGATGATATCGAAGACTTCATCCGGTTTTGTCAGCGGCCGCCGGCGGCGTGGATCGGTGTAAAGAAAGCACCGCGTTTTCTTGAGAAGCAGGGAGAGCGCATACCGAATCCTGAATGGCGACCTTTTGTCGCCACAGTGGCCAAGTCCGCCTTCAAGCAGGGCCAGGTCCCATCTAAGAAAGACTATGTCGCCTCGAACAATAGCATTAAGCAACTGATGGCGATCTGCAGCAGCTTCTACCAATATTTACTGCTGGAAGAATACACGTATACCAATCCCGTGGCGCTCATCCGGCAAAAAAGTAAGTTTGTTCAGTCTCGTCAAGGCCACACTAAAGTGCGTCGCTTGAGCCCAACACAATGGCAAATGGTCGTTGATACCGCTGAACAGATGGCCGCCGAGAGGCCAGAATCGCATGAGCGGACATTGTTTATGTTGTCGATGTTATACAGCATGTATTTGCGCATTTCCGAGCTGGCAGCAAGCGAGCGGTGGGTACCGACCATGAATGATTTCCACCAGGACCAAGACGGCCTGTGGTGGTTCACCACGGTGGGCAAAGGTAATAAAGAACGCCAAATTGCCGTCAGCGATGCCATGCTCGCGGCCTTAAAACGCTGGAGAAAGTTTCAGGGGCTTTCAGCCTTACCATCTCCGGCAGATGACTCGCCGCTACTGCCCGTTCATCGGGGTAAGGGCCCGATGAGCAATGCGACGCATATCCGAGCGATCATTCAGGAGTGCTTTGATAACGCCATTCAGAATTTAGCGCGACAGGGTCAATCTGAAGCGGCAGAATCAATGATGGATGCCACAGTGCACTGGCTGCGCCATACGGGGATCTCGGACGACGTGAAAATCCGGCCCCGAGAGCATGTCAGAGATGATGCTGGTCACAGCTCTGGTGCCATTACAGACAAATACATTGATATTGAGCTCAAGGAACGGCACAAATCGGCCAAAAAGAAGAAAATCGTGTCAGGTTGAAAAATCAGGAATGATTGTGAGCAATTTCAATGACTTAGGCTGCACGAACGGTAATTTGCACCCGCTTATTTTCTGAAAGCCGAAAGTCGGCATCATCACCAGTGGCGACGATTGTTACCTGGCGTTCTTTAAAACGCCTCAATCGAAAAGACCGATGGGCATAGCGCCAATCGTCGCAGCCATGATGGTGATCGAGGAATACGTTGAGAATGTCATGCCGAAGGCCACTAAAACAGCGATGGTGTGGGCATCAGGGCCTGTAATAGCAGTTTCAGGGCAGATATAGGCCCTCCGCCATACTTATACACATGTGCGCATAATATATATTATGTTAAATAGAGTATTTGGGCACCTAGATATCCACAGGCGTAGAGCTGTATTTCGGGGATGATGTATTATTCGAATCAAAGGGAGTGTTTTTGCCCTCCTTCCGCTACTGGGTCATGCCCCGGCAAATAGTTATCGACAAATCCAGCATTGTTTTCTGGCAAGAAATTAGAAGGAGTTAATCTGTGGATAAGGCAATACTGTGTGCACTGCTGATTGGTTTCGCGGTTGCCTCATCATCACTGCAGGCTGGCGAACGGCCCAACGTCATCGTAATGGTGGCTGATGATTTAGGCTGGAACGATGTTGGCTACCATGGGGGCGATATCGACACCCCCTCCCTGGATCGGCTTGCCCACGAGGGTATACAACTGGACCGTTTCTACACTACCCCGATCTGCTCTCCAACACGGGCTGCATTGATGACTGGCCGCGACCCGATGCGACTCGGCGTTGCCTACGGTGTGATCATGCCCTGGGATACCAATGGCGTGCACCCGGACGAGCACTTTATGCCCCAGACCTTCAAGGCGGCAGGCTACCAGACAGCCATGGTGGGCAAGTGGCATCTCGGCCACGCCCAGCAGACATATCACCCCAACGAGCGAGGTTTTGAGCATTTCTACGGCCACCTGCATACCGAAGTAGGTTTCTACCCACCCTTCTCCAACCAGGGTGGCATGGATTTCCAGCGCAATGGCATCTCCATTAACGACGAAGGGTATGAAACCTTCCTGTTGGCGAACGAGGTGTCCCGTTATATCCGCGAGCGTGACAAGACCAGGCCGTTCTTTGTTTACATGCCTTTTCTAGCGCCGCATACCCCTCTGGACGCACCAAAGGAACTCCAGGAAAAGTACAAGGATATCAATACGGATCTCGCACCTGCCCGGGCGGGAACAACGGACCAAACCCGTGCGATGGCCAAGCGGCGCGGCGAGCCCAGTGCCCGGCCGATGTACGCGGCCGTGGTTGACGCCATGGACCAGGCGATCGGCCAGGTGCTGGACACACTGGAAAACGAGGGCCTGAATGACAATACCATCGTGCTGTTTATGAGCGACAACGGCGGCGCGTCCTACTCTATCGGGGGCGCTGACAATGCCCCCCTGCGCGGCGGCAAGGCCGAAACTTTCGAGGGCGGCATTCGCGCCATTTCACTGCTGCGCTGGCCTGAACGTATTTCGGCCAACAGTAAACTGGAACAGATCATGTCAGTGATGGATGTCTTCCCTACCCTGGCGGAGGCAGCCGGTATCGAGGCGAAAAATCGCCGTCCCCTGGATGGTCGCTCCATGTGGCCGGCTATCAGTGAGGGCAAAAAGCAACCCCGCGAAGACTATCTGTACTTTGCCTCGGAGATTCCCGTATATGGCCATTTCAATCTGACCGCCTTCAACGACGAGTGGAAGCTGGTTCAGGAGATCGAACAGGGGCAACTCTCCATAGAGGTGACCAACTACCTTTTCCGGATCAGTGAGGATCCAAACGAGTACGACAACCTCGCCGACGAGTATCCCGAGAAGGTTGCGCAGCTGAGCAGGCAGATACAACAGTGGCGTGCACTCCACCCCATCAACGGAGTACGCGGCCATATCTCACCGCCACCCGGATGGAGGGCTCCCCTGGACTGGGCAAGCTACCCTATTCCCTTGTCCGAGTTGCAGGGAGAGGCCACCACAGGAGCTCCGCCGTCGGAAACGTCACTGCGAGGGATGGATTTTCTGCATGGTGAACGTGGTCGCATACTCTACGACTGCCCGCCACCCAGGGGCACAATGCGTGAAACACTGGCAGTGCAACCGCAGTGCCCTATTACGGGGCGAATTCCAAAATATTGATCCAAGTCGCCACAAGGCTGGGCGCACAGCGGGGAAGTTCAAGCACTGCTTGAATCACGATGCGTGATCAGTCGCGTGACTGAGATCGGCATAGGTGTCTGCTACAGCAGCAGTGATTCCTCAATCGGGAAAAATGTGGTGGCTTGTTCGATAAGTAGCGGCGAGGTCAAACCTGGTACGCCATACACCTCCCCTTTGGTACCAAAGCGTTGATTGATTCGGTGCATCAGAAACCCAAAATCGCCGTCACCGGATAGCAGGATGAGGGTGTCGCACTCCTGTGCCGCTTCGTAGGCGTCAAGGGCAATGCCCACATCCCAGTCAGCCTTGGTGGTACCGTCTTTGCGATTAAGTACCGGTTTCAGTTTTACTTCAAAGCCGATGGCCCGGAGGATGTTCTGGAACTGCATCTGCTTCTCATCGCCACGGTGTGTGGCGTAGGCCCAGGCGCCCACTAACTCACGGTCCCCGGTGGCTTGAGCCCAGAACTTGTTATAGTCAAAACTGCGTTTATAGGCCTGTCGGCAGGTGTAGTAAATGTTCTGCACATCGACAAAAATGCTCACTTTTTCCAGGTGGGCTGTGCTGGTCAAGAAGATTGGCCCTGCTGCGGCAGTTGGTTCATATACTGCTGCATGTCGAAATAGTCGCGCCAGGCGCTGATCTTACCATCGGTCAGTTCAAAGGTGCCCATTACCCGCAGCTGGATAGCGCCATCGCCAATCCTGAAAACATCGGTGCGCTCATTCATGACAACACCGTCGGAACTCTCTGCTTGATGATGCACCTTAAACTCAATGCTCTGCGGTGCCGCCGTAAACGACTCTATCACTGCCCGGATCTCTTCCTTGCCGACACTCGCGGGATCCACGGGGATGTTGTGATAGACCGCATCATCAGTGAAGAAATCCATAATCTTGTCCAGGTCCCGCTCTGCCCAGGCCTCACAGAAGGCGGTGATAACGTCAGAGTTGCTCATTGTCAGTGCTCCTTTTTATTTGGGATCAAGGCGGTGAGTCTAGCAGACAGGACAAGAGTTCGCCCAAGCTACTGTGAACTAGTGGCCCGCAGCGCCTGAGCGACAGTGTGTAGTGCCCCAGCTTAGCGATCTCATTATTCAGGTGCGCGGGATATCTCTTTCAGGCGCATGTAAATATTTTGATATCCGGGTTACGGCGCGTTGCCGCCCCAGGAGACCCCGACTACTTGGGATCAATCTGGGCAAGAGTAATGGCGAAGCCGCATTTTCCAGCTGAATTCAAGTTGTGTTCTTCGTATTTCCTGAACATCCCATCTAAATGCTTGTCAATCTCTTCCTGGGTGTAATCAAGTGAGTGGACAGCCTCTATACCCGCCAAAGCCGCTCTTTCTTTCGCTGCGCTCGCGTCGCTAACGCCGATGAACACACTCATAACGCCCTCCCCGTTTGCCTCAAGAAATGGCGAAACAGCACTACTAGTTTCCCGGCCAGGCATTGGTGCGCAAAGTTCTATTCCTGCATCCCAACTAATCGCGACCTCTATGCCGAACGGCTCGCCTGTCCAATTGGCATTATTAAAAGTCGCGCCAAGAAGCTCTGAATACAGTTCCTTGGACTTTTCGATGTCATGTACGGCAATAACTACTCGATTAATTCCTCTCAGTTCCATAACTACTCCCATGCATTTAGACTACTCGTTTAAAGATCTAAGACCTGGACCTTTTTCGGGTTGCGAATTGGTGGCCGCTGTATTTCCTGTCTCGCGGGTCGGACACTATTTTTTTGAAGTAATGTAGCGGGCGGATTGCGGATGCGGTTCACCGGGCGACATTCCATCAGTCTCTTCGAGAAGCTGCATACCGGCTATATATGCAAATGTCATCGCGGGCCCAATGGTTCCCCCTCCTCCACCATAACTGGCTCCAGGCGAGCCGACACCAGCTGTATTGCCTGACGCAAACAGACCGTGCACCACACCGCCAAACACATCAATCACTCGCGCACGCTCATCAACTCGTAGTCCGCCGCAGGTGCCAAGATCAGCCGGGCTGATTTCTGCGCCATAAAAAGGCCCTTGTATCAGCGGCGCAAGTGTCTTTTCGGTATCGGTACTACCATAGGTATCGTAAATACTCTCGCCACGATGGAATTGCGGGTCCGAACCGGATCGAGCATTGCGATTAAATAGCTCCACCGTCTTTACCAGGCCATCAGCATCAATTCCCAGTTTCCCGGCTAATTGTTGCAGCGTATCTGCCTGGACCACCCATGTCGGCAGTGCCTGGCTGGCCTGCCTCCCAAAAATGCCATACTTCATACGGCTGGTGTGATCGAAGATATGGAACGCGGGTAAGTTGCGATAACCAAGCTCCCCCCAGTTTTCCCACGTATGATAGCTACGCCAGGTGGAGTCGTAGTCAGCCGCCTCATTGCAAAAACGTTCGCCGTAACGATTGACCGCAATGCAGCCAGGATTGCGTCGGTCAATCTGGCCCATCAGTGAGATACCACCACGACGATCCCCGTTGGCCTCAGCATCATCTTTGTAGACAGTAATTCCCCACACTTCATTCATATTACGCAGATCAGCGCCAGCATCCATGCCCATCAGGATACCGTCACCGCAGTTACTTTCCGCTCCTAGTGTGTAAGGCGAAGGCCCTCTCAGGAAGTGCTTTTTCATCTCCTCATTTCGCTCAAAGCCACCGCTCGCCATCAGCACGCCCCGGCTGGCTCGAATTCTCAACCGTTCTCCATTGTGTTCGGCGAGCACGCCCACCACCCTTCTGCCGCTCTCGGTCTGTTGCCACAGCAGCTTTCGCGCGGGTGTTGCCAATAACAGTTCTCCACCCGCTACCCTGATCGCGTCAAGCAGCGCCGAGATCAGTAATCCGCCGGCCATGGAAACACCCGGTTGTACAGGCTCCAGCGATCGCCCCCTGATATTGGACCCGGGCCACTCGGGGTGATAGTCGGCCACTGCACCCAGCATTTGTGAAACCCGCCAGGTAATTGTTGTGTGCGCCTCTACGTAGTCGATCATCTCCGGCCCGTGGGCGACAAACGCCTGAATCAACTTCTCCTCGGCCTGCCCCTGGGCGAGCTTGCGTAGATATTGCAAGGCCTGCTCTTCACTGTCATTGAGTCCCTCTCTCTTCATGACATTGTTATTCGGAATCCAGGGTATTCCTCCGGAGACGACTGTACTCCCGCCGGGTGCGCTGTGCTTTTCCAGGATCAGCACACGCTTGCCCGCTCTTGCGGCGACCAGGGCAGCCACCAGGCCGGTGCCTGAGCCAATAACCACAACATCAAACTCACGGTCCCACACCGCCTGGCTGGATGCGCTGTGGGCCTCTGTGCTGCCCAGCAGGGCGCCACCTGCCAACACGGCTCCACCTCTTAGCAATTCACGGCGGTCTATTGTCAGCTTTTCATCTTCACTCATATTCCTACCTCGAGAGACGACTATCATGAGACAGCAGGATTCAAGCACGCCACCCCGCGATTACAGCGACGGCACGCACCGGCAAACTCACTTTCCGCCGGAACGGATCATGTATTTTTATATTCCTACCAGAAGTGCGCTGGCTATGAACACCGTACTATATTATGTTACATATTGATAAATATGTAACATAATATAGTACGGTGATTGATATCACTGCTAAGGTAGCGTCGTCGCAGTCATCGAAACACAAACAACTGAATGAACACCTTGAAGGCAATGGACAGCGCCGAATCGCCTCTACAAGAGCGCATACTCGATGCGCTGGAGCGGTGTTTCAGAATCATCGGCATGCAAAAAACAACGCTTGGCGACGTGGCCGCCGAGGCTGACGTATCGCGGATGACCGTTTATCGGCAATTCAGCGATAAACAGACGTTATTTCAGGCGGCTGCGCTGCGCAATATCCATCGCCAATGGCAAGCCGTAGACGAAAAGCTGGGGACAGTGTCGTCACTCTCAGAGTGGCTGTTGGAGGGACTGCTGCTTTTTCACCGCATGTATATTAATGATGCGAAGGTAGATCTCTATAAACAGATCGGCGGTATATCTGAGGGGCTTGAGGTAGCACTCAGTGACCGCGGGCTGGAAACCATGGTCGCTTTTTTTCGTCCGCTGTATGAACTGGCAAAAGAACACAACCAACTGGCCCCGGGTTTGACACCGGAAGACATCGCAGAATGGATACATAGAACGAACCATACACTTCTCGTCCACCCCAGCCCCAGGATCTCAACTGAAGCCGACCTGAGGCGCTGGCTGACGCCGCAGATTACCGGTGGATTCCTGAGAGTCACAAACTAGCCAGAAACCCTGGCCGGTATCTGGCTGCTAAGGTGAATCGCGCTAAGTTACTTTTAATTGGACTCAACGCTAATCTGGGGAACCATAGACAATGACTCATACTTTACCTCTGAGGCCTCTGGTTGCCGCAACCCTTCTGGCTTGCCGGCGCTGGCACAGGCTCAATTGGAAGAAGTGGTTGTAACCGCACAGAAGCGCTCGGAGAGCCTGACGGATGTGCCGATTTCAATCGCCGCCATATCTGCTCAGAGTATTGAGCAGACCGGGGTGCGCAGGCTCAACGATATTGCCGAATATATACTGCGGATTCAAACGGTCGACGCAACACAGGCATTAAATCTATCAGCTGGTGTTTCGTAGTCC
>NZ_PKUS01000048.1 GCF_002866825.1 Pseudohalioglobus lutimaris | reverse complement strand
AAGATGATGCTGGACCATTACCAGCAGACCAAGAACCTGCTGGTGAGCTACAGCATCGATCCGCTGGGTTTCTTCTAAGTCCAAACTAATGCCTTAATGATCTTAATGCCCCTTGGTAATCACCTTGGGGCATTTCTAATGCCAGAAAAATGAATTTCAACCATTCTCGCAGTGCCGGCTTGAATTTATCCCCGACTTGGTCACATGTTGAATGGCTCAATGACCTATCCTCAATACAGGAGTTGGAATGTCCGAGTTTCAGACGCACCCAGTACCAGCGAATTTCAATGACGCGCACATCAACGCCGAGAAGTACCAGGCCATGTACAAGCGCTCCATCGAGGATCCCGAGGGCTTCTTTGGCGAGATGGCCAGCGAGTTCCTGAGCTGGGAGCAGCCCTGGGACAGCGTGGTGAACTATGACTTTGTGAAGGGCGAGGCGTCCTGGTTTGCCGGCGGCAAGCTGAACGTCAGCTACAACTGCATCGACCGTCACCTGCCGGAGCGCGCCGACCAGACCGCGCTGATCTGGGAGGGGGACGATCCAGCCGACAGCAAGCACATTACCTACGGGGAACTGAAGGAGCAGGTCTGCAAGCTGGCCAACGCGCTGAAGGCCCGCGGCGTCAGCAAGGGCGACCGCGTCTGCATCTACATGCCGATGATCCCCGAGGCAGCCTACGCCATGCTGGCCTGTACCCGCATCGGTGCGGTTCACTCCATCGTCTTCGGCGGTTTCTCTCCCGAAGCGCTGAAGGATCGTATCCTCGACTCCGACTGCCAGACCGTGATCACCGCCGACGAGGGCGTGCGCGGCGGCCGCTCGGTGCCCCTGAAGGTCAATGCCGACAAGGCACTGGCATCCTGCCCCAACGTTCACACCTGCCTGGTGGTAGAGCGCACCGGTAACGACATCAACTGGGTGGAAGGCCGCGACCAGTGGTACCACGAACTGATGGCTGGCGCCGACGCCGATTGCGCACCGGAGCCCATGGACTCCGAAGACCCGCTGTTCATCCTCTATACCTCAGGCTCCACCGGCAAGCCCAAGGGCGTGCTGCACACCACCGGCGGCTACCTGCTGCAGGCGGCCATGACCTTCAAGTACGTATTCGACTACCGCGAAGGCGAGGTCTACTGGTGCACCGCCGATGTGGGCTGGGTGACCGGCCACACCTACATCGTCTACGGCCCGCTGGCCAACGGCGCCATCTCCCTGATGTTCGAGGGCGTCCCCACCTACCCCGATGCCGGCCGCTGCTGGGAAGTGGTAGACAAGCACCAGGTGAATACCTTCTACACCGCCCCCACGGCGATTCGCGCCCTGATGGCAGTGGGCGATGAGCCGGTTACCCGTTCTTCTCGTTCCAGCCTGCGCCTGCTGGGCACCGTGGGTGAGCCAATCAACCCGGAGGCCTGGGAGTGGTATCACCGCGTGGTCGGCGACGAGCGCTGCCCCATCATCGATACCTGGTGGCAGACCGAGACCGGCGCCCACATGATCACCCCGCTGCCCGGCGCGGTTGACCTCAAGCCCGGCTCTGCCACCTTCCCGTTTTTTGGCGTAGATCTGGCCCTGTTGAACGAAGACGGCTCCGAAGTGGAAGGCGCCGGCTCCGGCTACCTGGTGGTGAAGTCCTCCTGGCCCAGCCAGATCCGCAGCGTCTACGGCGACCATCAACGCATGATCGACACCTACTTCAGCAACTACGCGGGGTACTACTTTACCGGTGACGGCGCCACTCGCGACGAAGATGGCTACTACTGGATTACCGGTCGGGTGGACGATGTGCTCAACGTATCCGGTCACCGCATGGGTACCGCCGAGGTGGAAAGCGCCCTGGTACTGCACGACAAGATCGCCGAGGCCGCCGTGGTGGGCTTCCCCCACGATATCAAGGGCCAGGGCATCTACGCTTATGTCACCCCGATGGCGGGTGTAGAGCCGGACGACGAGCTGCGCGCCGAGCTGATCCAGCTATGCGTGAAGGAAATCGGTCCCATCGCCAAGCCCGATATCATCCAGTGGGCCCCCGGCCTGCCCAAGACCCGCTCCGGCAAGATCATGCGCCGCATCCTGCGCAAGATCGCCGAGAACGATCTAGAGAGTTTAGGTGATACGAGTACGTTAGCTGATCCAGCGGTCGTAAATGAACTCCTATCAAATCGAGTTTGCTAAGCAGACAGTGCCGGTCGGTTACGAATTGATTGTTCCAATACGGCAGCATTAATTTGACCTAAACCGAAGAGGGCGCTTCCTAAAGATGACCAGTTGCGTCAACAATTCATCAGTAAAGTCCTTTAACACTTGGTGTAAAACTTGTTATCAATGTCTTGCTAAGTAATCTGTTCTAGGATGAAAAAAATAGAATGAATAAAAGACAGGCAAAAATCTCCAGGATAACAGCCGAAGGATCCCCATGGGAAATTCAGGAGGTAGAGACAAGAGGTGGAAAAAACAAGTGGTTTGTTAATGGCCCTCAATCACTTCGAGAGCTGTTTGAAGAGAATTTGAGCGACGAAACGTTTTTTGTCTATAACGGTGAGCAATACACCTATAGAGATATATACAAGAAGGCATCTAGTCTGGCGTACCAACTGCAACGCACTCACGGAGTAAAACCTGGGGATCGTGTTGCAATTTGTATGCGCAATTATCCTGAATGGCCCATTGCCCTTGAGGCAATAACATCGATTGGGGCGATTGCTGTTGCCATGAATGCATGGTGGCAATCTGAGGAAATGGAATATGCACTTAATCTGACTGGTGTGACAGTGATGATCGCGGATGATGAGCGGATTAGCCGAGTCATGAAATTGTCGCGAGCAACTGATTTAAAAATTATTTCTGTCCGTTGTGGTGTTCTGGATTTTGCTACTCCAATAGAGTCACTTATTGAGAGCAATGAGCCAATGCCTCCCGTGTCCATAAACCCCGACGACGATGCCGTTATACTTTTCACATCAGGTTCTACTGGGCACCCTAAGGGGTCAGTTTCTTCTCACCGCAATATTCTCGCGGCTCTCTTGTCGTGGGAGGTTGATTTTCTGCTAAATCTCAATCTTCCCGACAGCCATTTCCGTATGGAAGAATTCTTCAGTGAGCCTGCTAATCGAGAAATAGCGTTGTTGGCAATGCCGTTGTTTCACGTGAATGGCATGCATGCAGTTCTGTTATCTGCCTACCGGCAACAAAGGATGATTATTTCCATGTATAAGTGGGATCCTGAAGTTGCTGCTGAGATTATCGACCGGGAAAAGGTCACTACAGTTCTGGGTACCCCAGCTATCACTGGAGACCTCGTAGAGTATGCAAAACGAACGAATCGAAATTTGAAGAGTCTTCGTTCTACTGGTGGAGGAGGAGCTGCGCGAGCGACTTCACAAGTCGAGGAGATTGGGAAAGCACTCGAGAATGCAGTCCCATTTACTGGATGGGGAATGACGGAAACCAATTCGATTGGCACTGGAATTTACGGACAAGAGTATGTGGAAAATCCCACCAGCTCTGGGAAGTGTTCTGTGGTCCTAGAGATTGCCACCGTGGACGAGGGGGGAAATCTTCTCCCCCAAGGTGAGCGGGGTGAACTTGTAGTTAGGGGCACATCAGTGATCCGTGGTTATTGGAACCGGCCAGATGCTAACAAGGAGTCATTTATTGATGATTGGTTTCGTACAGGTGACATAGCCTTTATCGATGAACTAGGTTATCTGTTTGTGGTAGATAGACTAAAGCAACTCATAATCCGGGGCGGAGAGAACATAGGCTGCGGCGAGGTAGAAGATGCCTTGTTGGATCATTCAGCCATCATCGAGGCTTGCGCATATGGCGTACCAGATCAGCGTCTTGGTGAGGCAGTCGCAGTGTCTATATACACAGATTCGGATTTAGCTGATGAGGCAATATTGCAGTTCCTTAAATCGCGTTTGGCCCAGTTCAAGATTCCCCAACACATCAGAATGTGCGCCAGTCAACTGCCGAGAGTTGCCTCGGGTAAGATTGACCGACGATGTTTAAGAGATATGCATATTGAAGAGTTGAAACCAGCTAACAGCGAATGTTGATCTGCAGGAGATATCTATGAGGTATTGGCTGGATTACCGAATTGGCGGCCCTAGGACTAGTTGGGAAGCAAAAATTCTTGCAGTGTCGATCGTGTTGCTATCTTTTATGGGCCTCAAAGTTGAGGAGGCATTGGCTGAGGAACCCTCCATCTCTGCGGTAGCGATAGCTGATGCTACACGAGGAATCAATTCCGAACGCATTTCTTCACAGACCGACCGCAATTGGCTCAGTTACGGGCGAGACTACCATGAACAGCGTTTCAGTAGATTGAGTCAAGTAAATGATGGGAATGTGGATAGACTTGGAATGGCGTGGTACTTCGATACAAATTATAGCCGGGGTCTTGAGGCCACACCTATTATTGTCGATGGGGTTATGTTTGTAACTGGCAATTGGAGTGAAGTATATGCGCTCAACGCCATTACCGGAGAGTTGATTTGGCATTACGATCCAAAGGTACCTAAACAATGGGGGAAGATGGCGTGCTGTGATGTCGTAAACCGTGGCGTGGCGCTTTACCAGGGTAAGGTGTTTGTCGGCACGTTAGACGCCCGGCTTGTGGCTCTCGAGGCTTCAACCGGCAGGGTGCTATGGGACGTAAAGACAGCAGACACATCCGAATACCCGTACACCATAACTGGAGCACCCAGAGCCGCAAAAGGTAAGGTATTCATCGGGAATGGAGGTGCAGAGTTCGGTGCCAGGGGATTTGTCAGCGCCTATGATGTGGATTCGGGGGATCTTGTTTGGCGTTTTTTCACGGTACCAAGGAATCCTGAGGACGAACAAGAAAATGAAATTCTAGTTAAGGCTGCCGAAACATGGACTGGTCAATGGTGGAAGAACGGCGGAGGCGGCACGGTATGGGATTCCATCGTATACGATCCTGAGCTTGATCAACTTTACATCGGTGTCGGTAACGGCTCTCCATGGAACCGGCGCATAAGAAGCCCAGATGGTGGAGACAATCTCTTTCTATCTTCCATAGTTGCGCTGGACCCAGATACGGGCGCATATATTTGGCACTTTCAGGAAACACCGAAGGAAACTTGGGACTACACGGCCACACAGCCCATCATGCTTGCCGATATGAATTGGCAAGGAAAAGTCAGGAAGGTTATCTGGCATGCACCCAAGAACGGGTTCTTTTTCATTATTGATCGCGAAGACGGACAGTTGCTATCCGCTGAGCCTTTCTCAAAAGTGAATTGGGCGAGCCACTATAACCTGGCAACTGGTCGCCCGGTTGAAAATCCAGGGATGGATTATTCCGCGGAAGGAAAATATGTGTCTCCGTCTCCCTATGGGGCTCACAGCTGGCACCCGATGTCTTATCATCCTGATACGGGCCTGGTGTATATCCCAACGATGGAAATAGAGTACTTTTTTGAAGAGAACACCAATGACCATAAATGGGGGCAGTGGAACACAAATACTAACTATGCGACAGATGTAATGGGCAGTGACCAAGAAGATCAGCGGGTAATTCGAGAGGTGACAAACGGCTTTTTGACCGCATGGAATCCCCATGAGCAAAATTACGCTTGGAGAGTGGAGCGTGAACTGGCATGGAATGGAGGCACACTCGCTACAGCCGGTAACCTTGTTTTTCAAGGGAGGGGCGATGGTCAGTTCGAAGCGTTGGATGCAATAACTGGCGCTTCGCTTTGGAGCTATAAGACGAATGCGGGAGTTATCGGTTCGCCCGTAACCTACATGGTCGATGGAGAGCAGTATATCGCTATTCCAGTTGGCTGGGGTGGAATTCTGGCGCTGACCTATGGTCTTGAACTTTTGAATGGTTATGAACCGCCGCCCAGCCGTATCTTAGCCTTCAAGATTGGTGGGCAGCAGTTACTTCCGCCATTGAAGCAGGCAAGTCCAAGGCCCGAACCACCTGTCAGAATCACTGATGATGCTGAGATAATCGAACACGGAGCGAAGCTGTATGCCGAGTATTGCGGAAGGTGTCATGGGCAGTTTGTTGTGAGCAACGGTCGACTTCCAGATCTGCGCCGGCGCCCGAAGCAAACATATGCTGCCTTCGATACCGTTGTACTTGAGGGCGGTCTGGCAGCACTTGGCATGCCCGGTTTCAAAGATGTACTTTCCAGCGAAGATGCACATGCGTTGAAGGCCTATCTCATAGACGCAGCTAATGACGACTGGGAGCAAAAGGGTGTAACAGGGGTACTAGTAGAAAATAAATGATAACTTCAGATGCGGTATTTGGAGTTTTCGTCAATTTGAAATATGAGTAAAGTTTCTCCGGGATGTTCGATGCATTTCCTTTTCCCTTGAGGCGAAAATATGAAAATTATACGGGAAGATTGAGTGGGCGATGTAATTAGCAGTGTCAGTCAACAGAAAGAACATCTATGCCTTAGTAGGCGAGCTCGATCTTACGCACTGGCATTATCGCACTGAGCGGCCTTATACAAAATTATATGTAATTGCCATTGGCTCGAATAGGCGTTGGTGTGGGGGAGGCTGGCAGTAGTCTCCCTTCGCGTTTTATGATTTCCGACATTTTCCGCTTGAGAATCGAGCTACGACACTCGGTTTCTACGCGATGGGGGTCAATTTTGGGACTCTACTTGGCGATCTCCTCGGTAGCTGGCTAAACGTGATTTTTGACTGGCGGACCGTCTTTTTTGTGGTTGGCCTTCCTGGAATACTACCTGATTTAATAGTTCATTTTACCCCAGTTGGACCAGTTCGAGAGCTAACTGAGAGTTGACCCTCTCCCAGGATTCCGATCCATTTAAAAGTAGAATTTCTGGCATGATGAACCCCTTGAGGAAGGAGTCATGCGATGAAGAAATCGCGATACACGGAAGAGCAGATAGCGCTTTTGCGCTGAAGCAGGTTGAACTGTGTACGCCGGTAGCGGAGGTGTGTCGAAAGATGGGCGTATCAGACGCCAGGCTGTACAACTGGCGCAAGAAGTATGGTGGATTAGGCCCATCGGAGTTGAAGCGCCTGAAGATGCTAGAGGCCGAGAACGCCCGTCTGAAGCGTATGGTGGCGGACCTTAGCCTGGACAAGGCGATGCTTCAGGAAGTCCTGTCAAAAAAAGCTCTGAAGCCCTCCCGGAAGCGAGAACTGGTGGATGAACTGCAACTTCGTTACGGCGCCAGCCAGCGACAGGCCTGCCAGGCTTTGAAACTGTCGAGGTCAGTCTACCGCTACAAGTCGATTGCCCGAGATTCCAGCGCTATCAGGATGCGCATGCGGGAGATCACGGAGACGTACGTTCACTATGGATTTCCACGTGTACTCATCACGTTGCGCCGAGAGGACTGGCGATTAGGCATCGGCGGCCGCGGCGGAACAAATCGGCGATGCTGCGCCAGCCGTGGCAGGTGGCGGGCTATCCAAACCAGATCCGGGGTATGGATTTCGTATCCGACGCGCTGTTCGATGGCAGACGGCTGCGCATGCTAACGGTCATTGACCTGTATCCGCGGGAATGTCTGGCCATCGCAGTTGGTCAACGGTTAACTGGCGAAGATGTGGCGAGAACCCTAGAGCAAATATGTATCGAACGTTCACAGCCAGAGGTTCTGAAAATGGACAACGGCAGTGACTTTGCTGGCAAGGTACTGGATCGTTTGGCCTATGAAAAGCAGGTCTCCATTGATTCCTCGCGGCCAGGAAAGTCCACGGACAATGCGACCGTGGAATCTTTCAATGGAAGTCTTCGGCAGGAGTGTCTGAATGCAAATTTGTTTCTGTCACTCGATGACGCAAAGACCAAGGTAGAGAAATGGCGATTGTTCTATAATCAGCTTCGCCCTCACTCATCTCTGGGCTGGATCTCTCCAGTAGTTTATGCTGAAAAACACGAGCTCGGGGAGTGTGATCCCGGGTGAAAACAGCTGGAATTTTCTACTTTTAGCTGGAGCTGATATCGGGAGAGGCTCAGTAAAGATAAGCTACTAGACAGCTCTACGCCTAGTTGACGTCTGCTCTCGCTGAGTGACCATAAATGTTGATTATTGATCGACAAGGACATTTCAGCATAGATTCTTTGTAGCTACACTTTAGTGCGTATGTTGCCCAATAACACTTATATATAGGAACTACGCTATGTCGCATAATTACCTTTCTGGTCAAATTCCGTCAAAGTTAAATAGGATTGCTTTCGGCCTAACGGTTGCCTTTGCTGCTAACTATTCTGCTGCGGTGCATGCTCAATCGGAAGCAGTGCAATTGGAGGAGGTCGTCGTAACAGCTACCAAGCGAGCGCAGAGCATTCAAGACGTACCTCTTGCCATTACCGCACTTTCGAGCGAAACCCTCGATCGGGCCGGGATTGTCGATATCACCAGCCTCGAACGGGTAGCTCCGAGTTTCCACTTAAATACCACAGACAGCAATACGGGCGGAGTTACACTACGGGTACGCGGTGTCGGAACGAGTGGTAATAACATTGGCTTCGAAAGCTCCGTGGGTGTGTTCATCGATGGTATTTTTGTTCCGCGTCCGGGCGGTGCGTTGAACGACTTGTTGGATGTTGAGCGCATAGAGATTCTACGAGGCCCTCAAGGGACGCTGTTTGGGCGCAATACGTCCGCGGGCGCACTGGTTATCCATACGAAGCGACCTGATCTCAATGAGTTTGGCTATTTCGGTAGTTTGACAGGCGGCAATTACGATCTTTTCGCAGGGCAGGCAGGTATAAATGTACCGATTATTGAAGGCACGCTCGGTATGAAGATAGCCGCCAGCTACAGAGAACGTGACGGATTTGTGGACGGGGCTTTTGGTGGAGACAGCTACGGTAGAGATCGCGAGGCTATCGATCTAGATCTACTATGGGACATGGGTGACGCTGGAGATTTGCGCATCAAGGCATCTTATGCCGAATCCCAGGACGAATGTTGCCTTGCTGTATGGCACAATGACTCCGACTACATCGTCAATGAGGTGGTCCCGTATGTCGACCCTGCCCTCGGGCTCGGGGAGGGAGCGGGTGTTCCTCCCAGCCTTGTAGGTCGCGATGCATTGGAAGACGGCAAGGCCGTGGATGACGACTTCGAAAATCCGGCACGCGGCACTCGCTTCTCATTGGAGTATAACGTTGAAACTGGCATCGGTGATTTAACCTATCTGTTTGGGTACTCGGACGGTTCAGCTCTCTCTGATCGACAGGATTATGTGCAGACCGATGCGTATACAACCGGAGCGACCCCGCAGGCTAAAGCACTGAACCCTGAGCGACCCTACCGTTCTTGGAACGGCACCGATACAGACAATTTTAGTCACGAGATCAGGCTTCGAGGATTGGCATTCAATGATAGGCTCGATTGGATGGTAGGAGCCTATTACGCGGAAGAAGACGTTGATCAGAGGTACACTCTGACCTTCTTAGAACAGATGCAGACGGCATGGAGTGTTGGTGCCTTTGGTCAACCTGAGTTTAATGAGCTCAATTACGTCTCTGGCGGTCGAGATGCTGCCGGAGATTTCAATGCTCCTAATGCGCAGCAGAGTACGGAATCATGGTCAATATTTACTCACAACGTTTTCTCTGTAACTGACAAGTTTGATCTCACGATCGGTCTACGCTATGTGGATGAATCCAAAGACGGAAGTATGTCCGAACAAACAACGGGTCAGCACAATGCCTGTCATGGTTCGTTTGAAAATTACCAGGTAACCGTCCCAGCATATGCAGACAATCCGGGGCGTCTCCAGGCGGCGGTGGCAACGAACTGTTGGATCTTTACAGCTCCGTTTTATGACCCAGACGATCCCGACAGTTTCTATGTTCCATATGTGGACAATCCTGCGACAGCAGCGTGGGTTGATTTGATACCTCGACCATTTGACAGGAAGTTTGAGGACGATGAACTGGTATACACCATTAAGGGTAGCTATATCATCAATGAAGATACTAACGTTTATGCTGGTTTCACTCACGGATTTAAATCCGGTGGATTTAACCTTGACGTTTCTTCGGCATCTGGTGGCACCGATCCACGCTTCGACTCTGAAATCATAGATGCCTATGAAATTGGACTGAAATCGATTTTCTGGGAAGGCCGTGCATTGGCAAATGTGGCCGTGTTCTATCAGGATTTGGAAGACTTTCAAGTACTAGAGTTCGATGGTATACGGCGTGTGACATACAACGTGCCTAAGGCCGAGAGCTGGGGTGTAGAGCTTGAATCCCAGGCTCAGTTTACCGAATCGTTTGGCATGAACCTTGGTGTGACCTATGTAGAAGCAGAGTACCCGGATGACTGCAGCACCTTTGATCCGAACTCAAGCGATTTCCAATCTGCGATCTTGCCACTTTGTGGCGTTGAACTCACCAATGCACCAGAATGGGCCGCGATCCTGGGCGCTAACTACCAGTCGACGGTATTCAACGGAGGTTGGGACTTTTTTGCAAATGCGTCAGCGAGGTATGAGTCCGAGCGTAGAACCGGGACTATGCCGACTGAAAGGCCGAATGTAGCGGGGTTAACGACGGAAGCTGAAGTTCGTGCTGCGGTCGATGCCGCCGTTGCCCTCCGAGGCGACGTTGAAGACTCAAACACCAAAGTTGATCTTCGGCTCGGATTGCTTCATCGGGACTCAAATGTTTCCATTGAGCTTTGGGGTACGAATATATTCGACGAACGTACCAAGTTCTCGACATTCAGCATTCCCCTGCGAGGATTTTCCGGTGACAGAGCTCGCGGTCAGTTTGTTCAGGAGCCTAGATTATACGGATTGACAGTCCGGAAAGTCTTCTGATCGAAGGCGTATTCTATGTCTCGTAGCCCACTTTGAGTCATTTGACTTAGAGTGGGCTTAACCCTCCCGTTCCGTACGCACTCTCTCTTTCTTGTATCGAAAATTTGGTAACACAGCCACTGAACTTGCACTAGAAATACGCCGCGATCAGTGGAATTCATTGAGTTACTAGCAGGAGAGGGGATCCAATCCTGACATCCGAGTTGGTGGTAGGAACCTTATTGGAGCACATTGCCGCGATCTAATGTGGGGTAGTGCTGGACCTGTACTCGCGAATGGTCGTGGGTCGGTCCATGAAGCCGAGCCAGCACCGGGATTTGGTGCTGGATGCCTTGATCATGACGGTATGGCATCGGCGGTCGACCGAATCTGTAGTGGTTCATTCAGATCAAGAATCGCAATATGAAAGTGATGACTGGCTGCGCTTCTGCCGTGACCACGACCTGGACACAAGCATGAGTCGGCGGGGGAACTGCTTTGATAATGTGCTTGCCGAATCGTTCTTCAGCAGTCTAAAGAAGGAGCGCATCCGACGAAAAATCTATCCTTCACGGGAGGAAGCCAGGTTGGATGTGATTGATTACATCAAAGTGTTCTACAATCGCTCACGGCGCTGCAGTCACATTGGTGATGTGAGCCCTGTAACGTTCGAACACGCCTCATTATTGGACTTTCCCCGATGGCGAGGACACTTCGCAAAGACTTGATTGGTGGGCCATGCTGGCTTTAACTCGCTCATTCATCATCTCAGCAGTCCCATCAATATAGCCCGTAATCTTCGCTGCCAACAATTGCCGACCAAAGCCGTGAGTGTTTCTTAGTCCGTAGACATAATCTTGAAAACCGTCATCCAGAAAAGATAGCTTGGCCGCTATGTTCTGTGTATTTCTTAGCGAAAAGGTGAATAGCCTGTCCGCCTTGCTCATCTCCTCGAAAAACCTAAGATTTGTCAAAAAGTCGAGACCATAGCCTCCTTTGGAGCCAAATGTTTCAAGGCGTAGTATCAGCCGCCTCATGCGGCAAGGTAACCGGTTGATCCTGACCTCACCATTCTTCGATGACCGGTCGGACCTGTCGGTCCCGAAACTCACATGCGATGGAGAGGAATTACTGTGCGTTCACAATCAGTATTCCTGGGCGATTATCGACTTAGGTTGACAATCGCCCGCCCACGGGTCTTGCCTGCCAATATGTCCTCGGCGGCTGTTTTGAGGTCGCTGAATGCGATATCAAAGCTCAGTTCTTCAAGTTTATCTAGATCAAGATCGATCGCCAGACGAGACCAAGCTTTTTCTCTGACATGAAGCGGAGCTGTAAGCATCCGGTCAGTACCGGGTTGCAATGAGTCGAGAACTTAGCTCTGGTTTATCTCGTCGATATATTCTTCGTACTCGACAGCCCGCTCGATGGCGTGATCTAACCTTTTAAGCAAGACCATTAACGGCTCGCCGGGCCGCCGCCGCAGCATGGCCAGGGTTTGCGCTTCATTGTTCGCTATGGCCACACAGCCCGCTGGCGCCAGATAACCAAGGGTAATCTGCCCATCGCACTCGATCAGGTCCTCTATATTCGTCAGGGCCATCAGGCTGCGCTCCGTCGAGCCGGTGCCGGCTCTGTGTTGTTCGATGTCAGGACCGGGCCCACATGCCATGGCAGTAATTCATCAACCCGATTGATGGGATGACTTGCAATACAATCCAGCACATGGGTCAGGTAGGCCTGCGGATCGATCCCGTTCAGCTGTGCAGTACCGATCAGGCTGTACAGCGCCGCCGCCCACTCGCCGCCCCGGTCCGAACCGGCGAACAGGTAGTTTTTGCGGCCCAGGGCTACACCCCGCAGCGCACGCTCCGCCGCGTTATTGTCGATCTCCAGTTCACCGTCATCGCGGTACCGGATCAATGCCTGCCACCGACCCAGGGCATAGCGGATGGCTTTTGCCAACTCCGATTTCCTGGATACCTGGGTGAGTGTGGCCTGCAGCCAGTGCTGCAGTTCATCCAGTATGGGGCCCGCCCGGGCCTGGCGAACGTGCCGTCGCTCATCCGGCGGCTTGCCCCGAATCAGGTCTTCGACCTGATAGAGCGCCTGGATATAGTTTAGAGCCTGACAGGCCAGAGGGCTGTCCTGCGCCTGCTGGATATCGTAGAACTTGCGTCGCACATGGGCCCAGCAACCCGCTTCCTGCCGGTGGTGATCGAACAGGCGGTTGAAGCCGGCATAGCCATCGGCATGGATCGTACCTCGGAACCTGGCCAGGTGCTTCTGGGGGCGGATACCCTGGCGATCCGGCGAATACGCGAACCAGACCGATGGTGGTGTCTTTGAACCCGCCGGGCGTTCATCACGCACATAGGTCCACAAGCGGCCGGTTTTGGTTTTACCTTTCCCCGGCGCCAGGACCGGTACCGGGGTGTCGTCCGCATGCACAGTCGTGCCCGCCAGGGTATGGCGCCGCAAGGCATCGACCAGTGGAGACAGTAACTGGCTGGATTGCTTCACCCAGTCCGACAGGGTGGAGGTAGCTATATCGACGCCCTCCCGGGCATAGATCCGGCGCTGACGGTACAACGGCAGGTGATCGCAGTACTTGGAGACCAGCACCTGCGCGAGCAATCCCGAACCGGGCAACCCCCGGACGATGGGCCGCTCCGGCGCTGCCGCCTGGATCACGGCATCGCAGTCCGTACAGGCCAGCTTGGGCCTCACGTGTCGAGTCACCCGGAAGCGTGCCGGGATAAAGTCCAAGACCTCTGATACGTCCTCGCCAATACGGCGCAGATCGCCACCGCAGGTCGGGCAATCCGCGGCATCGTCCACACCGTGGACACAGATATCCCGTGGCAGATGGGCGGGTAACGGCTGGCGGGTAGGACGTTGTCGCGCCGAGTTCGGTGCTGACGCGGGTGCGTCATCCACCGGGGCCAGTGAAGGTACCTTGCCCTGTAGGCCAAGAGCCAGTTGATCCGGTGATACAGGATATGACTCGGCCCGGCGACCGAACTGCTGGCGCTGAAGCTTGGCGACGACCAGCTTCAAGTGTTCAATCTGATGGTCCTTGTCGGAGAGCTGACGGCGTTGGGTGGCGACCAGTGCTTCCAGGTTCTTTTGGTTAGCAAGCAGCTGATCGATATCGCGTGGTATGCGGCCAGTATATCAACTGACCGTTCACTGTGAAGTCTCAGGAAGCCAGCAGGGGGGCGGTGCGTTCAGGGCGGCGCCAGTCAATACCTTCCAACAGCATCGACAGCTGCGCCGGTGTCAGGCAGACCTTGCCATGATCGGCCCGGGGCCAGATAAATTTGCCCCGCTCAAGGCGCTTGTAGAACAGGCATAATCCGTCGCCGTCCCACCACAGGATCTTGACCCGGTCACCCCGGCGCCCACGGAACACAAACAGATGACCGGAGAAGGGGTTATCTGCCAATACCGACTGCACCAGTGCGCTGAGGCCATCAAACCCCTTGCGCATGTCCGTGGTACCGGCCACCAGCCAGATACGTGTGCCGGGTGGTGGACCGATCACGGCGACAGACACTCCAGGGTGGTTCGCAGGGCATCGGCGCACACATTCCCAATAACCGTGAGTCGATGGCCATTGGGCAGGACAATCTCCAGCCGTGCGCTCCTACGGAACCGATCTTGATGCGGGGCTAGTGCTTCGGCGTCCCCGGATGCTAGGGTAATCGGCACTAGGTTGGGCGCCTCGGCTACTGGCTCCAGCTGACCCTGCTCGTATTGCTGCCGCCACTTGAACAGCAGGTTGGTATTGATATTGTGCCGGCGGGCTGCGATCGAGAAGGAATCACCGCTGGCCAGCGCGTCCTCCACAATGTGCCGTTTCTGTTCAATGCTGAACCGGCGGCGTTTCTGGACGGGCTTGGCCGGTTCTGCCTCGGGCTCTGGCTCAGGACCAGTATTGGGAGTGTGGTAGAGGGAATTGCTGGTGTCCACTTGGCCTCCGGGTGGACACCAAACGGTGCCCTCTTACTTGGGAGGCCTCATGATTGCGGATTCTGCGAGGACAACAAGACGGTACTGACCGGATGCTTACGCGGAGCTTGCACCGAATCTACCCCCTGAAGCCTGACACTCCTTAGTATAAAAGGCATAACTGTTGTGGGAAGATCAGCGCCCTGCGCCAGTCCGCAAGAAGCAACTGTTCCTCCGTAGTGTGTTGATGCTAATGCGTTGGCGAGAGTGTGGCTGCCGACGCTATCGATCACACCCGCCTATCGCTCTCGTTGCAGCGGGGCCCCCTGTTCCGATAACTCTCGCCTATCCACTATCTCAGCAGCGCCCAGTTTAGTCAGAAATTCTGCCTCCTGAGGGCGACCTGTAGACGCTACTACCCGGTAGCCGAGATTGGAGAGGATAGATACCGCGACCGATCCCACTCCACCGGCGGCGCCTGTGACTAGAATATCGCCGTCGACAGGATCAACCCCACCATCCTCCAGAGCGAGAACACACAACATGGCAGTGTAGCCGGCGGTCCCGATTGCCATTCCGTCTAGTCCGGCGCTCGAAGAAGGTCATCCCTTAACGTAAGAGATGCCAAGTAGAAATGACAGATCGACCAGATTCCAACTGGCGCTAAAACGAACAGCATGGCATATCGCAGAGACTCTACCCCGTACTGAGTGCCAAGATAATCACTAACGATTCCTACCGTCCAGGGACCTGCGCCCAAGCCAATTATGTTGAGAAAGAGGAATAGAATAGCTGAAGCCATAGCGCGCATGCGTATACCGACGAGAGCATGAGTGATCGCAATTGCATTACCGAGATACACGTTGGCCATCATTGAAGGCACTAACATGCATAGTAATGCCTGATAGGGATCCTGAGCTAAGTACACCAAAACCACGAAGGGTGTTGCGATCACGCCAGCAATGACTGGCACCCAAACGTACCAGCGCTTGTCTTTGCGAGCTAATCGATCCGACACAAGTCCACCCCCGAACACGCCGATCGCGCCACCCACTCCGATTATTAAAGCTAACCAGGTACCCAGTTCCCCAGTGGACATGCCATGACTTCGGATCATGTACGATGCGTTCCAGTTGCTAGCGCTATAAGCGACAAATGCATTGAGAGAAACCCCAGCAGCGAGATGTCGAAATGCTCTACTTTTCCAAAGCACCGCCAAGACACCGGTAAAGGAAGTACTGCTATCACTAGCCACACGATTATCTGTCAGCCCTCGAATTGGCTCTGCCAATGTAAAGCGCAGTATGACAGCCAGCAGCACACCCGGAAGTCCCACGACCATGAAGGCTACCCGCCAACCGAAGTATTCGTTGAGCCATCCGCCGAACAGAAAACCAAAAAGAATGCCAAAGTTGACTCCCATCGAATAGAATCCGAGTGCGCTGGCGCGTTGGTGAGGTAGAAATATGTCTGAGATCATAGAGTGTGATGGAGGGCTGCCACCGGCCTCGCCCACACCAACGCCAATTCGAACCAGCAGCAATTGCCAATAATTTTGGACCAAGCCGCTAAGGGCTGTCATCCCACTCCAGACGGCCAATGCCAATGCGACGATATTTCGGCGATTCGAGCCATCAGCCCAGCGTGCTATTGGAATACCTGCCGTGACATAGAATACCGCAAATGCGAATCCCGTCAGCAGGCCCAGTTGACCATCAGACAATAGAAGGTCTTCCTTAATGGCCTCTTGCAGTATAGCCAACAACTGTCTATCAATGAAGTTAAAGCTGTAGACGATGGTTAGTAATCCGAGTGCGTAGTACCTGGCTTGTTTCGCAGCATAAGGATTATTTTTTTCGCTGAACGCGGGCTTATGCACTCAATTATCTCCATCGGCGCTTGCTGCCCCAGGTTTGGCAACTGGGTTTTCAGTTATGCAGTGAGAGGAAATCACAACATAGAATCTGCTTAGCATCTTATTGTATTCCACCAATATACTCCGGCATGGGACCAGCGGTAAAGCCAAAAGCCAGTCGCGAAAAAAGACTACAAAACATTCACTTTTAGATGGGCACACATCCGGAACCAGTGTGCCAATCACAATAATTTACTGACGTACTATTGCTAACGTTGACTGTCTATCAATGTACAAGCCAGTGCCGATCTTTATCAGCGTGTAGCCTCATAGCGCGCTACAGGGTAGCGAACCTCCCCGCTGTTTCGCATTAGTTGGAGCGCCAAATCGGTATCCCCAATGTAATACAATCACTAGAACATCAAGATTTATCCTGCTCTCGATTGCCAGTCGGAGATGAACGTACCCAAAGGAAGGCACCCAGGGCTGCAACCTCGTTTGGACCAGCGACCTTTCAACTTCAATCAAGGTCGGCATACGGTTGTATGCCGAAACCTATTCTCGTCTCGTGGGTGGTGCACCGGAATGACATTATTAGTCAAATCATGCCTTTTTCGGTCGCACTTAGACTTGAGCACTCCAGCAACATGCATAGAACTGGCGACCTGTGCTAGGACGATTGGTGCTGTAGGTAGTGTGATGGACGCGTCTTCCTGGAAGGGCGTCGCGACAATAGCGCCTGGTGGGGATTTCCTTGGTACGCCATATCGGTTGAGGCGCGATCATATTCATAAGTTGAATAAATCATTTCGAGTTTATGAAAGTGAATCTGGTGTAAGGACATAATAGTATTCCCACTTTAGACGGAGGTTGTCATGAGTAACGATTTTTCAGTAGCTACGGAGAAGACGTGTCTCTCCTTGGAGAATACTCGATCGACTCCTTTGGGCGGCCTCAAAGCCGCCGTTCAGAAAGAAGTTTATGGCGCATGCATCGAGCGCGCCGTGCTAGGGCTGAGTACTTCCAGAGCAGTGCCGCGCTGAACAAATCGGCATCGGTTCAGAAGTCAACGGCAACTCGGTACGTTCTGATTAACAAGACCATAGAAATCTACCCACAGGAACAGTAATGAAGCCTGATACAAATATCGATCTGACCACTTTACTAGATAAGATTGCGGGCCAGGCTGCGCAGGCAGATAGATCTCGCACTCTTGACCGGGATCTGGTCGCTTTGATAAAGCAAGACCCGGTATCGCGGCTCACCGCGTGTAAAGTGGTTGGCGGAGTAGAAGCTTCTATTCAGTCTTGTGGAGAAGCGCTGGAGTCTATTGCTTCGAAATGTACTTCCACTGCGTGGGTGTTGATGAATCATCTAGGGCAAACGCATCTGATCACAGCTCTGCTAGGCGATGAGCATCCATCGCTGCTGCGACAGCTAGTGGAAGAGCGTAATTTGGTGTGTTTTCCTGTTGGCGCTGGTACCTCAGTTGAGGCAGCCCGCTCGGGAACTACGATTTGCCTGCGTGGGAAAAGTGAATTTGGGTCTGGCGCACGTTATGCGGATAAGGCCGGAGTGATTTTCGTTCTTCCAGGTGAGGATAAGGCACGCTTTGCGCTGGTAGACTTGCATCATAAAGGCGTCGAGATTGAAGACAGCTGGCGTGCTATGAGCTTACGTGCGAGTTCCACTGATACATTACATTATAACGATGTAGAGATAGTCGACTCTGCCTCCGTTCCCTTTCCAAGAATGTATCGGGAGGTGTTCCGCAGGCCAAGTTACCCGGTCATCTCGCCACGGTATCGGGAAGATTGGATGGCAATTTCCAACATTTGGCTGGGCTATATGGGTATTGGATTGGTGCAATCGTGTTTAGACGACGTGGTTGAGAATATCCGTGACCGGATAGCCTTTATGGGTGTTAGGGTCGCGGAGCGAGCAAACGTGCACATGAATATCGGACACGCACAAGCCAACATATCGGCTGCGCGGGATTCCGTTAGGAGTGTATGCGCCGAGACCGACGGGCGCATAGATTCCAGCATTCCTCCTACTGAGAGTGACTACTTCAGACAGATGGGAGCCGCGGTAAGCGCGCTAAAGCTGTGTGATGAGGCGCTAAGTTTACTGGTGCGTGTCATGGGCGCTAATGGATTGAGAGAGGGGCCGGCTTTCGAACGCCGGTGGAGAGACTTTCAGGCGATCCCAATACATCTCAATACTCATCCCGACCGTGTTAGTGAGATTATGGGTAGACATATTCTCGGGCTGACGATGGAGCAAACGTTTTAGTTCGCTTTCGCCGCTGTCCGGAACAATCCGCATTGCACTGTGCAGTCATCTTCGTTCGACTGCTTTACCACGCCATTAAGACTCGCGTGAGTGCACCTGCGTTAACGTGCGAAAGGGCGCTCTTGGATGTAGATTCTCATATGGAGTAAACAACGTTGATGAAGAATAAGGGACGGGAATCGAGTGAGTTCCTCAGGCCTCAGCATTCTCTATATATCAGTGAACCCTTGCGGGCTTCAATGGAGTTGGGTTCGCTGGCTCTATACTCTTCTTGGCTCGATCTGGCACCTCAGGGAGATGGCCACGCCGTTATGGTCATTCCAGGCTTTACTGCGGACGGTCGATCAACCAAGATACTGCGTGACTACATTTGCAGGCTAGGGTACTCCGTATCATGCTGGCGACAAGGAGTAAATCTGGGCGTGCGGAAAGATCTATTTGATGGCGCCATGGCTGTCCTGAATGAGTTGTTCGAAAGGCATGACGGTCGGGTGAGTATAGTAGGTCAAAGCTTGGGTGGGATTTACGCGCGAGAGATGGCCAAGTCGCGGCCCGAGAAAGTGCGTCAAGTGATATCTCTTGGTAGCCCTTTCAATGACCCAGGGGGTGTCCGCTCTAACGTTTCGGAGCTTTATAAGCTCTTCAATCCCGAGAAATCGCCAAAGTCTGCTCAGTCTAGGAGCATTCAATGGAATCCTCAGCTGGCTCCCTCGGTGCCTACGACCGCAATTTACAGTAAGTCTGACGGCGTATGCCACTGGCGATCCTGTATTCAACATGGCGGTGGCCATGATCGTTTGGAGAATATTGAGGTCGCTGTAAGCCACATAGGAATGGTCGTCAATGCCCAGGTCTTTTACGTAGTCGCAGATCGTCTGGCGCAAGATCAAGAGCGATGGCGCCCCTTCAATTCTGGGGAATAGCGCAATCCCATTGTTGGTGGGATAAAAGGGTTCTTCCCCTGCCCAATCTAAATTCCTCTACACGGTTGTTGGGCCGCGTCATCACTAAGCTATTGTCGCGGGCCGATTAAGCTGGAGCCGGACTCATTGAGTGAGTATTAGCAAGAGAGGTTTGGGCTCATGTGAGCAATAGTCGTATCAATTTGCCAATATTCTTTCTCGCGAATAACTCATGAGAAACAAACATCACATAGCCATCGTAGGTGGCGGTGCGGAGGGCCTGGAACTCGCAACCAAACTTGATAATAAATATGACAAACGACACAATGCCCGCATCACACTTGTCGACGCGACTCTGACGCACTTATGGAAATCACTGCTCCATGAGGTAGCGGCCGGTTCGTTAAACCCCGATTCAAGTCAGGTAAACAACCGCGCGCATGCGCAGCAACACAATTTTGAGTTTCAACTGGGTTCGTGATTCTGAAATCTTATGATTCGAAAACGGTTGCCCTACGCCAGTTCGTGAAAAACTCCTCCCGCTGATCCTCCGACCACTGTGGCTCAAACACTCGATCCACCCGTCGTAGTTCGGCGCCGAAATTACTGTCCCAGTGCCCGGCAGTTTCACCCGCACAGAGCGCGGCCCCCAACGCGGTCGCTTCGGTGACGGCGTGGCGTTCTACGGGAATCCCCAATACATTCGCCTGGACCTGCATCAGTACGTCGTTCTGGCTTGCACCTCCGTCTACGCGCAGTGAGTCTTGGCGACCCAACTCCGGGACGTCGGTGCAGATCTGCTCCATGGCCTCCCGCACGCGACAGGCCACGCCTTCCATGGCGGCGCGCATCACGTGAGCCTTGGTAGTGGCCCTGGATAGGCCGCCGATAAGCGCGCGCTGGTCAGGATTGCCGTGGGGAGCGCCTAGCCCTTGCAGTGCCGGCAGCACAAACGCGCCGCCGCTATCGGGGACGGTGGCTGCCAATGCTGCGGTGCCGTGTACGTTCTGCATTAGACCCAGACCGCTAGACATCCAGTCGAACATCGCCCCGGCTGTGATCACCATTCCCTCTAGCAAGTAGTCGATACGCTCGCCCTGATTGCGTAACACCATGGGATAGCAGCCGCCAGAAAATTTCGGCTCTGCGCCCGTGTTAACATCAAGCGTACCGGAGGTGCCGTAGGTCACCTTGCCCTGGCCGACGTACGTGCAGCCCTGGGCGATCATGGCGCTTTGCTGGTCGGCTATCGATGCGCCAATCATGACCTCGGCGCCGAAGGCTTCCGCTGTGGTCAAACCGTAGTCCTGCGACGTATCGGTGATGCGGGGAAATGTCGACGGGTCAAGCCCCTGCTCCAGGATTAGCCCCTCATTGAGGCCGCCAACGTAGTTGAAGTAACCGCTGGCACTCAACTGGCTCAGGTCCATCGCGTGGGTCGCGCCGCCGGTCAGTCGGGCGATGGCGAAAGTATCGACGTTGCCCCAGGCCAACTCGCCGGCGTTCATACGTTGGCGACCGTTGGCGATGCTGTCGATTGCGGCTTCCAGCTTGCTCGCGGCCTGCTGGTGGATAACATACTGCCCCCGTGCCCGCAGCTCTTCCGCGCGCTTGATTCCGCGAAGATCCTGCCAGCTTACAATCGGGGTGAGCGGAGCCAGTGTTTGCCTATCCCAGATAAGCAGGCTGCTGCGCTGGGCGGTGATACCGATGCTGCAGATATCCCCGGGTTGTAACTGTGCCTCGTGTAGTGCTTCTTGCCAGGCCTGCACGATTTTGCCCCACAGGTCCTCTGGATCCTGCTCGATCAGGCCAGGACCGGGATAGTGCAAGCTATTGGTTCGAGTGGACATGGACCGCGGCTGTGCCGCCGCGTCCACCACCATCGCGCGGATACTCGTAGTGCCCAAGTCCAGGGCAAGAATATGTTCACTCATCGGGTAGCAATACACCGGGATTCATGATGCCTTTGGGGTCTACTGCTGATTTTAGTGTGCGCAGCACGGCGACGCCGGTTTCGCCTAGATCCATGGCGAGGAAGGCCTTACGAACCCGGCCGATGCCGTGATGGTGGGCAATACCGCCACCGTTGGCTGCGGTAGCATCGAGCACCGCTTTCCAGCTGTCCATATAAGATTGGCTCATCTGTGCTGGATCCTCCGGTTGTCCAACGAAAGTGAAATAGAGGTTGATACCACTGCGGTAGGCGTGGGAGCTGTGGGCCGAACCGATCAAGTTGTGGGGTACATCCTTCAGAGCGGCCACAGCATCGTTGTAGACATCGCCGATATTGGTCCAGGTCGCGGAGATCTCGATGGTATCCACTACCAGCCCTTTAGACAGCAACTCGTCCCAGGATGGCACATGGTTGCGATGCTTAAGCCAGTCTGTGGTTACTTCTGCGGGGGCTTCCTCCAGGCCGGCCATCAGTGCGATTCTCTTAACCTCGGCCAATTCGAGATCGACCCGTGATGCCGGTCCCTCGTGCACCAGCATCAGCACGCAGACACCTTTTCGGTGGTGGTCGCCCGCTTGGCGTATCGATTCCACCTCATCGTACAAGCGCATGACCGGTACCGCCCAACCCTGTTGCACGATCTGCCGTTGCGCTTCCAGACCGGTGATCATGTCTGGGCAGTAGAAGGCCTGTGGCGCGCGCTTTTCAGCTTGGCGACGCAGGGAAAAAGTGACCCCGGTGATCACGCCCATGGTGCCTTCGCTTCCCAGCATCAAGTGCCGGAGGTCGGGGCCTGCGGAGGCGCGGGGAGCCTTGCCGAATGTTACAACAGAGCCGTCGGGCATTACTGCTTCGACGCTGTAAAGAATGTCCTCGGTGTTGCCGTAGGTGGAAGAGAACTGCCCCGAGGCCCGGGTGGCCACCCAGCCGCCCACACTCGACAGGTCGACAGATTGGGGAAAGTTGCCGATAGTCATGCCCTGCTTAGCTACCGCCGCCTCCGCCTCGCCACCGTTGTGGCCGGCATCGAAGCTAGCCAACATATTGATCGGGTCGATCTCGCGTATGCGATTCATTGAACTCATATCCAGCAGTACACTCTCGGGACTGGCTCTCACCCCACCGCATACGCCGCTCCCGAGGCCGTATGGTATAAGCGCAACAGCCGCTTCGCGACAGGTGTTCACTGTGGCGACAACGTCGTCAAGGCTGGTGGGCCTGATCACACAAAGGGGCGCGGGAGTGGGGCGCTCCTGATAGTCGTTGAGCGAGCTTGAAAACCAATAGTCGTGACGGCGCGCCTGTAATACGGCTTCATCGGTGATGACTTTGTCGGTGCCCAGGTTGGAGGTTAGTTGGTCCAGGATCGACATGCGTGTTACTCCTCGGTGTTTATCTCTACGCTGTTTTGCGAACAGCGGCCATTTCCTTGTTGCGAATCGCCACGCAGCCTTCCACCTGCTGGTCGCGTTCTTGTTCAGTCCAGTCCAGCAGTTTGGCCATGACGCCAGCGGCGGGTACCAGACAATCTATGCCGCCGGCATCTGAAAAACGGGCCCGGGCGCTGCGTCGTACCCAGTAGTCTTCCAGGGTTAGGGCTCCCTCGCGCTTCACAGCAAATTCTACTTCTGCTTCTAGGTCGCCTCCGGCGCCTAAGATATCCAGCGCTTCCGAGCCGTACAGGCGGGTCATGCGTTCCGCTTCGTTTGGCGCCAGACCTTGTTGTTCCAGTTGCTCTTGAAACTCGGCAAAGCTGCCCCCCAGGTCACCGCCTGGAAGAATGTAATCGGCGGACCTGCACTTGCCTACTTTGCGGCCCAGGCGATTCTCGCACAACTCGATTACCCTATTGGCCATTACCCGGTAGGCGGTGAGCTTGCCGCCGGCGATCGAAATAACGCCGCCGGCACCTTCAAGCACATCGTCCTTGCGGGAAATTTCTGAGGGCGACTTACCTTCCTCGGCTATCAGGGGACGAACACCAGACCACACCGAGACTATGTCCGCATGGGTCAGGGGCTCTACGTCGAAGTAGGTATTGGTGACGTCTATTAGGTAGTCGATATCCTCGGAGGATATTTCGGGCCAGTACTCGCTGTCGGGGTGGAAAGTGTCTGTGGTACCGAGATAGACGTAGTCGCCTCGCGGGCAAGTGAAGATGGCACGCTTGTCGGAGGTACTCATTACGACGCTGCTATTCACCGGAAAGCGCTCGCGTTTAAACACCACGTGGATGCCTTTCGTCAGCAGTAGCTTGGACGGAGCGTTTTCGTCTTCTAGTTTGCGGATTGCGTCGACCCAGGGGCCAGAGGCGTTGACTATAGTGCGTGCCCTTACGGCGGCCGTTCGCTCCTCTCCTACCAGTTGTCCTTTGACTATCGCACCAATGGCCTTGCCGTTTTCTAGCAAGATTTCCGTGGCGGCGGCATAACTGGCGACCACCGCGCCGGCTGCCGCAGCGCTGCGGACATTAGCCAGTGTCAGACGGCCGTCGTCGGTTAGGTATTCAGGGTAGGTGACCGCGCCGGAATAGCCCTCGGTGATCAGGAGCGGTTCGCGTTTTTGTAACTCCGCCAGGTCCAAGGCCTCGTGCTTCTCCGCAGCGACGACCTGGCCCAGTTTCTCGTAGGTCCACATGCCGGTGCGAAACTTGGCTACGCCCGTTTTTCCACGGGCCATGAGGATCATCGGTAGGGTGGTGGCTAGGTGCGGGGCAATCTTTCGCAGGGTGCGGCGCTCCCGAGCGGCCTCGCGGACCACCGCCAGGTCTCCCTGCAGCAAGTAGCGCATGCCGCCGTGTACCATTTTGGAGGAGCGGCTTGAGGTGCCCGATGCAAAATCCTGTGCTTCGACCAGGCAGACAGACAGGCCACGCAGGGCCGCTTCCCGGGCGATTCCCGCGCCGGTTATACCGCCGCCGATTACCAACATATCAAAAGTGTCTGCTTTCAATGCGGTGAAGGTCGCAGCCCGGTCGCGGAGATCCAGGTGGGTGCTGGTCATGAATAAACTCTCAAAGATTGGTGGCCTCGGGGGCAATTTCTGTACTATATTGGAATAAATAGGTGCATTACTATTGAGAAAAAGTAATTAAATGCAGGGCAGACTTCCTGCGTGCCATTCGCCGCACAGGATTCGGTTGGATACACCATGCTCTCAAGCCTCAAACAGCTCCGTCATTTCGAGGCCCTGTACCGCTCGGGGAGTTTTGTCGTCGCGGCCAGGGAACAAAACATTTCCCAGTCCACCCTCACCAAGAGCATTAAGCAATTGGAGAACAGCCTGGGCGGATCGCTGTTTGATCGGACCACACGCAGTGTGCATCCAACGCAACTGGCTCAGCGTTTGATCCCTTACGCCGGTGAGATCCTGGCCCAGGCCGACAATATGGAACGGGAGGTGGGGCTGTTGCAGGCCAGGCAGTTGGGCCGGATTGCCATCGGTGCGGGGCCATATCCCATGCAGTCGCTGCTGACCCGCGCCATTACCATTTTTGCCCAGGCCAACCCCGAGATCACGGTTTCGCTGGAAGCGGGAGACCAGCAGGCCATGCTGGACAAGCTGGTCAATCGCCAGCTGGACCTGATTGTGTGCGACGCGAGCAAGTATGAGGTTTCGGCGCACATCGACCAGATGGAGCGCATACCTCTGGCCCAGGACCGGGTAGTATTTGTGCATCGCGCGGACCACCCTTTGAATGGCAGGACTCCGAAGGTTCGCGAACTGCTGCAGTACCGCTGGGCAGCGCCGAGCTCGTCGCCCCACTTCCTGCGTCGCATGGCGCCACGGCAGGCTGCGGAATCGGCCAGAGGGGACCACCCGCAGTTTCGAGTTAACTCGGTCAGCGCCTGCGTCGATCTGACCCGGACCGGGGATGTGCTTGCTCTTGTACCCCGGTCCTATGCCATGGAGGCCTGTTCCAGCGGGGAGTTTTGTTGGCTAGAAGCAGATCGACCAATCGAGACCAATGACGCGATTCACTTATTGAAGAATCGGAGCTTTGGGCCTGCAGTGAACGAACTGATCGAAATAATTCGTACCACTGCGAGGGAATTGGCCGCCCGCTGAAATTTCCAGTAGAAATGGGACCGTCCATGCGACTGGACAATCAGTATTTGTCGAAATAGTGAATGCGCTACCAAACTCACAGTGCAAAGTATGAAAGGGTAAAGGCTACCGAGTGCTGTGTCGGCACACTGCCACCATCTATGGGTAAGCATTTTCCGGTACTTTCTCAAACTGGCATGTCGGCAGGTACGTCCCAAGTCCCCAGGATGGAATGACGGTATTCATGCATCAAAGTTAGATTCCCTATCTGTCCAGCGGTGGCTTCCTAGAGAAGGCCAAAGGCTCACAGGCCTGCTTTAGATCCTTTTCTGGAGCAAGTTCTGGTTCGACTTTGCTCACCGGCGCAGCATTAACCGCTACGTTCAAGGATCAATTTCTATCCGAATTGCCCCGCTTTCGCAGGCGATTGACCACTCGAATCTCAAGAGACATGGGCGTGGGCCACCTGCTAAGAGTTCATAGGGGCCAGCTGTAATAGCTGCTGTCTGTCGTGACGACCCGGCCGCAACCACCCAGCTGAACAGAACATTCATTTACCAGAAGAATCACTTACAATATATTCGCTTGTTTTCCTGGAGGGTGTTTGTGATGATGTCGACACTCTCACAGCCAATCAAATTTTCATCGACGGCATTTGCATTTTGTGTGGCTGGGTCCACACAGTATGAACATTATCATCTGAGATGACAGCGAAGATGTTTTCATCGGACGCTGATATATGCTGTAAAAAGAGAATACAAAAAGGGGGGAATTCAACTCGGACACCACTGAGCAATCTGTCACATTCTTTCGGATCTCTGAGTTCGATAGCGGAGGATTTAGAGAGCTTTTAGCATGTTTAGGGGAAGTTTGTGTGGGTTCATTGCTGAGGGCCACGCATTCGTCCTGTGTCCTTTGAGAAAAGCTGACGAGTGGACTTTAGTCTTGTTCGATGAGATCTAGCATCGCGACCCGTTACTTCAGGGTAAGTCGCACTAGTTTACGTTCCTGTTTTTGGACAAGATATTTCTAGCAGTAAAACCAGGGAGGGCGTCAACTTTCAATAGGCCATTACAATGCCCTGCAAATGTATAGACGAGTGATTCACTGGGAGCTGAATTATGCAATATAACCTACTGACCGAGGTGTCCTGGAGGTGCGCTCCGGTGATCTTTATGAAAGAGGGGACGGTAGTATAGTCTTCTCCCTGGTTTGCGCATCAGTTGCGACTCCTGCTCATCAAAAAAATTATCGAGTAGGAGCGTCCTCATAGAGTTCAGGGGGGAGATCTACTCCTGAAACCGCTGAACGCCACGTCCTGCTAATTAGCTCAATTCAAGGTACATGACTATCTAGGTTATTTTCCGTAGCCGAGGTGGCATACAATCGAATGTGCAGTACAGTGAGCTGATATGCATTGTGTGGACAGTAGTAAAACATTGAAACTTATAGGTAATAAATATTTTAATTGAAGCTGGGCTTTCAAAATGAGCGAATATGATTTCCTCCGTTGGCGCAACTGCCGTATGGTTGGCAAGGTTAAAAATGTACCGAGCAGCGTATGAGACCTGATGCAAGCCTGATCGATGCAATAGCAGTAACCGAGCCAAGGAAGGCATCGCTGTACTTCGACATCAAGAGAAACACCCTGGACGACGGGCCAGGTATTCGCAGCGTGGTGTTCTTCAAGGGCTGCCCGCTGTCCTGTACCTGGTGCCAGAACCCGGAAAGCATCAACACCGGTTACGAACTCTCCTACGATGCAGAGAAGTGCATCAGCTGTCACGACTGTGCCGACGCCTGCCCCGAGCAGGCGATCGACCTGAGTTCGCCCGACAAGATCATCCGCGACAAATGCACCCAGTGCTTCAAGTGCGTTGATGTCTGTCCGTCAGGTGCACTGGAGCGCTGTGGCAATGACATCGACATGGATCAGTTGGTAGAGAAAGTACTTGAGGATGAGGCCTTCTTCGAGGCTTCCGGCGGCGGTGTCACTGTCTCCGGCGGTGAGGCACTGATGCAAATGGATTCGGTTGGTGAACTGTTTTCGCGGCTGAAGCAGCATAATGTCCACACGCTGATTCAGACAGCGGGCCTGTTCCACTACAAGGTATTTGAAAACCTGGTATTGCCCTACACCGACACCATCTACTTTGATCTCAAGTTGATGGACAGCGATGCGCACAAGCAGTACTGCGGCGTGCCCAACCATTCTATTCATGAAAACTTCAGGAAGGTCCAGGCCCTGGCACGGGATTCTGTGATCGAGGTTCTGCCGCGGGTCCCGTTAGTGCCCTTTATCACCGACACAGATGAAAACCTCAGTGCCATTGCTGACTTTATGCTCGAGAACGGTGTAAAGAACATGCAGATCTTGCCGTACAACCCGATTTGGCTCGACAAGTTGCCGCGCTTCGGTAGTGTCCAGCGTCTGGACTTCGGTGAGGGGACAGGTAAGTTCATGCCGGACGTGGAGCTTGACCGCTGTACCGAGATCTTTGAGTCCAGAGGTATTCACGTCCATTGTCACAGGTGATGCATCAGCTCAGACAGCCGGCGCCTTCCCGATTTCGCTTTACCTATAACCCATAATCAATCTGTCCATCACATGAGGAAAATATAATGACTTATGCACAACCCGGCCAGGAAGGATCTGTAGTTTCCTTCAAATCGCGCTATGACAATTTCATCGGCGGCGAATGGGTAGCGCCCGCTGACGGCCGCTACTTCGAGAACGTGACCCCGGTAACCGGACAGGTGTACTGTGAGGTGGCCCGTTCATCGGCGGCAGATATTGAGAAGGCCCTTGATGCGGCGCATGCAGCGCGAGCAAGTTGGGGCGCCACCTCGGTAGCCGACCGGTCCAACCTGCTGTTGAAGATCGCTGACCGCGTCGAGCAGAATCTTGAAATGCTGGCGGTTGCGGAGACCTGGGAGAATGGTAAAGCTGTACGCGAGACCTTGAATGCTGACCTGCCCCTGTTTGTTGACCACTTTCGCTATTTTGCGGGCTGTATCAGGGCCCAGGAAGGCAGCGCCGCAGAACTGGACGCGACAACGGCCAGCTATCACTTCCACGAGCCCTACGGCGTGGTGGGCCAGATCATTCCCTGGAACTTCCCCCTGCTGATGGCTGCCTGGAAACTGGCGCCGGCGCTGGCCGCGGGTAACTGCGTGGTCATGAAGCCTGCCGAGCAGACCCCGGTGACCCTTCTGCTGGTGATGGAGTTGATACAGGACATTCTGCCCGCTGGCGTGGTTAATATTGTCAACGGCTTTGGGACGGAAGCGGGGGCGGCACTCTCGCAAAGTACACGCATTGCGAAGCTGGCCTTCACCGGTTCGACGGCGGTGGGTAATGAGATTCTCAAGTGCGCGGCGAACAACCTGATTCCTTCAACGGTTGAGCTGGGTGGTAAGTCACCGAATATCTACTTTGAGGATATTCTGGACCATGAAGATGACTACCTGGACAAATGTGCGGAGGGTCTGCTGCTGGGCTTCTTCAACCAGGGTGAAGTATGTACCTGTCCCTCCCGGGCACTGATCCAGGAATCCATCTATGACCGTTTCCTTGACATCGTGGTTGAGCGTTCAAAGACCATTAAGCAAGGCAACCCGCTGGATCCTGAGACACAGGTTGGAGCGCAGGCCTCCAAGGAACAGTTTGACAAGATCATGAGCTACATGGAGGTCGGTCGACAGGAAGGTGCACAGATTCTGATCGGCGGCGACAGTGCCAACCTGTCCGGAGATCTGTCCGGCGGTTACTACGTGCAGCCGACCCTGATGGCGGGCAAGAACGACATGCGTATTTTCCAGGAGGAGATCTTTGGCCCGACGCTGGGTGTGACTTCGTTCAAGGACGAGGCCGAAGCACTGGCCATTGCCAACGATACTGATTATGGCCTGGGTGCCGGCGTCTGGACCCGCGACATGAATCGCGCCTACCGCATGGGACGAGGTATCCAGGCGGGTCGCGTTTGGACCAACTGCTACCACGCCTATCCTGCACACGCGGCCTTCGGTGGTTACAAGAAGTCGGGTATTGGCCGTGAAACCCACAAGATGATGCTGGACCATTACCAGCAGACCAAGAACCTGCTGGTGAGCTACAGCATCGATCCG
>NZ_PKUS01000047.1 GCF_002866825.1 Pseudohalioglobus lutimaris | reverse complement strand
TTTTGTTTGGTAGGACTACCCAGATTCGAACTGGGGACCTCTACCATGTCAAGGTAGCGCTCTAACCAACTGAGCTATAGTCCTGTTGAGGGCGGGCATTATAAGCGCAGTCCCTGAATTGCTCAACACCCGTGACCGGGGATAAACAGTGAGGGAAAATGGGCTGGGAGGCTGTTGAACAGAGTATCGCGGCGGCGACAGGGCAGCCTTTTCGCGTACTGGCCAGTCGCGAGGTCGGTGGGGGCTGCATCAACGAGGCTGCGGTGCTGGAAGGTGATGGTCAGTGTTACTTTCTCAAGCGTAACCGGCCCGACTTGCTGGCCATGTTCGAGGCAGAGGCGACGGGGCTGAAGGAGATACTCGCCAGTAACAGTCTGCGCGCACCGGCACCTGTGGCCACAGGGTACGACCAGCAATGTAGCTGGCTGGTACTCGAGTACATTGATATGGCCAGATCCACCGCGGACAGGGATCTGGGCTGCGGTCTTGCGGCCATGCATCGCTGCAGTGCCCATGCCTTCGGCTTCCAGCAGGACAACTTCATCGGCGCCACGCCGCAGACCAATGCCTGGACCGACAACTGGGTTGAGTTTCTGCGCGAACATCGCCTGGCATACCAATTGCGCCTTGCCGGTAGCAACGGCGCAGGCGCCGCCATCATGGATAGTGGACAACGACTGCTGGAGGCACTCCCAGCATTCTTCAGCACATACCACCCAGTACCCTCACTACTGCACGGGGACCTGTGGGGCGGCAATCATGGGGCCGATGCCGACGGGCGCCCGGTGATTTTCGATCCCGCCACCTATTACGGCGATCGCGAAGCGGATCTTGCCATGACTGAGCTGTTCGGCGGTTTTAGTGATCGTTTTTACCAGTCCTACCGCGATAGCTGGGACATTGATCCCGGGTATACAACCCGTAAAGTGCTGTACAACCTGTATCACGTACTCAATCACTTCAACCTCTTTGGGGGCGGCTACTGTCGTCAGGCCAGGGGAATGATCGACCTGTTGCTGGCTGAAGTTTAGTGCGCACTGGACTCCCGTCACCGCAGGGATGACTTAGAGCAGCGGTGATGCCGGAAACGTAATTCGAGGCTCAAGCTCAATGAATATAGAACTGACCACTGAACAGCGCGCACTGCAGCAGGAAGTGCGCGAGTACATGAAGACCGTCATGACGCCGGAGCTGCTGGAAGAGATGAAGGACGACGAACTCAAGGAGGGCGGCGGCCCGGAGTTCCGCAAACAGTATGCGCGCATGGGCGCAGATGGCTGGATCGGGCTGTCGTGGTCCAAAGAACTCGGCGGCAGGGAACTGTCGCATGTGGAGCAGTACATCTTCACCGACGAGGTAATTCGCTCCGGTTTTGCCTACCCCTTTCTGACCACCGAGGCGGTCGCCCCGGTGATTGCCGCCAACGCCAACCAGGCCGTTCGCGAGGAGGTGGTAGGCGGCGTCAAACGCGGCGAGTTCACCATCGCCATCGGCTACTCCGAGCCCAATGCGGGCACGGACCTGGCCAGCCTGCGCACGCGTGCGGAGCGCGACGGTGACGAATGGGTCATCAATGGACAGAAGATGTGGACCAGCCTGGCCAACTACGCTGACTACGTCTGGCTGGCTGCCCGCACCGACCCGGACGTGGAAAAGAAGCACAAGGGCCTGACCATGTTCCTGGTGCCCACGAGCTCACCCGGATTCTCCTGCACACCGGTGCGTACCCTGGGTGCCCGCACCAATGCCACCTACTACGAGAACGTACGCATCCCCGACAAATACCGCGTGGGCGAGGTCAACACCGGCTGGAAACTGATCACCAGCCAGCTCAACGTGGAGCGACTGTCGCTGTTCACCCATGGCCAGGTGGATTCCCTTTACCAGGGCGTGGCCCAGTGGGCGGCAGACACCGCCACTCCCGACGGCAGCAGGCTGATCGAGAAGCCCTGGGTGCAGCACAACCTGGCGAGGGTGAAAACCGGCCTTGAAGCGCTGAAGATCATGTGCTGGAAACAGGCCTGGTCCATGGACCAGGGCCCGCTGGACATGGCCGATGCCTCTACCGCCAAAGTCTATGGCAGTGAATTTTTCGTCGAGCTGTATCGCCTGCTGCTGGAGGTCATGGGACAGGCGGGCAGCATTGCCGCCGGGTCGCCGGGCGCGGTACTCAAAGGCAAGCTCGAATTCCGCTGGCGAGTGGGTTCCATTCTCACCTTCGGCGGCGGCACCAACGAAGTGCAGCGGGACATCATCGCTATGGCCGGCCTGTGGATGCCGCGCACGCGCTAGGAGAGACAGCATGGATTTCAGTGTTTCGGAAGAACTCACCAGCGCCCAACAACTGGCGCAGCAGATTTTCAACGACTTCACTACCGTTGACAAACTCAGGGCGGTGGAGGAGCAGGCGGAGTCATTTGACGGCGGACTGTGGCAGGCGCTGGCCGCAGCCGGTCTGCTCGGTCTGGACATCGGCGAGAGCCAGGGTGGTACCGACCTGGGCTTCTACGCCCTGACTGCACTCTGCGAAGAAGCCGGTCGCAGTGTAGCGCCGGTGCCGCTGGTGCCAGCCCTGGCCAGCGCCGCCAGCACCCTGCACCGTTTCGCCCCCGACTCGATAAAGGACCGCTGGTTGCCGTCGATCGCCGACGGTTCCGCACTGCTGGGTGCCGCACTGGAGGAGTACAACAATGACGACCCCTGCACACCCGTGACAACAGCGCAGGCAGTTGAGAACGGCTTCTCCATCACCGGCACCAAGATCTGTGTCAGTCATGCGCCGAAATCAGCGCGAATCCTGCTTTCAGCACAGACCACTGATGGCCTGCTGGTCGTGCTGGTGGACCCGATGGCCGCAGGCGTAACGCTCTCCCCGCAGTTGGTGACCAGCGGTGAGACACGCTACCAACTGCAACTCGACAACGCGCATGTACCTGCGGCAGATGTGGTCGCCAGCGGCGCCCGCGCCGTGGAAGCCATGAGCTGGACGGTACAGGCCACGCGCACCGCACTGTGCGCCACCATGGTTGGACTCACTGATAAAATGATGCGTATGACGGGCTCATACACCACGGAACGCGAACAATTTGGCCGCGCCATTGCCACCTTCCAGGCCGTTAGTCACCGGGTGGCGGACTGCTACATTGACGTGGAATGCCTGCGCCTGGTCACCCAGCAGGCGGCGTCGCTGATCGACCAGGGACGCCCGGCCCAGGACGCCGTGACCATCGCCAAGATCTGGTGCGGAGACGCAGCACACCGGGTCAGCCAGGCTGCTCAGCACTGCCACGGTGGCACCGGTGTCGACCGCGACTATCCCCTGTTCCGTTACTGTCTCGCCGCGCGGCAGATCGAGTTGAGCATGGGCAACAGCGCCAGGCTTACCGGAGAACTGGGCGAGCGCATTGCAGCGGAGTTTCTGGAGTCGGCCTGAGACCGCTTCAGCGCAGCATGGCAGTGGGGAAATAACCCAGACAATCCCAGAGCACGTCTTCTGCACCCTGTTCATCACCGGTTGATCGCAGCAGCGTGATCTCCAGCTGACAGGCGGTCTTCTGCCAGGGTATTTCTGCACGCACCCGACGCACCGCCGCCAACGATTTTTCAGGCGCGCCGTTGCGATAGGCGACCATCGCCCGGGTCAGTTCACGCATGGGTGATTCCGCAGGCAGGGCAGGCTGCGCTGGTAACGGCACGTCATTGCGCACCGCAATCCAGGATACCGAATCCTGGAATAGTGCTCGCCAGCGCCCCGTCCCCAGCAGCGCCTTCAGCTTCTCTTGCCCACCATACCGGGAATAGGGCCACAACATAAAATCTGCACCGCTGGCCTCCACCTGCTCAATCCAACCGGGCTTTCCCGCCATCACCGAGACATAGTGATAGTACTGTTCTGCATCGTAAAGCGTATCAGCGCGACCATCGATGAACACCTTGAACTGGCCATCGCTTCGCCAGTGCAGGTAACCCCCCCAGTTGAAGTAGGCGTAGACGTTGCCGCTGAGTTGATTGGCCTGCAAAAAATCTATCGTGTCTTCGGGGTAACCATATTCGGCCGTCAGGTAATGAAAAGCAGGCGCCGCCTGCAGCGGATAAGGCAGCAGGCGCAGGCACGCAAAAGCCAGGGCGACCAGTGCAACCGCGTAGCGGGTCACGGGAAAGCGAACCTGCTGAAAGAATGCGGCCAGCAGGGGCGCCATCATCAGCGCCAGCGAAATCGCGAAAATAGGAATGAACCGACGGGAGGTTATCGCCATGGCCAGGGTCAGCGCGGTAAGCGCCAGGCCCTCCCAGGGCACGCCGGTCACCCGCCGCACTGGCGGCAGCAGGTACAACACGGCCAACAAAGGCGCCCACATCAACAGGAAAAACAGTGGCGAACGAATACCGCCGGCGCTGAATGGAGAGTGCCATTCACCGATTCCGCGATAGGGCGAGCTGCTGTCGAAGGCGTAAACCAGTGGATAGAGAAATGTTTTCAACCCGGAAGGGTTGAGCGTGCTCACAGCAACGCAGATCAGCCCGGTGACCAGCGCGGCGCGGATCGCAGCAGGGCTGAGCCTGCGCCAGGGAAAAACCAGAACCCCCAGTGCCATCAGGCCGAAGAAGAAGCCGCCATGCAGGTTAACCCACACCAGAAACAGCAAGCCCAACACCCAGCGCCGCGGTTTCTGCCCCAACAGCAGATAGACAAGCAGGCAGTAGAACAACAGCGTGTAGAGGTGCGGCCTGACATCGATAAACGGAGCGGCCATGGCGGCGGCAATCGCCGCGGCCATGAAAGCGGCAATGGCATCGCCGGTCTCGCGATACAGCGCCCGCTGCAACAGGCAAAAGGTGGCAATGACCACCAACCACTTCCAGTACACCAGACTGTGCAGGCCAAAAGCGGACACCCAGCCATAATAGATGACGTCCGCCAGCCACTCATGGTTCAGCCAATCCTGGCCATGACGGGAAAAAGACCAGTCGTCCACCATCCACAGGCTGCCGGTCTGCAACAACTCGCGCCCGGCGGCAATATGCCACCACATGTCGGACCCGGCCATTTCCGTGAAGCCAAAAGACAGGAACAGCAGCGCACCGGCCAATAGCAGCATTATCTGCAACAGCTCCGACGCGGGTGCAGGTCTGGCGCTAACCATCAGTCAGCTGTATCCGCCGAATGGCCGCCTGCCGGATGGTAGCCCTTGAGGAAGTAGAGCGCCCTGCCCTTGCTCTCCTGGTAAGTGCGCGCCAGGTATTCGCCAATAATGCCCAGGCAGATAAGCTGCACACCGCCCAGGAACAGTACGACAATGATCAGCGAGGGATATCCGGGGACTGGATTGCCGAAAAACAGGGTACGCACAAGGAGATAGGCGCCATACATAAAGGCGAGCGTGGACGTCAGCAGCCCAAGATAGGTGGCGGCCTTTAGCGGCACCGCGGAAAAGGATGTGATGCCGTCCAGGGCGAAGTTCCACAGTCGCCAGTAAGTCCACTTGCTCTTGCCCGCCGCACGCGGTGCACGCACATACTCAATCCCTTTCTGCGGAAAACCGATCCACGCGTAAAGCCCCTTCATATACCGGTGGCGCTCCGGCAGCGACGTCAGCGCGGCAACGGCACGCCGGCTGAGCAGGCGAAAATCGCCCACGTTGCGGGGAATCTCCACGTCACTGAGGTAGCCAAGCACGCTGTAGAAAGCGCTGGCGGTGCAACGCTTTAAAGCGGACTCACCGCGTCGCTCTATGCGCTTGCCGTAAACCACGTCATACCCGCTGCGCCACTGCTCGATAAACTGTGGAATCAGTTCGGGCGGATCCTGCAGGTCGGCATCGAGCACCACCACTGCATCAGCGTCCACATGATCCAGTCCGGCTGACACGGCCACCTCACGGCCAAAGTTGCGGCTTAACTCCAGTACCGCCACGCGCGCGTCCTGATCACGCAACCGCTGCAGCAACGCCAGGCAATCAGGGTCGCTGCCGTCATCGACGTACAGCACCTGGCACTCAATATCGCAGTCTGCCAGCACAGCGCCGAGGCGCTGGTGGAAGGCCTCCAGCACTGCCGTTTCGTTGTAAACGGGAACCACCACCGTCAGGGTTTCAGGCACAGTTGCCTCCTTATCGCTACCCGCAGCGCATTGACTGCGGGCCACACAGGGCTACACGGTAACACGCGTATCGCCTTGCGGCTGATCAGTCCGTGTCCAGCAATAGCAAAGGGATCACCGACGAACACGCAACACTCTCAGGTCGCCGACAAACAACTGAACATTACCGTACCATCGCTTATGCAGCAGCATCTCCGGCATAAAGTGCGCAAGCTCCCAGGACTGTTCAACCACCAGGTGGGGATGCTCGCCGGCCAGGGCCTGCCGATAAAACTGCGCATACTCGGGCCGGGTCTTTATGAGCCGATCCTGCTTCAGTACCAGCGGACCATTGAGTTCATTGGCGAAGGCCGTGTCATACCAGTTTTCACTGAGAATCAGGTAGTCACCACGGCGCAGTATGGCGGCGTCGCCGGTCGCATACTCAGGCCGGAACAGCACCGACTCCGCTGCGGGAGGCTGGTTCACGTAAAACGAGGTGAACACCCTGGCATCACCGTGCTGCGCAAACCAGGGCCGCAGCTCACGCCTGGGGTCCAGGTGGTAATCGGACACCATGTCCCAGGCCAGCAGCGCGGGCCAACTGAAAAACACCAGCAGTAACCAACGATTGCGTCCCCAGCGCGTTGCGTGCAGCCCCACCGCCGCCAATATAGCGGCGGCAGGCAGTAGCGGCAAATAGTGGCGGTAGTAGGTTACCGGGGCCAGAAACGCCATGAATAAAAGAAACGCCAACAGCGGCAACAGGCACAACCAGAGGCGAGAGTCGCCCTCGCCATGCGCAATCGCGCGAACCCCCGCAGGGATAAACAGACAGGCTGGAATACCCAGAGAAACCATCAGTAGAGCCGGCACGTTCACCAGGTTGCGCAGCCATTTGTTTTCGGCGATTGCTGCATAGCCACTACCAAAGCGACTCTCCAGACCACCGACGGTATACGCCTGAACCACCTCAAGAAGCGTCCCCAGCCACAGCAGTAATGGCAGCGCGGCCCAGGCCAGCGCCCATCGCCTGTGCACCTGACGCCAGGGCACAAGCAGGAAATACAACAGCAAAAGTGGCAATACGCCGTAGGCCGGATAAGCAACATTGCAAACTGATGCCAGCCACGCGCTCAGCGCCAGCACCAGCGCTGTCAGCCTGGCCCACCCACAGCCGCCGAACATCTCACCCCAGGCCCGGCGCGGCACAAGCGCCAGATAAGCAAAAACGGCAAACACCCAGTACTTGGTCCAGACCGCAAACAACATCAACACCGGGCTGGCAACCAAACCGCCGCGGCTGCCACAACGCAGCGACCAGGCCAACAGCGCAATGAAGCTATAGATAAACAAGGTGGACGCTGCATCCACAGTCCCGCTGTGCGAGTGACTGATGTGAAAGCCCGACAAGGCCAGCAGTGTTGCCGCTGACCACGCCACGGCGGGTTTTTTCGGCAGCAGTTGCAGGCACAAAACGGCAACAATCACCACGGTCAACGCGCCCAGCAGAGCCGACCAACTGCGCGCTACCAGAATGTGGCCTGCACTGTGGCAGTAGGCCTTGGCCAGGGCGGACTCGCCGTGAACCCCCTGCGGTGGCGGCATGCCCAATGCCGAGGCAATGGCGATAGTCTGGTGACCGACAAATCCCGAATATGAAAAGCCATCCAGTGCTGCGCGGCAGGAGCCTCCCTCGTCAAAATTCACCAGGTTAAAGCTGCCGGGGCCATCCCAGCCCCAACCCAGCGCCTGGGCAGAATAAAGCCGTGGCAACAGCGCCAGCACAAATATCGCAGCCAGCGCCATAACCTGCCGCGATGAAATTCTTGCCTGTGCTGGATTCATGCGTGTGTCGTCAGCGAGTTGAAACCCCACCAGTATCTGCGGCGGGCGAACAGAAATAAAGCTGCAAGCATACGATAGAGCAAATCACTGGCGATGCTCAGCTGAGAGAACCAACTGCGCTACAATGGCGACTATTCTCAACCAGCCGGAATTTCCCTTGTCCTCTGACAATCCAATTCGCATCGTGGTTATTGGTGCCCGCTCCGTACGCCAGGGCACCGGGCCCTTCATCGCTTCCGGGCTGGCCCTCGCCGGGGCAGAAATAGCGGGCGTGGTGGGCACCAGCCAGCAAAGCGCTGACCAGGCGGTGGCATCACTGCAGCGGGACCGGGGCATTGAAACCGTTGGCTACACCGACCTGGGCAAGGCACTGGACCAGGTTGCGCCGGATGCGGTCGCCATCTGCTCACCCTGGCGCTTTCATGCCCAACAACTGGAACAGGTAGCCAACGCAGGCTGTCATTGCCTGGTAGAGAAGCCGCTGGCCTGGCCTGCGACACATGCAGAAATGGAGCAACTGATCGCCGCGTTTACATCCCGCAAGCTGTTGCTTGAACAGGTGGCCCAGTGGCCCGCTACCCTGCCCGCCTTCGCCCGGTTGCACGATGGGTTGCCACAAGAAATCGACCGTTTCACCATGCGCCTGAGCCCTATCTCCATCGGTGAGGACATGATCACCGACTCGGCACCACATTTTATCAGCCTGCTGCAGGCACTCGCCGGGCCCGGCGACTGTGTTGAGGTTGATATTGAGCAGGCGGACCAGCAACTGACACTGCGCTGTCGCTATCAACACCAGGCAGGGTCTATCAATGCCACACTGTTATTGGAGACCTGCCGCCAACGCCCGCGACCGGCCTGGTACCAGGTCAACACGCTGCGCGCAGACCGCAGCGTGCAACTACCCGAGTACACCCAGTCCCTGGTTCATAATGGGCGCAGCGTTGTCCTGGACGACCCGCTGCACCGCGTGACCGCTCAATTTATAGCTGACCTGAAGGCAGGCAGGCCGACGGCGGACAGGGCTCTGCTCAGCGCCCACAGCAACCTGTTACAACTGGCTGCAGCGTGGCGTTAGCGCCGGAGGGCCACTCACTGTAGAATTGCCGCAGCAATCCTAACTGCGCAACCCCGAGGTGCCCCTTGAGCGACACAATCCCCCTGACAGATCTCGACGCCCCTGCACAGGAAGAACCCGGCGATCAGCTTGAACTGGCCAGCATCCACGATTTCGCCACCAAACTGGTGCAACCGGGAAGCAAGGAAGCGCTGGAGCACTATGTGCACTGGCAGGTCGCCATGCGCAGCGCAACGGACACTGATGCCACTGACCTGGACCCGGGCAAGGTACCGGACTTTGCGCCCATCTCGATCAACCTCGACCTGACCACCGCCTGCAACTTTGCCTGCGACCACTGTGTGGACCTGGACATTCTCAACACCGGCATCCGCTTCGACCACAACAAACTGCTGGAGTCGCTGCAGGTCATGGCGGAACGGGGCATGAAGTCGGTCATCGTCATTGGTGGCGGCGAGCCCACGCTCTACCCCAAGTTCGAGGAAGTCATCCGTTTCATGAAAGGCCTGGGTCTGCAGATCGCCATTGTCTCCAACGGCACCGGCAACGAGAAAATCGCCAGGGTCGCTGACTGCATGGAGAAATCGGACTGGGTGCGACTGTCGCTGGACTCGGGCACTGACGCCACCTTCCAGCCCATGCACAATCCCCGCAAGAACTTCCCCCTGGAAGACATCTGCGCCAAGGTGCCGCTGATCAAGGCCGCCAATGCCGATGTCACCGTGGGCTTTTCCTTCATCGTTACCTGGCGCGGCGCGGAGATCAACGATACGTCCATCGTCGAGAACCTGCACGAAATGGCCATGGCTGCGAAGCTGGCCAAGGACAACCAGTTCGACTACATCAGTTTCAAGCCCTTCCTCACCCGCGACGAGGCCAATAACGCTGAAGTGATCGACATCAATTCCAAATCGAACCTGGACGACATCATCGACCGTATCCAGGCGCAGGTAGAAGAAGCGGTCAAACTGGGCGACGACAGTTTCCGCGTGCACCAGTCCACCGGGCTCAAGGCGATGCTCAAGCGCCAGACACAGACACTGGCCAAGCAACCGCAGCAGTGCCATATGCAGTTTTTCCGCCAGGTACTCTCTCCGCTGGGCCTCTACAACTGCCCGGTATACCGCAACCAGGACCACGGTCGCCTCGGTGACAAGAACGCCAATGCGGGCGTGCAGTCGTACGACGCCACGCGCGGTGTCACGGCGGACCTGGTGAAAAACTTCAATGCGACTGTCGAGTGCGAGAAGGTGACCTGCCTCTACAATGACGTGAACTGGTGGATTGAGTCGCTGATTGCTAACCCGGATGAGCTGGCCAGGCTGAAGTGGGACGAATCTGCCGAGCCGGATTACTTTCTCTAAACCACAAAGCGCATTCTTTCACTGTTAGGCGCAGCGCCCCCGCCCCGACTCCCCCTCCCCGGGGACCGCCAAAAACCGGCATCCATGCCAGGCTCGGGCTCGGCCGTCCGTGGCCTCGCACGCCCCCGGGGAGGGGGAGTCGGGGCAGGCGCGCTGCTCGGATCGAGTGCGCCAAAAATACTCAGGGTAGTTGTTCACTCCAGAGCGTGGGGTAGGGAGCCATGCGATTTGAGGGCGTGCGAGCACAGGGACGTGCGAGCCCGAGCCTGGCATGGATGCCGCTTTTTGGCGGTCCTCAAATTGCATGGCTCCCTACCCCGCGATCGAGCCGCCCAAACCTGACCCCGTCGCTCGAAAAACGGCTACAAAGCCGCAGCCAACTCTCGCTCGCAAGCCTCGGTAACGCTATCCACCGTCACCCGGGTCATACACACCTGCTCCTCCAGCGGACACACTTTCTTATGGCACGGACCGCAGGGCACCTCCACCTTGACGATCGTCTCATTGCCGTGGGATGTATCCGTCCAGCGCTGTTCCGTAGGGCCAAACACCGTTACCCGATGCGTGTCGAAAGCGCGCCCAAAGTGGCGCGGCCCGGTGTCATTGCCCAGCAGCAGGTCCGCATCGGCAATTAATGACTTCAGCTCACCCAGGGTCAGGCAGGGCGCCATGAGCAGGAAACTGCGTTCAGACATCGCTGCAACGATAGCCTCCGCAAGCGGTTCCTCACCCGGCCCGGGACTAATGACGACAGCCGCGTCATGGCGGCGCACCAGCTGGTCTGCCACTGCAGCAAAACGCTCCGGAAACCAGCATTTTGAAGCGCCAAAGTTAGCGCCGGGGCAAAGCACCACCAACGGTTGCTCGGGGCGCACGCCTTCCGTTGCCAGGCGCTGTTCAACCGCAGCATCCGCGTCATCCGTCAGGTAAAGAGTGAGCCCATCGCCCGGATGGGGCATACCCAGGGTGTTTGCGAGCACGGCAAAGTAGTCACAAAGGGGCAACGGCTCATAGCCGCCTTTGCGCCGATTGGGTACAGGGACGCGGTCGGTCAGCAACAGGCCGCGACCGTCGCGATTGAAGCCCACACGGCGCCTGGCCCCGGCGCGGAAGCACAGCCAGGCGCTGCGCAGGGAATTGGGCAGCATTACGGCCAGGTCAAAGCGCTGCGCTCGAAGCTTCGCCAATAATTCGCGCTGCTGTTGCTTCGCCTCCGCTGTTTTCTTGCGGGGCGCCCAGAACTCGCAGCGCTCCACCCAGGGGCTGCCTTCCAGCAGAGGATACAGGTGCCGGTTCATCAACAGCGTGATTTCGGCCTCCGGGAAGCGCTCGAACAAACCGCGGATAAACGGGGTGGCCATGACCACGTCCCCCACCCAGGTGGGTAATACCAGCAGGACGCGCTGCGGCGTCTGTTTGAATTGCAGAGGTTGCATGCCGCTAAGGTCCATCCCTGGTCGGTACAAGGACCGGAGTATATATTCCGTCGTCATTCCCCGCTACACTGCTCAGTCTCTCACCCATGCGAGCAACCACATAAGCGCCTGATGGACAGTTTCGAGAAAATCTTCGGCAATCCCCACGATCTGGTGCCGCTGTTGGAAACCCACCGGGACAAGGGCGAGACCATCGTGTTTGGCAATGGCTGCTTCGACCTGCTGCATGTAGGCCATGTACGTTACCTGGAAGCGGCAAAGTCGCTGGGCGATGTGCTGGTAATTGCGGTAAATACCGAGGCGTCCATTTCCACCAATGACAACCGGGAGCCATCCATCAACCCCTGCGAAGAGCGCATGGAAGTGATTGCCGCCCTGCAGGCGGTGGACTACGTGGTGCCACTGAATGCCGCCATACCGATTCCGCTGATCGAACTCTACCGGCCTCACATTCAGGCCAAAGGCACCGATTACAATCTTGAACAAATGCCCGAGCGCTTCGCCGTCGAAGCGGGTGGCGGGCGTATTGAATTCGTGGGCGATGAAAAAACCCACAGTTCCACCGCATTGCGTGAGGCACTGCGCGAGCGCGGCGAAATCTAAACGATCCCTGGAGAAAAACCTATGCGACGTATTGCAGCTACATTCGCTATTGCCGGACTGGCACTGACTGGCGCTTTTAACAGCGCCCTGGCGGCAGACGCCAACCCTGCCCTGGTGCAGGTGGTTGAGTCGCGCAGTGCGCAAGAGCGCGCCCGCGATGGTGCCCGCCACCCTGTGGAAACCCTCACTTTTTTTCAGGTGGAGCCGGGCATGACTGTCGCCGAGGCGCTTCCGGGTGGTGGCTGGTATACGAAAATACTGGCTGCTTATCTTGGCGCTGAAGGCACACTGTACGGTGTCAACTATACGGACCGCATGTGGCCCATGTTCGGTTTTGCCACAGAGGACTGGGTCAAGGAACGTGTGGCAGCCACCGCCCAGTTCCCGACGCAGGTAAAGGACTTCACCGACAACGGCATAGCGGCGAAAGGGTTCACGTTCAACACCGTGCCCCCGGAGGCTTCCGGTTCGGTGGACCGGGTGCTGATGATCCGCGCCCTGCACAACCTCAGCCGTTTTGAAGCGGATGCGGGCACGCTGAGCCAGGCACTGGCCGCCGTGCGCGGCATGCTCAAGGATGATGGCCTGGTGGGGGTTGTACAACACCGCCTGCCTGAGTCGGCGTCTGACGAGGCCGCTGACGGAAGTCGCGGCTACCTCAAGCAGTCGGCGGTGATCGCCCTGTTTGATAAAGCCGGTTTTGAACTGGTGGCCGCCAGTGAAATAAACGCGAATGCCATGGATAAGCCCGGCCCGGAAGACACTGTCTGGCGCCTGCCACCTTCATTGCGGGTCAGCGAGGACAACCCGGAGGAAAAAGCGGCGAACCAGGCGATAGGGGAATCCGACCGTATGACTTTACTGTTCCGCAAGGCGTCCTGACCGACTCCCGCCAGCTCCCTGCCCTGCCCTGAGCCGCAGTCGCCAGCTGCAGCCGGGTGGGGGCGGGCAACACCCGGCCCGCTTACAACGCGACAGAGCGCGATGCGCAAACCCAAACCCACACACACCAAGATATAACTTCTGGTTATTTTTAGAAATAAATAAATATCATATAGTTATTTCTTGCCCTCCCCGGAAGCCCACCTATACTCGAAAGACAGGCGATTGATTGCGAATCACGCATGGGTTGAGACGCAACCAACAACAATCACCTGCCCTTAGGGGGAGCGTGTGACCATTTGTCAGAGATGGTCATAGCCATAGGAACGTGAACGATCCGGTAGCGGGCCGGAGCCAGAGCAACCCGGGCAGCTGTAACCAGCGCTTTACCCCTCGAACGTCGTCAGGATCACTCGCCTGGCGGCGTTTTTTTTTCATCACTGAAGGCTAATTTCCCACACCCTTCCAATTGCAATGCGCTATGCTTGGCGCAAATTAGAAGGAATTCCTATGGCCAGCATCCAGCAACTACTGCAGGACATCGAAGCGTCCCCGGCGGGACCGCAGATCACTGCGATTTTCGACTTTGACGGCACCATCATCTCCGGCTATTCGGCGACGGTGTTCATCCGCGAGCAACTGCGCCGCGGCGATGTATCCCCGCGGGACTTTCTCGAAATTGTCGGCGCCATGACCAACTTCGGCATGGGCAACCTGGGCTTCTCCGGCATGATGGCGGTGAACGCGCAGTTTATGCGCGGTATTGAAGAATCCACCTATTACGAGGTGGGGGAAGAGCTGTATACCAAGCAGATCGCCAGACGTATCTACCCCGAATCCCGCGCCCTGGTCGACGCCCACATGGCCAAAGGACACACGGTTGCTATTATCTCGTCCGCCACGCCTTACCAGGTTGAGCCGGCAGCGGCGGACCTGGGTATTGAGCACGTGCTGTGCACCCGGCTGGAAGTTGACGAGGGACAGTTCACCGGCGCGGTGATCAGCCCAACCTGCTTCGGTCAGGGTAAAGTGGATGCCGCAGAAGATCTCGCAGCACAGGTGAAGGGCAACCTGGACGACGCCTTCTTTTACTCGGACAGCACCGATGACCTGCTGCTGCTGGAGCGCGTTGGTCAGCCACGTGCTCTCAACCCCAGCGACAAGCTGGAACGCGTGGCGAACAAGCGCAGCTGGCCCGTTGCCCACTTTGGCAGTCGCGGCCGACCCAGCGTCAGCCAGTTCTTGCGTTCAGTTGCAGCGACCAGCAGCCTGGTGACCAGCTTCGTTGCCGGCCTGCCTATTTACGCCTTGACCGGCTCAAAGCGCGACTCTATTAATTTTTCTTTCTCCCTGTTCGCTGATACCGCCAGCGCGCTGATTGGCCTGGAACTCGACGTAAAAGGCGAAGAGCACCTGTGGGAGCAACGCCCGGCTGTCTTTGTGTTCAACCACCAGAGCAAAGCCGACGTGGTGATCATGGCGCGCCTGTTGCGCCGGGATATCGCCGGCATCGGCAAACAGGAGATCAAGACGGAAACGCCGATTCTCGGCAAAGTACTGGAATTCGGCGGCGTGGTTTTCATCGACCGCAGTAACGCCAAGAGCGCGATCGACTCCATCACCCCGTTGGTGGACGCCATGCGCAACGAGGGCAAATCCGTGGTGCTTGCACCGGAGGGCACACGCACAGTTTCACCCACGCTTGCTCCCTTCAAGAAAGGCGCATTCCACATCGCCATGCAGGCCGGCGTACCGGTGATACCTATCGTAATCCGCAACGCCGGCGACGTTGCACCCAAAGGTGACTTCGTGTTCCGCCCGGCCACCGTCGAAGTCGAAGTGCTACCTCCGGTAGACACCAGCGACTGGACGCCGGAGACCGTGGATCAGCACGTCATTGAAGTACGCAACATGTTCGCACGCAGCCTGGGGCAACCGGAACTGGAAGTGCCAGCGAAAGCGACGAAGAAGAAAACAGCCAGCGCCAAAAAGCCAGCTGCCACGGCAACCAAAGCACCGCCCACGAAGCGGGCCACTGCGAAGAAAAAAACGCCGGTGAAGAAAAAGGCCGCTAGCAAGAGCAAGACGCCAGCCAAAGCAAAAGCAAAGGCCGCAGCGAAGAAAAAAACGGCGAGCAAAACCAAGGCAAACACCGCACGCAAGTCGGCGGCGAAGCGCAAAGCGCCTGCCAGCGCCAGGCCCAAATCAAAGGCCAGACCAAAGCGCGACACCTGATCACTGATACCTGGGAGGCCGATTGAACCTGGAACAGATTTACAATAAAAAGAACCCGTGGCCAGCGCGGGAATCACAACGGGTCCTGTTTATACTCGACGTTCGCAGCAGTCTTGAGGAAGAGGTACTGCGCGGTTGGGTGCAACACCACGCCAACGTCGACAACCAGGCGTTTGATGCGCCGCAGGTCTGCATAGACCTCAGGGACGAGCGCACAGGATTTGACAGCGGGCAACTGGTGATGTCCCTGGCACTGCCGGACGACACCCTTATCGTCCCGCTGCGCATTGTGTGGACACCCTCTGAGGAAGGCGCCATGACCCTGGGCCGGTTGCGCCACCTGATTACCGGCGACCCACGCAGACCCTCACCGCGCCGCGGTAAAAGGATTCTCTCCACCGCTCCGGAACGCGTTCATTTGATGGTCGGCAAACCCGATACCATGTCCAATCTCAAGCATCGCTTTGAAGCGCATCATGCAGTCGATAACGCATCTTCACAGGAGGCGTTTGCCAGTTTTGTGGCACGCCAGGCCGCGGTGGTGCTGGATATGGCCGAGCGCCAACTCAAGGGCGGCCGCTACAAAATGCCGCGACACGTTGCCTCGACAATGATGGCCAGCAGCGATTACAACGCCGCGGTACAGCGACTGGCCGACGAACAGGGCAAACCCAAAGAGGAGTTAATGAAGGAGGCGGCGCAGTACATGAAAGAGATGATCAGTACGCCCACCTCTTTCTGGCTGGATGTCTACGCCCGCTTCAACACTTTCTGCCTGGGACTGGGCTACGAACAGGATATCGTCTACGATCAGGCATCCGTTGAGAAACTGCGTGAGATAGTGCGCAACAATCCCTCCATGCTGCTGTGGACCCACAAGACCTATCTCGATGGCATGGTGGTCCCGAAAGTTATGTGGGACAACGACTTCCCAATGCCCCACATGTTTGGCGGTGCCAATATGAATTTTCCCGGTCTGGGCTATCTGCTGCACCGGGCGGGGGCCATTTTCATTAAACGCAGCTTCCAGGACAACGAGCTATACAAGATCACCCTGCGCCACTATATCGGCTACCTGATGGAAAAACGTTTTCCGATGAACTGGGCGTTCGAGGGGACACGCTCACGCATGGGTAAGCTGATGCCACCCCGATATGGTTTGTTGAAGTATGTTCTGGAGGCCTGCGAAGCAACCGAAGCGCAAGATATTCACATCATTCCCATCTCCATCAGTTATGACATCATCCGCGACGTAGAGGAATACGCGACAGAACAGACCGGGCGCGGCAAGGGCGCTGAGTCGCTGAAGTGGTTTATCGGCTACGTGCGCAGCCTGGCCAGGCCTATGGGCAAGGTCTATATGGACATAGGCGAACCCGTGGTGCTGCCCAGGGCGCCCGAACCCGGTGACCGCCTGGCACTGTCAAAGATTGCCTTTGAGGTGGCCGTTGAGGCGAACCATGTCACGCCCATCACCTTCCCCTCACTAGTGACCATGAGCCTGTTGGGCGCCGCCCCCAAGGCGCTCACTGAAGAAGAGGTGATAGGTGACCTGAATGCGTTACTGGGCTGGGCAGAGAGCCGCAACGTGCGTATCTCCCACGACTTTGATCGCAGCTTCGCCGACCAGATGGCCGGACTGCTGGGCATCATGATCGACGAGAACATCGTCACGCGTTACGACGAGGGCCCGGAGATTGTTTACGGAATCAGCCTGGAACAGCACCCCGTAGCCAGCTACTACCGCAACACGGTCATTCATTTCTTCGTTAACAAGGCCATCATCGAACTGGCACTGGTCAAGGCCAGCGAGAGCGACGCAGAGAAAGCCCTTGACGTATTCTGGGAGCAGGTTGATCACCTGCGCGACATGTTCAAGTTCGAATTTTTCTATGCGCCCACCGACGAGTTCCATCGCCAGATTCGCGAGGAGATGGCCTGCTACGGCGACGACTGGGAACAATCCCTGGCCCAGGGTGCCGCCGGCTTTGGCAAGTTACTGCAAGGCATGACCCCGCTGGTCGCCCACGTCACCCTGCTCACCTACACCGAGGCCTACTCGGTAGTGGCCTCGCTGCTGGCGCGCAAGGAGGCGCACGATACCTGGGAAGAGAAAGACTGTGTGACCGAAGCGCTCACCTACGGCCGCCAGGCCTATCTGCAACGGCGCATCTCCAGCGAGTCGTCCATTGGTAAGCAATTATTCAAGAATGGTTTCCAGATGCTGCAAAGCCGCGGCCTCACCGAAGGCGGTGCAGACAGCCTGAAGGAAGATCGGGTTGAAGTTGCCCGGGAACTGCGTGAGCTATTGCGTCGTATCGACGTTATTCGCGCCATCGGCGTGGCCAACCACGGCTCGGTTTGACAGGACAACATTATGCAACAACTTAAAGTAGCAGTACTCGGCGGTGGCTCATGGGGAACAACCGTGGCATCTCTGGTTGCGCGCAATACGGAGGTAACGCTGTGGGCGCGCGATGCAGATACGGTCGCCGAGATCAACAGCTCGCACCGCAACAGCAAGTACCTGCCGGGTGCAAAGCTGCCTGACCGGCTGGTGGCGACCAATGCCATCGCCGAGGCAGTGAGCGGTGCCGACGTGGTGGTGATGGGTATTCCCTCACAGAACTTTCGCGCAGTGCTTGGCGATGTAAAGCAGCACATCCGCGCCTGGGTACCGGTCATCAGCCTGACCAAGGGCCTGGAGCTGAATACCGGGATGCGCATGACCGAAATCATCCAGGAGGTGCTGCCGGGCCACCCCGTGGGCGTGCTTACCGGTCCCAACCTGGCGAGGGAAATCATGGCCGGCCAGGCGGCGGCCGGCGTCATTGCCATGGAAGATGAAATCATCGTTCGGGAACTGCAAAACGTCTTCAAAAGTGGCCTGTTCCGCGTTTACACCAACACTGACATTATCGGCTGCGAGTTGGGTGGTGTGCTGAAGAACATCATCGCCATTGCAGTAGGCATGGGGGACGGCCAGGGCGCAGGCGACAATACTCGCGCCGCGCTGATCACCCGCGGGCTCGCCGAGATAACGCGGCTGGGCGTCGCCATGGGCGGCAAGCCAGAGACATTTTCCGGACTCGCCGGCATGGGCGACATGATCGCCACCTGCACCAGCCCGCAAAGCCGCAACCGCCACGTGGGGATCGAACTGGGCAAGGGCAGGGATATGGACGAGATCATCGAGGAGATGACCATGGTGGCAGAGGGCGCCAAGAGCGCACCGGCAGTGATGGCCCTGGCAAAAAAATACGGCGTGGCAATGCCCATCGCTTCTGACGTGTCTCGCGTACTCGCAGGTGATGCGACCGCCAGCCGCGCATTTCGCGGCCTGCTGCGTGTTGAGGCAGGCGCAGAGAGCGAACCCGGTTAAGCGCTGGAGCTTTATCGCTATCTAGGGCAATATAAGCAACAAATAAACGCACCAGTCATCCCCGCTCAGGCGGGGAGCCGGACACCGGGAACATAAACCCGGCGCTGCGCCCGCTGAAGCGGGCATGACTGAAAAAGCGGGACGTGACAGACCATGGGCATCAAACAAACGATTCACTTCGTTCTCGCCGCCGTGAGCGTAATATCGCTGACAGCGCAGGCAGACGTATCAAAGTTCACCGACCTTCCCGGCGACCCTGAGGTCAAGTCGGCCTCCGCGCTGGTTCTGGATGAGGACGGCAATATCATCTACGGCAAAGACGTGGATGCGGTGCGCCCTATTGCCTCTATCACCAAAGTTATGACGGCCATGGTGATCCTCGACGCCGGCCTGCCTCTGGATGAGAAAATCACGATCACCAAGGCCGACCGCGACCTGATTCGCCTCACCGGTTCACGACTGGATTACGGCGCCTCACTGCAACGACGTGAGATGCTGCTACTCTCACTGATGTCGTCAGAAAACCGGGCTGCCACTGCACTGGGGCGAACCTACCCCGGCGGCATGGAAAACTTCGTTGCGCATATGAACCGCAAAGCCCGGGCGCTGGGCATGCGCAACACCCGCTTTGCCGATCCCGCGGGACTCAAGGCAGAGAATGTCTCCACCGCTGCAGATCTGGCGAAAATGGCAAAGGCCGCAGAAGGCTACGCGCTTATCACGCAAGCCTCCA
>NZ_PKUS01000046.1 GCF_002866825.1 Pseudohalioglobus lutimaris | reverse complement strand
GGGAACACTAACCGCCTGCTGAAAAACGCCAGCTGGGATATCGAACTGTCCAAGACCGGCTACATCAATGAGGCCGGACGCTGCCTGCTGATGAACGCCAACATCGAGGGAGAAGAGGTTTCCATTGTTCTGCTCAATTCCTTTGGCAAGCTCACCCCGTTCGGTGATTCCAATCGTTTGCGGAAGTGGATGCTGGCAAACAGCTGATCAGGGCGGGTCATCAGCATGCGCGCTCTCGATCCTTCCATTGCGATACTCACGCTACTGTCCATCACCTGCAGCGCGCCACTGTAGCGACAAATTCCTCTACTCGCCCATTTCCCCTACACTGGCGCCATGACACATCGCTCTTTCTTCAGTTTCAGCCTGCTGGCAGGGCTCATCTTCGCCGGCGGCTGCGAATACACGGCACCCAATCTGCGCATGCTGATCGACGACCATCAGCAGTTCGCCCCTAAAGCACTGCAGGCGATTATCGAGGAACAATCCGGCATCACACTCAGCCAAGCCGAGGTGCCCCTGGATGTCACCCCCCTGCAAGCGCTGAGCAACAACAATGCCGACCTGGCGCTCATTGAAAACAGCTCGGCTTTTGTTTCAGGCGTTCGCGCCGTATTACCTGTCTATGAGCGAGTGCTGCATATCGCGCTGGACGACGCCTACCAGCCCAGCGACCCCCAACGGCCTCTGCTGGGCGCCGACTTTTACATCGCCAATCGCTCGGCCGCCGGCAGCGCTTTTGTTGACCTGGTCACTCGCAGACAGGACCTGAGCACAGACCAGTACAAGACCTCACCCGTGTTTGAGGAAGGCGTGACCGACTTCATTATTTACTTCGGCGCAATCAATCCCGATAACACGACCTGGATGCACCCGGGGTTCAGCCTGGTGTCGCTGGACAACGACCTTAATCCCCAGCGCAAATTCTACGAGGAAAGCATTAGTTACACGGCACCAAACATGAAACCGAAGGTAATTCCGGCACTGACCTATGACCTGCCCGGCAACAAGGAGGCGTTACTGACCGTGGCGGTCGACACTCTTCTGGTCACGCGCAAAGAAGTGTCCGAGGCAACCATTTACGAACTCACCAGGACATTTATTGAGCAGAAGCCGCGCTTTACCGCGATGGCGCCTCACCTGTTCTCAGGCATCAATGAATCATTTGACCCACTGGCTCTGAGCTTTCCCTTACACCGCGGGGCACGCGCTTACCTGCAGCGCGATGACCCCAGTTTCATTGAGCGCTATGCAGAGACCATAAACCTGGTGGTGTATATCACCTTCCTGTTTATCTCGGCGTTCCTGGCCTTCACACGCTGGCGGGATCATCGCAAGAAAGACAGGATAGATGTATTTTACGAGCGCATCCTGAAGATTCGGGACGAACAAACAAACCGCTCGGCTCACGAGCGCCTGGCCGAACTCAGGGCTCTGGAGCAGGAGGCGTTTGGCTCGCTGATGAAAGAGAAACTGGCGGCAAACGAGAGCTTTCGCATCTTTACCGACCTGCTATCGGCGGCCCGCAATGACATCCGTGCACAGGCGGCGGAATCGGCGGCGCCGGCCGAGGAACATTTCGTCTGTCCGCCCGACCAGAGCGATGATAAAGTTGATGGATAAACCTGTAACACTACCGTTTGCGACGACAAGCGCCCGCAAAGCCTGTAAGGAATCAACATGAAAACAAGTAATGTATGGATAATCGCCGCAGGCGCAGCAGCGTCCATGATGCTGGGCGCCAATACAGCGAAAGCAGAGGATGGTGAATGGGAATTTTCCGTCGCACCGTTTTATCTCTGGGCCAAAGGCATCGAAGGAAACAGCTCTGCCGGCGGCAGGGAACTGCCTCTGGCACTGGATTTTAAAGACGACATTCTGGAAAACCTTGACGCGGCCTTCGCCATTCACTTCGAGGCGCGCAAAGATCGCCTGACGCTGTTCGCCGAATACAACTACGCCAAACTGGACCCCGGAAGCACTGCGACTGCCGGTCCTGTTACGCTAAAGGCGGATGTTGAGTTCAAGGATATTATGGCGGAAGCCGGTCTCACCTGGGCCGTCGCCGAATCCGCAACCCTGCGCTGGGAGATTCTTGGTGGCCTGCGTTATTACAAACAGGACCTGGACATCAAGCTCAAGTCCGATCGTGAAGGCGGCCAACTGCTTCCCGAAAGTGCGAGCGTCGGCGACCGCTGGCTGCACCCCTTCGCCGGTGGCAGGGTAATCGCGGATCTCGGCGAGCGCTGGACGTTTCGCGCAAGAGCCGACTACGGCTACGAGGGCAGCGATAACACCGCCTTGCAGGGCATCGCCACCCTGGACTATCGCTTCAGCGACTGGGGTTCGGCGTTCTTCGGCTACCGCTACTACGAAATGGATTTCGACAACGGCGCTTCACGCCGGGACCAGTACGGCTTTGATGGCAACCAGCAAGGCCCGTTGCTAGGCGTTAATCTCTACTTCTAGAGGCGCTCAAGGCTCACCATGAGCGCGCTACCTGCGGCTGGGGTAAACAGACCGGAGGCCATGCCTACGGTGAAGTCAGGTAACCCAGCCAGGCATTCATGCGTATCGCCACCTTACTGATGACATGCACCGGCTTACCCCGCTCTGTGTAGATGGCCATAGTGCCTCCCGCACCCTGGGGCAGCTGCGCCGCGAAGTCCTCATCGTCCAACTCTACCGCAACAGCCCAGCGGTCATTAGCGGGGGCGCCAGTAAACGTGGGGAGTTGGCTAGTTGCACTCATCTGGGCCTGACTACCAATGCCGACAATGCGCACGACCTTGCCACTGAAGGTTCTGCCCGGCACATTGGTGAACACCACGTCGGCTTCATCACCCAGCGCGATATGACGCACCGAGCTCTGGCTGAAACTTGCCAGTACCGGGTTGCTCTCCCTGGACACAAAGGCCATGGGAGAGGCGGCAGGCACGCTGGACACCACAGCGCCCGGGCGTAACTGCAGGTTAATCACATAGCCTTCATACGGCGCGGTAACTATAGTTTCGCCCAGCTGCCACTTCGCATTGTCCAGTTGCGCAGTCGCTGAATCGATGGCGGCCAATGCCTTGTCCTTGTTGGCCGTCCAGATATCCAGGTCAACCTGCGCTGCTGCCTGCACCTTTAACAGGCTCTGCGCGCGTTCCACGTTGACTTCAGCAAGGCGCAGGTCCGCTTGATGGAGCGCAATCTGGGCTTCAAGCTGACGCACCGTAATCTCGAAAGGCTCCGGGTCGATCTTGAACAGGGTCTCACCACGCGGAACCACTTGATTCGGTGTTACCGGTACCTCAACCACTTCACCGCGCACATTGGGCACGATAGGGATAATGTAGCGGAACATGCGCGCATCCCCGCTCATGGGTGAGAAGGTGTACCAAACGATTACCACGGCGGCGATTATCGCCACCCCCACACCGGCGAAGGCAGCGATATTACCAACGGTTTTCCTGAGCAGGCCGAGCTTGTTAAAAATCAGTACATAGAGGCCGGCGTAACAGATGGAGATAAACGCGATCATGCGTCAACCTCCTGTGACTGAAGCTGCTTCTCCAGTTCGGCAACACGCTGCTCCAGGGCCGCCGAGGCAGTGATGGGTTTCGTTTTCGACCACACCAGCGCCACAAACCAGCCGATGCCCGCTGTGAGCAAACCTATCCACGCCAGAACGCTGATTGCGTCGGCCTGCGGGTGTTCTGCTGCCCGGGCAATATTGCCCGGTATATTGCCAATCATCACGATCAACCAAATGGCCGCAGCGCAGATCACGCCCAGTACGATAAGTGCGAAAATGTCCAGCATGAGCTTCCCTTCCCTGTCGTTGGAGAACCACCAACCAACCTGATTCTACATCATAGCTATTCCGGCTCAATCATTGTGGCCGTACTGCGTCTCCCTCGGACACCTTAGAGCTGGCGTAGGGTGATGCTTGCCTGTATACCCAGCGCTGAACTGCTGATGATTTCCACTCGCGGGGTGATCAGCAGTACCATTAGGGATGAATTATTGAGCCAGCCCGCACTGAGAACGCACTGGAGTGTACCCGAGCGGCGCTGCAGGACTATACTTTCCGGCTACTACGCAAAAGCACAAGGTGACATTATGGCAACGGCAGCAGAATACGGTCTGGGACCGAACACATTCCCCCGGGGTTGGTTTATCGTCGCGGAGAGCAAGGAACTGGACGCAGGCCCGATGGCAGTGCGCTTCTGGGGTCGCGATCTGGCCCTGTATCGCGGTGAGAGCGGTAAGCCGGTGATGCTGGACGCCTACTGCGCCCACATGGGCACACACCTCACGGCCAGCACCACCGCGATGATCGTCAAGAATGGCGAGCAGATAGAAGGCGATTCAATTCGCTGCCCCTACCACGGCTGGCGCTACAACGAAAACGGTGATGTAGACGACATTCCCTATCACGATGGCCCCTGCCCCAAGTCAGCCTCCATTCGCTCTTACCCGGTGGTGGACAACATGGGCTGCATCATGGCCTGGTTTGACGAGGACGGCCGCGAGCCCGACTACGACGCCCCCTTCCTCAAGGAGTGGGACGACCCACAGTGGGTCAACTGGGAGCTGGATCACCTGGGCGTACTGGGCATTCATTCCCAGGAGATACTCGACAACATGGCTGATTGTCGTCATCTGGGCCCCACCCACGGTGCACCCAGCGAGTACTTTGAGAACGAGATCAATGATCAGGTCTATGTGCAGCGCCAGGGCGGACCAATGCAGCTGTACGACACATACCTGTACACCACCACGTGGTACACAGGGCCAGGCATTCTGCTGTCCAAGCAGGTATGGGCAGACACCACTGTCTATGAGCTGATCGCCAACACACCAGTGGACGATGGCTCCACACAGTGCTGGCACGGTTGCATTTACAAAGGCAGTGCTGAGACCGCTACCGATGCAGACAAGGCCGCTGCGAAAGAGATTCAGGCTGGCGCACTGGAGGCCTTCAGTGCGGACTTCAACGTGTGGGCCCACAAGCGCCCCGCCTTGAAGATCATGCAAATGAAGACCGACGGCCCGTTCCGCACCGGTCGCAAGTGGTATTCACAATTCTTCGCCACACCGGAAGACGCTGCAGTGATTCGCGCGGAAGTGAACGGCACGCATGCGACCCTGGGCATGATCAGTCCGGCCGAGGCAAACCACAGCATCGATGAGGGTCTGCCGATTTAATGCATTCCGGGGGCAAAGGGCATCCTGCGCCCCCCATCATACCAAGGGATCACCTCACCCCCGGCACCACCTAATCCCCGGGCACCGCGCCCACTAGCAATCGCGAAATCGCCACCAGGGCCGACACAAACGTCGTCACCACACCCTGAAACTTCCCGCCGCCAATCCAGTCATAAACTTGTACGTTTTCACCCGGTAGGCGAACATATCGCCTGCTGCTACCCGTTACCTGGAAGACTTATGAAGCAACTGCTACTCCTGACTCTCACGCTGACACTGGCCACGGCCTGCGCCACCAGCCCCACCGGCCGCTCGCAACTGATGCTGATCTCCCCCGAGTCAGCCATCGTCGAGTCAAAGAAGGCCTACCTCAGCACCGTCGGCGAACTGGACAAGGAGAACAAGCTGGTGGACAACCCAAAGATGGTTGACCGGGTTGCCACCATCACCGGCAGGCTGGTGACGATTGCCAAGCAGAACTACCCCCAGTCGGCCAGCTGGGAGTGGAGCGTGGCGATTATTGATGACCCGGAAACAGTGAACGCCTGGTGCATGGCCGGAGGCCGCATGGCGGTTTATACCGGCCTGTTCAACAAGTTGAAGCTGACCGACGATGAGTTCGCCCAGATTATGGGGCACGAAATTTCCCACGCCCTGGCTAACCATACGGCTGAGCGGATGTCCCGGGCGATGGCTACTTCTATCGGCGTGGTTGCAGTGGGCGTAGCAGCGGACAATCATGGTGCGGCACTGCTTGGCGCTGCCGCCGCCGCCAAGTTTGCGCTGGAACTGCCCAACAGCCGAACTGCCGAGTCAGAGGCAGACGCAATCGGCATGCGCCTTGCCACCCTGGCCGGTTACGAACCCGATGCCGCTGTAACCCTGTGGCAAAAAATGGCGACGGCAGGCGGCTCGGCACCGCCAGAGTTTCTTAGCACCCACCCCGCGCCTGGAAACCGCGAGGCGGCACTGGCAGCGATGATTCCCGAGATGCGCCAGCTCAACACCAGCGGTCGTATGGCGCCAGTAGCAGCGGTTGAAATCGTGCGTTAGTCGGCGTCGCCTCTCGCTATCGTTACCGGCACAATGCCACCAGAAGGATAAGTAATGAGAAAGATTCTGGTCTTTGGCAACTCTGGCTCAGGAAAGTCGACCATCGCCAGGGAGTTGTGCGACTCGCAGGGACTGGCACACCTGGACCTGGACTCACTCGCCTGGAAACCCGGAGTACCCCCCGAGAGAATGCCGCTGGCTGAATCAGCCAGAGAGATCCACAACTTTATCCAGACCCGGAATGGCTGGGTAATCGAAGGTTGCTACACCGATCTGCTGCAAGCCGCACTGCCCTTCGCCAATGAAATGATATATATGAACCTACCCGTATCGCTGTGCATTCAAAACGCGAAGAATCGTCCCTGGGAACCTCACAAGTATGACTCCCCGGCAGCACAGGACGCGAATCTTGAAATGCTTATAGACTGGATATCCCAGTATGATGAGCGAACAGATACGTTTTCAAAGCAGGCACACCTCGCTCTATTCGAATCTTTTGGTGGCACCAGGACGGAACATACAAGCAATTACAGAAGTATTTGAAGCGTAGCAAAGCGACTGACCGTTTAATACGCGATGCAGGTACCCACAGGTTGCCCACTGCAAGCATCGGGCGACACGATGGAGGGTAACGAATAATGATAAAGATGGTTTTTTGCGTGCGCAAAAAAAAAGCGACCAATCTGACGAGAACTTTTACCGCTATTGGTTGAACGAACACGGTCCCCTGGTAGCGTCACTCAGCGCCAGCCTGAACATCAAACGCTACGCGCAAAGTCATACCATCCAGGATGCACTCGGCCAGACGTCGAGCGCGATACTGGCAGAGGATGAGGCCAGGTTCATCGACTTGGAGAATTCGACAATCTTCTTTACCGAGGAACATTGCGTCGTTGATTTATAAAGGCACGCTGCTTTACACAGCAACCTGCCCTACCCCTTTCGAGTAGTCCCCTTCCTGTCGCACTGCGCTAGTATGCTGCGAGTATCACTAATCACAATGCAGCGGAGAAAGACATGCTGGTAGGCGTACCCAAAGAAATAAAAAACATGGAATTTCGTGTCGGCCTGACTACGGGTTCCGTAGAAGAGCTGGTGCATCACGGCCACCAGGTGATCGTGGAAACCGCCGCTGGCGAAGGCGTCGGCCTCACTGACGATATGTACCGCGCAGCCGGTGGCGAGATCGTCGCCAGCGCTGAAGAAGTATTCGCGCGGGCGGACATGATCGTGAAGGTCAAGGAGCTTCAGCCGGTTGAATGCCGGATGCTGCGCGAAGGGCAAGTCCTGTTTACTTACCTGCACCTGGCGCCCGATCCGGAGCAGACCCGACTGTTGAAAGAGTCCGGCTGTATCGCCATTGCCTACGAAACCGTTACCGATGCCCACGATCACCTGCCGCTGCTATCACCGATGAGTGAAGTTGCGGGACGCATGTCCATACAGGCAGGCGCCCACGCCCTGGAAAAACACAAGGGCGGTTCCGGGATGTTACTGGGCGGTGTGCCCGGAGTTGACGCCGCTCGCGTGGTAGTGATCGGCGGCGGGGTCGTGGGCACGAATGCGGCCCGCATGGCGATGGGCATGGAAGCACATGTGACAGTACTGGATCGTTCTCTGGACCGTCTCAAGGAACTGGATTACCAGTTTGGCTGCATGCTCAACACGATCTATTCAACCCGCGAGACTCTGTGGAAGCACGTAACCGGTGCCGACCTGGTAATAGGGGCGGTACTGGTGCCCGGTGCCACCGCGCCCAAACTGGTGACCCGGGAGATGCTGCGTGCCATGCGCCCGGGCTCTGTGGTAGTCGATGTGGCCATAGACCAGGGCGGCTGTTTCGAGACCAGTCGCGCCACTACCCACCAGGACCCGACCTACGTGGAAGAAGGCGTAGTGCACTATTGCGTGGCAAACATGCCCGGTGGCGTGGCCCGCACCTCCACCTTCGCTCTCAACAACGCCACCCTTCCGTTCACCCTGGCCCTGGCTGACAAAGGCTACCGACAGGCGCTGCTCGACGACCCACACCTGCGCAACGGCCTCAATGTGCATAGGGGCGAGATCACCTACAAGGCTGTCGCAGACGGGCTGGGTTACGACTACGTTACTGCGGAGACAGCGCTTGAGTTGTAAGGTTCGGGCACAACGCCAGCCCTCTCCAATACTAGGTCCGGGCGTAACAAACCGGTAGACTCTACCCCATGCTGAGCCGAAGATTTTTGTGGAGGTGGTTCACCCGCTTCTGCTGGGGCGTTACCGGTGTTGTTTTTGCCGGCATTTATCTTTACTACCTGCGCGCGCAGTCACTACCCGACCTGCAGTTCTGGCATCAGCGTGACCTTGCCCAGTCTATCGTCCCCGAACTCAAGCAGCTCGACGAGCTGGGCCTGAAAGATTACCTGGCGCACGAACAGCGAATCTTCAACAACCTCGATGAGACTATTGCCAGTATCGACGCCGATGTACCCGGTTGGCATCGCTACGGCTCCACCGCCTACGCTATCTACCGCCGGGGTTGGCCTGATAGCAACCGCACCAGCCTGCAAACGCCGCCCACGAAGCGCGGCGCAGCACTGCTGGTACACGGACTTTCCGACTCCACGCACAGCATGCGATCGCTGGCCAGCTCGCTGCTTCAGCAGGGTTACACCACCCTGAACCTGCGCATGCCCGGACACGGCACATTGCCCGCCGCATTACAGAACACCAGCTGGCGGCAGTTCAGGGGGGCCACGCACCTGGGCGTTCGCGCTGTATCAAATGACCTGCAAAAACAGCAACCACTGATTCTGGTGGGTTACTCCAACGGCGCCGCACTGATAGTGGACTACACCGTTGATGCTCTGGCCTCGGGAGACGACCTGCCTGTACCTCAACTGCTGGTGCTATTGTCACCGGCCATTCGCGTTTCCAAGCTGGCGGCTTACGCCAGGATTCAGCGCTGGGTCTCTGAATTGCCGGGTATGGAAAAACTGGGCTGGACCGATGTCGTCGCGGAGTTCGACCCGTTCAAGTACAACTCCTTCCCGGTAAAGGCGGGTGAACAGATATATCAGCTGACATCGCGCCTGCAGAAAAAACTGCTGCGACTGACCCCGGAGCAGCTGCAGCGCTTTCCGCGCGTGCTCGCTTTTCAATCGGTACTGGACTCGACTGTCCCGGCGGATTCGGCCGTCACCGGACTACTGGATCACCTGGGCGACACAACGGCGGAGATGGTGTACTTCGATATCAATCGCAACTCCAACCTGCTGCCACTGCTGGTCGACAGCGGCCGGCCGATGATGGAAGCGCTTTCCCGACGCCAGCGACTGGGATTTGATCTCACTATCGTCGGCAACGCCAACGACTACTCGGAGCAAATCACCATCAGGACCCGCAAGCGGGGAGCAGACGACTGGCAGGAAACGGCAACTGACATGCATTGGCCGCGCGGCGTCTACTCGCTGTCTCATGTAGCCCTGCCCTTCAGAGCCGATGATCCGATCTACGGCGTAACCGGTGCCAACGCACCCACCCGCCTGGGTGACCTCTGGTTCCGGGGTGAACAGGGCGGACTCGCCATTCCCCTGCCGCTACTGGCAAGGCAGCGCTTTAACCCCTTCTTTCCCTACCTTGAGAGCAAAGTCCTGGCAGCGGCGGGGGCGGTAACACCCGCAGACTGAACCTTGTCGGGCAAACCGCTGTTCGCTAGCTATCGAAATCGTCGCCGTGCTGTCCCAGCAGCGGCGGCGCACGACGGTACTGCACCGGCGTACGTGAAAGCTTGATCGGGTTGCCGACCAGCTGCAGTGCCGGGTTGAGTGCATGGGGCACGGTTACCTGCATACCCCGCGCCTGAATCTGTGGTTCAGCAAACACGTCAGCCACGGTGTTGATTGGACCGGCGGGCACTCCCGCTGCCTCCAACAGTGCTATCCACTCGGCCTTGTCGCGTTCCAGCATTCTTGCCTGTAGCAGCGGCACCAGTTGTTCACGATGCTTTACCCGGTCACGATTACTCAGGAAGCGCTCATCCTCCGCTAACTCCGGCGCACCGATAACCTCGCAATAACGCCGAAACTGCCCGTCATTGCCAACCGCTACGATCAGATGGCCGTCCCTGGCGACAAAGCTCTGGTAAGGAACAATATTGGGATGCGCATTACCCAGGCGTGTGGGATTGAGTCCGCCGACCAGGTAGTTGGTGGCCTGGTTCGCCAACGTTGCGGCAGTCACATCAAGCAAGGCGAGGTCCACGTGCTGGCCAAGGCCCGAGCGCTCGCGCTCAGCAAGCGCCGCCTGAATACCGATCACCGCATACAGACCCGTCATGATGTCGGTGAGGGCAACACCCACTTTCTGCGGGCCCGCGCCGGGTTCACCATCCTCCACACCGGTTACGCTCATCAGGCCGCCCATGGCCTGCACCAGGAAGTCATAGCCAGGTCGCGTGGCAAGCGGCCCGGTTTGCCCGAAGCCGGTTATAGAGCAATACACCAGTCGCGGATTCAGCGCGGACAAGCTGGCGTAGTCCAGCCCGTAGCGGGCAGCACCGCCCACCTTGAAATTCTCGATAAGCACATCACAGTCCTGTGCCATCCCGCGCAACCTTGCCTGACCCTCAGCGGTTTTCATGTCCACGCAGAGCGAACGCTTGTTGCGATTGGTGCACATGAAATAGGCGGACTCCTCCGTGGTGCCCCCGCCTTCGCTGGCCATATAGGGAGGCCCCCAGTGGCGGGTATCGTCCCCGCCCTCGGGATTTTCGATCTTGATCACGTCTGCGCCCAGGTCGCCCAGCATCTGGCTGGCCCAGGGTCCGGCGAGAATGCGGGACAGATCCAGCACGCGGATGTTGGACAGGGCACCCATCAGAATGCCGGGATATCCGTCTGTGTACGCCCCAGAATCAGCGCATGCACGTCGTGGGTTCCCTCATAGGTGTTAACCACCTCAAGATTGACCATGTGGCGCATCACCGGGTACTCGTCGGATATGCCATTACCGCCGAGCATGTCTCGCGCCATGCGTGCGATATCCAGTGCCTTGCCGCAGGAGTTGCGCTTGATCAGCGAAATCAGCTCCGGCGCTATCTCACCTGCATCCATCAACTGCCCGGCACGCAGGCAACCCTGCAAAGCGAGAGCAATTTCGGTCTGCATATCTGCCAGTTTCAGTTGCACCAATTGCTTGGACGCCAGCGGCACACCGAACTGCTTGCGCTCCGTGGTGTATTCACGCGCTGTGTGCCAACAGGTTTCAGCCGCCCCCATGGCACCCCAGGCAATACCGTAGCGGGCATTGTTGAGGCAGCCGAATGGGCCCTTCAGGCCCTGCACATTGGGCAACAGGTTCTCTTCGGGGACAAACACCTCGTCCATCGCTATCTCACCGGTGATGGAAGCCCGCAGCGCCAGCTTGCCTTCAATCTTCGGTGCACTCAGCCCCTGCATTCCTTTCTCCAGCACGAAGCCGCGAATCTTGCCGTCGTCGGTCTTGGCCCACACCACGAACACGTCGGCGATGGGGCTGTTGGAAATCCACATCTTGGCACCGGAAAGGCTGTAACCGCCATCCACGCTGCGCGCCCGGGTCACCATGCTGCCAGGATCAGAACCGTGGTCCGGTTCGGTCAGCCCGAAGCAGCCAATCCACTCGCCGGTGGCCAGTTTAGGCAGGTATTTTTCGCGCTGGGCTTCGTTGCCGTAGGCCCAGATCGGATACATCACCAGGGAGGACTGCACGCTCATCATGGAACGGTAACCAGAATCTACCCGTTCCACTTCACGGGCCACCAGACCATAGGAGATGTAATCCACCCCCGGGCAACCATAGCCGCTAATTGTAGAACCGAGCAGGCCCAGCTCGCCCATTTCTCGAAATATGGAGGGGTCGGTCTCTTCCTTGCGATAGGCGTCACGCACTCGCGGCAGCAGTTTTTCCTGCGCGTATTGTCGCGCACTCTGCTGCACCATACGTTGCTCGTCGCTGAGCTGACGATCTAGCAGGAAGGGATCCTGCCAGTCGAGTTTCTGCCACTTTTTGCCTGCCATGAAATGCTTCCACTGAAAACTGATTGTTGAGAGAAAATAGCAAACTACGCTATATTTATAAAATATATGGAATATATGTTTTCCATATTTAAAGAATATAGACCGGGAATGACCGCCTATTTGCCCCCTGCCATTCTCGCGCTGGCTGGAACCCGGCAACCAGGAGCGTAATCCCGTGCGTTTTTCTGGATTGCTGCCCGTGCGGGAAGGACGGCGCCAGGTCACTTTCGCGCCATGCGAACACACGCTGAAAGTGTGCCCGGTGCGACGCAATAACCAGTGCTACCCACGGAGTAATTATGGACCTGCGTAAACTGGAAATTTTCTCGTCAGTGGCGCGTTGCGGCAGCTTCAGCGCCGCCGCAGAGCAACTGCCAATGGCCCAGCCTGCGGTCAGCATTGCCATTCGTAAACTGGAGGACGAACTGGGTCTGACCCTGTTTGATCGCAGCGGTAGGCGCATCCAGCTCACCGCCGAGGGCAACAGCCTGTTGCAGCGGGCGGAAGCTATACTGCAACAGGTGGCTGACTTGCAGCACTCCGCGGGCTCGATGAATCAACTGCTGCAGGGCGAGCTGCGTATCGCCTGCCCTTCCATGTTGGCAACATACTTCCTGCCAGACCTGCTCAGCGGTTTTCTCAGCGACTACCCCGGTCTCACCGCGTCGGTGACGCAGGCTGGCACCCGGGAAATTGAGGCCATGTTACTGCGGGACGAGATCGAGGTGGGGGTCACCACCGCAGACGCTTCCTCACAAGACCTGGAATTACTCCCGTTGGTCAGCGAGCAGATGGTGGTATGCGTTGCACGCGGGCATCGGTGGTCAAAGCGCCGCTATCTGGCAGTGGCAGATCTACACCAGGTACCGATGGTGGTGTATGAAAGCGGCTACTTTATCCGCGAGCAACTGGATGCACTGTGTCGCGCAGAAGAGATACAGCCGGACCTGCGAATGCAGAGCAACTTCCTTCCGCTGCTGGTGCGCATGGTAAAGCAGGGCCTCGGGGCGACTGTAGGCTTGCGCACCATGGCCGAGCAGGAGCCCGGCCTGCGAGGGATTCCCCTGTCACCCAGGGTTCCCGTGCGCATGGCCCTGGCCAAACGGCGGGGGCGCAGTATTTCCCGTGCCAACCAGACCTTTCTGGACTGGGTGGCAGCAGCGAGCACCGCTGAGAGTTAATATCAGGCCTGGCGGCAAAAGCGCGCTATACCGGCTGCGGACTCTTTGCTGATATCGGGGCAGGCGATAATAAAAACGTCACTGCCATGAATTGTGCCCATTAGCTGTACACACCTGGCAGCGACACCAGCGCGCATCAGCAGTCGGTAAAACTCAACCCCCTCATCGCGCAGTGGGTCACACTCGTTAACACTGATCACTGTAGGCGGCAGCCCACGCACATCATCTTCAGTGGCAAACGCAGGCCACGCCAGCGGGTTACCCTGCTCAAACTCCTCTATGCCATAGGCCATGGCACCCGTATTGTTGTGCAGGTCCAGCAGCAATCCGTTGTTCTCAACAGAGGACGGATATTTGTCCTGAGGCCAGGCACCGGCAATGTACGGGCATAGCGCATAAAGTCCTTTAACCAGGCCTGTTTCACCCTCACGTAGCAGGCGCATGCCTGTAGCCAAAGTGAGGTTGCCGCCGCCACTCTCGCCGGCAATGACGATGTGCGCCGGATCAATGCCGAGCTCGGCGGCGTTCTCGGCCAACCACTTCACACCCGATACACAATCATTGAGCCCCGCAGGATAGGGCGCCACCTCAGGGGCACTGGAGGGGTGCACACAATTACGGAAATCGACCATGGCCACCGCCACACCCTGGTTGGCAATCAGCTTGCCCCAGGCGCGATAGAGGCCATAGAAGCAGGACATGGACTGCATACCGCCACCGTGAATGTAGTAGACACAGGGCAGTGCCTCACTGGATTCAGGGCGTATAAAGTGCACCTTGATGGTATTGCCGTCGGGCTGGGACACGAACTCCCGCTCACTGATCTCCAGACCGTCCGATGTCGCCACCTGGTCGTTGTCCACCATTTCAAACATTGCCCTGGTTTTTTCAATCGTCTCCAGGGCCTCGGGGCGATTGGCTCTGGCCAGGTACTCTTCACGCGAGGCCACATCGTCCTGTGGCCTGGGCGGAATCGCTGCCATCAGTTTTTTGATGCGGGGGTCTACGCGGGGGTCGTTCTCAAGCTTTGACATAATAGCCTTCCAGATATATGGGGTGATCGCCGGACAGACTACCACCGGATTCACTCAACGGGCAAAATCGGCTCAATTACAGGTTCCCACAACGGCCGGGAAGCGGCGTCATTCGGTAAGAAAACTACATCCGCCACAACCGGCACATTGCAAACCCGACACCAGCATCCAGGGCTGGAACAAGCGTTTAATGAACAGGGAGACAAAGGCATCAGTGTCCCGGGCATCCAGTCGTCCGTCCTCGTTGAGATCCATGGAAACAGGGTGCACCACCGCGCCCTGCTGATTAAGGCAGGTGAGCTGCTCAGCCGGGGAACCCTGCTGCAGGCAGTCCGAGAACAGGGCCCAGTCATGCCAGTCCACTGACAGATCGTTGTTGAAGTCGATATCACAGCGATTGCCATAGCCATCCTGATCCCAGTCCCACTGCAGCGGGTTCCACATCATCATGCAGTTGTCGCAGGCATCGCCGTAGCCATCGGGGTGCGGCTGACCATCGGTCATGTCGCTGTCCCGCTGGTCCGGGTTGTAGTGCATAGGACAGTTATCAATCTGCAGCGGTGCCAGATGGTTACCCATGGTGATGCTCTGCACACCATCCCTGTCCATGTCCTGCTCCATCGCCTCGGAGAAAACCAGGAAGGCCCGCTTGGTTCGGTAGGACTGGGAGGCACTACCGAACACACCGTTGATGGTAATTGACCAACGATCGAAATCGTCCACCGTACGCGCCACCTGGTTATCCGCCGTCAGCGGCAACTCCACGTCCGCCGCCCACCAGTTGATGATGAAGCGAATCGGATGCACCAGCGGCTCTTCTGGCAGCGCCTGGTATTCCAATAAATGTTTGGCGAACAGCGCCTGCTCTCCCTCCAGAACGTAGCGGTCTGCGGGTACATTGCACTCGTCTACGCCTACCAGGAAAGGCCGCCAGGTACCCCATCCCGATTCAGTGATCGCTATCGGCGTCAGCGCAAAGGCCAGCTTATCGTCTTCCAGGTGGGCTCGTGCAGAGTTCAGCAGGTCGCGAATGTCGGAGCTGGATTCATTGGCGTCCTCGTCCCGCACAGCCTCAATGCTTGACCGGGGATAGGTTGAAAGCCCGATCAAAGTCGGCGCCGCCGGCTGGTATTGCCGGTGTACTTTCCAGAATTCGGCGATGTGCGCTGCGGTCACCTCATCAACCAGGCAGTTCTTCTGCGTATCGGTATCGCACTCAAAAGCCTCCTCCAGCCGCCAACTCGGAAAGACGGCAACGTCCGGGGCCACTGCCTGCATCGCGCGGACAATCTCCTGGTAGGTAGGCATAAACTGCCTGTCCGGCACGGTCTCATCGAGGCGGTAGTTGAGCTCCCGCCAGGGAGTGAAATAGCTTGCGCGATAATGCTGCACCAGAAAACGACTCAGGCGACCATAGGCCCTGGCAACCACGGGCAGGGAGAAGTTGACCTTTTCAGGGTCACCGAAAGCCTGCGGATAGCTTCCATCAAGATTGCGCAATGGGTTCATCACCCTCTTGCAGGGCGCATGTGGCAGGCAATCCGCCAGTTGGGCGTGGAGAAATAACGGCTTGGTACCGCGTACCAGATCGATATCGTGGCGGATGCGATCCAGGTAACAAAGCCACTCGGTGGCCGAGTCCAGGAACTTGATATTGTCCGCGCAGTGACTGCCGTGCCCCATCCGCTCACGCATTTGTTGATAGCTGCAGGGCAAGCCATCACAGTCGGAAAGAAACGGCTGCCAGGGAATACCGCTCAATCCGGTGCGCCCATCATCGAAAGCCTTGAGGCCGTTGACTGCAATGATACTGCTGTAGTTGGCGAGAATACGGGTGATGTCGCGCTTCAGCGCCACCACGCCTATGGGCTCTGAGAACTCGTCCCAGGCTTCCATGTCATAGTACATATAGCCAACGAGTACCTCGGCTCGAGCTGCCTGTGTTAGTAGCAGCAGTACCATCAACGCAGCGAACTTGTTCATATGCGGTCTTCCTAACCAGAGACTCCCATCATTATTGTGGGCACTGTTCATCCATGCACGCGATGACACAGGTCAATTCCTGGCCTGCAGCTGCCAACACCTGCGCGCTTCGTGTAACCGTATGGTGGCAGAGGACTTTTCCCTGCTCGCGGATTTCACGTTATGATCACCCTCCAACAATCATAATTTCGCCGCTAATGCCCGACCTCAGTATTCTCAGCAAACACATTGCCGCCCTGATCCCGGCAGCAGGCCACACCGGCTTCCCGCAAAAGCTGGTCGCCATGTTGCGCGAGTTAGTCCCGGTGGATGACGCCAGCATCATTTTTTATTCGGAAACGGCGCTGCCCGTGGTGGAATACTTCGAAGTGCAGCAGGAGACCGGCAGTTCCACCCTGGATACGTTTGTCAAAGGCGCCTTCCTGCTTGACCCCTACTACCTGTCTGCCACCCGCGACGGGGAGTTCGGCGTATTTCGCCTGCGCGACCTCTCGCCCTCCGGGTTCAAGGACAGTGAGTACTACAAAACCTGGTACCGAAACTGCGGCTACCAGGACGAATGCGGATTTGTGATACCCACCGCCGAGCAGGGTTTCATCAATATAGCGTTGGGCAAAACAGCCGCCCGAGCCACCTTCAGCAAACGTGAACGCAGGCTTCTGCAGGACATCTACCCTGCGGTGGAAGCGCTGTGCCAACAGCACTGGGCGCAAGCCCGTGCCAGCGAGGACGGCGTTAACCTGCGCGCCAAGTTGCATAACGCCCTGGAATCCTTTGGCTCCAGCCTGCTCACCGAGCGGGAAACCCAGGTGATCAACCTGGTGCTTCACGGCCACAGTACGAAAACGGTGGCCGACAAGCTGTCGATCTCCATGGAGACCGTCAAACTGCACCGCAAACACGCCTACGCCAAGCTGGAGGTGTCATCCCAGGCCGAGCTTTTCTATCTTTTCCTCGACTCACTGATGAGCGCCCAGGACTACGAGACCGGCGACACCCTGGTCGCCTATATGCAGCCACCACCCAAAGCCAAGAGCTGAAAACATGCCCGATAAAATAGCTCCCCAGCTTGCCAGCGAACTTCAAGCGCTGCTTATAAAGGGGTTCCAGGCCCTCTCGCGCGGCGACTTCACCACCGCCGGGGACTGTTGTCAGCAGTTGCTGCAACGCCAGCCTGACCTGCCCCAGGGCCATTTCCTGGTGGGTCTGCTGGGACTGGAAAGCAAGGACAGGAAGACCGCCTTCAATGCCTTCCAGTCCACTGTCAGGCTGGACCCGGATCACGCCGCCGCCTGGGCGCAGCTGGCAAGACTGTACATGACGGAGGGGCAGGTCAATCGCGCCGATGCGGCGCTGCGCGAAACCCTGCGCATCAAGCCTTCCGACCCGATGGTGCTGGACCTTATCGGCACCACGTTGACGCAGATGGGCGAGCATGGCGCCGCCCAGGCCTTTTTTGACCGCGCCTGCGCCGGCCGACCGAATTTTCCGCCCTTCATGCAAAACCTGGCCAACAACCTCGTTTACCACGGTGACGCCGAGGGCGCCGACCGCATCTTCCGCGACATCATCCGCCTGCAGCCTGACAGCCCCCAGGCACACTGGGCCCTGGCCACCTCATCGCGCGCCAAAGACACTGCGCATATCAACGAGATGCAGCAATGCGTGAGGCGACGTGGCGAGGACCCCCGGGCCAATGCCTTCTACTACTACGCTATTGGCAAAGAATATGAGGACCTGCAGCAATGGCCTCAGGCATTTGATGCCTTCGCAGCCGGCGCCCGGGCAAGACGCTCAACCGTTGAATACGACGAGGCCGCGGAAATTGAAATGTTCGACTTCCTGGAGCAGCGTTATACGCCACAATGGCTGGCGGAGGGTCCTGCGGGTAACCCGGACACCTCGCCCATCTTCGTGCTAGGGCAGCCCCGCACCGGCACCACTCTGGTGGAGCGCATCATCACCAGCCACTCACAGGCGCACTCTGCCGGCGAGTTACAGCAGTTCGGCCTGGGTCTGCGCCGCCTCGCGGACTATCGCAATCCCAAGCGCTTCAGCGCAGAACTGTTTGCAGCTGCCGCAAACCTGGACCCGGCCAAAGTCGGCAGTCTCTACCTGCAGACCAGCCAGAAGATGCGTGGTGACACACCCCGCTTCGTTGACAAACTGCCGCAGAACTACCTGATGATTCCACTGATCCTTAAAGCGCTTCCCAATGCGAAGATCGTGCACCTGGTGCGCGACCCCATGGACGCTTGCTTCGCCAGCTTCAAGCAATTGTTTGCCGACGCCTACCTTCACTCCTACCAGCAGGAGGAAATGGCCCGCCACCACGCGCGCTACCATCGCTTGATGAAGGTCTGGCGGGAGCGCTTCCCGGGTCGCTTTTTCGACATCAGCTATGAAGCAACCGCAAGCGACCTGGAACCCAATGCCCGGGCCCTGATTGAGTTTCTGGATCTGCCCTGGGAGCCGGCCTGTCTTGATTTTCACCAGCAGGGTGCCGCAGTGACAACGGCAAGTGCCGTACAGGTACGTGAACCGGCCCATACCCGCTCCATCGGGCGCTGGCGGCGCTATGAAAGCCAGTTGCAACCGATGCGGGAAGCGCTGCAGGGCGCAGGTATTCCTGTGGAATAATCCATATTCCTCCCGCCTACCCCATAGGGTTATATTATTGGTTAGTCACATTGGCTAGTTTAAGCTCAAATAATTTACAAGCGCGCAACAGACAGTTTTCAAACTGCGCAGTGCGCGTGCAACGCCAGGAAGATAATTCATCGCAACGCAATACACTGGGGATACCATGACTTGCAAATCCGTAAAAGCACCGCGTATCGCCGCGGCACTCAATGGCAAGTGCGGGCTGGCCATGGCCGTATCGGCCGCCGTTCTCGCCTCAGCCGTCAGCACACCTGTCTTCTCCCAGACGCTGGAAGAAGTCATAGTCACAGCAACCAAGCGCAGTGAATCAGTCCAGGACGTACCGCTGGCGATCACCGCCCTTTCTGGTGACTTCATGGATGACGTCAACCTGACTGACGTCAAGGACCTGGTGACCTTCACTCCGGGCGTAACCGGCAACAGCCAGGACAGCTTTATCGACGCCATCAGTATCCGCGGTATCCGTACCCAGGACTTTGGTGTGGGGCTAGACCCGTCTTCAGCTTTCTTTAAAAACGACCTGTATGAAGGGCGCAACGGTTCCGCGGTAACCAGCCTCTACGACCTCGACCGGGCGGAAGTCCTGCGCGGACCACAGGGCTTCCTGTTTGGCCGTAACTCCATAGGCGGCGCATTCAGTGTGCACACCCGACGTGCGGTGATTGACAGCACAGAGGGCTTCGTCAACGTGGACATTGGCGAGCGCGATCATGCTGTGCTCGATGGCGCCATCAACATTCCGGTCAACGATAACTTCGCCATGCGCGTTGCCGCCATGTACTCACAGGAAGACGGATTCGTTGAAAACAAGTTCCCCTCAAAGGACCTGATCGAGCGTGAAAACTGGGCGCTGCGCTGGTCTACCACCTATGAGAGCGGCAACCTCGGCGTCTACACCATGGTCGAGTACGAGGAGCGCCAGCAATCGGGCTCCGTCTACCGTGCAGTAACTGAAGGCGACGTGTGGGACACACTGGAAGCCGCCCTGGGACCGATAGATGTACGCGGTTCCAGTGAGGACGTTGATGTGGACCGCTCCGGCGGTGACAACGACGACTCGGACATCCTCACCCTGGGCCTGCGTGTGGACTATGAGTTCGACTTCGCCACACTGACCTCGAACACTGGCTATAAAGACCACGACTACTACTACAACGAGGACTACGACGGCACACCGCTGAACCTGGAGACTTACCGGCAGGACCAGGAAGGCGACTACTTCCAGCAGGAGCTGCGCCTTACCTCCAACACCGAGGGGCCATTGTCCTGGTATGCAGGTGTTTCCTACTATAAGGAAGACCTTGAAACCGCCTACCGTTTCGCCGGGGAAGAGGACTTCTTCTGCCAGTACTACGGCTACTACTACAACTCGGGCCTGACCTTCTCGGGCTGTGAAGACCTGTACGCCTACTATGGCAGTGAGTTCACGCCCAGCGCCAATGGCCTGCTGGAAGAAACCGCCAACATCAAGGGCAAGTATGAGGGTTGGGGCGCCTACCTGAACCTGGCTTACTTCATCACTGAGAACGTGCAGATTGAAGGTGGCCTGCGCTGGACCGACGATGAGAAAGAATTCACCACCAATGTGCCCACGCCGGAAAGCGAGCTGGGCCCCTATTGGGCCTTTGGCTTCTCCACGGCGGAGTCATTGACGGCAAAAGAGTCCTGGGACGACGTGACACCACGCTTTATCGTCAAGTGGACACCCAGCGAGACCGCGATGCTGTTCGCCAGCTATACGGCGGGCTATAAGTCAGGCGGCTTCGGTACCTTTTCCCTGGCAGACAATCCAGACGGCGACATCGCTATTGGTAACGCAGACATTGTGCGCGCCGACGGTTTCCTGCCCGATCCCGTTGACCCGGAAGAAGTCGATTCCTACGAGATCGGTTATAAAGACACCTTCCTCGATGGCAATATGAACTTCGACATTGTCGCTTTCTACTACGACTACACCGACTTCCAGGTCACCGTGGGCACCGAGTCCGGCGCCACCCTGATTGAAAACGCGGGCGAGGTTGAGGCCTACGGCTTTGAGAGCTCACTCACTGCGGGCATTGGTGATTACCTTACCGCTTACTTCACCATCGGCTACTTCGATTCAGAAGCCAACGAGCTGGGTGATGTCTGCGGCAAAGAAGACCCGCTGGGCTGTGAAGGAACGCACCTGTTCTGGGCACCCGAGTGGTCCGGCTCCTTCGTACTGCACGGTGCTTACCCCATGAACTCCGGGGCTATTACCGGCGCCTTTGAGCTCACCTGGGAATCTGAGCGTGGCGGCGGCTGGGAAGAACTGGACGAAACCATGATCGATTCCTACGAGGAAATGTCTTTACGCGTGGGCTGGGAGTCGGAGAGTAACTGGTTCGTAGAGGCCTACGTGGAAAACATCACCGACGAGTTCACCTGGGACGGGATGAACAACCTCGGTGGCAAGGAGCCCAACGCCTTCTTTGGCCCGCGCCGCCCGCGGACCTTTGGCGTGCGCACCGGCCTCGCCTGGGACTAGGTTCCACGCAGTTAAAAGGCGCCTGCGGGCGCCTTTTTTATGGTTCATCGCACATTAGCGGAAAATGAGGCATACAAACGATGAGGCATTCAAACAAAGCGGACACCACGACCCTCCGGGTTCCCCTCAGTCAGTTG
>NZ_PKUS01000045.1 GCF_002866825.1 Pseudohalioglobus lutimaris | reverse complement strand
TTAAACGAACTTCGCAAATTCAGTTTAATGAATGCCGGTGTCCCCCGTTAATGATGAAGAGCCTGCGTTTTTTAGTGTGATGAGTACCTCGCTGTTCTTTGAAATATTCTTGAACCATTGAGATTTTTCACCAAACCCGGAGGCGGAGTATATTCTTCCGTTGGCCTTATCCTGGTCAATGACTTCAATGACAGTTTCTTTTAGCTCACCAGACACTCGCCCCCAGTGCTGTAAATGAATAAATCTTTCTCCGAGCAAAAAACCCAGCTTTAAGTGGTAGAGGTAAATGGGAGCACGAAACAGCTTGAGCTTTATCCCTTTCGGGGGAACTGGTTCGCCGATCTTCTTTAGCACCTTAAAACTCCAATACAAATCTGGATTAATCGGTCAGTGCAGGGCAGGTCGTAAACAGAATATCACATATGCCGACTGAGAATTGGGACCTGGCCAGAGCTGTAAATTTATCATAGACGGCTGGTCTGCGGAGTTTGGGCGAGGAGTGTTTATTCTTGCCGAGACGAAAATTCGGCCACCGTTGCGCAATTCGTCAACTCCGCGGAGACGTTGAGCGGAAGAATTGCTTCCAGAAGCGCAGGAAGTACCTTTGCTGTGGCTGAAGCTTCTATGGGTTCTCTTGCATAAGTGACCGAACGGCGGCAATGCGCTCGGCTACTGGCAGGTTCCTCACCTGAGCCACCATGCTCGCTGTTTCTTCCGGAAACATGATCTCTTCTTTTTCTTCCGCCAGACCCTCGGCGATGATATACGCGGCCTCTTCCACGGGCATTGCGTTGGGCACGTCAAAGGCGTTTCCCTTGATCATGTCTGTGCCGATAAATCCGGGATAGATACCGGTGATCCCCACTGCTGACTCCACAAGCTCGGCCCGCAGACCATCGACCATCATCCGTGCGCCGGCCTTACTGGCATTGTAAGCGTGCTCGAAGGGGCAGCCAGCATACGAGCCAAGGCTGGACACCACTGCCATTCTGCCGCGACCCCTGGAGAGGAAATGGGGAATAACCGCCGAGGCAAATACATAGTTGGAAGTGAGGTTGGTGTCAATCTGGTCCCGGGCGAGGCGCCAGTCAAAATTTTCGATGCGCTGAGGAATATCCAAACCTGCGTTGAGCACTACCAGATCTATATCCGGATGCTGTTGTAGGATTTCCCGTAGACAAGTTTCCAGGTTTTCAAACTCTGTCACATCAGCAAAGTATGGTGTAACGGCGTCTTCGCCGATAACCTTCACTAGATCATCCAGAGGCTGGCGAGAACGATTTATGGCGATTAACTGCACTGACCGCCCAGCCAGTTCGCGGCAAAGGGCGGCACCAATGCCACGCCCCGCGCCAGTGATCAAGGCTTTCTGAAAAGGGTATCGGACGCTCATATCTTTTCCTCTGAAACAATCTGGCTCATGATGAAAACGCCAGGAATCATTATGATCCCTGAGAGTGACAGCGCTGTTTCCGGAAAGCGGAGGTTAACAACTGCCTATACGAAACGGCACGAAACAGGCGAAAACGGCTTTATCGGGACTGGCTGCGGGGTGTCCGCTCCGGGTGCGGTTTCTGCCTTCTTATGTGGCAATCGGCCCCGGGTACAGCAATGGGGCCATCTACTGTATCTGGCCACCGAAGGCTATGTGCAGCAGTCGAGGAGTACAACTCAAGGACTGCTGAAGGCCGATACGCGCTTTCTGTCGTGAAAGACGGTGGGCTTTTATTTCTTGGCAGCCCGCTTTTTCTTTGCAGGCGCTTTTTTTGCAGCCACTTTCTTCTTCTTGGCCGGGGCTTTTTTAGCAGCAGCCTTCTTTTTCTTTGCGGGCGCCTTTTTCTTGGCGGCAGTTTTTTTCTTGCCTTCCAATTTCTTCTCGAGCTGCTCGGTTTGCTCGGCAAGTGACAGAATCATCTTGCGGATGCTTTTCAGCGTGTCACTGGCTTGCTTCTGAATACTTTTCTCTGCATCCGCAAGCAGTTTGTTAGCGTCCTTCTTGATCTGAGAAACGCTGTTCTTTTTTGCTGCCATGGTAAGCTTCCTTCTATTAGAGAGTTATCGTTAATAAGCGAATAGTACCGCACGAGAGTATAGTACAAATAATCCTAGTGTCGCATGTAAACTTTCTTTACGATTTGACTGCATTCTCCTGATCTCGGCGCGCGGCACCGCTGCGCAGATTGTCAGCTCCGCGGAAACGTCGAACGCAAGGTTCGGGGCCAGTAGCAGGCGCTCCAGAGCACCGTCAGTGGGGCCCGTATACATGCATGATTCCTCACCTTGAGAGCATGGCGGCTTGTGCCCCACTTTGACCATAGAGACTCTTACGGAAAATCTATTCAGGATGCGCCACAACCGCTTCGCCAGCGCTGTAGCGGTCTAGAGCGACAACTTTTTGTGTCGGGCGTGCATTGCGGTTTTCGCGAAGGGTAAAAAACAGTGAACGACTTTTGTCGAATGCAAAATTGTAGACCTCTTCCCTGACTACCTGCCGTTCTCCGTTGAGCAGGTTTATGGACATAAGATCCGTCCGGTAAGACTCAGAATAATGACCCAATACCAACACCGAGTTGGCCTCGGAATCCCAGGATATAAAATTTCTAAACAAAGCCTTTTGTCCCGGTGATAGCGGCACCAGAGTCTGCCTAGAGCCGTTTACAAGATTGATGGCGGTAATCGCACCTTCACGCGTCACGGCTATCAGCCTGTCCTCTGTGCTGTCGTACAGATGCGCCGAAAACGCCTTCCCAACCTGATCAGGTCCCTGCGTATTTGACGACAGTAAATTGCGCGTGCCGGTGGCAATATCGACAGACAGCACTCCCGGCCTGGCAGGCCTGTAATAGTCACCGGTCAGGTACAACAGTTCCCGGGCCGCATCCAGGCTGATGCTGCGAGTGCGCTTCAGCTCGGGGCCCGAAGTCAAATTGTTGGAAGAAACCCGTTCGACCTGCCCGGTTTGCAGATTGACCACATTGATGTCACTTCTGGGCGTTTGCCTGATGAACGTTTTGTCGATGGCGTAGTAGAGTCTTGAGCCATTCTCATTGAGGGTGGCGGCGCTGATTTCCATTCGAAATGAGTCGTTTACGCCAAGATCCGCTGCGAGGACCTTGCGCTCCAGCGTATTGAGATCAATCTCTATCAGCACGTTTTGCCTTGACTCCAGAACCAGCAGGCGCTGATTGGTGTGGTCCATTACCGACACGGCCGGGTAGCCAATGTCTGGACCGGTACCGACAGCTCGACTAAAACGCAGTAATTCTGCCAGTTCGCCGGTCTCAAGGCTTAGCGCGGAGATCGTATTGTTGTTGCTGGCCAGCAACAGCCGGTCGTTGGTTTCGTCATACGTCATGTCGGTCACGTCTGGCGGCAGGAGGGGGTCTGCCAGGCGCATAGTGCGGTCTCCTGTTACCGTGTTGACTTCCAGAATGCCGGAGGGATCCAGGGCAAGAACGTGGTTGTTGGCACGGGTGCTGAACAGCCGGCTGGGTTCGGCCAGCGGCGGTCCACTGCCTCGTATGTCGTCAGCGATCGTGGAGCGTTCGCCGGTTTGCAGGTCGTAGGCATAGATGCCGTTGAAATCGGATTTTTCGACCAGTCGCTGGTCACGAAACTCCGCCGCCACAATCGCGCGGTTATTCGCTGCATCGGCGACCACCGCACCAGGACAGAGCGATGCGACAAATTCCCCGGGTGAGCCAGTCAGCGAGTACTCTGATAACAGCGTGTTGGTTTCACCACTGACCAGATCAAGGGTAACCAGGCGACACTCATCGCCAAATTCATTCTCGAGATCTCCACGGAAGCTGAAAACAATGCGCTGGCCCTGCTCATCCAGATCAAAATCCGGGTATTCCTCGAACTGCCCCCTTGCCAGAGGCAGGTTTCCGCGTGCCTGAGCACGCCCCTCAGCCAGGTCGACGGAGAAAGCCTGCGCAGGACCTGTGAATGCCTCGCCGGTCTGTCCAAACAGGTAGGCGGTATGCGCTGCTGCGTCGGTTCGTATGCCGGTAAAGGCCCAGATGCTGTCCTCAGCGTCAGGGTCGGTAATAACCTGCGTTTCGCCCAGGGTGGCGAGTTCGATCCGGCGCAGTGTTCCGCCATAATCCCTGTCCATCACGTACAGCGTATTACCGTCCTCAGTGACATTGATCATATCGTAATCCAGCGGCTCGGCCTTGTTGACGACACGGAGGTTGTCACTGTCCTGCCGCCCGCTGAGGCTTTCGACCACCGCCGTTATGTCGAACCCGCCCTGTTGGGCCGGAATCACGGCATTCCAGCGTCCGGCTGGCAGGTCGAGCACGGGTGTCACACCGTTGACCTCAAAGGCGGCAATATCGTCGGCCTGTATGTCGCCACCTGCGATATCCTCAAGCGTACCGCTCACACTCAGTTGATCGACACCACCGGTAAATGAGCCGGCGAGAGGAAACGTGACCTGCAAGGCGAACTCAATGGGTGTCTCCGGCCCGGGCGGTAATTGCACGCTATCAGAATTGTCAGCGCAGGCTGAGAGCAGGTACGCCATGACTACAATCGCTGCGGCCCGGTATGCCATGAAGCGCGTATGACCCGCAAGCGGGCCGAGTGGGTGTACTTGAATCGTCACAAATACTCCGTGGTGGGGTAATAAAAAAGAACTGCACTGGATGCACAATGCGCTATGGCGAAGTGCCACACCGCCGTTCTGTCTATCCACCTTACGATCACAGGCTGGGCTATAAGGTTCATACTCAGCAGCGTGAATTTTACCACCGCACCGCTGGAACCGGGGCTGCGCAGTACACCAGGGTCATGCCCCGGTAAGTGGTCATTTAGTCCAGCCATTTCTAACGTATCGACCCGTATCCCTGTAATCTGCAATTATCTCTCGGTTTACGTTTTTACGATCGAAAGCCATGTTAGGAACCCGGGTTCTCGCGCGAGAGAATCAGTTTAAGCGTCTCGGGGTTCGTGGTGGGGAGGTAGAGGTGGGACTCTCTTCGGCCGCTGTCGTATAGAGGAGGATGGGTATAGGTAATCCGAAGGCCTTCACCCTGGTATCCTGCCAGTTTCACAACGTATCCTTTCAATTGCTCCTGCAGTGCGAAGGGGCGGAAAACGGACTGCAATAATGACTGCTGGGCAAAGGTGTAGTCTTCAATGTTTGTTATATCGCTAGCCGGGATGTACAAACGACCGCTGTGGCTTGTGCCCAGCGTACTGAGTACGACACCCTGTTCATAGCCAATGCCTCCACCGGTAGTCACCTTTATCCGTGCGCCGTAGGTAAGCTTACCGATGATATAGCCAGATACGGCAATGGCCAGAAAGCCGATTGTTAGAGCAATAGCTGGGGGTAGGGGAGCCAGGTACCACATGATTGCCGAATGCAGTGATACGCACACCACGATGCCTGCGACGCAAGCAACGCCAAAGAGCAGTTTGCCGGGGGGCTGTACGCGTTCTCTGTAAATACATGTAGCCATGCTAATGTCGCTCTCCCCAGAAGCTGCAGCTCGCTGTGCAGCTATATGGATACGCGAAGCCAGCGCCCGGAGTGCGTGTCAGAGCCGCTCTGCTGCCGACCTTTGCGCTGGCATGCGTACGGTGACACTCGGCGGTCACAGCACCAGTTCAGCCAGGTCCCTCAGGAAATCCTCATCACCATTGACCAGTAAACTGGTCACCGGCGAGTTTTCCCAGTCCTGTATTTTCTCCCTGACCCTGTCGCGCGGTCCGCAAAGGGAAATCTCGTCTGCAAATGCGTCGGGCACTGCGGCGATCGCCTCATCGCGCTTACCCTGGAAGAACAGCGACTGGATCTGCTCCGCTTCGTCCGGGAAGCCCATCCTCGCCATGAGTTCCTTGTGGAAATTGCGTTTGGCGGAGCCCATGCCGCCGATGTAAAAACCCAACATGGCCTTGACCGGATAGAGTGCGGCCTCAAGGTCGTCGTTGATGTTAACCATTACCGTGGGGCAGATCTCAAAGCCCTCCCTGGCGCCGGCTATCTGGTCCGCATAGACCTCCTGCCGATAGGGTGAGTAGTACAGCGGCAACCAACCATCAGCGATTTCTGCTGTTTGTGTGACGTTTTTCGGGCCTTCCGCGCCGATGAAAATCGGCACATCGGCGCGCAGCGGGTGGGTAATGGGTTTCAGCGGCTTGCCCATCCCCCAGGACCCGGGACCGTTGTAGGGCAGGGGATAGAACTCGCCGTCGTTAGTGACAGGGGCATTACGTGCCAGCACCTGACGCACGATCGACACGTATTCGCGGGTACGCGTAACCGGCTTGCTGTAGGGCTGTCCGTACCATCCTTCCACAACTTGCGGCCCGGATACGCCCAGTCCCAGCACCATGCGCCCGCCAGAGAGCGCATCCAGGGCGAGCGTGGCCATGGCGCAGGCCGTTGGCGTACGCGCTGAGAGTTGCGCCACAGATGTGCCCAGGCGAATAGATGAGGTCTGGGCGCCTATCCATGCCAGCGGTGTGAAGCAGTCGTTACCCCATGACTCGGCCGTCCAGACCGAATCATAGCCGAGGTTCTCTGCTTCCTGTGCGAGAAGAGTGTGGTTTTCCCCGGGGCATAGTGCACCCCAGTAGCCCAGCTGTAATCCGAGTTTGAGTTTGGCCATGGGTGGTCTCCTTTCAGGTCTCTACTCTAAGCGAGATAGGAGGCGCGGGAAAAGTGCCCATTGGCCAATTTGTATGTCCACAGTGATCAGCACTTTAATTCGCCAGCGCCATTGGATAGACTCTGCCGGCTGCAACGATCGCGAGACCAACCATGTCAGAACTCACCCACCTTGATGAAACCGGCAGTGCGCGTATGGTCGACGTTGGCGCCAAGGCCGTCACTGAGCGTGTGGCGGTGGCCCGTGGGGCGGTAACGATGGACGCAGAGACGCTGCGCTTGCTACGCGAGGGCGGCCATAAAAAAGGCGATGTTATTGCCGTGGCCAGAATAGCTGGCATCCAGGCGGCAAAGAGGTGCTCAGACCTCATTCCACTTTGCCATCCGATGATGCTGACTTCGGTAACCGTGGACTTCGAATTTGATGAGACCGAACCCAGGGTGGAAATCAGCGCGCGCTGCAAGGTATCCGGGCAGACAGGCGTGGAAATGGAAGCACTGACCGCCGTTTCTATCGCTGCCCTGACTATCTACGACATGTGCAAGGCAGTAGACCGCGGAATGCATATCACAGATGTCTGCCTGGTTGAAAAACAAGGCGGAAAGTCCGGTCACTGGATGCAGGCAAAGTAGGCGCTATGTTAAACGTATTATTTTTTGGTCGTATTCGCGAAGAACTCGATTGTGCTCAATTAACGGTCGCCCCAGGCCCCGGTTGTGACGACCTGGACGCCTTACAAAAACACCTGGAAACAATGCACGGAGATCGCTGGCAGACGGTGCTGGGCCAGGACAACCTGATCCGAGCGGTAAACCATGCCGTTGTGTCAGTCAACGTGCCATTGGTCGATGGGGATGAAGTCGCATTTTTCCCGCCGGTAACCGGAGGTTAGGATGACAACGGCGCTGCGTGTGGATGTTCAGCAGGACGACTTCGATGTGGCAAAACTGCAATCCTCGCTGTTGTCCGGTGAGCATGATGAAGGCGCGATAGCGACGTTTACCGGGTACGTGCGCTGCAATAGCGAGCCCGCCGATGGTTACCGGCTGGAATTGGAACACTATCCGGGGATGACCGAGAGCTCCATCGAAGCGATACTCGAAGAGAGCGCGCAGCGCTGGCCGGTCTGCAGGGCTCGCGTGGTGCACAGGGTAGGCGTATTAACCGCCGGTGAACAGATCGTATGGGTAGGGGTCAGCGCCAGCCACCGTGAGGCGGCCTTTGCCGCCTGTGAATTTATCATGGATTATCTTAAGACCCGGGCACCGTTCTGGAAAAAAGAAACCGGCTCGCAGGGCGCCAGCTGGGTAGACGCGCGGGAAAGCGACACCTTACGAGCGAAGCGCTGGCAACAGTCGCAACAACAATAACCGAAACAGGGGATGCCGCGAGCAGGTCCCTGATGTCAAATGCCTGCCTTTGAGCACCTCGAGGAGAAGATGAATATGGATGGACGTGAATTGCGTAATGCCCTGGGACGTTTTGCGACGGGTGTCTGCGTCATCAGTACGATAGACAAGCAGGGTAAAGCGGTAGGTATGACCGCCAATTCCTTTTCCTCAGTGTCCCTCGATCCGCCACTGGTACTCTGGTCTTTGCAGAACAACTCCGAAATCTACGATACCTTCGCCACTGCTCGCCGCTTTGCCATCAATGTGCTGGCCTCAGAGCAGGTGGAGCTTTCCAACGATTACGCCAGGAAAGGGGATCACCAGTTGAGCCCGGGGCATTATTGCCTCGGTCGCCATGGTTCCCCGGTTATCCGCAATGCGTTGGTGACGTTTGAGTGCCAGCTTGAATCCACGCACCAGGGGGGTGACCACCTGATCATCATCGGGCGTGTTCTGGGCATGTTATCCCGCCCGACCGGCAAACCCCTGCTCTTTCACGCCGGTGCTTATTGCGAACTGCGCTAGGCTTGATGCGGGCGGATGAGCCCGGGTTGTCGCCGTTCTGCCGGAATCCCTTTATACTGACGCTTTTCAAAGCGACAGCCTACGGGACGAGGGTACTCCCTGAATGAAGTTTTGTACCAGTTGCGGTAACGCCGTGGCGCTAAAGGTTCCGCATGGGGACGATCGCGAGCGCTTCGTCTGTACCGAATGCGAGATTGTTCATTACGTCAACCCGCGAGTGATCGTGGGCTGCCTCCCCATGTACGGTGACCGGGTGTTGCTGTGCAAGCGTGCCATTGAGCCACGGCTGGGCTACTGGACATTACCCGCCGGATTTATGGAAAACGGTGAAACGACCCCTCAGGGTGCTGCGCGTGAGACCTGGGAAGAGGCCAGGGCCAGGGTTCGCGGGCTTGAACTCTACCGCATTTTCGATGTGCCCTATATCAGCCAGGTGTATATGTTCTACCGCTGCGAAGTCGAGAATGGCCAATTCGGGGTGGGGCCAGAGAGTCTCGAGACGGGACTTTACCAGGAGAGCCAGATTCCCTGGGACGAAATTGCCTTTCCAGTCGTCAGAGAGACTCTGCAGGAATATTTTGAAGACGTAAAAAGCGGGCATTATCCAGTGAGGGTTTCCTCTATTGAATACCGTCATCGTAAACACAGAGACAAGGACTAAATCATGGCATTTCCCAAGATTGGCAACATGGCGCCAGCCTTTACCTTACAGGACCAGGACGGTAGCAAGGTCAGTCTCAAGCAGTTTCGTGGCGAGCAGAACGTGGTGCTCTATTTTTACCCCAAGGCGATGACCCCGGGCTGCACCGTCCAGGCATGTGGTATTCGTGACAGCAAGAAGCAGTTGGCGGCGCTGGATACGGTTGTGCTGGGTGTCAGTCCCGATCCGGTTGCCAGGCTGGGCCGGTTTATCGACAAGCAGGACCTGAACTTCACTTTGCTGTCTGATGAAGACCATGCCATCACCGAAAAGTATGGTGCCTGGGGGCTGAAGAAGTTTATGGGCCGCGAGTTTATGGGAGTGCTGCGAACGACGTTCATCATCGGCAAGGATGGCCGGCTCAAGCATGTGATGGACAAGGTCAAGACCAAAACCCATCATGACGATGTGATCGCCTTCGTCAAGGAACTGGGCCTGGGCAAGTCCTGATCAATGCTGACATATCCCTTTGCTGAGCTGCCGTTGCCCGGCGAACTGCAGCAGGTTGCGGAAGGCGTTTACTGGCTGCGCATGCCGCTGCCTATGGCGCTGGATCACATCAATCTCTACCTGCTGGAAGACGAGGATGGCTGGTGGGTCATTGACTCCGGCATGGACGTGGGGCCGACCCGGGATCTCTGGGAGCAGATTTTTGACCAGCACCTGAAGGGTAAGCCGATCAAGGCGGTAGTCGCCACGCATTGGCACCCTGACCACACCGGGCTTGCGGGCTGGATATGCGATCGCTGGCGAGTGCCGTTTTACATCTCCGAGGGTGAGTACCTCACCGGCCTGGTTTTTTCCAGGGCTGAGAGCGAGCATTTTGGCTGGACCAACGAATTGCACCAACTCCGCTGCGGCAGAGGGCAGAAGGGGGTAGATTCCTCGCGCAAGAGCATGGGTGGTATGCGCCGTATTACCCATCCTCTGCCCACTTCTTTTCGACGCATAGAGGAGGGGACGAGGCTGACCATTAACGGCAAGCACTGGCGTATCGTCGTTGGCAACGGGCACTCGCCGGAGCACGCCTGTCTGTTCTGTGAGTCCTTGAATGTGCTGATATCCGGCGACCAGGTCATCCCCCGTATCACCTCCAATATCAGCGTTTCCGGTCATGAGCCAGAGGGCAATCCACTGAAAGCCTGGCTGGCCTCCCTGGAGCGTTTCCTGGAGGTGCTGCCGGCCGATGCACTGGTACTGCCGGCGCACAATACGCCCTTTCACGGCCTGCATTACCGCCTGCGTTACCTGATCGAGCACCATGAGGATCATTTGATCGCGCTGGAAGAAGCATGTGTAGACCGGCAGGCGACGGCGGTAGAGCTACTGCCGGTTTTGTTCAAGCGTGAGTTGGACGACCAGCATATTGGCCTGGCGGTGGGGGAATGCGTTGCCCACCTGAACTACCTGTTTCAGCGTGGGCAACTTGAGCGCAGTGTGGACGCAGATGGCTGCTTTCGCTACCGCTCGGTTGACGACACCCTGCCGCTGCGGTTACGCAAGCGAAGTCACAGCGCTGATGATGTAGAGCCTATTCAGGTTTAGATATATATCAATAGGTTGCAGCTTATAACTAAAGTTAAAAATAAAGAATTTCCGGGTGTGCTATGGTGCCGTCAGTTGGGGCCAGTCGGTGTTGAAAAATGTTGACGCTTTTGACATAAACCGTAATCAGCGCGAGGATGTTGGTAATGAGCAGCTGGCTACACTCCAGGGTTATTGGCGGTACCACGTCCATGCACATCCACGCACATCGCCCTCGGGGTGACCGGGGACTGAGACAGACCAGGGGTAGCAGAACCAATGAGTGATGATTGCATTTTCTGCCAGATAATCGCCGGCAAGGCGCAGTGTCATCCCGTCCATGAAACACGTTACACGCGAACCTTTCTCGACGCTTTTCCGTCTACGCCTGGCCACTGCCTCATTGTCACCAAGGCCCACTTCACCGACATATTCGATTCTACACCTGAAGAGATTGCGATGGTGGGTCATGTTTCAACGCTGATCGCACATACCCTGCGCGAGGAGCTGCAGTGCGACGGCGTCGGTATCTACCAACTCAATGGTGCGGCTGCAGGCCAGACAGTATTTCACTACCACATGCACGTTATCCCCAGAATGGTCGGCCAGGAACTGCACATCCACTCGCGGGCGCGCGGAGCTCCAGCGGAACTGGAGGCAATGGCTGCCCGACTCAGCAAACGCGCATATTCCCTGCGCACCGACGATTAGGTCACCTTATGCCAATGCCCACCGATGTTGCCGTCATCGATCTCATGCTCGCAGTGCCTGGAGAAGACAGCAGCCAGTTTTATGAATGGATCAAACCCATGCTCATGGATAAGGAAAGCCATGACATGTTCAATATGCCTGCGCAGTATATGTTCAAGGATATACCGCAAACAGGGAAGCAGGATGACTACATCGCGTACACCCTGGAGCAGATGGACAAGCACAATATAGAGCGTGCCATGGTAGGCGTTGGCAAGTTCTCCGAACTTAATGCCGAAGCCGTGCGCCGTCACCCCGATCGCTTTTTTGCCTGCTATGAGGCCAACGCCAACAATGGCATGGATGAGGTGCGCACCATTGTTGCGATGAAGGAAGAGTTTGATATCAAGGCTGTGACCGCTTCGCCAGCGATGATTTCCCCGCCGGTACCGGTTAACGACAAGAAGTGGTATCCCATCTATGGCAAGCTGGTGGAACTGGATATCCCTTTTTGCCCCTGCATGGGCGTCCCGGGTCCACGGGTGCCTGCCGGGCCGCAGAAAGTCGAACTGCTGGATGAAGTGCTGTGGTTTTTCCCTGAATTACGTGTGGTCACCCGGCACGGCTGTGAGCCATGGACGGAAATGGCCTGGAAACTGATGCTCAAGTACCCGAATCTGCACTACATGACCAGTGCGTTCACACCGCGACGCTATCCGCAGGACATCATCGAGTTCGCCAATACGCGTGGCTCGGATCAGGTGATGTACGCCGGGTATTTCCCCATGGGCTTGTCTCTGGATCGCATATTTGCCGAGATGCCCGATGTTCCCCTGCGTGATGAGGTCTGGCCAAAGTTCCTGCGCGAGAATGCCCTGCGCGTATTTAAACTGGATGAGTAATATGCAGTATATCTCTGTGGAAGAAGCCATCGAACTGCCCGGGCTGCGGCTGGTTTTGTCCGCCGGTGTCCCCGGCCCCTGGGGTGAGGCGACCAAATCCATGCTGGCATACAAGGGCATGGACTATACGGCCGTGCACCAGGATGGTGGCGGAGAGAATGCCGCGCTGCAGCAATGGACGGGCCAGAGTTCGGCGCCGGTGTTGGTGGCAGACGACCTGCCGCCGGCCTGTCACTGGCTGGATCTGCTTAACCTGGCGGACCGCCTTCAGCCCGAGCCTGCGCTGTTGCCTGCGGCGCCCGCAGAACGTGCCCTGGCAACGGGGCTCTGTGCGCTGATCGCCGGCGCTGATGGCCTGGGCTGGCAGCGTCGACTGTTGATGATTCAGCCGATGATGAATCTGGACTCTGTTCCTGAGCTGACGATTCGCCTCGCGCATCGGTACGGCTATTCGGAACAGGCAGCGGCCGATGCACCGCGCAGAATAGCTGAAATTTGCGCTTATCTGGACCAGTACCTGGCCGCGCAGGCGGGCGACTATTTTGTTGGCGATGCACCCGGTGCCGTCGACTTTTACAGCGCAAACTTCGCCGGCATGATCAAGCCACTGCCGCCAGAAGACAACCCCATGCCAGATTGGTTGCGCGCGCTGTACACCGTTAATGACCCGGCGTTGCAGGCGTGTTTGACACCGCGCCTGGAGGCGCATCGGGATCTCATGTACCAACGGCATATCGCATTGCCACTCGACTTCTAGGAGAAAAGCATGCTTTCACAGCAGGAAATTTCCGACCGGTTCGAAATTCAGGACCTGGTGTATCGCTACGCGGAACTGATTGACGGCAAGCGCTTTGATGCCTTGCGTGACACAGTATTTACCGCCGATGCACATATTGATTACAGCGCCATGGGCGGGAGTGTCGGGGATCTGGAGGAGACCCTGAAGTTTCTCAAGGCAGCATTGACAGACGAGTTGTTTCCGGCGAGTCAGCACTTGAACGCCAACGTGCAGGTCACGCTGGACGGCGACAGTGCCAGCGGCCGGGTAATGTGCTTCAACCCCATGCATATGTCTATGCCCGACGGCAGTAGCCAGGTGTATTTTATCGGTCTTTGGTACGTGGACGAGTATAAACGTACGGAGAATGGCTGGCGCATCAGCCGACGTGAAGAAGAGAAGAGTTGGGTGTTCAATACCCCGGACTTTATGGATCTGTAAGTCATGGCCCTGCGATGTCGGACATGGATAGCCATGTGTGTAATGACTGCCACAGTCTGTGCCGGGAGCCAGGCCCAGGAGTTGGAGCCACGCAGTTTCAATAACATCCCGATAAACGAGACATTCCTGGTTGTCGGGGCAGGGCGTTCCGATGGCGATCTGTCGCCACCGGGTTCGTCTCCCTTGCAGGATGCAGAGCTGACCATAGACGCTCTCGCCGTGGGGGCTTCTCGCACCTTCGCCCTCGCGGGTGACTCGGCCAAGGTCGATATTGTGGGGAGTCGAGCGTGTTACGAGGGCGAGGGTGTGTTCATGGGGGAGTTCGCAGAAGGGAGGCGCTGTGAATATGCAGACCCGCGTTTCAAGCTGACGTGGAATTTCTCCGGCGCCCCGGCAATGGAGCTGAAGGAGTTCGCCGGTTGGCAGCAGGACATTGTGGTAGGCGCCAGTATTGCCGTTACTGCACCCTGGGGAGACTATACATCCCGGCAGTTAATCAACGCAGGCGCCAACCGCTGGGCAGTCAAGCCCGTCGTGGGAATATCTCATCGCCATGGCCGCAGTTGGCAATGGGAGGCCAAGTTGGGGGTCACCTATTTTCAGACTAACGATGATTTTTTCGGTGGTACACGCCTGGAGCAGGACCCGCTGTACTCAACCAGTCTGCATCTTATCTATAATCTCTCTCGCGGGTGGTTGTCGCTGGATGCCAATTACTTTGCCGGCGGGCGCACGCATGTTGACGGCGTACGGCAGAATACCCGCCAGGATAATTCGCGCTGGGGACTAACATGGAATCGTCCACTGGCGCCAAAGCATCTGCTTAAATTATACGCCAGCACGGGTGTGGTGACGCGTATCGGCAATGACTTCAACT
>NZ_PKUS01000044.1 GCF_002866825.1 Pseudohalioglobus lutimaris | reverse complement strand
CGCCAGCACGGGTGTGGTGACGCGTATCGGCAATGACTTCAACTCGTTTGGTCTGGCCTGGCTCTACCGTATCTGAGAGTCAGTCCTTGTTCACCCATGACTCGGGCAGGTAATCCAGCTCGAGCTTGTTGACCGTGGTGCGAAGTGTCTCTTCCAGGTTGGCAAGGTCCGTTTCACCGACCTTTGTATCGTAGTGGCGGCGCACATGGTCGACGGCTTCCATGCTGTCCATCGCAAGCTTGACGCCTCTTTCGGTGAGGCGGATTTCCCTGGCACGTTTGTCGCGGCTGTCCGTGTCGCGCGCTATATACCCCATCTGCTCCAATTCCTTGAGCATTTTCCCCATCGCCTGCTGCGTAACCTGTGCCCGCTCCGCCAGTTCACTGACGCGCACGGAACCCATGCCGAGATTGGCAAAGACCTGGCTGTGGGAGGGTCGAATCTCCGGATAGCCCCTGGAACTGAGCTCGCGCCAGATTCTGCGCTCGTAATCGCGCGAGAACTCGCGCAGTAGTCGCGGTAGGTTATTCGACAACCGATAGGCTATTTCACGATTACTCTGGGCGGTTGTTTTTGTCACGGTGAAGCCTCCAGTAGTCCTGGCTTGGCAAGTAAGGCAGGCTACTTTTTGTTATGTGGCCATATTACACGTCACAACAAGGAAAAAGTCACTGTCCACTTCCGCAAAAACTGTGAAGAAGGTCGAGAATTTGAAGGTGAATCCCGCAATCCGTTACACTGCGTGCCTTTTATCCGGGGAGACAAGGCGTGGCACGCATTATCACGGTTAACACCAACGGAATTCGCGCCGCAGCGCGTAAGGGGTTTTTTGAGTGGCTGCCAACGCAGGATGCAGATGTGGTCTGCATCCAGGAAACCAAAGCGCAGATTGACCAACTCAGCGATCCGGTTTTTCACCCCGAGGGGTATCACACTTTCTACAATGATGCTGTGAAGAAGGGTTATAGCGGCACCGCTATCTACAGCCGGGTCAAGCCGCGTCAGGTGATTGATTCGCTGGGCTGGGACCCAGCCGACTCGGAAGGGCGTTATCTGCAGGCAGACTTTGACGGCTTGAGCGTGATTTCACTCTATATGCCCTCAGGGTCCAGCAGTGAAATGGCCCTGGAGAAAAAGTATCGGTTTATGGACAAGTTCCTGGAGCATCTGCGCGCACTGCGGCGTAAGCGCCGTGAATTTGTGATCTGTGCAGACTGGAATATCTGTCACCAGGAAATAGACCTGAAAAACTGGCGCAGTAATCGCAAGAACTCTGGCTTCCTCCCTGAAGAGAGGGCATGGCTGGATCAGGTATATGACGAAGTGGGGTACCTTGATTCTTTTCGCCTGGTTGATTCCTCGCCCGAGCAGTACACATGGTGGTCAAATCGCGGTCAGGCCTGGGCAAACAATGTGGGTTGGCGGCTGGACTACCAGATGATTACGCCAGACCTGCGCGATTCGGTTCTGGCGGCGGATATTTACAAGGATGAGCGGTTCTCTGATCATGCCCCGCAAATCATGGACTATGATTTCGATATCCGCTGAGTTGCTCGACCCGCTTCGCGGGTTAACGGCGCCGGGGAAGTCTTCTCAGCGGATTGCCCACACACCGGAAACCCTGTACATTTATCGCCGTTTTGACGCCCGCAAAGCGGGCCTACACAGAAGGTATTGACTATGAGTTTGTTTATCGCCAGTGCACACGCACAGGCAACGGGCCAGGCGCCACAGGGTGGTGAATTGTTCCAGATCGGTTTTCTGGTGCTGCTGTTTGTCCTGTTCTACGTTATCGCTATCCGCCCGCAGCGGAAACGGCAGAAAGAGCATGCAAGTATGGTAGCGGCCCTGAACAAGGGTGACGAGGTGGTGACCAGTTCCGGCATCCTGGGCAAGGTGACGTCACTGGACGACAATTATATGGTGCTCAATGTGGCAAATAATGTGGATATGAAGTTTCAGCGAATCCACCTGCACGCCGTTCTGCCCAAGGGCACACTCAAGTCCATCGGTTAACCGCCATGCCAGGGACCGGTCTTCACTTCCCCCGCAAGATCGACCTGGCGAGGACTCCCACGCCATTACAATATCTGGAACGCGCTTCTGCCCGTTGGGGCAGGGGCCATCGCCTGTGGATGAAGCGCGATGACCTGACCGGCTGTACGCTCAGTGGTAACAAGGTACGTAAACTGGAGTACATTGCGGCTCATGCGCAGGACGGGGGTTACGATACCCTGATTACCTGTGGTGGCATTCAGTCCAATCATTGCCGCGCCACCGCGTTCGTGGGCGCACAATTAGGCATGCCGGTACATCTGGTTCTGCGTGGCAAAGCGACCGGTACAGCCCAGGGTAATCTCTTTCTGGATCACCTCGCCGGCGCGACGGTCAGCCACTATCCAACAGCCGAATACGTAAAGGGCCTGGATAGCATCCTCGATCACTGGCAGAGCCATTATGCGCAACAGGGGCGTAAGGCACTGGTCATTCCCACCGGGGGCAGCGATGGTCTTGGCGTCTGGGGCTACCTGTCTGCCGCTTTGGAAATTGCAACAGACCTGCACAATGCCAGGATCGACCGTGCGCACCTGGTCTGCGCCAGCGGGTCGGGCGGCACGCAGGCGGGGCTCACTCTGGGTGCGGCGTTATTTGCAATGCCGGCCACGGTGTGGGGGGTAAATGTCTGCGATGACGAACAGTACTTTCTCAACAAGGTTGCCGCCGACGTTGCGGACTGGCAGGCGCGGTATCCCGCCGTGCCGCAAACAACGTTGGATATTCGTGTGCTCGATGGTTATGTTGGTGACGGTTATGGCAGGGCGTCAGCTGCAGTCTTCGACCTGATTGCGCAGTTAGCGCGCCTCGAGGGCATCGTGCTGGACCCCGTCTACACCGGTAAAGCGTTCGGCGGCATGATCGCCGAGATCGAGCAGGGGCGTTTCGAGGGCACGCGTGACATCGTTTTTGTTCACACCGGAGGTATTTTTGGTGTGTTTCCGCAAAGTGGCAGCTTCAATTGGTAGTCTAAACCCGCACTGGCTGGCATAGAACAACAATAAGCAGGGGTTATCCTATGACTGAACTCATTCAAACGGTGAATAGCTGGGCCTGGGGGCCGGTAATGCTGGTTCTGCTGCTCGGCACCGGTGTCTACCTCAGCGTCGGCCTGCGGTTCATGACCCTGAAGAAAATCCCGGTGGCGCTGCGCCTGCTGCTGCAGGGCCGCAAGGGGAAAGGTGAGGGGGATATCTCACCCTTCAGCGCGTTGATGACCTCCCTCTCCGCCACCATTGGAACCGGTAATATCGCCGGAGTCGCCACCGCAGTGGCGCTGGGCGGCCCCGGCGCGCTGTTCTGGATGTGGATTACTGCCCTGGTCGGCATGGCAACCAAGTACGCGGAGGCCGTTTGTGCAGTGACGTTTCGGGAGCAGGATGAGAACGGCAACTACAGCGGCGGCCCCATGTATTACATTCGCAACGGCTTGCATCGCCGTTGGCACTGGCTGGCCTATGCATTTGCCCTGTTTGGCTCGCTGGCCGGTTTCGGTCTGGCCAATACCGTGCAGTCTAATTCAGTGTCACAGGTGCTCAATGACGCATTTAATGTGCCGCCTATCGTCACCGGGTTAGTATTGATGGCGCTTGTCGGTGCTGTGGTACTGGGCGGCATCAGGCGCATTGCCAGCGTGGCGAGCCTGCTGGTGCCGATGATGGCGTTAAGCTACATTCTGTTGAGTGTGCTGGTAATCGCGATGAATATTGAGCAGGTGCCGGCTGCGCTGGTGACCATAGTCGACAGCGCGCTCAGTGGCTCTGCGGCCGCCGGGGGCTTTGCCGGCGCCACGGTGTGGGCGGCGCTGCGCTTTGGTGTGGCACGCGGGATATTCTCCAATGAGGCAGGCCTGGGCAGTGCGCCCATCGCGCACGCCGCCGCACGCACAGATCAACCTGTACAGCAGGGTATGATCGCCATGCTTGGTACCTTCATCGATACCCTCATTGTCTGCACCATGACCGGGCTGGTTATCGTGATCATGGATGTGCTGCCCACCGGTATAAGCGGAGCCAGCCTGACTTCCCTGGCCTTCGGCAATGCGTTACCCGGAGGAGAGTATATCGTCACCCTGGGTCTGTGCCTGTTTGCCTTCACCACCATGATTGGCTGGTCTTTTTATGGCGAGCGTTGCGTTGTCTTCCTGGTTGGGGCGCGCGGTGTCCTACCCTTCCGGGTGTTCTGGGTTCTAGCCATCCCGGTGGGCACACTGGTGCAACTGGATCTGATCTGGCTGATTGCCGACACCCTCAACGCCTTTATGGCGGTTCCCAACCTGGTAGCGCTACTGCTGTTAGGCCCGCTTGTCTTCAGGGTCACCAGGGAGTACTTCGACAATCGCGATATCGGCCACTAGTATTCGCGCCTATATTGCGCAGTATCAATTCAGCGCTGTACAGTTCGTGTTTCGATACGCTGCCAGACTGGCGTCGCTGCCGACGTTCAAGATAAGAGAGAGGACAGGCATATGAGTAGGTTGGTCTCCAGTGTTGATGACTGCGTTGAACGAATTATCGAGGCCGTGGGTCCCGATATCCGCCTGGGCGCCCCTCTGGGCCTGAGCAAGCCGGTACAGCTGATCAACGCCCTGTATCATCGGGTAGCGGCCGACCCCGCACTCTCCCTGCATATTTTCACCGCTCTCTGCCTGGAGGTGCCCAAGCCCGGGAGTCATATTGAAGCGGCGCTGGCCGGCCCCATACTGGAACGAATGTTCGGCGACTACGAGGAGCTGGCGTTCCTCGAACCGTTCAAGCGTAACGCGCTGCCCGCCAACATTCAGCTTTCCGAGCTGTACTTCAAGGCCGGCTCAATGAAAAATCATAGCATTGCTCAACAGCACTATATCTCCAGTAATTACACCCATATCTGCCGCGACATGCTCGGTGCCGGCGTCAATGTCATGGTGCAAATGGTTGCCGCGCGCGGAGAGGGGGAGGGGCTTCGTATCAGCCTTTCGGCCAACCCGGACGTCGCCCTGGAGATGAAGGACTGGATTGACGGGCTGGACCGTCGCGTCGTGCTCGCGGCCCAGGTGCATGGTGATATGCCCTTCATGGAAAATGATGCTGAGGTGCCTGCGGACTTCTTTGACTGGATTGTACAGAACGAGGTTTACGATAAGACCCTGTTTGCCGTGCCCAACGCCGCGGTTCCCCTGCGTGATTACGCAACCGCCCTGCACGCCAGCAGTCTGATCGTGGACGGGGGAACACTGCAAATAGGTATTGGTTCACTGGGCGATGCTGTGGCCCACGCATGTATTTTGCGACATCAGGATAATTCGACTTACCGCCAGCTGCTTGATGACATCAGCAATGAGCCCCTGTCGCCCGATCTTGACCTGGGCCAGTTTGAACGTGGAATGTATATCTCCACGGAAATGTTCGTGAACGGCATGATGCACTTGCTGGAGCAGGGCGTTGCCAAACGCCGGGTATACGACAATCTCGCCTTGCAAAAAGGACTTAACAGCGGTGCGATTACCGAGCGTATCGATGGAACGCTCTGGGACTATATTCGCGAGCAGGGGCTGATGCCGCTGCATCTCGATAGCGCGTCCCTGGCTGAGTTGCAGTATTGGGGCGTGATTCCAGAGAGTCTCGCCCTGGTCGGCAACCAACTGAGCCTGGATGGCGCTGAACTTGCCAACAATATGGACGATAGCACCACCCGAGCCGCGTTGCTGGGGGCCGCAGAAGGGGCGCACCTGCGACACGGGCGTATCCTGCATGGAGGCTTCTTCCTCGGCCCTCGTGACTTTTATCAAAAGCTGCGCGACCTGGATGCGGAGGGGCAGGAGCGCATCTGCATGACCGGCGTGCGCCGCACCAATCAGCTATTGCTGGATTATCCGCTTTACTGCGCACAGCGCGGCGATGCGCGGTTTATCAATACGGGCATGATTGCGTCACTCAATGGAGCTGTCGCTTCCGACGCGCTAGAGGACGGTACGGTCATCAGTGGCGTGGGAGGACAATACAACTTTGTGGCGATGGCCCACGACCTGCCCGGCGCTCGCTCCGTTCTGTGTATTCGTGCGACACGCGGTGAGGGCAAAAGCCTGAAGTCCAATATCGTACCTTTCTATGGGTACACCACGATTCCCAAGCACCTGCGCGACGTAATCGTCACCGAGTATGGTGTTGCTGATCTTCGCGGCCAGTCGGATGCAGAAGTCATAAAGCGGCTGATCAATGTCGCCGACTCCCGTTTCCAGGGCGAACTGCTGGCATTTGCAAAAACCCACGGTAAGGTGGAGGCAAATTACGTTATCCCCCGGTTTGCCCTCAACAACACGCCGGAGAAACTGGAGGCTATCCTGCGCCCGCAGATGGCAGCGGCAGTCTTGCCTGAATATCCTTTTGGTACCGAACTTAGCCCCCAGGAGCAGGCACTGGGCGCCAGTTTGCGGCACATCAAGTCGTTGGCTGATGAGCCCAGGCATTTTCTCACCAGCGCCTTCAAGGCAATGCTTCACCGTGCGGACGAGGACGCGGCGCGTCCCTTCCTCGAACGCGTGCACCTGGAGCACCCCGGCACGACCCGCGATTTCCTGGTGCAACAGATGTTGCTTCTGGAACTGGAAGAACGGGGTATGCTCAAGGTCAGCTAAGCTGCTGGCGGGGAGGTCGACTCACGGGTATGCTTGGCGCATGCCTGAAAAGCTCGACGACAAGCTGGTAATCGCCATTTCCTCAAGGGCCCTGTTTAATCTGGATGAAAGCCACCAGGTATTCCAGAACCAGGGGCTGCAAGCCTATTCCGATTACCAGGTAGCCAGGGAGGAAGACCCGCTGGAGCCTGGTGAGGCGTTTCCGTTGGTACACAAGCTGTTGCGACTCAATACGCTGTCCGGAACCGGGCAGCAGGTGGAGGTGGTGCTACTTTCACGCAACAGCGCCGATACTGGCCTGCGGGTATTCAATTCCATAGAGCATTACGGACTGGCGATTAATCGCGCCGCCTTCTGTGGAGGGGAGAGCCCATGGCGCTATATCAACGCCTTTGGCTGCCAGCTGTTTCTCTCCAGTGAGGCCGAAGATGTACGCAATGCCCTGGAGTGTGGCGTGGCTGCGGCGACGCTGGTGTCCGGTGGACGTCAGGAAACAGGAAATGAACAGTTGCGTTTTGCCTTCGACGGCGATGCAGTGCTGTTTTCCGACGAGGCCGAGCGGGTCTACAAGAGCGAAGGACTGGAAGCATTCACCGCCAGCGAAAAAGCGGCGGCTCGCCAGCCTCTCGCTGGCGGTCCCTTCAAGCCTTTCCTGTCAGCCCTGCAGCGACTGCAGCAGGCATTTCCGGCCTCTGAAGCGCCTATTCGCACTGCCCTGGTTACGGCGCGCTCGGCGCCGGCCCACGAGCGTGTGATTCGTACCCTGCGCGCCTGGAATATTCGCATTGACGAGTCTATTTTTCTCGGGGGGCTGGACAAGACCGAGTTCTTGCGCGCCTATCAGGCTGACGTTTTCTTTGATGACCAGCAGACCCATTGTGAGTCTGCGCGGGAACACATAGCGACCGGGCATGTGCCCCATGGCGTCGCCAACAGCTAGCCCTGCCAGTGGTACCGTGTTATTCCATATTTATTTGGCAAAATGCGCCGTTAATGGCTATTCTTCATAAGGCCTGAGGAATACCCCGGGTTTTTTTTGTTGGAGAACGGGATGAAGCTGCAACAGCTGCGCTATATCTGGGAGGTTGCCCATCATGACCTCAACGTCTCCGCAACTGCACAAAGCCTGTTTACCTCGCAGCCCGGCATCAGCAAACAAATACGTCTGTTGGAAGACGAATTGGGTGTTGAAGTTTTTGCCCGCAGCGGCAAGCACCTGACGCATGTAACGCCCGCTGGAGAAGCGATTCTCGAGGCTGCGGGCGAAGTCCTTCGCAAAGTGGAGAGCATCAAGCAGGTCGCTCAGGAATACTCCAACGAAAAAAAAGGCGCGCTCTCCATTGCCACCACCCACACCCAGGCGCGTTACGCGCTGCCAGCCACAATTTCCGCCTTTATTGAGCGCTACCCGGATGTCTCCCTGCATATGCACCAGGGCACGCCCATGCAGATATCCGAAATGGCGGCCGATGGATCGGTGGACTTCGCTATTGCCACTGAGGCACTGGAGTTGTTCTCAGACCTGATCATGATGCCCTGTTATCGCTGGAATCGCTGTATCCTTGTCCCCAGAGATCACCCGCTGTGCCAGGTATCCGAGCTAAGCCTTGAAGACGTTGCGGCTCACCCCATCGTCACTTATGTATTCGGCTTCACCGGGCGCTCGAAACTGGATGATGCGTTTACCGAGCGCGGGCTCACTCCCCGTGTCGTGTTTACGGCGGCGGATGCCGATGTGATCAAAACATACGTACGCCTTGGCCTGGGCATTGGTATTGTCGCTGGTATGGCTCATGACCCGGAAATGGACCCGGACCTGGTCGCGCTGGACGCCAGTCATCTGTTCGCCAGCAGTATTACGCGTATTGGTTGTCGTCGCGGCACGTTCCTGCGCGGCTATATGTACGAGTTCATCGAGGACTTCGCCCCGCACCTTACACGTGACCTGGTTAGCGAGGCATTCCGCTGCCATACCAAGGCAGAACTAGAGCGCCTGTTCTCCCACCTGGAATTGCCCACTTACTGATTATTTGCCTGCCGCACTTGTACCCTTAACCACAAAGCCTTAGATTGTGGCGCTGATTTTTGCCTGCATTAGGAGCGTGTTACGTGGAACTGGCCTGTCTCGACCTGGAAGGAGTCCTGGTCCCCGAAATCTGGATTGCGTTTGCCGAAAAAACCGGCATCGAAGAGTTGCGTGCCACCACTCGCGACATTCCGGACTACAATGTACTGATGAAACAACGCCTGGGTATCCTCGACCAGCACGGTCTCAAGATCGATGATATTCAGGAGGTTATTGCTACGCTGGAGCCACTGCCCGGTGCCGTTGATTTCGTCAACTGGCTACGCGAGCGTTTCCAGGTGATCATTCTCTCCGATACGTTTTACGAGTTCTCCCAGCCACTGATGCGCCAACTGGGTTGGCCGACGCTGTTCTGCCACCGCCTGGTTACCGATGATGAGGGCAGGGTGGTTGACTACAAGCTGCGCCAGGAAGACCCCAAACGCGCCTCGGTCAAGGCCTTGCACAGCCTGCAGTATCGAGTAATCGCTGCCGGTGATTCCTATAATGACACCACCATGTTGGCCGAGGCGGACGTGGGCATCCTTATCCACGCCCCGCAGAATGTGATTGATGAGTTTCCGCAATTTCGCGCTGTGAAAACGCTGGCTGAATTGAAGCAGGGGTTTATAGACGCGTCGGTGAGAGATCTCACTTTATAGTCCAGTGATCGATGCCGGTAGGCAGGGTGTTAAACCAGCCACACGCGGCGGAGTGTGTGGGGCTGCTCAGGTAACCTCGTTCCGCTGACAGTCAGGCCGCTCCTGCGCCCAGGCTGAACTGCGCCGGCGCGGCTCACATAAGATCCTGATCCATGGCTTCCAGCGCAGTCAGGAATTTGCCGACTTTATCCAGGGTCTCCTGGTACTCCTGCCGCCATTGCGAGTCCGCGACAATTCCGCCTCCACCCCAGCAGCGTATTTCGCCCCCTGTGGCAAGCAAGCTGCGTATCGCAATATTGCTGTCCATGCGTCCGTCCGCGCTTATGTACACGACACTGCCGCAATAGGTCTCACGCGCATGTGGTTCCAACTCAGCGATGATCTCCATTGCGCGGCGCTTGGGCGCGCCGGTAATGGAACCGCCGGGAAAGCTGTCGCGCAGTAAATCATAGGCGCTGCGTTGGGGTCGCAGTTCGCCGCTGATACTACTGACCATGTGGTGAACGGTCGGAAAGCTCTGAATTTCGAACAGCGCATCGACATGGATGCTGCCCGGCAGGCAGCTACGCCCCAGGTCGTTGCGCAGCAGGTCGACGATCATCAGGTTTTCGGCACGGTCCTTGGTGGACGCGCGCAGTTCAGATGCGGCCAAACGGTCAGCCGCCTCGTCCCGGTAGCGCGGCCTGGTGCCTTTGATCGGTGCGGTTTGCACATGCTGCCCGTGCAGGGAAAGAAAACGCTCAGGTGAAAGACTCAATAGTGCATCGTCCCCTTCCAGTTCGAGATAGGCGGAGAAGGGTGCCGCTGCTATTGCCCTTAATCTGCGGTAGGCCTGCCAGGGGTTGCCTTCATAGGGTGCGCTGAAACGCTGTGCCAGATTAACCTGGTAGCAGTCACCGGCGAGTATATATTCCTGGATGCACTCGAAAGCACGGCGGTACTCGCTCTCATCGAGGTTGGAGCGAAAACGCTCAGCCAGACGAAAAGTATCGACAGGGTTGTCGGCAGGACTGCGCAGCCGCGAAAGAATTTCATTGCGTTTACTTGTCGTAACTGAGGGCTGGGCAACAAAGACCGCGCGTTGTAGCAGGTGGTCCTGCACAACCGCCCACTCATAGGCGGCCAGGGAGGTGCCTGAGTAAGCTGTTGACCCGGGTTTATCCTGCACATTGTGCAGGGCGTTGCCGCTGTCGTAGCCGACCACGCCCAGTAGACCACCGCAAAAAGGAATGTCCTGTGATGCCGGTTGCACACTGCCAAAATATTCAGTGTGAAAAAGCGACAGCGCTGAGAAATAGTCATGCCAGGCCTTTGGGTTCGCGTCCTGTGAGGGCTGTTCCGGCGCTGCCAGGGGCTCAGCGCAGAGGATGTCATATCGACCGGCCCGGCTATGGGGAAAGCTCGAGTCCAGGAAGACGCGACCGGGCAGGCCCTGCAGCCGCTCGAAAAGATCGCAGCTGTCCGGGCTGTAGGAGATCTCCTCCAATGACACGGTCTTGTTCATGGCGAATAGGGCCTTTCGGGGGGCTGACATATGTTGACGGTGACCACACGGATTGCGCCGCAGGCCCAGGGTCAACTTGCTGGGTCGCTATTGTAAACTATTGTGCTTATCTGCGTTGAAAACGCGAGTATTTGCAGTGAAAACATAGCTTTACGCGCGGCACCCGATTGACTTTGGGAGCCTCTGGACTTAATGTTATACGCCGAAATTCTGGCGGGTTTGCAACTCACTGCAGACCCGGCTGTCCCGTCTTGCACAACGCCTCTGAGAAGGTCGCGCAAGCTCTCCCAGGCCGCAGGGCCTTTACTGGATCAAGGAATATGACAACAGAAAGCAGCAATGACCTGATCGCGAGTCTGGAGAACCCGTTCGCAGAAAAGCAGGAACGGGAGTTCCGTGTGCCGGGCCAGGTCGATTCGAAGCCGGGCCTTTACGAAAAGGCTCTCAAGCATGGTTGGGAGTTGCAGCAGCGCCCCTACACCGCGGCAGGCGTCAAGAGCACCCAGAGGCAGCACCAGAAGCATCGCATGACAATCTGGGAGCGCATCGAATGTCTGGCTGATGAAGCACCCACGGTGTTGTACCAGAACTGGGGGCCCAACCTTGACGGCGCCTCCCTGGTGACCGCGTTGATAAAGGTGAACGGTCGTGACGTAGCACTTTATGGTCACGATTTCACCGTACGCGCCGGCTCCATGGATGCGACTAACGGTGAAAAACTTGCCAGGCTGTTTGAATTTGCAGCTAAACGAAAGATTCCGGTAGTCGGTCTTAATGACTCTGCGGGGGCCTATATACCGGCAGGAGTTGGCGGGCTTGATGGATATGCTGATGCTTTCACTGCGCTGCGCAAGATATCTGGCGTCGTCCCCAGCATTATGTGTATGTTCGGCTTCAACGCTGGCGGCGGCTCCTATCTGCCGCGACAGGGCTCGTTCCTGATCCAGCCTAACGAAACGTTCTTTGGCCTGACCGGCCCGGGTGTGGTCAAGTCGGTGCTGGGCGAGGACGTTACGCCTGACGAACTGGGCGGCCCGCGTGTACACAGCCAGAGCGGCGTGACCGACTTTGTAGTGCCCGATGAGGTCGCCGCGTTGCGCAAGGTACGCGCGCTGCTGGCGTACCTGCCAAGCTATAACGGTGAGCAGGCTCCGCACCAGCCCTCGTCAGACCCGGTCAGCCGCAAGACCTGGGACATTGATATCCTTTTAAAGAAAGCATTCAACTCGCCCACCGGCTTCAACACGCCGGTCGATATCAGCATTCTGATTCAGCAACTGTGTGACCATGGCGATTTTCTGGAAATCCAGCCCGAGCGTGCACGCAATACCATTACCGCGCTTGGTCGCCTGGGCGGCAACGTGGTTGGCTTTGTCGCCAACAATTCCTCCGTCGCTTCCGGCCAGATTGATATTGACGCCGCCTACAAGAACGCGCGCTTTATTCGCTTCTGTAATCTGTACAATATTCCGATCATTTTCCTCGAAGATACGACCGGCTTCCTGCCGGGTAAGGAGCAGGAGAGCCGCGGTATTGTCCAGGCTGGTCGCGCCATGCTCGACTCAATTGTCGACCTGCGCACGCCGCGTTTCCTGGTGTTGGTACGCAACGCCTTTGGCGGTGCTTACGCGTCCTACAACAACTATCCCACCGGTGCCGACTTTGTGGTGGCGCTGCCCACGACCCGCGTGGCGGTAATGGGGCCTGCCGGTGTCGAGTATGTTTACAAGGACGAGCTGAAGAAAATTCGCGGTGCGGTAAAAGACAGGATCGCGCGGGAGACCGATGCCCAGAAAGCAGCCGGTCTTGACGATAGCGCAGCCAAAGCTGCCGCCGAGCAATTGGTGGGCGACTGGGTCAAGGCGGAAGAAGTGCTGCTGGCGCAGCGCTATGAGCAGGAGTTGATGAATCCCGACGAGGCGCTGAGCCTGGGATCCATTTCGCAGATTGTGATGCCCTCTGACCTGCGTCAGGTGCTGGCTGAACACATGGACTTCTGTCTGCGCCACTACGAGCCAACCCCGCTGCAGTCTGTGCAGCGTGAATTCCACTAACGGCTCGCCAACAATAAGTATTGAGGAAGTAAACGTGTCCAACGAACACTATTTGAATAACCCGCTGATTCACCGTGACCGCCGACTCGGCCGCCGCCACACGAGCTGGGTCACTGAGTTTGACTGCACGCACATGCGACCCTTGATCATTTGTCGTGGTCCTATCCGCAAGGAAGCAATGGACGTGTTTGAGGAAATGGGCATCACCCATTTCGGCATTCTACTCTCGGAAAAAGATTCTATTGTTTACCAGAACGCGCTCGCTCCCGAGCTCAGGTCTCTCACCGACCCTGATCGCGTGCATCGTGTGCCGGACTATACGGGTGCTAACAAGGAAGAGCGGAACCAGCGCATCCGCCAGATTATCAATATCGCCAGAGAGAACGGTTACAACTCCATCTTCGCTGGCTACGGGTTCATGGCAGAAGACGAGGCCATGGTGGCAGCCATGGAGAAAGCAGGTCTTACCTTTATCGGACCCTGCTCACGCACTGTTCACGATGCAGGCCTGAAAGATGAAGCCAAGCGTACTGCGCTCAAAGCCGGTGTGTCGGTGACCCCCGGAATCGACAACGGAACGGCTCTCACTCTGCTCAAGAAACACCCTGACGCAGCAGCACTCAAGGCGCTGGTGAAAGAGCATGACCTGGATGTTGATGCCTCTGCGCTGGACGACGACGGGATCGAGATTGAGGACAAGGCCGACCTTGTTCTCGCGGCTTCCTATGTTAAAGGCGTTGATCTCTACACGGTGGACGAACTCTGTGCCACCTTGACCGAAGCGGTGGAAAAGATGGCCGCCGACTATCCGGAGAACCGGATCCGACTCAAGGCGATTTCCGGTGGCGGTGGCAAGGGGCAGCGAATTCTTGCCATTGGTCAATCGGCGCGCACGGCGGAGATGGTGCGTGAGATTCTCAATGAGGTTAAGACCACCGGCGTAGGCGATAACAAAAACGTATTGGTAGAGCTGAATATCGAAACCACCCGTCACCAGGAAATACAGGCCATAGGCAATGGTGTCTGGAGCATGTCCATGGGTGGTCGCGATTGTTCACTGCAAATGCATGAGCAAAAATTGCTGGAAGTTTCGGTCACGGTCGAGTCATTACAGGCCGCTATTGAACAGGCAGAGTCTGCAGGCAAGACGGTAGAAGCGCAGGTGTTAAAGCAGGATCTAAAAACGCTGGTGGCGATGGAAGAAGAGTCAGCGCGTTTTGGCGAGGCAGTCGGCCTCGATTCCGTATCCACCTTTGAGTGTATTGTCGATCGTGACAAGCACTTCTTTATGGAGATGAACACCCGTATCCAGGTAGAGCACCGGGTTACAGAGCTTTGCTACTCACTCGAATTTACCAACCCTGATAATGCGGACGACAGTTTCATCGTTGAGTCGCTGGTGGAATTGATGGTATTGCTTGCGGCACATGGCCCCAAGCTGCCCAAACCCACACGCATACTGCGTCATAACGACTCGGTTGAAGCGCGCCTCAATGCAACCAACCAGGCATTACAGCCCAGTGCGGGTGGCGTTATCGAGCACTGGTCTGATGCCGTGGACGGTGAGATTCGCGATGACCAGGGAATCAGCCTGCATAATCCTGATACCGATGTATTCATGAAGTACACGCTGGCCGGTGCCTATGACTCCAATATCGCCCTGTTGCTGACCGTCGGGGACACTCGACTCGACACCTACCAGCGTATGGCTGAAGTGATTCGCCAGACCACCATGCGCGGCAAGGACCTGGCCACCAACCTGGAGTTTCACTACGGCCTGGTAAACTGGTTTATTGGGCAGAACATCAATGCGCGGCCCACCACACGCTTTATCGTTCCCTACCTGACCGCGGTCGGTCAGTTGAAGCAACAGGGTAACAACATGGACCTGGGGCACGCCTGGAGTGAGATTTGCAGTGCGGCGCTGGTTGGCGTTAGTGGCGACGCAGCAAAAGCCCTGAAACATTCTCTGGATCTCAAGCAGACCCTGTTGTTGCGCCCTCTGGAGCTGTTACTGGCCGAGCCTCATATCCTCAGCGGCTGGCTTAGCATAAACCGTGATAGTTACACGATGGTCGATGGCAAGATCAGCTGGAACCAGAACCCCATTGAGCTGCTGGCGGAGACCTACCACTTCCTTAACATGGATTACATGCACGGTACGGCTGCTGCGAACATGATCTGGGATCACGATAATGAGATTCTGCAGCAGGCGCAGGAATTTTACAGTGAACTCAATACTCGCCTCAGTGCAGAGAACTGGATCGAGCTGCAGTCTATGCTCGATACCGATACGCCACCGGAGGGTGTTGATGCCGCCTTATGGCAGCGCATACGTGGCGCTCATGCGGGTTACCAGGCGGGCGTGGACCTGCTAGGCGTTCTGCCCAGCATCGCCGAGTATACTGGTTTTTATGAACTCAGTGTTAACGATGACCTCACTATCCACATTCCCGAAAAACTCATGGAACAGGACCTGCAGGATGCCATGGCCAAGGTGCTGGTGCCCCCGCCGGTCGCCAAGGGTGATGAGATTCTCGCCGAGAGCGGTGGCATGTTCTACGGGCGAGAAACCCCGGACGCAGAATTGTATGTGCAAAAGGGCGATCACTTTGCCGCGGGCGACCCCCTGTATATCGTCGAGGTGATGAAGATGTTCAACAAGGTGTATGCGCCCTTTGCTGGCACCATCGACGAAGTGCTGGTCGACGCCGACGGGCTAATCATCAGTAAAGGGCAGGCCATCTTCAAGATCACCCCGGACGAGAAGATAGTTGCGGAATCCCCCGAAGAGGTCGCTGCGCGCCGTCGCGCTGCCACCAGCCTGTTACTCGAGCAGCTGATTTAAGGAGAGCGCCATGATTACTGCCCTGGACCATATTGCGATAGCCGTACCTGATCTCGAAAAGGCGATAAAACGCTTCATGGAAGACTTTGGACTGGATTTTGAGGGAACTGAGGACGTTGTCGCAGCGAAGACATCAACAGCGTTTTTCCCGGTGCCTCCCACCAGTATCGAGTTGGTGCATCCTCTCAATGGGGAAGGCCCCATCGCCGGATACCTCGAGAAGAAAGGCGGGGGTTTGCACCATATCTGCTTCCGCTCGGACAATATAGAGGAGGATGTGGAACGCCTGAAGGCAAAGGGCTATCAGTTCCTGGGCGATGCCCCTACACCCGGTGCACATGGGTCGAAAGTCATTTTTATTCACCCTAGAAGCTGTGACGGGGTGTTGGTGGAAATCAATCAACCGGGCGAAGCACACTAGGCGTTCTACCCAGACGGAAACACCGGAGCACACGTAATGAGCGACAGTATATACGACAAGAACAAGGCCACCCCAGAAGCCTGGGCGGAACTGGCCAGTAAGCAGATGCGCGGCAAGCCGCTGGATGAACTGACCTGGAACACGCCGGAGGACATAGACGTCAAGCCGCTGTATACAGCCGCAGACGTGGAAAGCCTGGACTACACGGACACCATGCCCGGGATCTCCCCTTATATTCGTGGGCCGCAGGCGACCATGTATGCCGGCCGTCCCTGGACGATCCGCCAGTACGCCGGGTTCTCCACCGCAGAGGAATCCAACGCCTTCTATCGCAAGGCGCTTGCGGCGGGTGGGCAGGGTGTTTCAGTCGCATTCGACCTGGCAACTCATCGCGGCTATGACTCCGACCATCCCCGCGTTTCCGGCGACGTAGGCAAGGCCGGTGTGGCCATTGACTCGGTTGAGGATATGAAAATCCTCTTCGACAGCATTCCGCTGGACAAGGTCTCGGTTTCGATGACCATGAATGGCGCGGTACTCCCCGTGTTGGCAGGTTATATTGTCGCTGCAGAAGAGCAGGGGGTGAGCCAGGACCAGCTCGCTGGCACCATCCAGAACGATATTTTAAAAGAATTCATGGTGCGTAATACCTATATCTACCCACCTGCACCGAGCATGAAAATCATCGGCGACATTATTGCCTATTGCTCATCGAACATGCCCCGCTTTAACACTATTTCCATTTCCGGGTACCACATACAGGAAGCGGGCGCGAACGCCGCCCTGGAGCTGGCATATACATTGGCAGATGGTAAGGAATATATCCGCACGGCGCTGGCTGCTGGCCTGGATATCGATCAGTTTGCGCCGCGCCTTTCCTTCTTCTGGGGCATAGGCATGAACTTCTATATGGAGATAGCCAAGATGCGCGCGGCGCGGCTGCTCTGGGCGCGCATTGTCGGCGAATTCAATCCGCAGAATCCCAAGAGTTCCATGTTACGCACCCACAGTCAGACCTCCGGTTGGTCGCTGACTGAACAGGACCCTTACAACAACGTCGTGCGCACCACGATCGAGGCCATGGCCGCCGTGTTTGGCGGCACCCAGTCGCTGCACACCAACGCACTGGATGAGGCTATCGCGCTGCCTACCGAGTTCTCCTCCCGTATAGCTCGCAATACCCAGTTGATCATTCAGGAAGAGACTGGGATTACCAACGTGGTCGATCCATGGGGCGGTTCCTACATGATGGAGAGTCTCACCCAGGATATGGCCGACAAGGCCTGGGAGTTGATCGAGGAGATCGAGGAAGCGGGTGGTATGGCCAAGGCTATAGAGACCGGCATGCCCAAACTGCGCATTGAAGAAGCCGCTGCGCGTAAGCAGGCGCGCATTGACCGGGGCGACGACGTCATTGTGGGCGTCAATAAATATAAACTGGACCAGGAAGACGACGTAGACGTGCTGCAGATCGACAACAATGCAGTGCGCGAGTCACAGTTGGCGCGCCTGGCGTCCATCCGTGAGTCACGTGATGAAGCCGCCGTCGAAGCGATTCTGGAAGACATTTACCAGTCTGCGGTTTCTGGCGAGGGTAATCTGCTGGAGCTGGCAGTGGAGGCCACTCGGCGTCGTGCAACTGTCGGTGAGATCTCTTTCGCCATGGAGCGCGAATTTGGTCGTTTCAATGCGCAGGCACAGACCGTCTCCGGCGTATACGGCAGCGCCTTCCAGGAGGATGATGACTGGCAGGCCATCAGCAAGGACATTAACGAGTTCGTCGAACGGCACGGTCGCCGCCCGCGTATGCTGGTGTGTAAAATGGGCCAGGACGGACACGACCGCGGTGCCAAGGTAGTCGCCACCGCATTTGCCGATGTCGGTTTTGATATCGACCTGTCGCCGATGTTCTCCACGCCGGAAGAGGTCGCTCGCCAGGCGATAGAAAACGACGTGCATGTAGTAGGCGCCTCCTCTCTGGCGGCAGGGCACAAGTCCCTGGTACCGGAGTTGGTAGAGGAACTCAGGAAGCAGGGTGCTGATGATATCGTGGTCATTGCCGGCGGGGTCATCCCGCGTCAGGACTATGATTTTCTCTACGCTGCCGGCGTGAAGTGCATCTTCGGCCCGGGGACACCTATTCCTGTCTGCGCTCGAGAGGTGCTGGATGCGGTTAATGACTCGCAGTCGTGACCGCAGCGAATGAGTGCTTTCGATCTCGATATGCTGCTTGCGGGCAACCGGCGTGCCCTGGCTAAAGCGATCACCCTGGTCGAGAGCAAACTCGACCGCCATCGTGACCAGGCCCAGACAATTCTCGAGCAGGTGCTCCCCCACAGCGGCAATAGCATTCGTGTGGGCATTACCGGCGTACCGGGCGTGGGCAAGTCCACGTTTATAGAAGCATTTGGCCTGTACCTGATTGAACAGGGCAAGCGAGTAGCGGTTCTCGCAGTCGATCCCAGCTCACCTATAGCAGGTGGTTCGATACTGGGTGACAAGACGCGCATGGAGGAACTGTCCCGTCGCGAGGAGGCATTCATTCGCCCCTCCCCCTCGGAAGGCGCACTGGGCGGTGTAGCGCAGAAGACCCGCGAGACAATGCTGCTATGTGAGGCGGCTGGCTATGACGTCATCCTGGTGGAAACCGTAGGCGTCGGCCAGAGTGAATACCAGGTCGCCGGTATGGTGGATTTTTTCATGGTGCTAATGTTGCCCGGTGGGGGCGACGAATTGCAGGGCATCAAGAAAGGAATTATGGAGCTTGCTGACGCGCTGGTCATCAACAAGGCGGATGGTGATAGTGAAAAACTGGCGCAGCTTGCCCGGCAACAATATACCAGCGCCATGAACCTGTTGCGCCATACCAGTTTCTGGACGCCGCGAGTAATGACCTGCAGCGCGCTCAAACAGATTAATATCGATGCAGTCTGGGGCATGCTGCTGGAATACTATTTTCGGGCGCAGGAGGAGGGTGGCTTCCTCGACAAACGCGCTCAGCAGAACCGCGACTGGCTGCATCAACTCATCAACGAGATGTTGTTGCTGAAATTGAGCCAGAATGCAGCCGTAAAGGCGCGCTTGCCAGAGCTGGAACGGCGCGTGGAGCACGATCAGGTTACAGCGTATGCCGCCGCGCGCGAAATCATCGAGTTACTCTAAACGCGCCCGACCACCAAAGGCGCTGTATCTGCTCTTACTTCACCGACTAATCAAGCGATACCACGACTTAAACAGGAGCGCACTTTATGGGCTGGAATATCTACTTGTCTGGTGAAATTCACACGGACTGGCGCGACCAGATCAAGACCGGTTGCGCACAGCGAGGATTGTCAGTGAGCTTCAGCTCTGCGGTGACCGATCACGCCGCCAGTGACGCCGCCGGTGATGTTCTGGGTGATGAAGATCGGCCGTTCTGGCGCGATCACAAGTCTGCGAAAGTGAACGCCATACGCACCCGCACTTTAATCGAGAAGTGCGACCTGGCCGTGGTGCGTTTTGGTGACCAGTACAGGCAGTGGAACGCCGCTTTTGACGCGGGTACCTGTGCGGCCCTGGGCAAGCCCTATATTACGCTGCATGACGATACGCTTATCCATCCACTCAAAGAAGTGGATGCCGCAGCGATGGCCTGGGCAACAGACGTCGAGCAGGTAGTGGATATGCTGGTTTATCTCACTACCCAGGACTGACGTCTTCTATTTTTCATTTCCTTCCGGCGCGCCTCAGATGTTGAGCGTTCGCAGGTTGCTATCCTGTACGCTGTGGCGCCAGAGTTCATTGAATAACACGAGGTGGCGTTCGGTTGAGGCTCTGGAAGAGGGCTCGTAAAAACCGTCGCTGCCTGACCCGCCGGGTTTGTAGAGAACGCCATCCCTGTCTCGAATGACCAGCGTCTGTCCAGTCCAGTCCGGGTGCTCGTCAAGACGGCGAATAAGTATCGAACTGGGTATCCGCCGCGCCAGGCTCAGCAGTCGGTGCCCGCGGTTGACCATGGTGCTGGTATTGGCCACCAATATTCGGACTTGTGTCTGTCGACTGCCTCTTGCCAGCGCGCTGAGTGCGCTCGCCAGTTCCTCGTTGTCAAAAGCGGCATGGTCCAGCGCCGGACTCAAAATACACAGGTAGCGGGTCGCACTGCTGCCCAGTGCCACTGCCAGTTCGTCAAACGGGTGTGGGTAGTCCACGCCCTGGAGAAACTCATTATTGGACATAAATGCACCCCGTTTCGAGCAGGTAATCCAGCAACGCCCGTGATTCTTCGTTACCAAGCGCTGCCCCCAATGCAGCCTCATCCAGGACCCAGTCCGCGCACAGTGCGATCACCATGTCCATTTGTGTTGATGAGAAGCGACGGCTTTCGCCGTTGGCAAAGACGACAATGCCCTCAGCATTCTGCTGCCAGGCGAGTTTGGCCTCGGGAGAAAGCGCTACCGACTCTCCCTCGGTCTGGAGCAATATCCGGGCCTGGGCGAGGTCATCATCGTCCGCTGTCTGCACGTATCGGGGTTCAGTAACCAGCTCACCGAACCAGTCACTGTCGCGCGCCTGGTCCAGAGCGGCTTCTACCTGTGCCTGTACCCGCTCAAGGTCGCGCGGACGGATTTCCCCGGCGCGTGTCACCGACTCCAGGCGGGCATCGCGGTAGAAGAGGTCCGGCTCAAGCCCGGCGAGCAACGCATCGACGAATCGGGACAGCATGTCATTTACCCGTGGGGCGCGAAAGCCGATTGAGAACGTGGTGCATTCTCCGTGGGCGATACCCCAGTGGGCCACGCCGGGGGGCAGGTAAAGTATGTCTCCAGTCTCCAGCAAATACTCCGTCTCGCACTCGAACAGACTAAGTATGCGTAGGTCTTCATGTGGCAGTAGTGGGGTGGTTTCGTCACAGAGCTGCCCGGTCTTCCACAGGCGTTGGCCTTCACCTTGCAGGAGGAATACATCGTAGTTGTCATAGTGGGGGCCGACACTGCCCCCGTCAGTCGCGTAGCTGACCATCACATCATCAACCCGCCACTGGGGGATGAAATCCACCAGTTTGCGTAGCTCAGCGACCTCCAGAATATGGTGGTCCACTGCCTGCACCAGCAACGTCCAGGGGTTGCCGCGCTGGTAGTCGGCAGTACGGAATGGCCCGTGCTGAAGCAGCCATTCGCCATCGCGGTGCTCTATGATGCGCGACTCCACCTCGTCTTCAAGCGCCAGGCCGGCCAGCTCATGACGCGAGATCGGCGGTTTGAAGTGGCTAACCGCCTGTTTGATCAGCAGCGGTTTCTGCTGCCAGAAACGGGCCAGGAATTGCTCCTTGTCGAGATTCAGTTCCAGGTCCGCTTGCACAGCCACTACCCGATGGCCTGGGCCTGGCTTACCGCGTTGCCGATGTACGAGGCGGGTGTCAGCGCCAGTAGCTCAGCTTTTGCCGTGTCGGGGATGGCCAGTTGATTAACAAACTCCTGGATAAGCTCCTTGTTCATGTCCTGGCCACGGGTCAGTTCCTTGAGCTTCTCATAGGGCTTTTCGATGCCATAGCGGCGCATCACGGTTTGTATTGGCTCAGCCAGTACCTCCCAACTGTTGTCCAGGTCCTGCGCCAGGCGCTGCGTATTCAGTTCCAGTTTGCCGATCCCCTTCATGCTCGCCTGGTAGGCGATAAGGCTGTAGCCGGCGCCCACACCCATATTGCGCAGCACCGTGGAGTCGGTGAGGTCTCGCTGCCAGCGGCTTATCGGCAGCTTCGCTGCCAGGTGCTGGAACAGCGCATTGGCAAGACCCAGGTTGCCCTCGGAGTTTTCGAAGTCGATGGGGTTGACCTTGTGCGGCATGGTAGAGGAACCCACCTCACCGGCGATGGTGCGCTGTTTAAAGTAGCCCAGGGAGATATAGCCCCAGATGTCGCGGTCAAAATCGATGAGGACAGTATTAAAGCGGGCGATGGCATCGAACAACTCGGCCATGTAGTCGTGTGGCTCAATCTGGGTCGTGTAGGGGTTCCAGGTCAGCCCCAGGGAAGTGACAAAAGCCTCGGCGTTTGCCTGCCAGTCTACCTCCGGGTATGCAGAAAGGTGGGCGTTGTAGTTGCCCACCGCGCCATTGATCTTGCCCAGGTAGGCGACCTCGGCGACCAGTTGCTGCTGGCGTTGCAGCCTTGCGACTACGTTGGCGATCTCCTTGCCCATGGTTGTCGGACTGGCGGTTTGCCCGTGGGTACGAGAGAGCATGGCCGCTGTTGCGCTGCCCTGTGCCAGTGTTTTCAGTGCAGAAACAATACCCTGCATTTCAGGAAGCAGCACCCCGTGGATGCCGTCGCGAAGCATCAGGGCGTGGGAGAGGTTGTTGATATCTTCAGACGTGCAGGCAAAATGCACGAATTCGGAAACAGCTTCCAGTTCTGCATTCCCGGCAAAGCGTTCCTTGAGGAAATACTCCACCGCTTTAACGTCGTGATTAGTAGTGGACTCTATGTCCTTGATACGGCGAGCATCTACCTCGGCAAAATCGTCAACTATGCTCTCCAGCGCCTGACTGGCGGAAGGGGACAGCGCCGGAACCTCAGTAATGCCCTGATGGGCAGACAGGCACTGCAGCCAGTGTACCTCGACCAATACCCGGCGCTTGATCAGGCCAAATTCGCTGAATACCTCGCGCAGGGCTGCGGTCTTGGAACCGTAGCGGCCGTCGATTGGAGAAACTGCTGTGAGGGATGAGAGATCCATGGATGGCTCCGGAAATTTACGGGGTGGCGATTTTACACCAGCGGAAGGTCGCGGGACAGGTTCTGTGCCGTTTGTAGAAGATGTTTGCGTTGTAGAATCAATTTCCAACGACGTCCGCCAAGTTGCCGCCACAAAAAAGCGGAACGCAGGCCAGCCAGTAATACGGCGCGAATGATGTCGGCGTTTTGACGGTCCTGCAGGTGCTGGGCTGATCCCGACACCTTGATACGAAAGCGCAGTTTGCTGAGCGTATCCTGATAGATGCCGGAGACGCTGTGGCACACGTCGTTGACATGGCCGGCAAAGTGCTCGGCTTTGAAACTGGCATGCTGCAGTCGGGAGTGAACGACGGCCATCATTTCCTCACTGGCCGCAAACTTGCGTTCCAGGTAAAGAAGGTTGAATACATAGCGCACCATGTCCCGTGTTTCCTCCCCCTGGCGATTGGCGAGCATCGCGCTCAGGTTATTCAGGCCCAGCTTGACGCCGGCGACACCGCCGAAAATTGCTGCCGCATCATCGGCCTCAAATTCAAACAGACTGTGAATGGAGGATTCCAGAAACTCAATGGGGTAAGTGCCGGTGCGTGAAACCTGGTCCACCAGGCGGGCGGCCTGCGCCACCCCGGCGAGGGCCAGGGTCTGTTGCTCAAACTGACTGAATTGTCTGCTCATCAGGCAGTCTGCTCAATGACGCCGCCGCCCAGGCAGACTTCGTTCCGGTAGAATACAACTGATTGGCCCGGGGTCACGGCCCGCTGTGCCTGCTGGAACTGTACACAGTATCCCTCGCCATCGCGGCTTACTGTGCAGGCCTGGTCAGCCTGGCGGTAACGTACTTTGGCGTGACAGGTAAATGGCAGTGCAGGGGCCTCGCCGGCGATCCAGTAGACGTCAGAGGTGTGAAGTGAGCGTTTGAACAGGGCCGGGTGGTCGTTGCCCTGGGCCACCAGTAGAATGTTGTTCTCCAGGTCCTTTTCCACCACGTACCATGGCGCCTCTGAATGATTGGCCAGGCCACCGATGCCCAGGCCCTGCCGTTGGCCGATAGTGTGATACATCAGCCCCTGGTGTCGCCCCAGGTGCTCACCGTCGAGGCTGAAAATCTCTCCCGGTTGCGCCGGCAGGTATTGCCTGAGAAAGTCCTTGAAACGCCGTTCTCCAATAAAACAGATGCCTGTGGAGTCTTTCTTCTTCGCCGTGGCGAGCTGGTATTTCTCCGCCAGCGCGCGTACCTCCGGCTTTTCGATTTCGCCCACCGGAAACAGGGTCTTGCCCAGTTCCAGGTGGCCTACGGCGTGCAGAAAATAGCTCTGGTCCTTGTTGGGGTCCAGTCCCTTGAGCAGGGTGGCTTTGCCGTCCGCCTCGCCGCGCCGGGCATAGTGGCCAGTGGCGATCTGGTCTGCACCCAGTGCCATGGCGTATTCCAGGAACGCTTTGAACTTGATTTCGCGGTTGCACAGTATGTCGGGATTCGGGGTGCGCCCCGCGCGGTATTCCTGCAGGAAGTGCTCAAACACGTTATCCCAGTATTCAGCCGCAAAATTCGCGCCATGCAGGCGAATACCTAATTTGTCCGCCACAGCCTGGGCATCGGCGAAATCTTCCTTGGCTGTGCAGTATTCGGTGCCGTCATCTTCCTCCCAGTTCTTCATGAACAGGCCCTCCACCGTGTAGCCCTGCTCTTTAAGAAGAAGGGCAGATACCGAGGAGTCGACACCGCCGGACATGCCGACGATGACTTTATTGGAAGCGTTGAGGCTCATCGATGTATATGAAATCCAGGGGATAAAGATGACCCTTGCGATACTGCTCTACAGTAGGCAGAACCAGAGGGCTGCGCATTCTAGCAGAGTTGGCGAGAATTTCCTCGTAGGTCAGCCAGTGAACACGGACGATGTCAGGATCCAGCACAGCATCGCCTACCTCGACTAGCGGGCGGGCGGCGAAGCTGGTTCGATAATAGGTGATCCCGTTGGGCGCGGTTGCCAGTGAAACCCCGATGACAGCAGTTAGCTCAACTTTCCAGGCGGTTTCCTCCAGGGTCTCACGCAGGGCGGCCTGGAGCAGGCCTTCTCCCGGGTCAAGGTGCCCGGCAGGTTGGTTGAACACCAGGCCTTCCGCGAGTTCGTCTCTCTCCTCGACCATCAGGTAACGTCCCTCGTTTTCGACAACGACAGCGACTGTTACATGCGGTGGCCATTCCCTCGATGTGTTCACGGTGATCTCCGGCGCGGTTTGCGCTTTGCTGCCAGGCTTTCACGGGGCAGGTTTACAGTCTCAATCCGGTGCTCTCCGGGCTGCAGGCCCTCCAGGCTCCAGTCGCCGACCTGGTGGCGCACCAGCCGCAGCGTCGGAAAGCCCGCCGCGGCGGTCATACGCCGTACCTGCCGGTTGCGGCCCTCGCGGATTGACAGTTCCAGCCAGCTGTCAGGCACACTTTTGCGTTCGCGCACCGGCGGGTTTCGCGGCCACAGGTCCGGTGGTGCGATGGGTCGTGCCCGGGCGGGCAGTGTGGGGCCGTCTTTCAGCGACAGGCCGTTGCAAAGCTTGTCGATGGCGGTCTGGTCAATGGCACCCTCTACCTGAACCCAGTAGGTTTTCCAGCGCTTGTGACGGGGGTTGGCGATCTGCTGCTGCAGACGGCCGTCATCGGTGAGCAGCAACAGGCCCTCGGAATCGTAATCCAGCCTGCCGGCGACCCTGTAGCCCGGTGCACGGAGGAAGTCGGCCAGCGTGCTGCGACCCTCGCCGTCGCTAAACTGGCTGAGCACGTGGAAAGGCTTGTTGAATAATATGATTTTTGCCATGGAATCACAGATGGTACGACAAACCAGTGCGTTCGGTGCACTGTTCTGGCCCAAAAGCGAAGAAAAAACGGCTGCTATCGCGGCAGAATAGGGCTCAAACGTGCTACACTTTTCGCCGCTTCAATCCGCGGATCCCAGAGGATTTCCGAGGCATACCAAGAACCCAGCAGCAATGGAGTATCAATATGGGCTACAAGCATATTCAGGTCCCTTCCGCAGGTGAAAAAATCACCGTGAACGAAGACAATAGCCTGAACGTCCCAGACAACCCCGTCATTCCCTACATCGAGGGCGATGGCATTGGCGTAGATATCAGTCCGGTAATGATCGACGTGGTCGACGCGGCCGTAAACAAGGCTTACAACGGCAGCAAGAAAATCTCCTGGATGGAGATTTACACTGGCGAGAAGGCCGCCGAGATGTATGACGGCGACTGGTTTCCAGAAGAAACCCTGGATGCTATCAAGGAGTACTCGGTAGCGATCAAGGGGCCCCTTACCACCCCTGTAGGTGGCGGTTTCCGTTCACTGAACGTTGCTCTGCGCCAGGAGCTGGATCTCTACACCTGCCTGCGCCCGGTGCGCTGGTTTGAGGGCGTACCCTCACCGGTAAAAGATCCCGGCTCCTGCAATATGGTGATTTTCCGCGAAAACTCCGAGGACATCTACGCCGGTATCGAATACCAGGCAGGCAGCGACGAAGCGCAAAAGGTTGTGGATTTCATCATCAACGAGATGGGCGCGACCAAGATCCGCTTTCCGCAGAATGTCGGCATCGGCATCAAGCCGGTATCGGAAGAGGGCACCAAGCGCCTCGTGCGCAAGGCGATCCAGTACGCCATTGACCAGGACCTGCCCTCCGTGACCCTGGTGCACAAGGGCAACATCATGAAGTTCACCGAAGGTGCCTTCCGCGACTGGGGCTATGAACTGGCCCAGCAGGAGTTTGGCGGTGAACTGCTCGATGGCGGCCCCTGGGTGTCGATCAAGAACCCCGTTACCGGTAATGAGATCATCATCAAGGATGTAATCGCCGATGCGATGCTGCAACAGGTGCTGACGCGGCCTAAAGAGTACAGCGTGGTCGCGACCCTCAACCTCAACGGGGACTACCTGTCAGACGCGCTGGCGGCTCAGGTGGGCGGTATCGGCATAGCGCCCGGCGCCAACCTGTCCGACACCGTTGCCCTCTTCGAGGCGACCCACGGCACGGCACCCAAGTACGCTGGCCAGGACAAGGTGAACCCCGGTTCACTGATCCTTTCAGCCGAGATGATGCTGCGCCATATGGGTTGGAACGAAGCCGCTGACCTGATTATTGATGGCATGAACGGCGCTATCCAGGCAGGCACGGTGACCTATGACTTCGAGCGCCTGATGGATGGCGCGACCCTGCTGAGTTGTTCCGAATTCGGCAAGGCCATCGTCAAGTCAATGTAAATCGTCGCTGCAGGTACGCTGCAAGGCCCATGGGAAACCATGGGCCTTTTTTTGGCTCTTCGCAGATTAGCGGGGTTGCTTAGTTGATAGACACTTTCCAGCTG
>NZ_PKUS01000043.1 GCF_002866825.1 Pseudohalioglobus lutimaris | reverse complement strand
TGTCCGCCGTGCCGGGGTAAAACCACGGCGTTGGCATAATATTGAGGAGTGGTAATCCGACTCCTAAGCGGCAGGTCGTGCGTTCGAATCGCGCCAGGCGGGCCAATTCCTATGGATTCATGAACTTATAGAGACTGCACCTGCCGATTTTATGGCAAGGGTCGCCTCCGAAAAGCCGCGGGTTATACCTTCGCCTACAGAGTCCGAGCCTGGTGGTCAGCCGCAGAATACCCTTTGGTGAAGGTACACCACATAAATCCCTGAATATCGATCATATCTTCCGGGTGTAGATGTGGATTATCCGACGCCAGCAAACGTTCCTTCAAATCCTGAGCAAACAACATCACCCGCTCATATGTATTCCAATTGAGCTGCGAATCGTAACCAATATCGAATCCTCGATTTGCCGCTGCTTCCTTGGTCATCTCAGGCTTTACGAACATGTATTGATCCGGTAGCAAGACAAACAATGGATAAGTAATGATCGGCCATTTACCAATATCGTATCGCTCCAAGATTCGTGCGGTACTTTCAAAACGGGACTTCATAGAATCCTGACCATAGACAAGATCGAACATCGCCTTACCAACGGCCTTCTGAGCCTCTGGGTTTTTCAGCGCGTCATTCAGCTTTATCATCTCAAACGATGCCAAGAGATTTAGCTTCGAGTAGAACCTGCGGATTTCCTGAGCAAGCTCCTCATAGCGCTTAGTATCGAGGTACCCTTTCCAGGATTCTTCGTTGAGATGCTCAGCGGCCCACTCCACAGCGGCAACTTTATATTCCCGTTCCTGCCCCGTGTACCACTCCCCCTTGAAACCCTCTGGAAAGTCTTCCAGAAAGCGCTTTAGGACCGATGGAAATGGTTCTCGATCGTATTTGGCTGCTACCTCTTCATCAACCAAGGCGTGTTCCAAGTATGTCCTCGCAAGGCCTGGATCCGCTACCTCTTCCAACATATCCCCAATGATAGTTTTTACTGAAGAAGTATTTTCAAAGAACAGCTTCACAGTATCGTCACGTTGGTCTTCGGTAACGATGCCCACTCCCCATTCCTCAATCATCCGGGGGTTACGTGCGAAATCGCCCTTCTTCCACTTATAGCAATAATCCATGTCATTCCTCTTACTTTACTTATCTGCATCGCCACTATGCCGCGGATACATTTAGTCGTCCAACCTGAACGAATAAATATGTCGTGAGATCGCGCGGGTTACAATTTAGTGGTTCTGTACGCTTGCCCTGCTTCCCCCTAGGCCTTAATCTGCCCTCTCGCATTTATCACAGGCGCAACGCCTGATATGTAGCTTAGTGCCCCAAGGCCCAAACGGCTCAAGGCAGGACTCGGCAGTCCGTGCTACTCGACGCAAGCCAAACGGCTGTGTAGTGATAACTAATTGAGGGGCGGCCGTACGGCCAGCCCTAGTCACGGGACGGACAGCCTCTTACCGCCCGGTGACATCAATTATTGGTATCACTATGCCCAAGTCGAAGAGGCGGAAATCCCTCAAAAAACCTCGTACCCGTGCGTTTCATAATCAGAGTGGTCTTTGCTACTACTGCCAACAGCCTATGTGGCTGACATCCCCTACTGAACTCACTGTGAATTATGGAATTACACACCGCCGGGCGATGCTACTTCGCTGTACTGGGGAGCATCTGATAGCACATGCAGAAGGTGGTGGTTCAAATAGCTCGAACATTGTCGCTGCATGCCTCTACTGTAACCGTCAGCGTCACAGACGGAGGGGTGATCTGCCTCCTGCAAGATTTCGTGATTTTGTTCGGAAAAGGATGAAACAAGGTCGATGGCACATGTTCTGTCCACGGCATCTGGAGGCCTCTGTAAGTATCCCCTGATTAGTTCCACGCATTACTAGAGTTTTTCTCCTGTTGAGGGTATCTCCATCCTAGGTCTAGGAAGTGGATACGTTCCCACCAGTATTGTCACATTTTTCGATGGACTGCTGGCCTATGCAAACAGCATATGGCATTGTGATTCGAATTTCCGGATAGAACAGCAATGGCTGTTTTGGTAAATATTTGAGTCTTAGCGGTATAGCCGAAAAGAAGCCATACCAAGTTATCGTTGTTATGTTACTTCCGCTTACCATGCCGTAGTTAGCAGATTCGTCACCGGATTATAATTGACCGATTATTTAGTGATCTAACGAAGGAACCGAATTCCGTGAGCATTTTGATATCAACCTTTCCTGATGTATCAAATGAGTTTACCCCTCAAGCTTATCCGCTCAAGGAGTTCTTCAGTCAAGGCCAGGTTGGGTTCTACATACCTCTCTATCAACGCCCGTATAGCTGGGACACAGACAATGTTGAACAGTTGATGGACGATCTAGTCAAAGGTATTGAAAGCACACTTACCGACTCCCAATCAGTCTCTTTTCTTGGCACTGTTATTCTGTGTCAGGAGCAACAGAAGAAGAAAAACATTCAACCGGTCGACCTTAGGGCACTCCCGACTAGCGTCTACAACGTCATAGATGGCCAACAACGAATTTCTACACTGGCGCTACTTGCAACTAGGCTATATCGCCTGACATACAAGTTTCTGGAAAACATAAAACCTGATCCTGAGCTTGGCGATCTAGTTGATCACCTTGAAGGAGAAATGGAGTCTCTAGAGAACTTCTTCAGCTTTTCTCTTTCAACAAAGAAAGCTGAACCAAAAGCCAAACCAGTAATCGTTCGTGGAAACCAAGATGAATGGACTTTAGATGGCGAAGATTCTAAATACACTTCACCCGTATCTCGATACTTGGCTGAATTTATCAGAGATATCTCCATCGGTGGAATAGATATCCCGGACAAAAGAACCTCATTTGGAAGAAATCTAAAAGTCATGGATGCATATCTGGAAGCAGTCATGAATGCGCATCAACAGAGTGAAAGCCACGTATCCTACCCTCATGCAAAAAAAATTCTATCTAGACTATCTGAAGAATTGATATGGAAATTTGATAGAGAGGAGCTCTCCGGGGCACTCAAAACCGGACCATATACTGATAGCAAGTGTGCAAAAATAGCCGCAGGCATTCAAATAAGTGTTCTATATCACTACTTGTTTGATAGGGCCTGCCTTTCGGTAATATACCCAAGTTCTGATGACTGGGCGTTCGATATTTTCCAGAGCCTAAACGCCACGGGAACACCATTAACTGCAATTGAAACATTCAAACCACTAGTGGTTAATACCGTTAATCAAAGCGGCAGCTACAAAGGATCTACATCAGAAAGACACTTTGATGAAGTAGACAATCTTTTCATCAATATGGATACAGTGGAGAAGAAAGCAAAGCTAACCAAAGAATTTCTCAATGTATTTAGCCTAGTGTATGAGGGAAGGTCCCTTTCCAATCACTTTAGCGCTCAAAGAAAATGGCTAAATAACACCTACAGTGACCTTGACAGTGACGCACAGAGGGAAGAGTTTATCCATCGGCTGTCTAACTCTGCCTCGTACTGGAAATACGTCAAGTGGTTTGATCACAACCAGTTAACTTGTTATCACGGGTTGAACTCGTTAAGCCCAGCCGAAAAACAAGAAGTGGTTCTCTGTGTCAGCTACCTTGATGATGCTGGGCACAGAATGGCCGATACTTTGTTAAGTAGATTCTATGCCTTGGTTATAAGGGGATCTCAGTCGTCAGATAGGGGTTTCTATGAAGTAGCTAAAGCTATATGCGCCTTTTTCACGCTGTGGCGCTCAATCGCTTCCAACACAGGACTTGATGAAGTCTATAGAAGGATACTCAGCAACTCTGACGACGACAGCATCCCAAAAATGTCCTGGGGCTCTAGTGTAGACTATAGCGATATAGACAAGCTGAAAGAGTACTTTCGCTCCGAACTGAAGCGAGAAAAAAACGTCGATTCCAAAAATAGCTGGCTACCAAAGGCCACCTCTAATCTCAAATACGACTCTGCTAAGACAGTCTGCAAGTTCGCCCTCTTGGTAAGCTCTCATAACACAATACCCGACAATGCCGAGCCGGGCTTAATGAAAGTAGGAAAAAGCGGCATTCATTCCTATTTCGATCACCAACATTGGATCTCGTCAGATTTAAAAACAATTGAGCATATCGCCCCTCATAAATCTGAAGGATCGAATTGGGATACAAAGATCTACAGTACTCAGCTCGAACACTCGGTGGGAAATCTTACTTTACTCCCTACTTCAATAAACAGCTCCGCTGGAAATCGATCATGGGAAGAGAAAGTATTGTACTTCAAGCACCTAGCACTAACAGACACTGCTACCCAGGATGCTCTAGAAAGTGAAGCTATCAACAAAGGCATCTCTCTGGCAGATGAAACAATCGAACTACTCACTGCCGCAAAGTATGCTAGTCACGTCACTCCGATTGTCGAATATGCGAACCATAACCACGCATGGAACACAGATGTTATTGAAAAGCGGGCAGAGCGAGTGTGTGACTTAGTCTGGGATAAAATGTGGCCCTGGTTGAACTAATCCAGCAGATATTAACGACCCTGCCTCTGAATCCAATTAAAAAACAGGATGTCGTCTTGTATCTCAGGCCACTCACTTCCTTGCTTGTATAGACTTGACCCTACCAACCTCTTTTGACTGGAGACGAACAAGAATCCCGTGAGGGTGCGTATTTGAAGAAGTCAGTATTTCTTCTATAACTCCTTCAACTAATAACTCTCTCGTTTTATCTGAACGAGGATTGATAGTAACCAGCAATCCAGGTCTTAGCATATTCCTCATTATCTTCACCTAACCATCCACATCACAATCCAATTCAAATCTTAGAAGAATTAAATGAAATCACCGTAGTCCTCGCAAAAGGCGTTAAGTCAAACTCGTCCTCGAGCATCGCACACCAGGAATACAAGGTAGCCACAAATTTCTTAACATCCCGGCGATACGGTGTTGGATCATCTAAAAGACTATTGTGTAGCTCCCTCGATACCCGCCCAAAGTTAACTGATTGATTTGTAAGCAAAATTTGAACCAACCAATGGTACAATCGCGTTCTTCTAAAAGATCTCGCCAGCGCTACTTCAGTTAGATCATCGATTTCTAGTGATAGTAAATCATAGTCATGCCTTACCGCCTCATCATTTAAGTCCAAATGCAGCAGTTCGGAAGGACTACAGAATAGAAGCTCGTTGACCCAAAGGTACGAGACGGGCTTTTGGATTTTCTCAATAATACTAAGTGCCCAACTGGTATCGGCCAATGGTGTTAAGGCGTTTTTTGAATTTGCGATATCGTCCCTCAATAGTTCAAAAAGGGCATCGTCCACCCAGACTACTTCATCATCAATGAAACTATTCACTTTAGATAGATCAGCTAAATCTATTGGGATCTTTGTGCCGAACTCATTATTACCTGTAGCCCCCAAGAATAATCCCTGCTGCGTGAGATTTGCGGAGCCAAGAAATAACTCTGCATCATCTATCATGTATAGCTTGCCATGTAGATTTAGATCTATGCCAAACGTCCAACCCTTCGCACGGCAGAACTCATAGACTTCAAGATCCGATGCTCCAGCGAGAATATCCCGCTTTTGCCATCTAGCAACGACAGATATGTCTTCAATATCGTCAGGAAAGCTTCGAGAAAGCTCCTCGAGGGCTGACAGCTTTACAAATGCCGAAGCAATAAAGCAGCGTCTATCGGCCGCCTTGAGGGAGGACCTCAATTCATCTGTAAACTCCCTCGAGTAGAGGATCAAGGCAGATCTTCTCCTATCACTATTTTGATTAGAACCAAGCCGCGGACGGCGACTACGACTTAGAGGGTAATCTGGATACCTTTACTACTCTTCATCATCCAAGTAGTCATCGAGCAACTGCCCCCAATCACGTCGTGCCATTTCTAGCTGCTTGAGTTTTTTCTCGCTTACACATTCTCGTTCCATACGAGCCCATCCGGCCAGGCAAATCTCAATCGCCTCTCTCTGGCTTTCGGGAAGTTTGCTCAATATATTCTTGGAAAAAACATGATTCGAATTGATCTGCAAAAGCGTAAAACCCTTTTTAGTCGAAACATCAAAGAAAGCCTCAGTCGCCATGGGCTGCTCTTCAACCCATACCTGCAATTGGTGATCCAAGATAGTCTTCGCCTTTTCTTCTGCGTTATCTACACCGGTAGTCTTTAACTGGTCCTCGAGTTCTTCCTTGGTGATAGTGGCAGGAGCTGTAGGATGAAGTTCCTCTCGTTCTTTGTTCTTCTGGTTGATTGCAGAATTCACGGGATCCACCTCGGGTGCACCGCCATCCACTGTTGGCTTGCCAATAACTGAAGTACCCTTCAGATTATAAGTATCCACACGCTTTATCAGCTTCTGTTCGACTTCCTTAATGTGACGAACTACTTCGTAGATCCTCAGTTTGGGGTCGTTATTTGCAAGCAAGTCTGACCTGTAATCCTGCTCTGACTCGAAACCTTCTCTTTCATAATCTTCAGATTCCTTCATCATCTTCAGATTTACGACATGCTGCTTGTTGTTAGTAACACCAAAGATATTGTCTAGAGACGGATCAAACGATATCTCAATACCGTACCAGCGACCCTTGTCCTTATAACTCGGGTTGATGAACTCCGGGGACAGAGCAAGCTCCCTTCCTGAGCGAACAATAGACAGCCCGTAATTCTTAGCAGCATGTTTACCCCAGACAGTTGATCCAATAAATCCTGAGGTAGTCGCTCTTATCGCATCCAGTACTGACTTCTTTAGAACACTGCCTCGTATGGTTACTTTCTGCTCTACTCCGTGCTCGTCTGGTATATAAAAATCATATTCACTGTCGTCGACGTATTCGAACATAGACTCACCAGCAAATTCCGCTGGTAAATCAGGCAAGGACGTATCTTTGAACAAATATAGAGGGTCATTTGCTGAGAATTGATGTTCTTCATTCACTATATACAGCGAGTTCT
>NZ_PKUS01000042.1 GCF_002866825.1 Pseudohalioglobus lutimaris | reverse complement strand
ATGTTCTTCATTCACTATATACAGCGAGTTCTTAAGTTCCGCTGATTTGAAGCGGATGGATACCTTCTCCCCATCGAGGTAATACCGATACATGCGCCCAACAACATCCTGTGTATGCTTATATATCGAATTACCAGTCTTCCACTGACAACGGTCGATTTTTGACCACACAACTAAGGTTCCCGTACTAGGGAGAGAGTCTCCTAGAGCAGCCAGGATATCAGCCGGCACTTCCTTTTTTATCGGCTCTGGAATTGACTCGAGATCTCCGCTCTTAATCTCATCAATATCCAAATAGGTATACTTATATTCGCCCGGCTCAGTCCAACTCCAGACATCTACATGCTTACACTGAGAAATGGATGAATTTGGAAGCCCCATTCCAAACTTGCCTATACCTTGAGAGTCTTTTCGATTAACAGAAGCCCCGAACTCTAAAGCTAGGTGTAAGGTTTCAGAATCCATGCCGGACCCATTATCAAGCACACCGATTTTTTCTATTCGCTTTACGGCTCTAGAGGTGGCCGATCCTTCACTACGCTTCTCAAACGTGATTAGCTCTATCCGGTCGGCTCCTGACTGAATACTATTATCAATAAGCTCGGCCAAAGCATGCGCAGCACTGAGAAACCCGTTGTCTCTCATGGAATCAATGGCTACTTGGCCTCGTATAAATGGTCTGTCCATAACTTTATCCTCCTTATCTCAAACTTCGTTCCATAGCGTGTCCCAGTGCATAAAAGCACGAGCCACGCTACGAAATGCGGGGATGTCATCCCTTACAGTGTAAATTTTGCAATTGCGACTGCCGCCGCTCCTCTCGCCCCTCATAGCGCGCCCCGCCATCTGAGAGTACTGAACGAGTGAATCAGTGGGTCTGGCAATAACGGCTACATTAGTTCTCGGAGCGTCAAAGCCCGCAGTGAGTATATTGAAATTGATAAGAACCCTTACCTTGCCCGACGTGTATTGAGCGATCTTAAAACGACGGGTATCCGAATCGTCATTCTTGCTGTCGAGCGAAAATGCGTGTATCCCTCTAAACGCTAACATTGACGCGAGATCTCGCGAGTGTTCAACGCTACAAGCAAATACGATTATCGAACTTCCGCTGGAATACTCGTCCTCTATAACTTCGAGAAGTCGTAAATTTCTACTCTCATCCTCTGATAGCGCTTGCCTAATCTCCAAGTTTCTAGAAGCACTAGAAAATGCATCGGCAAGTACGATCTTTTTGGCGTCGTAATCAATGTTTATGAAATCTGCTTTAGCGAGATAGTTCTGCTCAACCAAGTAGCTTATCGGAGATTCATATCCGGCAACCTGCATCGTTACTTTTGTCCCGTCAAAGAAATCTGACAACTTTTCATCTTCATCACTGGAAACATCCAACTGCCTACCAGGAGTAGCACTTAGCCCAAGAAGAAAAGTGTTGTTTCTAGCACTAGTCATATCTTGAACCGCTTGAGCATATGTCGGTGCTATAGCTTTATGTGCCTCATCGAAAATTATGAGAGTCACGTGTTTCTTAAGCTGCTCGTACAGGATTCGATACTCAGTACTACCTCGAGCCGCATTTAGCTTCTGTAGACCCGCAACCAGAAAACCCTGATCTATGCCTCCTAGCGATATGTTCGTATCCGAGTAGTACGAATAGATCTTCAAATCTCTATTACCTAGACTCTTCCAGGCCTTAGTAAACTCATTTGCTGCTTGCGAACAAAGCTCTGAGGTGTCGGCCAACCACAGCACCAAGCCAGCCTTTTCACGTCTAAGATGCTCAGCTGCAATATTCATTGCAGTCCTAGTCTTGCCGGCACCGGTTGGTAGGTGCAAAAGGCATTTTTTGTCTCCCGACCTCATAAGAGCATCAACTTTCAACACCATTGCTTGCTGATACGGGTATGCGGGATACTCTGGCTCTACTCGTGTCAGTCCGGCTACACTGGACAACACCGAGTCTGCCTCATGCATGCTTTCACCATATCCGAAAAGCGACGCAAATTTTTGGGGCCACCGATGAGACAGATCAATCAGAGCCTGGTAGCGATCTAGCTCAACTGCGATTTCAATGTCGTCTGAATAGTCGGCAATAAATAATGATAGAGCTTGCTCGACTTGCTCCTCACTCATCCGATCGATGAGTTTTTCTCTCATCGATGGGTCAACAAAGAATTCATGACCGTAAAGCGTAAGAACAGCGTCGACTAAAGTATCTTTGCTGACCTCCTCGCTTGTAGTGGCCTCGTAGATTCCGAGGATAGTTCCGCCCAAAAAGCTCGAAAGCTCTCCCACGGAGTATCTTTCCAGAATATTTTTGAGTTCAAGCATAGAACTAGGAGTCCACTTATCGATTGAAAGTCGAGAACATTGCTTTCTGGGCTTAAACTGCCTCCAATATTCCCTAGATACATAATCCGCTGAAATTAGCGCGCAGGGTATTGCCGATTACGTCATTTTCAAGACACAACGCGACATCGACTGAAATTGCGATCTAGAGGCTGCAAATAAGGCAGGACTGGTCCTCAGGATCCTCATCGTCTTCTTGATACCTCAGTATGTCCTGCCACTTTTGCGTGGTTGTACTAGCAAGAATCCCCTGCTCCTTTTCCCGTTTTTCCGCTCGAGCGACAAGCTCTTCCAGCGAACCTTGTGAAGACCATGTATAACCCATACCGCCTGCGTCGGACTTACCTATCTCCCAGTCATACCTTTCACGCTTTCGCTGCTCGTAGTCTTTTGCCTGCTCAAACAGCTCTGGATGGTTACGTTTAAGGCCTAGCCACTCTGACTGTCGCTGGAAAAAGCAAAAATAACACCCCGATCGTGATCTCCATTGGTAGTAATCCGGTATTCCTACTGTGTCTGATAAGAGCTGGAACACATCATCGCGAATGATTCCATCCTCAACAAACGGGAAAACAGCCTTGATTGTTTCCTTTTGACTGATATACCCCTCGCGATCTTCATCTGCTCGGATACCTATGTAGCTCACCACTAGATCGTCACCAACGAACTGCTCAAATGGGCGTATCTTCATCTCACGAGTACACCAGCGCTGCTTTGCTGAGGGAAGAAAACCGTTGTAAACCTGAAGCCAATGATCAAAATCTTTGCCACTGCTAAGGCGAATGATTTCTTTACCTAAATACGCCTCGAGCCTATCTAGAAAATCATAGACCTCCTTCAATTCGGCACCGGTGTCCGAGAAAAAGTACTCTACTTTTTCATGTACTTCGGGGTACTTGTCCTTGATGTATATTGCCAAGGCAGCGCTATCCTTGCCGCCAGAAAGGCCAAGAACATGGCGCGCATTGGGTATATTGATGGCTTCTTGATAGCTAATTTTATTGGACACCCTTCACCTTCCTGTTTTTTGTCACTTTCTTTTCTTTAGGTTCTGATTTCACTTCCTGGTACTCATTTAAGAACTCATCTACTAGCTCAGCTAAGATCGCCAATTTGAGCTCTTTATCGGAATGCTTGTCTAATTTCTCTTTAAGCTCATGCTTAACATCCTGGATTGCCTCATGTCGCGCTTGGTCTATCGCAACAACTTCGTCTATCGGCTCCTGACCCTTTTTTAGCGATTTAAGCAGGATTACCTGGAAGTCGCCCTCATACTTGCTCGCATTTTTGTCGTAGTGCAGCCTAAGCGTTTCTAAGTCGAGAATCCGTTTGGCAAAGTCACTAAGCTTTACTTCTGCCTCTGCTCTATCTGCATCGCTCCACTTCGATGAAGGCTTATGGCCCAAGAACATCAAGATGTTTTCTAGCCATTCATCATCACTACCGGTACGTTTCGACACGCGCTTGATAAACGCCCTTAACCCATCAACATCAACGGTGTATTGCTCTAACCCTTCATATCTTCCGATAGACTTTTGACGTAGCTGCTCCAAAGAAAGGTCATCACTCATATGAAAAGCTTGAGCGAGCAATTTCTGCTGCCCTTTGACCATGTCGCTGTATGCGTACCTAAGCTCCTTTAGCGCTTCCTGTAAGGCATTCGCAAATCCCTCCAATGATCCACTGTCATCACCAAGCGCGTGCTCAAACCCAACTGCTTTTGGGAGGTCTTCAAAAAGAAGTCTTTCAGGAGACTTCGCCAGCTTGAAAGCATCTCGCACAGCCTTAGCTTCTTTGGAGAGCTGGCTACTACGAGTCTTGAGTGTGTATTCCTCCAATCCACCGATGTGCTTGGCTAGCGGTCTAGCGAGCTGAATAATAGTTTTCTCCCTGTCATCGTTGAACAGCGTCTTATACTGCTCATAAATCGAGGCTCGAAGTCCAACTATTCGGAATCGCTGAACAGCAAATTCGTCAGGTCTCTTTACAAATCGATCAAGCATGTCCTCTGTAAAGTTAGGCCGATACTGACGATTCTCATAGATCGCAAGCTCTTGCTGATACACGCAATACACGGCGATGTATAGAATTGGCAATATTCCTGCCTTGACTCCATATGGAGGCGCCATTAGTTCATTATTTAGCTCGGTAAAGGGCTTCGGTGACTCTTCAGTTTCGTCCAGAAACTGATCTATTCTCTGCCAAACCGCATAGAACGGCGTTCTCTTTGCAGGGGCAGTAAACTCCCATTCGTTCAGACTGGTTTCCTGGTGAAGCTTCGTTTCCATCAAGATGGAACGATAGATCGCCTTCTCTGGAGGAAATTTCTCTATCCCGAGGTCTGTTTCTTGAGGAGAAGTTATCATTGCGTACAGCAGTTTGATCCTGCCTGCATTCGCCTGAGAAGAGGGCTTGTCTCGATTGACAAGCTCATTGTGTAGCTCAGGAGCCTTGCAGTAGACTTTTTCAAGCACCGCGGATAACTGCTCCTGGAACTCCCGCTTATTTGTAAGGGGAAGAGTCTTAGACCTGTGGTACCAATCATTGTCCTGTGGCGATTCTAGAATCTCAGTGAGTAAGATCGACTGAGCGTGCTCGGCGGCAGTTAACCTATCTTCAAATTCACGTTTCGCCACCGGGTCAGAGGCCAATTCCTGCCGAGTAGCCCCAACATGCCTTAGCGCGATCACCTCAGCGGTTGATTCGCGAAGCTGTGAGCCATTCTTACAAATAGCCACAATATCAAGATCTGAAAAGTAGCTCGTAACTTCTTCGAAGAAGATCTTTTCGTCATCTTGAGCTGCCGCCAAAAACAGTACAATTCTCGGCATGCTCGAGGAGCTAGGAGTAGACCTAAAACTCCGCGCATCGACAAACATAGGCGTGAAGTAACGTAACGCGCCATTTCTAATCGTATAGCGCCGGGCTACCAACGGCTGCAGACTGCTTTCATTATTTAATGTATCAGCAAGCTCGAACTCTCCAATGTGATTCAGGCCATCATGGAGAGCTTCCTCTAGATCAAAGTCGCTGCCTTGCCATACACGGTACTCACCGCTAAATTTCCTATAGGTGACCACCGAGGCAGCCAGCAGTGACTTAAGGCTTTTATCAACCTGGGAGCTACCATCCAGACACAACTCCAATATCGCTTTCGACGGTTTTAGGCCTCCTTTGGCACCAATGATATTCATAATACCGATGGTCTTTAGAAGTGCTATATCCGCTGAGGTTGCGTCTCCTAATCGCTCTAAGGAAGTAACAACTTCAGCCCACCTTCTGTGCGTAGCATAATCGCTCAAAGCTGCCGACTGATTAGCTATAAAGTAGTCAAATAAATGATATGGCTGGACGCAATCATCGACAGAGTCGAGCTGCCCGAGCATGTCACTCAACCCAAATTCTTCATGGCTGCCTAAGTAGCTAAATAGAGTTCGTTCATTCTGCGCAATCTTCTGGCATAAGAGTGGCAGGAGCAAAGCACTTACTGGGTGTAGCGGGTAGCATGATTGAAACAACTTAACTGCTTCGGTCCGCTTAAGTGCGGCAGGTAAAGCGTTGCTGGCCGACAGCACATCAACATAATTGACTATCGACTTCTTAAGACTTCCTTTTTCCGCGCGACTGAAATCATGCTTGAAGGCGTTAGAAACCACACGCAGAACCTGTTCAGAAGACTCAATAAACGGTACTTCTTCAAAGCGGCCCTGTACTTTTGACCATTCATTTTTCAGATTCTCGCCCAGCCCTTTGGCGTATTGCTCGAAAGACTGGTGCAGCATTACGAAAAGGAACAGATTACATGCATTTCCCGCACAGGCATGTTCTGCTAGTGACTGCAAGAGATAGATGTCATTTGCACCGTAATGTCGAGCTTCGTACTCGAGGAACTTGCCTAGTTCATCAATGATTAAAACGACACCGCAGTAACCAAGTTTTCCCAGCGCAATTTGCGCCTCATTAACAAATTCTATGGTTTCTGAAACACTAATCTCGGGACTGCTTAGTATTGCTGAAAGCTTTGAGAATATCGGTGGCCGTTTACCGCGACGTCCGGACCAGGCTTCGTCAATCGAGTGCTGGAAACCAGTAAGGATTCTCCTAGCCATCGGCTCTGGGGCACCGGTAACCAGTACTTTGAGCATTCCTTTTGAGTTTGCCAATCCCGCCTCAACGCGCTCCTGAAGCTTCGGGTCCGTGGCTTCGAGCTTGCCTTGGGCAATTTTGCTCAACTTATCACTCGGATTAGAGAGCAAGTCAGAAGCAAATACTGAGAACGAGGACTTTCCGGAACCGTAAGGGCCGATTAGCGACCATGCCCGAGGCGCTTGCTTCTCATGGAAAGCAGAAGCCACCCTCTCCAGAGTCCGAATAGCGCGCGACGTAGGGATATATGCTTCCAGCACTTCGACGGAACCTTGATCACGTTCAAGATTAACGGAACGAGTGTAATGAGTATTAACCGAAACTTTCCCGTGCATAGTCATGCTGCTTCTCCCTGCTTTGAGCATGAGTAGTGCATATGCAGATATTCCATAGGGTCGATTGTTTTCATCAAGTAAAGCTGATGAATTCCGGCCGTTTCATTAATCTGGAAAACTGCTGGGATGTACTCTGTGAGCTTTTCTAGTTTCGTGAGCAAATCCACTTCAGTTAGCCGAAATACAGCACCAATAGCCGGGAACTCATCGCGACTGTACATCAGGTCTTCGATAGGGATGATGTCAGTACCTTTTGCAGCAAAAAGCTGCGTAATTGCGTATCCAATCACACCTATCGGTAAGCCAGGTCTTGGGCCCGGTTTAGACTGAAAGCCCCTCTCGCCAACCATTTGAGTCACTAGCCTTAACATCGCCAGAGGAGAATCAAGCGCCTCTTCGATTGGCATATGCTTATGGAGCTTACTCTGCGTATACATCCTTGGAATTAAGCTGGCATCACTCTTCAGCGTGCTAACGGCAGGCCGCTTAATATCTTTGACTTGATCATTTACAAAATCCGAAAGCGCAGTTTGGATCTCCTGGGCTGTGAATTCCGGCTTGTGATATCGATTGAAGAACCAGTACCAAGCTGTCGCTTGCTCAGGGTTACTGACCAACAACCAATGGAGAAGCCAGATCGTTGCCTCGTCCTCGAGGTACGGGTCATACCCTTTATTACGGCTAAAAAGGTCAGTACCTAATTGGGTGACCTTGAATGAATTAGGTTCAACCAGTTGAAATGCACGTAGCCAATAGCCAATAGATTCAACCATGTTTTTTCCGACACCCAGCTCTGCCACCGCGTCATCTTTACGCAGAATGTCTGGATTACTTTTCACTGCTTGAAAGCCCTTCGACAACCACCCATACCGCACCGCAAAGGTTTGATGACGACCAAAGGCGACCTTATTATTTACAAACTTCATTTTTCACCTCCTTGTTGGTCTTCTGCATCACTGAAAGCCAGCTTCAGCTGCTCTCTATCAGCCAGAAACTCTTGGGCGTTATCCAGAAACCACGCCTTCAAATTTAAGCCCTCTTTTCGAAGAGCCGCGTGAAGCTCTTGCTTCAGATCCGGCTCAATTTCGATGACGATTCGACCGCTATTTCCAATACTCATGGACAGTGCCTATGTAACATTACATATGTCACATAACATATCACGGCCGCACACCGATCGGTATCGCTGACAACCACATTTATCATGCCGACGGGCATGACGTGTATGATTTGTATACACGCCAGCCGATCAAGTGGTCGAAGGGCCGTAAAACAGTCATTATTTCAGCCGGATTACATCGACCACACTCCAAATCAGCCCAACATCCCTGTCAGGCAACCCGCTATGGCTAGTCGCGCCGATCCATCCGCTTCCCCTGCTCGCGCTTCTTTCTCAGATACCCGGCTTTGCTGGTTTCTAGGTCCAAAGAGTAGCTACGGTAGTCTTCATCATGCTCAGCTAGGCGATGGCTCATCTTCCGGGACATATACATCGCCTCTTTGGACATACGGTCGCGATCACGGCGGTGGGCGTAGCGCTTAAGGGTTTGCAGCGCCTCCTTTACCCAGGCGTTGTCGCCAGCCTCTTCCTCGGCTTGGGCCACCAGTTGGTCAACTTCATCCCCAGTCACGCAGCAGCGCAGCTTCTCGTACCTGGGTTTGCAGCTGTGCCACACGAATTTCCTGCAACCGGCCCGTGACCCGGTCATCCACACTAATTGCCGCCCAGGCTGTTGCATCCACCCTGGGAAGCCGAAGCGTGTAAGAACGAGTGTCGGGAGCGTCGGATTCAACGTCGACATAGCTCAGGAATGCTCGCAATATCTCGATGTCACCTGTACCAAGATCTGTAGGCACATCGTCTGATACTGATAGCTTCACCAACGCCCATGCCTCACCCTCGTAGGCCAGATCCGGCATCTGCCAGGTGGTATCCGTCAGGTGCCGGTAGTCGTTCAGCAGCTCAAATGTCACGCCAATTGGCGCCGATAGCGTCAGCTTGACCTGGCGAGCACATAAGGCGGACATCAGTGAGAATTCCTCCTGGAAGGGATCCAACAAGTCCTCGGCGGATTCACCGTAATAGCTCTGCCCGGAACCCGACTTCGCCATTTCAACCATCAATTCTTCGTTGAAGTGGTGGCCCAGGCCGTATGTGGACGTACTCACACCCGCTTCCACCATTTCCGCACAGCGTTGAGCGATCAAATCCACCTCGGTCAGGCCATTGTTGGCACAGCCATCTGATAACAGAAGCACCCGTGACAGATATTCCCTTTCAGCCGCGATAAGGCATTGCTTGGCACCCTCTTCCCAGCCACTGTACAGATTGGTCGAGCCCCCGGAATGGATACCGGCGATAGCGCGTTTGATCCCAGCTTTATCGCTCACCTGCGTGGAAGGCACCAATACGTCCACGCGATTGTCATAAACAACCAGCGAGACCCGATCCCGGCTATCCAGCTGATCAACGATGTAGGCAGCGCACCGCTTTGCCTCTTCTAAGGGCTTGCCGCTCATAGATCCCGAACGATCGAGCACCAGGGAGAGGTTCAGGGGCATCCGGTCATTATCACGGCCCGCCGGGCGTGAAGGAGCCTGCGCCCGTACCAGGGCATAGACTTCCGTGTTGTGGCCTGCCATCACAGCGGAGCGCTGGGGCAGAATGTCGAACTTGATATCAGTCATAGTATTCCCATATTTTTCAATGCGTTAGCTTTCTATTCCGTTCGCCTTTTCGTTTTAACAGGCAAGGCTTGGCCGAGGGCCCTATTTCAATGCTCCTGGCCCTTTCAGATTTCATTTTTGAAGCTTTTTCGTCTAGTTCCCCACGCTTTGCGGGGATTCTGTGACGTCTGGCCTGCGAAATTATTCCGATTTGGTGGTCGTTCGCCCGTGTGGCGCTGACTTGTTTCGCAGAATGTGTATTTTAGTCGCCTTTGACGACATGTTTAGAGTGTATACATATACACGTACAGTTTTCGAGCACACCACCAGCCCCATCACCGGAAACAATCGCGTTATACCCGAGAAAACCTGGCGGCCAGTTCCGGATGCCTCATCTGAAATTCCGCCATCTTACGAAGAAGGGCAGCAACCCATGGGCCGATCTCTGCTTTTTTTACCAAGCGCGTTAGAGCTCTAAATTCCGGGTGATGCGGCGGCAAATCAGGCACTTCAAGCGGGTCAGCATTTCCTCGGGTGCCCATGCGCCAGGCCGCCATCGGCTCGAGTGGTGCCAAAGAGCTAGCCGAGTTGTCATTCGAATACCGCTAATAGATCCCGCGCCTCGGCTTCTGATGCGGTGAAGCAGTCTGTCATCGCGGGGTTCTTCTTGTGAGGCCGCGAACCCTCCGGTAACACGACCCCGCCCAACAAGCTATTTAGGACTACCAGGGTTAGCTTTGAACTCTTTAGCTCCAAGCGAGCGTTTCGCGTACCTGAAGTATCCCACCAAACGAATCGCCTTGGGTTTACTGTATATCTGCCGCGGTCGTTCGAAGATTCTAGGCCGCTCAAATCAGTAAGAAACGAATGCGTAATGGAGCCAGACTTTGCAAACTTAAGCGCATGAGCGGCTGCGGGTTTCAAAGATGAAAACTCGACAGTTTCATTAGATCCGGCAGCAGCCCAAGACTGCGAGGCAAGGTCGCTAATGTAGCGATGAATTGGTGCCAACTCCCCCATGGTGTCTTCCATAATCTCAAGGGCGACTGCGGTAGACTCCGGCACTTCATCCCAAAGTTTGTGGATTACATTTAGGTGTGGAGAAACCTGCATTTCAAGCTTCTGGAGATCTTTGCTCTTCGTTACGACTTGCCGTGCTCTACCTTTAAAAGACTTTGATTCATCTAGGCATCCCAGTGCTTCCTCTAAGGTCGTCCTCCATGTATCAGAATCCATCGCAGAGAGTGGTATTGCCTCCCCCAAGATTTGCTCCTCGATGTCGAGCTTAGACTGCGCCTGCCACGCGTCTCGCTTAAACCGAACAATCGGGTCGATCTGCATCGACTCCAGGCCTGCAAACTCTAAGATTCCCAAACTAGTCAACTCGGCCTGGATAAAACTGGCAACAGGCCAGCCTTCATACCTCATACCCTCTAGATTGATACTGAAATGAGCTGCACCTGTCGTTCTCTCTGTCCAAAAATTCCACTGTACACCGCGGTTTCCGTCTGATGCTCCTCGTCTAGGAGCCCCCGGCCGGCCGAAGAGCACTGGATCAGGAACCAGTTGCTGGAAGGCATCTAAGGTAAGATCAAACGGGTTCATGATTACGTTGCTTCTTATCGATATACATTTAACGCCTACCGTTCACTCAGGTTTTCTAAGGCTCCTGAATAGCCTTCGCTCAAAATGAGCCTTCCCGTATTGAGATCAAAGGGGAGAACCCAGAGCTTGAGACCTTTATCGAACTCAAACGCTTCGAGTGCCACACTAAATCTTTCGTGAGATGGATAGATCAATACTAGCTCGCCTTGGCCATTCATATATTTCATCCCATAGGCAAACATCTGGTAGAAATCTGCCTGGCTCAGCCCATACTTTTCTCTACCCGCGCCGAGAGCACTGTCCACCAGCTTCCATTTTGTATCTAGCACAGCAACTCGCAAACTGCCATCAGTCAGTAAACCATCTGGCCGCAGCTGAAACATGCCATTAGAACGATGTGTCACCAAGTATTCCGATGCCGCTTGCAATACCAATCGCTGCCCTCGTGGCAGACAACTAGCAATACATTTGAATACGTATTCCTCGTAGAGCTTCTCCATGGGGAACAAGAGGGAAACGCCATGATGGCCCCCTGCAGAAAAAACTGGGGCTTCATAGCTCAATATCAGCTTAATCCAGGGTAACAGCGGCTGATAGTGGCTCATTCCACGATCCGCTCTCCACTTCCGGAGGTCAGAAGGATAGTTTGTGCTCTCGGGAACTTCTTCAAATACGAAAAGCAACTCTCGACAAAGGCGCTTATTATCGATCGATGCAGACCATCGGTTCAGCCTCAACAAACACGACTTCAGTAGCCTATTCTCGGGCCTATCGGTTATGTACTGATCGTACTCCACAAAGAACTTATGCTCGGTCCCAGGCCGGGCCCGCATCTGCTTCGCTACCTGTAACTGTCCTTTCAGGAAACTTGATCGTTCCTCTCTGCGAACATAATCGCGCTTGATCCCAGATCTCACCAAGTTTGTGTATTTTTTGAGCACCAGCCTGGTGAGCGCTTCCAACCAATTATTGCTTAACGTGGATACATCACTTTCGTTGAGCTCTTGTGGACTAACATCGGTCACCCGATGCAGCATTTTCCACAGCAATCTTCTCGCATCCAAATGAGACTGTGAGACTGAACTCGTCTTTGGCAGTATCTCTAACTGCTCACCTCGATTGATACCAAGAACCCCGACGTAATTAAGAGCTTGCAGGGTCTCGTTATTATTTCGCTTGGATAACCTAAGCAGAGGCTTGTCTGTCTCCTGTGCGGTGAGCGCGATCTCCTTGAGCTGGGCGTAAGATGCAGGGGAAACTCGCACGTAGTCCAGTCCTTCCGATTCACCATGGGTACCTAAATGGCCGTATTCTCGGACGGTGTATTGCACACTAACGCCCTAGACCTGGCTGGCGTATATCCCTATATACGCCGATGGATCAAGTAGTGAGCGACTGGACTTCTGGTAAACTGTACCCACTTGAGCACTAGAGTTGCCTAGTATTCTAGAGACGTCCGCCTCGTCGAACTTTGGCTCCACAAAGCTGGATAATTCTGTCCCGCTTTTACTCAGAACTTGCTGAATCCTTTCCCAGTCATCGAAGAAATATTCCTCTAGCAAGGGGATCACTTGGTCACCCATAATTTCCGCAAGTCTTTCTATCGTTGGCTCTGAAGCGAGCGGCAAAAAGTAACTATGCCCAATCCTGTGCTCACGGTCATAGATCAATTCAATTCTATCGTTGATAGTCCCCAAGAGCCTGCCGATATCTATACCTTCCACGGTAATATCAGCTAGAAGGCTGAGGTCTGGGGGTGTTTCTATAAATGTGAATCTCCGCCTAAGGGCTGTATCCACATGTACCAATGAACGATCCGCTGTGTTCATTGTGCCGATTATGTAGAGGTCGGCAGGTACACTAAATTTTTGCTTGGAGTACGGCAATGTGACTTCGGTAGATTCCGCCGCTCCAGCGCGTTTTGATGGCTCGATCAGAGTAATCAATTCACCGAATATACTCGCGATGTTGCCCCTGTTAATTTCGTCAATTATCAATACACGTCGCCCATTGGGTACAGTTACATCATCAGGCCCGGTAGAGTCCCCAGATATCATCCTTTCAACCAGCTCGTACAGGATTCCTGGATAGCCGTTAACAATGAACTTCTCAAGCTTCGAATCCGTTTTCTCGAAGACTCTTTTTTCCTTAATATCGTCGGTCGTTATTTCTCCCCTTGCTACGCTCGCAGCAAGTTCTTCTAGTAGACTCTTATCGAATGATACGATAGATCCCGTGCGAGCCACGAAGATTCTAACCAACTCGTTGCCAACAAATCGAATCTCGTACCTACCTCCAGACAACTGGATTCCCGCCTCAAGCGAGGAGCTATCTAAAGACCGAACCGCCGGCATGCAAAGCCTCTTGAACACACCGTCCTCAACCGTGTATTGAATCCGGCCATCTTCCGTGGACGCCTTTAGCCCCTCCACGAAATCTTCGTAACTAAAGCTCTGGTGAAAGGTTACGAACTCTACTTGGCCACTAGACGAAAGGCGCTCGAAGCGCGCTCGAAGCGCCGACCGATCGCTACGATTTTCCGACAAAAATTCTGGATCGAGGATCTCCAGTGTCTTCTCAACGGTCGAATACGTTTTACCCGTACCTGGGGGGCCATAAAGAATCTGGTTTAAGTACACGGTTGGCTCCTCTATCGAATTTCTTTCTCTTTCTACTGGGCTAACGCTGCCAAAGCCCAGGGAATATTCTCCCGGCGACTCTAACTTAACGATTTTTGCGGTATCGCCAGGCTTAAGCGCCAATTCACTAAATAACTGGTAAAACCTCGCTCGTATGCGGCCTCCTTTGCCACTTGGCGAGCGAATATCGGTCCTGACTGACTCACCATTCGGAAGCAGCAAATTGAATTCTCTGCCGACATCGCTTTGCTTTGCACCGCCCAAGTAGGCGCTGTCAAAGATCTCCTGGTCACTTGGTATTGGTATATAACCGTTGTCTACCGCACCGCTAGTTAGCTCAATAACGAGGACGTTACTCTCACCATTCATTAAATCGATTACCTTATCTATATCGACACCGAGGTCATTACCAACATAAGCGCCCCAATCAGACCGGAGGGCCGCGACTATTTTTGAAGACTCTGGTGAAGTGATTCTAGGTGGGCGGGCGTAAAGCCCCCCAAAGATATTCTCCTCAGAGTAGTAATTCGGATTATTGAGCGCATCGCTCGTAAGAGCCCCATCACTCAGTCTATAAGCCAGGGTCGTGTAGGTATTGAGCACCCTCCGAGCTTCATCAATGCCTCGTCCCAGGGCGTTGAAGATAATGTGCAGGGCGTTAGCAGCATCCTTCTTACTAACACCGGCCCGACTGAAAAGCTCCCATGCCTCAAAATTGCCCCCCCCAAATCGCTCGTCGACGATGGGGTCTCTTACGAAATCCTTGAATCTCTCCGTACCCATATAGTCCTCTCGATTGTTCACTTCTACTGATCCAAGGCCGGATAATTTTTTAATCGATTGAACAGATTATATACCCTCATATCTTGGAGTTTTGCTGGGTTACCTTCGAGCAAGGTGTTGGATGCTACAACAATCGCGAGAGCCTTGGCTCTCGATATGGCGACATTCAATCGATTCTTGTTAAGGAGAAAATTCACGCCGCGTGCAGAGTCAGCTGCGACACTCGCAGTCATAGAGACAATCACGACAGGGGCCTCCTGCCCTTGAAAAAGGTCAACCGTACCTACCCTTGCTAGATTTCCGACCCTCTTTTTGAGTTCGTTGACCTGGTAATTAAAAGGAGCCACCACAAGGATATCTTCAGGAGTGAGCGGCTTCTGAATACCCTTCTTGTCGACCCAACTGGACTCATGAAGGGATTCCACAATTGGCGCGATTAAATCGACCTCTTCCTGGCTCGCCTGCTTGTTTCCGGAATGTGCTGTCTCCAGATAACGAATTCCCGTGCCCGCACCCACCGACTCACGCCGGCTCCCCGCCAACTGTATTTCCTGACAGTCACAAGCAGGATCATTACCAAGGCGGCCACTGTATATGGCATCACTTATGAAGCCGTTGACGCCTTTATGCATGCGGTAGGTTCTGTTTAAGAAGACTCCCTTTTCGGGTGGTACCGTAGGGGTGTCCTGCAGGAAATAGTCCAGAATTGAGCAGGCGCTGTCGCCAGGGTGGGTAACCTGTATCGGCTGGGGTAATTGCATCTGGTCACCCAGGCAGACGATGCTCCTTGCCTGGGTGCTCATGGCGGCCAATTTTGCGAGTGAGACTTGCCCGGCTTCATCCACAAAGAGATAGTCGACTTCAGCTCCCGAAGTTGAAAACCCCCAGGCCGTTGCCCCTATTACGCAACCGTCTTCCGCAAGTCCACCCCATATTTCTCGACTGGACTTGATGTGCGACCAGGGGTATTTATCGAAAATATCGCTTTCTTCAGGCTGGACCTTGGTAAACGGAAAATCATCCCCAGCCTCACTGCACAATAGGTATGTCGCTATCAATAGATTATCGATAGCTTTATGGCTATTTGAGGTAACGCCAACGCTCTTACCATTCTTAAGCAGCCAGTGGATCACATGGGAAGCGGTGTACGTTTTCCCCGTACCTGGCGGCCCCTGCACCGTAACGATCGAGTCATCAAGCTTAGCTACTACCTCAATAATCTGATCGAGCTTTTCACCGTCGGACTTGGTTTCCACAGCAAGCAGAAGCTGTGGATCTACATCTGGTAGCTGGCGAAGCAAAAATTCCTTCAATGGCTTATTCAATTGGCGATTCTGGAGGAACTGCTCACCAATCGCCTGGATGGCCTTATCAATGCTGCCAGGACTTACAAAGTCGTAGGCGATGACATCGATCACCTCGGGTGGTTCGTACTTGCGAGTCAGCTGCAAAATTCCAGCCTCCGAATCAACCAGATGCACGCTAGCCGACTTATCTTCTATATTCAGGATGTGAACTGACTTAAATCGTCTGTTCCTGAACTCCTGATTGGTATCAAATCGATACTCGTAAGTCAGGTTCCGCGCTCTCTCACTTTTCAGAAATGGCTCTCTATCCGTTCGTCGGCATCCGGCCAGACAGTCTGGATCGTCATATAGCTCATTAAATGACATGCCAGATCTCTCAAAATATCGCCACCATACAGGCTTATTTTCACGTGTGTGGAACAACACCAGATGCGCGAGTTGCTTGGCAAGGAACCTGTCTTCCTCGGTCTCGGATTCCGAATCCGCTACCGTGAGTAATGCCTTTTCCAGCAGCTCGAGCTCCGTCGGCTCAGGTTCTACTGGAGGATCCTCAGCTCCATCCAGCGGCTGATATTCGATGCCCGCCTCAATCTGTGTACTTCTTAGCCAATCGGCCAACTCCAGGGTCGAATTGCAATCATCTATGTTGTATTGACGGATGCCATTCAGGACCTCAGAGGATTTCCAGTCATCCCCGTCCGGCGCCTCTCGCCACTGGGCATAAACAACGACCGATTCACCACCTGTAGCCACATCAGTTTCACGCTTACCACGGTACAGATGCTCGATATTCTTTATAGAGTAACCAGGCTCCCCTACAACAAGCCCCTGTAGCACCACCCTATAAAGGTCAATAAATACGCCGTGCCGTAAAAGCTGGTCTACCTCGAACTCACAGACTCCGTAGCGCCCCATGAGTCGCTTGCACGCACTGACCTCGTAATGGCCATAGTGATAAATATGCATGCCTGGATTGTCGAGCCAACGCTGGTAGGCCCACTGAATGAAATCAGTAAAGGCCCGCATCTCTTGGGTATGATCATGAGCCCAGCGCTCCCAGAAGCTGCGCTCACCCCGATCATCAAGGAATGCACAGCCCCAGAGATACTCTAATCCTCCCTCCTCCAACGGAAAGCCCTCGAGATCCCAGAACAGGTCCGCAGCGTTCGCTGGAGGGAGGCCTGCCAGACCATTTCTCTTGGGTCCGTTAGCAGAGCGGATCTCCCATTCGGTGGTACCAGCCTTCTCTGAACGTAACTGAATCGCCGCCTGACTCTTCAACGTCGCAAAAATTTCTTCATGGAGTTTTGGCACTCTCTCCACAGAGGTAGCTGCCAGTCCCGACAAGGTGCTGATACCTGCGGCCTCGAGTTTCGAGATCTGGTTTCGGGTGATATTGGCGACTCTGGAAAGGTGGTCCTTCTGCTGCCGCAGGTTTTCCACATATTCCGTCCACTCGCCATGCTGGGCATATTGGAACGGGTCGGGCATTACGTCTGCGTCGAACTGCGCTTGCTGCTCCACAAATTCAGATTTCTTCGCCTGATAGTAGCGGTAGTAATCACCGAGCGTGAAATCCACTTCTTCGTTAGTTCCCAGTACGACAGTAGCAGTATCGGGTAGCCAACCCTGCATCGCTTCCAGCATCTCGCTGTAGCAGCACAGTTGGATGACAAAATAGGGCTTCATCTCCTTGGCTAGCTTCGTGTCCCAGGCTACATAGGCATGGCCCCCAAGCTCGGAAGGTTGGTCGACCTTGATGAGGAAATCGGCATATCCTCGAAACGGGCGTTTCTCTAGACAAGCCTGGAAGATCACATCGGCCCCCTGCGCCATCGCCGCCCTGGTTTGATCTAGCTTCGCGACATCATCCAAATCATCATTAATAGTGATCACGTCGCTGTATCGAGACTTTAGGGTCTCCAGAAAATTCGCCTCGTGCTCCAACCCCTTGCCGGCGAGGTGGGCAAGTAAGGGGTCTTCTGGGTCTTTCTCGATGCCAGAATCCGGCACCTCTAGTCGATGCCTGGCCATCCACGATGCAAATGGGGAATCGATGTAGCGCGTCAGGTCGGACGGGCTGCAGACCAGCTCTGATGTAATTAAATCTCGTTTCATTTGGTCAGCCCTCTCCCTGGCAGATTTATTCTGAAGAATACTGAGGCCGAGCTCACCATTGGAGCGACCGTTCGTAGGCAGCCTCGAGCAATTCCTGACCGCGAGCGACTTCAGTACACAACCGATAGGGATCAGGGCGAATTCCTACTCGCCCCAGGTCCAGCCGATCCGCATCCCAACAGGTCATCACGGTAACATCGGCTTCCAGGTGCCCATCACTGTGGCCTCGGCAGGCCTCCATAAGCAAGTCGAGCTCACTCTGGCTTACGTCTATCAAGTCACCAGCGATTTTTTCTGCAATCAAAGCTGCTCGATAACCATGTTCCGGGTCGTGGTTGTCATTTTGCCTGCCCAGGTCGTGGATGAATGCAAAATACTCCACAACCCTGGTATTGGCCCCGGTAAGCTCTGCCATAACCAGTCCATTGTGACGGACACGGGCCCAATGCGGCGCTCCGTGGATACCCTCCCAGTCCAGAAGGAACTCACCGCGGGCAAATTGAATCAATTCGGCTGTAATCAATGACATAGAGGAAACGCCATTAGGTTGTGAAGCCTATTCACCGTAAATCTCCAGGCCTTCCCCGTATGGGTTGTTGGGGCTGTCGGACCGATAGGGACTCCCCGCTCCGTACGGATTGTTTATAGATTCACTTGAGTAGGGGCTACCGTAACGCCCATACGGATTCGATGTCGATTCCGAATCATAGGGGTTTGAGCTGAGCTTCCCGCGATAATTGCCCTGCCTGTCATACAACTTTGGCGCATCCGTCGCATAAGGATTGTTCGCCGATTTAGAGCTATAGGGACTTCCGTATTGCCCGTGAGGGTTGTTAATGCTGTTGGCATTATGCGGGCTGCCCGCGCCATACGGGTTCGACGTGGAATTCGCGTTGTACGGGTTGGCGCTGTAATTTCCCAGGTAGTCATCAGCAATGACACCCGGCGCAACAACCAGCAGTAGACTGGCAATAAGGGCATGTATTTTCATCCAATTCTCCATATTCAGGGGACAAGACCGGAGAGTGAATGTTAATGATGTGAGCGATGACGTATAGATTGGACATCCATACACGTACACATTTCGAGCAGGTACTATCACCCAAAACATCCAATCATTCTTCTGGTGGCAGCTCGGCTGAGACCCAAGGTCTTTGCCACGTTCCAGAAGCCAAAGTGTCTGTTTGCCGAAAAACGGGACGAGGAGACTTATTACTTTGAATCGCTATTCGAGCTGCGGTAGAAAGAGCGACTACCCTGTTTACTGAATTCGACTAGCCCCTTGTCCTCGAGTTGACGCGCGACAATCGCGAAGAGCCAGCCCTTCTCTCCATACTGCTTGTTTGCTTTAGGCACAGCTACGAAGTTGAGCTCAAGTGTCCCCTTAATTTCTGAAGCCGGTACCCAACGTTCGGCGTAATGCGCTTCTCGCTCCTGTATGAACTCTAGAATCTCTATCCCGATATCGGAGATATGTTGGTGAATTCTGTCTTTTCGACTCATCTTAGCATCCTGTTCAGTGGGCTCTCCCATTGGCGCCTCTAGCTAGGAATGATCGCCGATTCTTGTGTGTGGCGAGATAGCTAAAGACGCCAAATTGATGACTTGGCGCGACATATAGAACACCTCAGCTGGAATGGGACCAGTTAATCTTCGACCACCGGATAGCAAGCATCTCCCCACAAGGTGTTGGGGTTATCCATCATGAGCTGGATAATGAAAGGAACAATCTTCCCTAGTAAGGTTGAACAGTCCCTAACTTGGTCCCGGTTCACAGCACTGTTCCAGGTAGCGCCACCATGGATTAACTGGTTCCTGAGCGTGTACATCCTTGAGAGGATTGCAGTGAAGACGGCTGTCGTCCTGTGCTCCGCCAGCGCCCTACCTGCCGCCTGCTTGGCGGACTGGAAGCTTTTCTCCCATTGATTCTTTTCGATCTTACCGTTCTGGTGATCCCAGAATGGCTGGAAGACATACTTGTTATCGAGCAGTACCCGGATACTGCCGGGATACTCTTCCCAAATTAACTTATAGAGAGCTTCATCCTTATCTAGATCAACCAACTTGGCTATAAATTGACCAAATACTTTCTGCTCGGGCGACTTGTCTCCTTCGCCAATCTCGTTGGCATAGGCGGCATTAAATGCAATCCAGAGGAATATAAATTGGCTGTCACCATCTTCACACTGCTCAGCTCGGTTCAGCCAGCTCAGTGCCCGGTGAACCCGAAGGTTCAGGTTCTGGTGATAGTCATCCCGCACCTCACGGTGGCGGGTTTTCAAGGTTTCATAATCCATTATGCTCCCTTATGCCTCACTAAGGGCGAGGCCCAAAAACCCATATCTTATTGATATTACTAGATAATCCCTGATTTATTTAGGATAGAGCTGACGCACATCAGGGCAACCAATCCCCAGATACTAATACACTGGCAGATAAAGTCAGCCAAGTTATTTAAGAAAGGTGCAATCCATGTCAGAGGATCAAAATCAACATGGTGAAGATGATCAAACAGAGGATCTCTACCCCCTCACCAGGGAAAGGCTCTATGAACTAGCGTGGTCTGAACCCATGCTTTCTATCGCCAAAAAGTATGGCGTCTCCTCTAGCTTCCTGGCCCGGGTCTGCACGCGAATGAATGTCCCGCGACCCGCCCCCGGGTACTGGACCAAGGTTGAATGCGGCAAGGCCGTGACCAGACCGCCATTGCCGGAAGCCAGGCCAGAGGATGAACTGCAATGGGATAGGCACAACGATGCCCCTCCCCGCCAAAGGGCCGAACTGCGGGCTCCTGCTAAAAAACCCAGGAAGATCCAGCGCAAGCAAAAGCGCCCCGCCACTCACAAGATGATTGCTGGCGCCAAAGCCCACTTCTTGAAAACGAGAAATCCAAGATATGGGTACCTTCGACCCTACAAATGGATTCTCGTGGACATCATTGTTTCTGAAAAGGGCCTGGAGCAAGCACTGAATCTAGCGAACACCCTCTTTTGGGCATTTGAAGATTTCGGCTACCGGGTAACGTACTCGACCCCAAACGAGTACACCAATCGTCCGAGAGTTGACGAGCGAGAGGTACCTAAGAAAGAACGCGATCCTTACCACGACCGCCACTGGTCTCCTTCTCGGGCTACCATTGTCTATGTTGGCGACGTGGCATTTGGGCTGACACTCATCGAAATTAGCAAAAATGTGGAGGTTAGGTACAGGAATGGAGACTGGATTCCTGTCAGCGAATTGAAAGAGCCAAAGACCAAAACATATGGAATATCCACAACAATCCACGAAGATAGGCCTGCGGGAAAATTTGTCCTGCAGGCATATAGCGCATATGCCGGAACGGATTGGACAATGAGGTGGGATCTTCCTTCGAATAGGAATGTGAGCAACCTCGGGCACCGTATTGCCAAGGAACTACATGCAGCTTGTCCTGAAATTCTGGCGCAGATAGAACGAGTGAAAATCGAGCAGGAAAAGCGCCACGCTGAGTACGAAGAATGGAAGTACAAGCACGAGCAAGAGCGGCTAGAAGAACTATGGGACAAAGCTAATTCCAATAGTAAGCACCAACTAAGTCAGATCATCAGTGATTGGGGCGTGGCAAAACAGATCGAAAGCTTTTTCCTCGAATTAGAACGGTCTGCCTCTGACTTGCCCCCACAGAAAAAGGCGCTAGTATCTGAACGAGTTAAAGCTGTACTTGAGTATGTGGGCAGTCCAGACGCTATAGCCGAGTTATTGTCCTGGAGATCACCGCGGGAACGCATGGACGCACTTGGGGAGTCCCTACCAGACTCCGTGTCCTCACCCAACAAATCTGCCTGATTTTGCGACAGGTCGGAACCGACGTGGTTGCATAGCAGTCCGTTGTGGATAAACTATCTTTCAAGCATCAAGAGTGAGCCTGAGCTCCGCCAACCTGCCTGACCTGGGCAAGGTGGTTAACTCGATAGAGTGATGCGGCCGACCGGCAACCAAGCAGGTTCTCCGTACATGCCCTCTCTTTTTGCTTCACTCACAAGGAGAGATAGACATGTATCCCGAAACAATCTTGCCCATAGTGGCGCATATACCTCACGCCGGCACCCAAATTCCAGAGAATGTCTGGGATCAGTTCACAGTGGACCGCCAAACACTCTGGCGAGAGCTAGTGACGCTAACTGACTGGTATACAGATGAACTGTATGGCGCACCCGCGATTACTCGCTGCCAAACGCCAATAAACCGGCTGGTTGTCGATCTCGAGCGCTATCTTGATGACGACAAGGAGCCCAAAGCCAGGGCTGGGCAAGGCGTCATCTATACCCACGACTGCTCAGGGAATCGAATTCGAAAACCCACAACGCCAGATATTCGGCAATCCCTAATTGACCAGTACTACCGCCCCTGGCACCTGCAGCTGGATTCGATGATCGCCCACCAAATTACGAGATGGGGCTACTGCTTGCTGCTAGACTGTCACAGCTTTCCGAATATGCCTTTCGCCAACGAGCCAGAGGAAATTCGGTCGAGACCAGATATATGCATCGGGACAAGCGCTGGCAATACTCCAGAGTGGCTATTAGCTCATACAATCAAATACTTTGGGGGTCTGGGGTACTCAGTGGAAGTTGATTTTCCATACAGCGGGTGTCTTGTACCGAAGAGCTACCACCCTAATAAACGTGTACCGGCTTTAATGATTGAGATAAACCGCAGGTTATACATTAAAGATGGACTCATTGAGACTTATCGACTTAGAGATATTCCTGAAAAGCTCGACAAATTCAATGTCCTCAGAAAACACGTTCTAGATCTAATGCTTTTTCTTGTGGGAGTTTCTGACTGTGCGATTGAGGATAGGGCAAAGCCTCCTATGATTTAGCTTCAGCAAGAAGCAGCATCGGATCGGACAACCCCGCCAAATCAAGAACCTGCCGAGGCAGCTCCCAATCAGTTCTCAATAAAAGCGAGGGCGGAGTAGAACTAGTCTACATCGAGGCAAGTGCGTCAATAATACGATAACTAGGATAGGACCTTGTCGATAAGTTCTCTAGAGAATTTTTGGTTTCGATTTCCGCCCTGAATATAATAGCTATTGAAATTTGCCTCGTCGTCTGCCCAAGCCCTTACACTCGACTGGACAGCCTTCACATACTTATCGTCACAGCTCATATACCCAACAGGAACCGTGAGTTTGCCCCAGCCAGGTGGTGTCAGGTGAAATAGTGTTGCCACGAAAAAATCTGGGACGAGCAGTATTTCAACGTTCTGGCTTACAAAGGCCTTTGATACTCCTTGAAACTGCATCCCCGGCCTATGATAAATGGATTTTAGATTATTCGCCTCTCGAAAACTATCAGCCTGCATACAATGAACCACCCTGCCTGGCTTGTATCTCGAGTCGATTCTCTTATTGATAAGGTCCTCCAACTCGTGCAAGTCATTCCCCCGACCCCATGTCTTGTTATCCGGGCAAGACAACCATAAGGCACCCTTTGCATCACACTTGCCATTGGATTCCGACTCTAACCTGAGTAGCTCTTCAATCCTGCGTCTGTTATCTGTGGTATAGAGATTACCTACCAACATTCGTGTATTCGCATCAATCAAGCCTTTGTTTACTTCGTAGGCGCTCAAGAGCGCTGAAATGTCAATTCCATCCTTGCCATAAAACCTATCAACATAGGGATCAAATGTTGCTTTCAAGTAACTCATTACTTCTTTCACGTTACTGGGAGGAACACCTGCTTCAGAAGACAACAAATGCGCAATTGCTCCAATAATTGCTCCGTCATCGTCCCAGTCGTAAAGTATTTCGTCCGCAAACATCGGTGTAGGATCTAGTGAATCACTAGCATCTACTACCCAGTTGACTCTTACAGGAAGCATACGATCATACTGGGAAGTTACGGAATTAATCTTGTACAACTCTCGATGCTCACTATAAGTATCGACCTTCTTAGCCTTTTCAAGAAAATCGTTAAACTGCTTATCGAATGCTGACTTGACCTTTCCTGTAATATCGGAGAAACACTCTGGATCAAGCTCCAACTCAATATTTGCAAAGCTAGATTTTCCGGAGAGCTTTTCAGTGATAAGGCGATATTGCATAAGATCAAAACTCACCATATCTACTTCATCTTTGGTCTCGTAGAACCTTGGGGTATTTCCGCCACCAGCTTCCGCAAACCTTCCATGCGCATAGTCCGTTAAGCATATTTCCTGATCAATCCATCTAACCAGTTTCTCTTCCTCGAGCTCCGAAAGGACGGATGTCATCTCTAAAGGTGTAAAACCGAAGAACTCTCGAATAGTCTCAGGCAAACACTTTTCAATAGAAAAGATAAACCGAATCACAAACTCTTTTACAACTGGAAGTTGACGTTTCTGGCTAACGGAATAATCAATAGCAAAGGTACGTGCGGGTAGTGCATAGTTCACTTCATTGATAACAAAGTCCATGTGGTTACTCCGCTTCCATTAACTTTTCAGCATTGAGTAATTCTAACCCCTCATCTGGAGTAGCTTCCTTAATATGTTTTAAAACTTTACTCAGAGGAGAATTCTCGTTATAGCCATCCCACATTAGAGAAGAACCGACAATGAACAATCTTTCCTTGGCTCTCGACAAGGCGACATTGATCCTTTCTCCAGCGCCTAGAAATCCTTCGTTGATCCTTGAGTTATTACGAACCAGTGAAAGTATAACGACATCATTTTCTTTACCTTGGTAACCATCGACAGTATCAATTTTAACTACTCCCGCTTCGATCAGCTCTCGTGACCAAGTAATAGAGTTCATCCTCCTGATCAAAGCATTTTTCTGACCGTTGTACATACAAATAACCCCTATCGTTGGGTCTGTGTCGTCTCTTCCATGCATATATTCCAATAAATCATCGCTTGATATCGCAGACGCCAAGATACTTAGTACGCACTTTATTTCATAGTTATTCACGTAGGTCCGATTGCTATCTGAATGAGATCTGGCTATGTCCTCATAGCTGGATGCACCGGCGGGGGCTGTATCAACCCATGTCACACAGCTATTCGCATCTAAAGGGAACGTTGAAAATAATTCATCGGCAGGCCCTCGCGCAGTCTGCAGTAGCCCATCATAGAAGCAGGCAGAGACGAGTCCGCCTATTGGAGGAGCCATTCGATATTGAAAGAGGAGTGTCTGTCCAATCTTCTCCCCGTAACCCGAAACAAAACTTCGCTCGAAATCACTTCTCCGCATCTCAGGCTCTGGCACTCTGGGTAGAATTCGTTGTGCGGCCTTTAAATGCGCATCATCGTACATCGGCGGCAATTGCTTGTGATCTCCCACAAGCAGAACACGCCGGCCAACCTGCATTGCAATTGCCAGTTCGCCTGCACTGGATCTCGCTGCCTCATCTATTACAACCCAGTCATAGACATTTTCACTCACGCCATAGTGCGATCGACCAATCCCTACGCAAGTTCCGCAAACAAGGTTACGTGTTTTGACTAAAAAATGCTGGAAATTTGCTCGACTCGAGGACATCACATTCAGCCACTCCCTGGCCAAGCTCAACATTTGGCGGAGTCTGTCGACTGAATCCTGAGCATCAATTTGAAACTTTTCTACGGCGGACCTATAGAACTGCTCGCTAATAAGCCCGACATCGACACGTAAGTCCAGGTTAATGTCGCTCCTCTCCAAAAATAGTTCAATCTTCTGTAGCAGCCTGGCTTTAGCAGACTCTACTTTCTTACCAGCCTCCTCTTCGTCCTGAATAGAAGAAAGAGCACCAATCTTTTCAAGTCGTGATGCAAATCCCCACTCATACTCAATACACAGATTCACGAACTCCTTTTCCAGGCCCAATGGAGAAGCTAAACTCTGCAACCTTTCCCTATATTCGGCCCTAAATCGCTCCCTATAATGATCTTGAATTGCAAGTTCGTGGACGTCTTCTAAACCTCTCGACACCTGACCCTCATTACCCAGCCGGACAATTCCTATTCTTTTATCCTGGGTATCGAAAAGTTCCCGAACTTTTTCTGCTGCATTATTGACCGCCTCATGAGATTGACTAACGAGTAGAACATTCTGTGCACCGTTTTCAATCGCGTAATGAATAAAGGAACTTATAAACGCCGTCTTACCGGTACCAGGCGGCCCCTGAAGAAGGCCAACAGGACCATGCGAGTAAAGCTTCTTAAAGGCTTCACGCTGATTTTCATTGAGAGAAAAGATCACGTTGCCAGTAGAGTCCCTTTTCGTATATAGGTCTAGCTCGCTATCTGATGGCGGCTCAGAGAACTTTTGCGGAGAAACTTTAACATCTGTACTAAAAAAGTCGGGCAAGTTTGGGATTATCGAGCGATTCTTCGTGAGAGTCTCGACCGCCGCCCTTCGCTTGAATAACGAAGAAGCATTCAGAGAACTTTCCAGCCGAATGCTCTCGCCTGCGTCTATGCTAAATCTTCCCCTTGTCGGCCTTACCTGTAGAAGATTCATAGTATTCATTTCAAGGACGCCAACAGTTCGATACTCACCCCTGACTTCTCTCTGCACATTCACAGTGTCAACTTTGAGATCAAAGTCGATGACACTATTCTCAGACCCGTACTGAATAATCACTCTTTCATCGCGCCGTCGCTCAGAATCATGCACAGCTACTACGCTCGGATAGGTCTCTTCTTCCGTTTGCGCTAATGCTGACCAGATTTCTCTGGCGGACACCTCGGTCTTACCGTCAGCGCTCAAAGTCTTAAGGTATTTTTCCTCATCATTATCAGACTCAGACTTCGACGAGATAGCAGGCGATTCTAGAACCGCCAGAATCAGATCCTTGGCGTTATTGTGAAGACTTTGCTCTACAGAAATACGACCTTCAATTTCTATGTCACATGTATTTTTGTTACGAATAAATTGAGAATGGGAGATATTCTTCAAAAAGATACGCTTTGTGTCTCCGTTTTCAGGATCCACATGCAGGTCGATTTGATGAGACATTCCGGATATAAACATACGAATAACCGGGTTGGGATCTTCTAGATTCGCCTCCTTGACCGAAACATAGTACTTGCCCTCATCTGAGCGGACATCGCGCTCAAAATCTTCTGGGATTTTTTGTGCCTTCACAGCATAAATCGTAGTGGCTTCGAAAGTCGATGGGGCGGTGAGGGCATCAAATTCATCAGCGAACCTGACGATATCGCCCTGTGTGATTTCCGGTTGCAGCGTGAGTTGCTTCGAGTACTTATATAGCTTTAAGCTTTCAGCTTTCTCAGCTACCTCCGTTATCATCCTTACGCTTGCATATCTGTCCAGCGAGCCCACCGACAAATTGTGGTGATTGTCAGGAACGTAACTTTTGCAATATGGCTTTCCGTTCGACTGTCCCAAATGGGCGAAATCTATAAGCACAGGAACAGACGAGCCACAGTTCTCATCATTTTTAAGTACTACATTTTCTGGGTGTATGTCTCCATGGCTATGCCCATGTTTTTCAAGCTCCAAAAGCGCGAGTAACATATTTTTGCAAGCTGTCTCAACTTCATCACCACTTTTCAGCGAGGAGTGCCATTCACTCCACGTCTGCCCATCAATCCACTCATAGACTAGAAAGGCCGCTTGCATGGCTGGGTTATACCCAAACCGACTAATGCTAGGAAAACACGAGAGTGCTCCATTCTTTAGTTGCTGATTCCGATAGAGAAAGCCCAGAAGCTCTTGATTTGGTGACTTGCTAGGCAATATCTGCGGAACTCCATTCCACAACTTAATACCGAAATTGCCATCACCAGATCTGAGCAACATTTCGGTGCCCTTAGATACAACTGGGCTTGGTTGGTACTCAGTCCAGACGTTTATTTCGGAAATGTGTTTTGTCAGAATTGCATCATCAACTGAAGATGAATGCGAGAATCTCTGATGAACCTCATTAAACGCGTGTAGTGCAACGGTTACATTAGCAAATCTCAACGAGGCATCCATCTCTAGCGAGCTTTCAAACCAGTCGTTAAGCAACGATTCATATGGATCGTTATTCCTTTCTTCCCAGGTGTAAAGCCCATCGATTCTGGCAGGCCAGACGTCATAGGCAATGTAGTGCGCGACTGCACCCAAAAGGTAAACGTCTCGTGTGTACTGTGTTCCGTTTTTATCTTCTAGTACATCGTCGGGGATCTCGGTTCGACCTGCCTGCAGAATATCTCTAACACTAACCATTGTCTTTTTAGACGGGTCGGGGTATGAGGCGGTTACAAAATTGGAAAAAGTTATTTTAGAAGGCAACGCTACCCAGATGCTATGCCGACCTAAATCCCTGTGTGCCACGTCAATTTCGTGTAATCTTGAAATATGACTAAGCAGCACTTGTATAAGGTCGAGTCTAGCGCTTTTATCTAATTTATCTCTGTTCTTATTTATGAACTCATCCAGCCTCATTCGATTTGAGGGCCACTCGTAGAGCTCGCAAAAATCTGCGGTAATTTCTTCTGGGCTTGGGATATGTAAGAGCCCAAGATGTATCGACTTCAAGTCTTCATCTTGGCTATCGATATATCCAAGAACATTCGACTCCCTAAAACCAATTAGTTTGCGTTCCTCTATGGTTTGAGCATGCTCAATAACCTCGGGAGAGTTGAAATCCCATCTACGCATTAGCGCCTTATAGTTTTTGTTATCCTTTCTTTGTGATTGAAATTCTTTGTAGATACCTTTCCGATGCGAGAATAGAGCTTTCCCACACACCACGTAATTGTTGAAGGAATAGACTTTCGGCCCAAAATCTGGGCTGTTGCCAGTGAAGAACTTATCCCACACTTCAAGCTGTTGGTTCGGCCGATCTTTGCTGTCCCTAAACGCACGGACTTTATAGGGGAAGCATTTTTGATATACCTTTGGATTTCCGATGGTCTTGAATTCATCAAGGCTGATTACGAGATCCCTTTCGTCTTCTGGTAGTGATGAATTATCAGAGGAACCGCATAGAACCACGCAATAATCTACCCAGGGGACATTCTTGAGTTTTGTCCCGAGCTTTGTAGTTATCTTTCCCGCAAGTTTCTTGCTTTTTAGCGCGGTGGCCTTGACCGGAGATCTGCCTCGATCATCACCTCCTACGAACCAGTGTCCGTTCTTGGAATGGAGAGGACCATTCCAGTTCTTTAGCTCAACAACTATTATTCTGTCTGCAGTAACGATAATCAGGTCCATTTCAGATGGACCTTGCTTTCTGTCTATCAGTTCAAGAGATGCATAACCTTTCCAGCTGCCTGGCAAGCTATCTCTGAGCACTGAAACAGCTTCCTTTTCAGATTCGTGAACCCCCTCTGGATTCAGATACACAACTTCCATGTTTCGCCCCGCAAAAAACTAAGGTTTGCCAAATTACTATAGTGAGTCTAACGCACGCTTCACCAATGTGACGCATGTTTTCATTACTTTTCCCTGTTGGTTTGAGCCTTTTTGATGGTCCTTAATCCCGCGGCTCAGTGAGATTAAATTGCCAGCTTGTATCAGCCGTTTACTGTACTCTCAGGGTCACCCGGCCTGAGCCAGGTCCAGTCTCTTCAGTAACGTAATAGACAGGAGCCTGCCTATTATCCTTGTGGCTGGCCAGGTCGTTTTTTTCTAAAACTGGCTACACGACAGTTGGAGCTGCAGAACCGTGCGCCCGCTCGCTTATTAATGAGAGGGTCTCCACAATTCATGCAGACTACGCTTTCCAGAACCGGTGGCGGCTCATTGCCTACGAAGGACCGCAGTACCTTCGCGAAGCCTTCGTTTCTGCGATACTCATCCGCCACCATGTTGGGCGTACCTGACCATTCGGGATGGAGATACTGCCATGCCTTAGCGACAGCCCAGCACCATGCAGGCTTCGAGTGTGTAGATTTACCTGCCCTCAACCCTTTCCATGGTTTTGCACTAGCGGCATACACAGCATGATGCGCTAGCTCATGCCAAAAAACCCCAATGGCAACATCCAGACTCTGCCTGGGAACCAATTTACCATTGCTCTCTTTGAAGCATGATTTTTCGTTCTGTGCAGAAAAAGCAATCAAGCCTTTGTTGTAGTGCGCCCGGTGGTGCCCGTAAGGCGCGACCATGCCCGCACATACTCTGACAGTAGAGAAATCTGCACCCGTCTCCTCCCACACCAGAGGCGCATGATTATCCAGGATATCTGTAAACGCGGTTTCTACATCACTACTGAAGGACAAAAATAGAGACATCTGTAACGTTTTCTGTAATGCAACATTGCTGCCTTAAGTGTTACCGATAGTTGAGGTTATGCTCAATGGAAAGAACGATAAAGAAGCAAACTCTCTGGCAAGATTGCTGCTAACCATTATTCGCTATCCGAACATATTGGCCTTCCAGGTAGCCTTAGCGGATAAGCTACATGCAAAATGAAACATATATGTTGCTTCTAAGAAAAAACCTCGGCCCTCGCAGAAAATGCAATTTATATGGCGCTATTTTATTGAAAGAAATAAATATATTGCTATTATCTACTTTGTAGACATATGTGTTGCCTATAGGGACTCAGATGAGCAAAATTCACCGACAGTTAAAGGAACGCCGCAAGTCTCTAGGATTAACCCAGGAGGACATGACCATGCGTGTCGGCATGTCGCGGCAGCAGTACCAAAAGCTGGAGTCCCAGGGGAACCCCCGCCTGGATACATTAGAACTAGTAGCGAAAGGCCTCAAAATGCAGCCAGTACTTATACCTCTGGAGAAGCTGAAGGACGTCGAGGACCTACTAGCTGGGAAACAGATCATCAAAGGCGGTGCCTCGATGACCGGAAATGCGACGGTGATAAAACGCCCTCTTGAGGACGACCCCTGGGACGACCTACTGGTGGACGATGATGACTAGTGGTGAGAACGTTGTCAGCGTGCTGGAGATTGCACTCCACGAAACGGTAGTAGGCTACCTGGCCGGGTATCGGGACGGGCGGACGATTCTCACCTTCTCTCCAGATTTCGTCTCGAACGAGTCTCGACCTACCTTCAGCCTGATAACTCACCCCGCTTTCCCCAGGGCCAACGCCATCATGGCAAAACCATGGGCTAAACGACAAAAGCTTCACCCGGTACTTTCAAACCTACTGCCAGAAGGCGCTCTGAGGGAATACCTCGCGCAACTGCTGAAAACTCATACAGATAACGAATTCGAGCTATTCGCCTACTTGGGGCAGGATCTTCCCGGGGCCCTGGTCGCAACCCCCCTGGAACCCGAGGCCATTCCTGATTACGTCCTTGGCGACGAGATAAAGACCAGTGCTACCAGATCCACGGTGCAGGACGAAAAGAAGAGGTTCTCGCTCGCCGGCGTACAGATGAAGTTTTCCATGCGTGAACAAGATGGGCGATACCAGATAGCGGAGTCAGGGGCACTGGGGGACTGGATTATCAAGACCCCATCCACCACGCATAAACATGTGCCACTCAACGAGTACACGGCTATGCGCCTGGCTGAATTGGCGGGTGTCGAGGTACCCGACATGCGTCTTGTCGAGCTGGATAAGCTAGAAAACCTTCCAGAAATCAATCTACCCGATGAACAGTATGCATTTGCGATACGCCGCTTCGACCGAAATGACGGGGCGCGCATCCACATGGAAGATTTCGCTCAGATACTGGTCAAGTATCCACAAGACAAATACCGTTCCGCCAACTACCAGCAAATTGGTAGGGTGTTATACGAATACAGTGAGGACGGCTTGGGCGACGCCCAGCAGTTCGCGAGGAGGCTACTGGTCAACATTCTGCTCGCCAATGGCGATGCACACCTGAAAAACTGGAGCGTAATCTATCCCGACCAGATCACTCCCGTTCTTTCTCCCGCTTACGATATCGTGACCACACGGGTATACATGGGAGATGAGAGACAGTTCGCCCTCAATCTGGGTAGAGGCAAGGATTGGTACGAGTCATCAATGGATCAGTTTGAATATTGGGCCGGGAAAGCCGGCATCCCATGGAGGGCAATCAGGCCGCATCTCCTGGAGACCATGGAGCGAGCACGTAGTACATGGCCTGACGCTCTCAAAGATTTACCGATGGATGACAGTCACAAAGAAGGCCTGATGGAGCACTGGCGAAATCTACGCCCGGATTTCCAGTTAGCCGCCGCCAAATAGCAAATGCACGGGATTCAGGTCTTCTGCAGCGAAAAAGCTCCGAATATGGAAAATCAAACTTTCAACATGTGCGCCGCAATCTCACGAATCAAGAACGTTTTTTCCCGCTGCAACGACTCAATATCTTCTCGCAGCATGCCAACAGAATCTTCAAAGTTACGTATTTTTGACAAGCAGTACGTAATAGCTTCGTCGGCCCCATCTATCCAATGATAGGTGAGACTTTTTTCATTTACTTCAACATAATCATAACCGCAATAGGAACACTCAGGCGAATCAGTGTCCGAGTCCTCAGTCTTAACGCATGGGAAATAGGGGTTCAGTTTCGGGGGGCCATCTTCGATATCTCTTGCTGACATCAGAGAAAACACACAACTTTGCCGCTTCTTCCACAGTGCCATTTCATTTATCGCGTTTCTCAATAGACCCTCTTCCCTTATCAGATCTATTTCAAGCTCGGCCATGCTGAGCGCCAGCCCTCGAACTTTCTCTTTCAGCTCATCAATACGCCCACTCATCAACCGACACCCTTCTAGCTAACTCTCAAAGTAATTTGCAGTCAGTTAACTTGTATCACGACACGGAAAAGAGGTTAAGAACTCATTACATATATGAGTAGAAATACACTATTTTTAAAGGCTTTTACTTAACTTAAGTACGTTAGACAAATAGGAAAACCTTAGATACCGCTATCTCTAGGAAACTTCGCCAACAACTTCGGCTTTTCGCATAGATTACGAATCCAAAGCATGCAAGCATGCAATAAACCGAACGCAAGGACATGAGATTCATGTGGCGTAACAATACTGTGCGGATAATTGAAGCCGCTCGATTCTTGAGTTGTCAGTTTGGAAACATGCGCTGCACTGACAAGGAGTCAAAACCGATATGGCGATGGAAAGGTGGATACTACCAGGTCGACTATATTCCACCCGTGCTCCCTGGCTTCAGAGGACTGAGGTCCGAAGAAGACAGCGTCATAATTTGCTACAAAGGTCGTGAGATTTTAAACGGGAATACCCGTAAGCCATTAGAGATATGGATTGATGACACACACGTTCCACCAATTACTGGGACACACACAGATCAGGTACGAGTTCCCCTCTTACTACATAACGCTATCTCTTAAAAATAGTGAACTCCCCAAATATAGGGGCGAAGACGAATACGACGCGTGGATGGCAATGGAAAACATCATCAATAACCAGCTAAATACAATCTCTATGCTTAGATCAGCTCATGGCCTACTGAGTATCGCAGAACCGCCATCGGCGAAGGCCAAGGAACTACTGCATCAAGTGCTACAAACTAAACGACTGCGCACATCAACAAGAAACATATTGCGTCGAACGTATGAACTGGAAGATTCAACAATACCCGATTTCTGTGGCGATAATTGGGAGACTGATGTTAAAGCTGCTATGGTCCGTGACTACTCGGCCCGCTTACTGGAGCTAAACAAGCTACAGTTAGCCAAGCTTATTCTAGAGGATGAGCTACTGGAGCCTGGCGATTCTATACATTGAAATCAAGGTACACATTCACCAATCACTCCAATACTGGGTCGTCGTTTTCCAGCACCATAATTGCCAGCATTGGCATCATGTAGCGCATGATTTTGCTCGTCTCTCCATTATCTGTCCGAGTCAATCTGAGCCTGACCACGCCATGTTTGTTTGACGCTTGAGTGAGCACCGGGCGGCGCTTTATCGTTACCTTCGCCTGGCTCGGAAATTCCCAATAATCCAGAAAATACTGCACATCTGCGTCCTCAGGGATTGTGATCTGAAATGCCCATGAACTTGTGGCAACTCGATGTCTAAGCAGTGAGAAAACTCGGAGAAAGCGATTAAGATCACGCTTCTTGTAGAACTTCGTTCCTGGGTCAGATGAAGTCTCTTCAATGTAGTGACTGATCACAAACCGTATAGCACTGCGGGCACTACTTCGACCAGACCAGAGCAGCCGCAAATCATCAATGATAGTCGCCAATCTCGGTCTCTCGCCACGCTCAGGAAGCGGCGGCAGGTATCCTGAGGCGTATTCCGCAGGTATTGCTCCAGACGCTCGCATTCGTCCAGACCGGCTTTCCAGTAATGATACCTTCTCGAGGTTACCTACCCATTTCTCTACCCGGGCTATAGGTTGTTCATACTTCCTGGACAGCTGTAAAACACTTAGACCATCTAAATGCTCTCTAAGTATCACCCGAACAAGGTCATGCGTAGGAGAATCATGCGCGATTGGCAAGGGGCTGCTGGAAGACGAGCCGATAACTTTTCTACGGCGACGCGCCACAAGCGATGTAAAATCCTTGAGGAAGCACACTATGGGTTTAGTAAGTATCTCTATAGAAACGCCCTCGTTCTCAGGCTCTGTATAACTCAACTGATTAAGTCGCCTTGTGCTCAGATTTGAGAATACCTTTGCCTCGTCTAGCGATACTACCTTCTTCCTTCCGGTGATCTTGACCCAGGCTATGAGCCCCGTGAAATGTAAGTAAGTGTGCACGAGTTCATATGGAGTCAAATGGCCAGAGAAAACGGCAAAACAGTAGTATGTACGAGGAGAGCCTGTCTCGCCTCCCAGAATGCGTTTCTTGATCCGCTTTGCTTGCTCAACACTCAAGTCAGAGAATCTGGAAAACCAATTGAACTCACCCTCAGCAATAAATTGCATTTCGGAGAATCGGGTATGTCTAAGGTCGTGCGGTGAAAACTTGAGACCGCCGGAGCACTGCCTTAGTACTGTGGCAATAAAATGACCAACGACATGCTTATTTAGAGGCAGAAGTGCTCCCCTTAGAAAGGTAAATAGGGGCTCTTCAGCGGGCAGCGACATTGCCTTTAAGCCAAGAATCCATTGATACAACTTCCGGTACTCAACGTCAGACAATAGATAGCGAACCGAGATGTTTCGTCTGGAAGCAGTTCGCTTTGGGTCCCCCCACGAATTGGGCCTGACCTTAAATACTAAATCCTCCAGAGTCTCAACATCAGCTACTCTGATGGACAGTAGCTCTCCAATACGAAATCCGCATCGGTAGAGAAGGATAAATATAAAGCCAATAACCTTTCTCTGGTCGGCTGTAAGACCAACCGCCTTGTGAATGGCCTCGAGTGAAGCTTCATAGAGAAACGCCGGGACATAGCGGGCCCTGACGACTTGACCACTAATTTGCGGCCCCGGTGGAAAGCGATCAATAGAGGGGAAGTTTCTTTCCCTTTCTCCCCACTGATGGAACATCTTTGCCAATTGCCTGATGTCCCTCCGGCTATACTCAGTGCGGCCTGACTCTATAGCAGCAACGTATACCGAATCCAGCAGTGACGAAGACGGATGCCCAACGATTTTTAATCCATCGGCTTCAGCTAACCATCTAACACCGAATTTGCTCAGGTAAGTAGTCAAGGAGGAAGCCTTCTTCAGCGAATACTTCGGATCCTGAATGAGGCACAGCAGCCAATCTCTCAGCAACTTACCCGCGTCAGACCAGTGATCTACATCTAGGCCCTCAAGAGCAGCAATAATCTGGCCCTCACTCCGTTTTTCGCGACGGTGATCCAGTGCAGCCACCGCAAGCCTTAGACTATCTTCTTCATTACTGACAGAAGTCCTGCCCTTAGCGGAAACCTCTAAACTATCTTCTGCGTTGACTCCTGTACTTGCTATATATCGTCTCGAATGCGAAAAGTCGATGTTCTCCACAACACTGGCAACACCAGATAACGCATAGTTCCATTGCTCTAAATCTAAGGACACTCCAGGAACAATATCCAAACTGGAGCTGATCAAGCATTCGGAAAGATACACACCTTCCGATTCCTCAAGCGAAATCAATGCGTGCTTGGCGAAACTATCAAGACCACTGAACCTACGCCAATCAGTTGGCTTAACTCGACAGAAGGTTTGGTGCAGTAAGCCCCAGATTTGATCTGAATTAATAGATTTGGCTGAAAGAGTGTTTCCAGAGGCTAGATAACGTCCGATCCATCCGAGCGTAATTGGGTCTGGGTGCCAGCGAAAATATCGGACTAAGGCTTTACCCTCCCGTCGATTTCCAACCGTTCGAGATGAGTAGGCGAGGTCTATCCATAAAAGGTCAGTCTCGTCCTCAAGAACTGATCGACACAATGGTTTATCCTTCGAAAGCTGCTTACATAAAGCCACCAAAGCAGCTGAGGTGCACAGCCCCCCATTGAGGATCGCTGAGGTTACCACTAACGCTAACAACGTATCGGACGTCAACTCACCCGAAAAATCGCCTTCTGAGAAGGAACGTTCCATTTCTATAGATATTGATTTCGCGAACGTTGAGCGCTGGAACCAAGACCGATCGCGTCGCCTAGAAGGCAGCAATGGTCTACAGGATTCCACCGGAAGCTCCAACTGCAAACCGTGAGCTTTGTTCAGGTGAACGATATAGTCTGCCGTTGTTGAGAGGATTTCATTTCGCTCTTTCCTGTCTGATACCTCCTCAATTACGAAGTACTCGAAGTCTTCGAGGCGCGCATCATGATCTGTTGCGTCAGGAGTTAATCCTGCTATGTGTGGCATCCGTTCAGATATTAGTTCCGCTGCGCGCTTACGAGCTTCGTATACTTTCTCCAGGCGGCGCGCTTTCCTACGCGCATATTGATCTGTATGTTGAGATTGCTGCTCACCAAATAGCTCACAGAGCCAAGGATTTAAGGTCTTCGCGTCGAAAGCTCGATCCAGATCGCTCACAGTCGAAGCTCCGGCAGCACAAGTTGATGCACACAGTCCAGATCGCTGAGTAGCCTTTCCAATCTAGGAACGTTCTCCTGGCAGTCCTTGATAGACCTGGCGCTGTAGCGGGAATCCAGCTCCAGTCCGGTAGGCTCGTGGCCCATCGTCTGGTTACTGATGCGGCGAGGCACATTCCCTGTTCTGCTGGCTGAGCTGTGGACATGTCGCGGCCAGTTTCCATGAGTATCCCAGTAGCCTCTCTGTAAGGCTTTGATCTTCTCTGGCGTTTGGACTCCTGGCATCGGGCCTTTGTTAGTACTATCAATCCAGAACAGGTACCCATTCGTTTCTTCACCCCTTGGAGTGGCATCTTCCAGCGCAGCTCTTGCCGCGGCTGCCACGTTTGGAAAGCGAAGATTCGTGAGCTTCGCCAGCGAAATAAGATAGTCTTCCCAAGTCTCTAATAGCTCAACGACGCAATCAGGGATGTAAACGATTCGATGATTCTTTGCGTTACGATTCTCCTTATCTGAAACAAATATTCTACCGCTATGGAAATCAATATCTAATCGATGCTCGAGGATTCCTATTATCGGCCGGTAGCCTGTAACAAGACTCAACACGTTGCAGATGTAGAGTACGATCCAATTGTGAACCTCCCAGAAGACCCCCTTATGCTCCCTAATTCTTCGCCGCAAATCGGCCATATAATCGATAATCGGACCATAGCGCGGTTTTCTCCGAGTACCACCAACGCGTTCCCCAGGCGCATAAGGGCAGGACTCTACGTATAGGTCAACGGACGAGATCGAGGTCAAATCACTGCAATAGGCTGAAAATATTTTCCATACATCATATTGATCTATCCGAGAGTAGATTGCGCCTGGATAGTCTCGAGGATCTGCGCCGAGCAACAGGCACCTATGCGGATCATCTACATCTCGGTCCTCGAGCCATTTGTGGAGTACTCGAGAAATCATGGCCCTGCTAATTTCGGCATCACCAGAACGCCTAATTCGGCGCTGTATTGAATCTAAAAGCTTTTCTTCCTGCTTTAATTCAGTCTCGAGTTCATCTAATTCCATCCTCCAAAGACGCGCCATTGAAGCGTTAAGAAACTCAGGAAGAGGTATCTGAAACTCCTCTATTGACGGACTACACACAAGGTCGCCACGCTCTCCTGGCGGAGGCAGCACCAGGCGCACATGAAGTAAAATCTTTGCTTCGGTGATTTCCAGTCTGCGATCATCCGGATCTCTAGAATCGGCTAACAAGTTCAACCAGCTCGAGCTTCCCCATGGAAGCAAAGTCTCGAGAAGCAGCATAGTGCCGGGACCACCTCGGCTTATTGAGTACGCCAGCTCTCCAATTAGTGCACGCAATACGCCCCTGCTCGCATATCTTGAATCGCTACTCGCAGCCACGCTCCTGCGCAACAAGGAATCGCCAATTGCCCTGTTCCGGCGATTCCGGCTGAATCGAGATGACTGTCGGTTTAAGCCCTTTCTAGCGGAAACATATAGCTCGGCCCGATCGGTACCAGGGTCAGCCGACTGTTCATCAGTACACGTCCACTTATCAGTATTGCTTGATAGACTAGAGGCCTTTAGAACCCTCTCATCAACGTCTACCAGATAGGAAGGGGCTGGACGAGCATGGGAGGTTTTGGCGGTTTGTACAATTTCGACTGGGGCGGGTGTGGAGGTACGCGTGTATGTCGTGGTGCCTTTCAAATAATGGTCAAAAAGATCATAGATATTATTAGCTTCTTCAATCCCATCGGGAGTGTTAGAAATTCTGTGTCAATCCACTAATCTCTATATGAGAGGATTGACCTATGA
>NZ_PKUS01000041.1 GCF_002866825.1 Pseudohalioglobus lutimaris | reverse complement strand
AAGCCTTCCAAGGGCGTGGACGTTTGTTTTCAACCGAGGAAGGCTTACCCCATTCGTGGTGTCGGCTTTGTTTGAATGCCTCATTTCCCGCTAATGTGCGATGAACCTTTTTTTATGCCGCTGACTTGTGATGATGTGGCGATTAGAGTGAGATGTATTCGGTGGCGATATACTGTTAACAGCAGATTACGTTCCGGACCTTGTCACGGCACGGAACTACAAGGGTAAAAAGGCCCACGAGGGCAGCAAAACATGAAATTCGTAGATGAAGCAAGTATCACCGTATACGCCGGAAAAGGCGGGAACGGCAGCCTCAGTTTCCGTCGGGAGAAATACGTTGCCAGAGGTGGTCCCGACGGCGGCGACGGGGGTGATGGCGGCAGCGTTATTCTCGAGGGTGATGAGAACCTCAATACCATGGTGGACTACCGTTTCGTGCGCAGCTATCGCGCCGAGAACGGCGAGGGAGGTAAAGGGCGCAATTGCACCGGTAAAAAAGGCGAAGACCTCATACTCAAGGTGCCGGTTGGCACAACGATTCTCGATGAAGATACCGGTGAGATTCTCGGCGATATCCAGAGTAGCGGACAGCAGTTGAAGGTCGCCCAGGGAGGCTATCACGGCCTGGGAAATACCCGCTTCAAGTCCAGTACCAATCGCGCGCCGCGCCAGACCACCCCGGGCACCGAAGGCGAAGTGCGTTCGCTGAAACTCGAGCTAAAAGTGCTGGCGGACGTCGGCCTGCTGGGCCTGCCCAATGCAGGAAAATCAACCTTTATTCGCGCCGTCTCCTCAGCCAAACCAAAAGTGGCGGACTACCCCTTTACCACCTTGGTGCCGAACCTGGGTGTGGTGAAGGTCGAGGCGCATCGCAGCTTCGTCGTCGCGGACATACCCGGACTGATCGAAGGCGCTTCTGAAGGCGCAGGTCTGGGGATTCGCTTTCTAAAGCACCTCACGCGCAACCGTATTCTCCTGCATATTGTTGATATGGCACCCTACGACGGCGTCGAGCCGGCAGATGCCGCGGTGGCGATTGCCGCTGAGCTCGGGCGCTTCAGCCCTACGCTGGCCGAGCGCGAGCGTTGGCTGCTTCTGAACAAGATCGATATGATCGATGCAGAGACACTGGCGGAGCGCAAAGCAGCCGTTCTGGAGGCGTTGGATTGGCAGGGGCCAGTGTATGAAATCTCCGCCATCAGGGGAGAGGGGACCGATGCGCTGTGCGGCGACCTGATGACTTACCTGGAGGAAATGCGTGAGCGCGAGGCCGCCGACCCGGAGCTGGCCGAGGCGGACGTGGCTCTTCAGCATCGGATGCAGGAAGAAGCCAGGCTGCGCATCGCCCAGCTGCGTGCGCAGCATCGACGGGCCCCCGAAGAGGAGGACGGCGCCGACGATGACTGGGATGAGGACGATTACGACGTGGACGTAGAGTACGTGCCCTGAGATGACCGAACGAACGGAAATTACCGCCAGCCGGCGCTGGGTAGTCAAGGTGGGTAGTGCGCTGTTGACCGACGACGGGCGCGGTCTGGATGATGTGGTAATCAATGACCTGGTCAGCCAGCTGGCGCGCTTGCGCGATCAGGGCTGCGAAGTGGTACTGGTTTCCAGTGGGGCCGTTGCCGCCGGCATCGTGCGCCTGGGCATGGCGAGTCGACCACACCTTTTGCACGATCTGCAAGCTGCCGCGGCCGTGGGCCAGTCCGTGTTAGTGCAGAGTTATGAGAATGCGTTCAAGCAGCATGGCATTATCTCCGCCCAGGTGCTGCTCGGTCATGACGACGTGATTGCGCGCGACCGCTACCTCAATGCACGGGGTACGCTAAATACCCTGCTGGCTCTCGGTGTCGTCCCGGTGATCAATGAGAATGACACCGTGGTAACGGACGAAATACGCTTCGGCGATAACGACACCCTGGGCGCCCTGGTCGCCAACCTTATTGACGCAGATGCGCTTCTACTGCTTACAGACCAGCAGGGCCTGTACGAAGCAGATCCAAGGAAGAATCCTGACGCAGCGCTGGTGGAGTCAGCCGATGTGCATGCCCCGGAACTCGATGCCATGGCCGGGGAGGGTGGTAAGCTTGGTCGCGGTGGAATGGTGACCAAGCTGCGTGCGGCGAGATTAGCCGCCCGCTCGGGCACAGAGACGGTTATCGCCAGTGGGCGCGAGGAGCACGTTGTCGCCAGAGTCGCCGCGGGCGACAACATTGGCACCTGGCTGCGCACCGGTAAGCTGCCGCAGAACGCACGCAAACAGTGGCTGGCCAGCATGATCAAGATACAGGGTAGTGTCGAACTGGATGCCGGGGCCGTGCGCGTGCTGCGCGAGTCCGGCCGCAGCCTGTTGCCGGTAGGGGTATGCAGCGTCCAGGGACGCTTTGCTCGTGGCGATATGGTGTCCTGCCGTGACGTAGACGGCAGGGAAGTCGCGCGGGGCCTGGTCAACTACAGCGCCGATGAGACCCGGCGCATCCTGGGCTTGGCGTCTACTGAAATAGAAAGCATTCTGGGATACGCCGGCGATGAAGAACTGATCCACCGGGACAACCTTGTGCTGGTTTGATCCTTCAGAGCGAGGTGATGGGCGTGTTTTGCTGAAGCTGCTTTCCCGGGGCCCAGGCAACGCGTCAGCTCATCCATTTCCCCAGCGGCGTCTTCACCCAGAGTAAGTCCATTAACTTGCGCATCCCCTCCGCACTTTTGGTGCTATAGGGGTAGCCGTTTTGCATCTTGCCGCCAAAGCGGTCAATCACAATAGGCATCTCGTGGCAGTAACCGCGCAGGCCCTTCTTGCCGTTGACCTGCCCCAGGCCAGAGTTCTTCCTGCCGCCAAAAGGTGCCGCTGGAATGCCATAGCTCAGCGCCATGTCGTTGACCGAGCAGGAGCCTGTATCGATAGCTGCAGCGAGGCGATAACCTTTCTCCTTGTCCTGCGTCCAGACATTGCCGTTCAGACCAAATTCAGAATCGTTGGCCAACTGCAGCGCTTCCTCTTCCGAATCTACCTTCTGGATGCAGAGTACCGGTCCGAACGTCTCCAGCACCATGATATCCATGCTGTTGTCCACCTCGGTAATGACCGTGGGTTCATAATAGAGCCCGGCCAGGTCAGGATTACGGCGCCCGCCCATAAGAATGCTCGCTCCCTTCGCCCGGGCGTCCTCCACATGGGCTTCAATGATCGCCATCTGCCGGTCCCAGAACACCGCGCCCACATCTTCATCCCAGCCATGCTGACTCCCCTGGCGTAGAGCCTTGCCCTTTTCCAAAACCAGTTTGAGGAACTCGTCATAGACCTCCTTCACTACGTAAATGCGCTCTGTGCCACAGCAGTAGTGTCCCGTATTCATGCAGGAACCCACCCAGGCGCCATCCGCGGCGCGGTCAAGGTCGGCGTCGGCGCACACAATCATGGCGTCGTTACCGCCCAGTTCCAACGTACAGGGGATCAACTGCTCGGCACTGGCCATTGCCACCTTCCTGCCGGTGGCCACACTACCGGTGAAGGAAACCTTGTCGACACCGCCGCGAACAATCGCGGCGCCTGTTTCGCCGTCTCCCAGTAACACCTGCAGTACGCCCTCGGGCAGGCCTGCTTCGCGGAAGATGTCCTCGGCCAGCTTCGCAGAATAAGGCGTAACCTCCGATCCTTTGGCGACGACGGTGTTACCGGCCAGTACCGCCTGACATGCTTGATTCATAACCAGTACGAAAGGGCCATTCCAGGGGGTGATGAGACCAACAACCCCCAGCGGCTTGTAGACGATACGCAACTGTTTCATTAAGCCAAGCAGGCCGTGAACCTTGCGTTTGTGTGGTTTGAGGAACTTCTCCGCGTTCTTCGCGTAGTAGCAGAGCTGGTCTGCTACCGAAAATATTTCCATGCTCATGGCGTCTGTGCGCGCCTTACCCGTTTCCTCGACCACCGTATCGATGATCTGGTCCTGTTTCGCCAACACGATTTTCAATGCGCGCTCCACGATTGCGGATCGCTCCTTCATACTGGTGGCTGCCCAGGCGGGTTGTGCCGCCCGGGCGCGGTTTATCGCGGCTGCGACATCTTCGCGGCTTGCGCATATCAGTTCACCAGTGGTTTCCAGTGTCACCGGGCTGCGCAATTGCAGATGGCGGCGAGAATCTGTGGATTCAATCGGTTCGTACAGGGACACAGGTCTGCTCCAGGCTGGATAATCAGAACTCCAAGCTAATGGTCGATAGCCGGCGCGTCAATGGCAGCTTCCGCCAGCCGCAAGTGACCTCTGCGCTCATCGACGGACCGCAACGCTATGCGTTGCGGTACCGATTGTGAAATAATCGCGCGTCCGTTAATCAGGTTGCTCCTATTCATGTTGGCGTCACCCACGCTCACCCTGTTCGTTTACTGTCTGGCCATCGCCTGCTTCTCGCTGGTGGGCGGGCTGTTGCCCGGTTGGGTAAAGATGACGCATACACGTACGCAAATGGTGATGAGCCTGGTGTCAGGCCTCATGCTGGGCGTGGCTTTTTACCATCTGCTCCCGCACAGTATTGTGCTTTCCGGGCCTCGCAATGGTATCGATAATGCGGTCTGGTGGGTGATGGTCGGTTTGATCACCATGTTCCTGTTGTTGCGCATGTTTCACTTCCACCAGCACGATTTCAGCAGTGATGAAGAAGGGCATCACGATCACGCTCACCCGCATCACCATGAACCCGCCGCGCACCGCCTCAGTTGGGTGGGGATTGCCCTTGGGCTCGCCCTGCACACGCTGATCGATGGCGTGGCGCTGGGCGCGGTGATGCTGGGTGAGGGCCATGGCCACAGCACCGTGAGCATGGCGGGTTTCGGGGTGTTTCTGGCTATCCTGTTACACAAGCCGCTGGATGCGATGTCCATTACCACCATTATGGAGGCGGGTGGATGGGATAGAACCGCCAGGGCTACCACCAATGTGCTTTTCGCCCTCATGTGTCCGTTGGGCGCGGTTTTGTTCTATTTCGGCGTCGACATGCTGACCTTGTCTCGCGATGCCATTGTTGCCGCGGTGCTGGCGTTTTCTGCCGGCGCTTTTATTTGTATCGCGCTCAGCGACCTGTTACCGGAAGTGCATTTTCACAGCCACGACAGGGGCAAATTGACCCTCGCATTCTTGCTGGGTATTGTCATTGCTTATGCTATTGGCGCGGTAGAGCCCGCGGCAATGCACCACGGGTAGAGGAGGCAGGTAGTGGCCCGAGTGAAACGTTTTATTTATCCGCCAATGTGGCTGGCCTTCGGTATTGTTGCCCAGTTTGTCTGTAATGAGTATGTGCCGGGTTTACGTTTTACCAGTGTGGCGGGGCAGGTGGCCGGTAGTGTTGTTCTGCTGCTGGGCCTGGTCCTGCTGGTATTCGCCGGTGGCCTGTTCAAGCAGGCGGACACCGACATGGTTCCCTTCAAAAACGTCAGCGCTCTGGTGACCACCGGGGTTTATCGGTTTACCCGTAATCCAATGTATCTCGGTATGGCGCTGATTCTGTTGGGTTGTGCGGTGATAGTGGGCGTCGCCACTGCTTTCATCGTGCCCGTGGTGTTTATGCTGATTATCCAGTACCGCTTTATCCTCCCCGAGGAGCAGATGCTGCTGGAGTTGTTTCCTGAAGCGTATCCGGCATATTGCAGCCAGGTGCGTCGCTGGATCTAGCGCACAACTGCATTTGTGCCGAGGTTTGCTCTGCGTTTTCCAGTGTTTCCAGGTTGATCACGTGGGTGTAGCCCAATGAGCGCAGTGCATCGGCAGCGATGCCAGCCCTGCGTCCGCTGCGGCAGTACAGGTAAAGGGGGGTATCCATCCCCGGCTGCAACTTCGCAATGCCTCCCTCGATCTGGTCGTAAGGTATCAGTTCAGCACCTTCCAGGTGGCCCTGGTTAAATTCCTCGGCACTGCGTACGTCGATGAATACGGGAGCCTGAGCCAGACTGACGCCGGTGTAGAACAGGGCTAGCAGGGTAATCAAGGTTTTCATGCGGGGATGCCTCCGGTGAGTTTGGGCAATAATACACGTGAGCTATGCACTGCTCCAGCCGGTGTACTATAGTCTTGGCATTAACAATTGAAGCGAGGTGTGCCTGTGAACCGTCTGTATAAATCTGTGCTTGTTGCCCTTGTTATGGGGCTTTCGTTTTCTGCCTGGGCAGGAGACGAAGAAATATGTATGGACTGCCATGAGCCAGCCGAGGACTGGGAAGGAATGAGCGCCGAGGAGATTTATACCCAGGCCGCTGATACCTCGATCAAGCGTCACGCTGATAATAGTGAGTTCAGCGAGGATGAACTCAAGGCGATGATTGCCAAACTACTCGCAGACTCCTGAGCGGCGGTGTCCCGGCCGCGGTCAGTTCAGGCGGCTCTCCAGCCAGCCCGAAAGTTCCTCTTCGGCCAGCTGTGCCAGTACGGAAATGTGCTGGGGGTCGCTGTTCAGGCAGGGTATGTAGGTGTATTCCTTGCCCCCTGATTGCATGAAATACTCGCGATTCTCTTCGCCGATTTCCTCTAGCGTTTCAAGGCAATCCGCACTGAAACCGGGGCAGATGAGCTGTACAGAGGTAACCCCTTCGCCCGGCAGGCTTTTCAAGATTTCGTCAGTGTAGGGCTGCAGCCAGGCCTCTCGGCCGAAGCGTGACTGGAATGTCGTCATGTAACTGCCTTCGGGCAAATCCAGTAATTCGGCAACCAGCTGCGTGGTGTGTATGCACTCACAGTAGTATGGGTCACCCTCATCGCAGTAGCGCTGGGGCGTGCCATGATAGGAGAAGATGAGCCTGTCCGGGGTCCCGTGCTCCTGCTGAAACGTGCGAATACTCAGTGCCAGCGCACCGATGTAGTCCGCGTGGTCGTAATAGCGGGAGATAAACTTTAAAGAAGGCAGGTTGCGCCTGCGGGTAAAGTCCGCCGCGATAGCGTCGAAGGTGGAGCCTGTGGTGGCACAACTGTATTGCGGGTAGAGCGGCATGACCAGTAATCGTGTTACCCCGGCTGCCAGCATGCGGTCCAGCACCTCGCTGATAGAAGGCGAACCGTAACGCATGGCGAAGTCGACAACGATGTCATCCCCGTAGCGCTCTGCCAGCGCTTCCTGTAGTCCCCTGGCCTGGTCCTGGGTGTGAAACATTAGCGGCGAACCACGGTCTGTCCACACGGTTTTGTACGCCGCCGCGGAGCGGGACGGGCGAATGTTCAGAATCACCAGGTTGAGAATCAGCCACCAGATCAGGCGGGGTACTTCTACCACACGGGGGTCTGACAGGAACTCTTTCAAATACCGGCGCAGAGGTGCCTTTTCGGGTGCATCCGGTGTGCCGAGGTTGGTGATTAGAACTCCAACCTTGTCCGGTCCCCCCGGTACTGTACGTGCTGTGTTGACGTATTTCATGGGGCGTTAATATACGTGCGTGGACCAGGCTGGCCAAGTGTTGGATGGTGAAATATCGCGATTCACACGCTTGCGCGCGTGGTCTGCGTGAGCAGATGCCTGAGCCCGGGTAAACCCGGGCTCAGCGAACAGCTGAGTGCTTAGTGCGGGTTGTGCACTGCCGAGACATCGGCACTGCGTCCCTCGGCGTGACAGACGGAGCATTCTTCCACCACTTCACCGGTATCGATCGCTCCCTGTGTCGTCGAGAAGCTGCCGCCATTGGATTCCATGTGCGCGATGGCGACCTTGTCATCGTGGCAGCTGGAACAGACCGCGGAGGCGGGCGTGATCACCACATCGTCGTTCGGGTCAGCGCGGTCCGCACCCGTATCGACAGTGGTGCCCAGTACGCTGTCTGCCAGCGGCAGCGTGTAACCGCTGCTGGTATGACATGCGGTGCAGTTGCTGAGGTCGCCGGGATAGTGCACTGCCTCTTCGTTATAGCGGTGTGTGCTGAAACCGCGGAAGCCGACGATCTCCAATGCGTTCTCACGCATTGACGGTGCGTGAATGCCGTGAATCATGGTCTTGAAATCAATGGACTCCTCATCCTTGCCATCGGTGGGCGGGTCCATGGCGATTTCCCTGACGCGCTTGTCTGTATTGCGCGGATTGTGGCAGGTAGCACAGCCATCAATATCATCGGTGCGGTTGCTGCCGTGCAATACCAGTGTGCTGTGGCAACTGTTGCAACTGGCCAGTTCCACCGAGGTTCTGCGCGGTACCGGTGTGCCGTCGGGCTCATCGATAGAGAAAAATGCATGCGCATTGGTCAGCGGAATATTCTCGGCCTCTCCGTCGCCGTCCACGTCCGCCACCGGGTGCCCCTCAATGGTGGCGGTACCACTGCCGCTGGCAGCAATACCCGGCGACTGGCTGCCATCAGGGATGGCAACGGGCAGGGTTACCGTATAGGTGCCATCCCCATTGTCAGTAGAGGCAAGGATGGCATCCGACTGGGCATTGCTGGCGTTGTCTCCACCGTTGCCGGTGTTGGTGTAGTCAGCAGTATTCCAGGCGACACCGATGCGCACGCCAAAGGGCTCGAACACCGGGTCATTCTTGATGTCGTAATCCTCATTGGTGAGCGGGTTGCTGATACGGAAAGTGATCTGCGGGTTGTCGCCCGGCATGGTATTGGACACATCGGTGATCACCGCTGCAAACGACTTGCTCGCCTCGGTGATGAGGTTAACGTGACTCTGGGCGATGCTGCCGGCAAAGCCTCCCTCGGCGTGGCAGCTGGCGCAGTTGTTAGCGTCCTGGCCGTTGATATGGCCCTGGGCGCCATCGCTGTCATGACAGCTCCCACAGGCTGCGGGAGACGCGTATTCAGCCCAGTTGTCCCCCTGAGCTGTCAGCACCAGGTCGTCACGGCCACCTCCGGTGGCGGTGCCGGCGTGGCAGTTGACGCAGTTACGTATGTCCTGGGGATAGTGCAGCATGGAGTAGTCGTGCTTGCTGTCGCGAAAACCCCAGATCGCATACTCCCCGCCAGCCTGGACGCTGGGCAGGCTGGCACCGCGGTGGATCTTGTGAATCATCACCTTCATATCCACGGTATTGCCGCTGTTGGCGTCTGTAGAGCCGCCATTGTGGCAGGTCACGCAATACTGAATCTCCTGACGGCTGCCGCCGTGAATCGCCAGTGGGTCATGGCAGTTGTTACAGTTGGCAGTGGCGGCAATGTCCATGGTGAAGATGCCGCTGGTGGCGCCCGTGGCGGGCACCCAGTCATAGAATGGATTGGCTTTGCCGGGCGCACCGTCGAACTGCATGGACACCCGGTGGGTGCGATCCGGCTCAAAGCTGAGGTCCAACCCTTCGACCGCGGCCTGAGCGAGGACCTCCTCCGGCAGGTTGGTCAGATCGGTGGCGAATGTGTAGGTATAGGTCCCATCTTCATTGTTAAGGAGGCCATCTTCATTGCGCTCGTAGGTGGCCTGCAGCTTGTCGTCGGTACCTGGGCCGACACTGCCGGCAGACTCGATCCGGTTAACGTAAGACTGCCAGTTGCCGGTGAGGTTGCCCAACGCGCTGGCCTGTAGTCTGGCAATAGTGAAACGAATGTTATCCACCGCGAGGTCGAGGATGGCTGTTCCTTCCCCGTTAGTCAGCTGGAATTGCACAACGGCCTGGTTGCTGTCGTTGAGGGCGACCCCGGTGATGGTGGCCAACAGCACCGTCTGCTCGGCGTAAGGGGCCGGGCCGGGATCCGGTACTACCGGTGGGGGTATCACGGGAGGCTGTCCGCCGCCGGGAGGTCCGGGCTCGACACCTGTCGCCCGGTCACCGCCACCCCCGCCGCCACAGGCGACCAGGAGGCCGAGCATCGCTGCCATTGTCCAGTTGCGCGTAAGTGTTCCCATGGTTCCTCTCTCCCGCCCCTCCGGGGGCCTGGTTGGTGCTATTCCCAGCGATAAACCGCCGATACACCTACGTAGTGAATCTGTTCGTTGGGGTTGCTTGCCCCCAAGGTGAGTACCTTGTCAATGGTGTCTGCCCGCACGCCCTGCAGAGCCCAGTCGTCAGCACGGTAGCGGTAGTACTGGTAGTCCAGACGCAGGGACAGGTCTTCTCGCATATGCCAGGTACCGCTGGTCTGGAAGTGGTGCAATGTTGTGTTGACACTGGGAAGATTCTGCGGGCTGACATCGGCAGCACCGTAGCTGCGAAAATCCTGCTTGCTTTGTGTATCGACGAAGCTGTAGTCAGCTTCCACCTCAATCGTTTTGGTGATGCTCCAGAGCAGGTTGGCACCCACGGTGAGGCTGGTATCGGTGGTGTCCATGCGCCAGTCGCGATCAGGGTCGCTGGCCTGGGGCAGGGGTGGGTAGATCTCGAAGGCATTCTTTTCCGCCCCGCCCCGAAAGCTGCGGCCCATCTGCTCGGATTCAAAGCGATCGTAGCCGCCGTAGATTGAAGCAGAGAAACTCGCGGACGGGCTGTAGCTGGCACTGGCATGGTAACGTTCCCAGTACGAGTAACGCAGGCCGGTGTACGTCTTGTCGTAATCGTCGTTGCGCGCGAGCAGGTTGAAATTCAGGCTCCAGTTGTCTGCAGGAAGCCAGGTCAGGTCCAGTTTTCCCTGTTCCTGGTCGCGGTTGGCCATGTAGTACTGGCTCAACTCCGGGTGATTGATAAACCGCTGGCTATCGGGCGTTGCATTAATCAATTCCACATCGAGCAGGGCATAGTAGCGCTGGTCCCAGTTGTAGGTATCCGCGCGGCGATTGCCATAGAGCAGTTCCAGGCGGGCCGTGAAGTTGCTGATTGGCTGGATGCGATAGCCAACAGTGATCCGGTCCTCTTCGGTTTCTTCTACCGCGGTGTTTTCACGCTCCACCAGTTCATAGGCGTACTCCACCTGCAGCCGACTACGCAGGGGCATGCGGTAGGTGCCCTCGACGCCCATTGTCTGTGAGACCACGTGGTGTGACGTGTTGTAGACTGTTAACGCAGGGTCAGGTTGCCTGCTGCCGTCGCCGCGTAGGTAACGATAACCGTCCCGTGGGTTGTCGTAGTCACGTTCCCGCGCCTTGTAAAAAAGCTCAAGATCCAGTTTTTTCAGCGGCCGTAGCCACAGTTTTCCGTTGAGGGTGCCCGTCTGGGCTTCACCGTCGAACGCGTCCCGGGGCAGCGGCTCGCTAATGCTTGCGGCCGGGTTCAGGCTGTAGTCAAGATACTTCTGATCCTGGTTGGCCACGGCATAACTGCCATCAAATTGCAGGCGCGCCGTGGGGCTGATGATGTACTGCCCGGTGATGCGCCCCTGCAGCTGGTCGTTGTCAGGGGCCAGGCCGAGGCCACCGGTGCTATCTGGATAGCGGGAGCGATAGGGGTTTTCCCAGATCAGGATACTGTCTTTGTTGTCGAAGTCCGAGTAGTCCAAACGGCCTTGCAGGTTCAATTTCCCGCTGCTGTAAGTTACGCCTACATCAAACTCAGTGGTGCGGTAGTCTACCGGCATGGGCAGCAGGGTAGCGTCACCTGACGATGCATCCACATACATGGCGCCAGCCGTCACGCTGGTGCCCTGGCGCTCTTCATAAGACAGGCTGCTGTCAAAGTGCCATTGATCATTAAGCTTTATCGCCAGTGCTGCGGTCAGCTTGTCCCGCTCCAGCTCCTGGTCGAACCGGTGGAGGCTGGCATCCAGCTGACTGAAGTCCCCAGTCGTCGAGCCCGCTACCCAGTTCTCCGGTAGCCCCAGCGGGCTGTCATTACCGCGAAAAGGTGTCCGGCCACTATTGTTACTCACCTGTACCTGGGAGTCGAAGCCGAATGACAGCCGCAACTTATCGCTTCTGCCCCAGGCGATCTCTCCCTCCCGGGTGTCCAGCCCCAGGTTATCCACCGACGCACGCCAGTAACTGTTGCCGTCGCTGAAGTCCTGCCAGCGCAGATTGCCGATGACCGTCGTACCTTGCTCATACAGGCCGTTGTATTGGCCAAACATGAAATTGTCATCGGCTGTATAGCCCAGCCCCAACTGCAGGTTACCAGCGTAGTCGCCCTGCCAGCGCGTATCCACAGCGCGTGTGTTGATCAGCAGCGGGACGTAGTGCGCAGCAGCGCTTGCCGACGCCTCTTCGGTCTGGGCCACAGCAGCGCTCGCGGCCAACACGGCGGTGCCGATGAGGGATAACTGGAACGGTATCTGCTTGCGCTTCGTCATCGTGTCAGTCGCGCTCCTGACGGGTGGTTGGAGCCATGTACCTGGCTGTGACAGTTCAGGCAGTTCTTGCCCAGCAAGTTCTGGTTTCCGCCGGCGGAGGGCAGGCCTTCGGCACCGTAGGGAACGCTGGGGTGAAAGGCCGCAGAGTGGCATTGTTGGCACAGGGCCGGACCGCGTGCGGTCAGCAGCCCCCCATGTACAGAGCCATGGGGTTTATGGCACAACGCGCAGTCCTCAGTGACTGGTTCATGTTCCCACAACAGCGGGCCGCGCTTCTCCTGGTGGCAGCTGTAGCAGTTCTCGTTCAGGGTGACCTGGTGCAGGCTTGCGTCGCTGGCGCTACCGTGAGGGTTGTGGCAATCAGTGCAGGCAGTCTTCCCTTCAGCGATGGGGTGTCGTGAGGGCAGGTGTAGCTGTGCTTTCACCTGTGCGTGGCAATCTGTGCACTGCGCCTGGGCGGTGGACTGGTCAAGTGCAGGGTCACGCAGTTGATGGGATTGGTGGCAGTCAGCACAGGCCAGGTTCTCCTGTTCATGCTCGCTGCCGGCCCAGAGCATCTGGGCACCGTTCTCGTGGCAACTCTGGCATGCGCCATTGCGCTGCTCCAGCGGTGACACCCACTTGGGGCCGAAACTGACGTCCGGTTGATTGCGGCGGCCGCGGCGGTCGTGCGCCTCCGAAGGGCCGTGGCAACTGGTGCAGGCAGCTGCACCGCCCCCGGCGAGGTTGCCGTGCGCGGTGTTGAAAACAGTATGCACAGATGAGCCGTCATCGGCTTCATGGCAGTCGAGGCAACCCGGCTCTTCCGCAACAAGCAGTGGTGCAGCCAAACAACAGCCGGCACAAAGTAATATTCTGGCGAGTCTTCTTATCATTTTTTGTTTGCCCGGCTCAGTTACGAGTATCGTTTCACTGGATCTGCCGCAATGCGGCAAATCTGTGTTGCTCAGGGGTCGCTTCTGTGCCTGATCACCGCACAAAAAAACCCCAATATCAGGAAATGAACCACGTCCAGTATTGTCCAGATTCCGGGTCAGTGCCACTAGGCAATTGCGTATATTACGATTTTGTTGACATGGATTAAGTTTCCCCCGCCAGGGTCAATACCTGAGCGGTGCGGGAGGTTGCGTTCCGGGAGCTGAAGCGGTCTTCGCAGCGATGCGGCTGCGGCACCGCAGCCCTCTGGTGCAGTGCTTACTCGGCAACAAAATCGGTAGTGTTGCCCGAGAGGCTGAGTGTCAGCGGCAGGGATACCCAGTGTTGCCGTCCCGGGTTGTCGATGCCATGCAGCGCAACGCCAAAGGTATAGCGCTGATCAGCCCTGAACCTTGTCTCTGCATCGCCATCACCGGTGTCTACTGAGAAGCGGACTGACCAGTCTTCGCCGTGGTGCCGCGCGGTCGCGGTCACGCCCGGCCTCGCTTGTGGGCTCACGCCGGCGCCGACGCGCGCCATCTCCAGCACGCCTGTTTCCAGCGAGACCCGCCACAGTTCGGCCCCCGTTGTGAGCGCTCCCATAGTCGTGGTGGGAACGCTCCCGCCGCCGTGAAACAGCACGCGGCTGGCCTGGCTCTGGCCGTTGTCGTGGCAGGCGGCAAAGCAGCCGCCGCGACGAAACTCCATGTTGCGGTCATCGCCCCACATCAGTGCCAGGAAGGCGTCTCGCTCACTGCCTGTCCAGGTGATGTCGATCAGCAACTTGTCCGCCTGGCGAGAGAACGCAACACCCAGCTGGCGCGCGGGGTGGCTGAGGTCAGTGCCAAGGCTCGCCCCCAGTTGTGCCTCATCGCCGCGGTGACAGAGCGCGCAGTCTGCGCCCTGGCGCAGTGGCTGGGAACCGGGGTGTTCACTGGTCAACCACTGTCGCGTGGCGTTGCCGGGATAGAACAGGGTTACCTGGCGGCCTCGCACCGGCTGTGGATGCAGCAGCGCAGCACTGTCTTCCGGGGCGTGGCTGATGCCATGATGGCAGTCGAGGCATCCGCGCTTGCCATTGTCGAACGCGCGATGATAGTTGCCGGCCTTGGGGTTGAGGGCTGCGAGCGAAGCCATCTGTTCTGTGTTGTGGCAGAAGGTGCAGCCCGCTGACTGGTTGGCTGCCATATGCGGTTGGGCCGCCTCATGATTGTGCGGGTTATGGCACAGGCTGCAAGGCGGATTCTCGGGCCCCTGGTCGCCGAGATCGTGAATGCCTGTTTTTTGTGCTTTGTGGCAGGTAGTGCAAACCTGGTTTTGCTCGGCTGTCACCAGTACCCGGTCCTGCTCGGTATGAATGTCGTGACAGGTGACGCACGTCAGACTGTTATTCATATGCAAGGCGTGCTGCCAGTTGCGGGCTGCGTCCTGCTGGTGGCAGCTCAGGCAGGGTTCGTCCTGGGCGCTGCCAGTAGCACTCCAGCGAGGCCCGTAACTGAGGTCAGGGCCGCGCTCGCCAGGGTTTTCGCTATGTGCGGTGCTGATACCGTGACAATCCAGGCAACCGCGCCGACCGGCCATTTCAGTGGCATCGCCATCGATGCCGTGTGAGCCCAGCATGACCTGGTACGCCGGGGCACCTTCGCCGTAGTCATGGCAGTCGAGGCAGGCTTGAATGGCGCCAGTTGAATCTTGCGCACTGGCCTGTCGGATGACTATCAGTGAAATCAGTAGCAACGACGCCAGTAGGCCTGAGCGCGCAATCAGCGACTTCATACCAGCACCGTGTCGACGATTACACCGAGCAGGAACAGGGACGTAAACCGACGGGTGTGGCGGAATGCGTGAGCAGAGAACCACAGGGGCCAGACCCCCTCGGGGTAGTTACCGGGCGGACTGGACGGTTTGGGTTTGCCAAAGACTGCCAGCAGCACTGGGAGTACTGGCAAGCTAATCAGCACCACCAGCAGAGGCCAGCCAAAGCTGCCAGCCAACACCAGCGCAATGCACAGCAGGTACTGAGCACTGATCATGGCCAGTACAAATAAACGGGACAGGCGCTCACCCAGCAACACCGGCAGAGTGTTGACACCCTTGCTGCGGTCCGCCTCCAGTTTATCAGTATGCTTGCCGAACAATACGGTAGTGGGTCCCAGCGCGAACACCAGGCTGAGCCAGGTCACGTTCCAGCTCCAGCTGCCGGCCAGTACATAGTAACTACCGCCGACCATCAGCGGCCCCCATACCAGCAAAACGGCGGGCTCTCCCATACCGTAGTACTTCAGCGGCCAGGTATAGAACAGCACAAAGAAGGCCCCTGCCAGCATCAGGTCCATGGTAAGCCCGCTGCGCTGGTAGATAAGCCAACTACCCAGGGCCAGGGCAATGCCTGCAGTTACGCCGACGTAACGCCAGAACTGGCCCTCACTCATCAGCCCGTCTTCCAGCACATGCACCCCGTACTGGTTGCGGTAATAGTTATCCTTGTCGATTCCGCGGCGCGAGTCGGTGTAGTCGTTCAGCAGGTTATTGGTGGCATGAGCGAACATTAGTCCCAATACGGTGGCCAGCCACAGGTCCCAGTGAAAGCTGTCAGCACGCCAGGCCATCAGCCCGCCCAGAGCGGCGGCGGTGAAGGTCATGAACAGCACGGAGGCGCGACAGGCGATTAACCACCTGGCCACGGGATCCAGTGCCTGCCACTCGTGCTCGGACAGCTTGGGCATCTGGTTGAGGGCTTTGCCCCACATTGTTACGTTGATCATCTACTGCGTGTCCCTGCGATGGGCAAAAGCATGTGTGGTTTGCCCCCGGTTTTCCAAGGGCACAAGGTTACCGCTTCGGGAAGTTCACTGCGAGTCCGGAAACGCAATCCTTGCGGCAGCTCGTGGTCTTATGCCGTGCACAGGTCCTGCCTGGCGCAAGGCTGCTCCGAATTGTCGTTGCGAGATTACAGCGCTCTGCTATTATTCCCTGAAAGTTTGTGTGTGATTGGAAGGTGATGTCCTTGCCCTGATCATCACTGCAACGATAATGAAATAAGCAGGGATGGGTATTCAGTGAGTTTTTTCAGCAAACCTGTCGTTAAAGCACTGGCAGTGCTCGCAGTGGTCGGTGTGGGGGTGGTTGCCAGTTGGGCTGTTATGGATACTGCCTTCCATGCCACGGGCGATTACGAATTCTGCACCAGCTGCCACGGCTATGAACCGATTGCAGCTGCCTACCGCGAGGACGTGCACGGCGGGAACAACCCCTACGGAGTCCGTGCCGCCTGTAACGACTGCCACCTGCCACATGACAACTCCCTGCATTACTTCTGGGTAAAAGCCAGGAACGGAGTCGTTGACCCGATAAAGTCACTGCTCAAGGAACCCCACGAAATAGACTGGCACGGTATCCGTGAGCGTCGCAAGCAATTTGTCTACGACTCATCATGCCTTAACTGTCACAAATACTTGCAGGAAGCCAGTGAGGGCAATCGCAAAGCCTTCCGCAGTCACCGCAGGTACTTCAACGACCCGGATGACTACAGCTGCGTGGAGTGCCATGAGCATGTTGGTCACAACCGCCTGGGCTATCATCTGGAAGAGATGGGTTGGCCAAAACCTGTAGAGGAAGAAAAATGAAGCAACTATTTCGAATGAGCCTGGCGGTGATTATGCTGGCAGTCATGCCCGCCACCCTGGCTGACACCGCATTCAGTATTGCCTCCGCCAAGACGCTCAAGATCAACCGTGATTTGAGTGAGGAAGGTAAGGCCTGTATCACCTGTCACCAGCAGGTGTCGCCGGGCCAGGTCGCGGATTGGGCCGATAGCCGACATGCCCACGCGGGTATCTCCTGTATTGATTGTCACCAGGTGCCCGAGGACGCACCCCACGCAACGCGACACGCCAATGTGGAAGACACCCCCGTTTTTGTCTCCGCGCTGGTGTCGCCGGCGGTGTGCGGCCGTTGTCACGTCGATGCCAAGAAGCAGTTTGATGCTTCCGGCCACTTCCGCTCCTATCACCAGATTATTCCCAAGGACAACCTGCATGCCCTGCAGATTGTCCACGAGGGCCAGAACCATCCGGAATTGTCGGGCGCGCCGGGCGAGACCGGCTGTATGCAGTGTCATGGTACCGAAATTAAGCTGGATGAGAACAATCGGCCGACTCCGGAGACCTGGCCTAATAATGGCATGGGCAATATTTATCCCGATGGCAGCACTGGTAGCTGTAATGCCTGCCACAGCCGACACAAGTTCTCTATCGCCGAGGCCCGCCACCCCAACGCCTGTGCCTCCTGTCACCTGGGGCCAGATCATCCGAATATCGAGATTTACAACAACTCCAAGCACGGCCATCTCTACAATACAGAGGGTGACGAGTGGAAAATGGACTCTGCGCCGGATGCCTGGGAGCCGGGTGATTATCGCGCACCGACCTGCGCCACCTGTCATATGAGTGGTATCGGCGAATTGAGCGTTACTCACAATGTTAGCGAGCGCCTGTACTGGAACCTCTGGGCGAAGAAGTCCAATGTACGTGGATCGGATGATGTGATGAGTCCCTTACTGGGCGACGGCCCGGCGGGCCGGGAAAAAATGAAGATGGTGTGCAGCAACTGCCATACCGCCAGCCATACCGAGGGCTTCTTCAAGCAGGGCGACAAGGCGGTAATGCTCTACAACGAAGCTTATTATGAGCCGGCCACGGCCATGCTGAATGAGCTCAAGGAGAAGGGCCTGTTGCGAGAAAACCCCTGGGCCGATGAATTCCAGATCGTTTATTACCACCTCTGGCACCATCAGGGCCGCCGTGCTCGCCAGGGCGCCATGATGGGCGCACCCGACTATGCGCACTGGCACGGTTTCTTCGAGCTGCAACAGGACCTTTACAAGCTCAAGGGTATACACGCAAAGCGGCTGGAAACAGGCGAGATAGAGGACTGATCTGCAAGGTCTGGATCGGTAATCGTCACAGTCACGCGCCGGTCGCGTGACTGCTCTTCGCGTCAGCTGTTGTGGTTCCGCAATATCACGAATTTCATGATCTGTCGCACTGTACTACCGGTGAAGCACTCCGGTAGTATGCGCGTCCCATACTCACCGCTTATCTGAAACGGAGGCTCTCCATGAAGCTTTGGCACTGTGCGGGTGCTCGTTCCCTGCGTCCCCTGTGGGCGATGGAGGAGATGGGCCTGGAATACGACGTCGAGATACTGCCTTTTCCGCCACGCATCCTGCAGCGCGATTACCTGGAAGTAAATGCGCTGGGTACGGTACCCTATTTTGTCGATGGCGATACGCACATGACCGAATCCTCGGCTATCTGTCAGTATCTGGTAGATCGCTACAAGCGGTATGAATTCGGTTTGCAGGCCGATCATCCGGAGTACGGCGCTTACCTCAACTGGCTGCACCATGCCGACGCTACGCTGACATTCCCGCAGACGATCTTTTTACGTTACCACTACCTTGAGCCCGTGCCGGAAAAGCAAGCTGTGGCTGATGACTACGGCAAGTGGTTTTTCGCGCGCCTGCGACGCCTTGACGGGCATCTGGAGAGCAATGATTACCTGGTGGATGGCCGTTTTACCATCGCTGACATTGCCGTGGGATACGCGCTCATTTTCGCGCGATCAATGCAGTTACATGAGCAGTTCAAGCCGCAGACACTTGCCTACCTTGAGCGGATCACCGCCAGGCCTGCGTTCAAGCGGGCTGACGCTCAGGGTGAGCCCATGCAGTTGCCCGCTCGTAGCTAGCCCGAAAGATGTGATTGGCAAGAACCTGAGGTAATCCGTGGTAAAAAAAGACAAGCCGTTTCCCACCCGTGCCCTGAGGCGTAGTCTATCGGTGTCCATGGCCGGCCTGCGTGCGGGTGGTGCCCTGGCGGTAGACAGCGCGATGTCGAGGGTGCTGGGGCGCAGTGAAGATGACCCCCAGTCAGAATTCGCCCGTCGTGAGGCCCAGCGTTTTGCAGAAGAGCTCGGTCGCCTGAAGGGGACCTACGTCAAGATCGGGCAGATGCTGGCGCTGTTTGGGGAACACTTCCTGCCACCGGTGTTAGTGGAAGCCCTGCGTAATCTGTCTGATGCGACGGAGCCTTTACATTGGGACGCGCTGGAGTCTTTTGTGCGTGGTTCCCTGGGTCCGGTATTTGATGAATTGGAAATTGACCCTGAAGCAATCGCGGCGGCGTCGCTGGCCCAGGTGCACCTGGCGAAAGTTCGTCACACCGGGGAGTGGATATGCATCAAGGTGCAGTACCCCGGGCTGGCGCAGATGATTGATAGCGACTTCGACGCAGTGGTGAAGATGCTGGTACTGGCGCGCTGGGTCAAATCCGGACGCGACCTTGACGACTGGATGCAGTCCTTACGCACACACCTGCACAATGAGATTGATTACCGTCGCGAAGCGCGCCTCACTGTTGCAATGGCCGAGCGGGTAAGTGGTCATGAGATGGACGGCGTACGCTACCATGTCCCCGAGCTTTATCCGCGCTTCTGCAGCACTGAAGTGCTGGCAATGGAGTACATCGAGGGCTACTCGGTGGTAGAGGAAGAAGTCGCCGCACTGTCGCAGACACGCCGCAACGCGCTGGGTCGTGCCATGCTGGAGCTGTTTTTCTGCGAGCTCTATGACTGGGGAATGCTGCAGACTGACCCCAATTTTGGCAACTACCTGCTGTGTCTTGATGATCGCCGCAGAAAAGAGGCCCACGACGTGCTGGCGCTGCTGGACTTCGGTTCCGTGCTGGACTGCTCGGACGACTTCCTCTATCACCTGCGACATACGATTGCCGCCAGCCAGCGCGGGGACGAGGCAGCTATTGTCGACGGACTGACAGGGCTGGGGTGCCTGCAGCCTGATGCCAGCGAGGAGGCTCGTCGTATGTTTTCTGACTTCTGCCTGCATCTGCTGGAACCGCTGCGCGCACCAGAAAAGCTGCCTCCAGAGTACTTGAATGATCAGGGAGAGTACTGTTGGGGACGCTCGCGACTGATGAAGCGCGCGGGTAAGCAGGCCGCTGCCTCTGCTGCCAGTCGTCACTTCACCACCCCGTCGCGTGATTTTGCATTGATCGCCCGCAAGCTAACAGGCGTATTTAACTTTATCGCGGTACTGGACGCCCAGTTCAATGCCTGTGAAATGATTGAGGCCCATGTGGCTGCCTGGCAGGAGCGAGAACAGCGTGGCAAAAAAAGACGATGAGGACGATCACAAGGCGATCCCGACATCCAGAGTAGGCAGGTTTGCCCGCGTGGCACGAATGGCCGGTGGCGTCGCCGGCGGTATGCTCGCCGAGGGCACCCGGCAGTTGAGGGCGGGCAAACGACCGAAAGCGCGGGACATGCTGCTCACGCCGGCCAATGCCCGCAGGGTGGCAGACCAACTGGCGACCATGCGCGGCGCAGCGATGAAGGTAGGGCAGATACTGTCCATGGATACCGGCGACTTCCTGCCTCGTGAGCTCGCCGATATTCTTTCCCGCCTGCGCTCGAATGCGCGCTACATGCCACCCGGACAGCTGGATAAAGTGATGTCTGGTGCTTATGGGGAAGAGTGGGAGGCGCTGTTTTACAATTTCCAACATCGTCCCCTGGCCGCAGCATCTATCGGCCAGGTGCATCGTGCAATGTCGCCTGATGGTCAGGATATTGTGCTCAAGGTTCAATACCCTGGTGTGTCAGACAGCATTGATGCAGATGTAGACAACATCGCCTCCCTGCTGAAGCTCTCTGGCCTGCTGCCGGCGGAATTCAATATTCAGCCCCTGCTTGACGACGCCAAGGCGCAGCTCAAGGACGAAGCGGACTACAACAAGGAAGCGGAGTTTCTAGCCGCTTTCGGTGATCTTCTCTCCGGTGATGAGCGCTTTCTGGTACCCGAGGTGATTCCGGATCTGACTCGCAAGACAGTACTCGCCATGACCTATGTCAGCGGCGAGCCCATCGAGTCTATCGCCGGCCTTGAGCAGGCAGAAAGAGACCAGGTTATGAGCGCACTGATAGAGCTTATGTTCAAGGAGTTGTTTGAACTGCGCATGGTGCAGACCGACCCCAATTTTGCCAATTATCAGTACAACCCCGTCAGCGGCAAAATCATCCTGCTGGACTTCGGTGCTACCAGGCGTTTCAAGGCCAGCTTCGTCAACGCCTATCGCAGCCTGATCAAGGCGGCCATTGCCGGGAACGAAAAGCGCCTGGTCGCAGCCGCGGAAAAGGTGGGTTATGCGATGGGTGATGAAGACAGTGAGTATCGAGAGCTGGTTTTGTCGCTCTTTCTGTTGGCGCTGGAACCCGTGCAGGAGGATCAGCCCTATGATTTCGCCGCCTCTGATATGGCGGCGCGCATGTCAGCAATGGGCGAAGACGTTACCGGCTTCCGTGACTTCTGGCAGACACCGCCCACTGATGCAGTTTACTTTCATCGCAAGCTCGGCGGCATGTTCCTGTTGGCCAGCAGACTCAAGGCGAGGGTCAACGTCCACGCCCTGGTCAAGCAGTTTATCTAGCGCGCCTTCGACTTCTTGCGGGGGCGCGACGGCTTCGTTTTGCCCACAGTCGCGGCATAGAGTTCATCGAACGAGGCTTTCAGGCAACTGCTGTAGAACTCCGGGTCCGGCATCATGTCGCGACAGGCGGTGAATGAAAGAACGATAGAGCCTTTCTTGTTCTGCACCGAACTGTAGACAATCTGGAACAACCCCACGTTGGGTAGTAATGGCCCCAGGCTGATGGCGTCGATCAGGGCAGCGCCACACAGGTACAGCTGGAACGGCGCCCCGGGAACGTTGGTGACAATAGTGTTGAACATCACACTGGCCTCGGACAGGCCGGTCGCTGATGCGGTGCGCACTGCCAGCGACAGTACATTACCCGGCAATACATCGGTTAGATCCACCGCAAAGCGTGGCCCCAGTGCTTCAGCGTAGGTTTTGGCGTTTTTGGATTCCTCATGAATCGCCGCCAGTTGCTGTACAGGATCAGTGATTTCAGTGCGCATGGACACGTTCATAAAACCCACCATGTTGCCGCCCGCCGCTTTTTCCTCCGCGGAGCGCACGTCGATGGGGCAGCCGGTTACCAGTGACTCATCCGGCATTTCGCCCTTGTCCTGGAGGTAGCGGCGCATTGCCCCGGCGACGATCGTCAGCATGGTGTCATTGATCGTGGCGCCCGGGCAGGTGTTCTTGATGGCCCGAACCTGCTCAAAATCAAACTTTTTGGCACCGACAACGCGATGGCGTGAAATCTTGCCCTGAAACCGGGTAGCCACCTTGTCTTCAATAGAATGGAGAGATCCTTCCTTGCTGCCTTTACGAATGCGCAGGGCCGCGGGAATGGATCCACGGATGAATCCCAGGGCCTTTCCCGGTTTGCGCCAGGCGTCGAGGTAGGCCCGCCCCAGCATACGCGCTTTTGAGGGGCGCTCCACGATCCACGCAGGGGCATCGCCGGGGTCCTTCGTTTCCGGGGTCAGGTCGTGAACGATGTTCATGAACTGGGTGCCGGTGGCTCCGTCCATGGCGCAGTGATGGACCTTGAGCAACAGGGCGAAGCAATTTGAAGGATAACCCTCCACGTTGTTCAGACCTTCGATCACATACATTTCCCACATGGGCTTGTCACGGCGCAGGGGCACGGCGTGTATGCGCGCCGCCAGGATGCACAGCTGACGCCAGTCTCCGGGTTTGGGCAGCGCGATGTGGCGCACATGGTATTCGAGGTCGAAGTCTCCGTCCTCTACCCAGTAGGGGCGGCCCAGGCCACCGGGCACAAACGCCAGCTTACGCCGGAAGATAGGAGAGAGGTGAAGTCGTCGCTCAAGCATTTTCAGTATTTGCTTGAAGCGGACCTTGCCTTCCGGTGCGGTAGATTGGTCGTAGATGCTGACACCGCCGATGTGCTGCGGCAGGCCATCGATTTCTGCGTGCAGGAACATGGCGTCCTGGCCAGAGAGCTGTTGCATGGGCTTTCCTGTTGTTTAAAGTTATCCCTTAGGATTGCTGGAATTGAGAGTGGGGTCAATCTACTTTTAACACGAGTTCACGCGCATGCAGGATGTACGTGCGTCGCATGTTGACCTGCAACCCAGGTGTCGGTGACGCGGTAGCCGGCGTCAAAACACAGTAAATCAGCTCGATAGCCCCGCTGCAGGCGGCCAAGCTCCCCCTCCAGTTTGAGGAATGCTGCGGGATACAACGAGGCCATGCGCAGGCATTCACCCAGTTCGATTCCCGACAGCTGGTGGGCAATGCGTACCGCATCAATCAGCGCAATGGCGCTGCCGGCCAGCTTGCCCTCGGCGTTCACCAGGCGTCCGTCCTTAGTCTGGATGCGCTCGCCGTAGAGCTCAAAGCTGTCATCGGCGGCGCCCACAGTTGCCATCGCGTCACTGACCAGCAACAGCTTCTCCGGCGATTTGCAGCGCTTTGCCAGGCTGATGGTCGTCGGGTGTACATGGTGCCCATCGGCGATGATGCCAGCCCAGGTGTTGCTGTCGTCCAGTGCCGCGCCAACGGTGCCGGGTTCGCGCGCAGTCAGCGGACTCATGGCATTGAACAGATGGGTAAAGCCGCGCAGTCCGCAGTCGATGGCGCGGCGTATGTCCGCGTAGTTTGCATTGGTGTGGCCAGCACACAATAACAGTCCGGCCCTGGCCAGCGCGCGCAGCTGGTCAGAGGTAACGTGCTCGGGTGCGATCGTCAGCATTACCGGGAAGTCTTGCAAGGTGCACAGCCAGGCTAGATCCGCATCTTCCAGCGGGCGAATCATCTCCGCCTTGTGAGTGCCGCGTCGGCCCGGTTCGAAGAACGGGCCTTCGATATGTAGACCAAGAATGCCCTTTTCGCCACTGTGGCGAGCCTCACTGATTGCCTTTGCAGCCGCGCGGTGCACCGCAGGCGTGTCGCTGATGATGGTGGGCATCAGGCCGGTCGTGCCAAAGCGTCGGTGCGCTGCGGCAATTTGGCTTACAGCTTGCGCGTCCGCTTGATTATTGAACAACTGGCCGCCGCCGCCGTTGACCTGTATATCGATCAGTCCCGGCGCCAGGATGACGTCACCCAGATTGTTAACCGGTACACCTTGGGGCACTTCGTCAGCAGGGCAGATGTCTTCGATGTACTCTCCGCGCAGCAGTACTGCATGGTCCCACTGCCAGTATTCGCCGTCGAAGACCTGACGGGCCTTGAGCGCCGTTGGCGGACTGTGGCCGGGCATGTTTAGTCCTTCACCATACGACCGGGTATGAATGCGCTTCTTTGCGGCACACTAGGCGTGTCGCGCTGACACGCAATCGCGCGTGCTCTCAACAGCTGTGGATGCCAGTTTGATCGCTGGGGATATGCTTGTTAATAGATCACCAGTGCAGTTTACCGTGTCTCTAACACTTGCTTTCATGTAGTTTCCCGTATGCGTATTATCATTATCGTCAGGACCCTTTCAGCTGGGAGTTTACTGGGAAATCAACCACCGCACTACTCATCCATCCGGCTTTTTGCTGCTTCTTTGAACTCTGCACGGCCAGGGGAAATACCGCCGCACTCAGGCGGCGGTGGTAGCAGATCGCTCGTTGGCCTCCTGGCCCTGCTCGCGGTGAATGCGCACCACCAGCGGTACCAGTACCAGGCCCATTAGCGGCGCGAAAATAGCCAACAGACCAAATAGCGTGGTTTCCATGCCCTGTTTGTCCAGTGCCATTCCGAGCAGTGGCCCGGTGACGATAAAAATCGAGCGCACCCCCAGGCTGACAAGGGAATTCACCGTCGCGCGGAACTCACCGGGCACCCGGCGGTTGAGCGCTTCGTAGAACAGGCTCATGGACAGTCCGCGCGAAACCTGTATGGCGAAGCCGAACATGACGCCCCACCAACCGCTGCCCAGCGCCATGCCCAGCAGTCCGCATAGGGGCAGGATAGCGATAAGCACCAATAACTGCCGATAGCCCAGACGTTGTTCGACTGCTTCGCTGAAACGCGCGGACAGGCTCACGGTGAGCGCGAACGCCGCCCAGATATAACCAAACCAGGAGACCGGCACACCCTGCATCTCCCAGTACTTCTGGTAGATCCAGAATACGTAGACGGCCAACAGCCCGAAAACGGCAATAGCGAAGGCAGTCCACAACACGACCGGTTTGCCGAACAGCAACAGGTCGATGATGCGCCTGGCATTTTCACCGTGACCAGTTGTGCTTGTATCCTTACCGGATCCCGGGCGTGGGGCTTCCACCAGCAGCATCGCCAGCAGGAATGGTGCAAATCCAGTGAAGGCCTGTACCACAACAACTGAATCCATGGACCACAGCAACAGCAGGCTGGCGCCGATACCGGCGATGCCTGAGGCCGCCGCCTCGACTGCGATCAATCGGCTCAAGGACTTCCCCGGCCCCGCGCCACCACGCAGGCCACGCTCCCGCAGGTACACTTCGGTGTCGTAAAGCAGGGCAAGGTCAGACCCTGAAATCAGGCTGAAGCCCAGCCCCAGTATGAACTCATAGGCGAGAAAATCGACGAAACTGTCGGCCCACAGCAAGGAAAAAAAGCCAAGCGCGTTGAGACCGGAGCCCACCAGTATGGCGTTGCGACGTCCCCACAGATCCGCCAGGTAGCCGGAGGGGACTTCACACAGGGCGATGGTGAGCGCAAACAGCGCCTGGGTTTGCAGCACCTGACTCATGGACAATCCGTGGCCCTGCAGCAGCGGCACGAAAACGGGTATGACTACCATGAAGCCGGTAAAAAACCCCAGCAGGTAAATCGCTTTGATGTTGTTTTGCAGTGACCTGGTCACGGTTCTATTCCCTGTTTGGGAGAACCCTGAACGGTGACGCAGATATTTTTATCAAGAATAAAAAAAGGCCTCCGGAATCAGGGTTCTCGGAGGCCTCTTTTACTAATCAGGATGATTACAAATGCTTCCTCAAACCACGCTAACCGCCCACATACAGACGGGCGATACGACGTATCGTTTGCTGCTGTATGTTTGATGTAGTGTGGTCATGTATTCAGCTCAGTAATTTCGGTAACGATGCCCGTGGTTGCAAGGGGTGGTGGAAATTGCACAATTGCACGCCTGCCACCCTGGGCCAGAGGGGTATACTGCGTGTGAGTTTGATCATGGTCAATGGTAATCAGCGCAAGTGTGAAAAAATTCACAGCCAGCGCCGCCGAATGGCGGCTTGCCCCTGGGCGCTGGCAGAAAAATAAGGAGAAGCTGCGTGAAGTCCGATATAGAAATCGCCCGCGAGGCGACAATGCGCCCGGTTATCGACATTGCCAGTGATCTAGGCGTGGATCGCGCCCAGGTCATTCCCTACGGACATTACAAGGCAAAGATCGAGCTGGATTATGTTAACTCATTACAGGACCGCCCCAATGGTAAGCTGGTGCTGGTCACTGCGATGAGCCCGACGCCGGCGGGGGAGGGCAAGACCACGGTGGCGATTGGTCTCGCCGATGCCATGAACCAACTGGGCAAAAAGGCCTCCGTATGCCTGCGCGAGCCCAGTCTGGGCCCCTGCTTCGGGCTCAAGGGTGGTGCGGCCGGCGGCGGCATGTCGCAGGTGGTACCAATGGAAGATATCAATCTGCACTTTACCGGCGATATGCACGCTATTGGCGCTGCCCACAACCTGCTGGCGGCCATGATCGACAATTACATTCACTGGAGTAATGAGTTGCGCCTCGACCTCCGCAGGGTGACCTGGCGCAGAGTGGTGGACATCAATGACCGCCAATTGCGGCAAATCGTCACCGGCATAGGCGGTCCCGGCAACGGTTTTCCCATGGAGGGCGGCTACGACATTACCGTTGCTTCCGAGGTCATGGCCATCTTTTGCCTCGCACAGAATATCGAGGACCTGCAGCGGCGCCTGGGTAGCATAGTTATCGGCTATACACGGGATCGCGAACCGGTGACCGCTGCGCAGCTACAGGCATCGGGCGCAATGACCGCGCTGTTGCGCGATGCGCTGGCACCCAACCTGGTGCAAACACTGGAAAACAATCCGGCGTTTATTCATGGCGGCCCGTTCGCCAATATCGCGCATGGTTGTAACTCGGTTATCGCTACACAAACAGCGCTGAAACTTTCTGATTATGTGGTCACTGAAGCGGGTTTTGGCGCGGACCTGGGCGCGGAAAAGTTCTTTAATATCAAATGCCGAAAGTCAGGGCTGACGCCCGATGCAGCGGTTATCGTGGTGACTGTGCGCGCCCTGAAAATGCACGGTGGTGTGGCCAGAGACGCCCTGACCGAGGAAAACCTGCCGGCGCTGGAGGCCGGGCTGGAAAACCTGGGCCGGCACATCCGCAATTGTGGTCAGTACGGTATTCCCCTCACGGTGGCTATCAATCACTTTGCCGATGACACAGAAGCGGAAATCGCGGCGATCAAAACCTATACACAGAGCAGGGGCCTGGAAGCACACTTGTGCACGCATCACCGGGACGGCGGAGAGGGCGCGATTGATCTCGCCACCCAGGTTGCAGACCTGGCCGACAGTAGTCAGGCGCAGTTTCGCACACTCTACGATGACCACCTCAGTCTCTGGGAAAAAGCACGTACAGTGGCGCGCAATGTCTACGGGGCCGACGACCTGGATGCGGACCAGAAGGTTCGCGAGCAGTTTGATCAGTTTGAGGCGGAAGGCTATGGCCATTTCCCGGTCTGTATGGCCAAGACCCAGTACAGTTTTTCCACCGACCCGCGTTTAGTGGGTGCCCCCGGGAATCACCGTGTTAAAGTGCGCGAGTTGGCCCTGGCGGCCGGAGCCGAATTCCTGGTGGTTGTCTGCGGTGACATCATGCGCATGCCGGGCCTGCCACGCTCCCCGGCGGCAAATAATATTTACGTGAACGCACAGGGACAAATCGAAGGGCTGTTCTGAATGAGTGAGTTCATCGCCCGGGTGTTTAGACGATTATTCGACAATCAAGGAGATAACAATGCTTTTCCCCCGTTTACTTAACGTCGGTGCAGGGATGGCCCTGCTGCTCGCGATGACCACAGCCAGCGCGGAAAGCCTGGAGTCTGCCGCCAATGACCTGTGTGAGAAAGTGAAAGCCTGTTCACTGGCGGAACTCAACCAACAGGAACTCACCCCGGAACTAAAGGCTATGATGGAGCCCATCCTGGAGGGTATGTGCGCGGCCATGAGCGAGGGTATTCAGGAAGTGCCTGTGGAGCATGAACTCTATGCTTCCGCTGTCGCCTGTATGCGCAGCATGGCGAATCTCAGCTGCGCGGACTTTCGGGACGGGTCCAGGGTGGAAACACCGGAGTGTCTCTCCTATCGGGAAAAAGCAGAAAAGATCTATAACGGGTCCTGATGTACCCCGTTTTACCGCTGTAGCGCTCTGCGATGACACCGGCGATCAACATGGTCAAGCAGCTAGCCATCGCGCATACCATTCACGCCTACGAACACGATGCAGACAACGAGTCCTATGGGCTTGAGGCGGCGCAGAAGCTACAGCTTGCGCCCGCCAGGGTATTCAAGACGTTGGTGGTCAGCCTGGAGGGGGCCGGGTTGGCGGTAGCGGTCGTGCCGGTAGACAAGCAGTTGTGCATGAAGAGTATGACCCGGGTGCTGGGGGCGAAAAAGGTGAACATGGCCGCCCCGGATACTGTGCAGCGCAGCACCGGTTATGTGCTTGGGGGTGTCAGCCCAATGGGGCAAAAGAAGCGCCTGCGCACGGTGATTGACAGTTCTGCCGCGGCCTTTGCGACAATTTTCGTCAGCGCCGGTCGGCGCGGCCTGGAGATTGAGCTATCACCCGATGACCTGTCTCGTTTGCTCAGCGCCAGCATGGCGACGATTCAGAAATAGTCGGGGGCCAACATGGCGATACCGCAAACCATATCAGAGCTGACCCCGGCGTGGCTGGGTGATGCCCTGGGGGTAATGGTCAGATCGGTTCGGGTCGAGGGCACGGATAACGGTACAACGGGTCGGGCACAGATCGCGGTAAACTACGCAAAAGATTGCGGCTTGCCTGCGCGCCTGTTTGTGAAACTGCCCCCGGCAGACCCACAGCAACGAGCGTTTGTGACCTCCAGCGGTATGGGCCTGCGCGAGGCTCGCTTTTACCGCGAGTTGTCCGTCGACTTACCGCTGCGTGTGCCTCATTGTTATTTTGCCGACTGGAACCAGAGCGGCGAGCGTTACGTGATGGTGCTGGAGCAACTGCAGGATAGCGGTTGCACTTTCCGCAATGCCGCGACCCGCTATTCACCGAGTTATTTGTGTGAAGTGCTCTCCGCTTTCGCCAGCCTGCATGCAGGCTACTGGCAGTCCCCCCGCTTTGATGACGATCTCAGTTGGGTAGGCCCGATCAGGCAGCATGAGATAGCCCGTCAGTTACTGCCGCGTGCATTGAGTGCACACGGCACTAGCATGCCACCATTATTCAGCCAACTGTGCGAGATGTACCTGCAGCATGAGGACGCGGTACACAGGCTGTGGCGCGAGGGAGAGGTCACGCTGATTCATGGTGACGTGCACGACGGCAATCTGTTTTACGACGAACGGCGCGCTGCGCCGGGTTTCCTTGACTGGGCACTATTGGCGCAGGGTCCGGCCCTGCGTGACGTGGGGTACTTTCTGGCGGGCACGCTGGCACCGGATAAGCAGTTGGAACAGTCGCCCGCGCTGCTGCAGTTTTATCGCGATGAATTGCACAAGGCTGGCGTAAATGCTCCGGATTTGGCAGAGCTGCAGCGACAGTACGCCATTCAGGCGGTCTACCCCTGGTTGGGCGCCGCTGTCACCTTGGCCATGGGAGACGCCTGGCAGGACAGCAACTATGTGCTGCGTACGCTGGAAAGAATACACTTTACGCTTGCGTCGTTGCGCTCACCTGAGCAACTGCGTGATGCGCTGGGTCTGCGGGCCTGATGTTTGAGACCTAGAATTCAGGTCCTACCGTAATATAGATCTGGAAAGAGTCCTCGGCATCGTCCAGCGGGAAGCCCACATCGATGCGTGCCAGCCCAACGGGTGAACGCCAGCGCAGGCCGAATCCAGCGCCCAGTTTTTCATCGATATCATCGAAATCGTTAAAGGCGTTACCCGCATCCAGGAAAACGGCGGCACTGAAGTTGCTGATGAACTCGTGTTCATATTCCACACTGGCAACGGCCAAGTGTTTGCCGCCGGTAATGGTGTCTGCCGCGAATAGTTCTTCAAAACCATAACCGCGTACGCTGCGTGCGCCACCGGCGCGAAATTCGAAATACTCGGGTACCTGGTTGAAGTTGATGCCCAGCGCGGTTTTGCTTTCTGCGTCTGTATAGCCCCAGGCAGAGCGCAGCAAAAGCCGGTTGCGGTCTCCTACCGGCAGTATATTCCAGGTGTTCAGCCGCGCTTGCCAGAAGCTGGTGTTGGAACCAAAGCTTTCCTCGGTGCCCAGCAATTCAAGGTTGTAGAAATCGCCGCGGCGAATGTACAGTGGATCGTCGCTGCGGCGAAAGTTAAGTTGCAGTCTTGGCACCAGGGCTTCGAAGTCCGGCGCCAGCGTGTTGTAGGCCTCTGGGCCGATAACGTCGATTAAGTCATCTTGCGAACGGGAGGGCAGGTTGCCGAATAGCACTTCGAAGACGTCATAGGTCTCACCTACCAAGCTGAGACCGATACTGTGCCGGAATTCGAATCCACTCCACTGGCGATTGGGCCTGTGCCAGATCAGCGAGGCGATGTTGGTCGCGATGCGGCTCTCTCCGCCCTCATCCAGATCCACTTCCTCGAATGTCAGGTCCTTGCTTTCGTGACGGGCGGCGATCTCCAGGCTGCCGCCGGATAAGGGGTCCAGCGGTATGGTGTAACTCGCATCGCCGGCCAGCCGCTGGCGCTCTTCTACTACAGAGCCGCCGAGGTTGAAGTAGTGACCGCGTTTGCCCACGTAGCGCCGGGTCCAGTCAAGCTGTACACCAAAGCCGTAGTCGGTGCCCCAGCCCAGGCGCCCCCGGTAGCGATTGGGCTTAAATGGAGTCAGTTGGATATGCAGTGGAATGGCCGGCCGTTCCGCATCGGCAGGTTCACCCGTTACGATCGTGACTTCGCGGAAGTGTCCGCTCTTGCTCAATGCGGTGCGCTGCCGGGAGATTGCTGCCGGGTCGAATGGTTGGCCCGGGGTGATCACCAGGTAGTGCTGCAGGTAGTCCGTTGCAAACTGGTTTTGCGCGAAAGTGATTGGCCCGAAGACATAGCCCGGGCCGGTGTCCACACGCAATGCGATGCGGGCGCTGTAGGTGGCCATATCAACCTCCACCTTATGCGCGGTAAACACCGCATCCAGATAGCCGAGGTTACGAAGTTGTTCCATCAACTCGCGCTTGGTGTGTTCATACCGCCGGTGGTCCAGGGTGGAATCCCGGCGCAGTGGGAAACCCTCTGACAGAGCCTGCACCTCGTCATTGTTCTGCCCCGCTCCGACTACTGTCAGTTGCATTTCGGCTATAGGTATTTTTTCGCCTGCATCTATTTGATAGCGGGCCCGCCAGTCCGGGCTGCTCTCGGTGGGGGGCTGTAGCAATGAGGTGATTTGCGGACGATAGTAGCCGAACGGCTCCAGCGCCCGGCTAATCTCCAGCTCGGCCTGGTCATGCAGTGCCTGGATGGTGGCCGCGTCGAGTTCCGGGTCCTGCTGGCGCCGGGCGATACTGAGCGAGGCGCGAACGTTATCACGGGCGACGCCCCGTAGTCCGTCTACTTGCACCTGCAGTGCTGCCTGGGCGCTGGTCTGCACGCAAAGCAGCAGTGCAAACAGCGCTGCAAGGACGGGTGCGATCGCCACGACGGATTGCTTACGGGAGCTATCAGCGTTCAAGGGTAAAGGTCACGTTGATGTTGTTGTCTGCTTCCCCGAGGTTGGCGCCCAGCCCATACCGCGGTGTAACGGTGAATAGCGAGTTGAACTCGCTGGTTTTTTCCACCATGTTGTAGCCGTAACCCACATAGATGCGCGGACTCACGTAGGTGCCCAGGCTGAGTACGCTGTCATCGGAGCGGGGCGAGCGACCGGTGAGCAGATAGGACTGGATCTCACTGGCTTCCAACTGCGGCCGGGAAAAGAGTTCCAGCACGGGCTGGGTCAACGGCCCGGTGACCGTGACACCTGCTGCTGTTACCTGCGGATCGTTGTCGATCCAGCGCACTGCGCGCAGGTTAAGTTCGGGCTCGGTAGCCGGGACTTTGGCAAAAATAATCTGGCCGTTCTCGATTTCCAGATCCTGTCCGAATGAGCGGAAGGTGCCCCCCGACAGTGTGAGCCTTCCGTCAGCAATTGGAATGACCCCGGCCTGTTCCGGCGTATTGGTGAACCTGACTGCCCCGGTAATCTGGCTGATGAACCCGACTGCATTGACGTTTACAGCATCGCCGAGCACAAAGTCGATCTGGCTGTCGATACGAAACGGGGCTGCCGTCTCCAGGATATCCTGTGGCGATTGTACTTTACGGTTGATGACGACAACGTCAGGAGAAGTTCTGATGGTCTGCACCGTCGATGCGGTGTCATCCTCTGCAGCGGAAAACGCCGCCGGGTTCAGCTCCAGTCTGGGGGTGATAGCCGCTTCCGGAACCGTGAGCTGTCCGCGTACTGACAGCATGTCATCGCGCCATTTCAGTGCGAGATCGGGAGACATCCACACCCGGGCATCAGGTGTGTCATAAAGCTTGAAGCGATCTCCGAGGATGTGCATGTCCAGGGTTCCCTCCAGCGGGCTGGCTGTCCCGGAAAGGTCCAGCCGCCCGCCACCGGAGCGCATGCCGCCGCTGAGGACCAACTGCCCCGCAGCGGTGGGCTTGCTGAGGGCGCGCAAGTCGATCTCTCTCAATTTTAGACCTGCGAGCGGGACATTGGCGGCACCGTTCTGCAGTGAGAGTTCACCTGTTATTGCGGGCCGTTGCACAGAGCCACCAAGATTGAGGTCGGCGTTGAGGCTACCGGCAAGTGACGCGACCTCGGGCACCAGGGCAGCGAAGCCGGCAATATCTGGCATTACCGCCTGGATGCGGCCGATGATCGGTTGCTGCTCAACCAGGGGCAGTGTCCTGAGAGCGGGCAGGGCGATGCTGGCGTCTAGACGCCCCTGTTCTGGTGCTGCGAGATCTGCCCTGGCGGTGAGGCCTTTATCGTTGATCTCTAAAGTGATATCGCCACCCGCGAAGGGCAGCGACTGCAGAGCCTGGTCCAGTTGAATGCGCACCTCGCCCGGGCTTAACTGCAGTGTTCCGTTCGCGCGCAGGGCGCCATTGGCAGCGACACTGCCCTGAACGTCCGCGGAGATATCTCCGGTCGCCTGCTCCAGGAACATATCCAGCGGTAACCCGTTCAAACTGGCCGACAACTGCATCGCCCCGTCTGCATTCCAGTTGCCGGTGGTGCACAGGGTACTGCCGACTGAGCGCTCGCCCAGGCAGGCCTGCGTCAGTGAAATATGCTCGCCGGCGAGCTGCAGGGACGCCGGCGCCGTCAGTTGCCAGTTGCCATAGTCAGCGGTAACCGCATCCACCGACTGCAAGTTGCCCACCCAGGCGAGTGCAGCGGTATCCAGGCCGCCGACGAGGCCGAGTTGCAGTTGTTCACTACCTGTGTCGGCGCTGAGATCGAGGCGGTGTTGTGCATTGGACCCGGCTACGCGCAGTTGCATGGTGTGAAACAAAGCCGTCTCACCGGCAGTGGCAGCCCCGGCGTCAATCGTCAGCTCAAGGGCATCCTCAGCGGCAAGTCCGGCCTGCACCCTGGCGGTGACTGAGGTCACAGACAGGTCATCCAGCTGCAGTTGCTGCGCTTTAAACTGTGCCGCCAGCAGAGGGGAGTTCGGGCTGCCGGTCAGCGTGCCGCTGGCGGATGCGACACCACTGGCACCGGGCAGGAACGTAGCGGGATGTGGCGCAGCCAACGTCCAGTCAATCATCAGGTCCTCTGCCGATAGCTGGCCACGGGCGCTGAGCTGGTTGCCATCGCTGCTGGCCAGGAGCTGCCTGAGCTCAACTGATTCACCGATTAAGCTGGCATCAGCGGTCAGCTGCAGGGGATAGTTCAATAAAAATCCTTCGAGGCGATGTAGAGCGACCTCGGCTTCAATGGGTGAATCGGCCCGCAAGCTGCCGTGGGTGTCCAGTGCAAGTGACAGCGTGCCGCTAACCGCCGGGTCCAGTTGAGCGGGATCAAGGTCGGTACCTGTCAGTTCCAGCTGCCAGCTCGGATAAGGTTGCCAGCTTACCGGACCGCTCAAGCGCAGCTCGCCGCCCAGCACCTGTCCCCTCAGGGCAGAGATCTGTAATTGCTGGAGGTCCCCGCTGCCGCTGAGCTGCCAGTTGCCCGGGGGAATGTCCTGGCCGGTCAACGCTGCGTTCATCTCGACCGCGAATGCCGCGCTGTTGCCAGTGACTGTCAGTTTCCCCGTCTCGCTGGAGACCAGGGTCGCAGTCGCAGCCAGCGGCCACTGCAGGTGCTGCCAGGCCAGTGTGGCTGCGACTACCGGTGATTCGCCTGACAGAGCCGAAATTTCTGCGCTCGACTCCAGCTGCAGATCGGTTTCCTCCAGTGCCAGCGTGAGGCGCGTTATATCCACTTTGTCGCTGGCCTGATCACCTCGCAACAGACCCATCGCCGTCAACGCGGCTGGTATCTGCGGGTCGAATGCGTCCAGTCCCCGGGCGTGCAACCGGTAATCCAGGTTGAAGCCGATGTTGTCGCTCCAGTCCAGACTGCCCTCAACATGTGCGTTCCCGTTAAGTGCAATGGCGTCGCCCTGCGCAGCTGCGTCTTCCTCGGGAGGCAGCAAAACGTTCCATTTTGCCTCCAGTGCCAGTGGCATACTGTTGCTCAGCTGTATGCGGCCCAGCAGCGATACAGCGCCCTCCGGCATGGCAACTGACAGCGAATGCAGAATGAGTGCATTGCCAGCCAGCTCGGTATCCAGTTCAAGTGTGTCGACACTGAGCACAGGTTCGCCTGCCGACTGTAATTGCAGCTTGCTCAGCGAGATGTTGCGCAGGGAGATGTCCAGGGGTAGCTGCAGGTCATCGGGCCTGAAAGCCTCAGTGGTCTCCTGGGGCTCCGTCTCGGTCAGGTTTACCTGTATGCTGTCGGCCTGTAGTTCAGTGACCAGCAGCTTGCCCTGCAGCAGGGCGGTTGGCTGCCAGTCAAGCGCCAGCGATCGAATCTCTGCGTCCAGGCCCGGTTGCGACACGCGCACGTTCTCCAGGCGCAAAGGCCCCAGTAGCGAGCCCTGAAGCCGCTGCCAACTTATCTCTTCCCCCAGCTGCTGTTGCAGCTGGCGGGCGAGAAATGCTGTGCCATTGTCAGTACCGGCTAAAGCCAACAGCATCATTGCAGCCAGTGCGGGGAGCGCCAACAGCAGTACCAGCAGCAGGGCCAGGCTGAATCTCAAAGCTTTAGACAAGGTTGTACTCGTTTGAGAAAGTCAATTATGTGCGCCGTCAAGTGTTGTCAGTCGGCGTGTTAGCAGCTAATTTGCCAGCTGTCCTCATATTAGTGAAAGGAACAGGTCGATGAAACAGCTAACCGGGCTTAGCGTACTTTTTCTTGGACTGAGTGCTCAGGCAGTAGCCGTAGAGTTCAACAAGGATGCGCTTAAGTCTATGCAACAGGAAGGTCACAAGATTGTGGCAGAGTCCCAGGGCGGAAAACAGTTCAAGACGCCCAACGGCCTGTGCCTTGATTACGCCGGCAAAGTGCTGATGGTGAAGAGCTGCAAGGGCAGCGGGAGCAGCCAGACCTGGCACTTCGATGATCAGGGCCGCCTCGTGGCCAGCGATGGCCGCTGTGTTGCCGGGGCCAATCTGGCCAATTGTGGCGGGGGTAACAACCAGAAGTGGGAATTCGATGACCAGGGACGTATCGCCGGTAGCAATGGCAAGTGCCTGCAAACTCAGGGTAATCCGGCTAAAAGCGGTGCCAAAGTGGTTGCGGCCGGGTGCAGCGCCGCGGCTAACCAGGTGTGGAAGTAACGCCATATCGGCCAGGTATTCCCTGAGCGGCCCATCTCGCTCCCTGGTGGTGCTAAAGTGATGCAAAGCGCACAGCCGACGCCCGCTACGCAGCCCGAATTGGCTGTCGCGTGCGGTCGTATAGTGTTTAGTGTTTCAAAAAATAATGAGTTAAACCGGCACTGACCGGACAGAAGGGGAAACAGATGAGTGAGTTGGAAAAGCGGAACCACCCTATGACGGCAGCTGAATTCACAGACGGTTTGATTCGCGTCAGCCTGATTTTGCTGATGGTGGTGGCCTCATTCAGGGTTTTCAGCCCTTTTATGAACCTGATGCTCTGGGCCCTGATTCTGGCGGTGACGATATACCCCACGCACCAGAAGCTGACGGCAAAGATGGGCGGCAAGCCGGGTCGAGCGGCCACAGTGATCGTACTGATTGCCCTGCTGATACTGGGCGTACCAATTGCCCTGATTGCTTCCTCACTTGCTGATCAGCTAACCAGCTCGGTGCAATCCTTCCGGGCGGGTACGCTTGAGCTGCGGGCGCCGAATGAGGCCGTGGCGGAGTGGCCGCTTATCGGCCAGCAGGTTTATGACCAGTGGAGTGCGGCATCCAGTAATTTGCCCGCGTTCATCGAGGCAAACAAGACGGCGATGGAGGCGCTGGCAGCCAGCGGCCTCGCCATGGCCCAAAGCACCGCGGGTGATGTGTTGACGTTTGTAGGTGCACTGATTGTCGCTGGTATCATGATGGCCTTTGGCACGCGGGGCAGTCAGGCGCTTTACGCCATTCTGAGCCGCCTGGCGGGTAAGGAGCAAGGCCCCAGGGTATACAACCTGGCAACGATGACCACACGCTCTGTGGCGGCTGGGGTGCTGGGAGTAGCGTTGATTCAGGCTATCCTGGCTGGAGTCGGGTTTATACTGGCGGGTGTGCCAGCGGCGGGTTTGCTGGCTTTCGCAGTGCTGCTTCTGGCCATTATGCAGCTACCGGCGATTCTGGTGATCCTGCCGGTGGTGCTCTGGCTCTGGAATGGTGGCGACTCAGGCACGGTAATGAACCTGGTGTGGACCGTTTACCTGGTGCTGGCGGCGCTCTCAGATAATATTCTCAAGCCGATGCTGTTGGGCAGAGGGGTGGACGCGCCCATGCCGGTTATTCTTATCGGTGCTCTGGGCGGCATGATTTCAACGGGCTTTATCGGGCTTTTTGTGGGTGCCGTTGTACTTGCTGTGGGCTACCAGGTATTCATGCAGTGGGTGGCCATGCAGGGTGATGAAGTCGAGACGGACAAAGAGGGCCCTGAGGCCGCGGAATGAGGCGTTTGCGCAAAGCCGCTGCGACCGTCTGCGCCGTTGTTTCCCTGCAGGCCTGTACCAGTCTGGGTCCCGATTATCAGGAACCCGATGTAGCATGGCTGCAGGAGTGGGAAACGGATCTCTACGGGCAGGCTATGACCAGGCTCCCGGACGAAGCTGAGGATCTCAGTTTCTGGTGGCAGGCGTTTAACGACCCCACACTTAACCAGTTGATCGAAACGTCGCGAAAAGAGAACCAGACCCTGCGCATAGCCGGCCTGGCTATTCTGGAGAGCAAGGCCTTGCTGGGCGTTGCCACCGGCAGTAGGTATCCGCAGGTGCAGCGTGCGACGGGCTCCTGGGCCAGGGTGGATAACTGGCCGACCGAGGGCGGTAACTCGGGAGATCGCTCGGGTTTCAATAGCTACAATGCCGGCTTTGATATTGGTTGGGAGCTCGATTTCTGGGGGCGGTGGCGACGCGGCATCGAGTCCGCTGATGCTGCATTCTTCGCCTCTGTCGCCAACCAGCAAAACGCGCAGGTGCTATTGGCTGCGCAGGTCGCGCAGGCCTATTATGCTTACCTCACAACGGCTCGCCAGATCGAGATTGCGCGGGAAAACGCCGCCCTGCAAGAGCGCAGCCTGGAAATCACCACCGCGCTGTATGAGAGTGGGCAGTCTGCTGAGCTGGACGTACAGCAGGCGAGCACACAATATCTTGCGACGCTCGCCAGTATCCCCGAACTGGAAATCAGCCTGCGACAGGTCGAGAATGCCCTGTGCGTTTTGCTGGCACGCTCCCCCGGCGACTTACCCGAATTGGCAGGCGCCGCGACAGAACTGCCTGCATTAAACCCCGTTTTCATAAATGCTTTTCCCGCCACTCTGCTGATGCGGCGCCCCGATATTCGCAGCGCAGCCTGGACCGTCGCCGCGCAGTCTGCACAGATCGGGGTGGCCAGGGCTGACCTGTACCCTTCCATCTCCCTGTTTGGCAGCATTGGCTGGTCCGGTAATTCACTGGATGCCACCACGGATACGCTGAGCACCGGAATTGGCCCCAGCTTCAGCTGGAACTTATTCAACTATGGTCGCATTGAGAACAATGTGCGTATCCAGGACGCACGTTTGCAGCAGGCCATTGAAGCCTATCAACTGACCGTGCTCGCGGCGGCATCAGAAATCGACAACGCCGCCATCAGTATTGTGAAAACCAAAGACCAGCAGGACATCCTCGCCGGCGCACTGCAGGCGGCAGAGCGCTCCCTGACGCTTTCCACCAAGCGCTATCAAGAGGGTTACTCCGATTTTCAGCGCGTATTGTCGGCCCAGCAGGCACGCGCGGCCCGTTCCGCCAGTTACGTGGCGAACCAGGGTGCTCATATCAATTCGGTTATTGCCTTTTACAGGGCACTGGGTGGTGGTTGGCAGCCAGCCAGTGCAGACGACCTGGTTCCAGAAAGTATTCGCGCCGTCATGGAAGAGCGCACGGACTGGGGCGGTATGCTGGATGAACCGATTGAGGTTCCCGTTCAATGATTACAAGGGTCCACAGCGATGAGTGAAGCAGAAGTGAACACCGATACTGCCGGGCCGCAAGCTGCGGCGGAAGACGAGGCGCCCAAAACGGTCAAGCGCGGCGGTGTTGTCATCGCCATTCTTATTCTGTTGAGTTTGAGCTGGTACCTGGCAGCCGATCGATTCACGCCCTACACGACGCAGGCGAGGGTGCAAGCCTATGTGGTGGGTGTTGCGCCGCAGGTCTCGGGTTATGTAGTGGAAGTAAATGTAGAAAATAACCAGCAGGTGGAGGCAGGTGAACAGCTATTCCGTATCGACACAAGCCAATACGACATTGCACTCGCCAAGGCCCATTCTGACTATGAAAACGCGTTGCGCCAGGTCGATGCCGGTGATGCCGGAGTGGAAGCGGCACGAGCAAATTTGCGCTCTGCCCAGGCAAACCTGGTAAAAGCCGAGAAAGATACGTCTCGACTGGAGCGCCTTTACAAGGAGGACCCCGGGACTATCTCCACGCGTCGTCTTGAGGTTTCCAGGGCCACGCTTGATCAATCCCGGGCAGCGGTGTCAGCCGCGGAGGCTGCTATTGCACAGGCCATCGAGGCCAAGGGTGGTGCTTCTGACGAGGAAACCAATACTATACTGAGAATTGCTCGCACCGCAGTAGAGAAGGCGGAACTTGATTTACAGCGTACGGTAGTCACAGCCTCCTCGCGTGGGGTGATTACCGACCTGCGCACGGATATTGGCATGTTCGCCGGTGCCGGCGGTCCACTTATGACTATGGTTTCGTTTCACGATGTCTGGGTACAGGCGGAGTTTACCGAGAATAACCTGGGTAACATGCAGCCCGGCACCCCCGTGGAAATCATTTTCGATGTGTTGCCCGGGAAGGTGTTTGCGGGGGAAATTGGTAACCTTGGGCTGGGTATAAGTGCGTCGCAACCGCCGCCACCCGGCACCCTGCCCAGTATAAGTAACAACCGTGACTGGCTAAGGCAGGCACAGCGCTTCCCGGTGGTCGTTCGCTTCCCTGTAGACCAGGACCCCGACCTGCGCCGTAACCTGCGGGTGGGTGGTCAGGCGTCTGTTATCGCCTACAGCGAATCGTCCTGGCTCACTGCGGTGCTGGGCAAGCTGTATATCCGCATAATGAGCGTGTTTGCTTACGCATACTAGCGCTCAGATGCATATTGCCGCCAAGCGTGTCTTCCGCCTCAGCCTGACAGTGGCATTGTCGCTGGCGGTCGCTTACGGCAGCGCGCAAACGATGCCCTTTATGGCACCGCTGTTTGCCTTCATCCTGGGAGCGGCCCCCAGGCCGCCCATGGGCCCCAAGGGGCTGCTGGGCCTGCTGTTGGCACTGTGTGTGATGCTCAGCAGCGGCCTATTGCTGATTCCGATGTTACTGCATTATCCGGTAACGGCGTTGCTGGTCGCACTTTGCGGCTTGTTTTTTGCCAACTATGTGACGCTGCACCTGGGAAAGCCCCAGGTGGGCGTCCTGCTCACGATAGGCGTCACCCTGATCTCCGCCATGGGGTTGATGGGCTACGGCATCGCGGTGCTGCTGATCAAGGCGATGTGTATCAACATCGCAGTGGCAGTATTATGTCAGTGGCTGGTCTACCCCTTGTTTCCAGAGGAGGGTCCGACGCCCGCACCCCCACCGCCGCCCAGGCCCTTGCAGTCCAGCTGGTTGGCGCTGCGTGCGACACTGATTGTGTTTCCCAGTTATCTCCTGGTGTTAAGTAACCCCGCCATGTACGCACCTATCATCATGAAGTCCGTTGCACTGGGCCAACAGGTGTCCGAGACGGATGTCAGGTCAGCGGGCAGAGAGCTTTTAGGGTCTACGCTGATGGCGGCGCTACTGGCTATCATCATGTGGTACTGCCTCAAGTTACTGCCGAACCTCTGGATGTTCTTTCTCTGGACGCTGGCGTTCAGCGTATTTATTGTGGCCCGGGTTTACGGCGTGGCAAAGACCCGTTACTCCCCTGGCTTCTGGTCCAATGTGCTGATCACGCTGCTGATATTTATCGGGCCCGCAGTGGGCGACACTGAGTCGGGTAAAGACCCATACAAGGCATCCGCCGTGCGCCTTGGGCTTTTTGTTGGCGTTACTCTTTATGCCTGGTTGACGCTGGTATTCCTGGATTGGTTGCGAGAGCGCCAGGAGAGCCGGCAGCAAGCTTTGCCAGGCGCAGAGACTGAATGATGATCGTCAATATGTTAATAGGGCTGGCGAGAAATGTGCTTGTCGAAGGGTTGGATTGGCTCAGGCGCGATGCATTATCAATGCTGACCTGCAGTGCCTGAATGGTTTGTTCAGAGAGCTGAAATTGATTGGGAAGTAATGTATGCAACTCGAAAAGCGTTTCCCTGACCAGCGTGCTTTTATCACTGGCGCGGCAAGTGGCCTGGGGCTGGAAATATGCCGGCAATTGGCAGGGAGAAAGTGGAAGCTTTTTATTGCGGATATCAACGCACAGCGGTTGAGCGAGGTGGAAAACCAGCTCATTGAACTGGGCGCCGAAGTTATTGTTCGGGTGCTGGATGTCACCCGCCCCGAGGACCTGGAAGCGGCTTGCGGCGAGGTTGAGCAGGCCTGGGGTGGTGTTGACCTGGTGTTTAACAACGCCGGCATTGCGGTGGCGGGTGAACTGAATGAGGTGGCCCTGGAAGACTGGCATCGGGTGATAAACGTGGACTTGTGGGGAGTGATTCACGGCTGCCGGGCTTTCGTACCCTTGCTGAAAAAGCAGGGTGCGGGCCATATCATTAACACTGCCTCCAGCGCCGGCACCTTGTCCGCGCCGGAAATGGGACCGTATAACGTGGCCAAGGCGGGGGTAATCTCTCTGTCGGAAACGTTGCGGGTTGAACTCTCGCGATCTAGCGTCGGCGTGACGGTGGTATGCCCGACGGTATTCGCCAGCTCCCTCGGCGAGAGCTTTGGTGAGAGCACCCGTGGAGAACAGATGCTGCATAAGCAGTTGAACCAATCCAGGGTCACCGCGCGAGAGATCGTTGAGGATGTGCTCAAGGCCGTGGAGCGAGAGCGTTTATATGTGATGACGCAGCCGGATGCCCGCTGGGGCTGGCGGATGAAACGCTTGTTTCCGGAGTATTTTGCCAGCTCGTTGGGCCGCATGTACCGCGACCGTAAAGGTATCTTCTCCGAGGACAAGTTCTAAAGACGGGGCTTCGCATGTTAATGGCGTCTGGCTTTTACCAGGCGATACGCATCTAAGCAGGAGGCATATTCTATGCAAGAGTTTGACGGAAAGACCGCGGTCATCAGTGGTGGCGCAGAGGGCATTGGGCTCAACCTGGCGCGCACCCTGGGGGCTGCAGGTATGAATATTGTGCTGGCTGACATCGAAGCGGCGCCGCTGGCAGCCGCTGAAAAGGTACTGCAGGAAGCGGGAATACCTGTGCTTGCGGTGGAAATGGATGTTGCCTTGTTCGAGGATTGGCAGCGCACCGCGCAAGCGGCTACCGAGCGTTTTGGCGCTGTGCATGCGCTGGTTAACAATGCCGGGGTAAGTGGTGGCATAGGCGCGATTGAAACACTTGACGACCCCGGTTGGCGCTGGACGATTGATGTGAACCTCATGGGCGTGGTGTATGGCGCCAACGTGTTTGTACCGCTGATGAAGCGGCATGGAGAACAGTCCTGGCTGATCAATGTTGCATCCATGGCCGGTATGGCCGGTGCGCCGTTGGGCGGAGCCTATACCGCGACCAAGGCTGCTGTGGTCGCGCTCGCGGAAGCCTGGTTCGAAGAGTTGAAGGGGGAGAATATTCAGGTGTCGGTACTGGCGCCGGCGTTTGTTAAGACCCGTATCCACCAGTCCTACCGTAACCGCCAGCCGCGCTACGCCACCGATGTCGCCCCCACGCCCGACGTGTTCAAGATCGCCAAGGTAACCACCGAGGCAGTGAATAACGGTATAGATGTGGAGATTGTTGGCAAGCGTGTGGTGGAGGCCATGAAGGCCGGTGAGTTGTATATCTTCACCCATCCCAGTTACCGGGTGGTGACCGACCACCGCAGCGCAGTGATTGCCGATGCCTTCGACAAGGCAACGGCAAGCCCGGAGTTGCAGGGTGTGCTAAACGAGAAGTTAATCTCGTTTGCGGATTAATCCGCATCGCTGATGCCTTGGTTCCAGCGTTATCAACCTGCAAAACCACAAGAAATTAAATAGGTGAAGAAAAGATGAAAGAGAGCAGAGAGTTTGATGTCATTGTCTATGGCGCCAGCGGCTTTACCGGGCAGTTGATAGCGGAGTACCTGAATCAACGTTATGGCGTGGGTGGGGACTTGCGCTGGGCACTTGCCGGGCGCAATGCTGACAAAATTAGCCAGGCCGCGATTGCTTCCGGCCTGCCGGAGAAACTGACGGTGATTGCAGCCGATTCAGCCGATAAAGCTGCCCTGGCAGAGATGGTTGCGCGAACGCGGGTTATGCTGACCGCTGTCGGCCCGTATCAATTATACGGTTCTGCCCTGCTGGAAGCGTGCGCCGTTGCTGGTACCGATTACGTTGACCTCTGTGGCGAGACCAACTGGATGCGTGAGATGGTCATTGCACACTCGGCAGCGGCGCAAGCGTCCGGTGCGCGTATCGTTTTCTCTTGTGGCTTCGACTCAATCCCCTTTGATCTGGGTGTCTACTACTTGCAGCAGGTCGCGAAGGAAAAGACCGGCTCGGTGGTGAAAGATGTGAAAGGCAGAGTGCGGAAGATGAAAGGTCACGCATCCGGCGGTACCGTGGCAAGCATGAAGGCGACCATGGCAGCCGCGATGAAAGACCCGGCCATACTGGAGCAGCTCAAGAACCCTTATTGTCTGGTGCCTGGCTTTGAAGGTGTGCCCCAGCCCGCTAGCCACAAGCCCACTTACGACGAGGAGATCGGCAGTTGGGCAGCCCCCTTTATCATGGCGCAAATTAATATGCCCAACGTGCACCGCTCAAACGCGTTGCTGGGCCACGCTTACGGTGAGGACTTCACCTATACAGAAATGCTGCTCACCGGTCCCGGTGAAAAAGGTGAGTCGATTGCCAATTCGATGGCAGAGCCCGGCATGACCTCCGGGGACAAGGAGCCTCAACCGGGAGAAGGACCCAGTCGCGAAGAGCAACTGGCCGGTTTTTACGACATCCTCTTCCAGGGTGAGAGCGCCGGCGGTGAGACGGTTGCCGTATCGGTAGCCGGTGATCGTGATCCGGGCTATGGCTCCACGTCGCGGATGATTGCTGAAAGTGCGGTAGCCCTGGCATGCGATGATATCGTCACGCCAGGCGGAATCTGGACGCCCGCGGCAGCGATGGGCGACCCGTTGATCAAGCGTCTTGTGGATAACGCAGGACTGGTGTTCAAGACAGAGTAGGGAAGGGTAATGAGCGACGCGATAGAGTTCACCGTTAATCGGCAACAATTTGCGAAGACCGGATTAAACGAGGCCGCAGCGCCGGATGCGGCGAGCCTGCGGGAAGGCGAGGTGCTGTTGCGCGTTGACCGCTTCGCGCTCACCGCGAATAACATCAGTTACGCTGCGACCGGCGAACTCCTGCGGTACTGGGAGTTTTTCCCGGCCGGAGAAGGCATGGGTATTATCCCTGTCTGGGGCTTTGCCGATGTGGCCGCCAGCAAATGTGAGGGTATAGACCCGGGCGAGCGCGTGTATGGATATTTTCCCATGGCCACGCACCTTGTCGTTATCCCCGGGAATGTGTCTTCCGGAAGCTTTATAGACGCCAGCGAACATCGCGCTTCGCTGGCAATAATCTATAACCAGTATCTGCGCTGCGCCCATGACCCGCTGTACACGAAAGCTACGGAAGCACTGCAGATGTTGCTGCGTCCATTGTTTACCACTTCATTCCTGCTGGACGACTTTCTTGAAGATAATGACTTTTTTGCTGCTGAAACGGTTTTACTGACCAGCGCGTCCAGTAAAACGGCTCTGGGCATGGCCTATCTCCTGCACGCCAACCGCGCGAGCAGAGAGCGCGATTATGAGGTTGTGGGACTGACATCTGTTGGAAATCGGGCATTTGTCGAGGGGCTGGGCTGCTACGATCGTGTACTGTGCTATGACGAGCTGGAGAGTCTCGACGCTGCCAGGGCAGCGGTTGTTGTCGATTTCGCCGGCGACGGAGAACTGCTGGCAGGTGTGCATGATCACTATGCGCAGCAGCTGCGCTGCAGCTGCCTGGTCGGTGCCTCGCACTGGGAAAAGCTGGGTGGCGCGACGCAGCCGTTAACAGGCCCTGAGCCGGTGATGTTTTTTGCCCCAACGCAGGCCGAGAAGCGCATCGGTGAATGGGGTGCTCCCGATTTCCAGCGCAAGCTTGCGCAGGTGTGGGGGGAGTTCACTGTTTTCGTGAATGGATGGATGCGGATTGAGACCCATCTGGGCGTGTCCGCGACGGAGCACGTGTACCAGGAAGTGCTGGCGGGTCGGGTGCGCCCTGACTGCGGTCATATTGTTTCGCTCTGGAACACCTGAATCGCTGACCGGTAAGGCCATGGTCTGCAGTTTGTGCATGTTCTAGACTGTGGGCTTAATCAATGACAAGAGCAGTTTCATGTCTTTCGTTAACGTGGAAAAGCCCAGGCCAGGCGTTTGCCTGATCACCCTTAATCGACCAGAGCGCATGAACGCCATGGCCTTCGATGTCATGGTGCCCTTCAAGGAAGCTCTGGAACAGGTCAGCTTTGATAATGACGTGCGCGTGGTAATCGTCACGGGAGCCGGCGAGGGTTTCTGTGCAGGTGCGGACCTGGAGGACCCGGGTTGGCTGGATATTTTTAACGGGCTCACGGTGCCGGGCATTGCCCGACGCGCCATGAAGATACTCGATGACGTGATCAAGACGATTCACGATATGCACCAACCCGTCATCGGCGCGATCAATGGCCCTGCCATTGGTGGCGGTTTCTGCCTCGCCATGGCGACTGATATCCGCGTCGCCTCCGACAAAGCCTATTTTCGCCCCGCCGGCATCAACAACGGACTGACCTCCGCTGAGCTGGGTTTGAGCTACCTGCTACCCCGGGCAATCGGCACCAGTCGGGCCTTCGAAATCATGCTCACCGGTCGCGATGTCGGAGCACAGGAGGCGGCAAACCTGGGAATCGTGTCGAAGTCTGTGGAGCCTGGTCAGCTGCTGGACGAGTGCTACCGGATAGCCGAGCGCATCTGCGGCTTCAGCCAGCTTGGCGTTGAGCTCAGCAAGCAGATGTTATGGGCGGGAGTGGATGCGGGTAGCCTGCATACTCACATGAACCACGAAGGCCACGCCCAGCTCTTCCTGCGCATGACCACGCAGAATTTCGAAGAGGCCATCAAGGCACGCAAGGAAGGGCGTCCACCGGATTACAAAGACTGACCGGTTGCAATCGGTCTGCTTGATCACCGCAAAGCTCCAACCCCTCCAGCTGTATTGGCCACAAGCGTTTAAAACAGTTCGCCCAGGACTTTGCTGCCTTGCTGCTCTGGCATGGCCAGGGCGATGCCGTAACGATCCATCATGCTGATGCCACCGTCTGGCGTGCGCGTGCAACTAACCCGCAGATGCCTTTCACCCCTGGGGTGCACGCTGAACGTCATAACCGGTTCCCGCACTGAGGCTTTGCCGATGACGCGTACATGGGTATCAGCACCGTAGACCGCTGTCAGTTGTGTTTTGCACTCTGCCACTTGCTGGCCCTGCTCGCTGCCTGCGTGGGCCGCGCTTGTTGTCGCCAGAACCAATCCCATTGCCAAACTCGCCGTTACATTTTTCATCTTCGCACTCCTTTATTTGTGGTGCGAGGTTGATACTAGGCGTGTCCGTTTGTGATTAAAATATCCGTTTATGAATCGAAGGGGTGCAATTATGGGCACCCCGGGGCAGGCTCAGGCGGTTCTGCTGTCCAGATGGAGGCGCAGTTGGATAAATTCGTCGGCGATAACCTCCCGCAAGGCCCGCAGTCGTGCGCTGAGTCGAAGGTCTTTATGGGTCAGCACCCAGATATCTGAATGGTGCACGGTGATGGCGCCGGGGACCTGTACGATCTCATCATGGTCAGTTGCAAACAAACAGGGCATGAAAGCCATACCCATCTTTGCCCTTACCGCCCCCACCACCAGTGACAGGTCCAGGATAGCGTGGCGTACAGGGTTGTCAGGTAAGTTTGTGTGCTTGAGCCACTCCTCTTTTTGCCCGGCAGGCGCTTTGCCTATCCACTGTAGGTGGGAGACATCCTCGGGGTTGTCCTCGCGAAGCAGGTCGCGGTGTACATAGGTGCTGGCAGAAAGGGGAGAGAGGTGGCGGCCAATCAAGTAATCAGGCGGTTTGGTACCAGCGGGCATAACGCGAACCGCAATATCTGCTTCCCGCCTGCTCAGATCGAGTGCCTCTGTGCTGGCGGAGATTTCCAGTTCAATCCCGGGATACTCCTGCGCAAATTGCGCCAGCCGCTTCATCAACCGGCCCATAACCTCGCTGTCTGGCAGTGTTACGCGGATTGGGCCTTCCAGGTGCTGGTCTTCACCGTGAACACGACGTTCCGCTGCGAGGATCAGCTCTTCGATATGCTCGGCCGTAGGCAGCAACTGTTCAGCTGCAGCGGTCATTCGGTAGCCGTCAGGTGTGCGGTCAAACAGATGGGTTTTCAGTGCGCCTTCAAGGTCATCGAGACGCCTGGTGACGGTTGACTTACTGACACCTAAAACCTGCGACGCACTTTTGGCAGAGCCCTTGCGCGCCAGCGCTAAAAATACCTTGATGTCATCCCAATCCATGCTGGCCTCGCTAGTGATTCACTGAGGCAGTTTGAGGTAGCGCTGTAGTCCGTGCAAGTGGGGGGCAGGGGGCCTGCGCCGGACCACGACACCCCTTAACCTAAATTACTGCGAGACTGTCTTGACTCGCGGCCTGGAAATAAGGAAAATTCGCGCCTCGTTGGGGTGTCGCCCCGATAAATGATTGTGGCTACGTAGCTCAGCTGGTTAGAGCACAGCATTCATAATGCTGGGGTCGGTGGTTCAAGTCCACCCGTAGCTACCAATTTTTCTCTTCAAAAACAGCAACTTACAGGTCGATCAAACCAAGGCTCTTCCCCATTAAGGGGGGATGCACCGATATTCACTAAACCCGGTTAATGATACCGTCC